>CBFHZD010000005.1:0-106193 GCA_965660305.1 Flavobacteriales bacterium | reverse complement strand
ACAAGAGCATCAGTAAAAAAGAGATCTGCAGATTGCAAAATCGTAAGAAGAAAAGGCAGGTTGTACGTGATTAACAAGAAGAATCCAAAATTCAAACAAAGACAAGGATAAACTATATATTATGGCAAGAATTTCAGGAATAGACCTACCAAAGAACAAAAGAGGAGTAGTAGGATTAACTTACATTTTCGGTATTGGTAGAGGAAGAGCTCAAGAAATATTGAAAACTGCTGGTGTTGATGAAAACATCAAAGTTCAAGATTGGGATGATGATCAATTGAGTAAAATCAGAACAGCGATTACAGAAACTTACAAAGTAGAAGGTGCATTACGTTCAGAAGTACAATTGAACATTAAGAGATTGATGGATATTGGTTGTTACAGAGGAATAAGACACAGAAGTGGACTTCCATTGAGAGGACAAAGAACCAAGAACAATTCAAGAACAAGAAAAGGAAGAAAGAAAACAGTTGCAAACAAAAAGAAAGCAACTAAATAATAAGTAGTTTATTATGGCAAAGACAAATGCAAAGAAAAAAAAGAAGGTTGTTGTAGAATCAACTGGACAAGCTCATATCCAAGCTTCGTTCAATAACATCATCATTTCTTTAACAAACAATAGTGGTCAAGTTATTTCTTGGTCATCTGCTGGAAAAATGGGATTTAGAGGTTCTAAGAAAAACACTCCTTATGCTGCACAAATGGCTGCTGAAGATTGTTCAAAAGAAGCTTTTGAATACGGATTGAGAAAAGTAAAAGTTTTTGTAAAAGGTCCTGGTCAAGGAAGAGAGTCCGCAATCAGAACAATTCACAATGCAGGAATTACCGTTACAGAAATCGTTGATGTAACTCCAATTCCACACAATGGATGTCGTCCACCAAAAAGAAGAAGAGTTTAATCATTAATAGAATTATCTAACAAAAGATATAATAGCACTATGGCAAGATATACAGGCCCAAAATCAAGAATTGCAAGAAGGTTTAAGGAACCAATCTTTGGCCCAGACAAAAGTTTGGAAAAAAGAAATTATGGTCCAGGTCAACACGGACCAAACAAAAGAAGACCTAAGCAATCAGAATACGGTATTCAGTTGATGGAAAAGCAAAAGGCAAAATACACATATGGTATTTTGGAAAAGCAATTCAGAAACTTATACAAAAAAGCTAAAGCTAGTAACGGTATTACTGGTGAGGTTTTGTTACAATTGTGTGAGCAAAGACTTGACAACGTAGTTTTTAGATTAGGAATTTCTCCTACCAGAAGTGGGGCAAGACAATTTGTATCTCACAGACACATTACAGTGAACGGACAAGTTTTAAACATTCCTTCATACCAAGTAAAAGAAGGTGATGTTATTGGTGTTAGAGAAAAATCAAAATCTATTCCAGGTATTACAAGTTCTTTAGCGGCCAACAATAAGTCGTTTGACTGGATGGAATGGAACCCAAGCGAAATGAGTGGAAAGTTTATTAAAGTTCCGGAAAGAGTTCAGATTCCTGAAAACATCAAAGAACAATTAATAGTCGAGTTATACTCTAAATAAGAACTAGAACAAAAAACATTTTTAAAAATGGCAATATTAGATTTTCAAAAACCAGATAAGGTAATCATGCTTGATTCTGATGAGTTCGTTGGTAAATTCGAATTCAGACCCTTGGAACCAGGTTATGGAATTACTGTTGGTAATGCATTAAGAAGAATTCTTTTGTCTTCATTAGAAGGTTTCGCAATCACGTCTTTACATATTGAAGGTGTAGATCACGAATTTTCTTCAATCAAAGGAGTGGTTCAAGATGTAACTGAGATCATTCTTAACCTGAAACAAGTTAGATTCAAGAGACAGATAGAAGATTCTGAATCGGAAGTAGTGAAGTTTAAAATTAGTAATCAAACTAAGTTTACTGCAGCGGATATCGGAAAAGCAACTTCTGCATTTCAAGTAATCAATACAGATATGGTTATTTGTGACTTGGACAAAGGTGTTACTTTGGAGGTTGAATTGAACATTGGGAAAGGAAGAGGTTACAGACCTTCTGAAGAGAATAAAGACGAGAATTCGAAAATTGGTACTATTGCAATTGACTCTATCTTTACACCGATTAAGAATGTAAAGTACACTGTAGAAGATTACAGAGTAGAACAAAGAACGGATTATGAGCAGTTGAATTTTGAAATCACAACAGATGGTTCAATTGATCCTAAGTCAGCATTAAAGGAAGCTGCTAAGATTTTGATCCACCACTTTATGTTATTCTCTGATGAGAGAATTACCTTGGATGTGGATGAAAAGAAGAGCGAAGAAGAATTTGATGAAACTTCACTGCATATGAGACAATTGTTGAAAAACAAATTAGTTGACATGGAATTATCAGTGAGAGCATTAAATTGTTTGAAATCTGCTGACGTTGAAACATTAGGTGAGTTAGTATCTTACCACAAAAGTGACTTGTTGAAATTTAGAAACTTTGGTAAGAAATCTCTTACAGAGTTGGAAGAATTGATTGAGTCGAAAGGATTGGCATTCGGAATGGATGTATCAAAATACAATCTAGATAGCTAATATTATATCACGAGAGATAAAAGGAAGAAATGAAACACGGAAAAAAGTTTAAAAGTTTAAGTAGAACTAAATCGCACAGAAAAGCGTTGATGGGCAACCTAGCTTCTGAGTTGGTGAAACACAAGAGAATTAAAACTACTTTAACTAAAGGAAAAGAGCTTAGAAAATACATTGAGCCAGTTTTGACAAAATGTAAACAAGATACGACTCACAACAGAAGGTTGGTATTTAAAGCTTTGTTGAACAATGAGCAGGCTAAAGGATTGGTTGCTGAATTGTTTAGAGAAGTGGCGCCAAAGATTATGGATCGTCCAGGGGGATATACTAGAATCATAAAATTACCTCCAAGACAGGGTGATAATGCGCCAATGTGTTACATCGAGTTGGTAGATTACAATGAATTGTACTCCGCTGAGGGTGGTGAAAAGAAAACTGCAACAAGAAGAAGTAGAAGAGGTGGAGCTAAAAAAGCTGTAGCTACTGAAACTGCAACTGAAGAAGTGGTAGAAGCTAAGAAAGCTACTGAACCAAAAGCTAAAGAAGAGAAGCCTGCAGATTCTGAAGAAGAATAAATGTATTGTTATTAATTATTTATAAAAAGGATGTAATTTAAGAATTGCATCCTTTTTTTTTAACTTATTTTTGCATAAATCAATCAATTTAAATCTATAAAAACATGACAGAAAAGAATAAGGCAATTTTATTGTTAGCAGATGGAACTGTTTTTGAAGGAAATGCAATTGGTAAACCAGGAACTTATTCTGGTGAAATCGCTTTCAACACTGGGATGACTGGATATCAAGAAATTTTTACGGACCCGTCCTATTACGAACAAATATTGATAATGACTACTTCTCATATTGGGAATTACGGAACGATCAAAAAAGAAATTGAAAGTGATTCTATTAAAATTGCTGGTCTCATCGTAAAGAAATTTTCCGATACACATTCGAGAGCTGGAGATGTTACTTCTCTTAATGATTTGTTGATTGAGAACAATAGAGGAGGAATAAGTGATATAGATACCAGAGCTTTAGTTCGTCACATAAGAAATAAAGGGGCAATGAATGTGATTATTTCCTCTGAAATATCGGATATTGAAGAATTGAGAAAGAGGTTAGCCACAACTCCTTCCATGGATGGACTTGAATTGTCTTCCAAAGTTTCAACAAAAGAGGCATTTACAAAAGGAGATGAAAATTCCGACTATAGAGTTGCTTTGTTGGATTATGGAGTGAAGAAAAACATCGTAAGGTGTTTGGTGGATAGAGGTTGCTTCGTAAAGGTGTTTCCGTTTAATACCTCTGCATCTGAAATCATGAGTTTTGAACCAGATGGAATTATGCTTTCTAATGGACCTGGTGACCCATCGGCTATGCCAAATGAAATTGCTACTGTAAAAGAATTGACAGAAGCGGGAATCCCGATGTTTGGAATTTGTTTAGGTCATCAAATCTTGGCATTGAGTCAGGGTTTAACCACTTTCAAAATGCACAACGGGCATAGGGGAGTTAATCATCCAGTGAAAAACCTAATAACAGGAAAGGGAGAAATAACTTCTCAAAATCATGGTTTTGTAGTGAACAGAGAAGAAGCTGAGGCTCATTCGAATTTAGAAATGACTCATGTTCATTTGAATGACGATACATTGGCTGGATTTAAATTGAAGGACAGAAAAATTTTCTCCGTTCAGTATCATCCGGAGTCTTCTCCGGGACCAAATGATTCTAGATATTTGTTCGATGATTTTGTAACGAATATAAAGGAAAGTAAATCACAATTAGTATAATTATTAGTAATAAATAAATAGGTATGAGTTACATTGTAAACGTTCACGCAAGAGAAATTTTAGATTCAAGAGGAAACCCAACTATTGAGGTTGATGTATTGACAAGTGATGGAAGTATGGGGAGAGCTGCGGTTCCTTCAGGTGCCTCTACAGGAATTCACGAAGCTGTAGAATTAAGAGATGGAGATTCTTCCCGTTTTTTGGGAAAAGGAGTGTTGAAAGCTGTTGAGAACGTAAATTCAATTTTGGATGAGGAATTACACGGAACTCCCATTACTGATCAATTGGGAATAGATACCATTATGAGAGCTGCCGATGGAACTGATAATAAAGGAAATATAGGAGCAAATGCAATTTTGGGTGTCTCTTTGGCCTGTGCCAGAGCTGCAGCCGATTCACTTGGTATTTCTTTGTATAGTTACCTTGGTGGAATGTTGGGAACAACTTTACCTGTTCCTATGATGAACATATTAAATGGAGGTTCTCATGCCGACAATAAAATTGATGTACAAGAATTTATGGTGATGCCTTTTGGAGCTCATTCATTTGCCGAAGCATTGAGAATGGGTACAGAAGTGTTTCATCATTTGAAAGCCGTTCTAAAAGAAAAAGGACTTTCTACCAATGTAGGAGATGAAGGTGGATTTGCTCCTAACTTACAATCCAATGAGGAAGGAATAAAAGTAGTAATTGAAGCCATTGAAAGGGCTGGTTACACACCAGGAAAAGATATTTGGATAGCCTTGGACGCAGCGGCATCTGAGTTTTATAATGGGGAAGAAAAGATGTATCACCTAGAATCTACTGGTGATAAATTAACAAGTGAGCAAATGGTTGATTTTTGGGCAGATTGGTGCGAGAAATACCCAATTGCCTCAATTGAAGATGGCCTAGACGAAGACGACTGGAAAGGGTGGAAGCTACTTACTGAAAAGCTAGGAGGTAAAGTTCAATTGGTGGGAGATGATTTATTTGTAACCAATACCAAGAGATTAGCTAGGGGAATAGAAGAGGGAATAGCCAATTCTATTTTGATTAAGGTAAATCAGATTGGAACCTTGACCGAAACAATTGAAGCGATTCAAATGGCCAATAAAGCTGGGTATACCTCTGTAATGAGTCACCGAAGTGGTGAAACCGAAGATTCCATTATAGCAGATTTAGCTGTGGCATTAAACACAGGACAAATCAAAACAGGTTCTGCATCACGTAGTGATAGAATCGCTAAATACAACCAGTTGTTAAGAATTGAGGAAGAGCTGGGAGAAAATGCAAACTTTCCAGGAAAAGAGTTTAAGTATATTTAATTTCAACTTTCTATATGATTTTGGAAGCCTTTGTGTGAAATCACAAAGGCTTTTTTTATTGAGCTTAAAACTAACCTCTTGTTACTATCTAATCCAATTACAAGGAGGAGACAAAACATTAACAGAGAAAATATTGATCAATTAACGTCAGTAATTTTTAGTTTAAAAATCTATAAATTATTATTTTATTGTATGTCAATAAACCAAGTCAGAGTTGATAATAAATTGACTTGATGAGTTGAAAATGAAACCCCAATTTTAATTGAATAAAACGAAATGGCTCAAATGCCATGACTATCCTTTTATTCTCGGAAATTCTATTAGGGAGATTCAATAAAGGAAATAGTTGTTGAATTATTGAATAGGCAGTTATACTTAAAATTGAATCTTAAAAATCAACATAAATTAGATGATTAAGGCTCTTTGGACTGTCTTTTTCTTTTTAAAAAATACTATCTTTAGTGCTATGAAAAAAAATAGCCTATTCGCTGCAATCATTTTTACCTTAGCACTGCTACTAGGTAGTTTTGAGTTGTTGCATGAATATTACATTTCAATTACTCATATAGACTATAATCCGAAATCGAAAACCATCGAGGTTTCTCAGCAATATATTGCTCACGATGTTGAAAAAGCTATTTTCAATCGGTATAAAGTAAATCTCCATTTGGCTGAACCGAATGAACATCCTAAAGCGGATAGTCTACTTGAATTGTACTTTCAAGATAATTTTAAGATTACAATAGACAGCACTATCCAATTGAATTGGGTGGGAAGGGAAGTAAAACTAGATGAAACATTCCTTATTTACTTGCAATCTGATGAAATGAAAGAACCAACCAAACTCACTGTTAAAAACACGAGTTTGACCGATGTTTTTCCAGCTCAGTCCAACATTACACATGTAAAAATAGGTGAAAAACAACTCACCAAATCCATCAATAGAATAACTAACACGCTTAACTTTATTACACAATAATCATGAAGAAAATTATTTTACTGGCTCTTGTGAGTCTATTTGCAATTTCTGGAAACACCCAAGAATACAACAAAAACAAATTCAGACAATTAAAACAAGAGTTACCTACACCCAATGTGTATAGAACTGCTGCTGGTGCTCCAGGGCATGAGTACTATCAGCAAAAGGCAGATTATAATTTGGACATTACCCTAGATGATAAGAACCAAAAGATATTTGGAGAAGGTTCTGTTACCTATTATAATAATTCTCCTGATAAATTAGAATATTTGTGGGTTCAACTGGACCAAAATGTGAGAGCTTTGGATTCAGATACAAAGAAAATTGCCACAGGCTCTGTGTCAAAAGGTACTGGGATGTATGTTATGAATTCTTTGATGAGCTACTTTGATGGAGGTTTTAAGATTGATTATTTAAAGAAATCGGATGGGAAAGACCAATCTTACACCATCAATAAAACGATGTTGAGAATAAACCTAGAAACTCCTTTGGCTCCTGGTAAATCATTTTCATTTAAAATGAAATGGAATTACAATATCAATGACAGAGACAAAGTAGGAGGAAGATCAGGATTAGAATATTTTGAGGAGGAAGACAACTATTTGTATACCATCGCTCAGTTTTACCCAAGAATGTGTGTGTATAATGATGTGGAAGGTTGGCAAAACAAACAGTTCCTTGGTCGAGGAGAATTTGCCCTGGTATTTGGAGATTACAAAGTGAATATTACTACACCAAGTGACCATGTTGTGGGTTCTACAGGTGAATTGACTAATGTAAAAGATGTTATTACTGCTGCCCAATACAATCGGTTTAAAAAGGCCAAAAAATCATACGACAATCCTGTTGTAGTGGTGACACAAGAAGAAGCCGAAGAGGCAGAGAAAAGTAAAGCTACCGGAACAAAAACATGGAGGTTTCACGCAAAAAACGTGAGAGACTTTGCTTTTGCAAGTTCCAGAAAATTCATTTGGGATGTTATGGCAGTGAAACAAGAAGGTGCACCCGATGTATTGGCAATGAGTTATTATCCAAAAGAAGGGAATCCATTGTGGGAGAAATATTCTACAAAGGCTGTTGCCCAAACTCTAAGAACCTATTCAAAATATACAATTCCTTATCCTTATTCCAAGGCAATTTCGGTTCACTCCAAAAGTATAGGAATGGAATACCCAATGATTTGTTTCAATTTTGGAAGACCAGAAAAGGATGGAACATATTCTGAAAGAACAAAATATGGAATGATAGGAGTAATCATTCACGAAGTAGGACATAACTATTTTCCAATGATTATTAATTCTGACGAACGTCAATGGACTTGGATGGATGAAGGACTGAATACATTTTTACAATACCTTACCGAACAAGAATTTGAAAGAGGATTTCCGTCTAGAAGAGGTCCGGCATACAAAATTACTGACTACATGAAGGGTGAAAAATCAAGAATATCTCCAATCATGACAAACTCGGAGTCCATTTTTCAATTTGGAAACAATGCCTACGGTAAACCAGCAACTGCGCTTAACATACTGAGAGAAACTGTAATGGGTAGAGAGTTGTTTGATTATGCTTTTAAGACTTACGCAGAAAGATGGGCTTTTAAACATCCAACACCAGCAGATTTCTTTAGAACTATGGAAGATGCTTCTGGAGTTGATTTAGATTGGTTTTGGAGAGGTTGGTTTTATACGACCGATCACGTAGATATTTCAATGGACGAGGTAAAATGGTTGCAAATTGACACGAAGAATCCAGATGTAGAAAAGGCTATTTTAAAGAAAAACAAAATGGATGAAGACAATAGTTTTGTTGGAAACCAAAGAAACCAAACAGCTATAGAAACTACATACAACGAACGAGACGAAAGCCTAAATGATTTCTACACTTCGTATGATGAGTTTGAGGTTACAGATGCCGATAAGGAGAGTTATCAAAGGTATGTGGCTAACCTGACTGAGGAAGAGCAGAAAATAATGGGGGCTAACTATAATTTTTATGAAATAAAATTCACAAATGTAGGAGGATTGGTTATGCCTATTATTCTAGAGTTTGAATACAAAGATGGTACGAAAGAAAAAATGCACATTCCCGCAGAAATTTGGAAAATGACTTCTGAGGGAGGAGAGAATCAATCTGTTACTAAAGTATTTGTAAAGAAAAAGGAGGTAGTGAATATTGTGTTGGATCCGAACCTAGAAACTGCTGATTGTGACAGAGGAAACAATTACTGGCCACACAGAGTAGTTCCTTCAAAGTTTAAACTATACACGCAAGGGAAAAAGAAACGACCAGCTAAACCCAATGCAATGCAAAAAGCAAAGAAATAAATGAAGAAATAAATAAAAAAGACCGATTGTACTCAATCGGTCTTTTTTATAGGGTTAAGTTTTAAATGATTCTGAAAATTTGACTCGGTATTAAATAATGTCCCTTTTGAGCATATTTTAAACCTAATGCCTTAATTAAATAGTTGTTTGGTATAAAATGGTTGCGGAAATACAATCTATTTCTGGTTAAGCATATAAGATTAACCCTTCTCTTTTAGCTCGTATATAAAAAAACCTCATTTGTCTTGAGACGAATGAGGTTTTGAGTTTTGATAACAATGTTATTTATTCCACACCATGCATTAACTTTTTTAGGGGGAAACTTAAAATATAGAGAATGATTCCAGCAACGATTGGAATAATTACTAAGATTTGGAAGAAGTCAGCCATGGAGGATTCTTCTGCTATTTTTTCCATGTATCCAGAAAATGATCCCGCAATTTTATTTCCCATCGCTGAGGCAAAGAACCAGATTCCAAACATAATACCTACTAACCTTTTTGGAGACAACTTACTTACATAAGAAAGACCTACGGGTGAAAGTGAAAGTTCGCCCATTGTGTGTAGCAAATAAGCTAAAACAAGGAATATCATACTAACCTTTTGAGCATCTCCCATATCTCCACCTACAAAACCTGCAGCTCCATATACTAATGGGATAAAACCTAATCCTAATAGAACCAAACCAATCGCAAATTTTTGTGGTCCATTAGGGTTTACTTTAGTTTTTGCCAATTGCGCCCAAATAAATGAGAACAATGGAGCTAAAGTGAAAATAAATAAAGCATTTAAACTCTGAAACCAAGTCGCAGGAACTTCTAGATTTTCGGCTTTAAATTGGTCGTAAATCATGTAGCCCATAATAGCACCCAGAAGAACAACACTCAGTCCCATGAACCCCATGGCTCCGGCATATTTTTTTCCAAGAACTTTGGTTACACCTAAAAACAAGTACAAAAGAATAATGAGAGGCAACAAAGAGACGATAGAACTCAATACTTTGAACCACATGCCATCACCCGCTAAACTCCTATCTGTATATTCGCTTGCAAAAATATTCAAACTACTTCCTGCTTGCTCAAAAGCAGCCCAAAAGAAAATAGAGAAAAAAGCTAAAACACCTACAACAACAAGTCTTTGTTTTTCAATTTTTGATAATGGAGCTTTTGAAACTTCCTCTACAGAATCAATCAAATCTTGATTTTCTTCCAAATTTCCGTTTTTTGGAGGCAGACCGATTTTACCAAACATTTTCTGAGCAAGTTGAAACTGAATCATTCCTATTACCATAAAAACACCTGCAAGACCAAATCCGTAATGCCAACCCATGTTTTCTGCTAAATAGCCACAAAGAATAGAACCGAGAAATGCACCAACATTAATTCCCTGATAAAAGATGGTGTAACCAGAATCTTTTTTTGGCGAGCCATCTTCGTATAATTGACCAACAATTGAGGAGATGTTTGGTTTGAAAAATCCATTCCCAATAATCAATAAGGCGAGACCAAGATAAAATGCAGGCATAGGATCGAAAGCTAAAGCAAAGTGACCGAGTGACATAAGCACCGCTCCCATGGTAATTGCTTTTCTATATCCTAATAGTTTGTCAGCAATAATTCCTCCCAAAATGGGAGTGATATAAACCAGCATTGTGTACCATCCATAAAGACCTCCTGCATCTTCAGATGACCAACCCAGACCTGGATTATCGCTCGTTATTTCTTCTACCAAATAAAGAACCAATAAGGCCCTCATTCCGTAATAACTAAATCTTTCCCACATTTCTGTGAAAAAGAGAACAAACAAACCTACTGGATGTCCAAAAACTTTTTTGTCTATTGCATCATTGCTTTCCATATCTCTATTTTAAATTTTTGTTAAGTCCCTAAATTAAGACAAATTTTTATTTTCGATAAAGGAATATTGAAATAAATAAAGTTTAAATTCCTTTTACTTAAATAATCTTGTATTTTTAAATTATGAAAAAAATCACCTCTTTATTAGCCTTGAGCACTCTATTAGTTGGGTGCACTAATCAATACGAATCCAATAACATCGAAAATAACCAAATGGAATTATACGAAAACAAAGACGTTCATTCTTATGCAGATTTTAACAAAGCAAATACGACTCACCTTTTTTTAGATTTAGAAGCAGATTTTGATAAAAAGATTTTGTCTGGGATGGTTGCTCACACCATAAAGAACAACAAGGCTACCGAGATTGTATTCGACACCAAGGATCTTAATATTACCAAGGTCGTTACGAATGATGCAGGTGGTGAAGTGAAATTCTCAGTAGGGAAGGAAGATGAGTTTAAAGGTGCTCCGCTTACTGTGGCCATAACTCCAAACACAACTCGAGTAGAGATTTACTACTCTACCAATCCATCTTCTGAAGCTGTTCAGTGGCTTTCTCCACAACAAACAGCAGACAAATCTCATCCGTTTTTGTTTACACAAGGAGAAGCAATACTCACTCGATCTTGGATACCCAATCAAGATTCGCCAGGAAACAAAATTACCTATTCGGCAAGGATAAAAGTACCAGATTCTCTCACAGCAGTTATGAGTGCCAACACAACAGTCGCAGAAAACGGTGTATTCGAGTTCGAAATGAAACAACCAATTCCCAGTTATTTGATTGCCTTAGCAGTAGGAAAATTGGATTACAAATCCTTGGGTGCAAGGTCTGGTGTGTACGCAGAACCCTCTATGATGAAAGCATGCTACGAAGAGTTTGAAGAATTAGAGGCAATGATTGATGCAGCCGAGAAACTTTATGGTCCTTATGCTTGGGAACAATATGATGTCATTGTGTTGCCACCGAGTTTTCCTTTTGGAGGAATGGAAAATCCAAGATTAACGTTTGCAACACCAACAATTATAGCCGGAGATAAGTCACTTACTTCGCTCATTGCTCATGAGTTGGCCCATTCTTGGTCTGGTAATTTAGCTACCAATGCCACTTGGGATGACTTTTGGCTCAACGAAGGATTCACGGTTTATTTTGAACGAAGGATTGCTGAAGCCTTATATGGCAGAGATTATTCAGAAATGTTGGCTTTGTTAGGCTTTCAAGATCTTACCTATACTTTGGCTGATTTACCTGCAGAGGATACAAGACTTAAACTGGACTTAGAAGGAAGAAGTCCTGATGATGGAATGTCGGATATTGCCTACGAAAAGGGGTGTTTCATGCTCAGAATGATTGAAGAAAAAGTGGGTAGAGAAAAATTTGATTCTTTTCTCAAGACTTATTTCGAATACTTTAAGTTCAAAAACTTAACAACAGAAGAGTTTTTGGAATACATCCATGCAGAATTACCTGCTACTCAAAATATGAACTTGAAAGATTGGATATACAAGCCCGGATTGCCCGATAATTGCCCAGTAATTATTTCTGATAAATTTTCTAATGTGGATGAAGTAAGAGCATCCAATAAGTTCATTCAAACTCCATCTGTGACTAAGGATTGGACAACTCATGAGTGGCTTCATTTTATAAGAGGAATTGATACTTCATGGAATTTAGAGGCTTTTG
Source organism: Flavobacteriales bacterium (assembly GCA_965660305.1). Taxonomy (GTDB): domain Bacteria; phylum Bacteroidota; class Bacteroidia; order Flavobacteriales_D; family CAJJDF01; genus CAJJDF01. The sequence goes on along the minus strand of CBFHZD010000005.1, from coordinate 93,687 downwards.
CTGAGGCAGATGAGTTATTTGATTTTACGAATTCTACCAACTCTGAAATAGCAGCTGCATGGTTTGAAAAGTCAATAAGAGCTGATTATGAGCCAGCTTACGAAGCCTTAGAGGCATTTCTTGTGAAAGTTGGAAGAAGAAAGTTCTTGACGCCACTTTACAGAGCTATGATGGAAACTAACAAAAAGTCTATGGCCAAGAATATCTACCAAAAAGCAAGGCCAAACTATCATTTTGTTTCTACCAACACAATGGATGAATTGTTAGGGCTGTCTCGATAAATTTCCATTGAAGTACTATTTTGTCGAGAATTCAGTTAGAAGAATAAACAAAACCAAATAATGAAGTATTTAATTACGTTGGTTGCCCTCTTTGGGGCAATGAAAGTTTCTTCTCAGGAGGACTCAGCACAACAAGAACACAAAGGTTTACTCTGGGAAATAACCGGAAATGGTTTAACAGAAACCTCATACTTGTATGGAACAATGCATGTAAGCGGAAGAATTGCTTTTCATTTAGGCGAAGAGTTTTTTGAAGGTTTGTCTCAAGTAGATGCAGTTGCTTTGGAGTCAAATCCTATTATTTGGTTGGATGAAATTATGGAATCCCCTTTTGCAAATAACTACTTGGGGCGTTATGCTATCGAAAGTCAGTATTACAAAGGATTTTACCAAAAAGCATTCAAGTTAAATCTTCCAGAGAACAAGGATTTTGCAAAATCTCTTTCTACGAATCACTTTCTGGCCAATTGGATGCTTTACCGAGAAAGTGCTCAGAACAAGGAGTTTGAAGAAGATACTTTTTTGGATATGTTTATTTATCAAGCCGGTAGCAAACAAAATAAACCGGTATATAGTTTAGAAAATTTTACCCAAACGAGTAAGTTTTCTATGTTGGCTCGTATTCCTGATGTTGAACCCAAAGAAACTTCGGAATGGTATAAGAAACTTACGAAAGAGAAAGGTTATTACGAGGTTTTGGAGGAGGCTTACCGCAACCAAGATCTAGATATGTTGGATTCTTTGCAAAGAGAAGTCTCTTCGCGGAACAATATGAAATACATGTTGTATCTGCGAAATGAAATAATGGCTAATAATATTGATTCAATCATTCAGTCTGGAACAAGCTTGTTTATTGGAATAGGTGCCGCTCACTTGGCAAATAGTAAAGGGGTGATTGGTTTATTGAGAACAAAAGGATATGAGGTAAAGCCCTCAACCAGAACGTTTTCAGAAAAAGCTAAACGTCAGAAAGAGCAATTCAGTAAATTAAAAAACCCAGTTCCTTTTACTCATTCTTTTTCTACCGAATTGTTCGAACTCGTTACTCCAGGAAAAGTATATGAAACTCCTTCAAGAGCAAATGAAAGACAGTTCTTTTCGCCCGAACTCACCAATGGTACTTTTTATACCTTTAAAGTGATAAGCACTTACAACTATTTGAGTGGCCAGTCAAATGTGGATTATTTGTCAAAAATCGACAGTTTATTGTTTGAAAATATTCCAGGTAACATAGAATCGAAAAAAAGAATTAAACAAAATGGTTTTGAAGGATGGGATATCCTTAATAAAACCAAAACTGGGGATTGTCAGAAATACAGAATCATTGAGACGCCTATCCACGTTATGATTTTTAAGATGGGAGGAAAGGATGATTTTGTTAAAAATGAAAGTGACAATTTCTTTTCGACTATTATCCTGACTGTGCCCGACAAAGAGTGGGTTGAGGTTTCAACATTAAAAAACGACTTTTTGGTACAAGTACCTAGTTATTATCACATCAAAGCAAATACAAAAGCTACTTCGATGTATGCTCATCCAGAGATTGAAAGTTACGATCCCGCGGACTCTTCGTATTTTTTAGTAAAAAGAGCTTCTCTTCATGATTTCAGATACATTGAGGAAGACGATTTTGAGCTAAATCGAATAGCAGAAAAGTTTTTCAAAGAAATAGAAATAGATTCATTTAAAACTCAGTTGGATTCGTTTGCTACATTTCCAACTGCAACGAGTAAAGCTAAAACAAGTGAAGGAAAAACTATTCAGTTGAAAATAAGGATAAAAGGCGCTTTTTATTACCTGCAAGTTGCGGTTACTGAATCTGAAGAAAAGTCAAATCGATTTTTTAATTCTTTTCGATTCAATGAATTTGAATACACGTTTCCTTTTGAAAAACGAGTAGATTCGACCCTGAACTTTGAAGTTAATTCCAATTTTATTTCACCCAATCCATACACCCAACTGATCCGAAAGGGTTATGAAAGAAAAAGAAACAGAAAGGAAACTGAAGATAAATCATACCTGTCAAGTACGCGAAAGGAAACTTATTATTCCGAGAATTATGAGCGAATTTTAGTGGAAAAGGAGAAATTCCATCGATACGAATATGTCAAGGATATAGATACCTTGTTTTATAGAGAATTGAGTCTTTTTGCAAAAAATGAAAGTTTAGAATTGAAAACCAAAGAAAAGGGAAAGTCTAATGGATTATATTATATGGATGCTATTTTTGTGGATACAAATTCAAATAGAACAATAAAAAAGAGGCTTTTGGTCAAGAATAGTACTCTTTACACCTTATCCGCAAACTTGGATACACTCAGCAAAGAATCAAAATTTGTTGAGAAATTTTTCTCTTCCTTCACCCCAATTGATTCCTCGGATCAATTGACACTCACAGAGAGCAAATCACAACTGTTTTTTAATGCTCTTGCCTCATCTGATAGCACCGAAAAAGAGAGAGCTCTTAAGTCGGTAGTCACTACGATTGAATTTGAAGACACCGATGCAGAAAATATCATGGAGATGATTTCTAGCTATTCTTTTCCATCCGATCATGTAGAGGCCAAAGCGAAATTGATTCAGTCATTGGGAAGATTGAAAAATCCGAAAATCATTCCTTTTTTAGAAAATTTATATCCAAAATTGGAAGATACAGCTATGTATCAGTTGGCGGTGCTAGTCGCTTTGTCCCATCAAAAAACCAAGGAGTCATCAAAAATATTGGTTAAATTGATAGATTCTGACCTCCCCTTGAGTTCATCCACTTGGGGAACCTCTTGGGTATTTTATCCATTTTATGACTCTCTAAGTCTAACTAAATATATGTATCCCGATTTGTTGAATTTTACTTTTGTAGATGAATACAAACAGCCAATCTACGACCTTATGTTAAAGGCAATAGATAGCAATGCATTGAAGTCCAATGTCCTCAAAAAGAACTATAAACAATTATTAAGGGAGGCAAAACTTCAATTAAAATCTCAAATTAGTACGGAGCAAACAGCACAGTCAAAAGAAGGAAAAAGAAAGTACTATTACACCAGTTATAAAAATAAAGGAAACTATGCGCTGTTGAGGTATTGCCGAATGTTAATCCCTTTTTATTCCAAATCAGCTGTTCAAGAGTTTTTTGACAAAACAAAAAAGGTACAAGATTATAAAGTAAGCACGGATATAGCTTGCTTAAAAATAGTTAACGGCATAGAAGTCACTGAAGATACATGGTTGCATTTGGCCCAAGATATTATTAATAAGGAATACTTATACACCAAATTAAAGGGAATTGATCGTTTGGATTTATTTCCGAAAAGTGAACTCACACAAGAGGGAATTTGTAAATCAATTTTATATGAACGAGGAGTTGATTTTTCTAAAGATTCTGTTCAGCTTATTTCTGAGGTGCAAGTTGAGGTAAAAGGAGAAAAAGGAGTAGTATTTTTCTTTAAATCTAAGGGGGAAAAAGATGACAATTGGGAGTTGGATTACATTGGTTTGCAACCCTTGGATAGCTCAAAAATTAATGTAGATAACCTGTTTCGAAGTAAAGGTAAGAAAATCAGTAATGGCAAAGACATTCAGGAATTGATAGAAGAGGAATTGAAAGAAATAAGAGTGACGGGTCACCCTCGCACAGATGAAACAGGTGATAACGATAAAGGAAGATACGACTATTTTTAATACCTTAGAGGCGAAAAATAAGAGAACACAAGTTTGAAATTTCCAGAAAATAACATAAAACGATGGGCGATATTCGCTTACGATTTGTCAGCATCGCTCTTTGCATTGTTTTTAGCTTATGCTCTTAGATTTGACTTTTTTAGTTCTCAGCAAGGATTCGAAGAAGAATTAAATGTGCTGTGGACGGCTTTGCCTTTTTTTATTTTGGTTCGTGCCTTGTTTTTTTATTTCGGTAAAACGTATGTTGGGATAATTAGGTTCACGAGTACAGAAGATGCTAAAAGAATTTTCTATGTGGTTACATTCGGAACAATTGCTTTTGTCCTATTCAGTTTCTTTCGATTTTATTTGCTGGATGACAAGTATTTTTTACCCAGGCCAATCATTGCCATCGAATACTTCCTCACGTTATTTTTTATGGTGGCAGTGCGTATTGCTGTCAAGTTAAGTTACCACGAGGGAAGAAAAGACAACGAAGGTTCAGAAAATGTAGTGATTTACGGGGCTGGAGAAATGGGCAGTATTGTATGTAGAACTTTGACGGAATCTGGTAACATAAACCAGAGGGTGGTTGCTTTTTTGGATGATAATCCGAAAAAATCGGGAAATACTTTATTAGGAATTAAGGTGTTTCATACCAGTAAACTTGAAGAAATTGTACAAAAACAAGATGTGAAATCATTGTTGGTAGCATTTCAATCACCAGATATTGAAAAGAAGAATAAGCTGTTGGACACAGCACTTAATTTATCTTTAGAAATATTAAATACCCCTCGTGTAGAAAATTGGATAGATGGTCGATTGAATGTGAATCAGATTAAAAAGATAAACATTGAAGACTTATTAGGAAGAAAAGAAATTGCCTTAGATAGAAAAAAAATAGCTGAGGATATTGCAGGAAAGACTATTTTGGTAACTGGAGCTGCTGGTTCCATTGGGAGTGAAATGGTGAGGCAATTGCTGCGCTTTTCACCTCAAAAAATAGTTCTTTTGGATCAAGCTGAATCAGGATTGTATGATTTGGAGCAAGAGTTAATTGAATATTCCAACTTTTTGGAAATGGTGGTGGGTGACATCTCAAATCGTTATAGGATTGAGAAGGTGTTTCATCACTTTAAGCCCAATTTGGTTTTTCATGCGGCTGCATACAAACACGTTCCTCTCATGGAAGATAATCCTTGCGAAGCCATTGAAACCAATGTTCAGGGAACCAAGAATTTGGTTGATTTATCGGATGATTATAAAGTAGAAAAATTTGTAATGATTTCTACAGATAAAGCGGTGAACCCTACCAATGTGATGGGAGCTTCCAAGCGAATTGCGGAGATTATTGCGCAAAAAAAGAATCAAAATTCAACGACTGCTTTCATTACAACCCGGTTTGGAAATGTGTTGGGATCCAATGGATCTGTTATTCCTTTATTCAAAAGGCAAATAGAAAGGGGAGGCCCTGTTACTGTTACTCACAAGGAGGTAACTCGATTTTTTATGACAATACCGGAAGCTTGTCAGTTGGTATTAGAAGCGGGGATGATAGGTAAGGGAGGAGAGATTTTTGTTTTTGATATGGGTGATTCTGTTAAGATTATAGATCTCGCAAAAAGAATGATAAAACTATCTGGTTTTGAACCAGACAAAGAAATAAAGATTAAGATTACCGGGCTGAGACCAGGAGAAAAGCTGTACGAAGAAGTGTTAAGTAGCTTAGAATCCACATTACCCACTCATCATCCTCAAATATTAATTGGAAAAACTAGAGAAATAGAAGAGGGTATAGAAGAAAGAATTCTTTCTCTTATTGAATGTGCTGTGAGTCAAAAGAACGAAGAGGCAGTCTTAGAGATGAAAAAAATCATACCAGAATTTTTGAGTAACAATTCGGTTTTCAATAAATTAGATGTATAAACCCAAGGAGGCTATGAATAAAGAAGTAGAAGAATTAGAGCGAAAAATTGAAAATTACATTGGGGCAGCAAGTAATATTGAACTGAAATTTCAATATCAAGAGATTGAAAAAGAAGTAAAGCTGGATTTAATCACCTTTAATCCCAAGCATAACCAGTCATTTCTGTTTCATTCTGCTCTAGGATTCGGTAAAATAGATGCGCTTTATAAGATGTTAGATTACCTAAAAAATTATAAAGAAAAGGAGAGTTCTTATACCATACAATGGACTTTAAAAGAAAGTACGGAATTGAATACTTCTTATTTTAGAGCCGCTAATTTGCTTCTAGCTATAGAAAAATTTTACTTTGAGAGAGATGTAAATTCAACAGTTGTATTCAGTGTTGTATTAAACCCAATATCATGATAAATCAGCAAAAAAAAACACAAACAAAAATTCAAGTTCGGTTCAATGATCTGGACATGGCAGGTCACGTGCATAACTCTGAATACCTAAATTATTTTGAGATTGGCAGAATTGCTTTTTTCAATGAAGTAATTGCTCCTAATTGGAATTGGAGAGAAAAAGGTGTTCTTGTTGCGAGAAATGAAGTGGATTACCTTCAAGCCACGTATTTCGAGGATGAGTTGTTTGTGGAAACCTCATGTGAAGATATTGGTAAAAAAAGTATTACGCTAGCTTACAAAATCTTTAAAGAAAGTGAAGGTGCAAAGATTCTTTGTACGAAGGGTCGAAGTATTTTGGTGTGTTATGATTTCAAAGAAAATGAATCCATTGAGGTGTTTCCTGAGTGGAGAAAATCATTAGAAGATTAGAATCAACTCACTGATAAGGTTGATTCTAAGATCTTACATGTTATTGTTTTACGGTTACACTTGCTTCAATAAGACCCAGGAAATCTGCAAATAAGCTCTGGTTTTTGTCTTTGTTGTACCAAATCTGAAGTTCTTTTTTGAATTCGGCATCTATTGCTCCGTTTTTTTCTTTGTATTCCTTTACCATGCCAGTAGCCACAGAAGGTCGCGGTCCCCATGTTCCTGTTACTTCATCGTTTTGTGTTTGAATGAGTTTTGGAATTGCCTGACCTCCGTTTGTCAAAAATTCATTCATCAATTCAATATGTTGATCTCGTAATACAATACGCAATGAAATATTTGGATTCAGTTCAGCCATTTTGTTGATAGCCGGCAGGTTTTGTGCTGCATCTCCGCACCATCCTTCGCTCAATACTACCCAGGTCGTGGGTTGGTCAATGGCCAAGATAGCTTTCTCAATTTCCGCAGGTACTTGGGTAGTTTTATCCAGTCTTTTCATTCGACTGTTATTCAGTTTGCTATACCCCACGAGAGATTCAGGTCCATCAATGGTGGTCGATTTATTTTGTGACAATAGGCTGGCTACTAATTCTCTGTACTCCCCATAGGAGTAGCTGTTTTTCAATGCTGTTTCTAACAGTTTCATAACTCTTTTTATACTTGAACGGCAGAATGAAACACTTCTTACAATTCTGCTTTTTATTTCTTGTTAAGACTTCTTTAAAAAAACAAAAACACTTGTCAAGGTACTAACTTTAAAGTAAATTCGTTTGAACAAATCTAACTGTTATGTCACGTAAATTTCAAGAAACAATCACTGAGAAAAAAAGTAAAATGAGAAAAGTATTAAAATGGGTAGGAATCACCTTTTTGATTCTAATTATGGCCCTAATTTCATTGCCGTTTATTTTCAAAGGAAAATTAATAGAAATTGTAAAGCAAGAAGTAAATAATTCCGTAAACGCTCAAGTAGATTGGGGTGATTTTAATTTAACTATCCTTAGTTCTTTCCCAGATTTTTCTTTTGATATTCAAGACGTAAAAGTGTTGGGAGTAGATGAATTTGAGGGAGTTACCTTGGCTGCAATCAAAAACACATCTATCAATCTGGATTTGATGAGTGTACTAGGCGGAGGAAAGATTAAGATAAAAAGTATCCTGATAGATAGCCCAGAAATAAATGTTATCGTAAACAAAGATACTCTTGCCAATTATGATATCGCAAAATCGAGCGATGAAGTAACGGAAGTATCAACAGATACCTCGGTGACAGCATATGAAATTGGCTTAAAGAAATTAATCATAGCTGATGCAAATATTTCTTACACAGATGAAGTGGCCAACATGAGCTCTGTCATCAAGAACATGGATTTGGATTTATCTGGTGATTTTACTCAAGATGTATTTGATGTATTGATTGCCTCCTCTATACAGGAGTTAACCTTTTCGGATGGGCCAGTTTCTTATTTGAGTAAAACAAATGTAGAGTTGAACGCTGGAATAAACATCGATAGATTTGAAACCTATACGCTAAAAGAAAATACACTTAAATTAAATGAATTGGAATTGGGCTTTGATGGCTTTGTTCAGCTCCTTGAGGAATCCATGAATATGGAGGTTACATTTGATTCTAAACAAACTGAGTTTAAAAACATATTGTCTTTGATTCCTGCTGTTTATATGACTGATTTTGAATCGGTAAAAACACAAGGAAAATTTGAGTTGAAAGGAATGATGAAAGGTGAAATGAAGGGTGAGAATTACCCAGAATTTGATATTTCAATGGCAATTGATGAAGGATATTTTAAATACCCAGACTTACCAAATTCGGTAACAAACATTGATGTGAAAACTAGAATTACTCACCCACAAGGAGACCTTGATTTGATGGTGCTAGATATGAGCAAGTTTTCAATGAAAATGGCTGACAATCCAATAAATGGAAACTTAAAAGTGGCAAACCCAATGTCTGACCCACTTATTTCTTCAAAAATTATGGCGCAACTAGATTTGGCAAAACTTGGTACGGTGATTCCGATGGAAGAAAATGAAAAACTGAACGGAACCATTGCCGCAGACATAGTTCTTGCCGGAAGAATGTCTTCCATTGAAAAAGAGGAATATCAAGATTTTAGAGCAGATGGGGGTGTAGTAGTTGCAAACATGCAATATGCCTCAAAGGATTTGCCTTATGAGGTTATAGTGAATGCAATGGAATTGAAGTTTTCGCCACAATTTATGGAGTTAAAACAATTGGATACAAAAATTGGAAAGAGTGATCTCCAAGCTAAAGGAAGAATCGATAATATTCTGTCTTATGTATTCAATAATGAGGTGCTCAAAGGAAGCATGCATGTAACTTCCCAAAAACTAGATGTGGACGACTTGATGCAATCCGCTGCGGAAGAAACGAATGATGTAACCTCCACATCCGACTCCGTTGCAGAGTATGAAGTGATAAGAATACCTGCTAATTATGATTTGAAATTAACGACAGATATTAGCGAAATGATTTATGATGGAACTTCCATAAAAAATATAAAAGGTGGAGTAAGTGTAGAAAATGAAATAGCAAAATTAGACGATGTAAATCTCGATATGCTAGATGGAAACATTACTCTTAATGGAAGTTACAATACACAAAAAATGAATCCAGAGGTTAATTTTGATCTCAATGTGAAAGAGGTAGACATAGAAAAAACAGCACAATTTTTTGGCGCGATAGAGACCATAGCTCCTGTTGTTAAAAACTGTAAAGGAAATATTTCTACGAACCTCAAAGTGAAAACAGAACTCGACCAGAATATGGAACCTGTTTATAACACACTAAATGGAGAGGGTGGATTGCTGGCCAACAATTTGAAAGTAAAAGGAGTAAAATCATTACAGAAAATTGCGGACCTACTAAAAGTGAAAGAAATTGCCTCGCAAAGCATAAATAATCTAAAATTAGCCTTTAGTTTTACCGATGGAAGAGCAATTGTAAATCCATTTGATGTAAAGCTCTCTGGAATAAATTCAACGATATCGGGTTCTACTGGGTTTGATCAAACAATTGATTACAATGTTGCCATGCAGGTGCCTAAAGCAAAATTGGGAAGCAAGGCAAACGAAGTGACTGAGTCATTACTTGGAAAAGTAAAATTGGGCGGTAAACAATTTACAGTTCCCGATGTGATTCCTGTAAAATTTAAAATTGGAGGTACAGTGACAAATCCTAAAGTGGTTGGCGGATTAAAAGACAAAGCAAACAGTATGGTTACTGATGCAAAAGATAAAGTGGTAGATACCTTGAAAAAAACATACAATGCCCAAATAGATAAACTGATGAATGAGGCAAGGAATAAGGCAGATAAGCTGAAAGAGGAGGCTAAACTAAAGGCTGATAAATTGAGAGAAGAAGGGAGAAAAGCTACACAAGAAGCAAAAAAGAAAGCCGATGAATTAGCTGAGAACTCAAAAAGGAAGGCAGAAGAGGAAGCTGATAAATTAGCAAATAAAGGAGGGAATCCATTTGAAAAGCTAGCCAATAAGAAACTAGCTGAGGCTGCAAAAAAGAAAGCTTTTGAGAAAATTGAGAAAACCAAGAAAACGGCTTACGATCAATCAGAAATATTGACCAATCAGGCAAACGAAAAGGCGGATAAATTGGAGTCGGAAGCCGATAAGCAAGCTCAAAAAATATTAGAATCTGCACAAACCAAAGCGGATGGAATGAAGAAATAATTGGCAAATATTTTGCTGTTTCTTTACAAAAAACACTTATGATAAAATACCTAACGCTGCTATTTTTAGTCTTTTCTCTTTCGGCATCAGCTCAAGAGGAATGTGAACTGCCAGATAATGGAAAGGTGAAAAAGCTTTACGAAAAAGCGCTCGACCGGAAAAAAACCAAGGATGCGACCAAGAGAATGGAGTATATGAAGCAAGCCATCGAGGAAGATGAATCCTGTGCACCTTGTTACTGGGATCTGGCAAAACGAAGTTACTCCAAAGCTAGATACAACAAAACTTCTTTCGTTAAGGCTAAAGAGTATTATGAGCAAGTAGAAGAATTATGTCCCAATTACCATTCGGATTTGTATTACTATCTTGGGTTAATGAATTATCAGGAAGGCAATTCAAAAGAGGCTGAAAAATATTTTAAGCGTTTTGTCGAATTCAAGGACAAAGATGATCGGAAATTTGACAAAAATTATTTGGATAAAAAGAAAGCAGCAGAAAGAGTGTTGCCTGAGTTAAACTTTAAAAATACTTTTTTCAATAATCCAGTTCCGTTTTTTCCAAAGATGGTAGAATATGTGTCTACGGAAGGTGATGAATATTTACCCATGATTTCGGCAGATGATGAAAGTCTTTTTTTTACCAGAGTTTACATGAAAAAAGATTTGGGCGATATAGTTTCAACCCGTGTTGAAGAACTGGTAGTCAGTACAAGAAATTCCTCTAAAGAAAAATTTGATAACGGCATTGCTTTACCAAAACCCTTTAATGTGGGTCAGAATTACGGTGGAGTTTCCATATCATTGAACAACAAAGAGCTGTATTTGTGTGCCTGTGCCGAAGTCAATAATTATAACAATTGCGATATTTTCGTGTCTAATTATGAATACAAACCCAATGAAAAAACAGGGAGATTTGAATACCACTGGAGTGAATTAAAAAATCTTGGGGATGCCATAAACAGCGAAACTACTTGGGAGGCTCAACCATCTATTTCGGCAGATGGAAAAACGTTGTATTTCGCAACAAGTCGACCTTCGTCAGAAGGAATTGACATTTATTTTTCAGAAAAACAAGAAGATGGAACTTGGAGCAAAGCAAAATCAATGGGTTCTGTTATTAACACAACAGGCAATGATAAAGCGCCATTTATGCATACTGATAGCAAAACAATGTATTTTGCCTCGCAAATATCGGGAAAGAGGAGAGGCGCAGGTGATTATGATATATTTTTTTCGAAACAAAATGAAGATGGGCAATGGAGCGAACCCAAAAACTTGGGTTATCCAATAAATAGTGCTCAGGCAGAGGATGGTTTGATTGTGAATATCACAGGTTCAACCGCTTACTTTTCTTCTGGCAGAATAAAAAATGGAGCAGGTGGAAAGGATATTTATTCGTTTGAATTGCCCAATGAGGCTAAACCAGAGAAGGTCGTTCTGATGAAAGGAAACCTTTCAAATGGAAAAGGGGAGACGATAAATGAAGCTACGCTTTCACTGAATTATGAGGACGAATCCAAGAATAAAGAGATTGATATTGTAACGGATGACGGTAGTTTTGCTATTGCCGTAAACATGGAAAAAGAGGATAAAGTCATGGTTCAGTTAAAAAAAGAAAAAACTGCTTACCAATCCCGATTAATAAAGGAAAGTGATGCTACTGCAGGAGTATTAAAGAATAGAGACATTGAAGTGAAAACGCTCAAAGTAGGACAAAGTTTTGATATCAAGGATATTGTTTTTGCCACCAATTCAGCGGAGCTTAATTCTGACGCACGGTTCATTTTAAATAATTTTCTTGGATATTTGAAAAGCAATCCCTCCATTAAATTTAAAGTTGTGGGACATACCGATGATGTAGGAAATGTCAAAGCCAATCAGGTTTTGTCGTTTAACAGAGCAAACTCAGTGTTGGACTACTTGGTGCAACATGGAATAAGCAAATCTAGAATCTCTGCTGACGGCAAGGGAGAGTCTAACCCTAAAGTATCCAACACCTCTGAGAAAAATAGACAAATGAATAGAAGGACAGAGATAATCGTTTTAAGTTTGTAGATGAAACTGAAAGAACTGACTGAGTTTTTGGACGCAAAAGCGGAGCAATACAATCATACTAATTTTATTGATTCTGATCCAATTGGAATTCCTCATCGATTTAGCAAAAAAGAAGATATTGAAATAGCAGGATTGCTCTCGGCTACGATAGCTTGGGGACAAAGAAAAACGATTATTAACAATGCCGAACGAATGATTGAGATGATGGATTTTTCTCCTCACGAGTTTGTCCTGAACTATGAAGAGTCTGACCTCAAGAGGTTTGACTCTTTCAAGCATCGCACATTCAATGCTGATGACTTTAGGTATTTTGTTAAGGCACTCCGTCATATCTACAATTCGCACAATGGACTTGAAAGAGCTTTTTCGGATGGGTTATCGTCAAATTCGCAAAACTGTTTGAGTGCAATTGAGAATTTTAGGTCCTTGTTTTTTGAAGTTGCGAATCTCGAAAACCAACGAACCCAAAAACATGTTTCAAGCCCAAGTAAAGGTTCAGCTTCTAAACGTTTAATTATGTTTTTGAGGTGGATGGCAAGAAAGGACAATTGTGGAGTTGATTTTGGAATTTGGCATTCCATTTCTCCATCCCTGTTATCTTGTCCCTTGGATGTCCATTCTGGGAATGTAGCTCGAAAATTAGGGATCCTTAAAAGAACGCAAAACGACTGGAAGGCAGTTTGTGAATTGGACATTCAACTAAGAAAAATGGATAGTAAAGACCCGGCTAAATACGATTTTGCTTTGTTTGGTTTAGGGGTGTTCGAAAGCTTTTAATTGGTTAATTCCGTATTGCTTTTGCCTCATATTTTGCTGAGTTAACGTGAGTCAGATATACCAAAAAAAATGTACCTTTGAATGCCTATGACAACACGATTAACATTATTTGCGGATGTAATATTGCCGTTGCCTATTCCTTATTTGTTTACCTACAGAGTACCCGTTGAACTGAATGAATTTGTTGAGGTGGGTAAACGCGTTGTTGTTCAGTTTGGTAAAAAAAAATTATACTCCGGTATTATTTCTAGTATCCATTCTAATCCACCAAAAGACTATCAGGCAAAATATATTGATTCTCTTTTGGATGATTCACCCATTGTAAACGAAATTCAGCTTAAGTTTTGGAAATGGATAAGTGAATATTATTTATGCACCATTGGTGAGGTAATGAATGCCGCACTTCCAACGGGCTTGAAGTTAGTTAGCAAAACTAAGGTTATTAGAAATGAAGAGGTTGAGGTTTTACCCGAACAGCTAACCGACAAGGAATACCTTGTGATGGAAGCTTTAGAGATCAGAAATGTATTAGAAATGAGTGAAGTAGATACAATTGTATCGAGTTCCTCAAGTTACAAGGTAATAAAATCATTGCTTCAAAAAAATGCAATAGTTGTAGCCGAACAACTAAAAGAAAAGTTCAAACCTAAGGTAGAAAAGTATATGGAGCTACCGGAAGAATTCAACGAAACCAAAACTCGAGAGGTGTTTGCGCTTCTTGAAAAAGCTCCTAAGCAGCTAGAGGCATTTATGATTTTTCTTCAATTACAAAATGAATCTGAAAGCGTACCCAAAAAGAAATTGTTGAGGGTAGCTAATTCGAGTTCATCTATTCTAAAACAATTGGTCATAAAAGGTTGTTTGAATGAAGTTGCAAAAGAAGAATCAAGAATAGAATCCAAAAAGGTACAAGAAGAAATTGATGAATTGTCCAAGACACAGCAAAGTGCTCTGGGGCAAATAGAGGGCTATTTTGAACAAAAAAAGACGGTTTTACTTCACGGTGTCACGGGAAGTGGAAAAACAGAAGTGTACATTCAATTGATACAAAAAGAAATTAAAAAGGGGAATCAAGTTTTGTATCTTTTGCCTGAGATAGCACTAACCACACAAATTATAACTCGACTTAGAAAAAAGTTTGGTGATAAAGTAGGTATTTATCATTCCAAGTATAATTCTCACGAGCGGGTAGAGGTTTGGAACGAATTGCTCAAAAAGGAGAAAAGTAGATTTAAAATTATTATTGGAGCTCGTTCTGCGATTTTTTTGCCCTTTCACAACTTGGGATTAACACTTGTGGATGAGGAGCATGATGCTTCCTATAAGCAACAAGATCCAGCGCCAAGATACCAGGGAAGAGACGCTGCTATTTTCTTATCAAACATTCATTCGGCAAAAGTTTTGTTGGGTTCTGCAACGCCCTCCATAGAGTCTTATTGGAATGCTAGGGCTGATAAATACGGATTGGTAGAAATAACTGAACGTTATGGAGATGTGAAACTTCCGGAGGTTGTTATTTCAGATTTAAAGGATGCTACACGCAAAAAGAAAATGAAATCTCATTTCTCCCAATTCCTAATTGATACGATGCAAGGTTATTTGGACAACAAAGAACAAATTATTTTGTTCCAAAACAGGAGGGGATATAATCCTTCTTGGTTGTGTGAAAGTTGTGGTTGGGTGCCCCAATGCAAAAACTGCGACATTAGCCTTACCTATCACAAATACACACATTACCAAAAGTGTCATTACTGTGGATACACCGAAAAACCGATTTCAAAGTGCAAAGCTTGTGGAAGTAACTCTCTTATAATGCAAGGCTTTGGTACCGAAAAAATTGAAGAAGATTTGTCGCTGTATTTCCCCACTAATTCTGCGAAAAGAATGGACTATGATACCACCCGAAACAAACACGGTTATCAGAATATAATTGATGATTTTGAGCAAGGTGCTATTGACATTTTAGTAGGAACACAAATGGTAACTAAAGGATTAGATTTTGATAATGTTGGAATGGTCGGTGTTTTAAATGCCGATAGTCTTCTTCATTATCCAGACTTTAGGTCTTTTGAGCGTTCTTTTCAGTTGCTTACCCAAGTTGCCGGTAGAGCCGGAAGAAAAGGAAAACAAGGTAAAGTTGTCATTCAAACCTATTCACCGGATCACCCCGTGATATTAAGGGTGATAGATAACGACTACGAAGGAATGTATAGTCAGGAAATAGAAGAAAGAGAAAAATATGGTTATCCTCCATTTTATAGGTTGATAAAACTAACCATAAAACACAGAGAAAGAGAACGTTCGGCAGAAGCGGCAGATGAATTGGGTAAATTGCTTAAAAAACAACTTGGAGGAAGAGTTTTGGGGCCGGAAACTCCTGCCATTTCAAGAGTGAAGAATTTATATATCAATCAACTTATGATTAAGTTTGAGCGAAAAATTTCTCCCCTCAAGCTCAAAGAATTCATCCGCGAAACGGTAGGCAAATTTAATAATCAGCCTCATTTCAAATCGGTAAGGGTGGTGATTGATGTGGACTTTTATTGAGAGAATTACTCAAACTTTCTAGTTTAATAAAACCTGAAAGGTTTTTTGGTTTAAGTCTTACATTAATTGTAATTTCATTTTTCGATATACGTTTAATTAGTCAAATAACATTTCATGAATTTCCATCTAAGAAAAATGAATACCTCCTACGACAACGATGTTGTAGATTATTATTTAGGAGATGAAAAACTCCATATTAATGAGCTTATTGGCAAAGAAGTAGAATTTGTGTATCACGGAGAAATTAATTGCATTGTGTGCGGCAAGAAAACCAAAACCAGTTTTGGACAGGGATTTTGTTACAACCATTTTATGAATTCACCCCAAGCTTCGCCTTGTATCATTCGCCCAGAATTGTGTGAAGCTCACCTCGGAAAAGGAAGAGATGTAGAATGGGAAGAGAAGTACCATAATGTCCCTCATTATGTTTATTTAGCAGTCTCTAGCGCTGTAAAAGTTGGGATTACCAACGGCAATAATTTACCTTACAGATGGATAGACCAAGGGGCAAGTTCAGGGATTGTCCTGGCAGAGGTTCCTTACCGAAGATTGGCTGGAGAAATAGAGGTAGCTCTGAAACAGCAATTTACCGACAAAACTAATTGGCGAAAAATGCTAACGAATGAAGTGATTACCAATGTGGATTTGGAAGAGATTAAGTGGGAGTTGGAAGAAACCTTACCCAGTGATTTGAGTCAGTACTTATCTGAACAGGACGAAATCACAGAAATAAATTATCCGGTACTTGAATATCCTACCAAAGTAAATAGCATCAACTTAGAAAAAGTGCCTCAGTTCAGAAAAAAACTCATGGGAGTGAAAGGTCAATACTTTTTATTTGATGACAATTCGGTGATTAATATTCGTAAGTATACGGGATACAACCTCGAAATTAACTTTTAAATAATGGCTAAATTACTGATATCGATAGAGGTAAATAATCCAGATGAAGTGATTTCACAAGAAAAGGGAAAGTTAATAGGGTTAGCTTCCAAATTGCTTTCGAAAGAAAAAAGAAAGGAAAAGGTAGAAAACGAAATCACTCTTGCACTAAAAGAAGACCTGGGAAATAGCCTAGAAAATCAACTTCGTGAAAGAGGAGTGGATTCGGAGATTAAGATTGAAATAATAGAATAATCGAAGGATTCATAATACAATAACAATCATGCGAGCTGAGGTTTTTTTCTTAAAGAAAAAATGTCTCGAAGCTCAACTTTAAAAACAAAAACAATGTCACACCTATCCCCAGATTTCCTCGAATTTTTTAAAGAATTAGCGCCAAATAACAACAAAGATTGGTTTGATGAGAACAGAAAGCGTTATCACGAAAATATCAAAAAGCCTTTTGAAGATTTTGTGACTGCGGTGATAAACGAAATGCGAAAAACGGATAAATCGCTTAACATTACTTACAAAGATTGCATTTTCAGAATCAATCGAGATATTCGTTTTTCCAAGGATAAATCGCCATACAAATTAAATCGTTCGGCTTTTATTTCTAATTTGGGAAAAAAAGAAAAAGCCATTCCTGGATTGTATTTTGAGCTTTCGCCAGAGCATGCAAGAGTCTATACAGGAGTTTATCAGCCAGATAAAGATCAGGTGCAAGCTGTGAGAGAAGAAATAGCTGAGAATCTTTCAAAGTTTGAAAACATAATCTCGGAGAAAAAATTCAAAAAGCTATTTGGAGAAATACGAGGAGATAAGAATGTGAGGTTGCCAAAAGACTTGCGAGCAGCAGCTGAAAAACAACCTTTAATTTATAATAAACAATTCTACACTTTCGCCACTTTTGAACCCGAAGAAATATTGAAAGAAGGATTTGAAAAGAAAATAGTAGAAACCTACAAAATCGCAGAACCTTTTGCTGATTTCTTGAAGAAGCCAATTGAGAATTTGAAGGGGTAAAATTTGTAATACTAATACCACCCTTCGAGACATTTTGTTCCAAGAAAAATGGAACAAAACCTCAGGGTTTGGATTTGCATAATCTGCGGGTTGAGTGTTTGTGGAATTATCGAGATAGATTAAAAATCAAATTTTATTTTATCGAGAAATTTTTTGCTTTCCTTCGGCCTTATTCTAGGGAGTGATTTTGATGAAATATTTTTCGTGAATGAGAGATGAAGTTCCGTAGCTTGGGAAGGAAATCACCGACCGAATCGAAAAATATGAATTAGAATGAAGCCTAGATTTTTTTTGGTTTTTTTTATCAATGAAAAAAAATGAACAAGCTTCATAGAAATATAAATTTTTCAAGCTTATGAAATGAGTATTTTAGTACTGCTTTTGAAATTTCAAGTTTAATTTAAAGTGTTCAGTGATAGATTTTAAATTACCCTCAGACGCCACTTAGGACAAAAGTCTGGAATGACAACAAACAGAATAAAATATTAGTTAAATTCGCACAACAAAACAAAAAACCATGAACGCATACATACTTGACGCAATAAGAACACCGATAGGTAATTTTACAGGAACTCTTTCCACCATCCGCACAGATGATTTGGGTGCTTTGGTGATTAAAGAACTTATGGATAGAAATGCCAATATTTCCAAAGAGGATGTAGCTGACGTAATTTTTGGTTGTGCCAACCAAGCAGGAGAAGACAACCGAAATGTCGCACGAATGAGCAGTTTGTTGGCGGGAATGCCTTTTTCTGTTCCTGGCGAAACAGTAAATAGATTGTGTGCTTCAGGAATGAGTGCTGTGGTTCAGGCTCAACGAGCTATTAACAATGGCGATGGTCATGTATTTATCGCTGGTGGAGTAGAAAATATGACGCGCGGACCTTGGGTGATTTCCAAGGTTTCGAAACCCTTTGGGAGAGATGCACAAATGCATGATTCTAGTTTTGGATGGAGGTTTGTGAACCCAAAAATGAAAGAATTATACGGAACTCATGGAATGGGAGAAACTGCCGAAAATTTGGTGGAGTTGTACAAGATTTCGAGAGAAGACCAGGATAAGTTTGCGTTATGGTCTCAGCAAAAAGCTACTAAAGCTCAAGAGAGTGGAAGGTTAGATGAAGAAACCGTAACAGTAGAAATTCCACAGAGAAAAAAAGACCCGATTCAGTTTAGCAAGGATGAATTTATCAAACCCAATTCCTCGGCCGAGGTATTGGCAAAATTGAGACCTGCCTTCAAAAAAGAAGGAGGTTCTGTAACTGCGGGAAATTCCTCTGGATTGAATGATGGAGCAGCAGCTGTGTTGGTTGTATCCGAAGAGTATGTAAACAAACATAATCTCAAACCATTGACAAGAATTGTTTCTTCAGCAGTGGTAGGAGTAGAGCCAAGAATCATGGGGATTGGTCCAGTAAAAGCTTCTCAAAAAGCTTTAGAAAAGGCGGGACTAACAATGGACGACATGGATGTGATTGAATTAAACGAAGCTTTTGCCGCACAAGCGTTGGCTTGCACGAGGGAATTAGGCTTGGCAGATGACGACTCAAGAGTAAACCCGAACGGAGGGGCCATTGCCATTGGACATCCTCTAGGAGTTACTGGAGCAAGAATTTTGCAGACTGCCTCTATTGAATTGAATAAAACTGGAAAAAAATACGCTTTGTGTACCATGTGTATAGGAGTAGGGCAAGGATACGCTACAATTATTGAAAATGTAAATGTTTAGTCTCGATACAACTTTTATTTCCGAAATCACTCCAATAAAAGTCACTCAACTTGACAGTATCCCATAGTTGATTTTTCTGTCATATTGAGTGTTTTTCGAAACGAAATGGAGAAAAAATGTATCGAAATAAGACAAAAAGATAGAAAGATTAGAGCAATAGTTGATATTACCGATAAAAACAAAATAAAAAATGTTCACAGGAATTATAGAAGAATTAGCAGAAATAGTTGAGGTAACTCAAAAAGGAGGAAATGTAGATTTGAAGGTAAAATCTTCCCTTACCAATGAACTGAAAATTGACCAAAGTGTTGCTCACAATGGAGTATGTCTGACAGTGGTAGATATTGAGGGAGACACCTACACCGTAACCGCCATAGAAGAAACCTTGAACAGAACTAACATTGGGTTGCTCAAGGCAGGAGACGCCATTAACCTAGAAAGATGCACCCAAATTGGCGCAAGATTAGATGGACACATCGTTCAGGGACATGTAGATACTTTAGGAACTTGCACCAAAATGGTAGAATTGGACGGAAGCTGGGAATATTATTTCGAATATGATTCTCCGGATGTAACAGTAGAAAAGGGATCCATTACTGTGAACGGGACAAGTTTAACGGTATGTGATTCAGGAGAAAACAACTTTTCTGTGGCTATTATTCCTTACACATACGACAATACGTTTTTCAAATACCTGAAGGTTGGCGATAAAGTAAATTTAGAATTTGATATAGTGGGTAAATATGTCTCCAAACTCTTGAAAAGATAATCGGTGATTTTTATCAATCTCTAGGTCTTTTTTCTTCCATGGCTTTTCCAAAGGTTTATTTATGATTAAACTCTGAGAGCTCATTTTGGTCAATTGTATGGTTTAAATAAGGTGGAGCAATCAGAACTTTTTAATATTCTGTAGTGAATTAAAGTGAAATTTATATCAGAAGTAACTACCTTTATTCAATAACCAATAAAATAAGAAAATCATGGCACAACAAGACTTTGAAATACCAAAATTATCCAAAGGAGGAATCTTTGGAGTTGGAGGAATTATTATATCAATCATACTCCTTATTGTCATTTGGAAATCTTCGATTAATATTGATTACGGAAAAGCAGGAGTTTTATTCAAAACTTTTGGAGGCGGAGTTGTAACTGATCAACCACCATTGGGTGAAGGGTTTCATTTTGTAGCACCTTGGAATAAGGTTTACAAATACAATACAAAACAGCAAGAAATATTTGAGAAAGGAATGGAGGTTTTATCTTCTAATGGATTGGTAATCACATTAGATGTATCGGTTCTTTACCAACCTAAGTTTGAAGAACTAGGCATACTTCACAAAACTAAGGGAGAAGAATATAGAAATACGGTAATCATTCCAGAGATTAGAGCCGTTGCAAGAAGTGTGATAGGTCGTTACACACCAGAGCAGTTATATTCAAGTAAAAGGGATGCCATTCAAAATGAAATTTTTGAAGAAACTCAACGAAAAGTTGAGAAACAACATGTTCAATTGAATGCAGTTTTGGTAAGAGATGTAACGCTACCTCAAAAAATTAAGGATGCAATTGAGCGTAAACTCTCTCAAGAGCAAGAGTCGTTGGAATATGAGTTTAGATTAGAAAAAGCTCAGAAAGAGGCGCAACGACAAAAAATTGATGCAACAGGTAAGGCCGAAGCAAACAGAATATTGAATGCTTCTCTTACTGATAACATACTTAAAGAGAAGGGGATTCAAGCAACTCTTGAGTTGTCTAAATCAAACAATGCAAAAGTAGTTATTGTTGGAAATGGAAAAGATGGAATGCCTTTGATTTTGGGAGATAATTAAAATTCTCCTGTGTTGAAGTTTCCTAAAAAAGTGGAGCTCAGAGCTAATTGTAAAAATAGAAGAACAAAGTACTGCCCAGGCAGTACTTTTTTTTTACCCTTCGTTGTGGTAAGGTTGCCCTTTCAGAATGGTCATTCCTCGGTAAATTTGTTCAAGCAAAAAGGTACGAATCATCTGGTGTGAGAAGGTCATTTGGGATAAGCTGAATTTACTCGGATATTTTTTGTACAGCTCATCCGAAAAGCCATAAGCTCCGCCAATAACGAAAACCAAGTCTTTTATTCCCTGGTTCATTTTTTTTTGTAAAAATTGAGAAAATTGAACAGATGATTTTTGTTTTCCTTTTTCGTCCATCAACCACACTTCATCAGTTGGGTTGAGGTGTTTTAGAATCAATTCCCCTTCTTTATCACAAATTTGTGCAGGTGATAGGTTTTTGGTTTTCTTTAACTCAGGTATTGTAATGTAATTAACTTTTATATAGTGCTTTATACGATTTAGATATTCGTTTTCTGCCTCAACAAAATATGGTTTGTCTGTTTTTCCAACTACAATTAATTTGATATTCATTTTGTCGTTTTTATATTCTTTTGGTTATTGCTTCGAAGGCAGAAATCTTATTCAACGGGTTGATTTTTTCGGAAAAATCGGGGAATACTATTTATAGAATCCAGTTTTCATAGGATTGAAATGCTGAGTTGAATGGATTTCTTTCATTATTTTGGTGTAGCAAAAGCATTCTTTATTTCGTCCGTTATACGTGCAGGTCTGTGGGTAGCCAAATCGAGCACTACAAAAGTTACCTCCGCACTAGCAACAAGTTCGCCTGTACTTTTCTTGGTCATCACTTGGTCAATTGTCATACTTGAATTCCCCATTCTTTTAATGGTTTGAGTAAAAGTCAATATATCCCCATTGTGGGCAGGTCTTTTGTATGAAATATTGATATTTACAACAGCAAATCCCCAATTGTTTTTGGTTAAATACTCCTGAAAGTTAGTAGCATCAATGTATCTCCATCTTGCTTCTTCCATTAGCTCTAGGTATCGGGCATTGTTCATGTGCCCAAATACATCAATATGAAAGCCTCTAATTTTTATATCAGTTGAAAAATCCATTTTGTTTTTTGTTAGACTTCAAAGGTAATTATTTATTTTATTTGAATGTTATTCCGGCTTTCTCAAGAATCACAATGAAAAGGTTTTTTATCTTTACGAAAACTAACACATTATCAATGCCAAAAATATACGATTACGCAGTTATAGGAGGAGGAATAGTAGGGCTTTCAACAGCTTATAAGCTTACGCTTAAATTTCCACAAGCAACAATTGTAGTGGTGGAGAAGGAAAATGAATTGTCTCAACATCAAACTGGTAATAATTCAGGAGTAATTCACTCAGGACTTTATTATACACCAGGATCTTTAAAGGCCGAAAATTGCAGAGAAGGAAGGCATGAGCTGGTTGCTTTTGCTAAGAAATACAAAGTGCCGCATGATGTATGTGGTAAAGTAATTGTTGCAACAGACGAAAAGGAATTGCCCTTCATGAATAAAATTTATCAAAACGGTATTGCCAATAAAACAGAGGGTATTAGTAAAATAACTGCAGATGAGGTGAAACAAATAGAGCCTTTTGTAGAATCAATTGGAGGAATTCATGTGGCCTGTACAGGAATTATCGACTATCGGGCTACCGTATATAAGTTGGCCGATTTGATAAAACAACACACTGTTCCGGCTGAAATAAAACTGGGCGAAGAAGTAAAAGAGATTGTGAAAGGAGATGTCTCAGAATTGGTAACTACCAAGGCAAGATATAAGGCAAAAAGATTGATATTTTGTGGAGGTCTTCAAGCAGATAGGCTGGCTAAAAAAGACGGTGTAAGTTTAAAAGAAAAAGTTGTTCCGTTCAGGGGCGATTATTATGAACTTACCGAGCAAGCCAAGCATAAGGTAAAACATTTGATTTATCCTGTTCCCAATCCAGATTTCCCATTCTTGGGTGTCCATTTTACTCGAATGACCGATGGAGAAATAGAATGTGGACCCAATGCTGTTTTTTCATTTAAAAGAGAGGGATACAACAGAACTTCTTTTAGTTTGAAGGACACAGCAGATGCATTGAGCTACTCCGGAACCTGGAAACTTCTTACGGAAAACACCAAATATGCTTGGATGGAATATAGAAGAGCGTTTTCAAAAAAATTATTTCTGGAAACACTCCAAAGAATGATACCTAGTTTGGAGATGGATGATTTGAAAAAGGGAAGGAGTGGAGTCCGTGCACAATTATTGGGAGTGAATGGAGAAACTCGTGACGATTTCCGAATAGAATACAGTGGAAACAGCATTCATGTACTTAATGCTCCTTCACCTGCCGCAACTGCTGGTTTAGCAATTGGACAAAAGATTGTAGATATGATTAAGGATTAAGTTTTGTTAGAATATACCTCAGACCTAAAATCAAAAAAAATGCCCTTGAATAGTCAAGGGCATTTTTTGTAAAATCTGAAACGATTTCTTAGAATATTTCGTTTGCCGAAAAGTGAAAGTTAGCTTCAATTTGAGCATTTTCATCGCTGTCACTTCCGTGGCAAGCATTTTTTGCTTTTGATTCAGCGTAAGCTTTTCTGATCGTTCCTTCTGCAGCTTCAGCAGGATCCGTTGATCCTATTAAAGTTCTGAAATCTGCTACTGCATTGTCTTTTTCCAAAATCGCAGCAACGATTGGCCCTTCACTCATGTAGTCAACCAATTCACCGTAAAACGGTCTTTCTTTGTGCACAGCGTAAAATTCTCCAGCTTCTTCCTTAGAAAGTTGCTTCAATTTCATTGCTTTAATTTTAAATCCTGCTTCAATTATCATATCGATAATTTTTCCAGTTGTCCCGTTTGCTACTGCCTCGGGCTTAATCATTGTAAATGTGATGTTATTTGCCATTTTCTGTTAAATTTTGGGCAAAATTAATCATTCTTTTATGAATAAAAAGTATATCCTCTGTTTTATCCATAATTCTTTTTGTATTTGTTGTGTATCGAGTTTTCAAGATCCAACTATTCATTTCTAAAATTTTGGAATGAAATATGTAAGGTAATTTCAGGTTACTTTTGAGAAATCATACTTTACACCATGAAAAACAGTCTTCCATTTGTCTTATTTTTTTTATTCCTTGGTTTGCAGTCGTTGGCACAAGACAGAAAAGTTGATGTGCTTGAGGTTTTGTACAACCAACACAATTACCGTTCTATTGTTCGTAAAACCTCAAAAATGATAGATAAAAGAGGCTACGAAGACAATGAGTTAGTACATTTATTCAAAGCAGTAGCTTTAGCCAAATTGTCGCAGGATGCTCGCTACACCAAATCTCATTCGGATGTTCTAAAGGAATCGGTAAATGCTTATGAAAATTATTATGAATTGGATAAGCAACTTCAGTTTCAGCAAGAGTCCTCCTGTTTGCTCGAAGATTTAGAATTGATTTATTCAAAAAATAAATTGACAGGAATTGACAAAGAAGCCTTCACTTATCTCAAAAAACAAGAGATGAAATCTCCAGTTAAGGAAAGAAAAAGAGTGGTTGTGGTGAAGGATGATTCTAAAAAAGAGGAGAAATTCAACGCTGAATTTAAGGCCTCAGTAGTGGATACTTTGTGCGAGGATTTGTACTTGGATGAGGTTGATAAAATGATAAATTATGCCAAAAAGTTTATAGGTGTTCCCTATGTTTTTGGTGGAACTGGAGATGGTGGATTTGATTGTTCAGGATATACGCAATTTGTTTTGGGAAGGTATGGAGCCGAATTACCTAGAAACGCCAGGTCTCAAAAAGAATACATCAAACAAATAAAAATAAATGAAGCTCAAAAAGGAGATTTAATCTTTTTTTCTAAAAATAGAAGCAAAAATAACATTACACATGTTGGGATTGTTATTTCGGAGCCAGGGGATGATCTTGTTATGATTCATGCCAGTTCAAGTCGAGGAATAATGATAACTAATGTGAGTACAAATTCATACTGGTTGCCAAAATTAGTAGCAGCAGGAAGACCTGAAAAAGTAAAGTCATGAATAAAAAATACAGTATAATTTTAGGTTCTAAATCTCCTAGAAGGAAGGAATTGTTGGAAGGGTTGGGATTGGATTTCGTGATAAAAACAAAAGAGATAGAAGAGCTATTTCCTCCTGCTTTGCACAAAGAGGAAATTCCCTTGTTTTTGTCAAATCTTAAAGCACAAGCATTTGAAAGTGAATTGAAGGAAGATGAATTGATCATTACCTCCGACACCATTGTTTGGAATGAAAACCAGCAGCTTGGAAAGCCCAAGAGCAGAGTACAGGCAATAGAAATGCTTAAAAGTTTATCGGGAAAAGAACACGAAGTAATTACCGCAGTAACTTTAAAATCTCAGAAAAAAACACATAGTTTTTATGAGGTGACCAAAGTGTTTTTTAAAGAATTATCTCCCGAAGAAATTGAGTTTTACATTGATAATTGCGAACCTTATGACAAGGCGGGATCCTATGGCATACAAGAATGGATAGGTTTTGTTGGGATTTATAAAATTGAAGGAGATTATTTTAATGTAGTAGGCTTACCTCTCAATAGATTAAACAAAGAATTAAGTTGTTTTTAGATTTGTTTTTAATTAAAGAACTATTCTTCAATTTCTCATTCTAGTTCGAGTGACTTTAGTCTGTTAAAGAGAAAATAGTTTGATTTTTTTTGTCTGTTTTGTAATGTTTTTCCTTAAAAATAATCTGTAGTTTTCATTAGAGTCTTTGCTGTTTGTTTGTGCAAATTATTCGAATAATTAATTCAGTTTTTTTTTATGATTTTTTACTTCAATTTTATTTAAGTTTGTAGCCACTAAAAACAAAGCTTTATGCCACAATTATCTAACAAAGCGATTCAAATGCCTGAATCACCAATTCGTAAATTAGTGCCATTTTCTGAAGGTGCTAAGAAAAGAGGAGTTCATGTCTTTCATTTGAACATTGGTCAACCCGATATTAAGACTCCAGAAGTGGTTCTGGAAAGAATCAAAAACATTGACAGAACCGTCATAGAATATAGCCACTCGGCAGGCTACGAATCCTACCGGAACAAGCTTGCTGCTTATTACACCAAGAACAAAATTCCAGTGAGTCCCGAGCATATTATGATAACCACGGGAGGTTCTGAAGCTTTACTTTTTGGAATGCAGGTTTGCCTTAATCCGGGAGATGAAGTGATTATCCCTGAGCCCTTTTATGCTAATTACAATGGATTTGCTACCTCGAGTGGGGTGAGCGTAAAACCAATTACTGCAAGAATAGAAGACGGATTTGCTCTTCCTCCTGCCAAAGATTTTGAAAAATTAATCACTGATAAAACGAAGGCAATAGTCATTTGTAATCCTGCAAATCCAACTGGATACGTCTATACCAAAGAAGAACTTGAAGTATTAAGAGACTTGGTAAAAAAGTATGACCTATTTTTATTTGCGGATGAAGTGTACAGAGAGTTTTGTTACGGTTCTGAACCATTTTCGGTATTGAATTTAGAGGGAATCGAAGAGAATGTAATTATGATAGACTCTGTATCCAAGCGATACAGCATGTGTGGTGCAAGAATAGGGGCAATTGTATCCAAAAACACGAGCTTAATTTCCAATGCCCTTAAATTTGGTCAGGCAAGATTGAGTCCGCCAACTTTGGGTCAAATAGCAGGTGAAGCGGCTTTAGATACTCCTCAATCCTATTTTGATGAGGTACAAGTGGAGTACCAAAAGAGAAGAGATGTTGTGGTAGCGAGATTAAATAACATGGAAGGTGTTGTTTGTCCAAAACCTAAAGGAGCCTTTTATGCTATTGCGCAGTTGCCAGTAGATAATGCAGAAAAATTCTGCCAATGGTTGCTTGAAGAGTTCTCATACGAAGGAAACACAGTTATGTTCGCACCAGCAGCAGGTTTTTATTCTACTCCAGGTATGGGAGAAAAGGAAATCAGAATTGCCTATGTTTTGAATGAAGCGGACCTGAACAAAGCCATGGACTGTTTAGAGAATGCTTTGAAAGAATACAACAAGTAATCTGATATCTTGGTTTCATATTTTTACTTACATCAGATTAATTCGTAAGCTAAAATGAGTCGGTATTTTGCTTAATTGCACCTTACCTCTCTAAAAGTTAAATTTCTATTTACGATTAAAAATTAAATTAAACTAGCTGTTAGATCAATTAATCGCTTTTTTTAAAAGACCAGCTTCAGAAACCAAAAGACAGAAACTCCAGACGGAATGTTCCCAAACTGTTAGGGAAAACAAGAGTACGACAATGTGATTAGAGAATTGTATCAGTATCTTCAGATTGATGTGAATAATTTACAAGCCAATCACAACTTTATACAAAATGTGATGGTCAACAAAATTGAACGGATTCGACTCAAGAAAGGAAACAATTGATTAGTTTGTAATTCTTGTAAAATTGGTTGATTACTAATGGTTGCTGAGTTACAAATTCCATTTATTTAGCTCGTTAATGGTGTGATGAGCAGTCATATCAAACTGAACGGGAACAACGGAAACGTAGCCATTTTTTAGCGCATCCATATCCGTGTCTTTTGCCTCTTCTTGATCCTTGAATTTGCCAGTAAGCCAATAATATTTTTTGCCCAAAGGATCTTCCCTTTCATCAAATCTGTCTTCCCAAAATGCCATTGCTTGACGGCACACTTTAATTCCTTTCAATTTACTTAAAGGAAGTTTAGGGATATTTACATTCAGGCATATTTGACTGGGGAAATCTGAGTTTAGCGCTTTTTCCATTATTTTGCGGGCAAAATATTGTGTAGGCTCGAAATCAGCTTCATGAGAAAAATCGTCCAATGAAAATCCTACTGAAGGAATGTTTTCCATGGAGCCTTCCACGGCAGCAGACATAGTTCCCGAATAAATAACGTTGGTAGCTGCATTAGAGCCGTGATTTATTCCAGAAACAATGAGGTCTGGCTTTTGTTTTAGAAGTTGGAAAATTCCAACTTTTACGCAGTCCACAGGAGTTCCAGAGCAGGTATAGGCTTCCAAACCACTAAATACTTCGCTTTTTTCAATCCGTATGGGATTATTCACTGTAATAGCATGGCCCATTCCAGATTGAGGACTGTCAGGTGCTATTACAATTACTTTTCCTAGTTCTGATGCTACTTCTACCAAAGCTTTTAATCCTGGGGCGGTGATGCCATCATCATTGGTTACTAATATGAGAGGTTTTGTCATGATTTATACTATTTTGCATCAAGTATCGTTATTGTTTTTCAGCGAATTGATGCTATCTTTACTTTTATAAATTTGATAAAAAAAATAAACTCCACAATGAAGATTACAATAAAATTATCCTTAATTCTTTTTCTCATCGTTTCTAGTTTTTCTTTCGGGCAAATAAATGTTATCTCCGAAGTGAAAGAAGCGACTGTCTTTTCAAACCAGGCTCAATTAACCAGAGTTCAAACCGTAAGATTGGAGAAAGGAACAAACAGAGTTAAATTTATTGGAATGGAGAACAGTATTGTAAGCCCAACTATCCAGGTTTCGGGAACGGGTGGAATTACTGTTTTATCAAATAATGTGAATAGCGAGAATCTAGAAAGGTCCATGCAGCCCTCACAAATTATTTCTATTCTCGAGGATATTGAGGAGTTAAAAACGAAAGAAGAGTTAACAAGAAAGCAAGCTCAAAATTTAGAGTACGAAAAAAATGCCATTCTTTACAATAAAAGTGCGAATGGTGTAAATAGTGGGTTCAATTTGGATAATATGTTGGATTTAGTAGAGTTTTATCGAAACAACCTTAACCGATTGGATTCTCTTAGTTACATGAAAAATAAATTGATATCAAAGTATGTAAAGGAAAGAAATGCGTTGAACAGCCAACTGACTAAATTGGGATACAAAACAAGAGGAAATGTATTGAATGTGGAAGTGATTTCTGAGAAAGTCCAAGAGGTTTCTATCAAGATTGAATATGTCGTTCAAAATATAGGATGGACCCCTTTCTATGAGATAAAAACTGATGGAATTGGAGACAAAGTAAGAGCAATTTGTAAGGCCAAAATTTACCAAAATTCTTCCATCGATTGGAAGGATGTTGAGCTTACTCTTTCTACCACGAGTCCTTCAAACATAGGAGTTTTACCAACTATTCATCCTTGGGTATTAAGGTTTCAGAATAACAGGAGTAAAAAGTTAAATTACGCAATTAGTCAATCCAACAGAGCTTATGCTCCTGCAGCAGAAATGAGTGAGGTTGCAGAAGACAGTTATAATTCCAAATCGATGGCTAGTTATACCACTGCTACAGAGAATATGGTGAGCAGAGAGTATGCCATTAAACTGCCCTATTCTATAAGTGGAAGAAATGGAAAGGCTGCCGTTGATATTGAAGAATTTGTCATGGATGCTAATTACTTGTATTATTCCGCTCCAAAATACAATTGCAACGTGTTTTTGATTGCCAACATCAAGGATTGGGAAAAATATAACTTTTTACCTGGTTCTGCCAATTTGTTTTTAGAAGGGACTTTCGTTGGTACTACGTTCATTAATCCCAGTGCTACCGAAGATACCATGAGCCTTATTTTGGGAATTGATAAGAACATTCTGGTAGAGCGTGAAAAAACAAGAGACTTCAGTAAAAATGCAGTATTGGGAGGTAAGAAAAAAGTGGATATGGAGATTCAAATTACCATTAAAAATAAAAAAGACTTGGATATAGATATTATGTTGGAAGATCAAGTCCCAATCTCTAGTGACGATAATATAGAAATAAGTGTTGGTGATATTTCAGGGGCTAAAAAAGAGGATAATACAGGTAAATTAACTTGGAAAGAGTCAATTCCAAAAGGAGAATCAAAGGTTTATAAAATAAAGTACGAAGTAAAATACCCTAAGAATAATTCATTGTCAAATTTTTAAAAGTACTTCCTTTGAAATTAACCGAATTGAACTTGCCTCCATTTGAGGTCAAATTATCCCAGTCTGGAGATAAAACGTTTATTTATGATGTGATAAGAAAAAAAAATGTTGTACTGACCCCAGAGGAATGGGTAAGGCAAAATTTTGTAAACTTTCTAATCAATCACCACGGATACTCCAAAAATTACATAAAAATTGAGAAACAAATAAAGGTAAATGACAGGATAAAAAGGTTTGATGCTCTTGTTTATGACAGGGACGCAAGGCCAATTATACTCATTGAATGTAAGGCTCCTGAAGTTAACATTTCTCAATCTACTTTTGCCCAAATTGCTACTTACAATATGACCTTGAGGGTTCCTTATTTGATTGTAACAAATGGTCTTAGCCACTTTATTTGCAAAATTGATTTGGACTCTCAGTCCTACGAGTACCTCAAAGAAATCCCAAAACTCTGATTATTTTATCAAATTGACATGCCCAAATATTTCTTTTCTAGCAGAACTCGCATCTGAATAAATAATTTTCCACACGTAACTATCCACTTGAGAAAGTTGTCCTTTATAAGTTCCGTCCCAAGCGTTATCCATTTGTGTAGAATAAAACAGTTGCTCTCCCCATCTATTAAAAATATAAAGTCTGAAGTAGGTAAGGTCCTCACCTTCAATTTTAAATACATCATTTTTTCCATCTCCGTTGGGCGAAAAAGAATTGGGAACGTAAAGGCTTCCATCCAATGATACGGTAACTGTATCCGATACTAAGCAACCAAAATCATCAATCAAATTAGCCACATAGCTGGTGGTGTTAGAAGGTTGAGCAGTAGTCGTTTTACTGCTGGTGTCAGACAAACTTTTATCAAAAGTCCAATAAAAATTCCCCTGCGAACTCGTAGCCATTAGATTGGCTACCTCTCCAAAATTTATAATTTGATTTTCTCCTGCATCAACGTTAGGAATTGCAGAAAAATTTATTCTGGTGAATGCAGTATCTCGGCAACCGTTAGCATCTTCTACAATTACTCGAAAAGTAGTAGGTGAAACTGGGAAAGCTAAGGTAGTGTCACTTGTTGGAGCACCTAAAAATGCTATTGGAGACCAGCTGTATGTATTTCCTCCTGAAGCCCAAAGAATAGCTGTGTCATTAAAGCAGATGGTATCATCTGGAGAGGAAACAGCTTTAGGTTCGATGACAGTTATAGTCACGCTATCTGTAATAGTAGCACACCTATTGGTAAAGCTAACGATGTATGAAGTCGTATTTTGTGGACTGGCAGAAACAGATGTGCCAGTATTTGCATTTAAACTAACCGAAGGCGACCAAAAATAGGTGTCGGCACCGGAGGCAATCAGGTTTATAGATGTCCCTTTACAAATGGAATCATTATCTGATAAAACAGGTTGAGGAATATCTATGACCGAAACAAGAACACTATCCTGGGTAGGGCAGCCCTCTGGAGAAGTTATGGATACCATGTATTGAGTGGTTACATTTGGGTAAACGATAGGGTTTGGGGAAGTGTTGTTCAGCATATTGGAATTGGGGTTCCAGAGATAAGTACCACCACCAGTTGCGAATAGTTGGATACTGTCTCCATTGCAAACCGTTGTATCTTTTGAAGTTGAGGAAGAAACTGAATGGATGCTAACATTTACAAATGATGTATCTGTACCGCAGGGATTTGTAACAATTACTTGGTAAGTTGTAGGTGCATTGGGGGTAGCAATGGGATTAGCAATAAAGGCATTACTCAATGAGGCTGCGGGGCTCCAAACGTAGTTCGTTCCGCCTGATGCATTCAATTGTAAAGATGTGTTAGGGCAAATAGTTGTGTCTGGTGTGGTGGTTGCAGAAGCTGGATCAAATACCGTTACAGTAATTCCCGCTGTATCTGGTTTGATACAGCCTGTAGAGTCAGAAACAGTGAGCAAAACATTATAAGTACCTGCCGAAGTATAATTGTGCGAAGGAGCAAATGCAGAACTCGAGTTTCCGTCACCAAAATCCCAAAAAAACGTATTTCCGTTTCTGCTGTTGTTTCCAAAAACTGTAGCGCTTGGATAGCAGATAGTTACCGAAGGAACACTTGCTATGGCTTGTATTTCATTGATGTTGAATTTAAAAACTCCAAGGTTGCAATTAGAACTATTGTTGGTGGTTGACCATGCTCCTGTGGTTGTAGGGAAGTCGCTATTTCCTCCACATCCAGCACAAACCGCTTGGTAAACATTTCCTTTTTTGTCAAACCTACTAGTTCCTCCATCAACATGCTCTGCGGATAGGTTTCCCCCAAAAAAGGTAGCATAATTTAAACCGGTAGCATTTTTATCTAATACGATTAAGTAGAAATCACTTCCGTCAGTATTGGTTTGAAAGGCACCAGCGGAAATGGGTAATCCAATGGTTGAGCCAGATCCATTTACTGTTCCGCCCCATCCACTCATATAAATCAAGCCACAATTGTTAACCAAAAAGGCCGTTGGCGATATATCAATAGTTGTATTTCCAGACCCAAAAACTGTACTAAAATCCATGAGACTGATTGTGTTGTTATACTTTTGGATAAATTGGTGGCTTCCCGCATTGTTGTATTTTCCTGATGTTACTGGCATTGCCCCTTGAGATTGCCCATAAACATATACAGAGTCTGTAACATCAATTTGAACAAAGTAAACTTGATCATAAAGAGAAGTTCCAACATAGCGCGAAGTAAGTAAAACATTTGTTGGGCTATATTTGGCAATAAACCCATCGGCACCTCCAGAATTAGAGTTTTGAGCCGAAGAAAAATTAGTACTAGTAGTTCCGCCCACAACAAAAGTGTTTCCTGCAGCATCTTGCTGAACACCATAGGCAGCATCCACAAGAGAACCACCAAGATGTGTGCTCCAAAGTAAAGTGGTTAAATTAGAATTTAGTTTCATTACCACACCATCTGAACTGCCTCCTCTGGCAGTTACCCCAGAAACTACTGGAAAATTGGTGGAGTTTGTATTCGTGGCAATGATACAATTATCATTTGCATCTAAAATAATTTCACCTCTGAATTCATCTCCATAATTTCTATTTAATCCTCCAAAATGTGAAATGGCATCGTTTCCTGAACCACCAATGTATGTAGCTCCGAGCATCGCTGTTCCCGTGGTGTTTAGTTTTGCAACTATAGCATCCGAGCCCAAAAAATACTGCATGCCCATTCCATTCAAGGTAAAACTAAGGTTGGTGCCTCCATTAAAGGTATTGTCATAACAACCGGAAGTTGTAGGGAAATTATTGGAGCTCGTACTGCCAAAAATATATAACTCTCCTTGGTCATTTGTTACCAAACTGTGCGGAGCGTCATCCCCAGAGCCCCCAATGTAAGTGGAGTAGATGAGATTTGAGCCATTTAAGCTATATTTTGTGATTCCTATATCAACAGGTGTGGTTGAGTTTCCACTAAATAAGGAGTCGTAGGCTCCAATAGTGGTTGGATAACCAGTCCCAAACACAATACCACCCGCATAGGTAAAACCTAAAGTATCATAGGTTGCAGTAAATCCAAAGTTATCTGAAGTTGAGCCAGAATAAGAACTAAACACAAGAAATGGATCTATAATTAATGAGTAGTTTTTATTATATCCTTCAGGGAAATCAAATTTTACTTTATTTTTTTTTACTTTGAAAAAGCAGGGTACCGTTATTTTTTTTCCATGAATTATTTGATAGGCAAAAGGTTTGTTTTCAATAATATCAGTTAAGGAAGATTTCACGTAGAGATTATCGTTTTCTAATACGATTTCACTCGCACCTTCATATTCAATTGCTATTTTTTTTGGGTTACCGCCTGGTTTTACGATAAAATCATATTTCATGTTTGTTTCGTGTTCGTAGATTTTGAAATCTATGAAAGGATACATGTTAGAATAAATTACTTCGTTGTATATCCTAACGTTGCTAGCCCATTTGTTAGAGTCATTGCCAATGAAGTAATTTTCGTAATGTGACGATTTTCGTGATGTAAATATTTGAGGATTTTTGTTTGCTCCAATAAAATTTGCCTTGATAACATGGCCATGAATGGAATCTGGAATTGCAATATTATCTCTAGTGTGGTTATGATGAATAAAACTTTTGTCCAAAAAATGGTAGGTGATTCCGGTGTTTTCCAAAAACATGGCACCTTCTGGTATGTCTGCTTTAAAATTTATCTTAGAATTCCATTGCCCTTTATTTTCTTTGAAAAGAAAAATATGTTCTCCTTTTTGCCCCATTGAAATAGAGGAGAAAATTGAGCAACACAGTATTATTAATATCGACCTAAAATTTATTTTCATAATGAACTAAAGCTATCATTTCAAACGAATGATATTCCAAAAAGGATGTCTCATTGAATAAAAAATGTTGTATTTTTCGACTAAATTAAAAGTCAAACAAAATTGGTTCAGTTCGAATATAATAAATCTATCCAAGAGTTTACAACTTTTGGCGTGCCAGTTCAGGCAGAAGTTTTTTGTAAATTTTCATCTATGGACGAACTCAAAGAGATTTTGAGTAACGAAAGTCACATCAATAAAAAGAAATTGATTTTAGGTGGAGGTAGTAATATGCTTTTTACAAAGGATTTTGAGGGTCTTGTTTTAAAAAATGAAATCAAGGGAAAAGAGGTTGTAAAGGAAACGGACAAGGAAATATTCATTAGAGTAGGAGCTGGCGAGAATTGGCATCAGTTTGTGATGTATTGTGTATCAAACAATTGGGGTGGCGTAGAAAATCTTTCGCTTATTCCAGGAAATGTAGGGGCAAGTCCTATGCAGAATATTGGAGCTTATGGAGTAGAAATTAAGAATGTTTTTCATTCGCTTGAAGCACTGAATATAAAAACCTTGGAGGTTGAAAAATTTACCAACGCTGAGTGTAAATTTGGTTATAGAGAAAGTATTTTTAAAAACTCACACAAAGGAAAATACATCATTACCTCTGTGGAATTTGTTCTCCAAAAACAGCCGAAATTTAATACAAGTTATGGGGCTATTGAAAAACAACTGGAGAAAATGAATGTTTTGGAGCCCTCGGTAAAATCAATTAGTGATGCGGTAATTGCTATTCGATCAAGTAAATTACCAGACCCTAATGTTATAGGGAATGCCGGAAGTTTTTTTAAAAATCCTGTTGTGTCTGAAACACAATTCGCTCAACTCAAAGCTCAATTTCCGGAAATTGCTCATTATCCCCAAAAGGATGGGACAATTAAAATTGCGGCAGGTTGGCTCATAGATCAATTGGGGTGGAAGGGAAAGACTGTGAACCAGTATGGAGTTCATAAAAATCAAGCATTGGTATTGGTTAATTATGGTGGAGCTGAAGGTAAGGATATTTACGATTTGTCTTCAGAAATTATAGGAAATGTGGAGAAAACATACAGAATAAAACTGGAGAGAGAAGTGAATGTTTATTGATTTGAATTACTTTTAAGAAGAATAGAGCTATCTACGTCCTTTCTTTCATAAAAAAAACGAACACTTTGATGAATATAAAGTCACACTTCCAAGAATATTTATTTTATTAGACAAAGTATTAAAAAAAAACAAGATTTATGAAAAAAATTATTTTACTTACTTTAGTGTTTTTCGCACTCATACCTGCCTCGAATGCAACACATGTTGTTGGAGGTGATATTAGTTTTTCCCAAACTGGCAGAAATACCTATGATGTCATTATGAGATTGTACAGAGATTGCTCAGGTTCAGCAACTTTGAGTTCAAATGAAACTATTAATGTTTTAAATCTATCTACTTGTACCAACGCAGCAACAATTAGTATGTCTAGAGTTCCGGGAACGATTACGACTGGTACAGGAACTGGAGGAACTCCTATCCAATTTGGTGATGAATGTTACACACCAAACTTATGTGTGGAAGAGCACTATTACACAGGAACTGTGACTCTAAGTGATAACCCAGCAGGGTACACTGCTCAGTGGAGTGTATGTTGTAGAAATACGACTGTAAATCTTAATGGTCAGCCTGTTGGAGCCATCTATACCTCAATTCCTAATCCAGGATTAATTGGAGGTAACTCTAGTCCAGTTTTTGTAGATTATCCTAGAGATGCCTACATGTGTATCAATAACATGAAATGTTTAGATTTTGCAGCAACTGATGCAGATGGAGATAGTCTTTCTTATGAATTAATAACTCCTGTTCAAGGTTTTACAGGGTGTACACCTAATTCTGCTCCGTGGGCAGCACAATACAACCTTCTAAACCCACTAGGTCCTGGTAGTTCTACAATAGTAGATGCTGTAACTGGTTGTGTCAACACAAGACCAGCAAGAGGTGGAGCCTTTGTTTTTTCGGTAGTTTGTTCAGAATGGAGAAATGGTGTCAAAATTGGAGAAACCTTGAGAGATTTACAGTATTTTTCATTGCCTTGTAGGTTCAACAGTAAGCCTGTATTCGAAGATTTTGTCTCCACAAGTGTTTTTAAATTTGAAGAAGAAAAATGTATCGATATTGTTGCAAAAGACCCTAATGGAAGTGATACATTCTTTCTTCAAATAAATTCTAATGCCTACCAATTTGGTGCAGTTTCAACCCTTCCCGCAGTAACGGGTGGAGTTAGAATTTTTGAGTGGGAAAATGCCACTACAGGCCAGTTCGACACAACACATGTGTCGAGTGTCAGAAAGCTCAATTCTACTACTTTTGAAGGTGTCGGAAAAGTTGGTGCAAGATTCTGCTGGGATTTGGATAATTGTGATGTTTTAAGCGTAGATAGTTTTTACTTAAATGCTTTAGGCTATTCATTGGGATGTGACGGAAGTAAGGATACTGTTCTGAGAACTGTATCAATTCCGATACAAAGAGATCCTTATTCCTATAACGTACCAAATGTATTTTCTCCTAATGACGATGGAATAAACGATTTATTCTATTTGAAAAAGGATGCCTATGATAGATGTTATGATGCATTGAATGTTCGAGTATATAACAGATGGGGACAAATTGTATTTGAATCCGAAGATGCTAAAT
Source organism: Flavobacteriales bacterium (assembly GCA_965660305.1). Lineage (GTDB taxonomy): Bacteria > Bacteroidota > Bacteroidia > Flavobacteriales_D > CAJJDF01 > CAJJDF01. The sequence goes on along the minus strand of CBFHZD010000005.1, from coordinate 56,471 downwards.
TTACTTGGGATGGAACAGATCAGAATGGAGCTGAATTATCAGAAGGAACTTATTTTGTTGTTTTACAAGGGTTTTATGGAGGAAAAGAGGTGACAGATAACTTCCCTGTTTCACTATTTAGATAATTTGTCTATAAGCAAGATTAAATCCCATCTTATTCATGAGATGGGATTTTTTTTTGTTTATGTATAAAACGGACTCTTTCATGAAGTAGTCGAAATAAATTACAGTAAAGGGTTACCTTTGCAACAGATATTAAAATTATATATAATGAAAAAGTTACTTTTTATAACCACCCTTTTTATTGCTCTGTCGACTATTGGTTATTCTTCTCATGGAGTGGGAGGAGATATTCAATTTATTCAAACTGGTGCTAATTCTTATGATGTGGTAATGCGTCTATTCAGGTATTGCGAACCTGGAGCTGCGACTTTAGGTAATAGCTATTCGATTTCTGTCTTGGATCAAGTTACTTGTTCCAATGTTACCAGTGTCACTGTTACGCGAGATACATTGTATCCCATTAATTTTGGTGATGAATGCTATACTCCTCCTGGGCTGTGTGTCGAAACACATATTTACAGAGGAAGTATTTCGTTTTTAGCCAATAATCCAAACGGATATATGGCCACTTGGTCGCTTTGCTGTAGAAATACCATTTTAAATGTTACGCCAAATAATCTTGGGCTTTATACCAAAATTCCTAATCCTGCTTTGGCAGGAGGCAATAGTACTCCATTATTTGTAGATTATCCAACTGACGGATACTTTTGCATTGGTTTTGACAAGCAAATTGACTTCTCTTGTAATGATTCGGATGGTGATAGTCTTGCTTACTTTCTTGTGAATCCAATTAATACCTTCAATAGTTGTACTCCCAATCTTTTAGGTTGGAATAATGGTTTTAACTTAACTAATATTCTCGGACCGGGAAGTGCTTGCACGATTAATTCATCCACAGGAATTGTAACTGCTCGTCCAGCACAATTAGGAAAATATGTTATTTCAGTGAAGGTCGTTGAGTACAGAAATGGAATTCAAATTGGAGAAACCGTAAGAGATATTCAATACGCAGCATTAAATTGTCGTACTAACTTGAAACCAGTTTTAGCCAATTTTTCGACTCGAAGTGTTTTTCAATTTGAAGAAGAAAAATGTATTGATTTTGTTGCTGAAGATCCTAACGGCAGTGATACTTTTTATCTGCAAATTAATTCTAACGCATACCAGTTCGGGGCAGTCTCAGTTCTACCGGCTCAAACAAATGGTGTTTGGATTTTCGAATGGGAAGATGCTGTTACAGGTTCTTTTGATACCGCTCATGTTTCAAGTGTCAGAAAGCTCAATTCTACCACTTTTGAAGGTATTGGAAAGGTAGGGGCAAGATTCTGCTGGGATGTTAATAATTGTGAAGTTTTAAGTGTTGACAGTTTTCAAATTGAGGCTTTGGGCTACTCCCTAGGTTGCGATGGTAGTAAAGATACCGTGTTAAGAAGAGTTTCTGTTCCAATACAAAGAGATCCTTATTCCTATAACGTACCAAATGTATTTTCTCCTAATGACGATGGAATAAACGATTTATTCTATTTGAAAAAGGATGCCTATGATAGATGTTATGATGCATTGAATGTTCGAGTATATAACAGATGGGGACAAATTGTATTTGAATCCGAAGATGCTAAATTTACCTGGGATGGAACAGATCAGAATGGAGCTGAATTATCAGAAGGAACTTATTTTGTTGTTTTACAAGGGTTTTATGGAGGAAAAGAGGTGACAGATAACTTCCCTGTTACACTATTTAGATAACACTTATATAAACACGTAATTTTGATAATCCCTTTTGCGTAGAGCAAAAGGGATTTTTTTGTTCAAAAAATCCTTTGGTTTTATTCTTATCAATTTTCATTACAAATCGTATCTTTATGGTCTGTAAAAACAACTCATTTTCATGCAACAACTAATAGGAGATAAACTCAAGGAGCTATATCCAGAAATTACTGATAAGTTAATTCAGCTTCAAAAAACAAAAACTGACTTTGAAGGTGATATAACTCTTGTTGTGTTTCCCCTGCTTAAGATTACGAAAAAAAATCCAGTGGAATCGGGTGAGATGATTGGTGAGTTTTTGAAAAAAGAAATCTCTTTTATTTCCGGATTTAATGTAGTGAAAGGGTTTTTAAATTTAGAAATAACCGCTCGGTATTGGTTGGAACAATTTAAAGGTATCTTGAAGATTGAAGATTTTGGGGTTGCTAGAAAAACCGACAAAACTTACATCGTAGAATATTCCTCTCCCAACACCAATAAGCCTCTGCATTTAGGACATTTGAGAAATATTTTTCTCGGATATTCTGTGGCTAACATTTTGGAAGCGAATGGTCATGATGTAGTGAAAACTCAGATCATAAACGACCGAGGAATTCATATTTGTAAATCCATGTTGGCTTGGCAGTTGTATGGCAATAATGAAACACCAGAAAGTTCTGGTCTTAAAGGAGATAAATTAGTGGGTAAATACTACGTAATTTTTGATCAGAAATACAAAGAGGAAATTAAACACCTAGTTGAATCTGGTATGGAAAAAGATATGGCAGAAAAAGAAGCCCCAATTCTTTTGAAAGCTCAGGAAATGCTTAAAAAATGGGAGGAAGGTGATGAAGAGGTTGTTAGATTGTGGTCAACGATGAATTCATGGGTTTACAGAGGGTTTGATGTTACCTACACCACCATGGGTGTAGATTTTGATTCCCTTTACTACGAGAGTGACACCTATATTTTAGGAAAAGATATTGTTGAATCAGGATTGGATAAAGGAGTTTTATACCAAAAAGAAGACGGTTCAGTTTGGTGCGATTTATCGTCCGAAAAAATGGACGATAAACTACTGCTTCGAGGTGATGGCACCTCTGTTTACATGACCCAAGATGTGGGTACAGCTGTGAAGAGATTTGAAGATTATCCTAAAACTGTTGGTATGATATACACAGTTGGAAATGAGCAAGAGCATCATTTTAAGGTATTGTTTACAATATTGAATAAATTAGGATATTCTTTTGCCGATGAGTGCTTTCATTTATCCTATGGTATGGTGAACTTGCCTTCGGGAAAAATGAAATCAAGAGAAGGTACAGTTGTTGATGCCGATGATTTGATGGCGGAGGTAATCCAAGATGCCAAAAACATTACAGAGGAAAGAGGACAAATTGAAAATTTATCGGACGAAGAACTGGAAAAGTTATTCGCTCAAATTGGTTTGGGAGGACTTAAATATTATTTATTGAAGGTAGATCCTAAAAAATCAATGATGTTCAACCCAGAGGAATCTATTGACTTAAATGGGAACACGGGACCATTTATTCAATACACATTTGCTCGAACTCAATCCATTGTAAACAAGCAGAAAGGAAATATATCCGAACTAAACCTGGAGACAGAGGTTGAGCAAAGTGAAATAGATATAATGAAGCATTTGCTGGAGTTACCTGAAATGATAGTTGAGGCAGGAAAGTCATACAGTCCGGCTTTAGTGGCAAACTACACCTATGATTTGGTGAAACTTTATAACTCTTTTTATCAATCCGTTTCTATTTTTAAAGAGGCAGATAAAAATAAACAGAACATCAGATTGCTATTGACAGAAAAAGTAGCGAAGACGGTTAAGTTTACAATGAGTTTGATGGGAATAGAAGTCCCTTCAAAAATGTAGGTATATTTGAATGAAATTGAGTTGGAAGAAACACAACTTAGAATTAATAATTAAGAAAAAATAATAATCATGTTTGATAATTTATCCGATAAGTTAGAAAGAGCCTTTAAGGTACTGAAAGGGCAGGGACAGATAACGGAAATAAACGTTGCAGAAACTGTAAAGGAAATAAGAAGAGCCCTTGTAGATGCAGATGTTAATTACAAAACAGCGAAAAACTTTACAACCACAATCAAGGAAAAAGCTCTGGGGCAGAATGTACTGAGTGCAATTTCTCCTGGGCAGTTGATGATAAAAATTACCAACGAAGAGCTTACTAAATTAATGGGAAGCGAAAATGTTGAGTTGGATGTCTCAGGGAAACCTTCCGTCATTTTAATGGCAGGACTTCAAGGTTCTGGAAAGACTACTCATACAGGTAAATTGGCCAAATATCTTACAGAAAAGAAAAATAAAAAAGTATTGTTGGTAGCTGGCGATGTATATCGTCCCGCAGCAATAGACCAATTGCACGTGCTGGGAGATCAATTAGGGATAGAAGTGTACTCGAACAAGGAGGAGAAAAATCCCGTAAAAATTGCAAAAGCAGCAATGGAACATGCAAAATCTGCTGGTTTCAATACGGTTATAGTAGATACGGCTGGTCGTTTGGCTGTGGATGAAAAAATGATGGCCGAGATTGAAGAAATAAAAACTGCCATCAATCCACAAGAAATTCTATTTGTTGTAGACTCTATGACTGGTCAGGATGCAGTAAATACCGCAAAAACATTCAATGATAGATTGGATTTTACCGGTGTAATTCTCACAAAATTGGACGGTGATACTAGAGGTGGAGCAGCCATTTCTATTAAATCTGTGGTGAATAAGCCAATTAAATTCATTGGTACAGGTGAAAAAATGGACGCTTTAGATGTCTTTCATCCAAGCAGAATGGCCGATAGAATATTGGGAATGGGAGATGTTGTTTCCTTGGTTGAAAAGGTACAGCAGCAGTTTGATGAGGAAGAGGCAAAGAAACTACAGGCAAAAATTTCTAAAAACAAATTTGATTTCAACGATTTTTTAGGTCAGCTTCAGCAGATTAAAAAAATGGGGAATGTAAAAGATTTGATGGGCATGATTCCTGGAGTGAGCAAACAGATTAAAGATGCTGATATCGATGAAAATGCTTTCAAAGGAATTGAGGCTATTATTCTATCCATGACACCGCATGAGAGAGAAAACCCAACAGTGCTTAATGGAACAAGAAAGCAAAGACTTGCCAAAGGAAGTGGACAAAACATTCAAGAAGTAAACAAATTATTGAAGCAGTTTAAGGAGACGAGCAAAATGATGCAAATGATGAACAACAAAAAAGGGATGATGGGAATGATGAAGCAGATGAAACAAATGCAAAAGGGAAGAATGTAAAGAATTATTCCTGAGTGAATTTTTATCACGAAAGGGAACAAGAAAAAAAAGTTTAAGACTAAGAAAATATGATACTAATAGACGGTAAAAAAACTTCACTAGAGATACAAGACGAGATCAAGGAAGAAGTCAATTATTTGAAATCGAAGGGAAAGAAAATCCCTCATTTGGCAGCTGTATTGGTCGGTAACAATGGAGCGAGTAAAACCTATGTGAATGCTAAGGTTGTAGCTTGTGAGCGAGTAGGTTTTGAGAGTTCATTGGTAAGACTTCCCGATACTATTTCAGAAGCTGAATTGCTTCATAAAATAGATAAATTGAATAATAATGAGGAGATAGATGGATTTATTGTTCAGCTTCCCCTACCTGATCATATTAGTGAAAAGAAAGTAACGCAAGCCATTAATCCTAAAAAAGATGTAGATGGTTTTCATCCTGAAAATATAGGTAGAACTGCTTTGAATTTGCCTGCATTCCTACCAGCTACACCTTTTGGAATTCTTCAATTACTTGAAAGGTATAACATCGAAACCTCCGGTAAACACTGTGTTGTGGTGGGAAGAAGTAACATTGTAGGTGCTCCAATTAGTATCATGATGGGTAGGAATTCTTACCCAGGAAATAGTACTGTAACTCTCACGCACAGCCGAACAGTGAATTTGAAAGAATTGACCTTGATGGCCGACATATTGATTGTTGCATTGGGTAAACCAGAATTTGTTACTGCCGACATGGTGAAGGAGAATGCTGTTGTTATCGATGTGGGAATCACAAGAATTGCCGATAAAACAAAAAAATCGGGATATTGTCTGAAAGGTGATGTGAAATTTGACGAAGTTGCCGAAAAATGTTCCTTTATTACTCCTGTACCTGGTGGTGTTGGTCCAATGACAATTGCTTCATTACTCAAAAATACGTTGTTAGCATCTAAAAGAAAGTAGTGGAAAAATCAAGATGTTCCTGGTGTGGCGATGATTCCGTTTATGTGAAATATCATGATGAGCATTGGGGAGTTCCAATCAAGAAGGATCAAGAGCTTTTTGCTCAGCTTATTTTGGAAGGCGCCCAAGCTGGATTGAGTTGGATTACTATTCTCAAAAAAAAAGAAGGTTATTTAAGAGCATTTGATGGATTAAAACCGGATTTCATCGCAAATTATTCTGAAGAAAAAATTAGAGAGTTACAATTGGATACAGGAATAGTTAGGAATAAATTGAAAATAAGAGCAGCTGTTACAAATGCGCAAGCTTACTTGCGGGTAAAGAAGGAATTTGGTAGTTTCTCTGACTACTTATGGAGTTTTGTTGGGCATGAGGTTATTACTCATGAGTTAACAAACAATTCTGCTGCGATTGTCACATCAGAGGAGTCCGATGCGATGAGTAAAGATTTGAAAAAACGAGGTTTCAAGTTTGTGGGTTCCACAATTTGTTACGCTTTTATGCAAGCAGTGGGCATGGTCAATGACCACGCGACTGATTGTTTTAGGTATAAAGAAATCAATAGATTATCACTTTAATCTCGTCCTTCTCATCACCTTTATTAATTGAAGTAAATAAGAAACAATATTGAATACATTTCAAGTCACTATATTAGGAAGTGGAAGTGCTTTACCCACTTTAAAAAAAAGACCAACATCTCAATTGATTCAATACTCTAATAAGTATTTTTTAATAGATTGTGGTGAAGGTACACAAGTTCAATTAAGGAGGGCAAAGGTGAGTTTTCATAAAATTAATGCGGTGTTTATTTCACATTTACACGGAGATCATTATTTTGGGTTGGTGGGATTAATATCGTCCATGCATTTATTGGGAAGAATGTCTGATTTACATATTTATGGTCCCACAGAATTAAAGGAAATTATTGAGTTACAACTGAGGGCTTCATACACTCAGCTGAGGTATAAACTTATTTTTCATGAGCTGAATAGCAAGGAAAGTCAATCGATATATGAAGATAAAAACTTGGAAATTCATACAATTCCCTTGAAGCATAAGATTCTTACTAATGGATTTTTAATCAGAGAAAAACCTAGGCCCAGGAAAGCCAAACCGGATAAATTAAAGTTTTATGAAGTTCCTCACTATAAAATAGATGGCATTAAAATGGGAGATGACTTTGTAACAGAAAACGGTGAAATTGTGCCTAATGAAACGTTTACTTTTCCGCCAGAGCAGGCGAGGAGCTATGCGTTTTGCTCGGATACAGCTTACCGAGAAAAAATAGTTCCAATCATAAAAGGGGTAAATCTACTTTATCACGAAACTACTTTTTTAGAAAAGGAAATTGCCTTGGCAAAAAAAACTTTTCATTCCACCGCTGCCCAAGCGGGAGCAATTGCAAGTAAAGCTCAGGTGGGTCAACTATTAATTGGCCATTTTTCTGCGCGATATTCAGAAGAAGACTTCTCTCAGTTTGTTGTAGAGGTTCAGTCAGAATTTGAAAATGTTGTTATTTCTGAAGAGCAAGCAACCTACAAAATTGGCTAAAAAAAACTCCTTGATTTAAATCAAGGAGTTATCTGTCTGTTTTAATTCTCATTAGTTGCCAGCCACATAAGTTTTGTAGTCCTCCATGCTTTGCTTGATTATTTTCATTGCAGTCTCTTTGTTCTGAAACTCTTCAACTTGTACTTCTTTGTTTTCTAATTTTTTGTAATCCTCAAAAAAGTTACGTAATTCCTTAATCCAATGAGCAGGTAAATCACCAATGTCATTCATGTGATTCACACTCATGTCGTGTTCAGCTACAGCAATAATTTTATCATCCATTTCGCCACCGTCAATCATTCTCATTACACCAATTACTTTGGCAGAAACGATACACATGGGAACCACATCAATTTGACTCAATACCATAATGTCTAATGGATCTTTGTCGTCACAATACGTTTGTGGAATAAAACCATAATTTGCCGGGTAGTGCATAGAGGAAAAAATTACTCTATCCATAAGTAACAGTCCAGATTCTTTATCCAACTCATATTTTGCTCTTGTATTCTTAGGAATTTCTATAATTCCATTCACCACAGCCGGAGTATCATTTCCTATTGACACTTTGTGCCATGGGTTTGTTTTGTCTATCGTCATTCTATCTAGTTTATCTTAATTTTTTTCTTTGTTTTGCGCATCTACAACTGCTAGGGCAGTCATGTTTACGATTTCATCCACACTTGCACCTAGTTGTAAAATGTGTGCAGGTTTGGTTAATCCCATGATTACTGGACCTATTGAGTCAACTCCATTTAATTCTTTCAATAACTTGTAGTTAATATTTGCTGAATCAAGATTTGGAAAAATCAATCCATTCACATTTTTTCCTACTAATTTTGAAAATGGAAATTTCTCTTTCAGCATTTCGGGATTTAAGGCAAAATCTGCTTGTATTTCTCCATCAATAACTAACTCTGGGCAACATTCGTGTAGAATTGCAATGGCTTCCTTCACTTTTCTGGAAGTATGGTTGTCAGCTGATCCAAAATTAGAGTAGGACAACATGGCTAGGGCAGGAGTCATTCCAAACATTTTTACAACTGTTGCAGTCATTTCTGCAATGAGAGCTAAATCTTTTCCTGTAGGATTAGGTGTAATGGCTGTATCCGACAAGAACATGGGGCCTCTTTTAGTTAGCATTACATTAGTCGAAGAAATTCTATCCACTCCTTCTACTTTTGGAATAATTTCAATCAAAGGCTTTAATACTGTTGAATATTTTCTGGCGTAACCAGAAATAAAAGCATCAGCATCACCTTCATTAAGCATCATGGCAGCAAAATAATTTCTTTCTCGCATTATTTTGTCAGCATCAAACATGGTAACACCTTTTCTTTGGCGCAGTTCCCAGTATTTCTCTGCAAAAATTCTTTTTCTTTTTCTTTCCTTATACGATTTAGGATCAATGATTTCAATTTTACTATCAAATCCTATTTCATCCATTAACTCTTCAATGGTTTCTTTATCTCCTAATAAAACCGGTATGGCAATTCCTTCTTCGTAAACAACTTGAGCTGCTTTTAGTACATCTAGGTGATCGGCTTCCGCAAAAACAACTCTTTTTGGTTTTGCTTTCGCTCTGTTGTGAAGCAACCTTACAATTTTATTACCCGTTCCCAGTCTGTCCTCTAACTCATGCTTGTATTTTTCCCAATTGGTAATCGGTTGCAGGGCAACTCCGCTTTCCATTGCTGCTTTGGCTACAGCTGGCGGTATTTCAGAGATTAATCTTTGGTCAAATGGTTTTGGAATGATATAATCTTTACCAAATGATATATTTACTTCGTTGTAGGTGATGTTTACTTGTTCTGGCACAGATTCCTTTGCAAGATCAGCAAGAGCATGAACTGCAGCCATTTTCATAGCTTCATTTATTTTGGTTGCTCTTACATCTAATGCTCCTCTAAAAATGAAAGGAAACCCGAGTACGTTGTTCACTTGGTTTGGGTAATCCGATCTACCCGTTGCCATGATAATGTCTTCTCTTGTTTTTATCGCAAGATCATATTCTATCTCAGGCTCCGGATTTGCCATGGCAAAAACGATTGGGTTTTTCGACATGGTTTTGAGCATGGCAGGCGAAACGATATTTCCTTTGGACAGACCAACAAAAACATCAGCATTTTTCATTGCGTCTTCCAATGTTTCTGCATCTTCTCTTTCGGTAGCAAATTCTGCTTTCTGAGTGGTAAGGTTTTCTCTACTCTTCTTTATAACACCCTTGCTATCACACATGATGATGTTTTCTTTCTTAGCTCCCAGTGAGATGTACAATCGCGTACACGATATAGCTGCAGCTCCTGCACCATTTACAACTATTTTCACCTTAGAAATATCTTTTTTTGCGATTTCCAGCGCGTTTTTCAATGCAGCTGTCGAAATTATAGCTGTACCGTGTTGATCGTCATGCATTACAGGAATATCCAACTCATCCACCAATCTTCTTTCAATTTCGAAAGCCTCTGGCGCTTTTATATCTTCTAAATTTATTCCGCCAAAGGTTGGTGCAATTCTCTTTACAGTTTCTACAAACTCATCTACGTTTTCGGTATCTACTTCAATATCAAAGACATCAATGTCTGCAAAGATTTTGAACAACACACCTTTACCTTCCATAACTGGTTTTGAGGCTTCTGGACCAATGTTGCCTAAACCCAAAACTGCAGTTCCATTTGATATTACTGCAACCAAATTTCCTTTAGAAGTGTACTTATAAACATCGTCTTTGTTCTCAGCTATTTCCAAACAAGGTTGCGCAACTCCTGGAGAGTATGCCAAGGATAAATCTCTTTGTGAGGAGTACTTTTTTGTGGGTACCACCTCAATTTTTCCAGGTTTGGGATGGCTATGATATTTAAGAGCTTCGCTCTTTTTTCTTTTGTTGTTCATACGTTAGTTTTAACCGTGCAAAGATAGGTTAATATCAAGAAAGATGAAACTATTCCACCTAGTTTTAAGGTGAATGAATCAATAAGTGGTTTAGGTTTTGACTGCTTTAAATTGGTCTATGCACCAATGATTTTTACTTCAGTTCTTCTATTGAGAGCTTTGTTTTCTTCGGTATTGTTTTCCGCTCTTGGTTTTGATGCGCCATATCCAGCATAAGTCAGTCGCGAAATATCTATTCCTTTCAATACCAGGTAATTTACTACTGATTTGGCTCTTTTTTCAGATAATTCTTGGTTTAGCTTTTGGTCACCATCGCTGTCGGTGTGTCCGCCAATTTCAATTTTCACAGCCTCGTTTTGTTTCATCAATTCATAGAGTTTATCCAATTCTGCTCTTGATTCATTCTTTAAATTGAATTTAGCAACATCAAAGAAAATATTTTCCAACACAAAGGGTTTCTCGCTCACCTTTATCTTGCTCAATGGTATGTCGATGAACTGTGGTTTTTTGGAGGTTTGATAAGTAAAGTTTTTGGAAAAGAAGAAATATCCTTTTTTAGCTACATTAATAGCCAAATTCTTATTGGTTGGTATGTTGACTAAAAACTCGCCTGTCATAGGATCCGAATTGGAAATAAGCAATACTTCATTTGTTGTAATGTCTATAATTTCGAAAGTCGCCTGAAGTTTTTCTTTTGATTCTGAATCAAATACAACTCCTTTCATGTAGGACGCGTATACTGGTTTGGCCATTTCTGGCAGTTCAAAAGAGTATAAATCTAATTCACCAAATCCACCTTCTCTATCCGAAGCAAAATATGCGAGTTCTCCATCAGGCGAAACAATAATGCTGTTTTCGTTTCCACTCGTATTTATAGGGTAACCTAAATTTACGGGTGTGCCCCAATTCCCATCCTCTTGAAGTCGAGAGAAATATAGATCCATGCCGCCCATTCCGGGGTGACCATTGGAACCAAAATAGAGAGTTTGTCCATCTGGATGAATGAAAACGGACTCCTCTTTCATAGATGTGTTTATGGTGTTTGATAATTTTTCAGGAGTACTCCAATACCCACTATTTTCTAGTTTCGAAACGTAAATATCTTGTTGATCTGGGTCCAGGGATCTTCCGGATTTTATTGCTCTAATAAAATAGAGAGTTCTTCCATCTGCAGAAAAACATGGTTGAGATTCCCAATGACGGGTATTAATTTTTGAACCCAAATTTCTTGGTTTTCCCCATTTGTTACCAACTCTTCGTGCGTAAAAAAGATCGCAACTGCCCATTCCTTGTCGATTATCCCCATATTCTCCGTCCACTCCTTGGCAGGAAGTAAAGATCAAAAAGTTTCCGTCAGCGGAAATGGTGGGTGCACCCTCATTAAAAAAGGAATTGATTGAACTGGAAAGGGGATAAGCTTCTTTCCAAATTTCTTTTTCTTGTGTGCTGGTAAAGAAATCCTCTTGTTGTCCTCCACGTCTTACAGCTTTTGGTTCAAGAATCCTCCTGGTAAAAATTATTGTGTTACCATCTCCAGTAAAAGTTGGAAAATATTCGGCTCTATCTGTATTGATGTTACTACCCAAGTTTTTTGGGTCAAAAGGAACTGGATTTTTTATTGCTTCTTTGGCAAAATCACAGTTGATAACCATTCGATTTGCTTGAGCTTGAAAGTGTTCATTTGTATTTTTATAGCTTAAGAATTTCACAGAGTTTTCTTTACACTTTTCATATTCTCCTGCTCTCATAAGAAGTCTGGCAAGGTAAAAGTATTCGTTTTTAGAATAGTTAGGATTAATAGCAAGCGCTTGTTCTTTATATTGAATGGCTTGCTCTAAATTTCCCTTGGAAATCTCAATTTCTCCCATCATCAAATAAGCTGCTGCAAATTCAGGGTCTTTTTTTATTGCTTTTAAAACATAGGATTCTGCTTCTTGTAATTTTTTAGTATCCCCATAGCTATTGCGATAGGCGGTGTATCCTTTCTTAAATAGTACTTCCGCTTTTTTGCTGGTCGATCCATAAATAACAGGTTGGGCAGAAGTGTTGCAGCTTACAACAGTAAAAATTAAAGTAAAAATTAGATAAATAACTTTATTCATGTTTCTGTGAATTAAAAATGATAGTTAAGACTGAGGTGTCCGATTAGTTTCAGGTTCATCGTATTTTCTGAAGTCCAATACTCCACAACATTTCTGGAGTCATAGTTTTTGATTTTTTGATTCTGCTCTAGCCACATAAAGTCGAGACGAGTTTCACCGCTCAGTGAAACGTGCTTGTTTAATCTAAAATTAACACCAATTCCAAGGGTAGAACCGTTGCCTAATCCTTCTGTTTGAGCAAAAATAATCGGGATGTCATCTTCACTAAAAATCGTGTAATTGCTCCGAAAAGGCGCTAAAATATAATCGGCAAAGAATAGAAGTGAAAAATTCTTGGAGTAACTCGATTGATATTCAATACCTATCCTAAAAATATGTTCCTCCAAATAGGAGAGGTTGTCGAATGTAAAACCAGTGTCGGTGTAAATCGATTCTGATTTATCATTATCAAAATAATTATAGTTTAGCCTAATTCCAATTGCACCTATTTTTCGAGTGATTCCTATTCCTGTAAAAACATTGGGAAACCCTTCTTCTGTAGTGAATATATAAGGTTGACTTATGAGATGGGTGGACAGTTGCCATTTTGTTGTAAAAGAAAACAGGGAGTCAGATGCTTTTGTTTCTTGCGAATAACTATGTATTGCAAAACTACCAAAGAATATGAGTGCAACAAGGTGTTTCATTGTAAATGGGATTTGTTTAAATTTAACAGAATAATCCGTGTTTTAGTCCTGTTTAACGAAATTCATTCGGTTGGGATTGCTTTTTATATTGCAAATCTTGAAGGATGGATGATTTCACATTAATCTGAAAATTGTAACTCTGCCTTGGACCAAAAGGAATCCAGCTTAATCTCATTTCCCAGCAATGCAAGTCACGATATATGTCTAATGAGGTGTAGGATAATTGTTTGTTTGTAATGTCGTAGTTCAAATTGAAACCAACGCGCCAGTTTTTTGTAAAAGTAACGGATCCGCTTGCTCCAGCGGTCTGAATGAAAGAAGTGGTATCATTATCAGTGGCTGGATTTACAAAGTTTCTGACATTTAGGTTGTATGTAAAGGATGCATTCCATGGTATGTCATAGAGGTCAATAGGCTCTTCTTTTTCCTTCTCCTCTTTCTTTTTTCTGAAAGTTTCAGGAGATAAACTAAAGCTTGCTGCTAAATTGGCATCTGTCATACGAGCGAGTTTGCCCGACTTATTGATTTCATATTCATTGATTCTGGCCGTCCTCATCGTATCGTTTAGCGCATAAGGATTGAATCGCATGTTTCCGTTTATATTAATCGTTTTGAACAAGGTGGTCCTTCCTGTCACATTAATGTCCGCCAATTTAAACTCTTCTCTAATTAAGTCATAACTCGTTGACAGAGTGAGGTTATCTATTAACTTCACTCTTTTGTAAACCATTCCGGTATCGGTCTTGGTTTTTACTTTCATTTCAAAGGAGTTGGTTAAGTTTAATCCAACAGCACCAGAGGAAGTTCTTGGAGGAACACCATATACACCGAGCTGTAAGGGAGTGTAAGGAAGTATGATGTTGTTTATATTCACGTATTGCGTGTCTGAAAAGGTATTTAGGCTGGGCGTGTAATTGAATGAAACACTTGGTGTAAAAACATGCCGAACCAATGTTTGTCTTTGTCCTTTTGCAAATTCAGCAAATTGGTAAAATCCATAAACTTTTGTTGTAGCGGTAACATTCAAGCTCCCATTCATGGCTCTATTCCAGTTTTCTATTCCTCTTAGTGTATCTCTTTCAATAATATCTTCGGTAGGGTTGTAAGCTTGATTTAATTTTTGAAAATACCACCTTTCGGTAAGCCTGACGGAGGGATTAAGTGTTACATTTTTCTTCAGTACTTTAATCGAAGTTCCAGCCGATAGATTGTGTTGGATTCCGTTTTTAACCCTTGGTAACAATTGATTCAAGATATCGCCACCCAGGGCGGTATCAATAAAATTCACCTCATTTCTCATTTGAGTATTCCATGTCAAGAAAATTTTAGAGGCTTCTTTCATCCAGGATTTTCCTGCATTTTTATCATTTTCAAGAGCTTTAAAAGGGTAAATCCTATTCATTGCGAAGTTGATATCAGGCAGGTTGAAAGTAAGGTTATTATACGCTTGTCTCCCAAGTGCCGTGTCTGAGGGTTTGTAGGTTCCGCTTTGAGAGGCATTTACATTGATACTGAATGGAGTGTTTGGGAATATTTTTCTGTATGAGATAGAAGATTGATACGAATTATTTAAAAACCCGGTTCCTACCGAATTGATATCAGTTCGTGCATTGCTATTATAATTCACATTGGCATTAAAAGTAGAGTTAGGTCGTGCTTTTGGGTCTTGATTGTGATTCCAAATGACAGAGAAGATTCTCGACTTTGAATACCTCGTTAATGCAGGAAGCTCTCTATCTCCATTGATATTTTCTTGAAAAGACAACTGAAAGTTTCCATTGTGCTTGTAAAGGCTTTTGTACCTTGTTACTGCTCTTACTCCCCAAGTTCCTCTTGCGTAAATACTTCCTGTTAGCTGAACATCTGCTTTATCTTTTATGGGAAAATAGTATCCACCATTTCTTACACCGCTTCCCCAAGGTATCGAGTTGTCGTAGGTTGGGATAATGAGGCCTGCTCCCTTGTTTTTTTGATTTGGAAAGAAACCAAAGGGCAGAGCAAGTGGAGTAGGAATATCTGCAATGTAAAGCATGAGTGGTCCTGCCACAATTTTGTCATTTGGCTTTACAACCGCCTTAGAAATATTGAAATAATAATGAGGGTTTTCGTCTTCGCATGTGGTGTATTTTCCATGAAGACCATGCGTTTCCTTGTTGGCATAAACTTTCACTTTTTCAAAATGAACAAAGCCCTCACCTTGTTTGGTTCTACTGCCTTCAACAAATGCTTTTTTTGTTTCAAAATTATAGCACATTACTTTTGCAGTAAAAGTTTCGTCTCCATCAGTAAACTCTGGGAACTCAATCTCTTTTCCCATTGAGTCTTTGCGTGGATAGGCACACACGTTTTTATTTTTGAAATCGTATTCAATGTATCCTGCTTTTAACTGTATTTTGCCAAATTTTACGATTGCCCCACTGTAAAGGAATACTTTTTGATCTATCACATCCAAAATTGTCGAATCTACGGCATCGTACTCCACGGGCTCTTCCATGAGCCTTTTTACTTTTGGAGGTTGAGAGGTAGTAGAGTCCTGAGCTAATAGTGAGTTAGGCAGTAACAATATTAACAATGCCAAGCTAATAAATAAAACGGATAGGAATATGTGCTTAAGTGGTATAATGTTAATTTTGTTTTGTACTCAAAATAGAAATCCTAGCAAAGTTAATCGAAAAACTATGTTTTTAGAAAAAATGACATTGAATACTCCTATAATTATCCACAAACGAATGAAAATACTCTTTCTTGTGGGCGGAGCTTTGTTTTTTTTGAACACGGGTTTTTCACAAGGGAAAAAATTCAAAACGGTTGTGATTGATGCTGGTCATGGCGGACACGATGAAGGATGCTCCGGAACGGGCAGTAAAGAGAAAACCGTTGCGCTAAGTATTGCCCTGAAATTGGGTAAACTGATAGAAACTAACGATAAGGATGTTGCCGTGGAATACACGAGGAAAACCGATAAGTTTGTAACGTTAGACAACAGAGCAAAAATAGCCAATACCAAAAGAGCGGATTTATTCATTTGTATTCATGCTAATGCAAATGCTAAATCATCGCCCTACGGGAGTGAAACGTATGTTCTTGGTTTGCATAAAACAGATGAGCAAGAGGAAATAGCAGCGAGAGAAAACTCTGTAATAGAACTCGAGGAAAATAGCAGCAGTAAGTATCAAAAAATCACTCCAGAAAAATTAATAGCGCGTACCATGCAGTTGAGTGCTTATTTGAATCAGAGTATAAGCTTCGCTAGTGAAATACAGAAAGAGTTCAAAAAAATTGGGAGAAAAGACAGGGGAGTAAAGCAAGCAGGTTTTGTGGTTCTTTATAAAACAACAATGCCCAGTGTATTGATTGAAACTGGTTTCTTGACAAATCCTCAGGAGAATGCTTTCCTGAAGAGTTCTGCCAATCAACAAAAAATGGCTAAGGCAATTTATTCGGCCTTCAAAACGTATAAACAAAAGAGAGATAGAGTTTACAATGAAATTCGCGAGGATTCAGAAGGATTTGATGAGCGACAAGAAATTGCATCTGGCGCAACGAAAGTTGAATTTAAAATACAATTGGCATCATCTACAAATAAGATTGAGCCAAAATCATATAACTTTAAGGGATTAAGAGGAGTAGAGATAAAGAAAGACGGGAAGTATTACCGTTATTACTATGGCAACACAAGTTCTTTTAGTTCTGTTCAGCAATCATTAAAAACTGCAAGAGCAAAAGGCTATACAGATGCTTTTTTAATGGGGTTTGTAGATGGAAAAAGAGTAGATTTGAAAGAGGCAATTAAACAAGGAAATAACTAAAAATCAAAAGATTTGAAACACAAAAAGGAATTTATAATTGGATTAACAGTAATTGTGGCAATTGCTCTATTATTGTTTGGAATTCAATTCTTGAAAGGAATAAATGCATTTAGTTCAAACAGAGTGTTTTTCGCTTCCTATGATAATATTCAGGGATTAGTTCCGGGGTCAGGAATTAATTACAAGGGAAACAAGATTGGGGTAGTGCAGGACAATATTCTAGATGAAAATAAGAATTGGGTGACCGTTTTGAATATATCAGAGTCTGAATTGGATTTTCCCATTGACTCAAAAGCGAAGTTGGAAACTACCGTATTGGGAGAAAGTTCAATTCAAATAATTTTAGGAAATAGTGAGGAAGTATTGCAAGATAAAGATACGATTCTTGTAGATTACAAATTTGGTATTACTGAATTGGCTACTCAAAAAATTGTGCCTATTGAAACCAAAGTAAATGTGCTCCTGAATAAACTGAATAAGTCTTTGGCAAGTATTGATACGGTGCTAGGTACAGATGGAGAAAATCTAAGAAGAATGATGTATTCTTTGAGACGGACAGTCACCACATTGAACTCTACGGTACAAGACGTTGATAATGTGGTAAAAGGTAGTTCTTCAGATATAAAAAAGACGCTTGAAAATATCGCTAGTATCACGAATAATATAAAGAACAGCAATAGCAAGATTACTAACTTGGTGTCTAATTTTTCTGATATTTCTGATTCTTTGAAAGGAGCTGATATCGCTGGTACAGTGATGCAAACAAAAGCTGCCTTGGCAGAGGTTACCAAAATGATGGACGAAATAAACAGTGGAAATGGAACGGCACATCAATTGATATATAGCGATGAATTAGTGAACAATGTAAATACGATGTTGGAGGAAACCGAAAGGCTCGTAAACAACATTAAAATGCATCCCAAAAGATACTTACAGTTTGCTGTGTTTGGTGGTAAAGACAAAGGAGTAAAGCTAGACGCAACTGATGAAAAGAAACTCAAAAATCTGTTGGATGAGCAACCTTAAAATTGTTTTCTGGTTCTTACCAATAAAATAGCCATTACTAATTAATCATTCAATTATTATTCGTTTGGTGAACTGATTTGATTCAGATGTCAGTGTCAAAATGTAAAGACCTTTGATAGTAGGACTCAGCTTTACCAAACTGTTCACAGAATTCATTGTTTGATTATGGATTCTCTTCCCTTTCAAATCATAAATTTCTAGCTTATAGGAAGATTGCTCTTGTTTTGGAAGTTCAATCCAAAAACTCCCTATACTTGGATTAGGGAATACTTTAATCTCTTGATTTTTAAAGTTTTCATCAATGGAAATTGTACTCGAAGCTCTGACCGAGGGAATTACGATATCTCTCGTTACCTCACCTATTTTAATCCCATTTCTATATTCTTCGCACCTTACAGCTAGAATATATATACCAACCTGACTCGTAGTTCCGGTTACGATACCAGTAGATTGATTAATGGATACACTTGCTCCCGGCCCCAATGGATTGGTGAGGTTAAATGCTGGGTTGAAAAGGAGTAAGTTAAATGGTTTTGAACCTAATCCTGATGGGGAGCTGTAAGGTTGAGTAATGGAGTAAACCAAGCTGTCACCATCTACATCAGTGCAAGAAAAGTCAAGTTTAGATGGAACTCCAACCACAAAAAATAAGCTGTCTGGATAATTGACGAACTTTGGGTTGCTGTTCCCAGTTGGAATGTTTGGATTTGGAAAATCACAGGTATAGGTAACAGAGTTGCTGACATGATTCAGGCTTATTCCTCTGCAGCAGTGAGAGCTTGATGCATAATATCCGTTTGAACTATTAGCAAGTTGAAGGGTGTCCGAATAATAGGCAACTGAAAACCCCATTGAACTCCCCGGAATTGCTAAATTAAAAGTTCTGGTAGAATCAAGCGCCAAGGTTACTGTTGAAATAAGACTGTCTGTGATTTGTTCAAAAATTTTTATTGAATTTGACGGTAAAGCAATAGCCGAAATGTCAGAAGCTATTCTTAATTCAATCACAAAGCTGTTAGGTCCTATCTGTTTGGCTCTCATGTCATTTCCTAAATGGTGAGAGGCAAAAGATTGAAACGATAGAAGTGCCAACAAGAGAGAGGTAACGTATAGTTTTTTCATTTTATTTTAAGATTTAATTTCAATTTACCAGAGTTTGGTCTATCTGTGCAACACAATTTCATAAAACAACAGCTTTTTTTTATTAACTACTTTTCAATTTAGACTGATTCTTAATTCAATTCATTTATAATTTATTCAAAAAGTACCTATCTTTATCACAACCTTATTACACATTTATTTTATGGGAATTTCTAGTATTTTGTTTATCGTATTGTTTGCCGCTGGTTTTGGTTTTTTTGCTTTCAATGTAAAAAAAGTAATAGCCAATATAAACCTAGGACGAGATAAAAAAATAAACGACCGAAAAGGGGAAAGATGGAAAATAATGACGTTGGTGGCTTTGGGGCAAAAAAAGATGTTTCATCGACCTATTCCCGCTTTGCTACATTTAGTTATTTATGTCGCCTTTTTGCTTACACAAGTAGAATTGATTGAGATAATAATTGATGGGATTACAGGAAGTCACAGGATATTTCAACCCTATTTAGGTGGTTTTTATAAACTTATTATTAGCATTATAGAAGTTTTATCTGTACTTGCTTTGGTAGCGACTTTCGCCTTTTTGGCTCGAAGAAACTTATTAAAACTTCCTCGATTTCATAAAGATGAAATGACAGGATGGCCAAAATTAGATGGAAATATAATTCTGTACCTTGAAATTCTTTTGGTTTTGTTCATATTCACTATGAATGGAGCAGATGAAGCGATGCATATTGCCAATGGGAATGAGAGTTATGGTTTTGCCATGAGTCAATGGTATGGTCCATTCTTTTTTGGAGGTATAGAAGCAGAAACTCTTCATGTTCTTGAAAGAATAGGTTGGTGGGGCCACCTGGCAATTGTACTTACCTTTATGAATTACCTGCCTTATTCCAAGCACTTTCACATTTTCCTAGCATTTCCTAATGTGTGGTATTCAAATTTGGATGCTAAAGGGAGGTTCTCAAACATGGAGGCTGTTACGAATGAAGTAAAAATGATGTTTGACCCAGAGGCGGATCCATATGCTGCTCCGGCAGAACCGGCAGGAGAACCACAGACATTTGGAGTGAAAGATGTAACGGATTTACCTTGGAATAGTTTGTTACAAGCCTACACTTGTACAGAGTGCGGAAGATGTACCTCTGAATGTCCAGCAAACCAAACAGGTAAATTGTTGTCTCCAAGAAAAATAATGATGGATACCCGAGATAGAATGGTGGAATTGGGAGATTTTAAAAGAAAGAATGGTCAGGATAAACACGATGATAAAACGTTGGTTCACGATTATATTACTGAAGAAGAATTGTGGGCTTGTACCAGCTGTAATGCCTGTGTAGAGGCTTGTCCTGTAAATATCGATCCTTTGTCTATCATTGTAGATTTAAGAAGATATTTAGTGATGGAAGAGTCCAAAGCACCAAGTGAATTGACTGGAATGTTCAGTAATATTGAAAATAATGGAGCACCTTGGCAGTTTTCCCAAGCTGATAGGTTGAAATGGATGGAAGACTAAATGGTTTTTGTAATCCCAATTTGGTTAATTTTTTAAATAAAAGTCACACATATGAAGTTAGAAGATAAAAAGGTTAACGGTAAACTGATCAGTCCGGTATTACCAGGAGGTTTAAAGAATTATATGATAGATATAGACGGAACCATTTGTGATGATATTCCTAATGAGGAACCAGGAAGGATGGCAACAGCGAACGTTTATCCTGATGCCCTTGAGACCTTAAACAGATGGTATGACGAAGGACATATAATAACTTTTTTCACTTCTAGGGTTGAGGAAAACCGAGAGGTAACTGAGGCTTGGCTAGCCAAACATGGATTTAAATATCATGGTATCTTATTTGGAAAACCTAGAGGTGGAAATTATCATTGGGTTGATAATCACATCGTAAGAGCCACGCGATTTGAAGGGAAATTTACTGATCTCGTTGATTCCAACGAAAAAATACAAGTTTTTAAGTCTTAAATTATGAATAAATTAAAAGTACATACAATGGCCGAATACTTGGCCAAAGGAGAAACTCCCGATATTTTGTTTTGGGTTGGATGCGCTGGAAGCTTTGACGACAGAGCCAAGAAAATTACCAAGGCAATAGTGAAAATTCTGAACAAAGTAGAAATGAAATTTGCCGTGCTAGGAGCAGAGGAATCTTGTACGGGTGACCCAGCCAAAAGAGCAGGAAATGAATTTTTGTTTCAAATGCAAGCGATGCAAAACATTCAGGTGATGAATGAATACAAAGTGAGTAAAATTGTAACAGGTTGTCCGCATTGTTTCAATACTTTAAAAAATGAATATCCTGAACTTGGAGGGAATTATGAAGTAATTCACCACACCCAACTCATTCAAGAGTTGATTGATAGCGGCAAGTTGAGAATTGAAGACGGTAAACCTTTCAAAGGGAAAAAAATTACTTTCCACGACCCATGTTATTTAGGAAGAGCCAATGATGTTTATGAAGCTCCCAGAAAAGTATTGGAAACCTTGGACGCTGAATTGGTAGAAATGAAACGATGCAAAACGAAAGGGTTGTGTTGTGGAGCAGGAGGAGCCCAAATGTTTAAAGAAGCAGAACCGGGAAACAAAGAGGTAAATGTAGAACGAACAGAAGATGCGCTAGAGGTAAAACCAGATTTCATTGCTACAGGATGTCCATTTTGTAACACCATGATGACCGATGGTGTGAAGTTGGCAGAGAAAGAGGGATCGGTTCATGTAATGGATATTGCCGAGCTAATTGCTCAGGCTCAGGATTTGTAATAAATTTGGAAGCACGAAGTTAGAAGCAAAATTATCCTTGTCTAATGTCACCCTGAATTTATTTCAGGGTCTTTATTCATTGAAATGTTACGAAAGCTAACGTGAAATGTTCTCTTTGAGATCCTGAAATAAATTCAGGATGACTAATGAAGAAAAACATGAGTGTTTTCAGACTGAGCAGCTTGTCAAGATAGTTGGGAAGGGTCGGTCGAAGTGTTTTTTCATTGAAATGTTACAGAAGCGAATCTCACCCTTCGAGACATGTTGTCCCTAGAGTAACGAGACAAAACCCAGGGGTTCAGATTAGTTTAAAAATAAAAAAATGACAGAAACAACCACACATATAGGTACAGATTTTAGTGAAATTGACAGCCAAGCCAAAGCATGGGTGTACACGAGTAGCCAGGAGTTCACAGTATCGCAAGTTGCTGAGATTGAAAAATATGCAAACACATTTCTTTCGCAGTGGGATTCTCACGGTAAACTTGTGAAAGGAGCTTTTCAAATAATCAAAAATAGATTCATTGCAGTTTTTGCAGATACCGAAGGCGATACCATGTGCGGAAGAGCTCAAGATGCATCGGTCAAGTTCATCAAAGAATTGGAACAAGAATTGGGAGTAAAGCTGATGGATAGAATGCTTGTAGCTTACGACAATGATGGAGTGGCTGAGGTTCTTCCATTTACCGAATTAAGAAGTAAAATAACTTCTGGATCCATTTCAAAAAACACTCATTTTTACAACGGACTGGTGTCTTCCAAGGAAGAGTTTTTAAACAATTGGCAAAGGCCAATTGAAGGAAGTTGGATTTGATTTCTTAGGTTACAAGAAAATACCAAACTAAAAAAAGCAAGCCTCTGGCTTGCTTTTTTGTTGACTAGCGAAAACTAGTTGAATTAAAAATTAGGCTGCAACTTATTGTTGTTGTAGAAATCATTAATAATATTTACTGCTTCTTGAGGAGTATCAACAATTTGCATTAAATCCATATCCTCTGAGCTGATGTTTTTTTCTTCGTCAAGCATGGTGTTTTTAATCCAATCAATCATTCCTGCCCAGTATTCTTTGCCCATCAAAATAATAGGAAATTTACCGATTTTTTTTGTTTGGATAAGCGTTAACGCCTCAAACAACTCATCCAATGTTCCAAAACCTCCTGGCAAGGCAATAAATCCTTGAGCATATTTCACAAACATTACTTTTCTCACGAAAAAATATTCAAAATCAATCAATTTATCTTCGTCAATGTATGGATTGGAGCTTTGTTCAAAAGGCAATTCGATATTCAAACCTACTGAAATCCCGGCACCTCTCCGTGCTCCTCTGTTTCCTGCTTCCATAATTCCTGGGCCACCGCCCGTTATCACACCATAATTATTTTGGGTGAGTAGGAAGGAAACTTCTTCCGCCATTTTGTAATATTTATTGTCTTCGGGTGTTCGTGCCGAACCAAAAACCGAAACACAGGGTCCTATTTTTGCGAGTTTGTCGTACCCTTCAACGAATTCAGCCATTATTTTGAATATAGCCCAACTGTCGTTTGTTTTTATTTCATTCCATTCTTTGCTTTCCGTTCTTCTTCCCATAATTAATTTTATTTGTGTTCACAAAAAATCCCGATGTTGGTCGGGATTTTTAATTTTTATTTTAACTCTTTTAGTAGGTCATCCTGAATTTATTTCAGGATCTTTATTCATTGAAATATTACCAATTGTAACGTGAAATATTCTCTGTGAGATTCTGAAATAATATCAGGATGATTGTGAGATAAAACGTGTTAATTAATAAAATAGTGTATGTCAGTTCGAGTGTTTTTCTTTTTTCTCAATAAAAAGTAAAAAGTATCGAGAACAAAAACACTTTATTTCAATACACTTCTAGAAATTACAATTTTTTGTATCTCTGAAGTTCCTTCGTATATCTGAGTAATTTTTGCATCTCTCATCAGTCTTTCCACGTGGTATTCTTTTACGAATCCATATCCACCATGCACTTGAACAGCTTCAACTGTAACGTCCATTGCTACTTTACTGGCATATAATTTAGCCATGGCAGAAGCTTCGTCATAGTTCATTCCTTGGTCTTTCAGCCAAGCCGCTTTGTACACTAACAGACGAGCTGCCTCAATTTCAGTTGCCATATCTGCCAATTTAAAGGCAATAGCTTGGTGATTGTGAATTGGTTTCCCAAAAGTTTCTCTTTCTTTCGAATATTTCAATGCCAATTCGTAGGCTCCAGCCGCAATTCCTAGTGCTTGAGCAGCAATTCCTATTCTTCCACCAGATAAGGTTTTCATAGCGAATTTGAATCCAAATCCATCTTCACCAATTCTGTTCTCCTTTGGAACTTTTACATCATTGAAAGTCAAAGTATGTGTGTCACTTCCTCTAATTCCAAGTTTGTCTTCTTTTGCACCTACTTCAAATCCTGGCATACCTTTTTCTACAATCAAGGCATTAATTCCTTTGTGTCCTTTTTCAGCATCAGTTTGAGCGATTACCAAATACGTAGAAGCTGAGTTTCCGTTTGTAATCCAGTTTTTTGTTCCGTTCAATAAATAGTGATCTCCCATGTCAATGGCAGTCGTTCTTTGCGAGGTAGCATCCGATCCAGCCTCTGGTTCAGATAAGCAAAAAGCTCCTATTTTCTCTCCTTTAGCTAAAGGAACCAAATATTTCTTTTTTTGTTCCTCAGTACCGTATTGTTCCAGTCCGTAACATACCAAAGAATTATTTACCGAAACAACAACTGAAGTACTAGCATCCACTTTTGAAATTTCTTCCATTGCAATGGCATATGAAATGGTATCCATTCCACTTCCTCCGTTTTCTGGACTTGTCATCATTCCCATAAAACCTAGTTCACCTAGCTCTTTTATTTGTTCAGCAGGAAATCTTTGTTCTCTGTCTCTTTCAATTACTCCTGGTAAACAAGAGTTTTGAGCAAAATCTCTCGCAGCTTGTTGTACTGCTAATTGTTCTTCTGATAATTCGAAATTCATAGTTAGTTTTTTTTCCGCTCCAAATGTACGGTTTTGTTCATTAAATGTAAAGTCCATTTTTATTTTAATGAGCTTTGAAACCCATTTTTTCTCATCCATATTTATTCTTACTTTCGTTTTATGAGTTCAAAACAACAAAAAGGGCCAATTATCGATTTTTTTAAAAAGAAATCAACCCTAAATTATTTAATTTCCTTTGTGTTGTGCTTGTTTCTGTTTTACCCCATAAAATATAGAATGAACGGCCCTTATTTGCCTCCAGAACGATCTTTGGGCGCAGCCTTTATGGGCGCTGTTTTTGCCGCAGGGATTTTGTCGGCAATCATTACTTTTTTTACAATGAGTTCCTCAAGGTATTGGCTCAAACCCATCGTGGAATTGATAGCTATCATTGCTCGAGCAGATGATAAAGTATCAGTAAAAGACCAAAAAGTAGTTATTCGTTCCCTTAAAAGTCAATTTGGCCATTACAAAGCAAAAAGAGCTTATCGCTATTTTCAGAAAGTGAAGGATAACGATTCTATTTCTACCGCTAAGGCTTGCGGAAAACTGAATCAGGTTTTTGAAGCTAGTAATGCAACCGTTTTGTTAGATGTGATTGTGAAAATTGCTGTGGCAGATCGCTACATGTCTCGAGAGGAAGAAAGAATTATTCGCGATATTGCCGAAAAATTAAGGGTTCATCCCAATGTATTGAATTCAATTTTGGCACGAAGAAACTTTGCTTGGGAAAGCCAAAAACGAGCACAATCAAACCATTCTGGAGAAAAACGAACAGTGCGAAAATCTACCTTGATGAGGGCATACGAAATTCTAGGTGTTTCAGACAACTCTAATTTCCCGGTAGTAAAAAAAGCCTACAGAGAATTGGCTAAAATTTATCACCCAGATAAGGTGATGAATGGAGTAAATAAAGAATTGGCAAAGAAACAATTTCAGGAGATTTCAGAGGCCTATCAAGTTTTGAAACAAAAACTAGCTTAGCACAAAATATGAGTAGAAATTGGGAGTTATAGAAAGTATGCGAAATGTTTTTATACTTTTTTTTGTCCTACTTTTTAGTGGAGTTTTGGTTTCACAGAAAAAGTTTACCCGGGATTTTTATTTTGAGTCTGGGAGCTTTGTGTTGGACAGCGCTGAGCAAAAAAAGGCACTTGTTTTTGCTAAGATTCTGAACAAATTTGATTTAGTTAAAATAGAAATGATTGGCTATACCGATTCGGATGGCAGTGAATCTTTCAACCTAGAACTCTCAAAAAAACGCATCAATCACTTGAGGTCTTACTTTCCCGAAATGCTTCCTGACTCTTTGTTTTTTCTCCATCCACAAGGCGAAGAAAATCCCGTGTTTCAAAACATTGATTCTACCAAACATAAGAATAGAAGAGTTAGGATGAGGGCTTTTTACTCAGGAAAGAAGAAAAATAACATTAAAAAGAAACAGAAAAAAGAGAAACCTAAAGTAAAATTGAAAAGTGAGGATTTAATTGCAGGAAAAGCCATAGAGTTACCCGCTGTTCAGTTTTATGGAGGAACTGCACAATTTTTGCCAGGAGCAACCAAAATTTTGGATGAGGTAATCCCAATATTGATCAAGAACAAAGAACTGAAAATTGAGATCGCAGGCCATATTTGTTGTGGAAACCAAATGGAGTTATCCATTGAGCGCGCTTTTGTAGTTTACACTTATTTTATAGAACGAGAAGTACCACGTCACATGCTCACCTACAAAGGCTACAACAACACCCAACCCAAGTATGGCAACATCATGGATTATCGGAACAGAAGGGTGGAATTAATTGTGTTGAAGTAGTAAGATGCAGCAACCAGATCAGATTGAGATTCTCTTTTTCTACCATTAATTACAGAGAAGTTTTTTAATTCTTAATTTCTCTCAAAAAGTTGTAACTTTCTACTTCATAAGTTCAACGAATGAAAACATACAATGTCATAGGATTAATGTCTGGTACCTCTTGCGATGGACTGGATATTGCTTTTTGTCAATTTACCTTTCAAAATGAAAAGTGGACCTTTGCCATTCAAGCTTCTCGCATGGTCGAGTATTCATCTGAATGGCGTAGTAAATTGAGGAATGCTCACCATTTATCTGAATCTGAGTTGGTTTCTTTAGATATAGAATTAGGGACGTATTTTGGGAAGGAAACTCAACAATTTATAGCCGACAATGAATTGACTAACATTGATTTTATTGCTTCGCATGGACACACTATTTTTCACAAACCAGACGAAGGTTTTACGCTTCAGATTG
The DNA here is from genome assembly GCA_965660305.1 of Flavobacteriales bacterium. Lineage (GTDB taxonomy): Bacteria > Bacteroidota > Bacteroidia > Flavobacteriales_D > CAJJDF01 > CAJJDF01. The sequence goes on along the minus strand of CBFHZD010000005.1, from coordinate 29,194 downwards.
GGAATGGAAAAGAGATAAAGAACAACACACACTTGCCAGTTATCAACGATTTTAGAAGTGCTGATGTGGCAGCCGGAGGTCAAGGAGCTCCGCTCGTTCCTATTGGCGATGAATTGTTGTTTTCTGAGTATGCGTATTGCCTCAATATTGGAGGGATTGCGAATGTATCGTACAGCCAAGACGGTATAAGAAAGGCCAAGGACATTTGTTTTGCCAATATGGCACTGAATCCGCTTGCTCTAGAAATGGGATACGACTATGACGATAAAGGCAACTTAGCCGCTCAGGGTGTGGTAAATCCTCAGTTGCTTTGGAAACTTCAGGAATTAGATTTTAAGGGGAAATCGCTTGGCACAGAGCAATATTCTGAGTTCTTTTTGCCGATAATGAACAACAGTACTTCCATTGCCGAGACAAAATTGGCGACCGTTACCGAATACATAGCCAAAAGTATAGCCGATCAATTGCCAGAAAATTCTACTGTTCTGATAACGGGTGGCGGAGCCTACAATTTGTTTCTGATCGATAAAATAAAACAATACAGCAAGGCAAATGTGGTAAAAGCATCTAAAGAATTAATTGAATTTAAGGAAGCTTTGATTTTTGCCTTCTTGGGAGTATTGAAAATGGAAAATATTCCAAATTGCTTGGCTTCTGTTACGGGAGCACAAAATGATGTAGTAGGAGGTGTTTTGGTAGATTGATTTGCGGCTTGACTTAACTTCATATATTTAGAAAAAAAAACAACATATTTTGAAAGTATCCATACTCATTCCGGTTCGAAACGGAGAACAATTTCTTAGAGCTTGCATGGATTCTATTTTGAGTCAAAGCTATTCCGGGTTCGAGTTAATTGTAGTGAATGATCATTCTAAGGACCATACCTTGTCTATCCTGAACCACTATGCTACCTTGGATGCTAGAGTCAAAATCTACAACAACACAGGCAAGGGAATCATAGATGCCTTGCAATTGGCTTATTCCAAAAGCTCTGGTGAGTTTATTACCAGAATGGATGCTGACGACATTATGAAACCCCACAAAATTGAGTTGATGGTAAACAAACTTCAAGAAAAAGGTAAGGGGTTTGTTGCAGTTGGTTTAGTGGAGTATTTTAGTAAAGAAGGGATAGGAGAAGGTTATTTTCATTACCAGGAGTGGCTAAATGGATTAACGCTGACAGAAAGAAATTTTGAAGAAATTTATAAAGAGTGTGTCATTCCTTCGCCCAGTTGGATGATGCACAAAACCGATTTTGAGGCAATTGGTAAATTCGATTCGGAATTGTACCCAGAAGATTATGAATTAGCATTTAGGATGCTCAAGCAAGGCATGCGCATTGCTTCCATTCCCGAGGTGATTCATCAGTGGAGAGACTATGAAACCCGAACTTCTAGGACGGATTCCAAGTATTCGGATAATTTTTTTCTGCCTTTAAAAATGATATATTTTTTTGAGATTCACAGAGATAAAACAAGGCCTTTACTCCTTTGGGGTGCAGGAAAAAAAGGAAAAGAATTAGCCAAATATTTGGTTGAAACTGAGTCTGAATTTGATTGGGTGACCAACAATGCAAATAAGATTGGTAAAGAGATTTACGGCACCACACTACAAGCAGATAGGGATTTTGTGTTTGATTCTAACCCGCAAATTTTGGTAGCTATCAGAAATAATTCAGCAATTGAAAACATTAAAAACACGCTCAATTCTATGGATTTGAAGCCGAACGTAGATTTCTTTTTTATGTCCTAGTTACCTAGAATTTCATGCCCTTCATTAGTTCGCCCATTTCCTCTGCTGATTTTTTTTCGTAATCTTCTGGGATAATAAATTCCTCATCAGAAATCGATTTTTTAGTTACTTTAGAGGCAGTCATTCTCACACTCATGCCATTGTTCTCTATGTTGTATTCCATAGGGAATCCACCTAAGTCAATATCAGGTAAATTTTGGTTTTTGTAACTCGGTAGTTTGTCTGTAATCCAGAGGGTGTAGGAATTATTAGCAGAATCGGTTAAGATCTTTTTTTGACATTTGTACCCTGCAATAATTTTTATGTCCTCCTTTTTTGTTAGGGTAAAAAGAGATGGATCAACTTGGTGAGTTGTGTCATTTGTTTCTACTGCTATTTTTTTTCCCATGGCATTAATGAGCATGAACGAAGTATGTGTATTCGAATTGAAAACGATGTCCATTTTCATCAAAATACCCATGTTTTGTTCTATTTTGCTCCATTCATTTTTGAGAATGACCCTCGATTTTTTTGGGAGCATAGCTTTGTACATACCCATTTCTTCGGGTAAGTTTTTGTAGGAGATTTTGTAATCTATCGTTCCTTCAAAAGTATTCGAGGCTTTTGAAATAATAACTACGGATAAAAAAAGAAGAGTGAAGATGATATGTTTCATAGTGGATTTGTTTCGTTCTACAATTTAATGGATTTACAATTGGTTTTCACCTTTTTTTATCAAAAGGTTTGCCAATATTACTATGATGTAAAATTGACAGATTACGAGTGTTTTTTCTATGGAAGTTGTTATTTCGCCAAAACAGAGAGTAAGGTTTGTGCTTTGTTTTCGGTTTCGATCCATTCTTTTTCTGGAACAGAATCTGCCATAATTCCACCACCCAAGTAAAGCGATATAATTTGACTACCGATTTGCATACACCTCAAATTTACAAAAAGACTACTATGGTGGTTCATGTTCATTGGTCCAATAAATCCTGTGTATAATCCTCTTTTGTGGTTTTCATTGTCAGAAATATAGGTTTTGGCCAATTGGGTAGGGATACCACAAACGGCTGGAGTAGGGTGCAGGGCCTGTGTAATTTCCCAAATTGTATGTTCGTTTTTTAGTTGTCCCTCGATGTCCGATTTTAGATGAATCACTGAGCCGGTATCCAAATCGTAGGGATCACTCACCGAGATATTTTGACAAAAAGGAGTAATGTTTTGCGAAATAAAATCAGTAACAACCTGCTGTTCTCTCCTTTCCTTTTGGGTCCATTGCATGGATTGAGTTCTGGTTCCGGCTAGCGACACTGTTCTGAATTTAGTGTCTTTTTTTTCTATCAATAACTCAGGAGTGGCTCCCATCCAGGTTCCAAATTGCGGGGTGGAAATACAATAGACAAAGGCATGAGGGTATTTTTTACACAAGGAAGAAAACACTTGCTCGAGTTGAAAGTCGGTTTCTTTGGTTTCGTTTTTTATTTTTGAATACACCACTTTCTCAAATTGTCCTCCTACAATCTTAGTTGAGATTTCTTCTACTTTTTTTAAATAAAACTGCTTTTCCGAAGCTTCTTGCATGGCATTGAAATGGGGTTCAAAAAGAGGCCAATTGTTTTTTTTTGGTTCAGTATCTTGAATCGAGTAAATGGTACCTGTTTCAAAATCGGAGAAATAAAATCCCTGTTCTTTTCCAAGATCGTTTTTGAGCAATGGTTCTTGAGTTTCTAGCGAGTAGAACTCTTTTTCTCCCGGCATTCTATAGACAACTGTTGACTTTTTTGTGCTCATTAACCAAAGAAATAATAAGTGATTAAAATGGCAGCAACAACCCCTGCTAAGTCTGCCAAGATTCCCGCTGTGGCTGCATATCGCGTGTTTTTGATTCCTACTGATCCAAAATATACGGCAAGTACATAGAAAGTGGTCTCTGTACTTCCTTGAAAGATAGAAGTCAGTTTTCCAACAAATGAATCTATCCCAAATGTACCCCAAGATTCTACCATCATTCCGCGAGCTCCACTACCCGAAAGTGGTTTCATGAAAGCTGTGGGCAATCCATCAACAAAGCGAGTGTCGGCTCCAAGTAATTCAAAAAACCACCTAAAAAAATCGATTAAATAATCCATTGCACCCACAGTTCGGAATACCCCAATGGCGCAAAGCATAGCAATAAGGTAGGGAATAATTTTGATAGCGACACCAAATCCTTCCTTGGCTCCGTCTATAAAACTTTCGTACACATTTACTTTTTTGATTGCAGCCAGAAGGATGAAGCCAAAAATAATTCCTAAAATGATAGAGCTTGAAATGAGGTTAGAAGCCATTTCTAAACCTTCTTTATCCAAGGTGCCCAAATAGATAAATAGCGCGACAATCACTGCAGATAGTCCACCAATGTAGGCTAAAATGACAGGCTGAAGTAAATTTATTTTTTGATAAATGGAAGTGATAATTAATCCAAATAAACTGGAAACAAAGGTGGCTAATAAAATAGGCAAGAACACCATAGATGGATTTTCTGAACCTCCACTTGCTCTGAGCGCAATAATGGATACAGGGATGATGGTGAGTCCCGAAGTATTCAAAACCAAAAACATGATTTGAGCATTGGAAGCCGTTTCTTTTTTTGGATTGATTTCCTGCAATTGGTTCATTGCTTTGAGTCCCATGGGAGTTGCAGCATTATCAAGTCCCAGCATATTGGCCGAAAAATTCATCATCATAGAACCCAAAGCGGGGTGATTTTTTGGTATTTCGGGAAACAAGCGAGTAAATAGCGGACTGACCAATTTGGATAGCAATTTTATTGCTCCTCCGTTTTCGCCAATTTTCATTATGCCCAGCCAAAAGGCTAAAATTGCAGTAAGCCCTATGGATAAGGTAAATCCAGTTTCGGCATTGTCATACAAGCTCTTTACAAGTTGATTAAGAATGTCATACTCCTGAAAAAAGATGAGCTTGATAAGCGCCACGAGCAAGGCAATTATAAAAAAACCTATCCAAATTATGTTTAGAGCCATGTGTAGTTAGTTTTTATCCATCTGCATGAGGTTGATTTGTTTTAACAAACAATCCCCAGTGCTTTTCCCGTAAATTCTACACCAACAAAAGGCGTGTTTTTAGATTTGGAACGAATGTCAGATTTTTCGAATGTCCATTTTCTATTCGGGTCAAATAGCGTGAGGTTAGCTTTTTCGCCAACTTTAATTTCATTCTTTGGCAAGTTAAAAATAGCTGTTGGACCACTCGTTAATTTGCTAATCAAGGTTTCTGTACTCAGCTTACCTGCCGTGGCTGAGGCAACAGCGGCAAAGGCTGTTTCTAGACCTATGATTCCAAATTCAGCTAAGTTAAATTCTAATTTTTTGTCTTCAATGTCATGCGGAGTATGGTCTGAACAAATGGCATCAATTGTTCCGTCATTCAGTCCCTCTATCAGCGCTTCTCTGTCCGATGTGGTTCTAAATGGAGGTAGCACTTTGAAATGTGAATTGAAACTTCGCGTGTCATTATCCGTGAAAAATAGTTGATGTGCTGCGATGTCGCAGGTCACCTTCATTCCCTTTTTCTTTGCTTCTCTTATTAATTCAACTGATTCTTGCGAAGAAATACAAGAGAAATGGACAGGTGAGTTGTGATAGTTGGCCAAAGCCAAATCTCTTTCTATCCTGAGTGTTTCCGATAAACTTGGGATTCCTTTCAATCCCATTCTGGTACTTATTTCTCCCTCATGAATTTGTCCATTTTTAGCCAAAGAATGATCGATAGGGGAACTCACAATGAGTTGGTTGATGTTTTTGGCATACAGCAAAGCTTTTGACATGAGTCCTGTACTCACCTCATTTTTGTCGTCTGTAAAGGCCACAGCTCCAGCTTGGCTCATTTCATACATTTCTGAGAGTTCTTCCCCTCTTAATTCGTGGCTCAAGGTTCCAAAGGAAGAAATTGAAATAGGCAACTCTGCTGAGGCAGCTTTGATGTAGTCAATTCTATTTTTGCTGTCTAGAGGTTGTTTGGTGTTTGGAGAAATAATGAGATGAGTGAAACCTCCAGAAATTCCTGCCTCTGAACCTGATTTAAGAGTTTCTTTCCATTCCTCTCCAGGTTCTCTTAAATTCGACTTTATGTCTATCCATCCTGGTGATACATGAAGATTTTGTTCTTCAATTACCTCAATACCGGGTTGGCTTTGAATTGAATCTTCAATTTTCGTAATGATTCCATCTGTTATCAGAATGTCTTTGATTTGAGAATGAAACGGAGAAGATGGGTTTACGATGTGGGCAGATTTTAAAAGTAAATTGTGCTTCATGTTTCTATTGATTTGTCAAAGTTAGGAATATTATTGAAGTGAAGTAAAGTTAATTATTCAAAGTGTTTATTTACAATTTCTGTGTAAGCTTTTAAAGTTATGGGCTTACTGAGAAAACCATCCACAAAGTCAATTTTCTTTGATCTAAATTCATCATCATCATTCATTGAAGTAGTGAGCATGTAAAGAACAATTTTTTTTCTTTCATGAATGTTTAGTTTTTTATACTCTTCCAGAAATTCCCATCCGTTCATTGAGGGCATGTTGATGTCAAGGAATATCAAATCAGGAATGTCGTAATCCGAAAGGTTATCATCCTTTAAAAATTCGATAGCTTTTACTGCGCTATTGATTGTTTTGGTGGTATCGCTGAGATCAGCTTTTGCCACAATCATTTTTGCAATAAAGTTTGTGGGTGCATCGTCATCAATTAGTAAAACGGTATTAAGTTTTTTGTTCATAGTGTTATTAGATAGTTATTTCGGTATTGTGAAGTAGAATGTACTGCCAACTTTAGGAATGGATTCTGCCCAAATTTTTCCACCATGCAATTCTACAATTTTTTGGCAATGGGCAAGTCCTATTCCTGTGCCCACATATACTTCTCTATTATGTAGTTGCTGAAAAATCAAGAAGATTCGCTTAAGATGAACTTTTTCTATTCCAATACCATTGTCTTCAATAAAAAATTCCCAGAAGTTAGTTTTTTCTTTTACCCCAATTTTTATTCGTGGGAATTCATCTGATTTTTTATACTTGATGGCATTTGTTATTAGGTTTATTATCAAAGATCTCATTTCATTGTTTTGAGCCTTGATAGAGGGGAGTTTGTTTATTTCGAAAGTTACATTGTTTTCGTTGATTAGGGTATTCAAATCGTCAAGAACAAACTGAACGATTTGTTCCATGTTCACCTCAGAAACTTCAAAGTTTTTACCGATTCTGGTGTAATCGAGCAATCCTTTTACAAGCTTACTCATTCTTTTTGAGGCATCTGATATGAAGCGTATATAGGTGTCGGCATTGCCTAGTAATTCCTTGCTATATTGTTCGAGCATGAGATCTGAAAAACTCATAATTGTTCTTAGTGGTTCCTGCAAATCATGGGAAGCCACATAGGCAAATTGTTGAAGTTCCCTGTTTTTTTGCTCGAGTTTTTCAATGTATTGTTGTGTTTCTTTTTCTTTTTTGATGCTCGTAATGTCTATATGTGAGCCCAGCATCCGCAGAGGCTTTCCATTCTCATCCCATTCTACTACTTTTCCTCTACAAAACACCCAAACTACCGAGCCATCCTTGTGATGGTAACGTAATTCACTGTCAAAAGGAATTTTTCCTTTGGATTTTACGTGCGCTTCAAACAACTCAAAAACTTTAGGTAAATCTTCTTGGAAAATTATTTTTTGCCACGCTTCTGGACTGTTTTCCATTTCATGATCCTCATATCCAAACATTTTTTTGAACGTAGGACTGAGGTACTCGGTATTCTCTTGAATTTGCCAATCAAAATAGCCTGCAAAATTAGATTCAACGATATGATTAAATATCACTTGTCCATCTCTCAGAATCTTCTTCGTTTCTGCGAGTTCTTTTTTTAAGCTATCAATTTCATTCATGAAATAAGAGGCTTTATTTCTTAAAATTATCTGCCACAATTAATTCCTTGGTTCCGTGTCCCCAAGAATAAAAACCTTCTCCAGATTTTACTCCAAGTTTTCCTGCCGTTACCATATTTACCAAGAGTGGGCAAGGGGCGTATTTTGGATTCCCAAATCCATCGTGAAGCACATTAAGAATGGATAAACAAACATCTAAACCTATAAAATCGGCAAGCTGCAATGGTCCCATCGGATGAGCCATTCCAAGTTTCATTACTGTGTCAATTTCTTCAACACCAGCCACACTTTCGTATAACGAGTAAATAGCCTCATTGATCATGGGCATCAATATTCTGTTGGCAATAAACCCTGGGTAATCATTCACTTCAACAGGAGTTTTACCCAATTTCTTGCTCATTTCCATGATGGCATGTGTCACCTCATCAGTTGTGGCATATCCTCTTATGATTTCTACCAACTTCATAATTGGAACAGGATTCATAAAATGCATTCCAATAACTTTCCCTGGGCGAGATGTAGCAGCACCTATTTGCGTGATAGAGATGGATGAAGTATTTGAGGCAAGGATGACATGCTCTGCTGTCAACTCATCCAGTTGTTTAAATATTTTTAGTTTCAGATCAATATTTTCAGTAGCTGCTTCAACAACTAAATCAACTCCAGAAACTCCTTCAGCCATATCGGTAAAGGTTGTAATGTTGGAAATTGTTGAGTTTCTTACTTCTTCGGTAATTCGCTCCTTTGTAAGAAGTCTGTCTAAGTTTTTGGTTATGGTTGCAATCGCTTTATCAAGCGAGTTTTGTGAAATATCAATTAAGGAAACTGTAAATCCTGATTGTGCAAATACATGGGCAATTCCGTTTCCCATTGTTCCAGCTCCTACAACGGCTATTTTTTTCATATTGAATGTGTTGATTTAATTGCAAATATAAAGATTTGCTTTTGATTATTAAACTTGTTTTGAAATTGATAAGAAAGCCTTTATTGCTAGTTCGTAACCCAACAATCCAAACCCAGAAATATGCCCTATACATTGCGGTGCAATCAAGGATTTGTTTCGGAATTCTTCTCTCGAAAAAATATTGGAAATATGAACCTCCAATACAGGAACAGAAATAGCTTCCACAGCATCTGCTATGGAAATTGAAGTGTGTGTGTAACCACCGGCATTTAAAATGACACCCTCAAACTTCTCTTTTTCAGCTTGTTGAAGCTTGTCTATGATTTCTCCTTCAATGTTGCTTTGGTAGGTTTGGATGTGGTATTCTGACGCAAGTTTTTCCATATATTGATCTAGGTTTTCATTGCCGTAAACCTCAGGATTCCTTTTTCCTACCAAGTTAAGGTTGGGACCATTGATAATTAATAATTTCATGGGTCAAATTTAATTTAAAGCTAGGAAAAAAACTGAGCTTTTTTTAATTCTTGTGCCATTTACCAATCGAATGGGCTTAAAAATAGGCGAATCATCTAGAATTAGTCTAAAAAAAATTATCTTTGGAACTTATAAGAGAACACAAACAAACATGGACAGAAATACCCTGATAGGAATCGTATTGATTATTGGAATATTATTTACCTTTCAAATCATGAATCAGCCCTCGGAAGAGGAACTTAACCAAAGAAGAGAACAACAAGAACAGGCTTTCTTGGCTGACAGTATTGCGAAAGCTGAGAAATTGGCTTTGGAAAACTCACAAGCTGATGAGATTGAAATAGATGCTGAACTCACTACCGAGGAAAAAGATTCTATTGCCTTAGTGCGACTTGAGGAGAATAACAGCGTCTTAACTGAGAGACTTAATGTTTTTGCCCCTTCGGCACAAGGAACTAACGATTATTTTACTATCGAGAATGACGAGTTGATTCTTACGATTGCTAGCAAAGGAGGTAGAATTGTTAAAACAGAACTGAAAAAATATCAGAATTACACCAGCTACATGAAGGCTAAAGATTCTTTGAAAGATGTCCCAGCAAAGGAATTACCTATTTTGGAACCACTTCAGTTGTTTGACGAAGATTCAAGCGACATGTATTTCAATTTTGAAATGAAAAGCTCCAAAGACATCCAAACAAATGAATTGTTTTTTACTCCAGTCAAAAAAGAGAATGACAAGTTAGTTTTGAGAGCTAAAACCAGTAAAGAAGGAAGTTTTATTGAAATGAGTTACTCTCTTTCTGACAATTACAACGTAGATTATTCTATTGATTTTGTAGGCTTGGAAGGAATTGTAGATGGAGATGAAATGATGTTTAATTGGGAGTTGAAATCACTCATTACCGAAAAAGAGGCAGAAGGACAAAGTAGAATGAGTAGTGTGTTTTATAAACCAAGTGATGACGGTAGAACATACTTGAGCGAAATGACCGAGGATTCGGAAGAATTAGAGTCTAAGACGGACTGGGTGGCTTTTAAACAGTGTTACTTTTCTAGTGTAGTTATTTCTAAGGAAGGATTTGAAAAAGGAGGATCTGTCTATTCCCGGCCTGTTAAAAATGCTACTTATTCAGATGCATACAGAGCCGAATTGAACGTGGGAACAGAGATTGATAGTCGAACTAGTATTCCAATGACATTCTTTTTTGGGCCAAACGATTATGATATCCTGGCATCTCACGAAAATGAAATGGAAGACATCATTGATTTAGGTTGGGGAATTTTTAGATGGACAGCCAAGTGGTTGATTAAACCAATCTTTAATTTTTTGAATAATTTTGGCATTGCCATGGGATTGATCATCTTACTGGTTACACTGGCCGTACGATTAATTATATTGCCTTTGACTTACAAGAACTATAAGTCTAGTGCAAAAATGAAAGTTCTGAAACCAGAAATAACAGAGATAAACGAAAAGTTTAAAGATGGTGATATGGCAGAAAAGCAAAGGGAAACAATGGCCCTTTACAGGAAGTCAGGAGTAAATCCAATGGCGGGATGTTTGCCAATTTTTATTCAAATGCCAATTCTTTTAGCTGTATTTAAGTTTTTTCCTTCTAATATAGATTTAAGGCAACGTTCATTCCTTTGGGCAGAAGATTTATCAACTTATGAATCTATTTACAACTTAGGATTCAGTATTCCTGCTTATGGAGATCACGTTAGTTTGTTCACCTTATTGATGTGTATTTCAACTATCTTCTATACTAGAATGAACAGCAGCCAAATGAGTATGCCTTCTCAACCAGGTATGCCAAACATGAAAGTAATTATGTACCTCATGCCTCTTATGATGTTATTCTTTTTGAATAGTTTCTCGGCAGGACTTACTTATTATTATTTGTGTGGTAACTTAGTAACAATGGGACTAATGCTTTTAGTCAAAAACTACATGATTGATGAAGATAAGATTAGGGCTACCATTGAAATGAACAAAACAAAACCTAAAAAACAATCTGCTTTTCAAAAGAGAATGGAAGAGGCTATGAAGCAACAGCAAGCGGCTCAAAAATCCAAGAAATAGTAAGTGGAACGTTCTTTGTTATCTACGATAAAAATTAAACCATGAAAAATAATACCGCAATCATTCTTTTATTCAGCTTTTTCGTTCTTTTTAGTTGTACCTCATTAAAACAGAACACAGCGACAGAAATATCAGAAAAAGTGGAGGAAACATCAGAAAAAGAAACGAGTGAATATATGGCCCCAGTTTCAACTGATATGGAGAGTGAAGATTTTGCCGAAACAATCGTGTTAGCGATGACTAAAACTCCTTGTTTTGGTGAATGTCCGGTTTATGATTTCGAAGTATTAAACAACGGAATGGCGACCTATCAAGGGAAGAAAAATGTAACGAGAATAGGGAGGTATAAAGCTAAAATTCCTCGAAGTAAAGTAAACAATATACTGAAGGAAGCTTCTTCAATGGGCTGTTTTTCTTTAAAATCAATCTATGATAATAAAGCAGTTTCTGACCTACCTTCTACAATCACTTATCTTAATCTAGAAGGAAAGCAGAAGAAAATTTTATGTAGGTTTGAATGCGATGAGCGGATTCTAAAAATAAACGAAATGATCGAAGAACTTATTCAAAATACAAAGTGGGAACTTGCCGGATAATCTTCGTAAAATATACCGAATCAACAATTCCTTGGTTTTAATTAAACCAAGGAATTTTTTTTGTAATTTAGGGAAAGAATCAAATTCTCATTTATGAAAAATATACTCCTGTTTATGCTTATTGGTATTTCGTTTGAGGCGATAGGTCAAAGCAAGAATTTTAGACTTTTGGGAAATTGGAACGACACAACACTTCCTACTAATGCTGGCGGGTTCACCTACAATGAAGTATTTGGTTTTGAAGAAAAAGGAGTGGAGTATGCAGTCTTGGGTTCTACTCAAGGAGCTCATATCATAGACCTATCGAACCCTGGTAATTTAGTTGAAGTAGATTTTGTACCAGGCCAATACAGAGGGAATGTAACGCACAGAGATTATGAGGTAAGAAATGGATATTTATACATGGTTTGTGACCAAGCCAATAGTAGCCTTCAAATAGCAGATTTATCTTTCTTGCCAGATTCAGTTCATGTTGTTTACGACAGTCGAAATTTAGTGGTAAGGTCACATAATATTTTTATTGATTCTACAAACGAAATTCTTTATACCTGCGGAGGAAGTTCTTTGTTGGGAAATAATGAATTGAGGTTGATTGATATTTCTGCACCAACTGCACCAACTTTAATCACCGACTTACAAAATGATGTAACTTGGTGGAGTTCTTTTGTGGGGTATGTTCATGATATTTTTGTGAAAGACAACATAGCTTACACCAATGATGAAAATGCGATGCATATTATTGATTTTAATAATCCAGCCAGTCCAGTTATCTTAGGGTCAATTTCGAGCTACCCAGATCAAGGTTATAACCATTCAGGGTATTTGATGGAAGATGATACCACCTATGTAATGTGCGATGAGACTCATGGAAAACGAACAAAGTTTATGGATGTTTCGGATATGGCGAACATTCAGGTGACTGATTTAGAAGGTCCTGCTTTACCTAATAATTCTCAAATACCTCACAACCCGATAATTAAAGGAGATTATGCCTACATAAGTTACTACTACGATGGAGTTCAAGTATATGATATTTCCGACAAGTTTAATGTGAAAAACATCGGGTATTATGATACTTATCAAGGTCCAAATGCCCCAGGAGGTGAAGGATGTTGGGGAGTTTATCCTTTGTTGTCATCAGGGAAAATATTAGCATCAGACAGAAGAAGAGGGTTGTTTGTACTGGATCATTTAACGCCACCTTTTGCCAATTTTGATCATCCAAATCTTTCGAAACCTGAGAGTGCAGGTTTAAACTATGTTTCTTTCAATCTGTCCAATGAATTGGATGATGTGGTTTCGGTTACTATTGATTTAGATACAGTAAATAGCACCGCTACAAGAAATCAAGATTTCACAACAACTTCTGTTTTTCCCAGAACGTTTACTTTTTCCAATGGAAAAATTAGAGATAGCCTAGCCTTTTTTTTAATTGATGATATGGATGCAGAGCCAACCGAAACGATAATTCTGAATATAACCACCGTAACAAATGGTAAAATTGGTTCGGTTGCGAGTGATACTCTGTTCATTCAGGACAATGAACTGGTAGGAATTGAGGAGAATTCGTATTCAGGAATTTCTATGTACCCAAATCCGATACTTTCAGGAAGGTCGGTTCACTTTTCCGAGGCTGTGAGTTTCACCCTCATGGATGTAAGAGGAAAAATAATCGCCCAAGAGCGAACCAACGAAATAAAAACCATGGGATTGCCAAAAGGGATTTATTTCGTGAGGTACGACAATAAAATAGAGAAACTTGTAATTCAATAATTATTGAAATTTACCGCACCCATAATTTTTCTGATTTTTCTTTTGTACTTTTCAAAAGTTCAAGGACAGGATATCCATTTTTCTCAGTTTTACAATTCACCACTTACCCTTAATCCTTGCAATATTGGTTCTTTTGATGGTGATTATAGGTTTGCCGGAAACTATCGGAATCAATGGAATGCTGTAACGGTGCCATTCGCTACAATAAGCATGACTGGCGATTGGAAGAATGCCTTTGGGATTGAAGGATTAGGCGTTGGAGCGATTTTTAGTCACGACAATACAGGAGATTCTAAATTCACAACTAGCGTCATTAATCTTGGTGGTAGTTACAGATTAAAACTATCAGAGAATCAATTTCTTACGCTTGGAATTCAATCGGGCATTACAAACAAGACTTTGAGTTATGACGAGTTGAGGTTCGATGCTCAGTACAATGGTTTCTCGTTTCAGCAAGGATTGCCTTCCAGAGAGAACTTTTCTACGAATCGTCAAACTTTTATGAACCTTCACTCAGGCCTGCGATTTGAGCAAAGAATGAACGAAAGAAAACAATTGAAACTGGGAGTGGCTTTATTTAATATGACCAAACCTACCGAGAGCTACTTCAATAACCAAGCTATTGAGTTGGATAGAAGATTTACTGCCGATGCCAGTTATCAGTTTGATATTACCACTCAAATTGATGTGATACCTACACTCTTTTTTATGGCTCAAGGAGCTTATTTTGAGTACATTGTGGGAGCAAGAGGAAAATACATTTTGAGCGAAGCAGTTGGGGCGCAGCAAGCAGCTTACATTGGTCTTTTTTTTAGAACAAAAGATGCAGGTTTCATTACTGCCGAATACGACTATAACAATTGGCATTTTGGATTGAGTTATGACATTAATTTATCTACTTTGCGACAAGCCAGCAATGGAAGAGGAGGGATTGAATTTTCAGCAATTTATATTCTGAAACAATTGAGAGTAACATCCAAAAAGTTTAAAAAATGTCCTGATTATTTATGAGTAGAACCTACTTAATATCGCTTTTCATCGGTTTGATTGTTTCCTTTTCGGGATTAGGTCAATCAAGGAATCAATACCTCAAAATTGCAGATAATTGCTTTGAAAACAATGATTTTGTTTGCGCCTCATTGCATTACAAAACTGCTTTAGCCTTTGATTCATTGGATATTGAGGTAATGTATCAGTATGCTCAATCGTTAAGATTGTCCCATGAGTATTCACGTGCTCTTTATTATTATCAGAAAATAGATAAAAAAGATGGGGGAAGAGAATACCCGAAAGCTGTATTTTGGTTGGCAACTCTTCAAAAAATAAATGGAGACTACTTGGAGAGTTATAAAACCTGGAAAAGGGTAAAAACTATTTATAGAAAAAGTAATTCCTATGAAAATAAAAAGGCAAAACAAGAAATAAAAGCCTCTGCCTTTGCACGAAGAACCGAAAAATATAGAACCGATGCTAAGGTTGAAAACTTAGGAAGCGGAGTTAATTCTGGCGCATCTGAAATCAGTCCAATTTCTTTTGAGAATTCGTTGATTTTTGCATCGTTGAGAGCAAAAAATATGGGTGAAAACGGAGAGGTTTTTGATGAATTGTATGGTTTTAAACTGTATCAGGCAGAATACAAAGATTCCGCTTGGCAACAAGTGAGGGATTTGCCCATGGTGATAAATTCCCCGCAATACCAAGTAGCTAATGGTTGTTTTAATACCGATAAGTCCAGGTTTTATTTTACTCGCTGTGGTTCTAATTCATTATGTGATATTTATGTTTCGGAGTATCAAAATGGTAAGTGGAAGGAGCCAAAAGCCCTTAAATTAAATGAGGCTGCCTTTACCGAAACTCAACCCATGAGTTGCGAATTGAATGGAGTAGAACATTTGTTTTTTTCATCTGACAGAAAAGATGGAGTCGGTGGAATGGACATTTGGTATGCTAAGAAAAATGAAAAAGATGAGTTTGAGTCTCCAGTGAATTTGGGAAATATAATCAATTCACCAGATGATGAAGTCACACCGTTTTATGATGTTCCGTCAGGCAATTTGTTTTTCAGTTCGGACTGGCATGCTGGTTTAGGTGGTTTTGATATTTTTATTTCAAAAGGAACACCTCTCAGATTTGGTCGGCCTCAAAACATGGGAGCTCCTATTAATTCCCGGTGGAACGATTTGTATTATTTTCTTGACAATCAAAATGAGGTAAATTATTTGGCTTCCAATAGAGCAGATTTGAGTATCAATAAACAATCTACCTGTTGCAATGATATTTATTCAGTAACCTTTCCAAAGGAAATAGAGCCAAAAGAGATTGAAATCAGAACATTGGAAGAGCTGAACGACTACCTACCTGTTACTTTGTATTTTCATAACGACAGACCAAATCCAAAAACCACGAGCAAAACAACAAGCCTCAATTATTTGTCAACTTATTTGGACTATATGGCGCTTTTACCGAATTATGAAACAGAATATTCTAAAGGGATGACAGGGATAAAGGAAGAAGAGGCTGTGTTGGATATTCAAGATTTTTTTAAAGAACAGGTAGAAAAGGGAGTTAAAGATTTAGGTTTATTTACTGAATTACTGTTTATGGAACTCCAAAAAGGAGCAGAAATTGAATTGACCGTGAAGGGCTTTGCAAGTCCTTTGGCAAAAACGGATTACAATGTGAATTTAACCGAAAGAAGAATTTCGAGTTTAGTAAATTACTTGATGGAAATAGATTCTGGAAAATTTAGGACCTATCTTCAAAACAAGAGTTTAACTATAAAGCGAGTACCCTTTGGGGAATTTACTGCTAGCGCTTTGGTGAGCGATAACATAAACGACAAAAGAAATTCGATTTATAGCAGGGCGGCAGCTCTAGAAAGAAAGATTGAAATTCAATCCATCAACCTTAAAAGCTCTAGCGATTCCATTCCTCAAATTACCTTTGACAAAGAATTAATTCAGCTCGGTAAAAGGAAAAAGGGGATTCCTATAGAAATTGAGTTCGAAATCAGAAACTCTGGCAGAGCTCTTTTGGAGATAAATAAAATGGAGGGGTCTTGTAGTTGTACGGTTATAAATCAGGAAGAATTTATATTAAAACCGGGAGAAACAAAAAAAATTAAAGCTGAGATAAACACGGAACAAATGTTTGGCGAGGAACGTAAAACGATAACTGTTTTTTCCAATGCTGAACCCAAAAAGAAGAACCTAATGGTTCTTTTTGAAATAATAGAAAACAAATAAATTATGCCTTACTTTGATCGATACATAAAGCTTTCAACTTCATCGGATATTGAAACAACATTAGTGGAAAGCCATAATCACCTGATACAATTGATACAACCACTTTCCGAAGAAGAATTGAATTTCAACTATGCAGAAGGAAAATGGACATTGAAAGATTTGTTGCAACATTTGATTGATACAGAGCGTATATTCGTTTATCGCGCATTGCGGTTTGCCCGAAATGACAAGACCGAACTTCCAGGATACGACCACGATTTGTATGCGCAAGAATCTAATGCTAATGGTAAAACCAAGGATCAATTGTTAAATGAGTTTGTGGCGGTTCATCGTGCGACTATTATGTTCTTTAATCAATTGTCAGAGGAGGCACTTATCAGAAATGGTAAGGCAAGTGGAGAGGAGTTATCGGTAGAAATGATAGCTCATATTATAGCTGGTCATACGCAACATCATCTTTCTGTAATTGAAGAAAAGTATGTGCCAAATATGTAAAAAAATGAAAGTATTATTTGTTATTCTGGCGCTGGTTTTCGGGAGTTTCTCGTATTCACAACTTTTAGTTCCTCAGCAGTTTATGTTTCCTACTTCCCAAGGAGACAGTTTGGAAGTGGATGTATATCTTCCAAATGCTTCGGGATCATATCCAGTAATTTTAATTCAAACCCCTTATGGAAAAAATCGTTACCGACTAGGTTTGCCTTTAGGAATTCAAAGGAATTTAGCTTTAAGTAACTACGCTTTTGTGATTATGGACTGGCGAGGAAGATTTTCAAACTTGTCTAAAGCTATTCCTGGATTGGGAACAGGGCAAGACGGTTATGATTTAGTAGAATGGATAGCTGCTCAACCTTGGAGTACAAGTAAAATTGGAACTTGGGGACCTTCTGCCCTAGGAAGCGTTCAGTTTGAGACAGCAAAAAAACAACCTCCGCATCTTACCTGTGCTGTTCCGTTGGTTGCAGCTCCGCATTTTATGTATGAACATTATTATTCGGGTGGAGTAGCCAGAACGGAATTGATAGATCAGCTAGATATTTTAGGTTTCGGTATATCCTCCACCATTTCTAGCAATCCATATTATAATGCAACTTGGTCGGTTATAGAAAATTTATCTGTTTATCCTGATAGCATAGAAATTCCAATGCTCATGATTGGTGGTTGGTACGATCACAACATAGAGTCCACTATTTTTCAATTTGATACTTGTACCCAAAACTCAACATTACCCTTAGGCACAAAACACCATCTATTGTTAGGTCCTTGGACTCATGGAGGTAATGGAACGTCTTACGTGGGTTCTGTCAATCAAGGCCAGTTAAATTATCCAAATGGAGAAGGAATGAGTGACTCCATGGCTCTCGCATTTTTTGATTTTCATTTGAGAAACATAGGAAACAATTGGAACTCAAAACCTCCAGTTATGTTTTATCAAATGGGAGATGAACAGTGGCTAGAGGATACCCATTGGCCAGTTAGTTATACCACTTCAACAAATTATTATTTACAGTCAAATGGGAGTCTTCAAACGACTCAATCTACAAGAGATAGTTTATCTTTTTCTTACGATCCTAATTCACCTTCACCTACCATAGGAGGAGCAACCATGAGAAACGATTTGGTTCAAGGGCCCTATGATCAAGCTCCTTTAGTAGAATCGCGATCCGATTTATTAACTTTTGAGACCTCCATTTCTTCGCAGGATTTAAAAATAAAAGGTAAACCAGAAGCTCACTTTTATATCAGTTCGGACAGAAAGGATACCGATGTTGCCGTGCGATTAACGGAAGTTTATCCCGATGGTCGATCCATGATTATCATGGATGGAATACAACGCATGAGATTTAGAAATGGATTCAGAGTTTCTGACACAGCATTTATGAGACGAGGTGCTGTTTATCCTGTTACTATCGAATTACAAAATACCGCAATTACGATAAAAGCAGGGAACAAATTAAGGTTGCTTGTTACAAGTAGTAATTACCCTAAGTATAATAGAAATATGAATAACGCAGGAGAAATGTATCCTGGTAATAATCTGGATTCCGTTCTAAATCCTTTGGTTGCTGTGAACAAAATTCATGTTGGCAGCGCAACACCCAGCCGAATAGTTCTTCCAATTGATAATACAAATACTGGCCTTGCATCCAATGAGTTTACGGATGTTGCTATCTATCCTAATCCGAGTAGCGGAGTTTTTAATGTTCAATCAGATGTTTCTTTTAAGGTAATGTACTTGATGAATTTATCAGGTCAAATTCTAGAAGTCAATTACAGTAATTTCAATTCTATTGATTTGTCAAACTATCAAAAAGGGATCTATCTTTTACAACTGATTAACGATAAAGGTTCAGTGACTAAAAAATTAATTAAACATTGATTCCAAGTATCTCTTTTTTTCTCTAAGTAGTTTTTGATCAATGTAATAATTTGCTCAAAAACTTAATTTTGTTTCATCGTTTTTTTAAGATTGTAGTCGAGGTGAGTGAATTTGTATTTTTTATTTTTCTGAAAAAATTAAAAATTACTCTATATTTAAACCATGGCAATAGAAAAAGGGAACAAAAAAACAATCCGAGGTTGGATGATGTACGATTGGGCAAATTCAGTCTATAATTTAGTAATCAGTTCGGCCATATTCCCTATTTTCTATGAAGGTATGACTAAAGCAAATGGGAAAGAGGTAATCGTGAACGGTCATGAGCAGGTGATGGTACAAGCTTTTGGCTTTGAATGGATTAACACCTCGTTAATTACTTACGTTGGAGCTTTAGGGTTTTTGTTAGTGGCTTTTATTTCGCCTATACTTTCAGGCGTAGCAGATTACATCGGACGTAAAAAAATGTTCATGCGGATTTTTGTTTATCTCGGATCATTTTCCTGCATGGGGCTTTATTTTTTTCAATATCAAGGCATCGAACTAGGATTTTTATTTTATTTTCTCGCTCTCATAGGGTTTTGGGGAAGTTTAGTTTTTTACAACGCATACTTACCCGAGATTGCTGATAAAAAAGACCACGACCGAATTAGTGCTGGCGGGTTTTCCATGGGGTACATTGGAAGTGTTTTATTGTTAATTGTTTGTCTTATGTTGGTGATGAACAATGAAAAATTGGGTATTTCTAAAGGGGAAGCTTCACGCATTGGTTTTCTATTAACAGGTATTTGGTGGTTTGGGTTTAGCCATGTTTTCTTTTACCGAGTAAGAGATACTTGGGATAAATACACAGTCTCTCGTCATATTTTGGGAAATGGATTCAGAGAGTTAAAATCAGTGTATATTGAGTTTATGGCTGATGTGCGTTTAAAACGTTTTTTACCCGCCTTTTTCATGCTGAGTACCGGTGTTCAAACCGTAATGTTAGTGGCTGTATATTTTGCTGCTAAAGAAATAGCCTGGCCTTCTGAAGGGGATAAATCATCAGGGTTAATCATTAGTATTTTGCTTATTCAATTGATTGCGATTCCTGGAGCTATAGGAATGGCAAGAGTTTCCAAAGCAATTGGTAATATAAAAACATTGCAAATCATTTTGTTCGCTTGGATTTGTATCGTGATTTGGGCTTATTTTATCATTACTCCATTTGAGTTTTACATTACTGCCGCTATGGTAGGTATGGTGATGGGTGCAGTGCAATCTATTTCTCGTTCCACTTATTCTAAATTTCTTCCACCTACGGAGGACACCTCTTCTTACTTCAGTTTTTATGACGTAACCGAGAAGTTAGCAATTGTTTTGGGAATGTTCATGTTTGGATTTTTGGAACAGATAACTGGAAGCATGAGAAACTCCATTATTTGTATTGCTGTATTTTTTGTTCTGGCATTTATTTTACTCAGTTTTGTACCCAGAGATAGAGTAGAAAAACAAGCTAAATAAATCTTACAATGACTCACTCCACCAATCGGATATATGTATCGGTTTCCAATGATTTATTCTCAGATATGAGAGTAGATAAGGTTTGCAATACGCTTGTTTCAATGGGGTTTGAAGTTACCTTGGTTGGAAGAAAATTACCGAATAGTTTAGCGCTTACCCCAAGAAATTACAACACCAAAAGACTAAGATTTTTATTTAAAAAAGGAGCTTTGTTTTATGCCGAGCTTAATTTCAGGTTGTTTTTTTATTTGCTGTTCAAAAAACATAGTGTTTTTCTGTCTAACGACCTCGATACTCTATTAGCTAATTACTTGGTCGCTCGTTTCAGAAATTCTGAACTGGTTTATGATTCGCATGAATACTTTACTGAGGTACCTGAACTAAAAGAGGGTTCTCTGGCTAAAAAGACTTGGCTAAAGATAGAACGATTGATTTTTCCGAAGCTCAAATCAGTATATACAGTGTGCGACTCAATAGCACATATTTACGAGCAAAAATATGGAGTAGAGGTAAAAGTGGTGAGAAATATTCCTAGACGAAAGCAAAAAGTGAATTACGTTTCTAGAACAGAATTAGAATTACCTAAAGACAAATATATTTTGTTGTTACAAGGAGCGGGAATAAACTTGGACAGAGGAGCAGAGGAGATGGTTATGGCCATGAAATATTTGCCAAATAATTATTTGTTTGTCATTGTGGGAGGTGGAGATGTTTTTGAGAAATTGAAAGAAATCATTACACTTCACAAACTGGAATCCAAGGTTTTGATAAAAGGAAAAATTCCTTATTCTGATTTAGTTCAATATACTCATGCTGCAGATTTGGGCTTATCGTTAGATAAGAATACGAATTTAAATTATGAGTATTCCTTGCCAAATAAACTGTTTGATTACCTCCATCATGAAACGCCTGTTTTGGCTTCCAATCTGACTGAGATAAGAAAAATCATTGAAACACACAAAGTAGGTTGGATTCTTAGGAACCATAATCCGGAAACCATGGCTAATCAAATTCAAGAAATATTCGAAAATAGCGAAGATTGGGAAGCCAAGAAAGAGAATACTCGGAAGGCTTCTGAAAAACTAACTTGGGAAAATGAGGAATTGGTTTTGAAGCAAATATATGCTAGCTTAGTAAAATGATTGAAGCCATTAATATTGTTGCGTTTGACGTTCCCTTTCCTGCCAATTACGGAGGTGTTATTGATGTTTTTCATAAAGTGAGAACCTTGCACAAACAAGGAGTAAAAGTGCACCTACATTGTTTTGAATATGGTAGAGGCGAGCAACCAGAACTGGAGAAGTTCTGTGAATCTGTGAGGTATTACAAAAGAAAATCTTCTTGGTGGTTGGCATTTTCTCACACACCTTATATTGTGGTCTCTAGAAAGTCAAAAGAGCTCGAAAGTAATTTAAAATCAAACGATTTTCCTATTTTATTTGAAGGTTTACATACCTGTTATCTACTAAAAGACAACAAACTAAAAGACAGGCTAACCATCTACAGAGAGAGTAACATTGAGCACAGATATTATAAACATTTGGCAAAATCTGAGCGAAATTTAATTAAAAAAATCTACCTGAACCTAGAGGCTAGAAAGTTGAAACGGTTTGAGAAAGAAATTTGCAATTCAACCATGAGTTTTATTGTGTCTGAAACTGATTTTCATTATTTGGAAATGAAATATCCACTGCACAAAAACTACTTTATCCCTAGTTTTCATGAAAATGAAGAGGTCACTATTCCTGAGGGTAAGGGAAAATTCGTGTTGTATCACGGAAATTTATCTGTTTCAGAAAATTATGAAGCTGCCATGCACCTGATAAGAACTGTGTTTGCCACGATAGAAGTTCCGTTCATAATTGCAGGACTAAATCCTCCAGAATTTTTGATTAATGAAGTGAAGAAATACAGCCACATCACTCTCATTCCCAATGCTTCTGAGCACAAAATGAATGAACTGATGGAGAATGCTCACATTCACTTATTGTACACCAATCAAGCCACAGGACTAAAGCTTAAACTCCTGAATATTTTGTACCACGGAAGACACTGTCTTGTAAATTCTAAAATGGTTGAGGGAACAAGTTTGGGACAGGTATGTGAAGTGGAAGACTCGGCTGATAAACAGATGATAAGGATAAAACAATTGATGGAGGTTCCTGTAGATAGATCTGAAATTGAAAGAAGAACAACCGTACTGAGGGAAAATTATTCCAATGATGTAAATGCCGCCCGAATGTTTAAGGCGATGAATGAAAATTAGTAGTTGGAGATTTCCACCATTATTTTTTCAAGTTGTCTGGTCATAGTAGAGGTGTAGCAAGTATAATTGTTCACAATAATGGCAAAGGCCAAGTTTTTCCCTGATTTACTTGTGACATATCCAGCATAACTTTTTACTCTCGTCATTGTACCACTTTTTGCTCTTAATCTTCCTGCCGCATAGGTATTCCTTCCAATGTTTTTCATTGTACCTGATTTTCCTGCTATAGGTAAAGAGGTATAGAACGATTGGTAATTTTTACTGCTGGCCATATAATCTAAAACTCCTGTGAGGTGATGCGCAGAAATAGCATTCATTCTCGACATTCCACTTCCGTCACTGATGTACATTCCTTTTGAATCAATTCGATTTCTCCAAAAATTGGTCAAAGCTAAACTACCTGAATAGTTGCTGCCATCTTTGTATGAATCGACACCCATTTCATTCAATAGGTGCTCGGCAAATAGATTTACACTTTGGTGATTGGTAAAGTATGCAATTTGCCCGACAGAAGGTGAGGCGTACACATATACCTCTTGTTTTTTCGAGGAAACTGAGTCTCCCTGCAACATTAAAATCCTTTTTGTACTTGCATTTTTACCCACTGAGATTCCTTCTTTTAGTAAGTAATATTCCAGATCGAAGGCGGCTTGGTAGGCGGGATCCATCATAGAGGCTTTCACCTTAAATTCTTCTTTTTGTTTGGGTATTGACCCTTTTATTAACCTGTGATTGGAGTAGGGCGCAGCATAAACGTATGCATTATCTCTATTTTCGTTTGAAGCCAACACACGGTTTTCGAATGTTTGGTTGGGTGAAAAAGGTGTAATACAGTCAATGAATGTTGAATCTCCAGCCTCGCTGCCAGAACGAAAGGTAAGCGTATTGTAATTATCATAAATTGTTAGTCCACAAGGTCCTGCGCCATAATAATTTCCCATGTCGCCCCATAGCCAAGTTGAAGGAGTCATTTCGTAGCTGTAACGACTAGCATCGCCAATTATTCGTCCAGTTAAGGATTGTATTCCAGCTTTTTTTATTTCCGAAACCCATGTTTTCATAAAGTCTGCTGGGTTCTCATCTTTTTTCAAAAAATAGCTTGAGCCTAGAGTAGGATCCCCTCCGCCAGAAATATAAATATTACCGTGTAAAATACCCATAGAGTCAATATATCCATCGTGTTCTATTTTGGTTTTAAATTGTTTGTACGAACCCAATTGAACCAGAGCTGCTGATGTAGTAATAAGTTTCATGGTAGAGGCAGGAACCAAGCTATTTTTCGAGTTGAACTCCGCAACTGTAGTATCTGCATCAACATCCATTACGTGAAAACTAAAACTTGCATTTTCAACATAATGCAGTTCTTTCAACCTATCGAATGCCAATTGAATTGAGTTTTGACCTAATCCTATAAATCCGCATAAAAGTGAAAAGAATAATAGGATATATTTCATAATGCTATGGTCTGGAACAGGTTCAAATGAATTTATTTTTTTCGTCTGAATAAATATAGGAAAGGTCTTTTGATTCTATTGAGATTTAACTAAAAATTTAGAACGAAAACAATTTTTGTATCTTATGGTATGAGTTTTTGGCAAAATCATCCTGGAGTTAAACTAGTAGTCCCCTTTCTTTTGGGGATAGTTACTTCAATAGAGTGGGGAGTTAATTTCAATTCATATTGGGTTGTTTCTTTACTTTTTTTGATTCTAAGTGCCATTAGTTTTTATTTTTCATCCTACAAAAGGCGAAAAAAAATAGGGTTCATTTTTTTTCTTTCTCTATTCTTTGCTGGTTTTTTCTATTCTTCTTTTCGTACCGAAAAATTTTCATTCAATCATTTTTCTCAAAAGGAATTGAACGCCAAATACTACAGCGTTACAATTTCCGATAATTTGCAAGAGAAAGAAAATTCATATAAAACTATTCTTTCTATTCACCAAGCTCATAAGGATTCTGTTTCGGTTTGTTCGGGTAGGATTTTGGCTTATTTTAAGAAGGACTCTATCAGCAGCCGACTCAAATATGGAGATAGATTGATTATAGAAAACAATTTAAATGAAATCGAGGCTTTTAGAAATCCGAATCAATTTGATTATCAAAACTATTTGAACTTGAATCAAATAAACTATCAAACATTTTTGAGAATGGAGGACTATGAACTCTTGGGGGAAGAATTTGGGAATCCAATTTTTTCTTTTTCTCAAAAAATGAGGCGAAAATTGTATGGCTATTTGATGGATAATGGAGTAGAAGGGAAGCAGTTAAAAGTTGCATCAGCTTTGTTGCTTGGTTATCGTGAAAACCTTGATAAAGAATTGGTAAAGTCATACGCAAGTGCAGGAGCAATGCACGTTTTGGCTGTATCGGGATTGCATGTCGGGATTTTATACTTGTTGCTAACCCGTATTTTTTCGTTTCTTAAAAGAGTGAAAAATGGAAAGTTCTACCTCACAATTTTAGTCTTGACTTGTTTGTGGTTCTACGCAATAATGACTGGCTTGTCGGCTTCGGTGATGCGAGCCACAACTATGTTTTCTTTTATCTTAATTGGCAATGAACTTTTGAATAGGAAAACCAGTATTTATAATACTCTGGCAGTGTCAGCCATTATTTTAATGGTCATAAATCCTTTTATTATCTATCAAGTGGGGTTTCAACTTTCCTATGTTGCTGTTGTTGGAATTGTTTATCTCCAGCCCAAACTAAACCGATTGTTCTATTCTCGGTATAAATTAGTTCGCGGAATTTGGGCAATCACTTGTGTTTCTTTGGCTGCTCAAATTGCTACCTTTCCTCTGAGCTTGCATTATTTTCATCAGTTTCCAACTTATTTCTTTATTTCTAATTTGATTGTCATTCCGGCTGCCTTCTGTGTGTTCTATTTAGGGGTTTCACTATTTATAACTGCCCCATTTGGTGGAATATCTATCGTTCTAGGTAAATTGATCAACGGTATAGTTTGGGTGTTAAATCAGGCTGTATATTGGACAGAAAGTCTTACTTTATCGTTGATTGAAGAAATTGAATTTACAGTTTTTGAAACCTATTTTCTTTATGCCATCATTGTTTCTATTCTCTATTCGCTCTTTATTCGGAGAATAAAATTTGTACGATTTTCTCTGTTTCTAATCTTATGTTTTTGTTGCATGCAAGTGGTAAATCAGTATCAATTTACCCAACAAAAATACTTGACTTTTTATTCGATAAACAAACAGTCTGCTCTGGAATATACGGTAGGAAATACCACTTACTTTATTTCATCTCCTGAGCTAAAAGAAAATTGGAGCATGATGTTGTTCAATGTAAATAATCACTGGAATTCTCACAATATCTTGAACAAACATTACCTGAATATAGATTCTTTGCCTACCGACACAGTATTACCTCACCTCGGTGTAATTAATTCAGTACTTCTAATGGATAGCCTTACAATTCAAGTATATGATCCAGAGATTGCATTGAATTTTCAACCAGATTATCTTTGGATAAAAATGGATAAATTAAAAGGATTAAATAACTATTTAAGCAGATACCAACCAAAAAATATTGTTTTTGATAGTTCAGTCCCGCATTATAAGCTGAACTATTATCTTCCAAAGATAGACACTTCTCAAACCACTATAATTAGCCTAAATAAGAAGTACTTAAAGGTGGAGTTGGAATAGTCTTTCTTACTTCACAATACTGCCAAATAAATCAAAATAGTCGGCTCTTTCAACTTTTACTGTTGCAAAATCACCAATTCTAACGTGGTTTTCTTCTGTAATTTCTACCCACACTTCATTGTCCACTTCTGGGGAATCATATTCGGTTCTTCCCACAAAGAAATCTCCTTCTACACGATCAAACAATACTTTAAATTCTTTACCTACCTTGTCTTGGTTATGCTCGTAAGAAATGGTTGACTGAATATCCATGATTTCTTCAGCTCGGGCAGTTTTCACTTTTGCAGGTACATCATCCTCAAAATTATGAGCATGTGTGTTTTCTTCATGGGAGTATTCAAAAATTCCCAATCTATCAAATTTCATTTCACGAACCCAATCGGCCATTTCCTGAAAATCTTCTTCTGTTTCACCCGGATAACCCGCAATTAAGGTGGTTCTAATTGCAATTCCTGGTACTTTTTCTCTAATGGTATTTACGAGTTCAGTTGTTTTTTCTCTTGTAATACCTCTTCGCATTGCTTTCAGCATTCGGGTAGAACCGTGTTGCAAAGGCATGTCCAAATAGTTACAGATATTGTCCCTTTCCGCCATTACTTCTAAAACGTCAAGAGGGAAACCACTTGGATAGGCATAATGCAATTTTATCCACTCCAAACCTTCAATGTCAGAAAGTTGACGCAGTAAATCGGCTAACGCACGTTTCTTGTACAAATCCAATCCGTAATAGGTCAAATCTTGAGCAATAAGCATGATTTCCTTCACACCTTGTGCCACTAAACTTTTGGCATTAGAAACTAATTGTTCCATAGGAGTGGAGCGGTGTTTTCCTCTCATCAGTGGAATTGCACAAAACGAACACGGTCTATCGCATCCTTCGGCAATTTTAAAATATGAATAATGATTAGGTGTTGTCAAGATTCTTTCACCCAACAACTCCTTTTTGTAATCAGCGTTCAATACCTTCAGCATCTTGGGAAGTTCTTGTGTTCCAAAATATGCGTCAACTTGAGGTATTTCTTCTTCTAAATCGTCCTTGTATCTTTCTGATAAACAACCAGTAACATAAAGCTTATCTACTAAGCCGTTGTCTTTTGCTTCAGCATACTGTAATATGGTATCTATCGATTCTTGCTTTGCATTATCAATAAATCCACACGTATTTACAATTACAATTTCATGATCTTGCGACATAGATTCGTGTTCTACATCAAATTTATTGGCATGTAATTGCGCCATCAATAATTCAGAATCAAAGGTGTTCTTAGAACAACCTAAGGTAATTACATTTACTTTGTTTTTTTGTAAAGTTTTTGTTTTCATATTACTGGTTACAAGTTGCTTGTTGCAGGTATCATAAATTAAAGTAGTCTGAAGCCTGAGGGTTTTGTTCCGATTCTTTCGGGACAAAATGTCTCGAAGGGTGTTTTGTTTAAATAATTATTTCAATGAGAATAAAGAATCCACAAATTCCATTCGATTAAAGACTTGTAAATCTTCCATCCCTTCACCTACACCAATATATTTCACCGGAATGTTAAATTGATCGGATATTCCAATTACCACACCTCCCTTGGCTGTTCCATCCAGTTTGGTAAGTGCGAGAGAGGTAACATCTGTTGCTTGTGTAAATTGTGTACATTGTTCGATGGCATTTTGTCCAGTAGATCCATCCAGTACCAACAATATTTCGTGAGGAGCACCTGGAACAATTTTGTCCATCACTCTTTTTATTTTAGTGAGCTCGTTCATAAGATTCACCTTGTTATGTAATCTACCGGCTGTATCAATTAGCACGACATCAGCATTTTGGTTTACAGCACTTTGTAGCGTATCAAAAGCTACTGAGGCAGGATCGGCATTCATTCCTTGTTGAACGATAGGCACACCAACTCTTTCGCTCCAAATGATGAGTTGATCTACTGCAGCAGCTCTAAACGTATCGGCCGCACCCAAAACTACTTTTTTACCTGACTGTTTAAATTGATGAGCAAGTTTTCCAATAGTAGTAGTTTTACCAACACCATTTACACCTACCACCATTATGACATGAGGCTTGTGTGTAGTTGGGACTGAAAAATCTACCTGATCCGTGGAATTATTTTCTTCTAAGAGTGAGGCAATCTCTTCTTGAAGAATTGTGTTGAGTTCAGAGGTATTAATGTATTTATCTTGTGCTACTCTGGCTTCAATTCGTTCAATAATTTTTACTGTAGTTTTTACACCTACATCAGAAGTAATAAGTGCTTCCTCTAATTCATCCAAAACATCTGAATCCACAGATGATTTCCCTGCTACTGCACGTGATAACTTTGAAAAAACAGATTCTTTCGTCTTTTTCAGGCCCTTATCAAGCGTTTCTTTCTTTTCTTTGGAGAAAAACCTTTTAAATACACTCATAGATTAAAAATAAAAAAGCTCCTTTCATAGGATGAAAGAAGCTCAATATACTGAATCGTAAATAACTATTTATTTACTAAAAAATTCTTTTACTTGATCGTTTAACACAATAGCTTCTTTAAATTGGTAAGCTCCTGTTTTTGGAGATTTCACCGCTTTAATCACTTTTGTATGCATTTTTCCTCCTCCTTTTTGCAAGGATGCTACTGTCTTCTTAGCCATAACTTATTATTTTATTTC
>CBFHZD010000004.1:150956-161114 GCA_965660305.1 Flavobacteriales bacterium | reverse complement strand
TTGCCGTAGCCGTTCTTTGACCACCTGGATAACCTGTGTAACGGATGTAGGTTTTATTGTCCCACTTTGCACCTGTCAACTCAATTTTATCCGCGTTGATTACAATAACTTTGTCTCCGCAATTTGCGTGAGGAGTGAAGTTTGTCTTGTGCTTTCCTCTTACCAGTTTTGCTACGTTACTAGCAAGTCTTCCTAGTCTTTGTCCTTCAGCATCTATCACAAACCACTCCGTGTTTGCGTTCTCTTTATTGGCTGAAATTGTTTTATAACTTAGTGTATCCACTTGTGTATAGGGTTTAGTATTGTTCTTAATTTATGGACTGCAAAGGTAAAACAAATTTATTTTCAGAACAAATTTTAATTAACATTTAATTGTGGGAAAACAAAAAAGGTACTCGTAAATACACAAATCAAATAAACTTTGGTCGAATACACTATTATGGAGCGTTTCATTTAAACACTCAACCAACTTAAGAATCAAGTATAACGTAACTACTTATAAAACGAACTAAGAAAGCTAGGTTTAACAAGTTACTTGAGTATCACTCTATTCAATTTGTCTGAAACTATTTTTTTTAATTCAATCAATGTCAGTTGTTTTGTCAATAGACTTTCAACTTCCTCTTGTTCTGGCACTTCCTTTAGTTTTACTTGAATCTCTTGTATATCCAATTCTATTCGCTTAAGCTGTAATGCTAATACGGCATGCTCGAGAGCAAACCTCAACTTCATGTCCTCTGTTGTAACATAGATTTTATGAGCTTTTTTCCAATTTTCGCTCAACTCGTATTTATTGGAAACCAAGGACACAACAGTTTCTACAATTTCAGCATCCTGATTTAGGCGCAGCGCTTTGTTAGAGATCTCTCTCTCCTGTTCAACTATACTTTTATAATGATTAAATATTTTTTGAAAAACTTGATTTTCAAATTCAATTTCGTCTTGAAGAAGAGTGACTACGATATAATTGGCTGCCGTTGTTGCCACTTCATCAGTTTCGCCCGACTCAGAATTTTTGATATGAAAAACTACTTCATGGTCCCCATAATTCAACAACAACCGAATGATATCTTTTTCGAGGTGGTTTATACCCGACTCAGCATATTTTGGCTGCTGGTAATCGTCTTTATACTGAGGTGTCGGAAAATTCTCTTCCGTCTGGTTACTTGTCCTTCTTTCTTGGTTAAAGGATTTTCTTAGTGTTTTATTCAACTCATTGTAAAGTGCCTTCTCTCCTATCTCGAACATAGACGATACCTCCGACATATAAATAGACCTTTTTACCTCATCGCTAATTACTGAAACAGTCCCTAAAATATCTTTTACTAATTCGGCTTTTTTTATTGGATCATTTTTAGCATCAGACAATAACAAATCACTTTTAAATCGGATAAAATCTTTGGAATTAGTTTCTATAAAATCTTCTAGTTCTGGCTGACTTAGTTTTTTGGAATATGAGTCGGGATCTTCCCCATCAGGAAAAAGTACAACCTTTACATTTAATCCCTCTTTAAGAATCATATCTATTCCACGAAAAGACGCTTTAATTCCTGCCACATCGCCATCAAACAGCATGGTAATGTTTGGGGTATACCTTTTGATCAGCTTTATTTGCTCAGCAGTAAGAGAGGTTCCTGATGAACTTACTACATTCTCTATTCCTCTTTGGTGAAGAGAAATGACATCCGTGTAACCTTCAACTAAATAACAAACATCTTTCTTAACAATGTCCTTCTTTGCAAAATAGAGTCCATAAAGAACCTTACTTTTATTATACAATTCACTTTCGGGTGAATTGAAATATTTAGCCGTCTTCTTGTCATTCCTTAGGGTTCTTCCTCCAAATGCTATCACTCTTCCTGTAATAGTATGGATGGGAAACATCACTCTTCCTTTAAAAAAATCGAAGCGCTTACCTGGCTCACCCTTTGTAAGTCCAGAAGCCAAAAGGTACTCTTCCTTGTATCCTGCTTTTAATGCCTCTTTTGTGAACCCGTCCCAAGAGTCTGGATTGTAACCTAATTGAAACTTAGTGATGGTTTCCATAGAGTAACCTCTTTCTATAAAATACGATAGACCTATTGACTTTCCCTCGTCAGTTTCTAACAATTGTTGGGTGTAATATTTTTGAGCAAATGAATGAACTATTTGCAATGACTCCCTAACAGATTGCTGCTCTTTTTGAGCTGGAGTCTGCTCTTTTTCTTCAATTTCTATAGCATACTTATTGGCTAAATATCTGAGAGCTTCTGGATAGGTAAGTTGCTCATGATCCATTACAAAATTGACTGAGTTTCCTGCCTTTCCACAACCGAAACATTTGTATATCCCTTTGGTTGGTGAGACTGTGAATGAAGGTGTTTTTTCATCATGAAAAGGGCAATTCCCAATTAGGTTTACGCCTCTTTTTTTGAGCGTTACATAATCCTGAATCACTTCCTCAACACGAGCCGTGTCAAATATTTGTGCTATGGTGTCTTTTGAAATCAAATTTGCAAAAATTAGATAACAAAGGTAACTAAATCTACTGGTATATTTTTATTCCCTAATAACTACCTGGAATAAACCATAGAAGTTCTTTTAATTTCTGATATCAGCAGTTCTTTTGAATCTTCATAATTCTCTATCAACAGAAACCTACCTCCGCCAATATTGGCAATTGCCTTCATACTTTCTGCATCTTCGGGCTTATTTTTTATTCCCAATACAGTTAGCCCAATTCCCTTTTCATAATTTTTCTCCACTAACCTATCTAAATTCATATTTCCTTTATTGAATTTACCATCCGTTGCCATAATTACTTGATTGTTACCCTCCTCAATGTAATGCTCTTTGGCCTGCCTGTAAGCCAACTTCATTCCATCACCTCCAGCTGTCATTCCTTGGGCTTTTATCTGTTGAATAGTCGTAATCAATAAATCTTTTTCCTTGGCAGAAACACCTTCAACAATTACTTTCGAGAAGGTTGAGTAACTTATTAAGGTGATTTTATCCTTTTCACTTAATTTTTTCACCATTTCAATCAAGGAAGCTTTCAACAAATCGAATTTCCCATCGGAGTTCATTGAAGTGGATACATCCAATAAGAAAACAATGTTATTGGACTTATAAGTTGCTTTTTTAGGAATGACTAATTTTGGCTCCGTTGAGTCAAGCTTCTCCACGCCCTGCAAAATTTGGGGGATTACACTATCTTCAACTTGGTGAAAATCGAGTGTATTCGTATCTTCTCCAGTAAATGATACTTGTGAATCTAGGGTATCCAAAGGAAATTCAAAAACAGTCTTACTGATGGTTTCAGTTGAGTCTAATTTAATTTTAGAATCTGCCATAGGCAAATCTAGCTCAGGCTTGTTCAGATAAACCAAAATAGAATCATTTTGTTTATTCATATACTTCGGAAATTCCTTTCCTACATACCCATCTGCATCGACAACAAAATAATACAATCCAATAATTGCTTGGACTTTCACCAAGCCTTTTCTGTCTGTTGTTTCTATTTGCGAAATTGTTCCATTATTCACGAAAGTAACCGAAGCTTTATGTATCGGTTCTTTAGTTTCAGAGTCCAAAACCAATCCCTTAAACTCAAACAAGGGAGGTTTCCCCGCGTCAGGATTGCTAAAACTAGGACAGACAAGCCCCATCGAATTGTCTATTTCTCTAACATTTCCGGTTAAGGTAAACACAAAAGGCTCCGGGCTATTACTCAAGTAAATGGGGATTTCTATCTTAAACCGACCTTTCTTATCTGGGTTGTACTTAAACCTAATGATCAGCAGACTGTCTGGCATGATAGTTTGTCCCGAAACGAGCGTTTTTATATCTCTTCCATGTTTTACTCTTAGGAGGTAAATTTTATCTGGGGTTGTATTCCGAAATTTTAAATCAACTACTCTGTCATTCCCTGAGTAGATATCTCCATAATCATGATCAATTTTATCAAAACCAAATTGAGAAAAACTTGAGAATGAAACCACTATAAATATGGCAAAAAGGTAACGCATAACATTAGAAATAACCGGACAGGATTAAATTTATTGTAAGTTACGTAAAGTTTTGAGATAGAAAAAAACTAGAAAATTTCGTTTTGAAGTTTCGCCACGTCTTTTATCAAGATTCGCTTTCCTTCAATTTCAATAATCTCTTCTTTGTTAAAATCAGAAATAGTTCTTATTGCGCTTTCGGTAGTGACACCTGCAATATCGCCTATTTCCTTCCTTGTGAGAATAGAATTTAACGCTGCTGTTTGTGCATTTACCCCAAATTTATCTGACAACAGAATAAGAGCTTCAGCAACTTTTTCTCTGACTGATTTTTGAGCCATATCTATCACCTGCTTTTCAGCATTACGTAAATCTTCCGCAAGCATTTTCATCACTTTCAAAGAAAAATCAGAATTGTCTTTTATGAGGTTGATGAAAGCGTCAGACGGAATCTTAAACAACCTAGTTTCTTCCACTGCACTGGCCGAAGCAGAATATTGCTCTTCATTTAAGATAGATCTGTAACCAATTAAATCACCTGCAGATGCCAGTCTGGTTATCTGCTCTTTTCCATTTGAGCCATACTTATGAATTTTCACAATTCCTTTGTAAACTACATACAATGCTTTTGGATACCCTCCTTCCTGAAAAAGAGACTCGCCTTTTTTGTACACCCTATCCACTTCTTGCAAACGCAACGAGGCTATCTGTTCTCGCGATAATTCGCTGAACAAACAAAAATGCGTTTTGGGGTTATTAGTTTTAAATTCTTGCATAGTTTCGATACAAAAGTAAGGATAAATAATTCTTCTTGGTGATTTATTTATGAAACAAAAATGAAAAAAGTTGATAATTTGTTAACACGATTATTGGGAACGAAAGATTTTTAGTGGTAGTTTTGTAAAAAATTTTCACTCAATAAAATTAATATGAAAAAAATTCTACTCTCACTTATTGCTATCTCAGCATCACTTGCTGTAAAAAGCCAGTGTAACGAACTCTTTATCTCAGAATACGTTGAAGGATGGTCAAACAACAAAGCCATAGAGCTTGTTAACCCAACAAATTCTAATATCGATCTATCTCAATACGAACTAAGAAGATATTCTAACGGATCGTCTTCTGCCGACAACAAAAAAAGACTTCAATTATCTGGATCTATTGCCGCTAAAGGAACTTTTGTCATTGTTATTGATAAAAGAGACTCTACTGGTACAGGACAAGAAGCACCAGTATGGGACACTTTGCAAAACCAGGCCGATACTTTCCTCTGTCCAGTTTATAATGTGAATAACGTCATGTATTTCAATGGAAATGATGTAATTGCCTTATTTAAAGGAACTACAGTTTTGGACGTAATAGGTAAAGTAGGAGAAGATCCAGGACTTGTGAACGGTGTACCAAGTAACCATAGGGCTTATGGATGGCCTCTTATATCCGTTTCAGGAGATTCAACATCTTGGACTAAAGACCACGTTATGGTAAGAAAGTTCAACGTAACTCAAGGAGATGTAAATGCACTAGATGCCTTTGACCCAAGAACAGAATGGGATACTTTGTCCCCATTGAATTTTAGCAACTTAGGCTCTCACGTATGTAATTGTTCAGGGCTATTAAGCACAAATAATCTTGAGAGAGAAGAAACTTTCAGAGCTTATCCAAACCCTTCCAATACTGGAATTCTAAATTTGAGTACAACCTCTGTTCCTACCAACATTGAAATTATATCAATACTCGGTAGCAAAGTAATTGAGACAACAACTAATACAACCACCACGAGGATCAACACCTCTAATTTACCTAAAGGAGTTTATTTTGTGGCCTTGACATTTGAAAACGGACAAAGACTTACCAAAAAAATTATACTCAACTAACAGTCGCTTAACAATGACAAAATCAACACTCATTCTAATCCTATCTCTGTTCTCAGGGATAGGATTTTTTGCTCAAACAGGAACCTTAAAAGGAACTTTAACCGATGAAATTACAGGCGAAACATTAATTGGCGCTTCAGTTCTTTTCGATAACGGTAAAGGAACAACAACCGACATAGACGGAAATTATCAGCTCGAATTGCCAATAGGAGATCAATCCATCAAATTCTCCTATGTAGGAATGTTACCAAAAACAAGAAGAGTAACGATAAAGGAAGGAACCCAGTATTTGGATGTAAAACTCTCTACAAAAAAGATGAGAGAAGTAGAAATTGTGGCTGATATAGCTAAAGAAAGAGAAACTCCTGTTGCTTTTACCAACATTTCAAGAGAAAAACTGAATGAAGAACTTGCCTCCCAAGACATCCCAATGGTATTAAATTCAACACCAAGTGTATATGCCACACAAACTGGAGGTGGAGATGGAGATGCAAGAATTACAATAAGAGGGTTTAGCCAACGAAATTTGGCAGTTATGATTGACGGTGTACCAGTGAATGATATGGA
This sequence comes from Flavobacteriales bacterium, assembly GCA_965660305.1. Classification (GTDB taxonomy): domain Bacteria; phylum Bacteroidota; class Bacteroidia; order Flavobacteriales_D; family CAJJDF01; genus CAJJDF01. Next base: position 154,687 of record CBFHZD010000004.1, on the reverse strand, counting down.
AAATGGTTGGGTGTATTGGTCAAACTGGTTTGGTCTGGATATGGTGACTCAAACAATTCAGGTGCAAAGAGGACTTGGTGTTTCAAAATTAGCAGTTCCATCAATAGGTGGAACAATGAACATCTTTACAAAAGGAATTGATTCTAAACCAGAAATAAATGTTAAAACGGAAATTGGTACAGGAAGATTTCAAAGGCAATCATTCAGTTTTAATTCTGGAAAACTAAAAAATGGCTGGGGTTTTACGGGTGCATTTTCTCGAAAAAAAGGAGAAGGTTATGTTGATGGAACCTACACCGATGGTTACTTTTTTTACCTCAAGGCGGAAAAAAGAATTAAAAAACATTTAATTAGTCTATCAGCTTTTGGGGCACCACAGAGCCATGGACAAAGATCTTTCAAACAACCCATTTCTTTTTACGATGAAGCGCAAGCAAGAGACCTTGGAGTGCCTGAAGATGCTATTGCACAATTTGCAGCCGGAGGAGGAAGTGACCACGGGATAAAATTCAATCAATTTTGGGGTGAATATGTGGATAAAAATGGGGAGAAAAAAACTATGTATCAGCAAGAAAATAGATATTTCAAACCTCAAATTACCTTGCGAGATTTCTGGCAAATAAATAAAAAATTATACATCACAAATGTTGCTTATCTCTCTATTGGACAAGGAGGAGGAACTGGTATGAGGAACGCTTCTATAAATCCTGAAACAGGCATGTTGGATGCCCAATACGTATATGATCAAAATACGGCTGGTGATTTTGGACCAAATATTGACCCCGCCTATCATCCTACCGAAAGGTTTGCCAATTCTAATATTTACCAAAGTGTCAACAATCATTTTTGGTATGGATTACTTTCTACGGCAACTTATGTCAAAAATGACAACCTCACCTACTCCGGAGGAATTGATTTAAGAAGTTACGAGGGAGAGCATTTTAGACAAGTTTACGATTTATTAGATGCAGATTATGCAAAAGAATTAGGAGGGAATCAAAATACGAATCAACGAGTTTTCAGAGAAGGAGACAAATACTTTTACCACGACTTGGGTAAAGTTGTTTGGGGAGGAGCATTTGGGCAAGTTGAATACAAAAAACAACTCTGGTCTATATTCGGTAGCGCTTCAGTTTCTGCATCCGGTTACCAAGGTGTGGATTATTTCAGAAAAAAAACCTTAACCGTGAACGGTGAGCAATATGCCGTTGGGTATAACGACACAGTCTCGGTGAACGGAAAAGAATACACAAGAGACTCTGAAGAGCTAGAGACTTACAAAACGAAATGGGTTACAAGACCTGGGTTTACTATTAAAACAGGTGCTAACTACATTTTTGATGAATACTCTAACATGTTTGTAAACCTAGGATATTTGTCAAATGTCCCAAAATTTGCAAACGTAATTGACCAAAACAATGAAGTAGTAAATAATATTGTGAATGAAAAAGTTCAAGCTGCTGAATTGGGTTATGCCTACAAAAAAAACAAGGTGGCGATAAATGTAAATACCTACGTAACAAATTGGAAAGACAGACCTTATACGGTAAGAAGAACGGGAGAAGACAACGAAACATTCAATGCCAACATTCAGATGGATGCCTTACACATGGGAGCAGAATTTGAATTGGCATACAAAATGAATAGATACATTACTTTGGAAGGGATGCTCTCTTTAGGTGAATGGAAATGGATGAGTAAGAAAGATAGCATTACATTTTTGAATGACAATGGAGCGACCATCACAGATGCTACGGGAAACATTCAGTATGCTTCTTTTGATGCTCGAGGTGTTCATGTTGGAGATGCTGCGCAAACTCAAATAGGTGCAAAAATCAGAATAAACTTAACCAAAAAACTCTATATCAAATCGCAATACACCTGGTTTGACAGGTATTATGCCGACTTTGAACCAGGAGCTTTGAATGGCGAAAATGCAGGAAGAGAATCATGGCAAATCCCTTCTTATGGACTCATGGATCTTCATGCAGGATACTCTTTCAGGCTGAAAGGAATTGGTGAAAAGAAAAAACAGCCAATGTTGAGTATCCGATTGAGTATTCTAAACTTGTTGGATACACAATACATTTCGGACGCGCAAAACAACGATAGATTTACAGGACAAACTACAAATAGCTTTGACGCACAATCAGCAGCTGTATTCTATGGCTTGGGCAGAAGATATAATGCCTCATTACAAATAAAATTTTAACACAGACAATATGAAAAATACATTCACAATACTAATCGCTATTGCCCTTAGCTTTGGAGCAATGGCACAAGCACCCGTTCCGTTTTCTTGGTCTGTGCCCAACACTAATTTACCTTCTGGTGTAACTATGGGGATTACTCCCGGTGGAGCTACATACCAACCTAGTTTTTACGCAAGTAACGGAAATGTTGCGGCTCCCAGCGTGAAACTTAATGGAACAGGACACTTTTTAACTATTAATATTGCGGCTCAAGGTGGAGTTGTTTCTTACTTTCTTAAAGGTCAAAACGTAGGAGGAGCTCCTTTTCAAGGAACTATTGATATTGAATTTTCTCCCAATGGAACCTCTTGGACAAGCACAAGAACTTTAACCAATAATGATATCAGCACAACTGCCTACACTCAGTTTAGAGATACATGTTTGGCAAGCACACGTTACATTCGTTTTTTTTACACCAATAAAGTTAGTGGTGTGAACCTATCTTTAGACGATATTGAAATAACTGCACCTCTTGCTACACCAGAGGCGGAAATCCAAGCCTCAATTGGGACGGATACAGTTTTTAGCGGAAGTAATTACTATACTTTTGAAACAGTGGCTGCAACCAAAAGAATTAATATAATTATTGACAACCAAGGAACCGATAGTACCCTGAGAATATCTGGAGTAACGAGTTCAAACACTACAGAGTTTAACATAGTGAGTTTTCCTTCAACGGTTAATAGTTTATCAAATGATACTCTGAAAATTGATTTCACACCAAGTGCTGCTGGAACTAGAACAAGTACTCTTTCTATTGCAAACAACGATGCTACTGAAAACCCGTACATCATTAATTTGGTTGGATATGGAAACGGATTGGCTACGGAGCCCTCTACTCCAGCATCTGTGAATTTTACAAATGTGACTACCTACAAGTATGAGGTTAACCTTACCCCTACCTCTCCTTTGGCTGACGAATCTTACCTGGTTCTTTTTAAAAGAGGTAGTGCTCCTACGGGAATACCCACTGATGGTATAGCTTATTCAATAGGAGAAAGTATTGGAAACGCTAAAATCGCTTACGTTGGAAAAAACCTATCTTATCTATCCAAAGAAACTTATGCCAATTCGACTTATAACCTAGCTGTTTTCGCTTACAGTGGCTCAGGAATCTACAGCAACTATAATCCAATTGCAAGAACTGGATCGATAACAACTCCTGTAACCATGCAGTCACCAGCACACTACAACGGAGTTTCTGTAGCTAGTCCAAACTTTGTGACACAACTCCATAACCTGACGAATCCTCACACATTGATGTTCTACAGCGATTTTGATGATACTTACATTCAAGATTTTGACTCGAGGGATACCACCAATAACCAACAAGTTGTAAGTTGTGCTTATTCAGGAGAACCTTATATTTACTCAGCACCCTTTAATTTTAGTGTGATTTCAAGAGAGCATACTTATCCGCAAAGTTGGATGCCCACTTATGGTAACCAAACAAAGCCAGAGTATAACGACTATCACAAT
>CBFHZD010000004.1:149600-150858 GCA_965660305.1 Flavobacteriales bacterium | reverse complement strand
GTTAACTTCAGGTATATACATGGTAAGAGTTATAGGTGATTCTTTTGAAACTCAGCTGAAATTCGTAAAGCAATAAACCATAATGAACGTTAAAAAAAGCTTCCAGTCCTCAGATTGGGAGCTTTTTTTATACTAGAATAAACTGATAAAGCCAAAATGAATTTTTCCGTTTCTTACCAAGACCGGATTGTCATCTTGTTTTCCCAGGGCATAAGTGAGAGTAAAAACGCCTGACTTAGTGGCAAAATTAACCCCAAATCCTGCTCCAATAGGAAATCCATTTTCATAAAGCTCCACTTTATTACTTTCATAAAAACCACCTTCGGCAAATATAAAAACCGAGGAATTCCTATCAAACAAATACCTGTATTCCCAAGTAAGAAAATAATAATTAGAGGCAAATAAGGACTGTTGATTAAAACCACGCAAAGAGTTTAAGCCACCGAGTTGATACAATTCATTTAAAAAAATATTTTCACCGATAATATTTCCACTTGCAAACTTTATCATGGCAGTTGCTTTTTTGAATAACGGAACAAACTTAACGAGCTCAACATCTATTCTAAACTGACGAGTGTTCTCCTCCAAGTCTTGATAATTTGAGTTTACGAGTTCAGTATTTTTATCAATGTTTTTGAACCCAGAATTGATTGTAAAGTTCACTCCACCTCCCCTTGTTGGGTTCAACGGATAATCGTATTGCTCACTCTTATATCCGATACTTAAATAATTAGCAGAAAACGAGTTGGAAACAGGTAAGTCTATGCCAGAAGACTGAACCAAAGAGTTGGAATTGATTGAATTCCAACCTAATTTAAACGACTGATTATTATCAATAAAGTAGGACAATCCCAGATTAAAATCAAGATTTGCGAAGGCGGTATCTTGTCTAAAATAATTCAATTTGGTTCCTACACCTATTCTAGAACCAAACAAAAAAGGATAATCGAACCTCGCTTTGAAACGCTGAGAGTTTTCTTTAATTTTCTCCCAATTCAAAGAGATAGATTCTGCTCTTCTAAGCACATTGGCAAGTTGAATATTCACCTCTCCTACGACTTCCAGCCCACTGGAGTTCTCGTTTGGATTCAATCCCACGACACCATCAAATTTATTGTTCTTTTTGGCATCTAAATACAAAACCAAAGAAGCTTTTCCCTTGTAAAAATAAACCTCGGGCACCCTTACTACAGATAAAAAAGGAAAAGAAGAAAGAACGGAAGGCAATTTCGTGACGTATGACTCATTGTAAGGCATT
>CBFHZD010000004.1:18118-149500 GCA_965660305.1 Flavobacteriales bacterium | reverse complement strand
CCCTTACTACAGATAAAAAAGGAAAAGAAGAAAGAACGGAAGGCAATTTCGTGACGTATGACTCATTGTAAGGCATTCCCTTTGAAAACTCTATCAATCTAGAAAGAGTTTGATGAGTAACAGAACTACCACCTTTTATTTCCAAAGAATCGAAAGCAATGTATTGATTGGTGTTTAACACGATCTTCCCTGAAACAGAATCACCAAAAACCTTTATAGAATCGAGGTAGCAGGTAGCAAACGGATAACCCCTATCCTGAAAATGTGACAACACTTTATCCACAGCTGAAACAATACCTTCTTCAGTTAATTTACTGTCACTAAAATCAGTAGTAATTAGAGCAGGAATATGATCAGAAAACGCAAGTCCTTTCCATACATACTTTCGGCCTAATTTCACTTCGTAAAAAGAAGTATCTCCAACTGTATGACGAAATCTCAACCAACTCGTGATGTAACCCTCTGATTGAAGATCAAGTATAACTTTATCTTTCACTAAGCGAGATTGTGAAGAATCTTCAATTGAAAAAACTGATTGGATAGAGTCCTGAAGACTAAAAGAAATAAAACGCTGAGCAATAACATCGTTGCAAAACAAAAAAGTCGCAAAAGCAATAATTATTTGTGTCAATTGTTTCATAATTGGATAAAACTACAACCCATTGTGGAATATTTCGTCAGAATGAAAATAAATCAAAGAAAAAACGTACTAATTTCCTTGGAATAAATGACATCTCATCATTCATAGTGTTTATAACTTGTTTATAACTCAATTGGGCGATTCGTCATCCTACCACTAAATATCCGTTTTTTTGTAACTTAAACTATGTAACACATGAAAAAATTACTCACAATATCAGTATCCATTCTGTTTATTTCTCTTTTTTTAGGGTCTTGCACGACTAAAAAACAACACTGTGATGCCTATGGAAAGATAGTCACTGTAACTCTTGAGAACAATTCCTCAGAAATAAATACACAACATACAATTCAAAACAAAGAAGTTTAAATTAAAAGAATTTTTAGTATTCAAAGCACAACTTATTAGTTGTGCTTTTTTTTGATCCGAACTCAAATTCCAATCATCCAATTTAAACTTTGCTTATATTTGTTCAGTAGAAAAATCAAAATGAAACAAATTTTACTCCAAATATTATTTTTACTCCTATTCTGTCATATTGGCTTGAGCCAATTGCCAGCCCAACAAGAAAATTTGGTTGGATTCAGGTCTGAATGGTTTGGAGGTGTAATTTTGCACACAAATGGTTGGGGCGGAAATTTAACTTACGCAAAATTCAAAACTTACAAACGCTACAATTTATTGAGCCTAGATATTGTGAACATAAAGGACCCTAAGGAATACAAAATTCGCTATCAGGTAGCTCAAAACAGTTTCTCAAAAGCATTCAAATACGGAAAACTAAACTCGTTGTACAATGTAAGATTGAGTTTCGGACAACAAAATCTGCTTTATGAAAAGCAAAGAGAAAAAGGCATAAGTGTTTACTTTAACTGGAAAGCAGGAGCAAACATCGGATTCCTCAAGCCCATTTACCTAGAAATAGTAAATCAAGAAGAGGGCATAATATTCAACAGTGACGAACGATATGACCCAGAAATTCACAACGAATCAAACATTTATGGGAGATCACCTTTTGGCACAGGAATAAATGAAGTTAGCGCTATTTTTGGAGGACATTTGGAATCAGGTTTTAAATTTGAACTAGCCAAGCAAAGAGATAATATTTTTGCTCTGGAGACTGGTATAACAATAGATGTTTTTCCCGGAGGAACACCAATTCTAGCTTTCAAAAAAGAGGAAGTAATCCTTTACAACTTATACATTAAATTATTATTTGGTAAAAAGTATTTCAACTAAATGGAAACGAAAGAAAAAGTAAAAAAACCCAATTGGCTAAGAGTAAAACTACCGATTGGAAAAGAATATAAAAAGGTACGTGAAATTGTAGATGACCATGGTCTTCACACAATTTGTCAGAGCGGAAACTGCCCGAATATGGGTGAGTGCTGGGGAGCTGGAACAGCCACATTCATGATACTTGGAAACACATGCACTAGATCTTGTGGTTTTTGCAATGTTGCAACTGGGAAACCTGAAGACGTTGATGTTTTTGAGCCAGCTAAAATTGCCAAATCTGTGAGTTTGATGGAAGTAAAGCATTGTGTAATCACTTCGGTTGACAGAGATGACCTGGCAGATGGTGGTGCAGAAATATGGGCTCAAACAGTAAGAGCAATTCGCAGAAAATCACCTACCACAACAATGGAAACCTTAATTCCTGATTTTATGGGGAAATGGGAGAATTTACAAAAAATAATTGATGTCGCTCCCGAAATCGTTTCTCATAACCTAGAGACTGTGAGAAGATTAACAAAGGAGGTAAGGATTCAGGCAAAATATAACAGAAGTCTGGAGTTATTGCGTAGATTGAAAGAAGGAGGTATGAAAACCAAATCTGGTGTTATGCTAGGATTGGGAGAAACCGAAGAAGAAGTATTGGAAACAATGGATGACTTGAGAGCGGTTAACGTTGATATCTTAACTTTAGGACAATACCTACAACCCACCAAAGAACACCTTCCTGTGGATGAGTTTGTGAGTCCTGAGAAATTTGCACGCTACAAAGAAATAGGCCTTCAGAAAGGATTTCGTTTTGTAGAAAGCGGTCCACTTGTTAGATCGAGCTACCATGCTGAAAAACACCTATTTTGAAACCAGCAACCTAGAGTTGTATAAATTTTATTAAAATTTCAAACAAATTAGATTTAAAATTTCTTAATTTTATTGCTGAAAAATATCAAACCTTGTCATTGGAGAGGAGAATATAAACTTTAAATTCTTCATCCAAATTGAAAATAATAGCTTATGAAAAACACTACGAAACTTATATTAGGTGGATTTTTACTCTCGAGTATTGGAGTTGTATCTTACCTAAACTGTGGAGACTGCGAGAGTGCAATCGATGTTTACACTCCAAGAGAAAGCTCAATATCTTTGAATAAAACGACTGCCCAACATGGAATCGATTTGTATGAAGAGATGAGAAAAAATGTGAACACAGGCAAAATGGAAGCGAGTGATTTCTCGAAGGCTTGGCAAGCAGTTCAAGCCGCAAGTGTTAGCAGAAGCTCCATTCTAAACCTAATTGATGAGGGTCCAGATAATGTTGGCGGGAGAACAAGAGCTATTTTAGTAGACAACTCAGACAACAACATTGTGTATGCAGGTAGTGTCTCTGGAGGGCTTTTCAAATCAACTAACCGTGGAAACACTTGGTCAAGAGTTTCTGCTTTTTCCGAGGTATTGTCAGTATCCAGCATGGCACAAACCCAAAATGGTACAATTTACGTAGGTACGGGATCAACTCATGAATCAAGTATAGCAAACGGAGGAAGTGGTGGACACCGAGCAAACGGTGTATATTACACCACAGACGGGGGAACTACTTGGTCTCAACTTTCACCTTCTCCAAGTTGGGGAACTGCTGCGGTAAACGCAATTGTAGCAGATCCAAATCAGCAAGATGTGGTTTATGTTGGTGGAAACTTTCCTATTCGATTAATAAAAGTTGAAAACAAAACCTCATTTACTCCCGAACCAGGGATTACAGGTTCTGTAACAGACTTAAAAATATCCAACGATGGGAATGTTATTCTTGCAGGACTTGGAAGTAGGACTTTTGTAAAAGAAGGTTCAGGTAGCTGGACAAAAGTATCTGGAACTGGTGCGGGACAAGTTAAGGAATCAGCAACAGGATCGGCTATTTCTAGAATTGAATACGCAATTTCTCACGATAAAAATCCTAATGGTAAATATTCTATTTACGCCTCAATGGTAAAAACAAACTCATCGTTGGCAGGAATCTCCGCGTCACACGACAATGGTGCTACTTGGGCTGAGGTTGTTCCTGAAACACCAAACGGGGTAGCTGCAACTACAGTACTTACTACCGATCCGTTTGCCAATGGTCTTCAGTTCCAAGGGAACTACAACAACATCATTACCTCAATTCCGGGAGACCCAAAAAGATTTTTAATTGGTGGAATAAATGTATTTAGATGGATAGAGTCAGTAACCTCACCACCATTTGGTCAGATGTCACAAGTTTCTTCTTCACAAGTGCCTCAAACGAGTTCATTTTATTCCCATGCAGATCATCATGAAATGGTTTGGGACAATACAAACAGACTTTACGTTGGAAACGATGGTGGAATTGGAATATCCGACAACGCTACTTCAACCAATATTCAATATTATCCTGCAAACAGAGGTTACAACGTAACGCAATTTTACGGAATTGGCTACTCTAAATTTGGTGATCTTATTGGAGGAGCGCAAGATAATGGCACACAGTATAAAGATGTAAACAATCCGGGTACAACACCAATGGAATTCAGAAGAGTTCAGGGAGGTGATGGCTTTGATTGTGAAATTTCTCACCTTGATCCAAATGTACTGTTTTCAAGTATATACACTGGAGCCAACTACAGAACAGCAAACAAAGGAAATGGAAGTCCATTCACAGGCACCGAAATAGATGCTTTACCAAATTCTGTTAAACCATTCTACAATGTTACAAGATTATACGAAACAGCCAACGACCTAAACAGTACAGATTCTTTAGATTACTATGCTACTGAAAACCTACCGGCAGGAACTACCGTTATGATTCCTAGTAAAAACTTAGGAGTAGAATTTCCTTACGTTCTACCAACAGCAGTTAGTGTTGTTATTGACACAACAGTTGACGTATTAGGAGATACCACTTTCTCTTATGCTTACCGCGATACGTTAAGGGTACAAGATAGAGTTCAATCCATGTTTGCTCTTGGGTTACAAGGTTCAGGAGGTGTCTGGGTAACAAGAGGAGCACTAAGATTCGGTACAACCCCAGTATGGTGGAAAGTAATGAACTCTGTAACAGGCAGAGTCACTGAAATGGAGTTTTCCAAAGATGGAAACATATTATATGTAGGAACTTCAGGAGGAGAAGTATATAGAGTTAAAGGATTTAACAATGTGTATTACAATAACGAAGCGAATGACGCGATTAATGGAATAAATGACCACGACAGTACCTCATTCAATTATGCCGATGTAAGAAGCGGTGTTTCTCAGTTAGAAATTACAACTATTCTCAACGGATCTCAATATGTTGCAGGATTAGGAGTAGATCCAAATGATCCAGAACACCTGGTAGTAGCTTTAGGAGGATATGGTTCATCTACCAATATTATTAGATCAACGACTGCTGCAACCACAACAGGAAGTTCTTCTTTTTCCAGCATAAAAGGAAACTTACCTACCATGCCTGTATTTGATGCAGTAATTGACATGAGCGACCCAACAAGAATTATAGCCGGAACAGAGTTTGGAGCTTGGGTATCATTGAATTCAGGAGCAACATGGAGTGCACAAAATGATGAGATGGGTGCCGTACCAGTTTATGACGTAAGACAACAATACAGAAGTTGGGAAGAATGTACAAACTCTGGAACAATATACTTCGGTACTCACGGAAGAGGTATTTGGAGTAGTAATGATTTTATGTCCATAGACGAAAACATCAAAGATGAGAAGGAAGAAACTTCTACTTTCAACTTATATCCTAATCCAGCTACTGATTTTACCAACGTAGAATTAGAACTAACAAACAATGCCGATGTAACCATCACTGTATTTAGTTTATCTGGACAAATGGTTGCCAGCGAAACACTTACAAATAGACAACAAGGGAATATGAAGCACAGAGTAAATACTTCTACCCTACCAAAAGGAATTTACTTCGTTACAGTTCAGGCTGAAGGAATGAAATTCAAGGGAGCTAAGTTTATCAAACAGTAATAAAAAAATACATTCAAATTTAATACTATCAGGACGTCCTGATAGTATTTTTTTTTGAAAAAAATAAAAAAACAAGTCTAAGACAAAGGCTTATTGTTATATTTACAATAAGTATCGTATTAAAGTTGTGCAAACTATAAAAATCCTTTATAACTTTATAAGCGTATTAAGGCGTCTGAATTAAACCAACTATCATGAAAAAAACAAAAGTAGCTATAAACGGATTCGGAAGGATTGGAAGATCAACTGCAAGAATAATCTTAAAACATAATAATCTTGAGATTGTTGCAATAAATGATTTGACGGAAAATAAAATGCTTTGTAATCTTTTCAAATATGACTCTATTCATGGGAAATTTGATGGAACAGTTTCTGCTGATGAAAATTCAATCACCATCAATGAGAAAAAGATAGTCGTATTCAATGAGAAAGATCCAGAAAAGTTACCATGGAAAGATTTAGATGTTGATGTTGTAATTGAATCTACCGGTTATTTCCGAACAAGTGATTTGGCACAAAAACATATCTTGGCAGGAGCAAAAAAAGTAATTCTATCTGCACCAGCAAAATCAAATGATATCAAAACTATTGTACTCGGAATTAACGACAATGAACTCGATGGTACAGAAACCATAATATCTAATGCGAGTTGTACGACAAATTGTGCGGCCCCAATGATTAAAGTAATTGACGATTTATGCGGTATAGAGTCCGGTATACTTTCAACAATACATTCCTACACAAGTGACCAGAATCTGCATGATGCACCACACTCTGATATGAAAAGAGCAAGAGCAGCCGCACTCTCAATTATACCAACCTCAACTGGAGCAGCAACAGCAATTACAAAAATATTCACTCACCTTGAAGGTAAGATTATTGGCAGCGCTAACAGAGTACCGGTTCCCGATGGATCATTGACGGAGCTCACGCTAAACGTAAAAAACCCAAAAACTATTGAGGAAATAAATCTTGCTTTTTCCAAGGCAGCAGAAGCAAAATTGTCGGAGATATTAACCTACAATACCGATGAAATTGTGTCGATCGATATTATAGGAAACCCTTCGTCTTGTATATTTGATGCTACACTGACACAAGTACTTGAAAATACAGTGAAAATTTGTGGATGGTACGACAATGAAATGGGGTATTCCAATAGATTGGTTGATTTATTGATGTTAGTTTCGGAATAAAAACTAACCTCATCTAAACGTTACTTTTTAGATGTTTTTGTCGGATGGTGAACAATTTTATGAAATTGCTCTGAAATCCCTATCAGCTCTTGTTTAACCCGATTATTTTGAATAAGAGCAAGAAACTTTAACCTTATTTCTAGGATGTTCTATTAAAAGAACATTAGAATAAACAGCCAACAGCTAAACAAAAGGTTTGTTGTCCTTCCATAGAATGACCTAGGGTAATTTCTACTTGCAGAAAAAAGCCAGTCAATCTAACTGTTAACTAATTACAACCAGTACTTTGATTAAGCCTTTTCTGAGAAGGCTTGTAAAAGGTTTGTGATCCACTGTTTTGACAACCTATAAGATGTTTACGCTCTAACCTATCTGCTGACAAATCAGATAGAACAAATATTAATCTAACTTCAACACCGCCATAAATGCCGACTGAGGAACTTCCACATTCCCTACTTGTCTCATTCTTTTCTTCCCTTTCTTTTGTTTCTCAAGTAGCTTACGCTTTCTAGAAATGTCTCCACCATAACATTTGGCCGTTACATCTTTACGCACGGCTTTCACTGTTTCTCTGGAGATAATTTTCGCTCCAATTGCCGCTTGAATCGCAATATCAAATTGTTGCCTTGGGATTAATTCCCTCAGCTTAGCACAAATTCTCTTTCCTAAGTCGTAAGCATTATCTTGATGGACTAGAGCAGACAGTGCATCCACAGGATCGCCATTTAGTAAAATATCCAGTTTTATGAGTTTGGACTGCTTGAATCCAATTGGAAAATAATCAAACGAAGCGTATCCTTTTGAAATAGACTTTAACTTGTCATAAAAATCAAAAACAATTTCTGCCATAGGAACTTCAAAGGAGAGCTCTACCCTATCTGAAGTCAAGTAGACTTGATTGGTCAACATCCCTCGTTTTTCGATACACAAATTCATAATGGAACCTACAAAATCGGACTTTGTAATAATCTGAGCCTTAATGAATGGTTCTTCGATGTAATCAATCATAGAAGGATCTGGCAAATCTGAAGGGTTATTCAACTCTAATAACTCGCTGTCCTTTTTCAAATATGCTTTGTAGGATACGTTGGGAACTGTGGTAATCACAGTCATATCAAATTCGCGCTCTAGTCTTTCTTGAATAATCTCCATGTGTAACATTCCTAGGAATCCACAACGAAATCCAAATCCAAGTGCAGCCGAACTTTCGGGAGCAAATACTAATGAGGCATCGTTCAATTGTAAACGTTCCATAGCATCTCTCAACTCCTCGTATTCATCAGTATCTACAGGATAAATCCCGGCAAAAACCATCGGTTTTACATCCTCAAACCCTTGCACAGCCTCCGTGGTTGGATTGTCCACAGTAGTTATCGTATCCCCTACTTTTACCTCTTTTGCTTCTTTAATCCCTGAAATGATATATCCAACATCGCCAGCCGAAACTTGTTTCTTTGGCATTAAATTAAGTCCCAAGTTTCCAATTTCGTCCGCAAAGTATTCCTTTTTGGTATTGATGAATTTCACCTTATCACCTTTGTTCAATTTTCCATTTAATACTCTATAGTAGGCAATAATACCTCGGTAAGAATTAAAAACAGAATCGAATACCATCGCTTGAAAAGGAGCATTTACTTCACCTACTGGTGCAGGAACTCGGCTAACCACGGCCTTTAATATATCTTCAACTCCCAATCCTGTCTTACCACTTGCCGGAATTATATCTTCCTGAGAACAGCCAATTAATTCAATAATCTGATCAGAAACTTCTTCTGGCATTGCTCCAGGCAAATCCATTTTATTTAAGATTGGAATGATTTCCAAATCGTGTTCTAGCGCCAAATACAAATTGGAAATAGTTTGCGCCTCTATTCCTTGCGAAGCATCCACAATCAACAATGCTCCTTCGCAAGCCGCGATAGAACGAGAAACTTCGTACGAAAAATCCACGTGACCTGGAGTATCAATGAGGTTTAAGACATACTCTTCTCCGTCCTGCTTGTAATTCATTTGAATTGCATGCGACTTGATGGTAATCCCTCTTTCTCTCTCCAAATCCATATCATCCAGTGCTTGGTTTTGCATTTCACGGTCGCTAATAGTTCCCGTTGTTTGCAATAACCTATCTGCCAAAGTACTTTTACCGTGGTCAATGTGTGCAATGATGCAGAAATTTCTGATGTTTTTCATATAATTTTTCTCCGAATTAATTGTGTCAAAATTACGAATTAAGTTCCACTAAAACTTCTGTTTCAATTTATTTGTGATGGGCCTTCGTTTTTTTTTATTTAGAATCCTCAAAATATGGAATTTTGGGAAAGTTTTTTTTACATTTGCCTATTATTTAGAATGTTTAAAAATAACGAAATAAAACAGAATGATTTCAATTAAAAACTTACACGCTTCTATTGACGGAAAAGAAATCCTAAAAGGAATAAACCTGGAGGTAAAAGCAGGAGAAGTTCACGCGATAATGGGGCCAAATGGTTCTGGAAAAAGTACCCTTTCCTCGGTATTGGCAGGAAATGAAGATTATGAAATTACAGCCGGCTCTGTAGATTTTATGGGGGAAGATTTATTAGAATATTCAACCGAAGAAAGAGCAAGACTAGGAATATTCTTAGCTTTTCAATATCCGATAGAAATTCCTGGCGTAAGTAACATGAATTTTTTGAGAACGGCTATCAACGAAACAAGAGAGTCAAAAGGAGAAGAACCTATTGCTGCCAAAGAATTTTTGGCTATGGTAAAGAAGAAATCTGCTCTTGTTGAATTGGACAACTCTTTATTAAAAAGATATGTAAACGAAGGTTTTAGTGGAGGAGAAAAGAAGAGAAATGAAATATTCCAGATGGCGATGCTTGAGCCAAAACTAGCCATCTTGGACGAAACCGATTCTGGACTGGATATTGATGCTCTTAAAATTGTATCGAACGGTGTAAACACATTGAAGAACAAAGACAACGCAACGGTAGTCATTACACATTACCAAAGATTGTTGGACTACATAGTACCAGATTTTGTCCATGTTCTATACAAAGGAAAAATAGTTAAATCTGGAACTAAGGAGTTAGCTCTTGAGCTTGAAGAAAAAGGATACGACTGGATAAAAGAAGAGGTAAACGCTTAATCACACATTCTCAAAACACTACAATGAGTTCAACACTGACCACAAATAAAGTAGAAGAATTTGTTTCACAAATCGCTGAGAATAAGTTAGCTGTATGGAATGAATTAAAAACGATTAGAAAATCGGGGATTGAAGCCCTTAAAGGGCTGGAGTTTCCTACGACCAAAAATGAATATTGGAAATACAGCAGAACTACCAAAATCACAAAGAATCAGTATGATTTCAACCCATTACATTCAGTTGATATCGACTTATCAGAAGTTCGTATTTCAGGATTAGACACCTACGAAATTGTGATGGTAAATGGTTTTTTTAATGCTGAACTTTCCTCATTGCCTAAAAACGATGTGCTGCAAGTAAAATCATTTGAGGAATGTACGACAGAAGAACTGACGTCTTATTTCTCAAAAAACTTGGATTCAATTACAAATTTCTTCTCAGCTCTTAATACAGCCTACTTTTCTGAGGGAATTATGATAGTAGCCAAAGGAGTTTGTGACAAACCCGTTCATCTCATCCAATACAGCGAAGGTCATCAGGTAATTTCACAACCAAGAAATCTATTTGTTTCACACAAAAATTCAGAATTATCCATCATCAAGAGTTCGATTAATAAAGAAACCGAGAATTTCTTTTACAACTCTGTGAATGAGTTTTTTATTGGCGAAAATAGTCACATGAACTACTACGTTATCCAAAATTATAATGAAGGAATAAACGTAATGAGCACCAACGTTGCTACACAAGAAAAGAACTCAACCTTTTCGGCTTTCAACTATACGCTAAAGGGAGATTGGATAAGAAACAACACCAATGTATTTGTGAAGGGAGAAAACTGCGAAAGTAATTTATATGGTGCTTACCAACCCACTGGCAAGCAGCACATAGATAATCACACTATCATGGACCACATCATGCCAAATTGTGAAAGTAATGAGCACTACAAAGGAACTGTTTCCGACAAAGCTACGGGAGTATTTAATGGAAAAGTGTTCGTGCGAAAAGATGCTCAAAAAATCAATGCGTTTCAGAGCAACAACAACATTCTTTTGTCGGATGATGCGACTATGAATTCGAAACCAGAGCTTGAAATATACGCTGATGATGTAAAATGTAGTCACGGTTCTACATCTGGCCAACTGGACGAAGAAGCAGTGTTTTATTTGCAATCGAGAGGATTGAGTAAAGAATCGGCAACTGCCTTGTTGATAGGAGCGTTTTTGGGTGAAGTAGTGGAAAAAATAAAAATCCCAGAACTGAAAGAAAAAGTACTCGAAATGTATGGGATGGAGTAAGATTTCAATTGATAATTGATTACACAGAACTGAGGGCTGAGTGTTCCTCTTTCTCGGAATGTACCGAAGTCCAAATTGAATAAACTATGAAAACAATACAACAAATACGCGAAGACTTTCCTATACTTTCAAAAGAAGTAAATAACAAACCCCTAGTGTATTTGGATAATGGAGCAACTACACAGAAACCCCAAGTAGTAATAGATGTTATCAGTAAGTATTATGCATTAGAAAACAGCAACATCCACCGAGGGGTGCATACATTGAGCCAGGAAGCTACAGACGCTTACGAACAAGCCAGAGTAAAAGTTCAGCATTTTTTGAATGCGAAACATTCTCACGAAATCATTTTCACTTCGGGTACAACAGGCGGAATAAACGCCATTGCAAGTAGCTTGAGGAAATCTATATCGGCAGGAGATGAAATTGTGATTACAGCCATGGAACACCACTCCAACATTGTGCCTTGGCAAATGTTGTGTGAAGAAACTGGGGCAAAACTGAAAGTGATTCCTATCAACAAGAGAGGAGAACTCCTAATTGAAGAATACAAAAATCTAATTTCTGCTAAAACCAAACTGGTGGCCTTTACACATACTTCTAATTCTTTGGGAACAATAAACCCAACCGAAGATATTATTAGAATAGCTCATGAAAACAAAGCATTGGTTTTAGTGGATGGCGCACAAGCAGTAACTCACGGACAACTCGATGTTCAGGCAATGGGTGCAGACTTTTTTGTGTTCTCTGCTCACAAACTATTTGGACCAACAGGAGTAGGAATTTTATACGGAAAAGAAGACGTTTTGAACTCACTTCCTCCCTATCAAGGTGGCGGTGATATGATAAAAACAGTGACCTTTGAAAAAACAACTTACAACGAGTTACCTCATAAGTTTGAAGCCGGAACACCTAATATTGCAGGTGGAATTGGATTAGGTGCGGCTGTTGACTACATAAATTCTGTGGGTTTTGAATTCATTGAAAAGCAAGAAGCTGAATTATTGGAGTACGCTACTCAAGAATTGAGTAAAATTGAAGGCTTGCAAATTATAGGAGAAGCCAAAAACAAAACTTGCGTGATTTCTTTCGTAATTGAAGGTGTTCATCCATTTGACTTGGGAACACTAGTAGACAAAATGGGAGTTGCAGTAAGAACAGGTCACCATTGTACGCAACCGATTATGGATTTTTTCGAAATTCCAGGAACAACTAGAGCTTCTTTTAGTTTTTACAATACGATTGAAGAAGTAGATGTATTGGTCAAAGCTTTGAATAGAGCTCTAGGTATGCTGAGGTAAGCCGCCTTTTGATTCTTACACATTCAGAAGAAACAGACAGAGATGGTTCATTAGATTTTCATTAAATTCATCACTCACTTTTCACCAACAAAATGACCTCCATCCCAGAAAAGCATAAAGATTTTTTTCATTCAGTTTTTGAAATTGTGCGGCACATTCCTAAAGGAAGAGTTACCAATTATGGAGCGATTGCCAAAGCCTTAAGCACACCTAAATCTTCAAGAATGGTGGGCTGGGCAATGAATGCTTCTCATACTCAAGAAAAATACGTGCCTGCACACAGAGTAGTAAATCGAAACGGAATGTTAACAGGTAAGCACCACTTCACTTCACCTACCGCCATGCAACAAGCACTTGAAAAAGAAGGGATTGAAATTAAGGAGGATAAAATTATAAATTTTAAAGAAGTGTTTTGGGACCCGAATTTAGAGCTCAATTTCTAGATTCTCAGATCTGTTTTCAATAACATCACTATCAACAATATACCATGGATAGAGATTATTAAATATATTCAGAATGAATTTTCTTTTCTATAAATTTACCTCATCAAAAAACTCCTTTACATATTAATTTTTCTCTCATCTAATTTTGGCTCCAGCCAAATGTTTGATTCTATCAAAGAGAGTCTTACTCATAAGCCAAATCTTTACGGAGATTACAATACGCGTAATTCCTTCATCTCAAATTACAGGGCGCAAGTCCGAGGTGTACTGGGAGGTGTGACTTTCAATAAAAATTTCACCTTGGCAATCAGCTACAATTGGCTGACAACAGAATTCAATCACATTAATGAATCCAGAGATACCGCAGCTTTAAAAATGAGGTATGTTGCTCCATTTGTTTCTTTCTCGTTTTTAGAGAAAAAAAACCTACAGCTCACTGTTCCTGTGTACTTAGGATTCGGTCAGACATTTTACCAAACCAAGGACAAACAAAAATCGAATTCGCATTTTATAATCACCTACGAACCCTCAATGAAAGCAACTTATCGTGTTTTGAAATATTTTGGCCTTAGTGCCGGAGTTGGTTTTAGGTTACTACTTGTAGGAAACCAATTTGTTGAAGAAAATTTCAATTCCCCTACCTACACAATTGGTCTCAATTTGTTCATGGGTGACATTTACAAAGATGTTAAAAATAGGTTTGAGGAATAAGAACATTTGGTCACAATAACTTTTATCTTTGAACGGTTAAACAAGAAACCTCTTTATGACACGCATAGTTTTACTATTTACTTTTCTTACTTCGCTCAATCTTATAGGGCAAATCCCATCTACCTCAGCCTATCAGAAAGACACGAGTAAGGTGAATAAAATCACCGACAGCCTTTCTCCAGATTTCTACAAAGTGCGTTACAACGAAACAGACCTACTCCACAAAATCACCGATAACTACGGGAATAATTTCGATGATTTATACGGAACGCGAAACATGCGCCCAATTCTCCATGGAATTGCATATCGCGGTGGCGGAAACAATTATTACCACAAAACAGAAAAAAGAAAGAATCAAAATCCACTGCCTCCCGATGGAGTGTTGAATTTATGTAAAGAAGGGTTTTCAAAATCGGTGTATTTATACCAAAGAAATGCCGATTCTATCATTGACAATACAGGTTGCAATTGTATCAACGGAGAAAACAATAACCTAGAATACGTTCAGTTGGATTATTTTGATCCAAACCACATTTACGAAATGGTAAAAATGGTTCACGAAAGTGCTACACAAGACTCTATTGGCCCAGTTTATTTGCACTGTTGGAACGGCTGGCATGCTTCGGGTTATATTTCTGCTATTTTGCTCAAGCAATTTTGTGGGTACACCGATTTGGAAGCCACCAGCTATTGGGATATTGCGACAGATGGGGCGAATCAAAGCCCGAGATACAGGACAATACGAAAACAAATAAAGGATTTTGTTCCGTTTGAAGAATTTGTATTGAAAGATGGAAAAGGAGAAAAAATATGCCCTCCAATGCCGAAAATCATTGACAGCAGCGACATTCATTTGGAAATAGAGCAGCTCGTTATTGTGCCAGAAGCTATCCCATTGAATTACCGATTGATTTTGTATGAAGTGAAATTTGGTCCAGGACAAACTAAAATTAAGAGCCCTGAACAAAATAAAGATTTAAACTATTTATTGGAAGCTTTGGAGAAATTCCCAGAATTGAAACTTGAAATTGGCGGTCATACTGATCGATCGGGTTCAGAGGCAAAAAACAAAACACTCTCCTCTCAAAGAGCAAAGTTCGTTTACGACTTTTTGATAAAACAAGGAATTAACGCTGAGCAAATAACCTACAAAGGTTATGGTTCATCTTATCCTGCATATAGTAATAAATACAAATCGGGAAGAGAAAATAACAGAAGGATAGAAGTCAAAATCCTAAGAAAAAAAGATTTTGGATCGGACAACTTAGTCAATGAGTCGGCCTATGAAGAAAACTACCTTACGCCAAAAGAATTGAATGCAAACTACCAAAACAAATTAGAAAGTGACCAACGCTTTGTGCTGGACAGACTGAGTTTTGAACCTAACTCAACTGTGATTTCAGATTCTTTGAATGAAGATTTGCTACAAATGCTCCGGTTCTTCAATGCAAATCCTATCATCAAAGCAGAAATAGGCGGATTCACAGACAACTCGGGAATACCAGCAAAAAACGACAGTCTTTCACTAGAAAGAGCAAAATCAGTTTACAATTATTTTGTAATTAACGGAATAGCTAAACAAAGACTAAGCTACCAAGGCTATGGAGATAAAAACCCTATTGCACCCAACAGACAAAGGTGGGGAAGAGATAAAAACAGACGAATAGAAATAAAAATAACAGAAAAATAATGGAAAAAATAAACTCAGAAAAAGCACCTGAACCTGTAGGAATGTACCCTCATGCTCGTAAAGTTGGAAATTTATTATTCCTATCTGGAGTTGGCCCTCGTGAAAGAGGAACAAAAGTAATTCCAGGAGTGGAATTGAATGAAGATGGCACCATCAAATCCTACGACATTGCCGCCCAGTGTCATTCGGTTTTCAATAATGTGAAATTGGTCTTGGAGGCAAGTGGATCTTCTTGGGATAAACTGGTTGATGTAACCGTTTTTCTTACCAACATGAAAGATGACTTCAAAATCTACAACGAAATTTATGCACAATACTTCAAGGACAACTTACCTTGCCGAACTACCTGCGAAATAAATTGCCTGCCAACCCCAATTGGAATTGAGTTAAAATGCATCGCAACGATTGACTAAAAAAAATGCCTGTCTCGATTCATCCAGACAGGCATTTTACTTTTAAATAAAAATAACACTAATTGCCTTTTTGTTTGACATCCGTTACAAATTGCTTGATGCGTTGCTCTTCCGATTTTTTACAAATCAACAAAACTCCTTTCTCCTCCACTACGATAAAGTCTTCAAGTCCTTGAATAACCGCAAGTTTGTCCTTGGGTAATCGTACAACACACCCCTTACTGTCATACATATTCACCTTATCTCCAATGATTGCGTTGTGAGTATCGTCTTTGTCAATGTGAGTGTATAAAGCTCCCCAAGTTCCTAAATCACTCCAACCAAAATCTGATAAAACAACGAACACGTTTTTGGCTTTTTCCATGATTCCATAATCAATCGAAATGTTTTTGCACTCGGCATAAGTATGATTAATAAATTCCTGCTCCAATTCTGTGTTGTACACTTTCATTCCTTCACTGAACGAATCATGCAAAGAAGGCAAATATTTACTAAAAGCCTCGATAATCGCATCTGCCGACCAAATAAAAATTCCTGAATTCCAGTAAAAATCACCGCTTTCAATAAATTGTTGTGCTAATTCAAGATTTGGCTTTTCTGTAAACATTTTCACCTCTCTCACATCCTCTGGGCTTCCTTCCACATTATCCAAAAATTGAATGTAACCGTATCCTGTATCAGGCCTACTTGGCTTAATACCCAGAGTAACTAAACAATTGGAAGATTCAGATTGTTGGATAGCTATATCCATCGTATTCTTAAATGAGTTTTCGCTCATTACGATATGATCTGATGGTGCAACGATTAAGGTCGCATCTGAATTCAGGGTTTTAATTTTATAGCTTGCATAAGCTACACAAGGAGCTGTGTTCTTTCTACTTGGCTCCTGAAGTATTTGGTGCTCACCAATCTCTGGAAGTTGTTCTTTTACCAAATCCACATAATCCGAATTGGTCACAATAAAAATATTTTCTTTGGGACAAACCAATAACATTCTATCAAATGATAGCTGTAACAGTGTTCTTCCAAGACCTAATACATCATGAAATTGTTTTGGGTATTCTTCTGTACTCATAGGCCAGAATCTACTTCCAATCCCACCCGCCATGAGGATACAATAATTATTTTTCATACTTCATCTTCTATTTGTAAACTAAAACGATTGAATTTTAGCATAATTCTGTCTCTAAAATTGTGTGATTTAAAGAATTGAAATACAATAATACAACATTTAAAAATTCTCAAATGAAAGAAAACACGAATTATTGCGAAAAAATACCTTTAAAAAATTGTAAAATAAAAACCGTTAATATTAAATTTGAGGCCGTTTGTTCAATTTTCTTTTGGTACTAAAATATTTTTCGTATTTTGCCGTGTCTTTTGAGAATTCATAGACAATTGACATAGTTCACCTGTTCGGTTGAGCAGGATTTAGAGAGGTGGCCGAGTGGCTGAAGGCGCACGCTTGGAAAGCGTGTATATGGGTGACTATATCGAGGGTTCGAATCCCTTCCTCTCTGCATATATAGTTCTTAATACCATTCTTTATATAACCAATAAAAAAATAAAACAAGACAAAAAAAAATAACCATGAAAAAAGTAATATCATTATTCGCATTAATCGGTCTTTTTGCATTTGGAATGAACTCAGTGAGTTTTGCAGAAGAAGTAGACTCAGCTTCCATGACAACTGAAGCAACAATGGAAGACACAGATACAGCTACTGAAACACCTGTAGTTGTTGAAGAAGCTCCTACTGAAACAAAAGAAGAAGAAGCTCCTGCAAAAAAGACAGTTGGAGTTATCCAACAAGTGAAACAATACTTCATTGATGGAGGACCTGCATTCATGTCTCTTGTATTTTTGGTATTCCTTTTAGGTTTAGCCTTGAGTATAGAAAGAATCATTTACTTGAATATGTCGACTACAAACAACCACAAATTGTTAGCTGAAATTGATGAAGCTATGCAAAGCGGTGGTGTGGAAGCTGCAAAAGAAGTATGCAGAAACACGAGAGGACCAGTTGCAAGTATCTTTTACCAAGGATTAGACAGAGCAGATGAAGGAGTTGAAGCTGTTGAAAAATCAGTGATCAACTACGGAAGTGTTCAAGCTGGATTGTTAGAGAAAAACTTGTCTTGGATTTCACTATTTATTGCTACTGCACCAATGTTAGGATTCTTGGGAACAGTAATTGGAATTATCCAGGTATTTGATATCATTGAAGTAACAGGACAAACTGAACCAGTACAAATTGCAGGAGCAATGAAAGTTGCCTTGAACACGACTTTGGCTGGACTTGTTGCCGCTATCGTTCTTCAAATCTTTTACAATTATATCGTATCTAAAATTGACGGAATTGTAAACGACATGGAAGATGCCTCTATCTCTTTGGTAGATATGGTAATTAAGAACAACAAATAAGAACGATTAAACTCTGCTTACGCAGTTTTTAATAATCAAAAAATAGTTTTAACATGGAAAATAAAACACTTTCAAGAGCCTTATTTGGAGTTACAGTGGTACTTTTTATTGTATCCTTCTACTTCTTTTGGGGAATGATGGCAAATGGTGCACCAGAATCTTTTGATCCTGAACAGATGGGATTAGAAATGTACCAAAACCAAGAAGCTACGGCTGATAACTACCTCGAATTAGGAGAAGCTGCTTACGAAGCGCAAATTGCTAAAATTGATGGAAACATCCTTGGTGGAGTGAACTACATGACAATAGTATTATTTCTGGCTGGAGGACTCATGGTTGTCTTTTTGGTTTGGGGATTAATATCTACATTGATGAATAACTTCAAAAAAGGAATGCCTTCATTAATATTTGTAGGAATTGCCGCTCTTGCATTCATATGGGCCTTTATCAATTCAGGAACAGACACAGCTGGATTCGAAAACGTTGTAAAAAAAGAGGGATTAGAGAATGCACAAGCAATGATCTCTTCGAGTAACTTCTGGGTGAATGGGTTGTTCTTTGTACTTATACCAGGAGCCCTTTTACTCATCGTTGATTTGATCATCGGAATTGTAAGAGGTTACACAAAGTAATTCACCACTTTATTAAAAATTAAACAACATGGCAAGACGTAAATTACAAGAAGTAGATGCAAGTTCGATAGCAGATATCGCATTTATTCTACTTGCCTTTATCATCATCGCAACCACTCTTGAAAAAGAGTCTGGCCTGCCTGCAGTTCTTCCTCAAAAAACAGAAAATAACATAGACAAACCTGAGGTAAACGAAAGAAATATTCTTGAGGTTTTGGTTAACAAAGATGATAAATTGATGATTGAAGGCCAATGGGGAAAAGGATTGGATGACATCGGAGAATTCGTAAAAGAATTTATGACGAACCCTACCGACTCTGAATCTCTTCCTAGAATGGATGAAGTTACAGAAACTGTTTGTAATCAAAAACTGGCAATCCTGAAAGCTAACCTTGAAGCTGCAGCACTAAAGGACAAAGGTATCATTCAGAAAGATATGGACAAATGGCTAGCCAAGCGTGATGCTGTAAAATTAGTTGGTTCGTACAGAACCGTGAATAAAGCTGCTACCATTGCCATTCAATACGATAAGTCTACCACATACGGAACTTACCTCAATGTGAGAGACAAAATCATGACAGGATTAAATGAACTGCGTGATGAATTGGCTTTAAGAAAATTTGGAATTAGTTATGGTGCGCTAGAAAGCATTAGAGCTGAAGTAAAAACCGAAGAAGACAAAGCTAAAATCAAAGCAATTAGACAAGTTTATCCTCAAAAGATAATCAAACTTCCTGCTAAGAACGTTCAATAAAAATTGAAATAACAGAAAACAGTATGTCAAAATTTAGACAAAACAAATCGAAAGAAATGCCAGGAGTTTCAACCGCCTCACTTCCCGATATTGTATTTACAGTATTGGCGTTCTTCGTAGTTGTATCCTCTATGAAGCAAAGTGACCTAAAAGTGGCAGTAACGAAACCTACAGGTAAAGAAATCATTCAGTTAGATAAAAACGAAGCCATTGACTACATCAATGCAGGTATTCCAAAAAATAAAGCTTTTGGAACCACAGCACGTCTTCAACTAGACGATAAAGTTGTTCCAGATTTTCTTGAAATTAGAGAATTTATAGAATTAAAAAGAAGACCTAGAACTCCTTTAGCGAATGATAAAGCAACCGTTTCCATCAAAGCAGACAAGGACGATGTGGATATGGATATTATCGATAAGATTGAAAATGAATTGAGAGAGGTTGAGGCTTTACGTATCAACTATTCTACTCAAAAAGAATCGAAGTCGGGTAACTAATCCCTAACAAACAAATAGCACATTAAAAAAAGAACAGGACTTCCTGTTCTTTTTTTTTGATTAAAATTCAAATAAGTAGAAAATTGACTGAATAATCCCTAATTTTGCTTTTCATGGAAATAGAAAATACATTGACTGCTAAAAGTCCTTTTTCATTCAAAGCAAAACTGGCTGATTACGCTTCTCTTACCAAAATGAGACTGGCGAGCTTAGTTGTATACTCTGCAGGGCTGGGCTACGGCATTGCCTTGTTAACTGCCGAAGTATTTCCACTCTCCCACAAAATGGATTACACATTTTCATGGGAGGTATTTCTCTATATCATTTTAGGTGGTTTTTTGGTTACTGGTTCGTCCAATGCCTTCAATCAAATCATTGAAAGAAATTCCGATAAAAAAATGACCCGAACCGAAAACAGACCGATTCCTGCCGGAAGAATGACTGTGACTGAGGCTATCATTGTTTCTTTCATAACAGGAGTAATAGGACTTTATTTACTTTATCAAATTAACCATATATCTTTTCTTCTTGGACTAATTGCTCTCATCTCCTACGTTATTGTTTATACCCCATTGAAGAAACTAACACCTATATCGGTATTTGTTGGAGCATTTCCCGGCAGTATTCCACCCATGATTGGCTATATCGCAGCAACTGGTGAATTTGGTTTTGAACCAGGAATGATTTTCTTGGTTCAATTCGTATGGCAGTTTCCACATTTTTGGGCCATAGCCTGGAAAGGCAGCCTAGATTATGCCAAAGGTGGATACAAGATGTTACCCTTTGGAGATGATAAAGACAAAAGAACCGCTTTTGTCATATTATTTTACACTTTGTTTGTGATTCCTGCAGGCATGCTTCCTTGGGTATTTCATATTTCTGGACTTACATCCATGATACTGAGTATTCTGCTTGGCCTATATTTTATTCGTCCAGCTATCAAGTTATACAAGTCTTTGGAAGATGAAGATGCTCTCAAACTCATGTTTGCCTCTTTCTCTTATCTGCCGCTCGTGTTTTTATTTTACTATTTAGACCTATTGGTACAGGTGTACCTTTTTTAATCAATCAAAACTTAATCGTTATGGAAAATCAAGAAAACATTGAACAGTATTACGAAAAAGCGAGAAGAAAAGCCAAAACAAATATTGTGTGGTTTGGAATCTTCTCCATTGTTATGCTTTTTGCTGGATTAACAAGTGCCTATATCGTTTCAAAAGGAGATAATTTTTGGGTAAATTTCTCAATGCCCAAATCCCTTTGGATCAGCACAGCTTTTATTTTAGTAAGTAGTATTACGATGATAATGGCAGTAAGTGCCTCAAAGAAAAAGGACAACAAAAAAACTACGCTATTTCTTATTCTCACATTAGTATTTGGATTACTATTTGCCGGAGCACAATATGCCGCATGGACTCAATTGTATGAGAAAGGTTACTCATGGGCTGACAGAATAATGAACCCGGAAACTGGTGAATACATGATGCAAGGAACCTACGGAGAGGATTTTACCATTCAATTTCAAGGAACTGAGCTGATTCAGGAAGAAGATGGTCTTTACTTTTGGGGTGAGCAAGCCATTAAAATTGATAACGAAGAATACGAACAACTTTCAAGTACAAAACCAGAAATGTTCGTAGGAAAGGAGTTCGTCAGAGTTCAAGAAAATAACTCGAACAAAGAAAAACCGGTATTAGAGGCAGTTGTAAAATCTAAAATGCCTCTTTCTGCTAGTTTCTTATCAAAACTAAAAGAAGTAGGGAATGTAAGTAGCTCCTATTTCTATACCATCACAATAGTGCATCTGCTGCATATCTTGGTAACTCTACTCTATTTAGTTACAATGATTGTTTTGAGTGCTAAAAAAGAATTGAACGATGACAACCAATTAAAAATAAAACTGGGCGGATATTTCTGGCACTTTTTTGCAGGATTGTGGGTGTATTTATTATTATTTTTGTTTTTAATTCATTAAACTTGTAAAAAATTTATAAAAAGTTATGGCTGGACATGTAGAAAATGTTGATACCGCAACGGCTTGGGGCGGTGGTAGATCCCCCTTCAATGCTACCTATGGTAAAATGATGATGTGGTTCTTTTTGATCTCGGATGCACTTACATTCGGGGCATTCTTAATTGGTCTTGGATTTGCAAAAGCATCAGCTGAATCTTGGCCAGTTGCCGATGAAGTATTTTTTCACTTCCCCGGGACTCACGCTAATTTGCCTTTGATTTATGTTGCCTTGATGACATTTATTCTTATCGTTAGCTCAGTAACCATGGTTCTTGCAGTAGAAGCAGGTCACAGAATGGATCAAAAGGGAGTACAAAAATGGTTAGGTTGGACCGTGATTGGTGGCCTCGTATTTTTAGGGTCTCAAGCATGGGAATGGTCTACATTCATTGCGGGTCCTGACGGAATTCTTTCCACTTGGGCAGACAATGCTACACTCACAAACAATCCTTACAGTCCAGGCGGAATGAACCCTGATGACGTTCGATATACAAATTTCTTTTTCTTTGTCACTGGATTTCATGGATTCCACGTTTTTACAGGAGTACTGATTAACTTCCTTGTGTTTTTGCAGGTTAAGAAAGGAATTTACCAAGAAAGAGGACACTATGAAATGGTTGAAAAAGTAGGACTTTATTGGCACTTTGTTGATTTAGTATGGGTATTCGTATTTACCTTCTTCTACCTTGTATAACCATTTTACAGAATAATTTTAAAAAAGAGACTTTTCAGATATGGAAAATAGAGACGACTTAATTGTAAACGATAGTTACGCAACATTATCGAATCACTCTGAAGAAGAGGGAAAGGCAATCAGAAAAAAAATATGGCAAGTTACCCTATTGCTTTCAGTATTGACGACCATAGAAATATTGATGGGGATTTACTTGAGTAATAGAGATGCTAGTTTCTGGCCAGTTGTGAAATGGTCATTCATTATCATGACAGTAGTCAAAGCATTTTACATCGTTTATGAATTCATGCATTTAGGTCACGAAAAGAAATCACTAAGGAGATACATTATCATTCCTTACGTATTTTTTATTATTTACATGATGTTCCTAATCTTAACTGAAGGTTCTTCAGTAGGTGGGTACAACTCATAAACAAAAATTCAGTAATGAATATATCTCGTAGAGTCTGGTTATTTCTCGTCCTATTTGGTGTTCCTTTAGCATTCCTTTATCCTCTTTCTAAGGGTAAACCAAACACAAAGGATTTACCTTATTTTGGAAAAACAGAAGAAATCGCCAAAAACACCGAGATAAAAGACTTCTCATTTTTTGATATTGATAGCAACGAGATCAATAAGCAAAACACAGCGGGAAAAACTCTTGTAGTGAGTACACTAATACCTTCTTGTCCTTACTATTGCCCTATTATTCAAAAGCAACTCAAATTCTTGGTTTACGACAAACTATTTGATCGACCGGAATACGAAAACCTTTTATTTCTTTCTCACCTAATCGACACCACGGGCGAACAACCTAATCTATCCCAATTTCTATCCGAACAAAAAGACTACGATTTTTCTAAATGGAAAATAGTAGTAGGCGATGACAATCCTATTTACGACATCGACTTACCTAATGCAAACCTCAAAAATACCGATTTCAAATCCAGTACAACAATAGGAGGAAAAGCCTACTATCAAATGATCTTGTTGATTGACCGAAACAGAAAGGTACGTGGAATGTATCAAGGTGAGCAAACCCAGCAGATTGAAAACATGAGAAAGGACATTCGAAAATTGTTCATCGAATACAAAGAAGAAGATTTCGAAAAAAACAATCCCGAGAAATAGTTCCCTTCTCAACTCTATTTGATGTACTTTTGAATCTCAATGTGATCAAAGATGAAACAAATCCTATTATTTTCTTTCCTAAATTTAGCCTTATTTGCTTGTAATAGTCCTCAAAAAGAAGATACCACATTGCCATTTTTAGGAGTAGCCGAAGTTTCGCAAAATGGTGAAACCAGTCATCATACCATAAAACCATTCAGTTTTATATCCCAAGACTCAGTTACAATAACAGAGGATTATTTAAAGAACAAAATCACTGTGGTTGACTTTTTCTTTACGACATGTCCCACAATTTGCCCAGTCATGTCAACCAATATGAGAGAGGTTCAATTAAATTGGGTAAACGAATCAACCATACAATTTTTGTCGCACACTGTAGATCCTGAAACAGATACTCCAAAAAAATTAAAAAGATACGCTCAAAGAAAAAAAGCTGATTTGGCAACCTGGCAATTTGTAACCGGTTCAAAAGAAGAGATTTACACACAAGGACTCAAAAGCTATTTAGTTTCCACACAAGAGGATGCTCTAGCTCCTGGTGGTTTTTTGCATTCAAGCCTATTTGCGCTTGTAGATAAAAACTTACACTTGCGCGGAGTTTATGATGGAACAAACAAGGAAGAAATTGCAAAGCTAAATAAGGACATTAAAATTTTACTCAATGAAAAATGAAGCAAAACTCAAACGATTAGCAATTATTATATCGATAGTCTTACCGATAGCTGTAGCCATATTATTTGGTGTAAAGATTGATGGAATTGACCTGAGCTTTCTGCCTACAATTTACGCTGTAATTAATGGAGCAACTGCTATTGTGTTAATCCTAGCTTACTTGGCTATCAAAAAAAAGAAGAAAAAACTACATCAAGACCTCATAAACACTGCCGTTTTTCTTTCTATCAGTTTTTTATTGATGTATGTAGCTTATCATGCCACTTCTGATTCCACTATCTATGGCGACCTAAATTCGAATGGAATTTTAGATAAATCAGAGAATGAGGCATTGGGGTTTGTAAAATATCTCTATTACTTCATTTTAATTTCACATATCATACTTTCCATCCTCATAACTCCTTTTGTGACATTCACCTATCTTAAAGGATGGCTTGGAGATTACGAAGGGCATAAAAAATTAACCCGATTTACATTCCCGTTGTGGATGTACGTTGCCATAACAGGTGTTATAGTTTATGCTATGATTTCTCCCTATTACGCTTAAAAGACCGAAGATTTGAAACTAGGAGGTTTTATAGGAGCTGTAATTGGTTATTTCACCACCAAAAATTACTTTGGTGCTATAATTGGTTATTTTATTGGTTCCGCTTTTAATAGTTCGAATAGTGCAAAGGCAAACCGAACTAACCCCAACTTTGAAGTGGGGAAATACCTCATGATGCTCTCTTCTGTAGTAATGAAAGCTGACGGAATAACAAAAAAGTCAGAACTCAATTTTGTAAAACAGTTTTTTGTTAAACAATTCGGAGAAACCAAAGCAAAAGAATATGTCCGACAATTAAAACATTTCCTCGGTAAAGACATTTCCGTTGAAAAAGTATCTACCATAATAAAACAAAACACCAACAACTCCTCAAGAGTTCAGTTGTTACATTACCTCATAGGCATTGCAGTTTCAGATGGAGAAATCAGCCAAAGCGAAATGCAGATTTTGAGAAGAATCTCCCGATCCTTTGGATTATCTGAGCAAGTGTTTCGGTCGCTTTTGGCCATGTACAATTATCAATCAGAAAACGGAAACTACCAAAGACAAACCCATAGCTCTAAAAGTCAAACAATTTCACTAAAAGGAGCCTACGATATTTTAGAGATTTCTGACAAAGCATCCGATGCCGAAGTAAAAAAAGCATACAGAAAGCTAGTCATCAAATACCATCCAGACAAAGTTGCTCAGTTAGGCGAAGAATTTCAGAAAGGAGCTAAAGAAAAATTCCAGAAAGTTCAAGATTCTTATGAAAGAATAAAAGAGCATCGTAAATTCAACTAATTTAATCCTAATAGCTTCTTTCTTTAATTAAAATGGAAGAAAAAAGATAAACTATTCCTTCTCAGAATTTAAAACAATATTTTTTTTGACATTATTGTAGGATATCATTACAAAATATCCCTATATTTACGCTCTATATAATTAAATATTTGTTAAAATGAAGAAAAATTACATTTTATTGACTGTCGCATTTGTATTATTTGCACTCCAGTCTTTGTCGCAATTAACCGCGCCTTTTACAGAAACATTCCAAGGCAATTCACTGCCTAGCACCTGGAGTTCCTCTGCAACCACAGGTGGACCGTGGACTATGTCAGGGAATATGGGTTATTCAGGATCCTCTATTACCGATCACACTGGAACAGCGGGTAGCTCAAGAGCTTGGATTGATTTTTCGGGTACAGACGTAGGAGTTGTATTAACTTCAGACTCTATTGATGTTTCGGCACTAGGAACGCCTGAACTTAACTTTTACTTTAATTCCAACTTAGGAACATATACATTAAGTCCTTTGAATTTCCTTTTTCCAGAAGTATGGGATGGAAGTGCATGGGTTGTTCTTGACACCATTCAGCAGGATAACCAAGGTGTATGGTCAGAACATTTTTATAACATCGGAGCATACGTTCTCCCCTCTAATAAGGTGGTTGTAAGGTTTAGAGCAGAAAGTGGAGGTAATTCTTCTGATTTCTACCTTGATTATGCCATTGATGACGTAAGTATAGTTGAATTTTCACCGTGTAGACCTGTTGTGTCTATCAATTCCAAAAATATCACAGCATCAGGAGCTACAGTAGAATGGAGCACTTCAACAGGATTTGATACAGCGTGGATTGTTGAGTATGGTCCAACAGGTTTTGTACCGGGCACAGGTTCTACTGTACAAGTGTCAGTTGATTCAGCAAATTTAACAGGTCTGTCGGCAGCAACTATTTATGATTTCTACATCACAGGACTATGTGGTTCAGGAGATACCTCTGCCACTGTAGGACCTAATTCTTTCATTACAGCTTGTACGGGAGGATTAACTGGTAATTACACCATTGATGCTGCTACTGCAACAGGTGGAACAAATTTTAATTCATTTGAAGACTTAATAGCAACCATCCTAAACTGTGGGTTGGATGCGGCAACAGTTGTGGATGTAGTTGCAGGATCAGGACCTTACAACGTAAGTGTTGACTTTCCAGGATTTCCTGGAGCTTCAGCAACAAATACATTAACACTGAATGGAAATAACAATGTAATTAATCATGGGGGAGGTTCATACTTCATAGCAATGGACAGTCTGAAACATGTAACATTTAAAAACTTCCAGTTTATCAACGAAACTCCATCTACCCAAATGTTCGGGCTAATGATGAGAAATGGGTGTGATAGCATCACAATAAAAAACAACATCATTGATTTAGGAACGGATTTCACTTCAAGCGCATCTGGGGCGATTGTAGCTTCAAATTCTATCACTTCGGCATCCTCATATGGAGATAATGCCAACAACATTACTATCGACAGCAACCATATAATGGGTGGTTACTACGGTATACGATTAAATGGGTCGTCATCCACACTCAGAAATCATGGACACACTATCTCAAACAATACGATTGAAGACTTTTACATTTATGGTCTTTACACCTATTACGTGGATAGTGCCGTGATAACACAAAAC
Source organism: Flavobacteriales bacterium (assembly GCA_965660305.1). Taxonomy (GTDB): domain Bacteria; phylum Bacteroidota; class Bacteroidia; order Flavobacteriales_D; family CAJJDF01; genus CAJJDF01. The sequence continues at coordinate 121,659 of CBFHZD010000004.1, read as the reverse complement.
GATATATCTCGATCAAACAGATCAATACTCAGTACATTTTATGGAATTTACTCCTATTACAACAATAACATGGAGATTTCAAACAACAAAATACATGATGCCGGTAATGGAAGTTTTTCGGCCTACGGAATTTATCTAGGATATTCCACCAATGTGCTTGGAAAAGAAACAAACCTTTTCAATAACGCCATCTATAATATAGATGCTACTGCAACTCATTATGGAATTTATATGTATTCCTTTTCTAGTACCTATAAAAATATCAACATCAATTTGTGGCACAATACAATTGAGATGAATACAACCGGTACAACTGGTACAAAAAGAGGAATAAGCGCCAACACAAGTACTGCATCATACTACGATAATATTGACCTTTCGAATAATATAGTTAATATTTACGGAGGTGGTACAGGAACAAAACATAGCGTATGGTTCCCTTCTATTTCATCACTAACAGGAAGTAACAACTTGTTCAGAATGGCAGCTACTGCAGGAAATAATAATTTAGGTTATTATGGAACAAACATGGCAACCTTGGCGGCTTGGAATACAGCAACAAGTATGACCGGAAATGTTGACAACGATCCAGTAATCGTTGCACCTGGATATACGCCTTATTCAACAGCAATTGACAACTTAGGTACTCCATTAGCTTCAGTAACAACAGATATTGATGGTTCAATGAGAAATGCGACAACTCCAGATATGGGAGCTCTAGAATTTACACCAATAGGAGGTGATTTGGCTATTATTGATGGAGGACTAGCGCAAGTCGATAATTGCTATGGAACATCAGACTCGGCATTCGTAAGTATTACGCATCTTTTTGGAGATACGATAGACTTCGCTACCGATTCACTTATGGTTTACATGGAGGTGTCAGGTCCCGTTACCACAATAGACTCAATTAAGGTAAATACAGGCTCTTTGGCCGTAAACGACACATTAAACTTAGTCTATACTGGTGTTGCTATGTCTCTACCTGGCAAGTATTCTTACACAGTTTACCTGAGAAATAGAACGTTCAACACACTATCAGTAAATGATACATTGTTTATGATGGACGCTGACGAGGTGAAACCAATTATAGCTGTTAAACCAACATTTGATACGCTTTACAGTTATACTGATTCAGTAAAATTATCCACACAATCTCCGTTTTATCCAGGTGGCGCCTTCTTCATCACTGAAGTTTGTCAATACGCTGGAGCAACAACAGGAAGGCCTACAGGTGGTAAACCTTCTTGGTTGACAGGAGATGATTACATTGAAATAACGGGTGTACCCGGTTCAGATTTATCAGGGATAACAATTGAACAATGGACTACCTCGTCACTAACAAACAGTTATACATTTCCTGCTGGAACCGTGTTAAGCCCAAATGGAACAGCAATCATTTCTACTTACCAAGGAACAACTTCACCGAGCAACTTTTATTACACATCCATTTCTAATTCCACCTCATCTGGAGGAGCTACAGGAAGATTATTACGAGATGCGAGTGGAAACATCATGGATGCAGTAGGATATGGTACATCCTATACATTCCCAGCAGCTTCTGGTGTAACAGCAACAGACTGGAGTGGAAATCAGGGTTCTTCGTCTAGTACCTGGGGAATTAGACTAGAAGGAGCGGACGTTAACACACCTACAAACTGGGTAAAATCTGCTACTTCTCGACAAGACCCTAATGTTCTTAACACTGGAGTTCCCTTACCTGCACCTTCAAGCGTTGCAGGATTAACATGGACACTATTGAACACCTCTACTGTGGTTGATACTACTCCAGAGATTATGGCAAAAGACTTTACGTCTAATGGAACATATGCTTATGAAGCTTCTTATATAACTCCATGTGGAACTTACACAGATACCGCTTTTATAACCGTATTGAACCAAACTTACGATACATTAATGGTTAACTCCTGTGATTCAGTACAGGCTGCATTCAGCGGAAGATGGTTCTCCTCTACCGGCAGATACTACGATACCTTAGTTGCAACAGGTGCTGTTGTTTATGACAGTATTTTTAGAACTTACGACATCAGTATTGATACAACAAGTGCCGAATTTACATTCACTTACTGTGGAGACTATACAAGTCCAAGTGGAAAAGTATGGACTACAAGTGGTACTTATTTAGATACAATAACCAACTCACTAGGGTGTGATAGTCTTATGACATTTAATATTACAACAACCTCTGAAGTATTCTTACCAACGGTTGCTACAGCTTGTGATACCTTCGAATGGAGAGGAACAACTTACACCGCTACTACAATGGTGAATGACACAGTGAACAACGGTAGTTGTGACAGTATCTTTACACTTGACCTCACAATCAATTACAAGTCTTTCGCTACATTTACAACGACTGTGTGCGATAGCTTTGTGAGTCCTTCTGGAAAAGTGTGGAATACTTCGGGTACATACATGGATACGATTCCTAATGCGATTGGATGTGACAGCATTATGACTTTTAACCTCACAGTAAATTATATATCATACAGAACTGTAACAGTTACGACATGTGATAACTATACATCACCAAGTGGTAAATCATTTAATACATCTGGAACTTATCTAGATACAATAATGAATTCAAGTGGGTGTGATAGTGCATTGACTATTAATTTAACAGTGAACTATTCTAACTCAAGAACGGACGTAGTAACACTATGCCCAGGAGCAACATACAGAGTAGGACCATCTTTGTATTCAACAGCAGGTTCATATACAGATGTTTTCCTAACATCAAAAGGATGTGACAGTACGGTTAATACAGTTCTCTCGTACTACCCTGTTGCATTAGGAACTGCAACATATAGCTTCTGTGAAGGAGATAGCATACAAGTATTAGGTAACTGGTACAGTTCAGCAACCACATTTAACGATACTATAGTAGGTGGTTCAATTACAGGATGTGACACAATTACAACACACATCATTAATTCAAGAACTGTATCGCCAGCATTAGATTTAGGAAATGACGTTATCTCATGTCTTGATGGAGGTGTAACTATATTTGCTGCCAATGCATATGACTCATACAACTGGTCAACAGGAAATACAACAAGTACATTGAATGTAGTTGGAACAGATGTAGGATCAGGAAGTGCAAACTATGTATTAACAGTAACACAAGCCTCTACTGGTTGTACTGCAATGGATACGGTAAATATCACATTCAATGACTGTACAGGATTAGATGAAGTGGAAGGTAACTTAAATGTAAACCTTTACCCTAACCCTGCAAACAACTTCGTGACTATAGAAGTATTGGATAAATTGAATAGCGAAAATGTAACACTTGAAATATTGAATTCAATCGGACAAGTTGTGGCATCTAAATCAATAGAAAACGCTAAAGAACAAATAATAATGGACGTTCATAATTTCAGCAAAGGACTTTACCTAGTAAGAGTATCCTCTGATAACATGTACGTAACCAAAAAACTTTTGATCCAAAAATAAATCTAAGTTAACCTATTATCAAACACCTCTTACTGCTGTAAGAGGTGTTTTTTTTTGCCATAATTCAGAAGGTCATTATCAAGATAAACTCAGTAAAATTTGTATTTTTAGGACTGAAAAGTTTATCCACAAAACATAGAGAGTCAAAAAGCGTTACACAAAGATGAATACCAACACCATAAACATAGCTAACCTCACAAGATTTCTTCTTGTAATGGGATTTGTGTTGTTATATTCTGTTGGACTTACTCAGGACGATCCCATGATGATATTTGAGGGAAAAGTGAAAGATGAATCCGGTAAAAATTTATCTGGCGCCACAATAAAAGTAATAAGAAACGGAAAGCAAGTATATTCCACCACAAGTAATTCATCGGGTGAATTTGGCTCTTATTCTGATTACTACGGTTATGTTTACAAAATAGAAATATCCAAAGATGGATTAACAACAAATACCATTGAAATAAATAGTAAAGATGGCTATCACGAGGAAGACGTTCCCTTGGAAATTAAAATCCCCATAAAGGTTGAATTAGTTACCAAAGAAAATGGGGTTGATTACGGTATTATTCAAAATAAACCTATTGAACTATTCAGAATAGATCCAAATACAGGCTACCTCTCCGAGGATTTTGATTATATCGATAGACGAAAAGCAGAAATCAAAGACTACTTCAAAAATTTAGCAGCACAAGAAAAGGAAAAAGAGAAAAGGTTTCAGCAATTAAAGAAATCAGGAGAACAAGCCCTAGCCAAGAAAGACTATGGAAAAGCCATTGAAGATTGGAAAGCTGCGCTTGAAATAAAAGACGATGAACCGCTTACAGAGGCTCTCGTGGATGCAGAATTTGCCTACAAGGACATACTGGAAGAGAAGAAGCTACAAGAAAAAATGAAAAAACTTCTGAAAGAAGGAGATGAACTCGTCAAACTACTGAAATTTGAAAATGCAAGAGAAAAATACGAAGACGCCCAACGAGTTTTACCAAAAAGCAAAGAACCTAAGGCAAAACTTGACGCATTAAATAAGAGGATAGAAGAACTCGCTAACGAAAAGGCAAATAAGATCTATTCCGATTTAATGAAGAGAGCTGAAATCAAAGTGGCATCTGAAGCCTACCCTGAAGCCATTGCGCTCTTAAATGATGCTCAAAAGGCAAGTCCAAAAGAAAAAGAACCAACAAAAAGAATTAAGGAAATAGAACAAATCATGGCTGATTTGGCAAAAACAAAAGCCGAATTTGAGCAAACTATGATTACTGCGAATAGCCTATTATCCGCGAAAGAATACGAAAAAGCAAAATCTACTTTTGAAAAGGCTAGTCAATTACAACCCAAAGAAACATTACCAAAACAAAAAATAAAGGAAATCAACCTAATTCTTGAAACCATAAAAAAGCAAGAAGAAGAATACAGTAAACTAATAGCCTCTGCAGACCAATTATATGGCAAAGAGCAATTCAATAAAGCCATAGAAGATTACCAGAAAGCGCTGAAAATAAAACCCAATGAAACCAAACCTACTGAGCAGATAGCAAAAGCTAATCAAAAGCTGGCCGAACTGAAAAAACTGGATAAAGACTATAATGACCAACTCGAAATAGCCAACAGTTTATTTGATAATCAACAATATAAAGAAAGTATTGCTGCTTACGAACAGGGTTTAACATTGAAAAAAGAAGAAACTTTTCCAAAAGACCAAATTGAGAAAGCCAAAACAGCCCTTGCAAAGCAAGAACAACTTGAAAAAGACTATCTGGCTGAACTAAAAATTGGGGAAGATTTACTGTCTAAAAAAGAATACAAAAATTCTATAGTGGCGTTTACCAAAGCCTTAAAGCTAAAACCAAACGAAACATTACCTAAAGAAAAAATTGCAGCAGCTAATGCGGAGATTGAGAAACTCCGAAAAATTGATGAAACTTTTGCCAGGTTAATGAGTGAGGGAGAAACAAAACTTGTCAGTAAAAACTATGAAGATGCTCTAGTAAAATTTAAAGAAGCCAAACAAATTAAACCAAACGAAAAATCGGCTCAAGAAAAAATCCTGGAAGCCGAAAAAGCTTTGGCCCTTGCCAAACAGCTTGAAGAAGATTATCAAAAGGCCGTTTCTGTTGGAAATGACCTGATGGCTAAACTCGACTATAAACAAGCGATAGAAAGCTACGAAGCCGCACTGAAACTAAAACCAAATGAAGTAATACCGAAGGATAAAATAAAGCAAGCCACGGAAGAAATTGCTCGATTAGCGAAAATAGAAGAAGATTACAAAAGCGCATTATCACAAGGTAACACCCAACTAAAATCGGAAAAATTTGAGGAATCCATTCTATCGTTTAAGGAGGCTCAAAAGCTCAAACCCAATGCCACAGAACCTGCAGAAGGCATAGAGTTAGCAAATAAAGGAATAATAGCCAGAAAAAAAGCAGAAGAAGAGGCAAGACAAGCCTTGTTGGCCAAAGAGCAAGCCGAAAAAGAGGCTGCAGAAAAAGCTGCTAAAGAAGCAAAAGAAGCGCAAAGACTTGCAGAAGAGAAAGCTCGACAGGAAGCTGAACAAAAAGCTAAAGAAGAGGCAGAAAGACTGGCCAAGCTTGCAAAAGAAAAAGAAGAGCAAAGACTTGCTGAAGAATTAGCCAAAAAAGAAGCCGCAGAACAAAAAGCTAAAGAAGAGGCTGAAGCATTAAAAAAAGAGAAAGAAAGGAAAAGATTAGCGGAGCTTGCTAAAGAGAAAGAAGAAGCTGCTAAAAAAGCTTTAGAGGCAGAAAAAGCTAAGCAAGCTGCTTTGGAAGCAGAAAGGTTGGCGAAACAAAAAGAAGCGGAAGAAAAAGCGCGAAAAGAGGCGGAAGAAAGAAAGGCATTGCAGGAAGCAGAAGCACAAAAAGCTGCAGCTGAAAAAGCAAAACGCGAAGAAGAAGCAAGGAGAATTGCCAAGGAAAAAGAAGCCAAAGAGAAAGCGGAGCAAGAACGATTGGCCAAAGAACAGGCAGCAAAGGAGGCAGCTGAACAAGCAAAACTAGAAGCTGAACAAGCAGCACGTCTAGCGGCAAAAGCCAAACAAGCCGAAGAATTGGCTCGAAAAGCGAAAGAGGAACAAGCCAAAATAGCTGCCGAGCAAGAAAGAAAAAGACAAGAGGAACAAGACAGGAAAAATGCCGAAGAAGCAAAAAGGAAAGCTGAAGAAGCAGAAAGATTGGCTCGAGAAAAAGCGCTATTAGCTGAAGAGCAAGCCAAAAAAGATGCTGCAGAAGCAAAAAAGCGCCAAGCCGAAAAACTACGAAATATTGAAAAAGAAAAGCAGTACCAATCATTCGTAACCAAGGCTGACGAACAATTTAACTCCAAAGAATACAGAAGTGCAAAAAACACCTATAATTCTGCCCTTTCAGTAAAACCAAATAAAACCTACCCGAAAGGAAGAATTGCGGCAATCAATGAAATATTGAAGAACATGAGCGAATCGGAAAGAAACGCCATTACATCCACAGATGATTATTTTAATATTGATGCAGAATTATACGGAACCGAGGTTGACATGACCGGAAAAGAAGGAAGCTTTTTACTGACTAAAATAGAGGACAATTCGGACATGAGAGAGTTTATGGAACTCATGGAATACATCGATTCTGTGAATTATGACAACAAGAAACGTGGAAAAAAAGATGCTGACCTAGCACTCTTCACATACTCTCAGTATGAGTCTCTTAAGGATAAAATACAGAGTGAATTGGGTGTAAATGATTATGCCCGAAACGGAAACATTGCCTCGGTAAATCTATTTTTAGACGCATCTAAAATTCAGGAAAAGGAAGACTTGCTTGAACATAAGTTAAAAACTCAAACTAATGCGGATGATATAGAAAAACTTAGACTGGAGATTGACGAAGAAATAGCTAAACTTAAAAAAAGAAATGAAACTACTATCTCTGAATACAAGAAATATCAAGACTCTGAATCTGAATTAGCAGCAATCAAAACTATTCAAAACACTCAGGAAACCTACGAAACTTATGTTCAGCTCAATGAGTTAACCGCAAAAATGAATTCAGATTATGAATTAAAAGGGGCAAAATATAAGCAGCGAGCCAAAAACTTGCAGATACTGAAAGAAAAAATAAATGACCGAAACTCTCAACTTTCTGAAAAAGAAAAACTAAGTCTAAAGGCTGAAATAGATTTCCTTGAGGGAACTGAAGAACTAATCAGACAAAGGGCCGAGAAAGGTGAAAGCAACATGTTGAAAAACCAGCATACATACGAAGATTTTATTGACCAAAAGTCAAAAGAAAATAAAATTGCCACTGAAAAAGTTGAGGAGCGAATTGAACTCAATATGGAAGAGCTTGCCCTACTTGAGGAAAAAAGAATCACCAATACTTACAAGGAAAACGAGGATGTCCTTGCCACAACGAAAGCCTACCAAAAGTATGAAGATGAGAGAAAGGAGCTTTCAAATGAAATAAAAGAAAAGGAAAAACAGAGCCAAAGAACTGTCATATCCTCTTTAGAAGAATTAGACGCTATAAAGGATCAAGCAAACAAAAAGTCACAACAAAAAGTGTCGGACAATACTGCTGAATTTATCCAAAACAAAGAAAAATTAGCAATCGCCAAAGAGGAGATTTACCAAAAAAATTCGGAAAGAATAGTGGCTACGAGAAATGAATTTGAGAAACTGAGTGACCAGACCTCAGAGAAGAATAAAAAGCTGAACGCTGGAGCAAGTGACAAAGCAGAAGAACTAAAAAGATTCATGGAGCAGAAAGCTCAAGCTGAAAAAGAAGCAACAGAAAAAAGTAAAGAAATTGCGCTTGGCAAAAGTAACTTAATTAATGAGGTTGACGCGAATAAAAACACCCCTGCATCGGCTGGAAACAGAGATAAATTGGCTCTTATTTTTCCTGAAGGAGTGACTCAAAAAGTATATCAAAAAAAGAATGAATTTGGAGAAATAACTTCAATCACCACCCGAAGAGTTGTAGTGAACGGAAACAAAGGCAATGACTACATCCATAAAAAAACGAAAGCTGGAAACTTCTATTTCAAAAATGGACAGTCTATCTCTGAGGGAACTTGGGACCTAGAAACCTCTGGTGAAATAGTAAACAAATAAACGCATTGACAAAACTGCTCTTATTTATAGTTACGTTTTCATCCTTTCCTTTTCTGTTATCGAACAAATTTATTGCTTATTAACCTGACTGCCTCATTGAGTTGGCAGGAGGAAATTTCATGGCTACTCAACAGCTTTTTACCCTTTTAGATAAAGTATAACTGGAATTTCCATCAGCATCCATAAAGGATTGTTAAAAGCTTCTTGTGCTATACTGTTTGAGTTCTTTATCAAGCTCTTTTGCCCTACCGTTAGTCAACGTATCCAAAAACTGCCAGAAAGCAGGCTGGTGATGCTTGTGAATTGTGTGAGCTAATTCATGCAATATCACGTAATCTTGTAAATGAACAGGCAGTTTCATGAGGTGTGAGGACAAGTTTATTTTATTTTGAAAAGAGCAACTACCCCAACGAGATTTCGTATTTCGAATTGTTACAGAAACAAACTCTAACTGATATCTTTCAGCCAATTCTCTTGTTCTTTTTGGCAATAAGTCTTTAGCCTCCATCCTCCAAGCCTCAACTATAGCTTTCTGAATAAATTCTTGAATCTCCGCTTTATAAATATCGATAAATTTAGGAATGAGTATTTGAATCCGCGAGCTCGATATCTTAAATTTTAATTCATTGGATTCTACACGATAAATCTCCAATTTATGTAGCATAGTCTCGTACTCTGTTTTCTCATCAAACAAGCGACTCGGGTTCTTTTCTTTTTGATTTTCAAGGTGCTTTAATATCCAATCTTTTTTTTCAACCACAAATTTTTTGGCATACTCAATAGGCATCACATTAGGAACCGTAACACGAACAACGCCTCCTGATTTTATGGTTATCCTGGCATATTTTGCACGCCTACTTTTTACAAATTCCACCTCCCCTACTCCTTCTATATCTTTAATATTTGCCATAATAGATCTCTTATGGGGTTCCTTTAGGATGAAACTTGGGCAAAAAAAGCTGCCAAATTGTTCATTGCATGAACCAATACACACATTACAAACGCCATTGAAGCACCAAATCGTTTTCGGGTATAGTAATATATTCCCGCTAACAATAACCCCATAAAAAAGGTAACAAAGATATAGTTCCAATTATATTGATGAGCCAGTCCAAAAAGAAGTGCCGAGAGAAAGCCAGGTAAAAACCAAGGAATAATTGCGTTTCTTATTCTCTTTCTAATTTTTAAACCCAATTCAATTACACCATATTGAAAAATAAAAGTCTCGAAGATTGGGGAAAAAAAAACTGCTCCGAAAAAAAGTGAGGCAACTGATAGTTCATCAAATTTTGTATTATCCATCACATCAATTTCCAAAATTGAAAACAAAACTGAAACTAACACACTAAACAAAAGAACGACCAAGGTAAAAACAATACACAAAAAAGTGAAGTTCAACTTATCCAAAGGATTTCTTATACTTTTCATGTTATTTGGTGTCAAATTAGAAATTAAACCAAGGCTTACTGAAGGCTAAAATAAGTATTTATTTATCATTGACTCAAGGTATCGATTAAATTTCATCACTCCTAGTTAAAAAAGGATAGTTTCATTTAAAACTCAATTGGAATTTATAAGAACCCAGCAAAAAAAAGAAAAACAGACCGTTGGTTTCTGTCTATTTGTCACCAAAGGATGGTGTTCTATGACGAAATTAACATCAAATGACATATATTTTGTAGTGGTATTAATTTTGACCTAAAGTTGAAAAATTTAAAATAATTATGGCAACAGGAAAAATTAATGTACAAACGGAAAATATATTTCCAATCATTAAGAAGTTTTTATACTCAGATACGGAAATATTTTTAAGAGAATTGGTGTCCAATGCAGTAGATGCCTCGCAAAAACTAAAAACATTATCTTCTTTGGGAGAATTCAAAGGAGAGGTAGGCGAATTACAAGTAGAAGTAATCCTGGATAAAGAAGGGAAAACAATTACGGTTCGTGATAACGGTATTGGGATGACCGGAGATGAAGTTGATAAATACATCAATCAAATTGCTTTCTCTGGAGCTGAGGAATTTGTTCAAAAATATAAAGACACGGAAGGAGCAGCTGCAATGATTGGTCACTTTGGACTTGGTTTCTATTCTTCCTTCATGGTATCGAGTCAAGTAGAGATAAAAACTCTCTCTTTCAAAGAAGGGTCCAAAGCGGTGCAGTGGACATCGGATGGGACGCCTGAATACACACTCGAAGAAATAGAAAAAGAAACGAGAGGAACAGATATCGTTATGCACATTGCTGAGGATTCTACGGAATTCTTGGAAGAAGCAAGAATTAGTACCATTCTAAACAAGTATTGCAAGTTTTTGCCAGTGAATATAAAGTTTGGAACTAAATCTCAAATGATAGATAGCCCAAGTGGCGAAAAAGATGAAAACGGAAAGCTGAAACAAGAGTCGATAGAAGTTCCGAATATCATCAACAACACGCTTCCAATGTGGACCAAAACTCCATCGGAATTAAAAGAGGAAGATTACGATAAATTCTATCAAGAATTATATCCGATGTCTGAAAAACCACTATTCAATATTCACCTGAATGTGGATTACCCCTTCAACCTGACTGGAATCCTGTACTTTCCGAAACTCAAAAAGGACATTCAGATTCAAAAAAACAAAATTCAATTGTACTCCAACCAGGTGTTCATTACCGATTCTGTAGAGAATATTGTTCCTGAGTTTATGCAATTGCTTCATGGAGTTATTGATTCTCCGGATATTCCTCTAAATGTTTCACGATCTTACTTACAAAGCGACAGTAATGTAAAGAAAATCTCTTCTTACATCACCAAAAAAGTGGCGGACAAATTGAACTCAATGTTCAAAGAAAACAGAAAAGATTTTGAAGAAAAATGGGAAGACATCAGTGTTTTCATAGAGTACGGAATGCTTTCGGATGATAAGTTTGAAGAAAAAGCAAAGAAATTTGCATTACTAAGAAACACCAACAAAGAGTTTTTTACTTTGGATGAGTACAAAGAAAAAGTAAAAGAAACGCAAAAAGACAAAGACGACAAGGTAGTATATTTATACACTAATAATGTCGAAGAGCACCATGCACTGATAGAAAATGCCAACACAAAAGGATACGATGTCTTGTTGCTGGATAGCCCTCTTGCTCCTCACTTAATTTCAAAATTAGAACAGTCTCTAGAAAACGTTTCCTTTGCAAGAATTGATGCAGATACGATTGAAAAACTCATCAACAAAGGAGAGGAACAACCAAGCAAACTTACCAAGGAGGACGAAGAAGCGCTGAAACCAGTGATTGAGGAAATAATGCCTAAGGAAAAGTTCATGGTTGATTTCCAAAGTTTGAGCGAAACTGATAGTCCAATGCAAATCACCGAAGCTGAATTTATGAGAAGAATGAAAGAGCAGCAAGCACTAGGTGGAGGCGGAATGGGATTCATGGGAACCATGCCAGAAATGTACAACTTAGTTGTAAATAGCAATCATCCATTAATTTCAAAAATCTTGGAAACAAAAACGGATAAAAAGAAAAAACAACTCATAGAGCAAGCTACAGATTTGGCTTTATTGGCCAAAGGAATGCTAACAGGTAAAAAGCTTACCGAGTTCCTGAAACGTAGCATAGACATCATTAAATAAGTAATCCAACCCTTAAAATGAGTTACCAACCGTAACTCATTTTTTTTGGACGAGAAATAGAAAATTTCTCTTATATTCAAGAAAATAAACTTTAAAACATGGACATAGATCAAAAAATAGAAAATGTGAAAGACAGCAACATCCTAAAAAAATATGGAAAATGGCTGTTAGCAGGTGTTCTCATATTGTGGGTTGCCTCCTCTTACAATGGATTGGTAAAACTAGAGGAACCAATCAGTACCGCATGGGCGAATGTTGAAACCGAATACCAATCGAGGGCTGACAAGGTTCAGGTAATTTCCAAAATTGTGAAGAATGCTGCCAACTTCGAAAAACAAACCCTAACAGACGTGATAGAAGCAAGAAGCAAAGCTACCTCTATTAATTTAGATGTGAATGATTTAACTCCAGAAAACATGGCGAAATTTGAAGCAGCACAGAGCCAGCTAACAGGTGCGCTTAGCCGATTAATGGTAACTGTAGAAAGATATCCGGAGTTGAAAGCTACGGATGCATTCAGAGATTTTCAAGCACAATATGAAGGAATTGAAAATAGAATTGCTAAAGCACGAAGAGATTACAACGAAACCATTCTGCCTTACAATATTGGCCGAAAGAAATTCCCTAAGAATCTAATCGCAAAAGCATTTGGTTTTGGTGAAAAAGAGGAATTTAAAGCCAACGAGGGAGCAGAGAATGTAAACGCTGATGACATAGATTTAGGCTTTGAATAAAAGAAAGATGAACGTAAGACAATTTTTGAGCGAAATAGAGGAGAAACAGGTGTTGGATGCCATAAAAAAAGCTGAAACCAATACTTCGGGAGAGGTGCGCGTACATCTGGAATCAAACTGTAAAAAAGACACTTTGGAACGGGCCAAGGAAATTTTCGAAAAATTGAACATGCATAAAACGGAACTTCGGAATGGGGTTTTGTTCTATATTGCCACAAACAGTAAACATTTTGCGATCCTTGGAGACAAAGGCATCAACGAAAAAGTAGAGCCGAATTTTTGGGATTCGATAAAGGACCTGGTTATTGAAAAACTCAAAGAAGGAAAACACGCAGAAGCACTTCAATTAGGAATTCATGAAGCTGGAGAAAAATTAAAAACCTATTTCCCTTTTCAAAATGATGATCAGAATGAACTTTCGGATGAAATTTCAACAGGCCACTAAAAAAACGGATTAATGAACACTCCATTAATCAAACACAAAACATGAAAAAGAACATCCTATTTTATTTATTCGCTCTTATTTCGATTACCCCTAGTTTTGGGCAGGAAAAATGTTTCCCCAAGCATTCACCAGGAATATTTGTTTACGACCAAGCTGATGTATTGTCAGATTCAGAAGAAGCATTATTGCAAAATAAATTAACTGAATTTACCGCAAGAAGTTCTAATGTTTTGGTCGTGGTAGTTGTCCCCGACTTATGTGGGTACGACAAATCCCAATATGCCATAGAATATGGGGACAAATTAGGGGTTGGAAGAGCCGACAAAGACAATGGCCTGGTGTTTCTGGTAAAACCAAAAACAGCTGAAAGCCGCGGTGAGGTTTTTATTGCTGTGGGGACAGGATTACAAGGAGCGATTACCGATGCCGGTACAAGACGCATTATAGATTATGAAATCATTCCCTACTTTAAGCAAAACAATTATTATGGTGGAATAAGCGCAGGTGCCAATACGCTGATGAGAATTGCTGAAGGTGAAATCTCGGAGGCAGAGTATAAGGACCAAAAAGAAGGTGGAACTTGGTTTGTTTTCGTGTTTTTTGCCATCATCATAATCCTATTTATTCTTGCACAGAAATATGGAAAAGGAGGTGACGATGATTGGGAGAATTTCGATAAACATGGAAAACACAGAGGTGGGAATGTTTGGCCATGGATTTTTCTTGGCGGAAGTAGTTTTGGTAGCAGAAATTCTCGCGGTGGCGGAGGATTTGGCGGTGGTGGATTTGGCGGTGGCGGATTCGGTGGGTTTGGCGGTGGTGGATTCTCGGGTGGAGGAGCTGGAGGAAGTTGGTAATTGAAAGAGAGTTTTTTATCTTTGTACAAAATTGATTTGAACATTGAGTAAAGACAACAAACATTACTTCACATTCGCACTTTCTATTGATTGTGTGGTGTTTGGTTTTGACGGTGAAGACCTGAATATACTGCTGATTGAGCGAAATGAGATGCCGTATAAAAGCCATTGGGCACTCCCGGGAGATTTATTAGATCCAAAGGAAGATTTGGACAATTCGGTCAATCAAATTCTAAAAAAACTAACTGGATTAGATAATTTATTTTTTGAACAAGTAGAAACATTTGGAGACATCAATAGGCACCCTTTGGGTAGGGTTATCACCACAGGTTATTTCACATTAGTAAACATAAACCATTATGAAATCAATCCTTCCTCTTTTGCTTCAAAAGCAAAATGGTGGAAAATTGAAGAGGCTCAAGAATTAGAGCTTGCCTTCGACCACAACTTAATTCTCAATAAATGTTTTAAAAAACTCCAAAACTCTATCAGGATAAAACCAATTGGCTTTGAACTTATCAATAATAATTTCACCCTAACCGAGCTTCAAACATTGTATGAAGCGATTCTTGGAATAAGATTAGACACTAGGAATTTTAGAAAAAAAATTATTCAGAAAAATTTCTTGAAGGAAACAGACGAGTTACAATCAAATGTTTCACATCGACCTGCCAAGCTCTACACCTTCGATTTGGAAAAATACGAATCCTTGAAAAAAAAGGGATTTAGCTTCGAAATATAAAAAAAATGTTAACTTAGTGTCGATTCTACAATAAGTAGCTTCGTACTCAACAAACATTTTTTTTATGAACTTAGAAACACTTGACATATTCGTCTTAGTAACTTATTCTGTTTTAATATTATTTGTAGGGCTTTTTGTATCCAGAAAAAAATCGAATGAAATAAACTCAAATGATTATTTCCTGGCCAGCAAATCACTTCCCTGGTGGGCAGTTGGGGCTTCCCTAATCGCTGCAAACATATCTGCCGAGCAGTTCATTGGAATGTCAGGTTCTGGTTTTGCCGTGGGGCTTGCTATTGCCTCCTATGAATGGATGGCAGCATTGACTCTTATCATTGTGGGTAAGTATTTCCTTCCCATTTTCATAGAAAAAGGTTTATACACAATTCCCGAATTTTTAGAAAAACGCTATAACTCACAAGTAAAGTCTATCGTAGCTATCTTCTGGATTGCCTTGTTTGTTTTTGTAAATTTAACTGCAGTCATTTATTTAGGAGCCACTGCCCTAGATACCATTATAGGAAATGGCGATGGAGATCTTATTATTCCAAGCATCATCATATTAGCTCTGTTTACCTCCGCATACTCCCTTTGGGGTGGATTGTCATCTGTGGCTTGGACAGATGTTATTCAAGTGGCAATTCTTATCCTCGGAGGGTTAATAACAACGGGGATAGCCCTCTACGAGGTCTCACCAAACAACTCATTGTGGGGAGGAATGGAGTATTTGTTTGAGAAAGCTCCAGAAAAATTTGATATGATTTTAGACAAGGGTCATCCTGAATACAACAATTTACCCGGAATAGCTGTATTAGTCGGTGGTATTTGGATAGCTAATTTATATTACTGGGGATTTAATCAATACATTATACAACGAACACTTGCAGCCAAGAGTTTAAAGGAGTCTCAAAAAGGGATTGTATTCGCTGCACTATTAAAAATGATTGTTCCATTGATTGTAATTATTCCAGGAATAATAGCTTTCGTGCTGTATTCAGAAAACACTGAAATTCACTCTCAATTCTTGGATAAGTTTGGTAATCACCAAAATGACAAAGCCTATCCTTGGTTGGTGTCCGAGTTTATCCCTCAAGGGCTTAAAGGGCTTGTACTAGCCGCATTAGCTGCTGCCATTGTTTCATCTCTTGCTTCTATGCTCAATAGTACAGCAACTATCTTTACAATGGACTTATACAAACCAATAATTAATAAAGGGGCAAGCGAAAAACAACTGGTAAAAGTAGGAAGACTTACTGGATTGGTTGCGCTAATTATTGCAGCTATTCTAGCACCAATCTTGGGTGGAATAGATCAAATATTTCAATTCATTCAAGAATACACAGGAATTGTGAGCCCGGGAATTTTAGCTATTTTCATTCTTGGATTGTTTTGGAAGAAAACGACAGCAAAAGCTGCGGTTTACGGTGCGCTAGCCTCAATACCCATAGCCTTTTTCTTGAAAGCTGGAAGCAAAGGCTGGGTGGAACACTTTTTATTCCCTGACTTACCTTTTATGCATCAAATGTCAATCACATTTCTATCCACCGTTGCCATTATGATAGGCATTTCCAATGCTCAAAACAAAGGAAAATCGGATTCGAAAGGAATAGAAATTTCAAAAGGTTTATTTAAAACAGATAAGACTTTTAACGCGATGGCGATTGCGGTAATCATTTTATTAATAACCCTTTATTCAATATTTTGGTAAATGAGAACATTACTTAGCATACTATTCCTCTCTATTGCAACAGCGCTTTTTTCGCAGGATTCGATAGTAAAACCAGCACCGCTAGAATCATTCAGTGTGAGTGGAAACTACAGATTCTTTGCCCAGCATAGGGTGTTTACAGATCCGTTCGCAATAGATTTTGTTGATAATGAACCACAGTTTTTACCCAATCGTTCTATACTGGTTGGTGACGCCTCACAACTGCCGGAATTAACCATGAACATTAGTGGAAACCCATCAAAAAACACTTCTTTTGGAACAGATTTAGTTGTATGGAATCAAAATAATGGGGATTTTGACTACTATCAAAATTTACAATTAGGGATTAATTTATATGGAAGTTTTTCAACAAAATATGCCAATATTTCTGTAAAAGCCGGTGGAATTCATTGGCATAGTATGACTCCATTCACCATGAAGTCATTTGCAGGTTATAACCGATATAGTATTTTTGACCGTAACCCCTGGGATCCTCAGTTTAGTAAAATCAACAAACGGTACGAGGATTATTATAAGAATGGCGCTATATCGCAGGATACACGTTGGGCTCAACAAGCAGTACAAGGAGTAATTTTAGACTTCACCGAATTGCCCAAAGGATTTTCTTTTAATTTTGTTTATGGAAAAACTCAAAATGCTGGCTCTGCCTTTATTGATCCAGCTGCAGTGACCAGTAATTCATCATCCAATAACTTTGTTAAGTTTTTTGACAACACCATCCCAAACAATGTAATAGCAGGAAGATTAGTAAAAAAGATAAACAAACATATGGTGGGATTAAATAGTTTTAATCGCAGATCCTACTCAGACCCTCTAGCCACAGAAATAATTCAAAATAGTATCTTAACCTCAGACTTCAATTTTGATTTTGATAAAATAAATGTTCAAGGAGAAATTGGAACTGGACACTACCAGGATAAATACAAGGATCTAGGATTTGGGGAAATGATTTCCTTAAAACTTGAGTTGAAAAAATCTCTACTGAAAATACCCGTAATCCTTCACTATTACCGAATAAGTCCTGATGTAGTAAACAATAACTCAGAATTTGTAAATACCTCTGTAAATGAAACCTCATCATCAGCACAAGGTCAACAAACAATTATCGGTTCCAACGGTGTTTTGCAGCAAAACGGAAGCGCTATGTTAGGAATGGGGCAAATGTCCAACAATCGACAAGGAGTAAACATCAATACAGAAGTGAGTATAGATGACTTTGTCCTATCAATTGGAAGTGGAGTTGCAAAAGAAATCAGAAACCAAAACAATGCCATATCATTTGGACAAAGCGTGAACGGACTGACCATGTCCCGTTTTTGGCGATGGAGTTTCCCATCTAATGTCGGCCCGTATAATAGTACTTCAGTTTTATTCAGAAATGTTTTTGAAACTCTTTATCTCACAGATCTTGATAGAAATGGCAACGTCACAGCAGACAAATACTTCAATAACATTGAGACACAAGTAAAAATGAGTAAAACCCTTTTTGGTAAACCATTACACATGTTTTATCTGGGTGCATATAATTCGATTCAGTCGAGTTTCTCACCATTTACAGTAATGACCGAAGATGCATATCTAAGGTTCTACTCTCATCAACTGGAAAGTTATTGGCAAATACACCCTAAGCTTGTGATAGCACAATATTTGGGCTGGCAAAGAACTATTGCCAATTACAGCACTCAAATTGATGTTGAAACCAAGAAACCCATTAATCAAGAAAACCTAGCAATTGGATTCGGGTTAGATTACATGCTTTCAAAAAATACAGCTCTTTACCTGAGGCACAGGTATTTTAGATTTGAAGACAGGAACTTCAGCTACAATAAATTTGCAGGACACGAAACAACACTTGAACTAAAAATAATTTTCTAATGAATATACGTTTTACCATACTCTTTGTGATTTTAGCTTTCACAACACTAGGACAAAAAAAGAAGTTCCAAATAAACGGAGCCTCTCGAGCTTATATTTTTTCAAATCAATTGAATATTGAGGATGAAATCGATTCAATCACAACGAGAAAGGCAAACTATGGTCATACTCTCTTGGATTTAGGATTTAGCCTCTCACCAAATTCCAAAACAGAGGTCATTGGTATGTTCAGGTTGAGAAATGAACTCGGAGGGTTTTGGGGAGGTGGTGTTTCCATAGATGTGAGACAACTCACGCTAAAAGGGGTAGCAGCAAATGCAGTTAGGTATGAAGTCGGAGATATTGATTTAAAAATGACTCCTTATACACTTTTTAACAACCTAGAAGAAGGAGTGGTGAACGAGGGTGAAGTTTTTAGCTTGAGAAGAGATGTTGTTCATTACGACATGTTTTATAACGACAACAATACCTGGAGAATGCAAGGTGCAAAGCTAGATTTTGGAATTAATTCAAGAAAATATTTTGAATCGATTAACATCAAAGGATTCATAACTCGGCAACGACCAACGGATGGTATAATGACCCCAGAAAGAATATTCGGTGGAGGAATATTATCTCTAAAACAAAGTGACAAACTCCAAATCAATATAAATTCAGCAAACATTTCAGACCTGAATGGTACGATACAAGATAGTGTACAATTTAAAAATAATGTAACAACAATTGACGGTGAATACTCTCAAGATTTAAAAAACAACAAGGTTTTAAAAGTTAAATTGGAAACAGGAATCTCGAATACCCAACATATTAATAATCCAGATGCAAATGCACCATTAGAGCAAGATGATTGGTTTGTGGATGCCAATACCGAAATAAACTTCAAGAATAAAAAAATGAAGTTACAACTTGGGTACAAGGATATCGGTGCCGACTTTTTATCTCCTGGTGCCCAAACCCGAAGGATTAATTTCTCCAAATTCCCGAGTGTGTATCAACAAATCACAAATGATGCGGTCGGAAGAGCCATTAACTACACGGATATCATAAGTGGAAATGCCGAAAATTCATTTAAGATTTCAGATGAATTACTCCCCTATTTTTCTGCATATAACAATTCAAATCCTTATGGAGCAGCAACTCCAAACAGACAGGGGATTTATGCGAAATTCAATCACAGCGATTCAAACGGAATAAAGGATGCATTTATAAAAACATCTTACTTAACCGAATCACGAGGAACAGGAACCGCAAAGAAAAAACAATTTCTATTGATAGAGGCTGGAGTAGATATTTTCTTGAACAAACTATTTAGTTTTGATAAAAAAATAAAGATAGATGCAGGAATCCGTTATGAAAAGACGCTGAGAAACGGAGAAAACTATGAAAAAATCGATCTGAATAGCACACTTATTGACTTTGGTGCCTCATTCGAGATCTCACAGAACTTTGACTTTCTATTGGGCGCCAAACTTTGGATCGTTGAAGGGAATTCTTTTGTCAACCTTCGCGATCAATTCAATCAAATAGACAATTTTGGAATTGTTAACTATAATTTTTCCGAAAACACCTATGCCACCGGACTTAAATATAGTTTTAGTCCGCGAAGTTCATTAAGTGCACATTACCAAGTGTTCAATTTACGCAACAAAGACGAAAATTCAGTAAATTACGGAACAACTCAAATGACCATTTTATATTCTTTAACATTTTAATCATGAATAAAAACTTATTAATACTCGCTAGTTTTTCAGTTTTACTTCTTTTATCTAACTGCAGAAAAAACGACTCAGAATCTTTTGACGGACCAGATTTAAACGATCTTTTTGGTCCATTTCAGATTATTGAAGAAATAAAAATAAATAAAAATACGGCTAACTTTCCGGTTGATAAAGAACTCTATTTTACAGGGAAATTATCAAAAAACACAGACTGGAAAATTACATTTACAGGATTAACAACTGGTGCTAAACGAACAATTTTAGGAAATGAAAAAGACATTTCAATTTCAAATAGTGCCTGGAACGGTGGGGCTAATTCCTTTCCTGGATTTGGATTAGAAAACGTATCAGTAGCCATTGAATTTCCGCTGGAAGAAAACCAGCCAATTCTCTATGACACCCTAAATATCACCGGACTTAAAACAGATGAAGGAACACTTATCACCAGTTTTGAAAATGGCTTTGGGTCAACATGGAGTCGTTTTAACCAAACAACTGTATCGGGTGGAATTGTGTGTAACAATGGTGAGTCAGCAAAAGGAACATGCCACTACAGTTTTTCAGGTGCAGTGCCATGGGACTGGGCTGTGGGATCAGTAATGGTAAAGCCAAGTAGTGGAACTACCTTTGGTCTTCAGAGCAATCCAAACAACTTGTTTTTTAATATGGCTTTCAAGCCAATTGAAAACATTGGTATGCAAAATACCTTTATTCAGTTTTGGTTTGATGAAGATGATAATGGAGATGGTATTTTCGATGAAAGCACAGAAGATCGATTCATATATGAATACTGGTATCAGGATACTGGGTGGAACTTGATAAGCTACAAATATTCAGATTTACAGTATGATGACGAAGGAAATCAAACTGTAACAAATGGAAATGGTCTGCCAGAGCCTAATAAACTCTCAGCAATCAACGTATTTTATTTGGCAAACAAAGATAATGGGAATTCAAAAGCGCTAATTGACCATCTTATTTTTACAACAAATAACTCTTATAATCCTTGAAAAATTTATTCTACATATCGATTCTACTTTACCTAAGTTCATGCTCTGTCCTGTCGGTCCAAAATAAAGTTTTGTATGATTCTTACGAAAAAAACCCAAAGAGTGAAAGTAAGCAACAAATAATATATGCAGAGGGACTCGGAACGTTATGGAATTCAATGTTTGAATGCGGACAATTTGAAATCAACAATTCTATTTCCCATTCAGGAAAGTCGTCCATTAAAATAAACTGGAACAAATCAAATTGCGAGTGGATTGGTTTTGGAAATAGTTTTAACAACTGGCAACCTTACGATCTATCAAGTCAGATCAACACCAAAGCATTAAGTTTTTACATTAGAACACAAGAAGAAACATCAAATTCTGCACCTATTGTTGCTTGCCTTGAAGATTATGGAGGAGGTGCTAGTTATCATTATATTGACATCAAGAAGTATCTAGTAGGTTTACATGTAGATACCAATTGGAAACAAGTCATTGTGCCTTTATGGGAATTTCCTATCAATGAGGAAGACATTGACCTAACCTCTATCAAACAAGTGAAATTTCAATTGGAGGGAGCTGGATCATTTTATATTGATGATATTACCTTGACTGAAATTACCCAAAAATCATTCAATGAAATGAGAGAAAAGGTGGAATCAATGAAACCAAAGGGACAATTTGAACAAAAGATATATCCCATTGAACAATTTGACGAAAGCACCTGGGGATATAAAAACAATGCTTGCCAGCAATTAAAAGAGCAAAAGACTGAAAGGAAAAATAAAATTTATTGGAAGTATAATTCCGAAGTTTGTGATTGGTCAAAATGGGGGATCAATTGGAATGGCTGGTATGCGATAAACTGCCGAGGCCTTTCATCACAATCGCAAATAAAACTGTCATTCACACCTCTAAAAAAATCTGAATTTTCGGTTTATCTAGAAGATTTCAATGGTAAACGCACACTTGTATACCATCATACAGACACAAGCTCCAACAAAAAATCTACGTTGTTTATTCCATTATCAGAGCTAGCCTTGGACAAAGACAAATTAAAAATGGACCAAATAAAACAACTTAGGTTTGAAGGAAATCTAGACGGTGAAATCGAAATAGACGAAATACAAATTATTAGAAAATGAAACAACTAAAAGCACTCCTGATAGTAAGTGGCATTCTATTCCAATATGGATGCTTAGTACAAGCTCCTGAGAAAACCACGGAGATTACAAAAAATTCTTTCGACCCGGAAATTGAATCCTTAATTAAGAAAATGACTATTGAGGAAAAGGTGGGTCAAATGACACAAATTAATATTGATGTCATCTCCAAAGGTGAAGTTTACAACCTAGTTAAGCCCCACCAGCTTGATCAAAAAAAACTTGAAGTTGCAATTAATAAATATCACGTTGGTTCTATTTTAAATGTTGGAGGACATACCTACTCACTTAAACACTGGAGAGAACTTATAAAACAAATCCAAGAAAAAGCAATAACTGGAAAAAACGGCATACCGGTTATTTACGGAATTGATGCAATTCACGGGGTAAACTACACAAAAGAAGCAACACTTTTTCCTCAACAAATTGGTCAGGCAGCAACTTGGAATCCTGAATTAATCGAGAAAGCTGCGGCAATAACCGCCTACGAATGTCGAGCATCTGGAATACCTTGGAATTTTTCTCCGGTATTGGATCTTGGAAGGCAACCCTTATGGTCAAGATTTTTTGAAACCTATGGCGAAGATGTATTTCTAGCAAAAGAAATGACCAAAAGTTGTATTCAAGGTTACCAAGGATCAGACCCTAGCAATCCGCATAAAGTTGCAGCCTGCATGAAACATTTTGTCGGATACAGCGCCTCATTATCTGGAAAAGACAGAACCCCAGCTTGGATTCCTGAAAGACAATTAAAAGAATACTACCTCCCTACATTTGAGGAGGCAATTGCAAACAATGCGCTTACAGTGATGATTAATTCGGGTGAACTGAATGGAGTTCCTGTCCATGCAAGCCATGAAATATTAACTGAATTACTTAGAGATGAGCTAGGTTTTGAAGGTATTGCTGTGACTGACTGGGAAGATATTATAAAACTTTATAAAAATCATAAGGTGGCTGCAAACATGAAGCAGGCAGTTAAACTGGCAATAGATGCCGGTATCGATATGAGTATGACTCCAAATGATTACAGCTTCAATGAGGCACTCATAGAACTGGTAAAAGAAGGAGAAATTACAGAGGAAAGACTTAATGAATCTTGCCGAAGAATATTGATGGTCAAAAAAAGATTGGGACTTTTCAAAGAACCGGTACCAGATTTCTCTGTATATCCTGACTTTGGTTCGGATAAACATAAAAAAATAGCCTTAGAAACAGCATTAGAATCGATTACTTTACTAAAGAATGAAGACATACTTCCCTTAAGTACACAGGATACTTTATTAGTATGCGGACCAAGTGCAAACTCTTTAAACATTTTAAATGGTGCATGGACTCATACTTGGCAAGGATTGGATACAGCGTATAATACAAAAGGCGCAAGAACTATTTTACAAGCTTTGAAAAAATACTCAAAGGGAAAAATAAACTATGCAGTTGGAGCAAATCTAGACTCCACAGAAAATATAGAAGAAACTATTGCTTTAGCCAAGCAATCTAATAAAATCATTATTTGTCTTGGTGAAGAGCCCGGGACTGAAATCCCAGGAAATATAAATGACCTAACTCTTCCTCACGGACAATTACAACTTGTAAGAGAGTTAAAAAAACTGAACAAACCAATTATTCTCGTACTCGCGTTTAATCGTCCCAGAATACTGAGTACAATTGAACCTGCTGCATCCGGAATCATTCATTCTTATTTACCCGGTGACTTTGGAGGAGAGGCATTGGCACAACTTATTTATGGTATCCAAAACCCGTCAGGAAAACTACCTTTTACTTACCCAAGATTTACAGGAGATTTCGTTGCATACGACCATAAACATACGGAAGCAATAAATAAGGATTTCACACTAACGGGCTTCAACCCTCAATGGAAATTTGGACATGGCCTCAGTTATAGTGAGTTTTCATATTCAAATCTTAAACTTAATAAAGAGGAATATAAGATTAATGATACCATTACGCTCTCCATTGATATAGAGAATAAATCAGAGAATTCCGGAAAAGAAGTGATACAAGTATATAGCAGTGATTTGATTGCCACCATAACACCAAGTGTAAAAAAATTAAAGGCATTCAAGAAAGTTTATATTCAAGCTAATCAAAAGAAGAATGTAACTCTAAAAATACCCATTCAAGAGTTATCATTTATTGGATCCAACAACAAACGAATTGTCGAAAAAGGAGAATTTATAATCTCAGTTAATGGTTTAAAAGAAACAATTATTGTTAAATAACTTGCAATTCTTGATAAATTGTCCTAATTTGAACCTGTTATTGTTACTTATACAATAAGTTCAATACAAAATATTAATCACAAAATAATAATTATGAAAAAAAATTACTTTTTAATTGGTTTAGGCTTAACAGCAATGCTATTTAGCTCAAAGGCTGCTTCGGCTCAGACCCAGATTGATTTACCCGTGACGTTTGACGTATCTACGGTGAACTACACCATGACTGACTTTGGTGGAAATGCATCACTTCTTGTTGCCGACCCTACACTCGCAACAAACAACGTAATGCAAGTAATCAAGACAGGAGGAGCTCAAACTTGGGCAGGAACAACTGTTAGTACTCCAGCTGGATTAGCAAATCCAATCCCATTTACAGCAACAGAAAAAAGAATGTCTGTTAGAGTATGGTCTCCTTATGCTGGAAAAACAGTGAGATTGAAAGTTGAAAATGCAGATACAAATACAATTTTTTGTGAAGCAGATGTAGTAACAACAGTTGCTGGCGCATGGGACACACTTGTTTTTGATTTCGCAACTCCAGCTGGTGGAGGTGTAAACTTGTCAAAAATTTACAACATGGCTTCTATTTTCTTTGATTTTAACACCGCAGGAGCTCAAGATACATTTTATTTTGACGATGTTGAGTTTGGATCCGCAGTCGTTGGTCCGCCACCACCACCTGTAAGAGCTCAAATTGATTTCCCTGTAACTTTCGAGGATACGAGTGTAAATTATACAATGACTGATTTTGGAGGTAATGTATCCGTATTAGTAACCGACCCAACGAATAGCATGAATCATGTAATGGAAGTTGAAAAAACTGCCGGATCGCAAACTTGGGCTGGTACAACAATTGGAACAGCATCAGGTTTTGCAACTCCGCTTCCTTTTGCATCAGGATCAACAATTATGAGTGTAAAAGTGTGGTCCCCAAACGCAGGAACAACTGTTAGACTAAAAGTAGAAAATGCTGACACAGCAACAATATCTTGTGAAACAGACGCAGTTACCACGGCAACAGCAGGTTGGCAAATTTTAAATTTTGATTTCTCGAATGAGGCGGCTGGTACCGCAGCTTTGAATTTCTCAAAAATTTACAATAAAGCCTCCATATTTTTTGATTTTAATGTTGCTGGAGCGGGAGACACTTACTACTTTGATGATGTAAGATGGGGCCAAGCATCACTTTCAGTTTCAGAATTTTCAGCAAATTCTATCAAGGTTTATCCAAATCCATCGAACGGAATCCTAACAATTTCAACTGATGACTATGATGTTGAAGGTATAGAAATACTATCTATTGATGGGAAAATAGTTTACTCAAACAACAAAGTAAGTAACAGAACCACAATAGATATTACAAACTTTGAAAAAGGAGTATATATCTTGAACACGATTATTGACGGCACAAAAGTATCTAAGAAAATAATCAAAAATTAACATAAGTAAATAGTTTAAAAAAAATCATAGCAATAACCTGCTATGATTTTTTTTAGACCAAAATTTTCAAGAATGACTGTAAAAACAATAGTGATAGGCCTTATTCTATTAAATTTTTTATTTGCCTGCCAGCAAAGCGAACCACTTCCAACGAACACAAGCTTGTTGTGGAGCGATGAATTCAATGGCACTTCCCTTGACCTCAATAAATGGGAAATACAATCAGGCGATGGCTCAGACTATGGGTTGTACCGATGGGGTAACAATGAAGAACAATATTACACCAGCGACAACATTACAGTATCTAGTGGAAAACTAAAAATCAAATCGATCACTGAAAATATAAATGGTTATAACTATACCTCCGGAAGAATTAGATCTTTGAATAAAGGTGATTTTAAATACGGAAGAATTGAGGCTTCCATTAAAATGGCATCAACACCAGGTTTATGGCATGCATTTTGGATGTTGCCGTCAGACATGAACAAAACCTGGCCGATTGGAGGCGAGATTGACATAATGGAATATGTAGGAAATCAAAGCGATAAATTATTTAATACAGTTCATTTTGCCGATGTAAATGGAAACCACCAAGAAATCGGGTTTACATTCCCTTTTGTCAATGACAATAGCTTCCACATTTATGCTGTAGAATGGGACGAAACAGGAATCACATGGTACAAAGATTCAGAAGAAACATTCACTTTGGCTAGAACTAACACAAGGCTGGCACCAACCTACCCTTTCGATTCAGAATTTCATATTCTACTGAACACAGCCATAGGTGGAAACCTTGGTGGTAATGTAGATCCAGCATCGCTCAGTACTCCACAATACATGGAGGTTGACTATGTAAGAGTTTATGGGAATTAACAGTTAAACTGACATGAAAAAAACACTAATACTTATCACACTGTTTTCAATACTTTTTGAATATTCTCTTTCTCAAAAAGTAGAAATATTAGGAAATAGCAAGCAAGGTTATCAACTACTAAAAAACGGAGAGCCCTACTACATAAATGGAGCTGGCGGGACCGTTGAGTTAGATAAATTACTTGACTTTGGAGGAAACTCCATCCGAACCTGGGGAATTTCTGATGAAACAGATAAAATACTAGAGATTGCCCTAGAAAAAAACATTTCTGTCACCTTCGGAATATGGATGGGACAAGAAAGACAGGGGTTCGATTATTCCAATAAAGATGCTGTTAAAGCTCAGTTAGAAGAGTTTAGACGGATAGTAAGAAAATATAAAAATCATCCCGCTATTCTCTTTTGGGGTGTTGGCAACGAAATGGATTTGGATTACACTAATTTCGATGTATGGAAACATTTAGAAGAAATTATTAAAATGATCCATAAAGAAGATCCAAACCACCCAACCATGGCCGTTACAGCCGGAATAGATCCAGCAGAGATTAAGTTGATTAACAAATATACTCCCAGTTTAGATGTTTTAGGCGTAAACACCTATGGTGACATCTCCTATTTGCCCGAAGCCATTCAAGCTTATGGATGGAAGAAACCTTATATCGTTGCAGAATGGGGACCCATTGGTTGGTGGGAAAGTAAAACCACTTCTTGGGGAGCATCTATTGAACAAACAAGCACAGAAAAGGCAAAAACCTATGAAAAAAGTATCAATGCTATTTTTTCTGATAAAAAAAACTGCTTAGGATCTTATGTCTTTCTTTGGGGACATAAGCAAGAGCATACTTCCACTTGGTTTGGTTTATTTACCGAAAAAGGCCATGAAACAGAGGTAACCGATGTACTCATAAAAAATTGGACAGACAAAGAGCCTCAGAATTATTCTCCAACTCTAACCAGTTTTTTACTCAACAATCAAACTCCAGAGGACAACATTACAGTGCAACCCAGCAGCGATTTATTTGCAAAAGCAAAAACTTCAGACATTGACAGTGACCCATTAATTTATGAATGGCAAATAGTGCCTGAAAGTACCGATAAAAAAACAGGAGGAGACGCAGAAAAGGCACCTAAACCAATAAGAGGCATAATACCAAGAAATTCACATAAACAGAAAAGTATCAATTTCCAGGCTCCTAATAAAGCTGGAGAGTATCGACTTTTCCTTTTTGTATATGACAATCATAATAATGTAGCCACTGGCAACATTCCATTTAAAGTAGAAAAATGAACAAATATCAAATTATAGCTGATAGCGGTTCAACCAAAACAGACTGGGCGATCGTAAATAAAGTGACCAAAGATATAACAAGGGTCAAAACTGTTGGCTTTAACCCCTATTTTCAGGATTCAGAATATATATACCAAACCTTATCCGAAGCGTTTTCAAACCTCTCATTCGATTTTAATGAAGTAGAACACATATACTACTATGGTGCTGGTTGCTCAACGCCAGAAAACATAGAAATTGTAGAACTAGCTTTAAAAAAGCTTTTTTCATTATCAACCATTGAAATCCATCATGATTTAATCGCAGCCGCTCGTGCTACACTGGGAAAAAATGACGGAATTGCCTGTATTCTTGGAACTGGATCAAACTCATGTGTTTGGAAAGACGAAATGGAAATTGAAAATATCGAATCACATGGCTATATTTTTGGAGATGAAGGAAGTGGATCGCATTTAGGAATTCACCTCATACAACTTTACCTCTCTGGAAATCTTGATAAAAAAATAAAAGATGAGTTTGACAAACAGTTTAACCTATCTAAAAAGGAGATTCTTTATAAAACTTACCGAGAGAAAAACCCAAACGTTTTCCTAGCGAGCTTCGCAAAATTCTATCAGCAATTTATTACTGAACCAGCACTCCGAACAATAATTCTTAATGAATTTGACGAGTTCTTTCAAAAAAGAATTATCCCTTACAACAATTATCAAAACTACCAGGTGGGGTTTATTGGATCAATTTCTTTTTTTTATCAAGATTTATTACTAGAAGTTGCAGACCGATACTCCATTAAGGTTTCAAAAATAACAAGATGCCCTATAGATGAACTCATTACATATCATACGGTACATTAAGAATTCAAAATCTTTACTCAAAATAAATGAAAACTAACATTATCATATTTGGAGGTGACGGTGACTTATCACTGAAAAAAATTTTTCCAGCATTATTCAAAAGAATAGTAGACAAACAAATTTCTGAATTATGTCGCATCTCGGTAGTTTCTAAATCAAATTATACAACAGAAACGTTCTCCGAAATTTTAGAGGTCAACCTGAAGAAGTATATTTCAGATATAACAAAAGATCAACTCGCGCTGATAAAACGAATGACAGTCTACATAAAAGTTGATTTACTGAAAAGTGAAGAATATTTAGCTTTAAAAAACTCCTACAATCAAAATGAGTTTAATCAAACTCTCTTCTATTTTTCTACACCTTCTAGTATTTTTGGTAAAATATCAGAGTATTTGCACGAAAATGAAATCATCGACAAAAACTCTAAAGTTATTTTAGAAAAGCCATTAGGACATGATTTACAATCTTTTGAAGAACTGAATGAGAACATTAGAACCTACTTCAAAGAGAGCCAAATATATAGAATAGACCATTATTTAGGAAAGGAGACTGTTCAAAACCTCATGGTATTGAGGTTTGCAAACCACTTGTTTGAGTTAGCATGGAATGGTCAAAACATAGAAAACATACAAATTACAGTTGCAGAGTCCATTGGGGTTGAGTCTAGAAAAGAATTTTACGATAAATATGGAGCACTTAAAGATATGGTGCAAAACCATTTATTACAGCTTCTGTGCTTGGTAGCCATGGAACCACCTTCCAAAATTAATGCAGACAATGTGCGGGATGAAAAATTAAAAGTTCTAAAGGCACTTAGACCTTTTAATGAAAAAACAATCATTAAAAACACCATTAAAGGTCAATATACGAGAGGGGAAATAAACGGCACTCCCGTTTCATCCTATCAAGAAGATATAGACAGATACGACTCACCGATAGAAACATTTGTAGCCATAAGAACTTATGTAGATAACTGGAGATGGGCAGGTGTTCCTTTTTATCTAAGAACAGGTAAAAGGATGGAGGATCGATTTTCAGAAATTGTGATTAACTTCAAAAAAGTTCCTCATAATTTGTTTCCAAACGGAAAAAAAATCGAAAACAACAAGCTAATTATTAGATTACAGCCTGAGGAAAGGATAGAATTAGTACAGATGGTTAAAATACCAGGGCCAGGTGGCTATCGCTACAAACCCACATCCTTAGAGCTTGATTACGGTGGTTCTTTTGACAAAGAGTTCCCTGATGCATATGAGAGGCTATTGATGGATGTAATAAAAGGAAATCAAACCTTATTTATGCGCGAGGATGAACTTAGAGCATCTTGGAATTGGATAAACTCTGTAACGCAAAATTGGGAAAAGACAGAAAAAGAGCTAGAACTATATAAAGCCGGAACCCAAGGTCCAGGAGATGAAGTTCTTCTGCCAGGGCATTCTTGGCATGAACCTAAATGAAAATATTGATGAATATTATTGAATTTAAAACAAAAGAACTACTTGAAAATCAGCTTGTCGAAGAAACTGTTTCAAAATTAAAAGAACTGCAAGCTTCAAAAACAAATTTGTTTCTATTGTTCTCTGGCGGTTCTACTCCCAAGTATTTTCTTCAGAAACTAGCTAAAGCTGATATATCATGGAAGTCAATAACCGTAGGTTTGGCTGATGAGCGTCTGGTAGATGAGTTAAGTGAACATTCAAACAAGAAATTTCTCTATGAGAATCTTATAAACAGAATTGAATCTGAAAAACCTCTATTCCTTGGTTTAGTAGAAGACACAAGTGATGAACTAAACAACATAAAACTGCTCAAACAGCAGAAAGAACTACTTAGAGAACCAGATATCGTGTTTTTAGGAATGGGCACAGATGGTCATTTTGCCTCATTGTTCCCAAATGATACTAACTCTAGTTTAGGTCTGGGTGAAAATAACTCTGAAATTATTTTAAATACCAATGCACCAGTAAACCCAAAACAAAGAATTAGTTACAGCTTAAATCATATTAATAAATCTAAGTATATCTTTCTTTTTTGTACTGGAGAAGAGAAATTAAATCTAATGACTCATAAATCTTCAGAAAATCAATTGCCCATCCAACACTTACTTGAGCAAGGAAAAAAGAAGGTCTCAATTTATTGGGCACCATAAAACCGAAAATCATGAATAAAACGATAAAATTAATTACCGAAAGGATAATAGAACGAAGTAAAAATTCAAGAGCGGAATATCTCCGTCAAATGCAGCTAGCTGAAAAAAATCAGAAATCCAGAGAAATTATGTCTTGCGGAAATTTAGCCCACGCATTTGCGGCATGTGATGATCATGCCAAAGACCAACTTACGGGGAATTCTGCATATAATTTAGCCATCGTATCCGCCTACAACGATATGTTATCGGCTCATAAACCTTATGAAAACTATCCTGAAAAATTAAGAAAAGCCGCTAAAAAATATGGAGCAGTTGCCCAGTTTGCTGGTGGAGTTCCTGCCATGTGCGATGGGGTGACTCAAGGTCAACAAGGAATGGAGCTTTCGCTGTTAAGCAGAGACGTAATAGCTATGTCAACTGTTGTTGCACTGTCGCACAATATGTTTGACGCAACAATGTGTTTAGGGATTTGTGATAAAATAGTTCCAGGACAACTGATAGGCTCGCTAAAATTTGGTCATTTACCCACTATATTTATTCCAGGTGGACCAATGGAAACTGGTATATCAAATGAAGAAAAAGCAAAAATAAGAGAGGATTTTGCAAAAGGTTTGATTTCACGAGAAGAGTTGCTCAAAGGAGAATCCGCAGCATACCATTCTCAAGGTACCTGTACATTTTATGGTACCGCAAATAGTAATCAAATGCTGGTTGAACTAATGGGCTTGCACCTTCCTGGATCTTCTTTTGTAAACCCAACAAATCCATTGAGAGATGCTTTGACAGAGGAAGCAGTCAAACAGCTTGTTTCGATTACGGATGAAAAAAATAAGGTGCCACTCTACAAAATCATTTCAGAAAAAACTATAGTAAACGGTATTGTTGGTTTACTAGCTACAGGTGGCTCTACAAATCATACCATTCATCTTGTAGCCATTGCAAAAGCAGCAGGTATTGATATTAATTGGAATGATTTCTCAGAAATATCAAAGGTAGTACCTTCAATTACTCGAGTATATCCTAATGGTACGGCTGATATAAATCACTTCCATGCAGCTGGCGGTATGTCTGTAGTAATAAGAACTTTACTTGAAAAAGAGTTATTGCACGAAGATGTATGGACAGTTAAAGGAAAAGGTTTAAAACAGTATACCCAAGAACCATTTTTACAAAATAACACAATTGAATTCAAGGAAGGTCCTTCCGATTCACTTGATTCATCAGTTATAGCGGCCATTGGAAAACCATTTGACCCAGAGGGAGGCATAAAACTGATTGAGGGAAATATGGGAGTATCCGTTTGCAAAGTGTCTGCTGTAAATCCAAAAAATAGAATTGTGGAAGCTCCCGCTCTTGTTTTTAATGATCAAAATGATTTTGTCAAAGCTTTCAATAAAAGTGAATTAAATAAAGATTTTATCGCTGTAATTAGATTTCAAGGGCCTAAAGCTAATGGGATGCCCGAATTGCATAAACTTACGCCAATGCTTAGTATCTTGCAACACAACGGACATAAAGTTGCTTTAGTTACAGATGGTAGAATGTCCGGAGCCTCAGGAAAGGTCCCCTCAGCTATTCATCTAACCCCAGAAGCTAAGGATGGAGGAGTTCTTCCTCTTTTAAGAGATGGAGACTTACTGAGATTAAATTGCGAAGATGGGGAGTTAGAATGTATGAATATAGATGAAGTATTAACCAGAACCCCAGCATCAGAACCTGAAGCAATTCCAGGGTCAGGAAGAGAGTTATTTGATAAAGTAAGAGCATTAATCTCTTCGAGTGAAACAGGAGCAACAATATTTTAATTATGAGTAAACAATTTGGAATTAGAAACATTTTAAAAGACAATCAGCTAATACCGATCGTCAACTTTAACGATTTATCGCATGTTGAACCTGTTATAAATAAGTTAGCCTCAGACGGAATCATGTGTTTAGAGATAACGCTTAGATCGGATATCGCCTGGACAGCTATTGAATTGGCAATGAAGGTGAAACCTGATAATTTTAAAATAGGCGTGGGTACTGTAACATCTGTTTTGCACTTGGAAAAATGCAAAGAATTAAATATTGATTTCATTGTTAGTCCGGGAACATCTCCCGCTTTACAAAAAGCGCTTAATCAATCTGAAATTCCTTTCTTGCCAGGAGTAATGACTCCCTCAGATATTATTTCTGGTTTGGAACAAGGCTGGGACACCTTTAAGCTCTTCCCATTTAATCTGGCAGGAGGTATGAAAGCTTTGTCAACCTACAACTCAGTTTTTCCTGAAGTTAAGTTCTGTCCAACTGGCGGGGTTAATGATAGTAATTACAAAGATTGTATTGAATTACAAAACGTACTATCTGTTGGCGGATCCTGGCTTACTGATAACATCATTTGATCATTACACATACGATTACATGAGAACGGCCACTCGTGTGAGCAGCCGTTATCTAAACAAAAAAAAAGAAAATTATGATTGCTATTCCCCAATAGCAGATTTTTGGTCCGATTATATTTTCATAGAAAGGGAACCAAAGGTGTTTTAGTTTCCTGTATCTATGAATATCCATTCTGGATGCTTTAAGCTAGATGTTCTAGGTTTCATAGTGCTAATTTTAATCGTGTTAATTATTCGTTGTGACATAAAGAAACAACAAAATACTGTAGAAAAAAGAGCCCTTTATTTTATGGTACGTTTCATCTATTTTTCGGTATATTTTTCAACCCTCGACTCCTTAATCTCATATTAAAAAGAATTCGATTAGGATATTGAATCCGTGTTTATCATTCATTTGCTTAATTATTGTTATTTTACAACAATAAATCATTTCATTGTATAACTATGGCTATTAAAGCACTAATAATTGATGATGAAGAACTTGCTCGAGAAAATTTATCTATGATGATTGAGAGCTTTGTTCCTAATATGAAAATTGTAGGGAAAGCTTGTAATAAAGAAGAGGCAAAAGAAAAAATAGAAATGCTATCGCCAGATGTCATTTTCTTGGATATCTGCATGCCTTCGGGTACCGAAGGACTTACCTTGTTAGACGAAATTCAAAACAAGAATTTTTTGGTGGTATTTGTAACTGCCTTCAAGGAATATGCACTTAAAGCTTTTAATACCAATGCTGTACACTACATCTTAAAACCGATAGATATTGATGAATTAATGGATGCCGGCAAGAAGATTAAAGAAAGACTCGATCTCCTTCAATCTCATCCTGAAACTCTATTAGAATACCAAAATTCATTAAAAAATACCGCCTACAGCATACGAAATAAAGAAAGTAAACGCCTGACAATTTCGCACAGCAGAGGAATGAAAATTGTGACTCTATCAGATATTGAATTCATTGAGGCTAAAGGAAATTGCTGTGATATCTATTTCAAAGACAAAACAAAATATACCGATACAAGAACATTAAAAACCTATGAAAATCTATTGAGTGATTCACAGTTTTTTAGAACTCACAAGTCATTTATAATAAACACAAACTACATCAATGAATATTTAACTATAAATGGAAGTATAGCAGTAATGGCTAGCGGCAAAGAAATTCCTATAGCCAGAAGCAAAACTAAAGAATTTGTGTCTTTATTGAAAAACTTATAAAAATGGATAACTTTGCCACAGAAATACGAGGAAAATGGCAAAGAACAAACTCATGAAGTTTAATGAAATGAAATCTATGGAAAGGGTATTTGAGCCTTCTATGGATGATTTTATTGATAAAGAGTATGAATTGAAAGGGAATTGGAATGAAAAAGTTTTTAAAAACAACAATCCTATTGTTCTAGAATTAGGGTGCGGAAAAGGTGAATACTCTGTAGGACTGGGAAGAAAATATCCCAATAAAAACTTCGTGGGAATTGATATAAAAGGAGCAAGGATTTGGAAAGGAGCCAAAGAAGCAAATGAAGAAAACTTGACCAATGTCGCCTTTCTCCGAAACGTTGTTGATTTTGTAGAACATTTTTTTGCCGAAAACGAAGTAGATGAAATCTGGTGTACATTTTCCGATCCTCAACCCAAAAAACCGAACAAAAGGCTCACTTCGCGGCAATTTATAAATCGATACAAAAAAGTTCTAAAACCGAATGGCATTGTTCATTTAAAAACGGACAATACACTACTCTATGAATCTACAATTGAAGAAATTGAAGAGTATGGTTACGAAAAACTAGTCGATTCAAATAATATTTACGAAAAAGACTGGGATTCTTTTTCGCCCGAAGTTCAGGAAATCTTAGCTATAAAAACACATTACGAGACCTTATTTGCGAACAAAGGTTTTAAAATAAAGTATGTGGCTTTTAGAGTGGATTAATAACGGTTCTATATTCTTCGTTTTTATTTCTTTTGAATATCTTTTTGAAAACGTTTCTTGTATTATGAGAAATAGCGCTAAAATCCATCTCTCTGGAAATTTCAAAATATATACCACCTCCTTTACTACCAGTTAAATAATTATAATTAAATGAATCAGTGGCATTAAACACAGTTACTTTATGACCAGTCATTTCAATAAATTTTAAACCTAAAACATAATAAGAAGACAAATGAAAAAGATACGTTTCTCCTGCATTTATTTTATACTCAAGACCAATGGATAAAAAAGGAGTTAATTTTTTGTCCGTATCATGAACAATCCATCCAAATTTTATACTATCAGCTTGATTATTTATCTGTGTAGCCTCTGTTTCATATCTTGCATTACTTAGGTTAGAGTTAGTATAATGAAATCCTGCTCCGAGGCTTAAAGTTAAATCTGAAGATAAACTCTGATAATATCTTATTTCGAATCGATGGTTGAATAAAAAAGAAGAGAATGGCATAGAGGATGCGCTGTAAGATTTATAAGGGTCCCCTGTAACTATATCATATCCCTCGAGGTATGTAAAGTATTGAAAATCCATAGTGCTTGTGACAACATCATTACTCCATAGCAGTTCAATTTTATTGTTTTTACCAATTATCATTCCTATTCCTAAACCTAAATTAATTGAGTTCGTAGTACTGAATTTTTTAATCTCAGCATCAAAATATTCGGTAGAAGGAACTTTGGTTAATCTTCTAACTGCAATGAGTGAAGGGAGATGTGTTTCCGATAATTTATAGTTTACCGCGGGCTTCAAATAAAAATTAGATTGAGAACATACTGTTTGGGTTGATATAATCATCCCAAACAGTATCATTATCATAAAATTAAAACATTTTACCATGGTGATGAGATATTTATACCTCCATAACTTGAAGCATTCTGAGTATTAAACCAATTTCCATTGTTATCAATCAAGGTTCCTCTACCTCTTACGAAAAGGTAATATCCATTTAAATTTCTCATGCCTGAGTATAAATTATGTACCCGAGAATTATCATTCCCCCATGGCAGAATGTATCCTCCATTTTTAGTTCTAATATCGTTGTTGCGACATGGTTTCTTTTTGTACCAACATCCAGGCGATTTCATATGTAAGGCAGTCTTAACATAATCTCTCATTGAATTAGTTTGAGGGAAATAAAAAACTTTTCCTGTAAGGGAGAAATAAATTCCAGCAGTAAGAAATCGAACGCCACCTGTCATGGTTACTTCAGCGCCATTAACTTCGCCTAAAACAGTTTGAGGAAATGGATATTCACCTCCACCAACACCTCCACAACATCTTGAAACAGCTCCTTCCAGACCTTCCACCAAGTCAATCACATGGTCACTGGTACTATACTCCTTAATGTTTGTGTTAGAAATATTTTCAGAAACTAAATCTATTATCTCTGACTCATAATCCGTATTTAATACATATACTTTGTCAGTAAATAGATTGACTTTATACAAGTAATCACCAATCTGCACAATACTATTGTCATTTAAAATTGACTCTAAAAACTCATCATTTAAGGAGTCTGGGAAAGAAGAGCCACTTCTAGCTTTCGTAAGTGTATATCTTGACTTAAAATCAGCAATAAATTTTTGAGGTTCTTCACTTAATTCGTAATTATGAATATGACTCTCGTAATCTTGATAAGAATCAAATTTAATTCGGTTATTATCTAGGGTAATCCTTGAATTTTTGGACGTTACATCTTTTGGTTCTATTTCCTCTTTATTGCAGGCTGCAATCGTAAAAAGCACAAACAGAAAGATAGTTGAAGTTTTAATAGTTTTCATTTTTTTAGACTTTATAATATGCTTTACCTTGTTATAAAGGAGTTTTCAAGTCAAATTTTTCTCCTAGTTAATAAAGCTTTAAATAAAAAAACTCAAGTAACTAGTTCAATAATATATATTTATATATATAGAAAACCTAATTATTTAACAAATTATTCCTCCACCACAATCGAAACGTAACTCACGTTTCCATTAATAGGTGGGTTTATTTTTTTTATTTCAATTCGTGCATGTTTAAGTTCAAATGATTCTTTCTTCAGACGATTCAGAACTCTATACCCTACCGTTTCGATGAGCTTTGAGCGAATAGCCATTTCCTCCTCCACAATTCTATTTACGATAACGTAATCAATTGTTTTAGACAAGTCATCATTTACTGCTGATTCTTTAAAATCAGTAACCAACTCTACATCTACTATGTAGTCGTTTCCTATTATTGCTTCTTCTTCCAAACATCCATGATATGAAAATGTTTGGATACCGTATACCGATACTTTATTCATTGATTTTGTTATTATAAAAAACAGATTCCCGCCTGAAAATATCTTTTCCTTTCTTTAGTTTAGTCATATTGGTTTCAAACGAAAGAGAATCTATGGTAAATCTCCGTAAACTAGACTGATGATTTCGATAAAACCTCAACAAAGAGTCCATTCGTTCAGGAAAGGTAGTTGTCGTGTCATTATTTACAAAATCCATGAGTTTATCATTTTCGAACAATTGGGTGAGCTGAACAAAAGACAACACTTTAAGAGACTCAATATCTTTATACCTCTCGGCTTCTTTTTGCACTCTTTCCAGTACGTTTTCAGAAACTTCTTTCATGTTGTTGGACAAAATATAATACTCTTGATTTTCTTTGTAAACCGAATAATCAATGCTATACTTATTAAAAACTCCTTGGTATAGAGAAACGGATGTATCCCGCATTAGCTCACGATCCAAATTAAAATTTGCCATACTACCTTCCAGCACATTCAGGTCATAAACCAAGTTTTCAAATTCCTTTTGGGGCATCAATCTACTTGGTTTTTCGACAGAGTTTTGCTCTGTGCCGCATTGGAACAAACTAAAAACTATAAATATGAAAACTAGCTTTTTCATTACCTTACAAACGAAAGTCTTTGTCCATTAGTACCTTCAATTAATTTCCCATCGTTCCACACCATGTTTCCACTCACAATAGTTGTATCTATGGTAGAATGAAACTCCTGCCCTTCGAAAGGAGACCAACCGCATTTGTACAATAAATCTTCTTTATTTACAGTATATTTTTTGGCTAAATCCGCTATAAACAAATCCGCAAAATATCCTTCTCTGACATAACCTCTATTTTCAATTTGAAAACATCTTGCAACGTCATGACTGAATTTTTGAGCTATATGAGTCAACTCTATTTTCCCTTGGTAATATAACTCAAACAAAGCATTCAATGCGTGTTGCACAAGCGGTCCTCCCGAGGAAGCTTTTGTATATACTCCATCTTTTTCTTCTTCGGTATGCGGAGCATGATCCGTGGCAAGCACATCTATTATATTGTTGTTCAATGCTTGTAAAATGGCATCTCTGTCCGATTTTTTCTTCACTGCAGGGTTCCACTTTATTCTGGCACCTTTCGTTTTATAATCTTCTTCATGAAACCACAAATGATGAATACAAGCCTCTGCTGTTATTCTCTTTTCCTCTAATGGAATATCATTTCTAAACAGACTTAGTTCTTTTGCCGTGGAAATATGAAGAATGTGTAACCTGGTATTGTATTTTTTTGCCAATTCTACCGCTAGCGAAGATGACAGGTAACAAGCTTCTTCGCTACGAATTTCTGGGTGCATTTCAATAGGAATATCATCTCCGTATTTTTCCTTGGCTAATGCCATATTCTTTCTAATTGTTGCTTCATCTTCGCAATGAGTCGCAATTAACATTTTGCAATTAGAAAAAATATTGGTCAAAGTTTCTTTACTATCCACCAACATATTTCCAGTTGAAGAGCCCATAAACACCTTAACTCCACAAACTGTTTTAGGGTCTGTCTTTAATACTTCATCAATATTCTCGTTTGAAGCTCCCATAAAAAAGGAGTAATTTGCCAGTGAACTTTCAGAAGCAATTTTATATTTATCCTCAAGCAATTCTTGCGTTAGCGCATTAGGCACTGTATTTGGCATTTCCATAAAAGTGGTTATTCCACCTGCTACCGCTGCTCTGGACTCAGTTCTAATATTGGCTTTATGGGTCAAACCTGGCTCTCTAAAATGAACCTGATCATCGATTGCTCCCGGAAACACATACTTACCTTCGGCATTAATTATCTCAGCTGATTCATGCGAAATAGAATCATCAATTCTATTTATCTTATCGCCTATGATTAAAATGTCTTTCTTCTCTATCTTTCCCTCATTTACGAGTTTACCGTTCTTTATAAGGATTGTTGCCATGTGTTATTTTTTTGTTTGGTAAAAATAACCATAGAAAGGGTGAATTACTAACCCTAAGAGAAGTTTATTTCATTTTCGAAATCTTCTTGAATCGTAATTTAATAACTCCTAATATAGCTTCCTTAAAAATGGAAGTGTCCATTTTAGAGTTACCCAATTCTCTGTCTTTAAATGTGATAGGTACTTCTTTGCCTTTAAATCCCAATTTTATTGAAGTATATTTCATTTCGATTTGAAACGCGTATCCAATGAATTTAACTGCATCCAAATCAATTGTTTCTAACACTTTTCGGGAGTAACACATAAAACCAGCAGTGGTATCTTTTATCCTCACCCATAAAATCATTCGCACATAAATGGATGCAAAATAAGACAAAAACAATCTGTATTTATCCCAATTACTTACACCTCCTCCCTTTACATACCTCGATCCGATACTAAAGTCATAACCATCTTTGACACACGCGTCATAGAGGGCTGGCAGTTTATCCACAGGATGAGAAAAATCGGCATCCATTTCAAAGATGTAATCGTAACCTTTTTTAAGACCCCATTTAAAGCCATGAATATAGGCAGTACCCAATCCTAATTTCCCAGTACGTTCCTCAATATGAAGAGATTCAGTAAATTCGGATTGTAATTTTTTTACGATATCAGCAGTCCCATCTGGTGAACCATCATCCACAATAAGTATGTGAAAGGCTTTGGGAAGTGAATGAACCGTTCGGATCATCTTCTCAATGTTCTCCTTCTCATTGTAGGTTGGTATAATTACTAGGCTATCTGACATATTATTAAAAGCAGCTCAAATATAGGGTTTTGTATCTGTTTTGGAAAAGAATTCGTTTCTATTTCACATTATTTAAATAACTCTGGCGGAATGGTACAAACTGGAATAGGGTTCATTTTATGCTGGTTTGCTTTATTTAATTTTCTATAAATTGCCAACACCTCAGCTTGTCTGGATGAAATCAATGATTCGTCACCCTGAAATTCCATGGCCCATTCTAGCTCTGGATAGGAAGCTCCTATTTGATCTTCATCAGAACGATCATCTCCCCATAATCCATCGGTGGGCTTAGCATCCTGTATTTCCTGAATTACACCCAGCTCTTTTGCTATTTCAAATACTTGAGATTTCATTAGGTCGGCAATTGGGCTTAGATCCACTCCTCCGTCTCCGTATTTTGTATAAAATCCTACCCCAAAATCTTCTACTTTATTCCCTGTTCCTGCCACCAAAAATTTGTGATGTCCAGCAAATGCATATAGCGCAGTCATTCGCAATCTTGACCTCACATTTGCCATGGTCAAATCATCTTGAATCTCTTTTGGAAAATCAGAGCAGGTTTGATCAAATGTGGCCGTTAGGTCAACAATTTCTGAGGATACCTCGTCAAAATTTTCTTTTAACCATGAGATATGATTATTGCTCCGCTCAAACTGATTGGAAGCTTGATGAATTGGCAAGTTCAAACAAACCAGCTTCTTACTAGTTTTGGCGCACAAAGCAGAGGTCACAGCCGAGTCAATCCCTCCTGAAACACCCATTACAAAACCATTCATACCAGACTTGGCAGCATACCCATCCAACCAATCAACTATATAATCTATTACTTTTTTTGTTTGCATTTCTCGAAATGAAAAAACACCCGAAACTGTTAAGCTGGGTGTTTTGGTAAATAATAATATGGACTAATCCTTAAAATAAAACCCCAACCGTGAGCTGAATACCGTGAGCTGAGAATTTTTGATTCAATGGTCTAAAAACACCTGTAGCGGTTTGATTCAACATTAGTTCGGAATCTTTTTTAACAATATTGGTAAACCCCAGATTGTAGTGAAGCGCACCAAAAACACTGGTTCCCTCGGAAATTTTGTACTCAGCACCACCTCCAACTCTTAGTTGCATTCTTACAGGTTGCATGTCTTTATCCATATTCACATCACTAATATCGGCCAGGTTTGCCTTAGCAGCCAGGTTGCCTAAATAATCAATTTCATCCGTAATTCTAGTTCCGGTTCTGAAAGCCAAATTCAAGCCAAATTCTCCAAAGTATGTCATATAACCAATCTCATTACTTTTCATTTTGATACCAATAGGAAGGGTAACATATGTACTCTTGTAAGTTCTATTAAGCAGATGCAGTGTGTAGGCGTCTGCTGTTTCTGATGAATAAATCCCATTTTCCTCCATAAGGTTACTGAAATTATATCCATTTGACATGTAATAAAGAACTGTAGGAGAGTTTTCTTCTGGTCTAAAATTAATTTTACCCCTTTCTTGGTTTAGTTCCAAACCAGAATAAAAACTGAAATTATCGCTCAGTGCGTATTCTACTTGAAGTCCCCAATTAAAACCTAAAGTGGCTCCTCCGTTCTCAAATTTCTTTACATCATCTGGCTGCATCCAATTTACAGCTGGACCGAGCTTTAATCCAAATCTAAATTTATTCTGAGCCAATATATAATGACTGGTGATAAGTATAACTAATAGGAGTGCAATTTTTTTCATTTTCTTGGTGTTGTATGATTTATCAAAAATAAGTATTTATTTAAAATTATGCAGAAAATTAACAATCCCTTGCTAAAACTTAAAATACACGAATAATCTTCCATGATTCTTGCTGTCTTTATCTATCCTATGATATTTATTTTTTATATGTTTTTGTTCTAAAAAGCGGATTACTCTTTTCTTTAATTGACCTGAGCCCTTTCCTGGAATTATTTCAACTGTCTTTATTTTCTTTTCCATAGCCTCTTCAATAATATTCTCTAATTCTTGGTCTATT
The DNA here is from genome assembly GCA_965660305.1 of Flavobacteriales bacterium. Lineage (GTDB taxonomy): Bacteria > Bacteroidota > Bacteroidia > Flavobacteriales_D > CAJJDF01 > CAJJDF01. The sequence goes on along the minus strand of CBFHZD010000004.1, from coordinate 78,962 downwards.
AAATCTCCCTTGTTATAGATGTCGTGTAAGTCCAATTTTAGTTTAGCCATTTTTGATGCTTTAGGTATTTATTTAAGAGAAAACCTCTATATTTAAGCCTATGAAGGTATTTAAATCAATAATTTTTACAACACTTTTTTGCGTTCTTGTTGGATTTATTGGGATCGAAAAAGAGGGGTCGCACCGTGTATATAAATCTTTGAGCGAGGCTTTAAAAACTCCTGAAGATGTTTACCACCTAAAGTTGAGCCGAAAAAGATTGAAATCATTTCCGAATGAAATTCTCTTGTTGAAAAATTTGACCACCCTGGATTTAAGTTACAACAAACTAGACTCGCTTCCCTCTGGTATCAATCAATTAAAGTTTTTAGAGGAAATCTCTCTTAAATCCAATCGGTTCAGTTCATTTCCACAAGAATTGTGCAAAGTGTTTTCACTTGTTAGTATAAAAATGGCAAACAATAGCATTTCCATAGTTCCTAATGAGATTTCGTTACTGCAAAACCTGCAGAAGCTAGATTTATACCGAAACAGCATAGAAACCATTTCATCTGAAATTATAAACCTCAAACAATTGAAAAGGTTAGATTTGCGAATGATTGAAATGTCTTTGGATGAACAAGACCGCATAAAAGCCTTACTGCCCAACACTCTTGTGTTAACCACAGAGCCCTGCGATTGCGCTACAATAGATTAAGTGATTTCGCCTCCGCAACTCGATCCAGATCCAGCTGTACATCCAAAACAGTGATTATTTAACCGGATAGATCGGTTTGTTAAGGTATCTGAATTAAATTCACTCACGTGTTGATGCTTTTTTGCTACAGACACTTTCATTTCCAACATCTGGTTAAAGTCACAATCATACAAAAAGCCATCCCAACCCACCGAAATTGTATTTCTACACATCACACCTTTTGCTGCAGACGGATTATACAAATTGACTAATTTTTCCATGTACCCTAGGTGGTTTTTAGAGGCCACCAAATATTCTAAAAACCTACTGATAGGAATATTGGTAATGGCAAAAAGAGTGTTAAACTCAATATCAAAATCTTGCTTTAGTTTTCTTTTAAATTGCCTTTCCAAACCCTCCTGACTAGGCGGCAAAAACGCACCAGAAGGATTGTAAACCAAATTCAAAACTAATCCAGAACCTTCTTTACCATACCCAACCTCATTTAACATTCTCAAAGCCTTAATGCTTTTTTCAAACACTCCATTTCCGCGCTGGCTGTCGGTTTTTTTTGAGCTATAATGAGGCAAGGAACTCACTATTTCGATGTTATTTTTTTTATAAAACTCAGGCAAATCATGGTACTTCTTGTTAGCAACAATGATCGTTAAGTTACACCTTACTATGACCTTGCATCCTAATGCATGAACCTCTTCTACAAACCATCTAAAATTTGGATTCATTTCTGGGGCTCCACCCGTTAAATCTACTGTCTTAATCCCAGAATTCTTGATAGCTACCAAGCACTGCTCCATCGTCTCCTTGGTCATTATTTCTTTCCTGTCGGGCCCGGCATCTACGTGACAATGTGCACACACTTGGTTGCACATTTTTCCCATATTGACCTGAAAAATCTCGACTCCTATCGGTTTCAATGGATATAAGTCTGATTCTTTCAGTTTGGCGCTAAAATCCGGAAGACCCTGACCAACAACAGCTTCATTCAGAACCTCCAATTGATAATCTACCTGTGAGAATTTATTCTTTTGTTTCAGTAATGATTTCATAAACTTACATCGAAACCTCTTTCGTTTTATTCATCATTTGGACACCATGAACCAAGGTCGCTCCTCCCCTGATGGCTGCAGCCACATGCACAGCCTCCATCATTTCCTCTTCATCACAGCCCTTTTCCAAAGAATCAACAGTGTAAGCATCGATACAATAAGGACATTGGACTGCGTGTGACACTGCCAATGCTATCAATGACTTTTCTCTTTCAGTTAGCGCTCCCTCCTTAAAAACATCCCCATAATAGGAGAAAAATTTATCTGCAAGCGGCTTTTGAAATTCACCAATCTTGGAGAATTTTTTTAAATCATCTGGATCGTAGTACGTTTTCATGGTAGATATCAGTTAAATTCGGTGATTATAAAGTATTTTTTTTTTAATTTTACACACTGACGACAGTATTTCATCAACTGTATGCGTGTCGTGTAAATCTATCATATCTTACAAGATTAGCCAAGAAAATAAAAAAAAGAATCTATGAAACAATTTATTTCGAATTTTACCAACCAATTGTCGGAAGCCAAGCTAATTGGAGAAAAACTTGAAAAAAATGCAAACACCGAAGACATTCAAAATGTAATCATTTGTGGATTAGGAGGATCTGGAATTGGAGGGAAAATAATATCTAAAATTGCAGAATCAAGATGTAAAAAACCTGTGCTAACTTACAATTCCTATGCTTTACCTGCATTTGTTGACAGTAAAACATTGGTTATTATCTCGTCCTACTCGGGCGATACGGAAGAAACAGTTTCAGCTTTTAAGGAAGCTTTAAAACGAAACAGCAAAATAATTTGTATCACTTCTGGTGGAGAAGTAGAAAAAATAGCTCAAGAAAACAGCATTCCTGTTTTGGTAGTTCCTGGAGGTAATCCACCAAGGGCTATGCTCACCTATTCATTGACTCAATTGTTGTTTATTTTTCAACAATACTCGTTAATCGATATAGATGCCGCTTCTGAGATCAATAATTCTATTTCACTGCTCGACAAGGAAGTGAATGAGATTAAAAAAGAAGCCAAAAAAATTGCAAACGAAGTCAAAAACACCACTGTTTTAATTTATTCTGACGCCAGTTTTGAAGGGGTTGGGACAAGATTCAAACAACAGCTTAATGAGAACACAAAGACGTTGGCCTTTTCCAATGTAATACCTGAAATGAATCACAATGAGCTTTTGGGTTGGCAAGGAGGAAACAAATCTTTCTCTGCATTATTTTTAAGAAACTCAACTGATCACAAAAGAAACCAGTTGAGAATGGATATTTCCAAAAGTAACATTTCCAAAAGAGCGAACACTTGCATAGAAATATATTCAAAAGGGAATTCGGAAATTGAAAGAGTGTATTATTTCATTCTGATGACAGATTGGATCTCCATATTTTTAGCGGAAGAGTATGATGTGGACACTATTGAAATTAAGGTTATCGACAGCCTCAAGAACGAACTTCGTAACCACTAAGTAGTGAACAGAAAAATCATTTTTGAAGATCTGGGTGAAATCGAATATCAAGAAGCTTGGGATTACCAAACTAAAATTTTTGATTCCATAGTTGCAATAAAAACAAGCAACAGAAAGAAAGAAGACGAAGGCTTGGAAGTTTCAGAAACCAAGAATCATTTGATCTTTTGTGAGCATCCACATGTATATACGCTAGGAAAAAGCGGAAAAGAATCTCACTTGTTGATGAATCAATCTCAATTGGATAAAAACAAGATTGCCTACCACAAAATAAACAGAGGGGGTGACATCACCTATCATGGACCTGGACAAATCGTAGGATATCCTATTTTCGATTTAGATAATTTTTTTACCGATATCCACAAATATCTTCGTTTCATTGAGGAGGCAGTAATCCTGACACTAGAAGAATACGGAATAAAAGCGGGCAGAATTGATGGCTTAACTGGAGTTTGGCTTGATATAGATAACCCAATAAAATCAAGAAAAATTTGTGCACTGGGCGTAAAATGTAGTCGATGGGTAACGATGCATGGCTTTGCTTTCAATGTAAATACAGACTTATCATTATTCAAAAATATTGTTCCTTGTGGGATTGACGACAAGGCTGTTACCTCCATGCAGCAAGAACTCGGAAAAGAAGTAAACATGGCGGAAGTAAAATCGAAGTTATTGGTGAATCTCGCCAACTTATTTGATTTTGACATTCAATCCTAAGTATTCTCATTTTTTATGAAAAAAGATATCATTCAGCCCGAAGTTGTAGATGTTCATATTGCGATAGTTCAAGAAAAAAATGAATTAGGCAAAATAGATTGGATGGCCTACGTAATCAACAATAGAAACGAACTTCTTGAAGGCGTTTTAATCTCTACTAGAGGATATGGTGAGATAAAAGGAGAACAGAAGAAAACTGCCACTTTTAGACACTCTTTAGATGAACTAAAACCAAAAGAATTCAAAAAAATAGAACCGATTCCAGAAGAGTTATTTGCACTGAGCAACGAGTTCTGGCTCAGTTTTTACATCGACAAAAAAATGTATGATAAAAAGTATATTTTCTTGCCTGAATCTATCTCAAATTTTAACTCAATTCAGATTCCAGTAGTAAATAAAGTTGGGGTAATGATATAGCTCCAATTGTCAGTTTTATTTAACATTTCGTTGTTAATCGGATGCCCTTATCAACCCTTTAAATTCTATTTTTATTGTTACATTTGCTATCATGGATTTTACTGCATCGCAAATAGCTGGCCTACTGGAAGGCACAATCGAAGGAAATGAAAATGTATCGGTCAACAACCTATCCAAAATAGAGGAAGGAAAGCCCAATACTTTGTCATTTTTATCAAACATGAAATATGAGAACTACCTATACTCTACCGGGGCTTCAGTTGTTATTGTAGATAAAAGTTTTGAACCTTCTAAACCCGTTCCTTCAACTTGTACTTTGGTAAAAGTGGAAAGTGCTCAAGCTGCCTTTGCACAATTGCTCTCGATTTACAACGAGTTCAAAAAGAAAAAACCTGGAATTCATCCAAGTAGTTTCATCCCCGAAACAATGAAAATGGGAAAAGATGTATTTATTGGTGCAAATTGTAGCTTTGGAGATAATGTAACTCTTGGAGACAATGTTCATATTTACCCCAACTCATATATTGGCGACAATGTAACAATAGGTGAGAATTCTGTTTTCTTTTCAGGTGTTCGGATCTATTCAGATTGCGTCATTGGAAAATCATGCACGCTTCATTCTGGAGTAATTTTAGGAGGCGATGGTTTTGGCTTTGTACCAAACAGTGAAGGCAACTATGCCAAAGTCCCACAGATTGGTAATGCAATTTTAGAGGATTTCGTTGAAGTTGGTGCTAACACAACCATTGATAGAGCAACTTTAGGGTCTACGATTATTAGAAAAGGAGTAAAATTAGACAATTTAATTCAAGTTGCCCATAACGTAGAAATCGGAGAAAACACAGTAATTGCAGCCCAAACAGGGATTGCAGGATCTACAAAAATTGGAAAAAACTGTATGATTGGCGGACAAGTTGGGATAGTAGGTCACATCACTATAGCAGATGAAGTGAAGATTGCAGCTCAATCAGGGGTAGCAAGTTCTATTACTGAAAAAGGACTTATTATTCAAGGCTCACCGGCCTTTCCAATAGGAGAATTTAAAAGATCATACATTGTTTATAGAGGTCTACCAGACTTAAAAAGAAAAGTAGACAAATTAGAAAAAGAACTATCTAACAAATAGAAAATAGATGACTGATTATCAAAAAACTATAAAATCTGCCGTTACCCTCGAAGGTGTCGGATTACATACAGGAAAAAAAACCACTTTATCCATATTACCAGCACCCGCAAATCATGGATACAAGTTCCAACGGATGGATGTGGACGGACAACCCCTTATTGACGCAGATGTAAATAGAGTTACCGAAACTCAAAGAGGCACCACACTAGAACAAAATGGAACAAAAATTCACACGACAGAACATGTACTGGCTGGAATTTATTCAACTGGAATTGACAATGCCATTATTCAAGTAAATGGTCCTGAAATTCCAATCATGGATGGTAGTTCGCGTCCATTTATTGATGCCATAGAAAAGGCAGGTATTGAAGATCAAGAAATTGTCAGAGAATATTTCGAAATCAAAGAAACTATAAAGTTTGAAGTAGCTGAAAAGGAAATAGAATTTTTGGCAGTACCAGACGAAAACTATAGAGTAACGGTGATGGTAGATTATCGATCGCCAGCTCTTGGAACTCAGCATGCCTCAATGATGAGGTTGACGGACTTTAAAGAAGAAATTTCAACTTGTCGTACTTTTGTTTTTATGAGAGAATTGGAGCAATTGGCTGCCAATGGTCTGATTAAAGGTGGAGATTTAGATAACGCGATTGTATTGGTTGAACGAGAAGACATTTCCGATGAAGAGATAAACCGATTAAGAAAATTACTAGGCAAGGAAGATTTAGAAATAAAATTGGACGGAATTGGGGTTCTAAACACCACTAAATTAAAGTTCCAAAACGAGCCAGCAAGACATAAACTACTGGATATTGTAGGAGATTTAGCTTTAATTGGAAAACGAATAAAAGGTCATATCTTGAGTGCAAGACCTGGTCATTATGGAAACACAGAATTTGGAAAACTACTAAAGGCTAAGTTTCTTGAAGAGAAAAATGACAAAACCAAACACTTTGACTTAACAAAGGAACCTTTATTTGATATCAACGACATATCAAATATGATTCCGCATAGATATCCGTTTTTATTAATCGATAAAATAATGGAAATTTCTGAGAATGGAATTGTTGGTGTGAAAAACGTAACACTTAACGAACCTTTTTTTCAAGGTCACTTTCCAGGAAATCCCGTGATGCCTGGGGTGCTTCAAATTGAAGCTATGGCTCAAACAGGAGGAGTATTTGCTCTGAATCAGGTGGAAGACCCTGAAAATTATTCGACTTACTTCCTGAAAATTGATAACGTTCGATACAAGAAAAAAGTAGTGCCAGGCGATACAATTGTCTTTGATTTGGAGTTGATTAGTCCTATAAGAAGAGGATTAGTAAACATGAAAGGAAAAGCCTATGTAAACGGTATTGTGGTATCCGAAGCTGAAATGCTCGCACAAATTGTAAAAGAAAAAAACAACTAATTATGAGTCATCCACAAGCAAACGTACACCCAAACGCCCAAATAGCAGAAGGCGCAATTATAGAGCCATTTGCAACCGTTGGAGACAATGTAACAATTGGCACTGGGACTTGGATTGGACCAGGGGCAGTGATAATGAGTGGCGCTCGGATTGGCGAAAATTGCAAAATATTTCCTGGAGCAGTAGTTTCAGCTATTCCACAAGATTTAAAATTTGCTGGAGAGGATACAACTGTAGAAATTGGAGACAATACCACAATAAGAGAATGCGTGACTATAAACAGAGGAACTGTGGATAAAATGACTACACGAATTGGAAAAAATTGCTTGGTAATGGCTTACACACATTTTGGTCATGATACGATAATGGGCGACAATTGTGTGGTTGCTAACTCCGTAAATATTGCGGGTCACGTTACTATTGAAGATTGGGCAATTATTGAGGGAATGGTTGGCGTACAACAATTTACAAGAATTGGAAAACATGCTTTTGTGGCCGGAGGAAGTATGGTAAGAAAAAGTGTTCCTCCTTTTGTAAAGGCGGCAAGAGAACCCATTTCCTACGTAGGAGTAAACGCCATTGGACTCAGAAGAAGAGGCTACACAAACGAACAAATCACCAATATTGAGGACGTTTATAGAACTATTTATGTTCAGAACAAAAACATGACACAAGCACTCAAAATTGCAGACTTAGAATTACCAAAGTCTGAAGAAAAACAAGAAATTTTGGATTTCATAAACAATGAAACCAAAGGGATTATGAGAGGTTTTAACTAATAAAACACTAACTCCTTACCCTCGGACCTTAGCAACAGAAAAACATTGAAAATCAAATTAGAAAATACTGGCAAAAAGTATAACCGAGATTGGATTTTCAGAGGGATTACATCTGAAATTTCGTTAAATGCATCAATAGCTATTTCTGGCTCAAATGGTTCAGGAAAATCTACTTTTCTTAAAATGATTTCAGGGTTTGAGACCCCAACAGAAGGTAAAATCTATTATTCCGAAAGTCAAGAAATATCCTCCGAAAAGATTTACCAAAAAGTTGCCTACACTTCGCCTTACATCGGCATATTTGAAGACTACACCATTCAAGAATTGCTTCAATTCTATAGCAAACTGAAACCGCTGAAAGACCACATAGAATTTAAAGATTTTATTGAGGTCATAGAACTGAAGCATGCCAAAAACAAAGCAATTAAGCACTTCTCTTCAGGGATGAAACAAAGAGTAAAACTGGGTCTTTCTATCTTATCAGACTGCCCAATTTTGCTGTTGGACGAACCTACATCCAACCTGGATAAGCAAGCAATCACATGGTATCAGAATCTAATTCAAAAAAACCTAGATAACAGAATTGTGATTGTGGCCTCTAACAATCAAAAAGACGAAACGTTTTTTTGCAACCAAACTATTGATATTGAAGAATATAAATAGTGATGACGTTTGTCCCTCACAGGATTTTCAAATCAAACCTTCTCACAAATCAAACAGATTTTTTCTTCATTCCTGTTGGTAGTAAAAAAAAGATAATCCTTTCCTCCGTCAGTCATTTTATAAGTTTTTCGAATTTCCTCAACCTTCTTAGGATAGTTTCGAGTCGCAATATTAGCTTTCATTCCTTTCAACCTCAACTTCAAATTCTTTCCCTTGGCGATTATTGTCTCTTTCACCTCGAATCTTCTGCCCGGAAAATCTTTCAACTCTTGGCTTGTGTACAAATGAGAATGTTTATGCAGTTTACAAACCTTGTGTTGCATGCCCACTTGATTAAATCCTCCGGATTTCATAATTGCCGAATTAGGCTCAAACACATACCGCAAAGGCAAAGCAAGCTCACATTCTTCCTCTGATTCTTTTTCCAAACTAAAATCAAATACTTGGTTTTGATTTCTATCTAAATTTATGGACTTGATTTCTACGTTACCAGAAAAATCCTTCTCCAAAATCCATAACAACTCTTTCACTTCGTTTTTTAGGGCTATAACATGAACTTCCTTTACATCTTTTAATTCAGACAGCCCCTTCGACAAATCAATTAAAGGAGAGGTTTTCATCATGATTCGATTGGTTCTGGAGAATAATACATTCAAATTACCCGGAATATCGGGCAAACAATCTGACATCAAAAACACTTTCCCTTTTATCTGATTCCTTCGACTAGGATCCACATAAATCCAATCATAATTCTTGTCCGTATCTCTTAAAAACTTCATTCCATCTCCAACGAAAAAATGACAATTTTTAACACCTAACTCTCTAAAATTGTGAGAGGCAATTTGAGATAAATCTTCATTCATTTCGCAATGAACTACCTCTTCAAATTGTCTTGAAAAATAGTAACCATCTATTCCAAAACCACCAGTCAAGTCAATTAAGTTCTTGCCCGAAATCAACCTCGATTTATATCTAGCAGTTTCTTCAGAAGAAGTTTGTTCAATGGAAATTTTAGGAGGAAAATAGATGTTTTTGGACTCAAACCAAGTAGGCAACTTGGTTTTCGACTTTAATTTTGACACAATTTGCTCAACCAATTCTTTATTGGTAACAGATTCAAAAACAGGGTTTTTGAACAATAATTGTGAAGTATCAATACGTAAATTTACGCTTATGAACTCCTGAACAGACTTACTTAAAATTGCTTTATTCATCTCTCAGGATTAATGTAAGTGAGAGTCTGATTTCGTGATAGGGCACCTCTTCTTGTAAGTGTTCATAAATGGGTTTCAATTCCATCTTCCTGTCCAATTTATTAAAAGCGATTTTCACCTTTTCCTTTGTTTCATCAGTAACAAATTGAGCTAAGTCAATGTCCTTTCCTTCTGAGTATAATTGAGATAAATGGGAGTAAATTGTGGTGATACTCAAGTTTCTATCTCCTGCAATTTCTTCCGGAGTTTTTCCTTCTTTAAAAAGTTGGTAGGTCTCGAGAGTTGTAGGAACTTTTTTAGGTTTCGCTGTCTTCTTAAATGTACGAATTACCTCCATGAAATCTTCGCCATATTCCTGCATCTTATTCATTCCCACTCCCGGAATTGCTAAAAATTGATTTTCTGTTTCAGGCAAGTCTATCGCCATTGATTTCAAACTTTTATCATTAAAAATGATGTACGCAGGTACATTTTCTTCTTTAGAAATGGAATACCTTAATTTTTTCAACTCCTTGAACAAGTCCTGATTCACCTCACCTTCCTCCACCATTCTTGCTGGCTTTGTTTTTTTGGCTTTTCTGTCATCGGCTGTAACTGGATAGGTGAGCTTTATATCCTTCTCTCCTTTAAGCACTTTCTTTCCTAGCGATGAAATTTTTAAAGCAGAATTTTCACTGTACATGATCTCAATCAATCCTTGATTTGCCAATTGAATGATGTAATCTCTCCAATCAAAAAAACTAATGTCTTTTCCAACTCCGTATGTTTTTAGATTAAAATAACCTCCAGCATGAACTTCCGCATTGTTACTCCCTCGCAATACATTAATCAACATTGTTATACCCTCTTTCTCGCCCATTCTCGCAATTCCCGAAAGAGCTTTTTGAGCCAAGATAGTTCCATCAAAATCCTTGGGTGGGTTGTCGCACACGTCACAATTTCCACAATTCTCTGTGAGGTGTTCACCAAAATAAGACAACAAAATTTTTCTTCTACAAGATTTTGCCTCAGCGAACTGTAGCATCCTATTCAGTTTCTCTTTTTGCATGGATGAATTGGCTCCATCATCCGCAAATTGACTGTACAACACAAAATCTCTCATGTTGTAATACAACCTCGTTTCAGATGGCAAACCATCTCGCCCGGCTCTACCAATTTCTTGGTAATATCCCTCCAGATTTTTAGGCAAATTATAGTGAATTACCCAACGTACATTGGATTTATCGATTCCCATTCCAAAAGCGATAGTTGCCACAATTATCTTGGTATCATCATTGATAAATTCCGTTTGAACTCTTTCTCTGTCATCGGGACTCATCCCAGCATGGTAGTAATCAACCGAATGTCCTTCTTCACTCAGGTAATTCGCAACCTCCTCGGTGTTTTTTCTACTCAAACAATAAACGATTCCACTTTCATCTCTTTTCGCTTCCAAAAACCCAGATATTTCTTGGAGCTTCTTTTTTTTGGGAACTTGGCCTCTTACCTCAATACTCAAATTCTTTCTGTCAAAAGAAGAAATAAACAATTTGGAATCTTTCAATCCAAGCTGCTCTTCAATGTCTTGCCTTGCCGATTTATCCGCAGTGGCTGTCAATGCCATAAAGGGAACAGTTGGCAGTGAGTTTCTAAACACTTTCAGCTGAGTATATTCGGGTCTAAAATCGTGTCCCCACATACTCACACAATGTGCCTCGTCAATTGCTACGAGTTTAATATTCAACTCTTTTAGCCAGGTGGTACTTACCGAAATTAATTTTTCTGGCGACAAGTACAAAAGTTGAATTTCGCCTTTCATGGCTCTATCAATCACTTCATTTTCTTCTTGTTGAGAAATAGAACTATTAAAAAAATCAGCCTTTATCCCATTGGATTGGAGCGCTTGAACCTGATCTTTCATTAAAGAAATAAGTGGTGAAACAACAATGGTGATTCCCTCAAAGCATAAAGCCGGAATCTGAAAACACATTGATTTACCGCCTCCTGTGGGCATTAACACAAAACTGTCTTTACCTTCTAAAGTTCGATTTATTATTTCTTCCTGCAAAGGACGAAAAGTATCGTATCCAAAGGTGTTTTTTAAAATATTGTTAGGATTATTATTCAAATCTGTCTTTATTTTAATGGAAAAAGCACTAGTTCCTTAATTTCAACTTTCACCTCTTCCTTAAAATCAATTTTTAATGAATTGTACTCATCGTCCAAAACAAACCAAAATCCTGTCACTTTCTCATTAGGTTTTGTTTTTTTGCCTTTGTATTTTTTCAAAAATGCACTTATTTTTTTTGACTCCTCTTTTTCAACAGCAACTAATCTTCCTGCTTTTTGGTGTTCATATATAAGGTGCTCTATGTTTTGAAAAGGAAGTATTGGCATGGCTATTTATACTTTTTATGTATTCCCTAAAATTAAGATAGTTTGCCGAAAAATAAAAATCCTATTTCCCCTCTTTCTCACCTTCTATTTTTCTAAATTTGGTCAGTAAATGATTCAATTTGGTATTCGCAACGAGAAATAGAAAATTAATCATCGTGATTTTTTCGATTTTCACGATATTCTTTGCTTTCCAATTGTCGAAAGTGGAATTTGGTCATGACTTAGATGATTTTTTCGATAAAGACGAGAAGGCCTTTGTATTCGATCAAGAATTTTTTAGTCATTTTGAAGACAACATTCCAAATTCAATAATTATCGGAATCCAAAACAACAAACCTTTGGATTACAAAGTCGCTCTTGAAATTGATTCATTCAGCAATTCAATTGAGTCCATTCCCGGGATAAAGCGAATTTTCTCTATTACTAATCAAAAACTGGCGGTATTTTCTAGTTTTGGAACTATACCCTACAATGTATTGAGTATAGACTCTGAAAAAGAATTCATCCAATCCTTGCAGGAATTAGATTCACTTCCAGATGTAAAAAAGAGATTCATTGGAAAAAATAGCCACTCCACTCTTCTGTATGCTACCATAAACGATTCTGCCTCTCTCTCAGAACTAATTGAAATCAAAAAGCAAACAGATAGTATGGCGCTACCTTTTAGTTTTCAAAAAGTGTTCTTTGTACATCCAAAACACAACGACTATCTCATCACTAAAAAAACAAAAGAAGACTCTGTCAACCTTATTTTCATTGCCTTTACCCTCATCATATTAATTCTACTCTATTTTTTCAGGTCCTTTATTGGTATAGTTATTCCCTTTGCAATTGTGGTCAGTTCTGTCATCTGGATCATGGGCTCCGTCTCACTATTTGGGTTTAAAATTAATGTTCTTACACTCGCTATCCCTGTCATTGTGGGTGTAATTTCGCTTAGTGATGTTATTCATATCATTTCGCGGTATAGCGAAGAAACCTCTTCCAACAAAATTGAAAACATCAAGAACACCCGAAACGACATTCTAAAATCAATCATTCTTACCACACTCACCACATCATTGGGGTTTTTGTCGTTATCGAATTCAAACATTCAAGTTTTTGATGAATTTTCAATCTTTACAGCAGTAGGCGTTTTTTACGCTTTTTTTCTGGCCTATTTTATTCTGCCCATTCTTTTATTTTATTCAAAAAGAATAACCCTTCATAATTCCCTCGGAAAGCTTACTCCCAAAAAGCTGTGGATAAAACCAACCATCCTTGTCACTCTTGTGGCTATTATTTTATCTGTCCTTGGAATAATGAAAGTAAAACACAACACCTATGTATATGAAAACATGGGAGAACAAGATGAAATTACCCAAGTCATGAATTTCATGGATAAAGAACTTTACGGAATCAGAGATTTAACCATAACTATTGCCTTGCGTGACACAAATAAATCTCTATTTGATCAAAAAATTCTTACCCAGCTGAATAAAATCGAATCTTTTGTGGAGTCGGAATATGAAGCCACCATCAACTTAGGATTAGCAACTACAGCCAAGCAAGTCAATAGGGCTCTGAATGGTGGATTTGCCTCAGAATACAAAATCCCTACCGACAAAAAAAGTATCAAACAAATCAAAAAGAAACTTTTGAAACATGCTGAATTGCTGAAACTAAAAAGCTTCGTTTCAGAAAAAAACAATTCAACTTTCATTCAAACCAAAGCAAAGGATTTCGGAAGTTTCTCGACCAGAGAGTCAAACAAAAAATTACTTTCCTTTGCACAAGCTAACACTCCTGACTTGAGTATTAACTTTGGAGGAACCGCATTCATACTGGATGAAACTAATGTGAATGTATCAAATGGAATGATTTGGAACTTAGTTGTGATTGTGATTTTCATCTTCTTTATTGTTTCTTACATGTTCCGATCATTATCAATTGGTTTTTTCTCCCTTTTTCCTAATGTTTTGCCTCTCATTGCAATCTCGGCAATTGTAGGTTGGTTTGATCTCGGAATGAATATTGGAACTACCATTGTTTACACCATTGCTTTTGGAATTGCGGTTGATGATACTATCCACTTCTTGGGTAGATACAAAATAGAACTTAACAAAGGTAAATCGAATTACGATGCACTGATTACAACAATCACCACTAGTGGAGGAGCTATTTTCCTCACTACATTAGTCCTAGTGGCTGGCTTTGGAGTACTTATACTATCCAGTTTTTATGCCAATTTCCTTACCGGATTATTAGTAACCATCAGTTTAATCATAGCGCTACTTTGTGATTTATACTTACTCCCAGTTCTGCTCCACTGGCTAAAAAAAGAATAATTTTCAGGAGATGAAAAGCTCTCTACTCTAATTTCTTGAGTTCTAATTTTATCGATTTTAGCCTCAATTTTCACCTCAATAAATAGTATTTATTTTATTTGCTTTGTTGAATCTGTGAAAAAGAATTTGACGTGTCAAAAATGATAGGATCCTAAAAACATTTTGAATCCTATTGATGCATCAGGCTCACTTAACAGGCAAATCAACTTACCACCTGTGCAAGAATACACCGTAAATTTACAGTGAAATTGGATAAATAAATGGGACTTACGAAAATCACCTGAGTGAAATTTTAACTGTCAATTTCCTTATCTTTATTTCCGATTAAAAAATCAGAACTAACTAATGAAAAAAATATTTGTTTTAATGTTGGCACTTTCCGTGCTATCAGCAAGCGCCAACAAACCAGCTTCAGAACTATTCGTAGATCTTCAAAAACTTCATTCTTTAAAGAGAGTACTCTATATTGCCGCTCATCCGGATGATGAAAACACAAGAGCACTAGCTTGGTTTTCTCTTGGTGAAAAAGCGCAAACGGCTTATCTTTCTTTAACTCGTGGAGATGGTGGTCAAAACTTAATTGGGAACGAATTGAGCGAGCAGCTGGGAGTTCTTAGAACACAAGAGTTATTGGCAGCTCGATCTCACGATGGGGCTAATCAATATTTCACGCGCGCTGTTGATTTTGGCTATTCTAAATCTGCTGAAGAGTCATTCGCAAAATGGGGGAAAGACCAAATACTCTCAGATGTGGTGTTGATGATAAGAAAATTCAAACCTGACGTTATTATTACCCGTTTCCCACCGGATAAAAGAGCAGGCCACGGACATCATACAGCCTCTGCCATACTCGCCATTCAAGCTTTTGAAAAAGCAGCAGACAATAATTTTCTACCTGAGCAAGTGAAAGAATTTGGCACCTGGCAAACTACTTCTGTCTATTGGAATTCATCCACTTGGTGGGATAAAGATTTAGGAAAAAAAGCAAAAAACAATCCCAATTACCTGGTTGCAGAAATTGGCGGGTACAATTCTCATTTAGGTAAATCCTATAACGAAATAGGGACTGTCGCACGCTCGCAACACAAATGTCAAGGTTTTGGAGCCATAACCGAACGAGGTTCCAGACTTGAGTATTTTGAGCATTTGAAAGGGAAAAAGTTAAAAAATTCTTTCTTCGAACAAAACACACAGACTTGGAAAAAAATAATAAATAAAGAATTTGAAACTAAAATCAATGCATTGGTTGCTAGTTTTGATTTTAATCAACCGGAGAACAATGTATCAGGATTAATAGAGGTTCGTAATGAATTGAAAAAAATTCCTAACTCCGAATTCAAAAAAGAAAAAATAGCACTTTGCAACCAACTTATTTTAGATTGCTTGGGTGTTTACACCGAATTGTTGGGCAAAGATTATGTTTTTCAATCAAACGATTCGAGCTTTTTTAGCCTAGAAATCCTAAATAGAGGTTCTGTTCCTGTTTCCCTAATACTGGACGAAGAAAATGCGGAATTAGCCACCAATCAACCGTTTTCTAAGTTGATTTCCGTGGAAAAACCCAAAGCTGTTTCCAATCCCTATTGGCTAAACACACCTTTTACTACTTTGTTTGAAGTAAAAAACTCTTCGGACTTATTACAACCCGAATCACAACCTACTTTTGTTCAAAAAGTTTCTTTTTTGGTAGTGAATGACACGGTTACTATTCCTGTAGCAGGAACCTATAAATGGAGGATACCTTCTTACGGAGAAAAACGAAGAGAAGTGATTAACACTCCTTCATTCTCAGCAAATTTTGAAGAAAAACTCATTGTGGTAAAACCGGGAATTGAGAAAAAATTAAAACTGAATATTCATTCTTTTGAAAAAAATCTCAGAGACAAAGTAATCGTAAAAGCGCCAAAAGGTTGGGAAGTTTCTCCAGCCAGCATTGATGTTTCCATTGAAAATAAACACCAAGAAGAATGGATTGAGCTGACGGTAAAACCCACAGCAGAAGCTGAATCGGGTCAACTGACTTTAACAAATAGCCAAGGAAAAGCTTTGCTTTCTTATACCGAAATTGCATACGACCACATTCCTACTCAGGTTATTTTTAATCCTTCGAAAATTAAGTGCGTGAAACTTGACGCCAAAATAAAACCAGGAAAAGTAGCCTATATTGCCGGAGTGAAAGATGCCGTGCCTGCTGCGATTGCCCAATTAGGATTTGAAATAAAACAATATGAAGTGAGCGATTTAGCGAACTTAAATCTATCTCAATTTCAGTCTGTGGTGTTGGGAATAAGAATTTACAATGTACATCCCGAACTTAAAAACTATGAGGATAAACTTTATAACTACGTAAAAAATGGAGGAAACGTCATTATGCAATACAACACAGCTTCGAGAAGAGCTAGAGGTTCAACCTATGGCCCGGTTCCTTTTAAACTGACTCGAAACAGAGTAACCGAAGAAGATGCGAATGTGAAATTTTTACAGCCAAGTCATCCCATAATGACTACTCCGAATAAATTAGAAAAATCAGATTTTGACAATTGGGTACAAGAACGAGGATTGTATTTTGCGGGTGATTGGGATGAAAGCTACACCCCCTTATTTTCGTGGGCAGATAAAGGAGAAGATGGTCAAACGGGTGCTTTAATTGTAACCAAATACGGAGAAGGACAGTTTATTTACACGGGAATTTCGTTCTTCCGTGAATTACCAAACGGTGTAGAAGGAGCCTATAAATTATTTGCTAATATGTTGAGTTATTAGGCTTAACATTAGTGATTTGAAATAAGTTTGAAGGAAAAAACAACAATAATGTCGATTAAGTTTCGGCCTTATTTTAGGCTTGGTTTATCGTGAGTGATAGTTGAAGTTTTTTTTATCAATGAAAAAAAATGAACAAATAATTAAAAAAACAAATGCAAGAAACAACAGGCGAAAACGAAATAGAACAAAAAAATCCTACAAACTGGAGTGCTTGGTATTGGGGGTTAATGATATTCCTTGCCGTGCAAATTGTCCTTTATTTATACATCACTAACCATTACACAGCATGATTTTAAGTTTATTTGATTGGTTTGTATTGCTATTTACCTTGATTGTCATTGTAGCTTATGGTTCTTGGAAAACTCGTAAAAACAAGAATCTAGAGAGTTACCTCAAGGGAAATAATTCCGAAAATTGGGCTACAATTGGCTTGTCAATAATGGCTACTCAGGCTTCAGCCATTACGTTTTTATCTACTCCAGGTCAGGCTTACGAGAGCGGAATGGGATTCGTTCAGTTTTATTTTGGGTTGCCCCTTGCCATGATTTTGATTTCGGTGTTTTTCTTACCGATTTATTACCGACTTAAAGTTTATACCGCCTACCAATACTTAGAACAACGATTTGATGTGCGAGTGAGAGCTTTCACCGCGTTTTTATTTTTAGTTTCTAGAGGATTAGCTGCGGGAATTACTATTTACGCCCCAGCCATAATTCTTTCTACCTTACTTAATTGGAACCTACAACTCACTTGTTTACTAATTGGAGTATTGGTTATTATTTACACTGTATCGGGAGGAAGCCGAGCTGTTTCGCTTACTCAAAAATGGCAAATGACCATCATTATGGGAGGAATGTTTGCCACTTTCTTTTATGTGCTGGATAGTTTTCCCGAAACTGTGGGATTGTCCGAAGGAATTGATATTGCAGGAAGATTGGGCAAAATGGAAATCATTGACACCACTTTTAACCTGAAAGAAAAATACACCCTTTGGTCGGGATTGATTGCCGGGTTGTTTTTGTTCCTCTCCTATTTTGGAACCGATCAATCTCAAGTGCAACGCTACTTGGGAGGAAAAACATTGAAAGCTTCCAGAATGGGATTAATGTTTAATGGATTGCTCAAAATACCGATGCAATTCTTCATTCTGTTTATTGGTGCGATGGTTTTTGTTTCGTTTCAATTTAATAAACCGCCTATAATTTTTAATACTTCCGCTACGAATATTGAAACGCAAAAACAGGAAAAACTCGTTGAATTAGAGGCAACCTACAACACCGTTTTTGAACAGAAAAAAAGTGAATTATTATCTGAAAATTCAGATACAAAAACTGTGCAATTTTTACAAGCACAGCAAGACTCATTAAGAAATAGCTACAAAGGCGAAATGAGTAAAATTGATCCACTTTACGAGCCAAAAGACAGCGATTACATCTTTTTGACTTTTGTGCTCAACTTCTTACCCCACGGACTTATTGGGTTGTTACTTGCAGTAATATTTTCTGCGGCCATGAGTTCTACAGCAGGCGAATTAAATGCATTAGCCTCCACCACCACAATTGATTTTTACAAGAAATTCTTTAAAAATTCGGGAGACGAAAAGAAGGACTTGAGAGTGAGTAAACTCTTGACGGTAGCCTGGGGAATCCTCGCCATTATCATTGCTTTAACGGCTGGCTTGTTTGAAAATCTGATTCAATTGGTCAATATTTTAGGCTCTTTATTTTACGGAACTATCTTGGGAGTTTTTCTCTTGGCTTTCTTTTTTAAACGCATTGGCGGAACTGCCGCTTTTGCCGCTGGAATCTTTGGACAAATAGTTGTACTTTCGTTTCACTTCTTAACTGTGTATGAAGTAATTGAACTAGGTTACTTACTTTACAACGTTATAGGAAGCGGAACTGTAATTATTGCAGGAATCATTATACAATTATTTATAAAACAAAAACCCCAGCTGGGAACAATCAACTAAAAAACAATAAACATGAAAAAATTACTAATCTCAATAGCAGCTATAGGGTTTGCATACACAGCAACAGCCCAAGAACTTCCAAAACCAAGCCCAATGAGCGAGGTGGAACAATTGGTAGGATTAACAGAAGTGGAAATTGATTACTCAAGACCTTCTGCAAAAGGAAGAACAATTTTTGGAGAATTGGTTCCTTACGATAAAATGTGGAGAATGGGAGCCAATATGGCAACTACTCTAGAAATTTCTACACCAATTACTGTGGGTGGCAAAGAAATTGAAAAAGGAACATATTCCTTGCAAGCTATTCCAGCAGAGAACGGTGATTGGACAATCATCATCAATGCTGATGCTAAATTGAGAGGTCTAAGTGGGTACGATGAGAAAAAAGATGTATTGAGACTGAAGGCTAAGGCAATGACTAACTCTTACACAGAAACTTTTACCATCGGATTTGACAAATTGACCAACAACTCGGCAGTAATTGCTATCGAATGGGAAAAATTGAAAGTAGAAGTACCTTTTACGGTAGATACAGATAAAATTGCAAAAGCTAATATTGCGGCAGCAATCAAGGAAGGGAAAGACTTGGATAAAGTTTATTCTAGTGCTGCTTCTTACTTTAATGATACAAAAGATTTCAAAACGGCTTTGATGTATGCCGACAAATCATTGGAAGTAAAACAATCGCACCAGGCCATGTTCACTAAAGCGAATATATTAAAAGCCAGCGGAGACAAAGCTGGAGCGATTAAAACCGGGAAAGAAGCAATGGCACTGGCAACGAAGGCAGAATCGAAAGGATGGGCAGACTATATCAAAAGAAATGTGGAAGAATGGGAAAAGGAATAATTCCTAACTCCTAAAAATAATGAAACCGCTTTAAGAAATTGAAGCGGTTTTTTTTGTGGAAAATATTTTAAAACCAAAGATCTAACTTTCTTTTGTTTTGAACCAAAAGTTCAAGGCTTCTTTTTTTTCGTCAAGGCAAAACAAAAAAGAGCAAACGAATACATTTAGACTGCTTCCGAAAAATCTGGATAGGCAGCTCGTTGTGAGTGATGAAAAACTGATGAATAAGATCACCTATTTCTTGGGAATTACAATAGAAAAAAAAGGTAATACACAATCCAATCCTCAATCTTAACTATTAATCGTAAATTTGCAGAATCTTACAACAGATAAGAGGAGTAAAACAGGTGTTTTATAGTTTTTCGCAAGAGCGAAATGTCTATAATGTGTGTTACAAAAAAAAGTATACCATGGGAAATATAGTAGCAATAGTAGGAAGACCAAACGTAGGAAAATCAACCCTATTCAACCGACTTACAGGAGAGAGAAAAGCGATAGTAGAGGAATCAAGTGGAGTTACTCGTGATCGTCATTATGGAAAATCTGTGTGGAATGGGATAGAATTTTCTGTGATAGATACTGGAGGTTATGTGCAAGGATCAGACGATGTATTTGAAGGCGAAATAAGAAAGCAAGTTCACCTCGCTATTGATGAAGCCGACTCTATTCTTTTTGTTGTAGATACCCAAGTTGGAATTACCGATTTGGACGAAAGAGTTGCGAAAATCCTTAGAAAAATAGACAAAAAAGTATACCTCGTTGCCAACAAAGTGGATTCTCCTATTCACCAAACAATGTCTGCCGAATTTTATAGCCTTGGGCTGGGAGAAGTTTATAATCTATCCTCTATTAACGGAAGTGGAACTGGAGAAATACTAGATAAAGTAACCGAGGATTTCGAGGTAAAGCCTGAATCGGAAGACACCTCTGGAATTCCAAAATTTGCCATCGTAGGAAAACCAAATGTGGGAAAATCTTCGCTAATAAATGCACTGATTGGTCAAGAAAGAAACATTGTAACAGATATCTCTGGCACAACGCGCGACACCTTGAACACCCGGTATAAATCCTATGGGTTTGATTTCTTTTTGGTGGATACTGCCGGATTAAGAAAACAAGCAAAAATCCAAGAAGACATAGAATTTTACTCTACCTTACGTTCAGTAAGAGCGATTGAAGAAAGTGATGTGTGTATTTTTATGATTGATGCCATTGAAGGAATTGGCCAGCAGGATTTGAATGTATTTCAAATCATCAAAAAGAACAAAAAAGGGGTTGTAGTATTGATAAACAAATGGGATTTGGTAGAAGGAAAAGAAACCAACACCGTGAAAGAAATGGAAGACAGAGTAAGAAAAAGATTAGCTCCATTCAATGATGTCCCTGTGATTTTCACCTCTACAGTAACCAAACAAAGATTGCACAAAGCGCTGGAAAAAGCAATTGACGTGTATGAAAATAGAACCCAAAAAATCCCAACATCGGAACTCAATGACAAACTGCTTCCAATCATTGAAAGAACACCACCACCGGCATACAAAGGGAAATACATCAAAATCAAATTTGTGACTCAATTGCCTACCTACACTCCAAGTTTTGCCATATTCTGTAATTTACCACAATACATTAGAGAAGATTACAAACGATTTGTGGAAAATCAATTGCGTAAGCTGTACAAATTCGAAGGAGTTCCTATCAATATTTTCTTTAGAAAGAAGAATTAGTTGTCAGCACGATAATGATTGAATTAAAAAAACTACAATTTTTTCAAATCCAGCCTTAAACCCTCTCCATAAAACCTCGATGCGGATTCATTAAATCCTTTGGTTAAATCGGAAACATAGAATTTGTTATCCATATTTTTATTCTCGGACAATAAATTTTCATTATCTAAAATACCTCTCAATTTAACGGCAAGAATATCTGTTGAGTCGAATAATTTTACCTCTCCATCAAAAAAATCATTAATCTCGTCTGCTATCAAAACATAGTGAGTGCATCCTAAAATAAGGGCATCGATGTCCTTAAATTTTGAATTGGATAAATAATTTTCAATGACCGTACGGCTAATTTTATCTTGACTAAACCCCTCTTCAATCATGGGAGCTAGCAACGGAGTTGCCAAAACTTCCATCTCAATACTTGGGTTTCTTCTTTTGAGTTTCTCTTGATAAACTCCTGATTCTACGGTTGTTTTTGTTGCAATTAATCCCACTTTCTTTATTCCATTATCTTTTACAATTGCTTCTACAATGGGGTCGATTACATTGATAATGGGGTAATTTCCTTCGTGTTTATCCCTTAAAAATTCATATGAAGTTGCAGACGCTGTATTGCAAGCAATCACCAAAGATTTGCAGTGTTCTTTTTGAATTAAAAAGCGAGAGATGTCTTGAACAAAAGAATGAATCAACTCAGGAGATTTATCACCATAAGGCAAATGAGCTGTGTCGCCAAAATATACAATTTGTTCTTGGGGCATGAGTTTACTAATCGCGTGTGCCACGGTTAAACCACCAATTCCTGAATCAAAAATTCCTATCGGCTTTTTTGCATCTTCCATTCTCAAATATAGAGAATAAATCAGGTTAGGAAAAGAAAATTTCAGGTTAACTAATGAAAGAGAATCCCAGGAAATTGGAATATTTTGAGTCAATTGTTTTAACCTATTGCATAAATTGAGTTAAATTCGAACAAATAAGTGAGAATGAAGAAAGAAAAACAATTACGCTACGACAAAGCCTATCTCAATATGGCTCGAGAATGGAGTAAATTGTCACACTGCACCAGAAAACAAGTTGGAGCAATTATCGTAAAAGACGAGGTCATCATTTCGGATGGTTACAACGGAACACCAACCGGTTTTGATAACTGTTGTGAAAATGACGCTGGAGAAACAAAATGGTACGTGCTTCATGCCGAAGCCAATGCACTCATGAAGCTTTCTAAGAGTACCAACAGCTCAAAAGGTGCTACTTTATACATTACTCTTTCGCCCTGTAAAGACTGCGCAAAACTTATTTTACAAGCCGGCATCGAACGAGTTGTTTACCTCAATGAATACAAAGACTGCTCTGGAATCGACTTTTTGAAAAATTCGGGAATTACGCTCGATTACATCACACTTTAATGAAAAAAATCACACTCTTTTTTCCTCTCTTCTTGGCCATGGCAATAGCCGTAGGCTTCTACTTAGGAAAGAAAAACAACTCGCCCTTTTTTGAAAAAAAGGAATCTACAAACTCCATTGATTTTGATTCCAAAAGAAAATTATTCCAAGTTCTGGATGTGATTCAAAACGATTATGTTGATTCCATTTCTGACAAAGAATTAACCGATAAAACCATAGAGCAATTACTCGCGAATTTAGACCCTCATTCTGTGTACATGCCCTATAAAAAAAACAACAGAGAGGAAGAGAATTTAAAAGGAGAGTTTGCGGGAGTTGGTGTTAAGTTCATCATTTTGCACGACACACTTTTTGTTACCAATGTGATAGAAAACGGTCCTGCTTACCGAGCTGGATTAAAAAATGGCGACATGATTGTAAAAATAGACACCACAATAGTTGCAGGCGTAAATTTACAGAATGAAAAAGTGATGAATCTTCTGAAAGGAAGACCAAATACCAAAGTCGTTGTGGAAGTTTCTAGAGGAAACAAAGTGCTCACCAAAACCATCAAAAGAGGAATTATTCCAATAAAAAGTGTCACGGCTTCCTTCATGATCTCGGATACCATTGGATTCATAAAACTGGTTCGATTTTCTGAGACTTCGGCTCAAGAATTTTTCTTTGCTGCACAAAAATTGTTGAAACAAGGAATGAAAAAACTCGTATTTGACCTGAGAGGAAATGGAGGCGGATACCTTCAAATTGCCGAACAAATTGTGGATGAGTTTTTAGAAAAAGGGAAACTGATTGTTTATACCAAAGAAAAAAACGGGAAGAAGAATTCAGCCTTTTCCAGTTCGGGAGGAATTCTCAAAAACACACCTGTGGCTGTATTGATAGACAGCGAATCTGCAAGTGCAAGCGAAATTGTGGCAGGCGCCATTCAAGACAACGACAGAGGAACCATATATGGTCGAAGATCTTTTGGTAAGGGATTAGTTCAAAAACCCGTAATGCTTGCTGACAGCTCTTCTATTAGGATTACAATCGCAAGGTATTACACTCCAACTGGAAGAAGTATTCAAAAACCTTATGAAAAAGGAAATCACTATGATTACATGATGGAATTATACGACCGAGACCGAAATGGAGAATTGTTTGAAATAGATTCTTCGATTTTTGTAGATTCTTTAAAGTACATCACTGAAGGAGGGAAAGTAGTATACGGTGGAGGTGGCATAATGCCAGATGTTTTTATTCCTTATGACACTTCGGGCTATTCTTCTTACTATCGCAAAATTGCCTACAGCCGAGTGCTTACTGAATTTGCCATCGATTACTTGAAAGACAATAGGAAGGACCTGACCTCAAAGGGGCTCAAAAACTTCTATGCAAATTTCTCGATTAGCGATCGATTATTCAATTCATTTGTGGCGTTTGCAAAAGCCAGAGACTTAACCTCAAATAACTCTGAGATAGTAGCGTCAAAAATCAGATTAAAACAGAGACTAAAACAAGAAATTGCCTCTGGAATTTGGGATGAATTCGGTAGAGAATATATTATTTCTAAAACGAACAACGACCTAAAAGTTGTGTTAGCAAACTAACAAAACAAAAAAGGGAGAAACAAATGTTTCTCCCTTTTTATTAGTTTCTATTTTTTCGTGGCTTTTACTAGCTGAATTTAAACTAAAGTTTGATTAACAAAACTCAGTATAAGCTGCAGCTAAATTATCTGCAATGGCCTCAGCTGTGTTTCCTTCAATGTGGTGCCTTTCAAGAAAGTGAACCAATTTACCTTCCTTGAACAAAGCAATTGACGGAGAGGATGAAGGGTAAGGCAACGTATATTTTCTTGCCTGAGCAACTGCTTCAGCATCCACTCCAGCAAATACAGTTACTAAGTTATTTGGTTGTTTTTCTGAGAGTTGAACTGAAAGTTTAGCTGCTGGTCTTGCATTTCTTGCCGCACAGCCACACACAGAGTTTATGACACACAAAGTTGTCCCTCCTTGATTCATAATTTCATCTACTTCATTTGGGTTTCTTAATTCTTGGAACCCTGCTCCTACTAAATCTTCTCGTATTGGAGCTGTTATTTCTTCTGGATACATAGTTGTATTTATTATCGGTTATTTAATTTATTTCTTTACAAAGTTATTGAAGTTCTTAGTAAAATGCATGGTTTTTCACCTTAGTCTTTCAACGCGGTGAAAGTAACAGTATTTCCTTCGTAAAAGGTGTAAAGATTATCAGTCGCATCGAATCGATTAGTGACTTGCAATGCCTTAATAAATTTAGTCTCAAAAATAGGATCTACCTCTTCACACTGCTGTTCAGTTGCGGCCAAATCTCCCATAGTAAGTCTCACCCCATTTTGAACTAAACTACCGTAGAATGAGTTGCAACCCGTGTTACCAGAAATTCTTCCTTCTTCAATAGTGAACATCACACCTTCGGTTTTTGGTGCCTCACCTCGCACTGTTTTTACATAAAAATTACCTAAACCAAGAGACATTTTTTTTGCTGATAATACTACCGCCCCATCTGTCATGAAATCTAATTGGCCTTCATTGCCAATGTTCATTCCTGTGGTTCTATTCATTAATTCCATGAATACTTTTTCTGTAGAATTTTTATCCCCTTGGCAAGCCATTCTCGTTGTTCCTAGTTTACTCAAAATAACTTTATCAGAGTCGGATAAGATTTCTCCCGAAAAACTATTACAACCATTGTAGCCACTAATTCTACCGGATTTAGTTATAGTAAAATACGGATTATTCTGCTCTATTTCTCCCATTCCATCCATCGCAACTACTTTGTATGAACCAACGAATTTACTCAGTTCTGTTTCAGTCGATACGGTTGGTATATTTTGCTTAACCGTAGATGATTCCTCTGATTTCTCTTTTTGGGTATTACATGATAACGCAAAAACCATCAAGGAAACGAAAGCCATTTTTTTAGTCATAACTCGTCTGTATGGATTTAAGAAGTAAGACAAATAAGTAGAGTTTAGATATTATAAGCTCCCAAAAGTAACACTGGGTTTTCCATTAGGTTCTTAAATGTATTCAAAAACTGAGAACCAGCTACTCCATCCACGACTCTGTGGTCACAAGACAAAGTTACTTTCATGATATTTCCTGGAACAACTTCTCCATTTTTAACAACTGGTACTTGGTTTATTCCTCCCACTGCCAAAATACATGAATCTGGCGTATTAATAATAGCTGTAAACTCTTCTATACCAAACATCCCTAGGTTAGAAATTGTGAAAGTGTTTCCTTCCCAGTCTTGTGGCTGAAGTTTCTTGTCTTTGGCCTTCTTGGCATACTCTCTTACCTCTGTCGAAATCTGAGTCAATGTTTTTCCGTCTGCGAATCTTACTACTGGAACAAGAAGTCCGTCTTCAACAGATACAGCCACTCCAATGTTTACGTGCTCATTCTGGCGAATGGTATCTCCCATCCAAGCACTATTAATGGCAGGATGTTGCTTCAATGCCGTTGCACAAGATTTGATAACTAAATCATTAAACGATACTTTATTAGGCGCAATACTCTTATTGATGGCAGCTCTTGCTTCCATTGCATTATCCATATCAATGGCTACAGTAAGATAGAAGTGCGGAGCCGTAAATTTACTCTCTCCTAGTCTTCTAGCAATGGTTTTTCTCATTTGAGAAACTGGAATTTCGGTGTAAGTCTCACGGTTGATGAAGTTAGCCGCATTTCCTCCTTTAAAGTTGTCAATGTCTCTTTTTACAATCCTTCCGTTTTCTCCTGTTCCCTTTATTTGTGACAAGTTTAGGCCTTTATCCATTGCCAGCTTTTTGGCCAACGGTGAAATCTTAAGGTCAGTCGATGTGTCAGAGTAGGATGGTTGCGCTTTTGGAGCTTCTGCCACTACTTTTTTAGGTGCTGGAGCAGCTTTTACCTCTTCCTTTTTTGGTGCTGCTGGGGCAGGCTTAGATTCTGCCTTTGGCTCTTCTTTTGCCTCTGGCGCTGCATTCGCACCATTTGCCTCTTCTTTTAAGATTCCCGAAACGTCTTCTCCTTTTTCACCAATAATAGCTAGGATATCGTTGACAGGCGCACCCTTTCCTTTTTCAACACCAATGTGCAACAACACACCGTCAAAAAAAGATTCGAACTCCATTGTTGCTTTATCTGTTTCGATTTCTGCAATGAGTTCTCCCTCTTCTACATTATCTCCAATTTTTTTATGCCATTCCGCAACAACTCCTTCCACCATCGTATCGCTTAGCTTGGGCATTCTAATAATTTCAGCCATATCTCTTAATCTTAGTTTTTCTTTTGGTTAATTCGGTTTACTTGTATTCAATAAGAAATGGGTATTCTTCTTTGTACACATCTTCGTATAATTCGTCTGCCTCAGGATAAGGAGATTCTTCGGCAAACTTGATAGATTCTGCCACCAAGTCTTTCACTTTTTTATCAATTGCTGCCAATTGCTTTTCGGTTGCAAACTTATTGTCTTTGATCGTTTTCAAAACTTGAGAAATAGGATCAATTTCCATGTAGTTCTCAACTTCTTCTTTACTTCTATACTTTTGAGGATCACTCATGGAGTGCCCTTTGTAACGGTAGGTCTCAATGTTGAGCAAAGTAGGTCCTTCACCTTTTCTTGCTCTTGCCACAGCTGTTTCCATTGCCGCATGAACAGCTTCGCAACTCATTCCATCCACAGTTTCGTTTGGCATATCGTAAGAAAGTGCCATTTTACTCATATCCAACACATTGGTTGTTCTTTCTACAGAAGTTCCCATTGCGTAATTATTATTCTCTATGACAAAAATCACAGGTAACTTCCACATCATAGCCATATTAAACGTTTCGTGTAAAGCTCCTTGCCGCGCAGCACCGTCTCCAAAAGACGTCACTACCACATTCTTTGTTTTGTTGTATCGCTCCGCAAAAGCAAGTCCAGCTCCCATTGGAATTTGTGCTCCAACAATTCCGTGTCCTCCCCACAATCCAATCTCAGTGTCAAACATGTGCATGGATCCTCCTTTTCCTTTAGAGCAACCTGTTGATCTTCCGTACAATTCAGCCATCACATATTTTGGATGCATTCCCAATCCTATGGGATGCGCATGATCTCTGTATGCTGTAATGTGCTTATCCCCTTTTTTGGTTGCACTCACTGTTCCAGCTACTATGGCTTCTTGTCCAATGTATAAATGGCAAAACCCTCCAAATTTCTGTTGAATATACAATTGACCTGTTTTTTCTTCGAATTTCCTCATCAACAGCATATCCTCGTACCATTTCATGTACTGAGCCTTTGAGTGCTTTAGTTTTGATTTGCTTGACGCTTTTTTTGTCGCTGTAGCCATAATTATTCTTTTTTCAATTCAATTTCATTAAACATAAAAGGAAGCACCGTTTCGATACTTTCCGCTATATATACTTCACCCGATTCTCCGGTCATGATTAACCGAATCGGTTGCTTTTGCTTCAATTCATATTCCGCCATAGACTGCCTACAAGCCCCGCATGGCGATACTGGGTGGTTCACTTCAAACTTTTTTGCAAAAGCCGAAATGGCAATCGTATTTATTTTTTGGTCTGAATGATGTGAGTTGGCATAATAAATTGCTACTCTTTCAGCACACATTCCAGAAGGGTAGGCCATATTTTCTTGGTTACTGCCCTCTACTATTACATCAGACTCCAGCCGTATAGCCGCTCCAACATAAAATTGCGAGTAAGGAGCATAAGCAGTTCTACTCACTTCTTTTGCCCTTATCACTAACTCTTTATCTTTCGGAGACAGTTCATCCAGAGTGGAATAAACAGATAGTTCAATACTATGTTTCAATTTTCTAACCATAATCTTTCCATCTCTCCGAAAAAAGTAGAGTAAAGATAAACAAGTATTTTTTAATTGTGAGTGTTTACAGGTAAATTTAACGGAAGTTTTCTCTTCTATTCATTTCTCTTTTGTTCAAAAAATAAATCTAGTATTTCTGAACATTCCTTTTCCATTACTCCTGCTTTAATTTCCGTTTTGGGGTGTAAGATATTTTCTGACAAAGTAGAAAATCCTTTTCTTGAATCGGAAGCACCATAAACCACTTTTTTTATCCGTGTCCAAAAAGAAGCTCCACCGCACATTATACAAGGTTCCAGGGTTACATAAAGCGTGCAAGTATTAAGGTATTTGCTTCCAAAAAATTCACTCGCAGAGGTGAACGCCAACATTTCAGCATGCGCAGTAAAATCATTCAATAATTCAGTTTGATTATGAGCCCTAGCAATAATTTTATTATTGGAAACTATGACTGCTCCCACTGGCAATTCTCCAGCATCAAAAGCCAATTTCGCCTGACTGAAAGCTTGTTTCATAAAATGCTCATCAGAAAAAACCGACAATGTTGAATCAAGCATTTTGTATCAATTTAATTTTCTCAATCTTAGAGTTAGAGCATTCCAAAATTTCAAAGTGAAATTCCTGAATTTCTATGATGTCTCCCTCGTTGGGAATGTTTTCATGAATCGTAACAATAAGACCAGCAAGAGTTTCATACTCATCAGACTCGGGAAGCTCTAGTCCATACTCTCCGTTTATGTATGCAATTTCTTGCCTTCCCGAAAAGATAAATTCACTTTCATTGCGCTGTTCTTCGATTAATTCTTCGCTGTCGTGTTCGTCTTCTATTTCGCCAAAAATCTCTTCGACAACATCTTCCATCGTAATAATTCCGGCCGTCCCACCATATTCATCTACCACGATGGTGATTCCCTGCTTTTGTTTAATAAATTGGTTGAGCAATTTATTCACTGGCATAGATTCTGCAACAATTCCTACGGGTCTCAAAATTTCAGTAATACTTTCGGGATTCTTAAACATCTCAAAAGAATGCACATACCCAATTATATTATCGATAGTGTCTCGAAAAACCATAATTTTAGAATACCCTGTTTCTACAAATTCTTTGCCCAGTTCTTCCACTGAAGATTCAACATTAACCGCTTTTATTTCGGTTCGTGGAATCATACAATCTCTAGCCTTTACCTTATTAAAATTGAGAGCATTATGAAACAGCTGAACTTCATGATCTTGTTCCTTATCGGTTTGAATTTTTGTGGATTTATTCAAATAATCATCCAAATCAATCGCTCCAAAGTTCACTTCTCCAATTACTTGCTTGCTTCCAAAAAGCCCTAAAACCAAACCTGAAATCAAAGTGACCAACATTGTTAGAATATACAAAACGCCATAGACTACGGCTAGCGGATAAGCTAAAATAGACAACGTTCTGTTGGGGTTAATTCTAAAAATGGTTTTTGGCAAAAACTCTGCCGTTACCAATATAATGAGTGTAGAAATAAGAGTTTGTGTAAGTAAAATAAACCCTGGTAATTCAGAGGTATGGATATGCTCTGGAAATAACTCTGCAATAATCAACTCTCCCATGAAAATACCATAAACAACAAGGGCTATATTATTCCCAAGCAATAGAGTGGTAATGAATTTAGACTCATTTTTGACAAAAAAAGATAAGATTTTAGCACTTACAACACCTTGTTTTTTGTCAATTTCTATTTTCAACCTGTTCGATTGCAGGTAGGCAATTTCCGTTCCCGAGAAAAAGGCAGAAAAAAGCAATGAAACTAGGATAATAAGTAACACGTAGTGCTCCATTTAAAAGAAATTCGTTAGTTGAATATACACAAAAAGGTTGGGAATTATGATTTCGGGGTCTTAGATTGTTCGTTGCTTTTTTCCATCCTAATTCTAATAAACCTCCTAAGTAAATACATCGCTATTGGGATAATTAGGAATAGAAGATAAAACTTTGCCGTTTGTAAGTCATCCACAAAGAACTCATAGATGCAAAAGACGGCTACCAAAATCGAAAAATACAACCAAAACCTTTCTAAACCTCTGTTAAACTTTTCCATATTATTGGGCTTCAGCTATTACTTCTGTTACATCTGGCAAGTGAGATTTAAGCAGTTGTTCCACTCCTCCTTTTAGAGTCGCTGTTGAAGAAGGACATCCACTACAAGATCCTTTTAATATCACGGTGACTTTCCCTTCATCAAAAGATTTAAAATGAATTGCTCCTCCATCATTTTCAACGGCAGGACGCACAAATTCTTCTAGCAAATCCACAATTTTTTGATCCAACTCTGAGGTAATTGTCGGTTCAAAGTGAGCTTGAACTTCTTTCTTTTCCTCGCTTTCAGTTGCTTTGGGAGTGGGCAATGAGGATACCACTACTGGATTTTTTTTCAACGAGTCAGCTATAAACAACCTCAGTTCTAGAGTAATGTCTTCCCATTCAATTTCCGGCATTTTAGAAACGGTAATAAAATTTCTTGTGATAAAGACTCCCTTCACAAAAGGAAAAGAAAATAAAGACTCAGCTATTTCAGATGAATTCTTGGCTTCTTCTTTGCTTAAATATTCAGCCACCACATCTTCACCTACAAGCATCTTGTTGGCTACAAATTTCATTGTATTGGGATTCGGTGTCATTTCCGAATAAATTGTAATTGGCATTTCTTGTGTTTCCATATCCTATTTTTATCTCCACAAAGTTACTAAAAACTAGTTCAGAATTTCCTGTTTTCAAAAATTCTCGCTATTTTGATTCCTATTAACCTAAAAAACATCTAAACATGGGAATTATTCTATTCATTTACATCGGTTTCATTGTCTTCTTAATTGCTTCAATTTGGAAAATGTTCGAAAAAGCTGGGCAACCTGGTTGGGCAGCGATCATTCCGTTTTACAACATTTATGTTCTTACCCAAATTGCAGAAAAACCAGGGTGGTGGTTAATTCTATTTTTCATTCCAATAGTAAATTTAATTGCCTCTATAATGGTTTGGTCGGCTATCTCTACTAGGTTCGGAAAAGGAGATGGATTTACAGTAGGACTAATTCTTCTTTCATTTATCTTTATTCCTATTCTTGGCTTTGGTGACGCGCAGTATAAGGGAACCAATCCACTGGGTACAAACGATGACATTCTTGACGATGTACTAGAGAATTAAGTTATGAAAAAGAAAGTGCCCGAAATGCTAAATGTGCTCACAATCATTACAATTGGTTGGAGTTTTATGATGCTTATGTCCAGTGTTGTAAATGCTGTTGTCTTTTCAGGAAATATTGAAAAAGTGCAAGAGCAAATGAATAACATTGATACAGAAGGACAACAAGGAGAGTCATTTCTCAAGGCGTTATTTAATGTTGCCGATACCGTATTGGAACATGCCGAGTTTTTGAATTACAACAGCATACTCGTTTATATTCTCAGCATAGTTGCAGCTCTCTTCATGAGAAAATTAATGAAACTAGGGTTTTGGCTTTATGTGCTGGCAACTGTAATAGAAATTTCGGTGCCGCTGATTGTATTGGATAATAAATTAGCTGCTGGAGCGGTAATCCTTGGTAGTATCTTTTCTGTGGTATTTATCGTATTATACGGAGTTAACTATAGCCAATTAACAGGGACCAAATAAACAGTTCTTTTATTTACATCATAGGTTCCTTATTGAGAGGTTAATTTTCTTTACTTTCCAGTATGGATTAATTATATTTGTTCTCAATAAAAATTAATCTTTAAACTAAATAAATTATGGCATTCACATTACCAGAATTACCCTATGCATACGATGCACTAGAACCACATATAGATGCAAGAACTATGGAGATTCACCATAGCAAACATCACAATGGGTACACAACAAAACTAAACGGAGCTATTGAAGGAACAGATTTAGATGGAAAATCTATCGAGGAAATCCTTGAAAACCTTGATATGTCAAACGGAGCTGTAAGAAACAACGGTGGAGGATTTTACAACCATAGATTGTTTTGGACAGTTATGTCACCAAATGGAGGTGGTGAACCAACAGGAGAATTAGCTGCAGCTATCAATGATGCTTTCGGTTCTTTCGAAGCGTTCAAAACTGCATTTTCAAATGCTGCTGCTACACAATTTGGCTCTGGATGGGCTTGGCTGTGTGTTCACCCTGGAGGAAAATTAGAAGTTTGCGGAACACCAAACCAAGACAACCCATTAATGTCAGGAGTTGGATGCGCTGGATTTCCAATCATGGGTATAGATGTTTGGGAACACGCTTATTACTTAAACTACCAAAACAGAAGACCAGATTACATCAATGCCTTTTTTAATGTAATCAACTGGGAAGAAGTTTCTAAAAATTACGCTAACAACAAATAAGTATTTTTTTAATGAATAGCTAGCCTGTCTCGAGATCTCGAGACAGGCTTTTTTATTGCATTATTTTCTTTAATTTTGGACAAACAAAGCCATATTAATGAAACTATTTTTTTTGAGTATTCTACTCAGTTTCCTATTTCCGCAACTCACCTTCGCAGAACAACCTAAAGAATTCGCAACAACAGCTATAGAAACTGACATGGAATACTGGAAACAGAATGATTCAATAAAAGAAGATAGTTTAACAGCCAAACAGTTTCGAAACATGAAAATTACTGCTGTCACTCTAGCCGTAACGCTGGGAGTTTTTGGTGTTCATCGACTTTATCTCGGTACATCTCCTCGAATACCCATAACTTACACCTTGACTTTAGGTGGTGGATTTTTTGTGTTACCTGTTATAGATATAGTATATATTCTGTCCGCCAAGGACTCCAAACAACTACAAAACAATACCTCTATATTCATTTGGAACAAAATGAAAAAAGGCAACCTCTAAGGTTGCCTTTTTATTTACTTGTACTGCTTTTCATAGTAGGATTGATATTGCCCAGAAGTTACGTTTTCCAGCCAATCCTCATTCTTTAAATACCACTCTACCGTATCTTCTAACCCTTGCTCAAAAGTAATTGAAGGTTCCCACCCCAAGTCTCTTTTAATCTTGGAAGCATCGATTGCATAGCGCATGTCGTGCCCAGCTCTGTCGGTTACGTAGGTTATCAATTTTTCACTTTCACCTTCCGATCTACCCAATTTACGATCCATTGTCTTACACAATAGTTTTACCAAGTCTATGTTGGTCCATTCATTGTTTCCTCCTATGTTATAAGTTTCGCCTAAAACACCTTTGTGGAACACCACGTCAATAGCTCTAGCGTGATCATTTACCCACAACCAGTCTCTTATATTCAACCCTTCTCCATAAACCGGGAGCGCCTTATTCTTCTTAATATTATGAATCATTAAGGGTATCAGTTTTTCAGGGAATTGATGAGAGCCATAATTATTCGAACAATTCGAAATTTTTACAGGCATACCATAAGTGTGAAAATAAGCTCTAACCAAGTGGTCCGAGCTAGCTTTTGAACTAGAATATGGACTTCTTGGGTCGTAGGGAGTCTCTTCCAAAAAGAATCCTTCTTTCCCCAAAGACCCATACACTTCATCCGTAGAAATGTGATAAAATACTTTATCCTTGAACTCATTTCCCCAACTACTTCTGGCTGCATTAAGCAGGTTTATGGTACCCATCACGTTGGTTTTGATAAACTCTGTTGGGTTAGATATTGATCTATCCACGTGCGATTCCGCGGCTAAATGTATTACTCCATCAAATTCATTATTCTGAAAGAGATTAAGAATGAAATCTTCATCCACTATATCGCCTTTCACAAAAGAATAGGTCGGGTTAGACTCCACATCCTTTAAATTCTCAAGATTTCCAGCATAAGTCAACTTATCTAAGTTTACAATTTCATAGCTCGGATAGTTCTTTAAAAATAAACGCACTACATGGGAACCAATAAATCCTGCTCCTCCAGTTATAAGTATCTTTTTCATTTCAAATCTTTACTTTTTATTAATAAAAAAGGCTGTATAGAAAATCTATACAGCCAAATCTTGCTCGTTTTTAAACTTTTATAAGTGCCACAAATCGTGCTCGATGTTCAACATTTCATGTTTAATCTTCTCACCTTCCAAAAGTACTTTTATTCCATTCTTCTCGTAGTGGTTAATTTCTCTGTCATAAACGTTGGACTCTTTGTAAATATAGCTAGAGAATTGTCTTTTCCAGAACAAATCATCAAACGACATCCTTTGAGCATCATTATGCCTGTTGTAAACAAAATAATTTTGGAACACATAACGGCATTCAGGGAAATACAACCAGAACAATTGCTTTGGCGCCTTAAACTCTCCGTCATCGTCATAAGTGGCAATAATTGGACAGATTCCAATGATTCTCACATCCATTACAGACCTTTGCTTATCAAAGAACCAATCTTCCTTTACCAAGTACTGCATGATGTTATCTGCAGTAACTGGATCTTTAGAGGTAATAAAAATATCATCTCCCTCTTCATCAAACATTGGTTCCCCATTTTCATCGAGTTTTTGAACCTGAGAAGTATTGTAAAGCAAGTTATCAATTGAGGTTTTGTAGTTTGTATCATTCGTATTTCCTTGCGGAGCAACTACCGGGTACAAAAACTCCCCATCCCAGTCAATCTTACCATTTCCGTTAATTTCATATGGAGTTAAACTCCCTTCTGTCTCAATTCCGTATTTAATGATGTCCCACAATGCCATTCTATCCGTTAAGGGCACTTTTGGGTAAAACAAAGGAAAATTTAGCTTCTGCTGAACATCAATCACTCTCCATATCCTTTTACTCCACATTACATCCGCTTCTCTTAGTGGTACATAAGAAATTACCTTCTTGGTAGGAATATGTTGCTGAACATACAATCCATCCAGTACGTTGGAAGGAGATACTCCCGTGCTTTGGAGCTGTCCAAATGCAAATCCAGTAATCATCAAAGAGGCTGCTATCGCTATTGCTATTATTTTCGTCTTCATCTCGTTTCTTTTATATCCGTATTTAACTAGTACGCACTTTTATTTATAATGTTGTACTACAACACTTTAAAAGTAAGTCCACCAATAGGCTTAGACTTTCCATCGGGACCAGCAACCATTACATCACTGAAGTAAACTTTTTGTCCTTTTTTCGCGTTTTTCAGTAGGTTTTTCATTTTTGGTGTCAATGAACCTCCTCTTCCTTTTTCCTCGATCAATTTTCCGTTTACGATTACTTCTAGCGTAAATGACTTTACTGAAAACTGAACATCTAAAGGAGAGTCTGCTAACTTAGCAGTCAAAGGAGGTGTTTGCTTCAACAAACCTCTTTTAATTGTATTGTCACCGTAGGTTCTTCCTGCGTAATAAGGTTGTGGCTTAGGCATTGGCATAATTCTAAACTTCTGCATCCCTACTTTTTTCCCATCAGCAGTTACAGAAACTGTCGCCTCTTTTCCACCACCTACTTTAGCAATGTATAAATCTCCCTTTTTAGAAAAAGATTTACATCCCGAACAAGAAACCTTAACTGCATCTGGTGGATAACCAGAGGCAACCGCTTGAATCTTATTGTCATAACCTCTGTACATCACATTCAACTCTGGCGCTGCAATAGAAGCCGATGGCTTACCTACTGTGTATTCAAAAGAAAATGGTAAATCAGTCGGAGTTCCCGCCAAATCAACACGTAAGTTTCCTTCCAAATTTCTTTTTCCTGGCGAACCTGCACTAATTACGAATGCTCCTGAATCAGAGGTGGCAAAATCACCTTCACTGCCCATTCTGTATTCTATTGGATACTTCTTTGTTGAGTCAAACGCAACAATACCAACTTTAACATCAAGCTTTTCACCTACATTCAAGTATTGAGTAGAAGCGATAACTTGCGCCTCCACCTTGTTGATATTCATCATTGGTTTATCAATTCTTGACAACAACATTTTAGAGGCTTTTTGTTGTGCCAATCTAATGTCGTTTCTCAAAGAGGTCATTGTTGACACGACACCTACCATTGGTTGGTGGTAGAATCTTGCAACATTCCAATCTTTCATTTCCTTGTGTTGCTTCACTTTTTCCGGTTTCGTTAAACTAGAATAAATTTCTGTCAACTCAGCTTTGTTCGGATGATTGTCGTCTTTTAAAAACTTTGTAAAAGCTTCAAGGCTTCCCAAATTTGCTTTCGTTATAACGTGCACCTTACTTTGGTCATCTTTTACAGAATCAGCAACTGTCAAAATCAATTGATCTCTGTATTCAATCAATTTAGTCCTTAACGCTTTACCTCTCTTAATGGATTTTGGAGTATCACCGCCAAAAAATCTTGTCGGAGTGTCATAATCGTCTTTTTTTGTAATCTCGTCCAAAGAAGTATAACTAGTAACTTGAGAAGTTGGGTCTTTTTTAAACCAAACCTTTCCTTCAGTTTCCTTAAACATCTCGTTCAATTCATTGTAAAATAAATCATCCGCACTGTTAGAGAAATCTTTAATCCTATTGAACACTGGCTCAATCTCTTCTGCCGTTTTTTTAGATTGAGGATCTTCTTTCAAAAAGGCAATTTTTGTACCAACACCATTAATGGCTTGCACGATATTCGTGTTTTGCTCTAGGGCTTGTTCATCTATTGTAATAAAGGCATCAAGAATACTCTTTGATACATTTAGTGCCAACATCGCTGTCAGTACCAAATACATCATTCCGATCATTTTCTGCCTTGGGGTTTCTTTTCCACCTGCCATTTTTTTTCTTGTTTTAAAAAGTTAATATATGTTTTAACACAATTGAATTCTTAACCGTTCGCGTTAATATTCATGGCATTTAGCATATTTCCATATACTTTATTTAGAGCTTGTAAGTTTTTACTTAACTCAGTAATGTTTGTTTTGTAGTTTTTAGTGTCCTCAACAGAATCCGCAAGAGTTCCCATCATTTCACCAATTCCAGATTGAATTTTCTTAGAATTTTCTAATGACTCAGTAGCTCCTTCGAGTTGCATCTCGTAAACTTTATTTAAAGCAGTAAGGTTACCTGCAACTTTCTGCATTTCTTCTCCAAATGACTGGCCAGCCCCTTGAGTTTCTGTCAATCCCATGAGTGAAGCACTTGCTTTTGTGTATGACTCTGCTAACGCATCTACTTTCGAAGCCGCGTTTTTAAGACTGTTTGTATAATCTGCAGAAACAGAAGTAGCATCAGACATGTTACTTATTTTATTTGCAGTTTCAGATAAGTTTCTCATTCCTGTACCTAAACTTTCTATGAGCGCTCCGTCAATTTTTGCTTCTTCTAGCATTCCATCTAATTGCTGAGATACAGAACCTCCTTTACTTTTGTGAGTCAATGAAGTAATTTCATCATCATCAGAATCGTGTCCTAAAGCTAATTCTGGGTAAACCAATGTCCAATCATATTCTTCGTGCAAGGGCTCAAAGGCTGAGAATAAAAATATAACTGCCTCGGTTCCAAGACCTACAGTTAGCATCAAACTTGCCCCGGGCCAGTGTTGAATTTTAAATAATGCTCCAACAATTACCACAGCTGCACCAATTCCGTACAGTTTCGACATAAAATTTTTCCATGCTTTAGTTCCTGGTTTCATAGACTTTTTTTCTTTTTTAGTTTATTATTATTTTCTTTTTTTTGAACGTCTGATTCAAAAGGGGTAATATTTCAATCTGTAATTATGTTAGTTTACGTCTCCGCCTTTTTCGTTTCCTCCTCTTCCTAAGTAACTTGATACACATCTAAAGCCGATGTAACTTTTTGCTGTATCCTGGTACTCATATGTTCTTGAACCAGTTTGCAAATAGTATCCAATGTCTTTCCAAGAACCTCCTCTTATCACTTTTCTTTTTAAAGAGATAGGGTCATGGTCCAATGCGTTATATTCATATTCAGGGTTCAAGTCATGCGAAAATTCATACATCGATTCATCATAAGCCGTATTAGTCCATTCCGCTACATTTCCGGCCATACAATACAGACCATAATCATTAGGGTTGTAAGAATTTGCCTTCACAGTATATGTACCTCCATCTTCCATGTACCTTCCTCTCATAGGTTTAAAATTCCCTAAAAAACAACCTTTGGAGTTTCTGATGTAAGGACCACCCCAAGGATATGCACTCTGATCCAATCCACCTCTGGCTGCATATTCCCACTCTGCCTCAGTCGGCAGTCTGAAATCATCAATAGTTGCTTCACCGGAACCTTTCAGGTGATTATTTAATAAGTTAGTTCTCCAAACACAAAACGCTTTTGCTTGTGACCAAGTTACCCCTACAACAGGATAATCATCATAGGCAACACTGGAAAAATATTGTCTCGCATATGGTTCGTTGTAAGAGTATGAGAAATCACTCACCCAAACCATTGTATCGGGGTAAACATTAATTTGCTCATGAATAATAAAACGAGAACGATCAGAGTGAGAGCGAATAGAATTATTTTGTCCCTTACTGTTTCTCCATCCTAAATCCAAATCTCGTCCTCTTTGAATTTCCTCATCATATTGGTCAACAGGGAAGTCAAAACCTACGTCTTTCATTTTCAATCTATGCTCCTCCCTATCTTCGTATTCGGTATTAGAAATGGCTTTCACCACTGGCCTTCCTTTCTGGGCAGCAGCTTTAAAATCAATCCAGTAGTAATCAAAAGTTAGTTTTCTTACATCTACTTCCCTTGCCCCATTAAACCTTTGATTTTCTGGCAACACCATTTCGGACATTAATATAGGGTAGAAATCTGGGTCTTCCCAGTCAATCTCTACATCCCAATCAAGATTCCAGTCCTCTTCATCTTTCTCTTCTAGTTCGTCATCGAAAGTTGGAATTAAAAATTCTTCTGGAAACTCCTCTGCCAAATATCTCATTGCAATAGAATCTCTAACCCAGTAAACAAATTGTCGGTACTCGTTATTTGTAATCTCTGTATTGTCCATGTAAAAAGCAGAGACAGTTACAGTTTTAGTCTTGTTTTGTTGAGTAAACGGCACATCCTGGTCACTCTGCCCCATCTGGAAACTACCTGCAGGAATGTACTGCATACCCAAAGGGTCATAACCGTACCATTCAGGTCTCCCTTGCACACCAATCAACTCACCATTTCCTGTTTGACAGCTGGTAAATACCAGAACTGCAAACCCTATCATTGTTGCTATTCTTTTCATATCTCTCATTCTTTTCTGTTAGAATTATTAACAAATATATTGTTAATAACTCAAAATTCAATCCTTATTACGCTAAAAATTTAATTATGTTGCAATTTTCTCTATAAAAAATACGGATGAACCTCTTTTTCCTCTCTAATTGGTGGAGTCACACTGAAGCAGTAGTTTAAAATAATTTCGTGGTTCCCATTAGAAAAATAGTTGCTCAAAAAAGAAGTACCTAATCCATAGGAGTAACCTACTTTGAGTGCTCCACCTTGCAACAATTGAACACCCGCCATAGGAGCAATTGCATCATTGTGCCGGTATGTCGCTCCAGCCCAAACTGTGTTGAAGGCTAAAACGTGTAAATTGAAATCATATTGTGTTTTTACACCATCCGATTTCATTAGAACATTTGGTTTCACGACAAATCCACCGAATAACTCGGGTGATTCATAACCTGCCATTACGAAATAATGCCTCGAGGAAGAAACATTAAGAGTTGACAATTCTGTTTGAGAGATGTTGGTAGTTGAAATACCAACATACACGCTAGGATTTTTGTAATACAGACCAGCATTAAAACTCATTCCTCCATCATTCAGGTCGCCATCTGGAATAGACTGATCAGATCCAGGCGCATTACCTCCCGGGATTCCATCTGGAGTAATCCACGAACCATTTATATTTTTTTGAAAATACCCAGCAGAAAGACCTACTGCAAAATTCCCTCCCGCAATGTCGCTTAAGCCTAGGTCTCTCAAATGCAAAGAATAAGATAAACGAAACACATTGTTTGTTTCCCATCCAATTTGGTCATTGTAATACGAAAAACCCAAACCACCTTTTATTTTGTTGATTTTTGGTGCCGTAAAGTTTACCAAGGTTGTACTTGGCTCTCCAGCACTAAAACCAGTCCACTGCCGCCTTGAAATAGCCGTTAGGCAAAATGCGTCTTTAAACCCTACCGAAGCTGGATTGAAAGACAGCTGATCGAACATAAAGTGGGTGAACTGCGGATCTTGTTGGGCCTTTGACACAAGAGAAAATCCTGCTACAAACACCAATAGGACTACTTTTTTCATAGGGTTCTTCATTTTTGAATGAACTGCTAAAATAATGAAAAAAATGGTATGAGAAAATTTTTTTGATGTTTGTTTGTTGTTAAAATTTTCAAGCAAATTTTGAAAATTAACACTTCTATCAAGCTACAGATGAATTCTGTTGTAGGTATTAATCCACAAATCAGGCATTTCATCTTTGAGCGCCACTTCGTAGTCCTGGTAAGAACAAGGAACTAAATGATGCCTTTCAAATTTTACTTTCTTTGATGGTGGGTAAGGTATTTTCATCCACCACCTGCCGGACTTTAGGCTTTTGATAAAGGTCAGCTCCTCCTCCGT
This sequence comes from Flavobacteriales bacterium, assembly GCA_965660305.1. Taxonomy (GTDB): domain Bacteria; phylum Bacteroidota; class Bacteroidia; order Flavobacteriales_D; family CAJJDF01; genus CAJJDF01. The sequence continues at coordinate 37,664 of CBFHZD010000004.1, read as the reverse complement.
ATTGGAAATAACAACCTTATACCTTGTGTAATGCTTACTGCCAGAAATGGGGGATTCGTTTTTTCTATTGGACACTCCGTCCAAAAAGTACCAAATCATTTGTGCAACGAGCTGTGCAGTTTGATTTTGAATGTCGTACTCTGGAGTCATTTCAAAAAAACCAATGGCATTTAACTTATCGCTCATACCTGCATAACGCGCCAATTGACAAGCTTCATTTCCAAAAAAACCGTTGGGCGAAGCAAAACTTGTTCCCGGAACTTCACTTTGTCGAATACTATTTAAGTCAAAACTCACCAGGTTAGAATTACGAAGGATGGGCTCTGCCAATTCCATATTACTTTGAAGCTCTCCTAATCTCTTTGTTTCAAAAAATAGTTTGTGCATCATGTGCACATTATCTGGGTTTAGGTAATACGTCTGACTCCCAAGATTTGAATAATTGAATAAATAGTTCGGTTTTGCAAGAACAATATCTTTTAAATAAGAATCTGTAGTTGTTTCGTTTGTTGTTTGGAAATCAATTTTTCTATCTACCGTTGTTAGGTTAATAATTAACTCCAGCTTTTCGAATGCCTTGTACATGCCCAGAGTTAATTCTTGGCTACCACCAATAACAACAGGGATGATGTCTTTTTTTATGAGATGACTCATCACCTCAGCCAATGCAAAAAGCGTATCGGTTTGGGAATCACCAGGCTCTATATTACCTAAATCGATGCAAGAAATTGAACTACCAGGAAACAAGTTGTAAAATTGCTTTCGGACTGCATCAGGTGAATCCTTTACCGAATTCATCACTGTTCCCCTTGATTCTTTAACTCCTAAAATTGCAACCTGATGTTTCTTGTTGATTTCTCCACCCTCATAAAATTCTGTTTGAGCGCCTAATGTTTTGGGGTTATGAGCATATTCTCCCTGATTCAGAGTAGAAACGGGAGTTAGGAAAATTGAAAAATCTTTCATTCAGATTAGGAGTTATTTCTTCTTAGCCACTTTCTTTTTGGCTGTTTTCTTTTTGGCAGCAGTTTTCTTTTTCGCAGGCTTTGCTTTTTCAATCATTGCCTTTACCTCATCCAGAGTCAATTTATCTGCTTTGGTAGTTTTTGGCAACTCGATTTTTGTTTTACCCTTGATTACATTAAATCTTCCCCATCTTGCTTTTTCTACTCTTATCCCTTCTTCTTCCCAGTTGTGTATGATTTTATCGATTTCTTTTTGCTTCTTTATTTCAATCAGCTCTACAATGTCTTCCTGAGATAAATTTTCAAAATCATATTTTTTGTTGACATTGATAAACATGTCATTCCATTTGATAAATGGACCAAATCTCCCTGATCCTTTTTGAACAGGCAAACCTTCGTATTCTGCAATTGGAGCGTCTGCTTCTTGTTTTGCAATAATTAACTCAATCGCTCTGGGCAATTCCATATCTAGAGGCTCCTCTCCCTTTGGAATAGAAACAAACAGTGTGTCGTACTTAATGTAAGGCCCAAACCTCCCGTTAGACACAATGACCTGATGACCTTTGTGCTCTCCTAATTCTTTTGGAAGCTTGAATAAATCTAAGACTTCTTCGAGCGTAATGGTTTCTAGGCTCTGATTTTTTTGAAGCGATGCAAATTTTGGTGCTGGACCATCTTCCTCTTCAGAAACTCTTCCGATTTGCGCCATTGGACCAAACCTTCCAATTCTTACCAATATATCATTTCCTTTTTCATCTTCACCCAACACTCTCTCACCAGACTGACGTTCACCATGTTCTAATGTGTCTTCCACTTTAGCATGGAAAGGATTGTAGAATTTCTTAATCATGTCGGTCCATTTCATAAGACCTTCTGCAATATCATCAAATTCTTTTTCTACCGATGCGGTAAAATTATAGTCCAATATTCCATCAAAATTATCTACCAAAAAATCGTTTACCACGGTACCGATATCTGTAGGTGATAGTTTGTTCTTATCTCCACCATAATTCTCAGACAATTGCTTGGATTTTACCTCGCCATTTTTCAAGGTGAGTTGCGCGTAATTCCTTTGGCTGTATTCAATTTCATCTTTGGTTACATATCCTCTTTTTTGAACCGTAGTAATGGTTGGCGCATAAGTAGAAGGTCTTCCGATCCCTAGTTCTTCTAACTTTTTCACCAACGAAGCTTCGGTGTATCTTGCCGGAGGTCTGGTATATCTTTGGGTAGCCTCTATCATTTTCACTTCCAAGAAATCTCCTTTTTTCATTGGTGGAAAAATCCCTTCGTTGTCATCTTCTGTATCTTCATTATCCTCATCTCTCCCTTCCAAATAAACTTTCAGAAACCCTTCAAACAAAATAATTTCACCTCTTGCAGTAAACAATTCTTTTATGGTATCTCCAGCAATTTTCACAGTTGTTTTTTCCAATTTGGCTTCGCTCATTTGCGAGGCAATGGCCCTTTTCCAAATCAAATCATACAGCCTGTTTTCGCTACTATCGGTTCCAGCAGAATGAACTGCAAAACTTGTTGGCCTGATTGCTTCGTGAGCTTCTTGTGCTCCTTTTGTTTTTGTTTTAAATACTCTTGGATGTGAAAACTCACTTCCGTAAGCTTTCTTAATTTCTGCTTCCGCTCCATTTCTCGCAGTTTTGGATAAATTAATGGAGTCTGTTCTCATGTAGGTAATACGTCCTGCTTCGTATAATTTTTGAGCAACACTCATTGTTCTACTTACCGAGTAACCTAATTTTCTACTTGCTTCTTGTTGCAAAGTAGAGGTTGTGAATGGAGGTGCTGGCGATTTTTTTGCTGGTTTTTTCTCTATGTTATTTATGGTAAACTGCGCAGCTGAACAATCGTTCAAGAAATTCAATGTTTCTTCTTCTGTTTTAAAGGTTTTGCCTAAATCTGCTTTTATTACAGTTCCATCTAATACAAATTCAGCCTTTACTTTAAAGGCTGCTACACTGCTAAATTCACGGATTTCTCTTTCGCGCTCTACAATTAACCTCACTGTTACCGATTGTACCCTTCCTGCCGATAAAGATGGTTTGATTTTTTTCCACAAAACAGGAGATAATTCAAACCCTACCAATCTATCCAGGACTCTCCTTGCTTGTTGCGCATTAACCAAGTCAATGTTTATTTGTCTTGGATTTTCTATGGCATTTTGTACCGCAGTCTTCGTAATTTCATTGAAAGTTATTCTCTTCGTTTCTTTCTTTTTTAGCCCTAAGGTTTCGTAAAGGTGCCAAGAGATTGCTTCTCCTTCTCGGTCCTCATCCGTTGCTAACCAAACGATATCAGCTGCTTTCGTTAATCTTTTTAGCTCCGCTACAACTTTCTTCTTATCTTCTGAAACTTCATAGTTAGGATTAAAATCATTCTCGATGTCTATCCCCATTCCTTTTCTTGGTATGTCGCGTACGTGTCCAAAACTGGATTTTACGGTAAATCCTGTACCCAAATACCCTTCTATGGTTTTGGCTTTGGCTGGTGACTCAACTATGACTAAGTTCTTGGACATAAAGTTATATTGGTTTTATTTCATCTAAAAGGATGAATAATGTGAACGTAAAAGGCTGTAAATGTAGATAATTTTAAGCTTGGCAAAATTAAGGACTTTTTTTCCACAAATCAAAATGTATTTTTTTGTGCACCCTTGTTTGTAAAGATTTGACAGCTATTTCTATTGAAAATGATTCAATCTGAAAACACTTTTAGAACTTCAAAAAGACTGCAATTCTGTCAGTTTTTTCTATCTTTGCCTATCAATTGAAACCGATATACAGGAATGGACAAAATAGACAAAACAATAGACGAGGCTATACAAGGTGAGGCTATGGTGCTGGAAAACCAACCTCATGAAAACAGCAAAAAACTGTACCTTGAGAGTTATGGTTGTGCCATGAATTTTTCTGACAGCGAAGTTGTAGCTTCCATTTTGAGTGAAAATGGCTATTCAACTACTCGCAATATTGAAGAGTCTGATTTGATACTGCTAAACACTTGTTCTATTCGAGACAAAGCAGAACAGACCGTAAGAAAAAGGTTAACCACTTTTAAAAAAATGAAAAAGAATAAACCTGGGCTCATGGTTGGTGTATTGGGATGCATGGCAGAACGACTCAAAGCAGCGTTACTCGAAGAGGAGAAATTGGTTGATTTAGTAGTTGGGCCAGACGCATACAGGGATTTACCAAACTTGCTTCACCAAACCGAAGGTGGTCAAAAGTCGGTGAACGTGCTACTATCCAGAGAAGAAACATACGCTGATATTTCACCAGTAAGATTGGATAACACTGGAGTTACGGCTTTTGTCTCTATAACTCGAGGCTGCGACAACATGTGTTCTTTTTGTGTTGTTCCATTTACAAGAGGAAGAGAAAGAAGTAGAAATCCTATGACGATTGTAGCGGAAGCAAGAGATTTATTTGAGAGAGGATACAGGGAGGTAACTCTGCTTGGACAAAATGTAGATAGCTACAGATGGAATATGTCATCCAAAGGTGAAATTAAGGATGAAACGATTCCTACCACAAATTTTGCTCAATTAATGGAGATGGTAGGATTAATTAGTCCTAAATTAAGAGTTCGGTTTTCTACCTCGCACCCCAAAGACATGGGTGATGATGTACTGGAAGTAATTGCCAAATATGACAACATTTGCAATTACATTCACCTTCCCGTACAATCGGGTAACAGCGAAATATTAAAAAAAATGAACAGAGGCTATACCCGAGAATGGTACCTAAATAGGATTGCAGCCATTCAGCGTATTGTGCCGGAAGCTACAATCTCTACCGACTTGATTATAGGATTTTGTGGAGAAACCGAAGAACAACACCAGGAGACTTTGAGCTTAATGGAGGAAGTTAAATTTTCGTTTGCATACATGTACAAATATTCTGAAAGGCCAAAAACTTTGGCTGAAAGGAAATATGAAGACGATGTGCCAGAAGAAACGAAGCAAAGGCGACTGACAGAAGTTATTGAGTTACAACACAAACATCAGTTGGAATATCATAAAAAAGAAATTGGTAAAACTTACGAAGTACTGGTAGAAAAGGTTTCTAAAAAATCGGACGAGGAATACATGGGAAGGAACTCGCAAAGCTCTACTTGTATATTCCCAAAAGGAGATTACAAAGTAGGTGATTACGTCATGGTAAAAATCATTGATTATACAAAAACAACATTAATCGCAGAATTAGCATAAAATGGAAATACAATCAGTTAAACAGAGGTTTGGAATTATTGGGAACTCAGCTGGATTGAATAGAGCGCTGGAAGTAGCTGTGCAAGTTGCACCGACAGATATATCAGTTCTTATCATGGGTGAAAGTGGAACAGGTAAAGAAATTATGCCTCAAGTAATTCATCAATACAGCAAGAGAAAACATGCAGAATACATTGCTGTAAACTGTGGTGCCATACCTGAAGGAACGATTGATTCTGAGTTATTTGGCCACGAGAAAGGTTCGTTTACTGGAGCTCATGAAAAACGAAAAGGATATTTTGAACAAGCCGATGGTGGAACAATTTTCTTAGATGAATTAGGTGAGCTACCACTTTCCACTCAAGCCAGATTACTCAGAGTTTTGGAGTCCGGTGAGTTTTATAAAGTGGGATCATCCAAGGTACAGAAAACCGATGTGAGAGTTATAGCAGCTGCGAATACAAAACTAGAAGAGGCGATCCAAAAAGGAAAGTTCAGAGAAGATTTATACTATAGATTAAGTACTGTTCCTATACGACTCACACCACTAAGAGAAAGAAGGGATGATATCCATTTATTGTTTAGAAAGTTTGCCTCGGATTTTGCGGAAAAATATAGGATGCCAACCATCGTTCTGACTCCTGAAGCTAAAGAAATGTTGGTGAATTATTCATGGCAAGGAAATATTAGACAACTCAAAAACATTACAGAACAAATTTCTGTGATAGAAAACTCAAGAGATATCAATGCCGAAAAACTCAGCAGTTACTTGCCTGCCGTGTACCAAAACAACCTGCCAATGCTTCTTCCCAACGATGGAGAATCTCATTCAGGAATGAGCGAAAGAGATATTTTGCATAAGGTGCTTTTTGATATGAAAAAGGACATTACAGAATTAAAGAAAATCATTGTTGATATTGTGAATAGCAATGGAAATCCAGATGTAGATTTTCCGGAAAACGACATTGCTATCATAAATAAAATGGACAAAGATGTACGAAATGATTACACTCCGAGCGAACCCTTTTCGGTCCGTCCAACTATTTCATATCAACAACCTGATATTCATGAACATGAGGAAATAGAAGAGGTACTGTCGCTTGAAGAAAAAGAGAAAGAAATGATTGCCAAAGCTTTGGACAAGCATAGAGGAAAGAGAAAGTATGCAGCCAAAGAGTTAGGAATTTCGGAGAGAACTTTGTACCGAAAGATTAAGGAGTACGGACTAAAATAAGTACAAACACATTGCGCTAAACTGACTTTGCACCGAATCTGAAAGTATCAATCGTTATATTGAATTAAATCACATTTCTCGCCATCGAACACAAGGTAATTGCACTGCGAAATCCACTCGCCAAGGTTATAATATGTGCTGTTTTGTGATAAAGAAAATACTACTGGGTGGTGCCTGTGCCCAAAGATAAAGTGATTCACGTTTTTTTCTTTCAAAACCGCTTTTGAATAGGTAATAAGCCACTCTTTATCTTCGCCCAAAAACTTATCGTCATTCACGGAGTGCTTTCTACTTTTTTTAGAGAAATAATTCGCTATTCCTAATCCAAAGTTAGGGTGTAAGCGTGCAAACATCCATTGGCAAAATCGGTTTCTAAAAATACTTTTGATTATTTTGTATCCAGTATCACCTGGTCCCAAACCGTCTCCATGAGCTACCAAAAATGACTGACCATTCATTTCAAACTCGAGTTTCTCTCTTAAAACCTCAACACCCAACTCCTTGGTCAGGTAATCAAACATCCACATGTCATGATTTCCTGTAAAAAAAACCACCCGAATACCTGAATCAGTTAACTCAGCAATTTTACCAAAAAACCTGGTAAAATATTTAGGTATTGCCTGTTTATACTCAAACCACATGTCAAAAATATCTCCTACAAGGTAGATAGTATCCGCATCTTGTTGAATTTGAGAAAGCCAAGAAACAATTTTCGCCTCTCTTGCTCTACTGGTTTCATAAGTTGGAACTCCCAGATGAAAATCTGAGGCAAAATAGATCTTTTTTCCTTTCTCTAGTTGCATTATTTCTCAAATATTTCTTCAAGTTTCTTTTCTAAAGCTGCCCCTCGCAATCTGGTTTGAATTACTCTTCCCTCTCGGTCGATTAAAACAGTGTAGGGAATTCCTCCAAATCCATACAACTTAGTTGCAGCAGATCGCCAACCTTTTAAATCACTGACGTGACTATCCCACGACAAATTATCTTTTAAGATAGCAGCTTCCCACTTTGATTTGCTTTTATCAAGGGATACACTAAACACTTCAAACCCTTGCTCTTTATATTTCTCATACAGTCTTACCACATTTGGATTCTCTCTCCGGCATGGCCCACACCAAGAAGCCCAAAAATCTATCAGAACAATTTTTCCTCTTAAAGCTTTTAATGTTAAAATCTCCCCTTTTGGATTAGGCATATTCAACTCCGGAGCGATTTGCCCTGTAGATGATTTAGCGTCTTTTACGGAGCGTGACTTAATTAATTGTTGAGTTCTTTTCAGCGCCTTATGATAAACCGAATTTGGGTAAGATTCTCCAATTCCCTTCTCAGCAAGATTAAGAGAAACAGGCAAATCCTTCACATCATTCAGCGCTACAAACAAAGCCAAAGACTTTGAATTATCTTTCACAAACTGGCTAGCAAAATTCTTCATAGAATCCTTGGAGACAGAAGGATTGTTTTTCATCGCAAAATAATTTTGAATGAGCTCGCTATCTTTGGAACCTGAAACGGAATAAACTCCACTTTTGAAATCAGTTGTGGAAGTGATGTTGATGGTCTCATTTCCTTTCAAAACAAGGATTATCCCTTCTTTTTTATCCAAGGAAATTCGGAAAAAGTCATCCCTTGCAACGTCCGTGCTCAATTTATACCTTCCCAAAAAACCAACATGAGCGGAGTCAGCGGCCACCAACTTTCCTTTTTCCTCATGCATCAAAAAAATTGTTTTTCCTTTCGCTCCTTTTATCTTTCCCTTAATTTGGGAAGTAACTTGGGCGTAAAGACCAAAATTTAGAAAAAACAAAACAAGTACAATACTCTGATTTAATCTGCTCATAGAAAATTGCTTTTTTTATAAAACCTCTAATAATTTAGCTTCTAGTGCAGGACCTCTCAATCCTTTTGCCAAAATTTTACCTTCTCTATCAATAAGAACCGTAAAAGGAATTCCATTAAATCCATACAAATCAATGGCAGCAGTTTGCCAAAATTTAAGATCGCTCGCATGATTTTTCCAAATCAATCCATCTTGCTCTATGGCCTTTACCCAAGCTTCTTTTTCCTTGTCTAGCGAAAAACTAAACACATCAAATCCTTTGTTTTTGTATTTGTTGTAAGTAGCTACTACGTTAGGGTTTTCTGCTCTACATGGTTTGCACCAAGATGCCCAAAAATCAATCAAAACCACTTTTCCTCTCAATGAAGAAAGCTGTATGTTTTTTCCTTCTGGATTAGGAAAGTCTAACTCTGGTGCAACCTTTCCTATTTGAATTAATTTCTCTCTTTTGGCTGCACTTTCTTTCTCTTTCTCCATGTTAACCAAGTAATTTTTTATGTTCTCAGCGTAAGCAGAGTTTGGCATTGTTGCAGATAAATTGGTCGAAATCTCTTTCAATAAATCCAGTTCAGTTTCAGGATTTATTTGATCTATTACCGCAATCAAAGCCTCAGAATTTTTGTTTCTTTCAATGTATTTATTTCTGAAATCAATAAACTTTTCAGAAGCTGCATTGAATTCGTTCTGGATGGCTTGCTGCCCTTCGAAATCATCTGGCGCCAATTGTTGAGCTTGGGAAGACAAGCGCTGATTCAAGTTCATTATTAAAAACACTTCTTTTGCAAAAGATGCAATTTCCTCGGAGGCCTTAGACCCTTGAATGGTATAATCCATAGACACCTGTTGGTTGTTGTTAATCTTGACGTTTAAGTTCTTTGACTCTTCGTTAAGAACTACTGGGAATGTATTTCTTACTGATGTTCCAAAATGAAAAACTCCATGTTGAGGAGAAGTTAAACCAAGGCTAAAACCACCTTTCTCATCTAGAGTAACCGAATCAATTGGAACTAAAATTTGGTTTTCGATTTTGTACAAATACATCTGCTGCGTAGGCTGGATACCAACCATATCAATCGTTCCCGTTATGGAATGAGCTGCCTGCTCTCCGCATCCCCAGAGCACAATAAACAGAGCAGCTATAACACTTAACTTTTTCATATAACTTTATTTTTCTAAAAACTCTTTTAAACTCTTACTTGCCATTTTTGGATCGGCTTTTCCTTGAGATAATTTCATTACCTCGCCCATAAACAATCCTAAAAGTCCTTTCTTCCCCGATTTATATTCTTCCACTTTCTCAGGAAATTTAGCCAAGGCTTTTTCAATCAGTTCAGTAATTTCATCGGCATTAGAGTTTTGCAATAAATTGTTTTCTTCGGCAATTTGTAAAGCAGATTTTCCAGGCGTTTCAATCATCAATGGAAATACTTTTTGAGAAGCCACAGAGTTACTTATTTTTCCTGAATCAATTAATTGGATAATCTCTGCTATTTGTTGAGGAGTTAGGCTGAAGTCTTTGATTTCAATTGCCTTTTCGTTTAAGTAAGACTTTACATTGACTGTTACCCAGTTAGAGGCCGACTTGTAATTCTTGGTATGCTTTGTAACATCCTCAAAATACAAAGCTATTGACTTATCATCTATCAAAACAGCTGCATCATATTCTGATAAGGCGTAATCTTGGGTGTATTTCTTGAATAAAAAATTAGGTAGAGGAGGCATGGTATCCTTCACGGCTTCCACATAATCTTGAGTCACTTGTATGGGTTGTAAGTCTGGCTCAGGAAAATACCTGTAATCGTTTGCAGCCTCTTTACTACGCATGGAAATTGTTGAACCATTGGCGGCATTGAAACTTCGGGTTTCGGTGACAATAGTTTCTCCTTGCTCAATCAAATCAATTTGTCTTTTAATTTCAAACTCAATTGCCTTTTGAACATTTCGCATGGAGTTCATGTTCTTCACCTCAGTTCGGTTTCCAAATACTTTAGAACCTTTTAGCATCACAGAAACGTTCGCGTCACATCGCAAACTTCCCTCTTCCATATTCCCATCACAAATATCGAGGTACCGCACCAGTCTTCTCACCTCTGTTACATAATTATAAGCTTCCTGAGAGGTTTTGATTTCGGGCTCAGAGACAATCTCAATCAAAGGAACACCAGCTCTATTTAGATCAATTAACGTATTGAAAGGATCCAAATCATGAATACTCTTTCCTGCATCTTCCTCCAAATGAATTCGCGTTAGAGCAACCTCTTTATCCTTTCCTTCATCAGTTTTTATTAGTACTTTTCCGCCAGTACAAATTGGAGTTTCGTCCTGAGTAATTTGATACCCTTTCGGTAAATCCGGATAAAAATAATTCTTCCGAGCAAAAATCATGTCTTGCGTAATGTTACTTTCGCAAGCCAAGCCCATTTTTACAGCAAAATTGATCGCCTTTTTGTTGTACATGGGTAAAGTTCCTGGGTGACCCAAAGTTACCACACTCACATTCGTGTTTGGTGATGAGCCATATTCATTTCTGTCCGAAGAATATGCTTTGGTTTTAGTTTGTAATTGGGCATGGATTTCCAATCCAATTACAGCTTCGTATTTATCGTAAATTGTACTCAAAATTAGTTTTTTATAATTTTTATACTCTCTGCAAAAGTACTATTAAAAATACTGACAACATAAACCCCTGGAGGAATTTCGGAAGGAATGTTTATGTTATTCACTTTCATGAAAGAATTCTGAATGACCTCTTGAACTATCAATTTTCCATTTACATCTGTAATAGAAACAGAATACTCCCCACCAAAATCTTTTATTCCAACCACATTGAGATCTGTGGTTACAGGGTTGGGATACACTTTGAACCTTTCTTTACTATACTCCTGAACACCTACAACTGCCTGTGAAACATCCATAACAAACAATCCTTCTTGCATATCTGAAACCAGTAAATTACCCGAGGGCAAAAACGGATAAACACCCCAAGCTCCCTTAAAACTTCTATAATTTAATTCGGAAGAAGTGTCATAAAACCCCACTAAAACAGGCGAAGATGGATTTGAAATGTCGTACACAAAAACTCCGTTGTAGTAGTAGGCAACATACACATAGTTTCCTGTTATAATTTGATTGTGAAGAATAGCATTGTTGTCTCCATTTACTCCAACAGTATCCAAAAATTGGATGGAGTTAAGGTTAGAGACATCTAGTATTTTCATTTTTTTTCCATGAGTTTCATCGCCCATGGCATAAATTGATCCATCCTCAGAAAGCCAACCAGAATGATTGTAACCCAAATCTGGGTAGCTTGTTAAACTTGCCAATAAAATAGGAGAAGAAGAAAAATCAACCACATATAGCCCATCGCCTGCATTGCAATAAACCGTGTCATTCCTGGCAAATGCATCGTGAACATATCCACCTGTGCCAACTGTTGAAGCCCACCAACTGATGTCATTTTCGCATTGATACAATAATTGTGGAGAAAGCGGATTAGCTAAAGAAAAAACACCGAATTTTTTGGAATTCCCTCCGCCACAATTATATAGTTTACCTGCAGCCGAATCAATAAATATATTATGCGATAACTTTATGGCCGTGTCTTGGTCGTAAACCAAGCTCACCGAGTCCGGCAAGAAAGACAAGTCAGCAATCTGAAGCGAGGCATTCCCTTCGTCCGAAACCATGTACAAGTAACCCTGATAATCGTGATAATCTCTATGAACGATATTCCTTCCGGTGTCCCTTCCTTGAATAAAATCGACCAACACTACCGAGCTGGGAATGGTGACATCAAAAAAATGAGTCCCTCGAGAAGTTCCTATTATAGCATACTCCCTGCCATCCTTGGCATATCCCCAAACTTCATTATAAGCATTGTCGTACAACGTGCTTTTGGAAAGACTTGGGTCTTGCCAGTTGTACAATACGCTCATGTTTAGGCTGTCTTGAGCAGAAAGACGAACCGTAAACAACAAAAGTACAAGGATTAATAAGGTGTTTTTCATTGAAAAAATTTTACATAACTAAGGTAATAAAAAAACAGGAATCAAAAACTCCTAACCTCTCACTCTTTTAGTGACAAAAGCCCATTTAAGGGAATATAAATAATAGAGTTTTACACCTCTAATCCTTCAACTCAACCACCAACTTTTGGACAATTTTAGAAACCAAAGGAGTTGATTTTTTTGCTACTTCTTGGACAATCTCATGAGTCATTTCAATTATTTTTCCCGGTACACCAAGATCTGTGATAATTGAAAAACCTACGCAAGGAATCCCCATGTGTCTGGCAGCAATTACTTCCGGCACTGTGGACATACCTACTGTATCGGCTCCTATTGCCCTTACATATTTGTATTCGGCTGGTGTCTCCAAGGTTGGCCCCGAAAGACCAGCATAAGATCCTTGCTGTAATGAAATACCGTATTCCGAAGCAATTTGCTTTACTTTCTCAATTAATGATTTGTCGTAGGGTTCGCTCATGTCTGGAAATCTTGGCCCCAATTCATCCATGTTTTTCCCAATTAATGGGTTGTCACTAAACAAATTTATATGGTCATCCATGAGCATAATGTCACCAATTTCAAACTCAGGATTAACCCCGCCACTGGCATTCGACACTATCAGTGTTTTTATACCCAGAAATTTCATCACTCGCACCGGAAAAACTACTTCGTTCATGCTGTAACCTTCGTAATAATGAAACCTCCCTTGAAGAGCCACGACTCTTTTTTCACCAAGAGTTCCAAAAATTAATTTTCCAGAATGTCCTTCGACCGTAGAAACAGGAAAGTTTGGAATATCTTCATAGGCTAGGCTGTGAGAAATTTTTATTTCGTTTACCAATTCACCCAATCCAGTTCCCAAAATAATTCCTACTTGGTAGTTTTCCCCAACCAACGAAATAAGGTGATTGGCAGTCGCTTTAATTTTCTCTAACATAATTTTCTATTGTTTTTTTGAATTCATCTTCTTTTTCCTGAATTGAGACCTGAATTGGAATGTAAAAAAATGGCACATCATTGAGTTCCTTGAAATCTTTAAGTCTCATGGCGTCCTTTTCTGTCGTTAATAAGACAGAATAAGGCTCTTTTTTATAACATTCCAGAATGTGGTTCACATCTTTTTTTGTAAACGGATGATGATCCTGATATTTTAAGTGTTCAATTTTCTTTTTAAATTGACCTAAATGTTTGATTAAAGGGTTTGGTTTTGCAATTCCTGTTACCAAGACAATCTTTTTAGAATCTTGAAAGGATAAAGAAGTATTTTGAGTCAGAAGCTCTGGAAAAGCATAATCAATTTGCGAAAAGAAAACAGGAATTTCGGGTGTGTTAATTTTTGCCAACACTTTTTCCTTTTGAGAATCTGTCATCGCCTGGTCACACTTTGTTACTATAATGATATCCGCCCTTTTCTTGGCTCCCGAAAACTCTCTTAAATTACCTGTCGGGAGCATAAAATCGGAGTAAAAAGGGAAATTTATATCAGTCAATAAAATAGAGAGGCCTGCTTTGAGCTGCCTGTGCTGAAAAGCATCATCTAGTAAGATAACTTCAGGACTGTTCTTTTGGCTCATCAACTCAATTACTCCGTTTACTCTTCTGGCATCAACAGCAACGGTTACCTCAGGAAACTTAGTGTGAAACTGCAACGGTTCATCTCCAATATCTTTGGCTGTCGAGCTATCAGTTGCCAATAAGAAGCCAGTTCTCTTTCTGCCATAACCTCTGGAAAGAGTAGCTAGTTGGTTGTCTTTTTTTAAAAGCCGAATTAAATATTCAATGTGTGGTGTCTTTCCAGTCCCCCCTGCTGAAATATTCCCAACTGAAATAGTTTTAACATCAAAATGACTTGATTTTAACACGTTCTTATCGAACATCAAGTTTCTAATTGCCGTAATTAATCCATAAATCACAGAGATCGGAAATAATATATATCGGATTAGTTTTACCATTTATTCCGAAACTCTTTTGGGTAACAGATAAAATACTTTTTTACTGGCTCGGTTAAAGCTTGAATATTAAAATTATCAGAAGCATCAGTAATGTTGAGTACAGAGCCATTCTTGTACTTTATTAGAATAATATCCTTTTTAGCATTGTAAGCATTGTTGGCTATCTCAGAATTAAAAACTAAATGTCCTATTTCTATGTTACTAATGTGATACTTCGCTTTCACCATTTCCTTCAATTTCTCAATTCTTTCCGTTTCAAAAGGAAGTTTTTGGATGGCAATTTTAGGTAATTTACGATCTATTAAGTTTCTTGAAATCACAGACAATGTTTTGTCAGAATGATTACACCATGCTTTTATAGCACTGTAAATATCAGAGTCATCCAACATGGTGAAGTGATAAATTACCTCATTTTTGTTAAAATCTTCTTTTGTATAATTATTGTACAAGAATTTTTTCAGCACAGGGCTTGCAAACAATTCTTCGCCCTGACTTGCCAAAAAATTGGCTCTTTTCAAGATTTCAACCAATAGGTTCTCTGCGGCCAATACAGTCTTATGTAAATATACCTGCCAATACATCAGTCTTCGAGCAACAATGAATTTTTCGATGGAATAAATCCCTTTTTCTTCTATCACCAACTGATCTTCATGTACGTTAAGCATATTAATAATTCTATCGCTACTCACCACTCCTTCGGAAACACCGCTGTAAAAGCTGTCTCGCTTGAGATAATCTAAACGATCCATATCCAGTTGAGAGGAAACCAATTGATGTAAGAATTTTTTCGAGTAGCTATTTCGAAATATCTGTATAGCCAAACCTAATTCTCCCTCAAATTCCTCATTCAACTTGTCCATCAAAATTATTGATAGATCTTCGTGATTCACCCCTGAAACTAAAGTGTGCTCAAGGGCATGCGAGAATGGTCCGTGACCAATATCATGAAGCAAAATAGCGATCAACACCCCTATTTCTTCCTCCTCTGTTATTTCCACATTCTTAACCTTCAGAACCTCTAAAGCTTCCTGCATGAGATGCATGGCTCCTATTGCATGATGAAATCGGGTATGGTGCGCACCAGGATATACAAGATAGGACAACCCTAATTGTTTGATTCTATTCAACCTTTGAAAATAAGGGTGATCTATTAACTTCAATAAAATTGGGTACTTAATAGTAATAAATCCGTATATCGGGTCGTTTAGTATTTTCATTTAGAATTAATTTACAAAGCGAATGGTCATCATTCTATTCTGTAGGTTTTTTTTAAAGATAACCCTTGAGGGCAGAAATAAGCAATATATTTACAAAAATAAGAATATTAAACTACTTGAAGGAATAAGTTTTTATCCCTTAGAGATACACAAAAATTATGGCAGTACGAATTTTATGGGCGGATGACGAAATTGATTTGTTGAAACCTCACATTATGTTTCTTGAGCAGAAAAACTGTGAAGTTGACACCATTAACAATGGCAGCGAAGCAATTGATATGGTAAAAGAAAAATCCTATGATTTGATTTTTTTGGATGAAAACATGCCAGGGATTTCTGGGCTTGAAGCACTCACGGAGATTAAGCGATTACAACCCAACTTACCCATAATAATGATTACCAAAAGTGAGGAAGAGTCGATCATGGAGAGTGCCATTGGAAAAAACATTTCTGACTACTTGATAAAACCTGTAAATCCCAATCAAATTCTTCTTGCCGTAAAAAAGAACACGGATCAATCTCGATTAATTAGCGAAGAAACAACTTCAGGATATCAACAAGAATTCCGTAACATCGGAATGAAATTGATGGGCAACTTAGATATTAGCGACTGGAAAGAGTTGAATGAACAGCTGGTTTATTGGGAGTTGCAAATGGATAAATCGCAGGATAAAAGCATGATGGAAATATTTGAGATGCAAAAGAAAGAGGCTAACCTTCTTTTTGCTCGCTTTATCGAAAACAATTACCTGGAATGGCTCAATGGCACCGCTGACGAAACTCCCGTGCTATCTCATACTTTATTTCAGAAAAAAATTGCACCAGCCATCAAAGAAAAAACATCTTTCTTACTGGTCATTGATAATTTTAGATATGACCAATGGAAAGTGTTAAAACCTCTGTTTTCGGAACATTTTCATGTAGAGGAAGAAGACACCTATTTTAGTATCTTACCCACAGCCACACAATATGCCAGAAATTCAATATTTGCAGGTTTGATGCCTTCGGAAATTCGGAAAAGATTTCCTGATAAATGGGTTGAAGAAGAAGATGAAGGAGGGAAAAATAATTTTGAAGAAGACTTTTTGAATGACCAAATGAAACGGTTGGGTATGGGATTAAAAACTTCCTACACTAAAATCACAAACAATCAAAAAGGAAAAAAACTCGTAGATAATTTTTCTGATTTACTCAAAAATGATTTCAATGTGATCGTTTATAATTTTGTGGATATGCTCTCTCATGCAAGAACGGATATGGAGGTAATCAAAGAATTAGCCGATGATAACTCGGCATATCGTTCCATAACGGAATCCTGGTACAAGCACTCGCCTTTGCAGGAAATAGTTCAAAAAATTCAAGAAAACAATTTGCAACTAATTATTACTACGGATCATGGAATGATAAAAGTGAACAATCCAGTGAAAGTTGTTGGGGACAAAAATGTAAATACAAACCTACGCTACAAGCTAGGAAAAAACATGAGTTACAATACTAAAGAAGTATTTGAAATTGCCAACCCAGACGATGCCTTTTTACCCAAACTAAACCAAAACACAAGGTATATTTTTGCTAAGGAAGATACGTTCTTGGCTTACCCCAATAATTATAATTATTACGTGAATTTCTATAAAGACACTTTCCAGCATGGAGGAATATCCATGGAAGAAGTAATCATTCCTATCCTGAAATTAAACCCAAGATAAACCTTCTATTTTTTGTATAAAAAAAAGCCTGACTTGATATTCTCAAGTCAGGCTTTTTGTTTTTATGTAATCTACTCTTACTTATTGATGATTATCCTATGTTGTTCTAGTTTGCCATCACTTTGAATTAACAATACGTAAACTCCAGCTTTCAATGCGTTCACATCAATTACCTTTCTGGCATTTGCATTGAAAAAGTAAGTGTCATCGTACACTACTCTTCCCTGAATGTCTAATACTTTTAAACTCGTTTGGTTTGCTCCACCTTCATTTAAAACAGTGAAAATCCCTGTGTTTGGATTTGGGTAAACCTTGAAGTTTGCCAATTCCTGAATCTCAGTTAAGCTTGTGAAAACACTGTCATAAACCTCAAAGTTATCTATGTAAACATTGTTATCTGCATTCGAAACTTTAGAAGTAGCATAGAATGCAAATTTAACAGTCCCAGTTTCGTTTGGTAGGTCAAAGATAATGTGGTCACCTCCAGCAGAAGGTACGTTAGAGGTGTCGTACACAGCAAGGATTCCAGCATTATCCCAAGAAACACCATCATTCCTTGAAATCATAAACACCAATGAGTCATCGTCACCAAAAACTGCCGGTGCTGTTGTACTCCAGTTTGTTGCAGCCACATCGTACTCTATTCTAATGTGTCTTCCAGTGGTAGATCCTAAATCCAATGAAGGTGAGATTAACCACTCATTTCTGTTTGTTGACCAAATCTCCATTCTTGCTGCTCCCGTTGTTCCCACATTTCCAAATCCATCTGGAAGCCATTGTGAATTCTGAAGCAATGGTGCAGTACCTGATGTATATACTCCTTTTGCTTCCTCCCAACATAATGGTAACCCGGTTGGATAAGTATTCGTATAATTATCAAAGTTCTGGAAATAAGGCAATGAAGCACCTGATGGACATCCAGTCTCTCCACAGAAAGGTCCACTCCAGAAACTTGTATCACCATTCGTACAAATAGCTTTTACCCATACACAATACTCTGTCAACGGCTGTAACCCCGAAACAGTTTTAAAATTCGATGTAGAGGTTGTCGTATCACCTCCTGCTGGGTTGGTGATTGGATCAAATCCTGCTGGACCATATGCCACCATAAAACTCACTTGTGTTGTATCTATATTCCAACCAACATTCAATGAGGTTGAATCTACTCCTGAATTTAATATCTGAACAGATGGCGCTTTCTCACAAGATGGAATTGCCTCAAAACAGAAGTCATCTATAGCCATTGTTCTGAAAGTTGCTCCTGGCGTATATAAAAAGGCTATCCTTGTATCTGTCCCTGTATAAGTGTCAAAAGGTATTCTGTAATTTTGGTAAGAGGTGCTGATGTCATTTATCGTATCCCAAGGAGTAAATGTTCCTGGGTTAGTAGGATCAGACATTGTACCGATAACAATTACCGAATCAAGCGCATTCGAATTATCCAATGAAAAACTCGCTCTATGCGTTCCTGCTGTCAATGCTGTCATTTCTGGCGATATCAGCATCATTATACTAGAGGCGTCATTACTTGAAGTAAGTCTAACACAATTTGGACCTGCATTTCCTCCAAACGTAGATATCGTTACATCTGAAGTCCCTGTTGTACTCACAAATTTCTCCCAACATATTGGTAAACCAGTTGAAAAGTTCTCAAAATCCTCACATAAATCAACTACCGGTGCACATTTTGTACAAACCCTTGCTGGACCTATTTGTATACTCGTGTCTCCAGCTGAACAAATACTCTTTAAGTAAACGTCATAACAAGTACTCGCAGATAATCCCGTAATTGTTCCCGGATTAGTACTCGAAGGAACAACAGTTCCTGCAAAACTACCCGGTGTAAATCCAACTGGACCATACTCTAGTAACCAGGATACATCGTTCGCTCCATTATTCCAATTCATTACTGCTGTAGTTTGAGTAGAACTATCCAAACTCAACCTCAAAGGTCTTGGGCAAGTTGGTACTTGTACAACTCCGAAATTATCGATATAAACATTGTTATCTGCACCAGAAACACTTGACTCTGCAAAGAACCCAAATCTAACTAATCCGGTATATCCAGCTGCTGTTAAATCATAATAGAAGTAATCACCTAAGGCACTTGGAGTATTATTTGCATCCCACGTTTCAAGAATGTTAGTATCAGACCATGTAGCTCCATTGTCTGTAGATATTACTAATACCAATCTATCATCTGGATCAAAGTTTGCTGGATTTGTATTGTTCCAAACGGTAGCAGCCACATCAAATTCAACTTGGTAAGGCGTAGTTCCATTTCCTAAATCTATAGAAGGAGAAAGTAACCATTCGTTTCTATTTGTCGACCATATTTCCATTCGCGCTGAACCTGTGGTTCCTGAGTTTCCAAAACCATCTGATGTCCATTGTGATGAT
>CBFHZD010000004.1:5320-18022 GCA_965660305.1 Flavobacteriales bacterium | reverse complement strand
GTTCCTATTGTTATTGAAGAATTAACGGTTAACAGACCTGTCCCTTCTTCCCAACAGGTAGGGGTTACTGAAAATGTCATCGCAGTAAAGTCCTCAGAATAAGGTGGCAAGTAAGAGGCACAAGGTGTGGAAAAATTAAATGGTCCAAACCAGAAACTAGTATCACCAACGGTACAGATACTTCGTACATAGACCGAATAGTTGGAAACTGGCGTTAAACCGCTTAAGTTAAGTGTATCGTTATTCAAATTCACAGTTGTACCTGAACCAAGAGCAAACCCACCAGGACCATACTGAACCTGCCAAGTACTATCTGCAGGACCCTGAACCCAAGTGATACTTGCTGAGTCAGATGATATATAATGGCTAGAAAATGAAGAGGGTTTTGGACAAGTTGGTGCATTTCGCACTGAAATATCATCCAAGGCAATATCAGCAGTAAAACTTGTTCCTTTAGTTGCCACAAACTTGAATTGAACAGTATCAGTAGCATAATTAGTAAGAACTACATTTGCTTCATTCCATTGATCTCCTTTATCTCCAAATTCTCCCCAAATATTATTCCAAGTAACTCCATTATCGTTAGTAATGAAAACATTTAAAGAATCAATGGTTGCTCCATACATGTGATAAAAGAAAACTAATTCGGGAACTGTTGCCGAGTTTAGTGTTGTTAAGTCTAAAACTGGACTGTACAACGTAGATTTTGTTCCCGGAGGACAAGCCGAAGATACACCTGTTTCGATGTAAACATAGTTAGCAGAACCTGTTGTGTTATCAAAAGAAGGACCTGTATTTAACGAAGTAGTATTTGCACTTCTTACTTGCCAGTAATTGGTCGTTGCCGTCTCATTACTCCAGCAGAAACCTATATCATCAGTTGTGTAGCAAGATGAACCACTCGAGATCGGGTTTAAATCAAAGTTCTCTGAATACGGAGTTGGTAGAACAGAACATAACGTAAAAAAGGAATAAGGACCTACCCAAATAGAGGTATCTCCAGCGGTACAAATACTTCTTAAATATACGTCATAAGTGGTTGCCGGCAATAATCCAGACAATGCAAGTGTGTCATTTGGAGAATTAACAATAGTTCCAGCACCTAAATTGAAGCCTCCTACTCCGTATTGAACTTGCCAAGAACTATCTGCTATTCCAGAAACCCAAGTAACATTGGCTACTGAAGAACCTATTCCGAAACCGGAAAGTGACTGAGCCGCTGGACAAGTTGGAGGAATGTACTCATCCGCTCCGATATCGTAACCTGTGGAAGGTGCAATAGGCCTTGTGTCTCCATCTATATCAATCATTACACCTAAGTTAGGATCTCCAGCATCAGCTGCAATTCCACCCTGTAAATGAAGGTTCGTACCAGATACGAATCCTGGATTCCCTACAATACTGTTTGAGTCCAAATTAGTTGAGGCTATCCATGTCGCTAAGGTATGATTTGTTCCATTTAAACTTAAAGTGTTTGCTCCGGATGAAGTAAAAATATTATAATCCATACCTGACAAGAATCCAGCTGAAAGAGCTCCTGTATTGAGATAAGCTGCAACTCCAGGACCAGAGTTAGCGAAAACATTATTCTTGATATCAATATTTCCGTATAACGTAGATGTACTTCCTAGCACATAAATTGCCCTACCGGCAGTTGCGCTACCACCTCTACAATTGATAGAATTGTGGTACAGATCGATATGCTCCCCATAACCTAAGTATATTCCATAAGTTGTACCTGTAGAGGATGGCGAAGTGGCAATCATATTGTTTTGAACTTCTGCCTTGTTTGTCAAACTTCCATGAGCTCTGTATAAATACATTCCGTAGTTTGTTCCAGATCCAAAAAGCTTTACCGAGTTAGCCATTACTTTGGTGCTGTCGTTGTAGTAGATATATAAACCATAAGAACTACCAGTAGAAGAAGTAGATTGTTCTATTGTGTTCCCTTCCACAATTCCTCCTGCTTGGTAATAAAACATCATTCCATAGACATTGAAATTATTTATTTCATTATTTCTTATGGTATTTCCTAACTCTTTACTAGTTGTATTTCCTCCATACCAATACATTCCGTAGTATCCATTGTTCAAAACATTGTTCTCCACAGTACAGTTTTCAACGTTCACTCCTGTCTCATTCCTTATTGGAGTGTTCAAAGAGCTTGTAGAAGTTGAACTGGCATTGATTTCACAATTTTTTACCGTCACATATTCTGCTGATGTCAACACTACTGCATACCCATAGGTTGCTCCAGTTGCGGTAATGGTTAAGCTATCAAAGGTTACATGTTCAGCTCCGTTAAATTTCAATACATAGTTGTCTGCCGTTGCAGCTGCAGCATGCGTTAAAACAGCAGCTGCCGTGTTAGATGGGTCTGGTCTAAATGTGATCGTGTTTACTGCAGAAGCACCATCAATAGATCCTAATTCAATTTGTTCAGTGTAAGTTCCTTGTCTTACATGAAAAACAACAGGTCCACAAACACCAATGGAGTTCAAATCCGATACAGCATCATTAAATGTTAGATAATCCGGAGAGGCTCCACCTATTGTGTAAACACCGCCTGGTAGTTTTGGCTTTAAATATACTGTGTTGGAATCATTGTTAGTAACTGTGTCAGTTAATCCATTAGGCATTGTAGTCCAAACATCAAAGGTATCTGTAACACCACCAACAAATAGATTAGTCCCAAGAGCTACTTGCGCAGAATTTGCACCCAAACCTCCAAAGGTATCCAACAACCCAATGTATTGAACTGGCGTTTGTAAAATTCCATTCTTCGACCAGTTTATCCAAACTGAATCAATTTGGTTTGTACCATAATTTGCAACTTGAGCATAAACAGTATCAACACCAGGACAACCAGCATTTGTAAAAACATCGGTAGTGGCTGCGTCATTGGCACCACCAGCAGCTATTCTATAACCTATGGAACCGTTAAACATTCGGACATGAAATGTCGGGTTAGGAGCTGCTCCTCCATAACCAACATTAGCTCCCATTTCAATAGTAATACTTCCGTCTGTAACATTTGCTGGAGCTCCAGTCGTTCCATTCGTGTAAGGAGTATTTAATCCACCTACATGAAACCCAAAAGTACTACCAGCTGGTATAAACAAATTAGTAGGCGCTATCGAGGTTGTAGTTCCGATTCCTCCACCTGTTACTGGACCAGTTGCAATTTGAGTCCATCCAGAGGCAGTACTAATCGTTGGAGGTCCACTAATTGCAGTTGGAGAATACCATACTTCTCCTGTACCAGAACCAGAAAAAGACCCTTTCACATCTAATATGAAAACATTCTGATGTGCCGTAATATTAAAGGTACAACCAGAGGAACTATTTCCTCCCAAAAGAGGCGTTGTCAAATAAGTAGCCTGGGCATTAGCCAAGGAAGTTGTCAAAAACAACAGTATAAGAATTGAGTAAATTTTCTTCATTATAAATATTTTTTTAGTTGTAAAGATTTTGAAATTAATAAAAAGAACATCAATCAACAAAAAATTCTCACACAAAATGTTATAAAAATAACAAGTAGGCTTTTTTTCAATTTGTTACGCTTCACTATTTTTTATTCATGGAAAGAGGCCTTATCTTTGTAGCTCAACAAAATCATTCACAATGAACTTAAACGGAAAGACAGCTGCCATTGCTGGCGGAACAGGAGGAATAGGATTGGCATCGGCCATTACGATGAGTAAACTAGGCGCCACAGTTATTCTTATGGCGAGGAATGAAGAAAAATTAAAGAAAACATTGCCCTTACTCAGTAACTCTGAGAACCAAGAGCACCGCTATTTAGTTGCCGATTTTAGCAATTCGGAATCATTGGATAACTTATGTGAAAATCTGAAAAATATCCAAGTTGATATTTTACTGAACAACACGGGTGGCCCAGCAGGAGGTCCTATAACAGAGGCTAAACCAGAAGAGTTTATTCATACATTTCAACAACACTTAATTGCAAATCATAAAATAACGCAAGCGGTTTTAGGCAACATGAAAAACAGACCCTATGGTAGAATCATCAATGTAATTTCTACTTCGGTAAAAGCTCCCTTGAATGGATTAGGTGTTTCCAATACCATAAGAGGTGCGGTGGCAAATTGGGCAAAAACTATGGCTAATGAGTTGGGACAATATAACATTACAGTAAACAATGTACTTCCAGGAGCTACCAACACCGGGAGACTCAACGAAATATTTGAGGCCAAATCAAAAAAAACAAGGAAGTCCATCTCAGAGATTAAAAAGGGAATGGAAAGTATTGTGCCCATGAACAGAATTGCTGAACCTGAAGAGGTAGCGAATGCTATTGCATTTTTGGCTTCATCGCTTGCTAGTTACATCAACGGTATTAATTTACCTGTGGACGGAGGGAGAACTCCTTGTCTTTAAGTTAGAAGTCGGAAGACAGAAGCATGAAAGGGTTCTCGACACACTTTTTCTGGCTGAAAAAAACGAAAAAACACTCGAACTGACCTTATTCATTAAAGACTTTAACAAAAAAGAATATTCGTAATTCTTAATTGATTAATTAACTTTGTAACCAATTTCAATAACACACACATACAATGTATAGATCTCATACCAACGGAGAATTAAGAATAGCAGATATAAACCAAGAAGTAACTCTCTCTGGTTGGGTTCAGAAATCGAGAGACTTGGGAGGAATGACATTTGTAGACTTACGAGACAGATATGGCGTTACTCAATTGGCATTTAATGAGGAGGTAAATGCTTCTTTATTAGAAGAAGCTCGTAA
The DNA here is from genome assembly GCA_965660305.1 of Flavobacteriales bacterium. Lineage (GTDB taxonomy): Bacteria > Bacteroidota > Bacteroidia > Flavobacteriales_D > CAJJDF01 > CAJJDF01. The sequence continues at coordinate 13,254 of CBFHZD010000004.1, read as the reverse complement.
ATTGGGAAGAGAATTTGTGATTCAAGCAACTGGAATTGTGAAAGAGAGAAGTAGTAAAAATAAAAATATTGCTACGGGTGAAATTGAAATTGAGGTGACTAAGTTGGATATTCTTAACGAATCTAAAACTCCACCTTTTACGATAGAAGACAACACAGATGGTGGCGATGAACTGAGAATGAAGTACAGGTACCTTGACTTAAGAAGGAATCCCGTGAAGGAAAACTTAATGTTAAGGCATAAAATAGGATTGGCTACAAGAAACTATATGAATAACTTAGATTTCTTGGAAATAGAAACACCATTTCTCATTAAATCAACTCCCGAAGGCGCAAGAGATTTTGTTGTTCCAAGCCGAATGAACGAAGGTCAATTTTATGCACTTCCTCAATCACCACAAACCTTTAAGCAATTGCTTATGGTGAGTGGTTACGACCGGTATTTTCAAATTGTGAAATGTTTCCGTGACGAGGATTTGAGGGCAGATAGACAACCCGAGTTTACACAAATAGATTGCGAAATGGCCTTTGTGGAACAAGAAGATATTCTACAAACGTTTGAGGGATTAGTGCAAAACCTATTCTCAGAAGTACTGAAAGTAGAGTTGCCAGAAGTACAAAGAATGACTTATGCAGATGCAATGATGAACTACGGTTCTGATAAGCCAGACATTCGTTTTGGGATGAAATTCAATTACATTACCGAGCTTGTAAAAGGAAAAGATTTTAAAATATTTGACGAGGCAGAAGATATTATTGCAATTACTGTAGAAGGAGGAAACTCATTGACAAGAAAGCAAATTGATAAGATTACGGCTTACGTTAAAACTCCACAAGTTGGGGCAATGGGATTGATTTATTGCCGAGTAAATGAAGACGGAACTTACAAATCCTCTGTAGATAAGTTTTATAACCAAGATGAATTGGCAAAGTGGGCTGAGATTTGTAATGCCAAGCCAAATGACTTGATCTTTGTTCTCTCTGGAGACACATCAAAAGTGCAATCTCAAATGAATGATTTGAGACTGCACATGGGAGACATGATGGAATTGAGAGATGGAAAAACTTTTGCGCCTTTATGGGTTCTTGACTTTCCATTGTTAGAATGGGATGAGGAAAGCAAGAGGTTCCATGCCATGCATCACCCGTTTACTTCTCCTAAAAAAGAAGATTTTGATTTACTTGATACAGATCCCGGAAAAGTAAGAGCTAACGCTTATGACCTAGTTATCAATGGAGTTGAAATTGGAGGTGGATCCATCAGAATTCACGACAGAGAGATTCAATCCAGAATGTTTGATTTACTCGGATTTACCAAAGAAGAAGCGGAAGCTCAATTTGGATTCTTGATGAGTGCATTTGAATATGGTGCGCCACCACACGGAGGAATTGCATTTGGTTTTGATAGAATCTGTTCCATTTTCGGAGGTTCAGAATCCATTAGAGATTTTATTGCTTTCCCAAAGAACAATAGCGGTAGAGATGTAATGATTGATGCTCCTGCACATATAGATAAAGCTCAATTAGAGGAATTGTCTTTGAAGCTAGATGTTTCTATTGAAAAAAGACAATAGAACAAAGAAAAAAGAGGAGTGAGTTAGGAGTTAGAAAGAAAAGCAATTAGTCTATTTTAACTGCAATTTATTTCTACTTATTAAATCCCTCCCTTGAGGGAGGTTAAGTGGGTGACCTGCAGAGAATTTAGCTCATTGTAATATTCTCGCCATAAGATTCCTGATCAGAGTCAGGAATGACAGATGAAAAAACTAAAAATCATTATTCAGTCAATTCCTCCCTTGAGGGAGGTTAGGTGGGTGACCTGCAGAGAATTTAGCTCATTGTAATATTCTCGCCATAAGATTCCTAATCGAAGTCAGGAATAACAAATGAAAAGTCACCCCTATAATCCCCTCAAGGGGATAAAAATTGCACTATAAAAAATGCGATTCGCCAGAATCGCATTTTTCCTAACTCTACTTCAACTCCTTCTTCAAGTATTTGCCGGTATGGCTTCGTTCTACTTTACATAAATCTTCTGGAGTTCCTGCAAACAGTAATTCTCCTCCTTTGCTCCCACCTTCAGGACCTATATCTATGAGGTAGTCAGCAGATTTTATCACATCCATGTTGTGTTCTATAACTAATACTGTATTCCCATTATCCACCAATCTATTTAATACATCAAGTAACAATTGAATATCCTCAAAATGAAGTCCCGTAGTGGGCTCATCTAAAATATAAAAAGTATTTCCGGTATCTTTTTTAGATAATTCGGTGGCTAATTTTACTCTTTGTGCTTCTCCTCCACTTAATGTTGTTGAGGGTTGACCTAAAGTTAAGTATCCCAACCCTACAGATAAGAGTGTTTCCAGTTTTCTATGAATTTTTGGAATCTTTTCAAAAAACTTCACTCCTTCTTCAATGGACATCGAAAGCACATCGTTAATGGATTTTCCGCGATACTTCACCTCCAATGTTTCGCGGTTATAGCGCTTTCCGTTGCACGCATCACACTGAACATGAACATCTGGCAAAAAATTCATTTCGATGGTTTGCACGCCTGCTCCACGACACTCTTCACACCTTCCTCCTTTTACATTAAAAGAGAATCTTCCCGGCTTGTACCCTCTAATCTTAGCCTCATTTAGTTCAGCAAATAAACTTCTAATTTCACCAAACACCTGAGTATAAGTTGCTGGATTGGATCTTGGTGTTCTTCCAATTGGAGACTGATCTATTTCTATGACCTTATCTATATGCTCCAATCCCGAAATCTTTTTATACGGCAAAGGTTTCTTAACTCCGTTGTAAATATGAGCATTCAATATAGGGTAAAGTGTCTGGTTGATTAAGCTTGATTTCCCGCTTCCAGAAACCCCAGTAACACCAACCATATTTCCTAATGGAATGTTTATATCTACTCCTTTCAGGTTGTTCCCAGTAGCTCCTTTCAAGCTCAAAAACTTTTCTTTGTTGTTTCTTCTTTCTGCTGGCACCTCAATCTCTTTGGTTTCCTTCAGGTAATCGATGGTACTGGATGAAAATTCATCCAATCTATTGGGCTCTGTAGCCACCAAAATTTCTCCACCTTTTACGCCTGCCCCAGGACCAATATCAATGAGATAATCGCACTCCATCATAATGTCTTTGTCGTGCTCTACGACAATTACGGAGTTTCCAATATCTCTTAATTTTTTCAGAGAACTTATCAATCTGTCGTTATCTCTTTGGTGAAGACCTATACTCGGCTCATCCAGAATATATAACACGCCAGTAAGCTCCGTTCCTATTTGAGTGGCCAATCTTATTCGTTGGGCTTCTCCTCCACTGAGTGTTGCAGAACTTCGGTTGATCGTTAAATAACCTAAACCTACTTCCAATAAGAATCCCAGTCGAGTTCTAATTTCCTTTATAATTTCAGAACCTACTTTCAGTTGAGTTTCCGATAATCGGGATTCAATATTTTGAAACCAATCCACCAATACCTCAATATCCATATCAGCCAAATCGAAAATATTCTTGTCTTCAATTTTAAAAAACAAAGCTTCTTTTTTTAACCTAGTTCCTTCACACGTAGAGCAGTTCACTTTATTCATGAAAGATTTGGCCCAGTTCTTTAGCGAGCTGGAGGAATCATCTTGGTAGCGAGAAATGAAGTTAATAATTCCTTCAAACCCAGAGGAGGTTTCCTGAATTCCGGAAGCATTTTTTAGCTTAAACTGCTTATTCGTTCCGTACAAAATTTCATTTATCACATCGCTTTCAACTTCCTTCAAGGGAGTATTTACTGTGTAGCCTTCCATATCCAAAAGCGCCTCAACTTGTCTAAAAATCCAGTTTTGACTGTACTTTCCAAGTGGAGCCAGGGCACCTTTCTTGACAGACAACGAATCATCTGGAATTATTTTTTTGATGTCGATTTCTAGCACAGTTCCAAGCCCTCTGCAACTGCTACACGCTCCGTAGGGAGAATTAAAAGAAAAGAAATTTGGTTCTGGCTCTTCATAGGCAATTCCAGTAGTAGGACACATTAATGACTTACTAAAAAACGTCAAATCACCTGAATCAAAATCTTGAATACTCAAAGTTCCTTTTCCAAACTTAAAGGCAGTTTCCAACGACTGTTTTAATCGCGTTTCATTTTCTGAATTTATCTCCAATCGATCCACCACAATATCAATGTCGTGCATTTTGTATCGATCCAGTTTCACTTCTTCTATCAGATCAATGATTTTCCCATCTACTTTGGCTCTAATAAACCCTTGCCTTTTTATTTTTACAAAAAGTTCCTTGTAATGCCCCTTTCTTCCTCTTACTAAAGGTGACAGAATGATGATTTTTTTTCCATTATACTCCGCCATTATTCTTTCAATAATTTGGTCGGTAGTATATTTCACCATTTTTTCTCCCGTATTGAATGAATAAGCATCGGCTACACGGGAATAAAACAACCTCAAGAAATCATAAATCTCAGTAATGGTTCCGACTGTGGATCTTGGGTTTTTATTCACAGTTTTTTGTTCGATAGAAATTACTGGACTCAATCCGGTGATTTTATCAACGTCTGGCCGCTCCATATTCCCCAAAAACTGTCTTGCATAGGAAGAAAACGTTTCAATGTACCTTCTTTGTCCTTCAGCATAAATGGTCTCAAATGCCAAAGACGATTTTCCACTTCCACTCAACCCAGTTATCACAACCAACTTATCTCGCGGTATCTTTACGTCAATGTTTTTTAGATTATGGACTCGCGCACCATATACTTCTAAAAACTCTGTTTGGTTCTCCATTTACTTAATTTGGGTTAGGTTCGTATCGCTTTTCTTCAAAAGATTCAATGAATCCTTTGCAATCGTTGTTGCGGAGTCAGAAAGGTTTTCAGTCTCATTTCCGTTCTCTGATGTATCCGCTTCTTCCTGTAATTCTTCAATATGAAAATTTCCCTTGGGAAACTTTATTTCATAACTTTTACCTGTTGAATTAGGTAATTTATCACCTAAAATCCATGGGTTTAAATGCCGCATTGTAGCATAATTACTACCTTGATTTAATGCAAACTGAACCAAATCTGTGATAGCAGAATCCACATGAACGGAATACGTTCTGTATGGCTTGTAGTAGTCTTTGTTTCTCAGTGAGAAACCAAAATTATCCGAGTTAGATAAAATTAGTTTTGCTGCCAAGATTCGATATACATAGCGAGAGGTTTCTTTATTGAGGTACAACTCATAGTATGAATTCACCTGTTGCTTTGTGAGTTGATTGTTCAAGCCTGTCTTACCCATGTTGTAACTGGCTGCTGCCAGCGACCAAGAACCAAACTGTTTGTAGGCTATCTTCAAGTAATCGCAGGCAGCCTTTGTGGCCTTTTCAATGTTGTATCGTTCATCTACAAACTCATTGATTTCCATGTCGTAACCTCGTCCTGTAGAAGCCATAAACTGCCAAAAACCAGCTGCTCCAGCAGGTGATTTCACGTTATCCAAACCACTTTCAATAAGCGCCAAATATTTCAAGTCCTCAGGCATTTTATTTTCTTTCAAAATCTTTTCTATGACAGGAAACCAGCGAGTCGCTCTTTTTTGATAAAGAAATGTATTGGAGTGCCAGTAGGTATTTATCAATATTTCTTTGTCGAGATTTTCTCTCACAAACAAATTTTCCATAGGAACTCTTTCTCCAGCAAAAGTCAAATGCCTAGGCAAAGGAATTGCAAAAACCTGATAGTTTTGATTGATGTACTCTTGGTACTTCTCCACAGAATCTGGCAATAGCTTACTCGCAACTTCATCGAGCTCGTGCACCTTTCTCTTTTCAGCATCACATTGAGTAAATAGCGCAATCAAGACACAAACAATTAATCCATACTTCATACCCTAAAACTTAGATTCTAATTCCTTAAAGGAGTTCGCAACTTGATCTTTTTCTGAAATAACAGAAGCTTCAATCTGCCAATTTATATCCAAATCCTTGTCATTCCATGCAATACTTCCTTCAGATTCTTTGTTGTAATAATTGGTGCATTTATAACTAAAAATCGTGTCCTCCGTGAGGCTCGAAAAACCATGAGCAAAACCCTCAGGAATCCAAAACATTTTTTTATTCTCTCCAGTTAATTTCACCGAAACATGCTCTCCGTAGGTAGGTGAATTCTTGCGAATATCCACAGCCACATCTATAACCTCTCCAGCTATCACTCTCACTAATTTTCCTTGTGCGTAAGGCGGGTTTTGAAAATGCAAACCTCTCACAATATTGGCTCCAGACAAAGACTGATTGTCTTGAACAAAATTTACTTCTCTCCCTATAGCTTCATTAAACTTTTGGGCATTGAAGGATTCGTAAAAGTAACCTCTGTCATCGCCAAAAACTGTTGGTTCGATAATAAATAGGTCTTTTATTTTGGTTGGAATTAATTTCATGAATTTGCAATTTTGCAAATATACAAATATTGTAACTAGCATTTTGTATCTTCACTTTACGTATTTCAAAGTTTCTACTCCTATGAATAAGTTTCTTTTTCTTTTGGTTTTTCTCTCGTCTTTCGGTTTTTCGCAACAAAAGGAATACCTCATTTACCTGAAAGACAAGTCCAGTTCAACTACACTCAATTCAAAGGAATATCAAGACTTTTATGATTTACCAATTAGACTGGAATATCTAGAAGCTTTGAAAAATAAAGGACATATTATAAATGCCTCCAAATGGCTCAATGCCGTTCATTTTTCTTCCAACCTAACTCCTAATGAAATCAGGCAGCTTTCTTTTGTTTCTTCCTGTCTCGAGCTTCACCCCACCGAGCGGGATAGGCCAAACGTAGCTGTTTCTTCCTCTACTTATTCTATTGGTGATAGTAACTCTTACGGAACAACCTTTGAACAGTTAGAAATGACCAAAACCGTATCTTGTCTCCACGACAAGGGTTATTTGGGTCAAGGAGTTACCATTGCTGTTTTGGATGCCGGATTTCCCCGAATGGACACCATGCGCTCGTTCCAAAAAATGAGACAAGAAGGAAGAATATTAGACACTTGGGATTTTGAGGATAACCTGACAAACGTTTTTCACAAAAACACTCATGGCTCTTATGTTACTTCTATTATTGGAGCAGAATTGGACAGCACTTTCATTGGCTCAGCACCAAAAGCCAATTATGCATTTTACATCACCGAAATTGGCAGATTCGAAAAAAACATAGAGGAATTTAATCTAGTGTTGGGACTAGAAAGAGCCGACTCTATTGGAGCTGACATCTGCAATATTTCTTTGGGTTACCGAAATTTCGACACCTTACAAGTAAGTTATGGTTACCCGGGAATGGACGGCACAACTACTATTGCTGCTCAAGGAGTTTCGATTGCAAAAAGAAAAGGAATGATTGTTTCCGTTGCAGCAGGAAACAAGGGAAATGAGGGCGCTGGCAGTCTAACCTCGCCTTGCGATGTGGATAGCGTATTGTGTGTGGGAGCTATAAAATTTGACAGTACAAGAGCTGGATTTTCATCCGAAGGACCTTCATTTGATGGTAGAACAAAACCCGATGTGGTGACCCTAGGTGAAGGATGTTATTTCATGGGATTGAATGATACAATTTACCGCGGAAACGGTACATCTTTTTCAACTCCGCTCATTTCGGGAATGGTAGCTTGTTTGATTCAGGGGCATCCAAGTCGCACAAATTTTGAGGTAATAACTGCCATCAAGCAACAAAGCGACAACTCTTTTTCTCCCAATAACATCTATGGTTGGGGAATTCCTAATGCTTGTCAAGTAGATTCTGTTCTTACTTTGTTAGATTCCACATTGTCTTCCAATTTCCAGGTTGAAAAACCATTGGAAATAACCGTTTACCCAAATCCAACCGATGGCATTGTTTCCATCAACACGGATGAAATAATCACTTCTGTTTCGATGGTTCAGCTAGATGGAAAAGTT
>CBFHZD010000004.1:0-5227 GCA_965660305.1 Flavobacteriales bacterium | reverse complement strand
CCTACACAATAAACATTGAGGCTTTACCCGCTGGAGTGTATTTCGTGAGATGCATCAATTTGGAAGGAAAAACGTTGACTAAAAAGATTGTAAAAAAGTAAAAATACATTCAACTTATCTCGTCTCCAATAGCTACAATGCTCAGTAATTTCATAGAACGCTTGCAACAAGAAGTTGGGGTTTTCCTTTTTCAATCGTTCAACTACTCGAATTTGAAATAATCGCGTTTTGATTTTATTTGGAACCGTATAATTAACCAATATAAAAAAGTCAGCACAATAAATAGATTTATTATTTCATTTGACACAACACATTCAAAGAAGCTCCCGTATGTTGTTGTAGTGTTGTTATTTTCACTAGATAAAGAGGAAAGAAAATTAATAATGAAATGAACACCAATTGCAGCTCCAATACTTTTTGTTAAATAATACAAGGAACTTAAAGTAAATCCTATTATGAATATATAAATCAAAATATTTAAATCATAGGTAAAATAATGAAAAGCAGAAAACAAAGAAGAACTAACGAATGCGGAAACATAAAAATTATATTTTCTTTTTATTAAGAAATCAAACACAAAATACCTAAACAATAATTCTTCAAGAATACAACCAATTAATATAGAAAGGGTAGATGTTGAGAATAAATCTTGTAAATAACCTAGAGATTGTATTTTTTGAAAATCAACATTATTTTGTTTAAAGAGCGCATAAATATGCAGCACTGCAAGGCAAGCTACAAAACATAAAACAAAATAAATTGATGCCCTTATCCAACTTTTTGTTGTTAGGTTTTCTTTCACTTTAGTCATTGTTAATTTTGCTTTATAAAAAATAAAGAAAAATATAACTCCAAACGTCAACAAACAAGTCAATGCAATTTTTAAAGTCCCAAATTCAATTGAGTTCAATATAACATTTATGAGTATAAAAAATAGAATGTAAATCAACACTCCCAATAAAGTCTGGAATAAAGTTTTTAACATGAAATTATAATATATTTTAGAAATGGAGTAGTATAGGCACCACTCCATTTCTTGATACTAGTTGAGGTACACTGGTGTATTTGTGTACTTCACATTTTGAAATAGAAAATGTCCGGTCTGAGGAACGCGCTGTAATCTTTGAGCTGGAATATTAATAAAAATATTTCTATCCTCCAAAAATGTAGAAATATTTGGAATCAAAAATTCTGAATCTATATATCCGTTTATTTCACCCTCAAGATTCTCAACACTCCCTTCTTCAGTAGGACCAGAAGCAAAGAACTTTATAGTCCAGGAACATTCTGCTCCCTTTATTATAGAACCGCTATTATCATTATCGCATCCATTTCCACATATTTTTAGGGTAATTTCTGTTTTACACCTTCTCCAAACCGCGATTCGATCTTTTTATTACCATCTTCTTTATGTTGACACTTATTTTAATTTTTCCTTAACAAACTCAAGTTTTGCTAGGAGTGTTTGCGGATTATTCACTTCAATGAGGGTATCTATTTCCTTGTCATTAAAAAATATGGCTCCTGAAGTCCCCAAAATTTTTGCTTGCTTTATGTGATTTTGATAGTCCTTAATTACTTTGCCATTGGCTAGCCCCTCAAATACATCTACATTATACTGAGAACCTGTTGCTGCGATGATTAACAACACCGAGTCGTTCATGTTTTTATAAACCAAATCGGCATACGCTTTGTTGCAAGCAATGCAGCTATTTTCCTCTAATACTATTAAGGAGTTATATTGTGATAAATTTTCTTGGTAGTGTTCTTTTACTAAAAACGCTATTTTATCGTAAGTTGACTGGTTTTGTTTACATCTAATAAGTAACAAACTACTTATTAGCAGGTACCATTTTATACATTTCATAAGTCAATTTTCTGGGGTCGTAAGTGGGTGAAGTTTTATCAGGAATTACACCCAAAAACACTAAAGAATCGTTGGTAAATGCACAATATCTGTTTTTTAGTTTAAACTCAGCTTGTTTTTTTAAATTTTCGTCCAAGACTATTAATCCTCCATAATCCGAAAATTTACTGCCGTTGCCGCTTTCATTTATTTCAATGGCTTTGCGTGAGATATTGATTAAATAGGTTTTTTGATTATTTAGATAATGAATGGCACTTAATGAATTGTTTAGATAACTTGAAGTTGCAAAACTAACCGCAAGAATACTTTCTAAACTTTTCATGGAGTCGGGCGTGCATCTTATGGTGTCAAAAAATTCTGATTTAATTGAGACAGAATGAATAATGGGTTTTTCAAGTGTATGATTTATCCAATACAAGGAGTCGCTATAGAAATTTGTACAAAACAACATAGTATCTTTGAGAAGATAAGAAGATTTGTAAGAAAAAGAATGATTTTTCTTAATAAATCGCGAGAAGAAACTAGTGAAAAGTAGGCGAGTTTTTATTGTGTCAATAAAATTTGTTTCAAGAATGGATGGGTTTATTCTTGTCTCATTCATAAAGCCTCTTAAATAATCCAAATAATTTGGGTTTGTTGGATCGGCCGTAGTCTCAATAATTGGATAAAATAACTTTTGATTATTTTTCGAATATTGTATTTTTGCCGGACCATCAACATTTATGTTTTTGTGTTTTGCATTTTTGTTGGAATGATTGGAATAATAAACTCTTCCTTTTTTATCAATAAGATAACAAGCAATTGTTTTTTTTGGAATTACCCAAATTGAATCCAATGAAACTACATCAATCCCTCTTACTCTTCCATAATTAATCTTTCCAAACGAGGTAGCTTGCTTGTGTTTCCCACCATTTGTCAATTCAAAAAAAAACACGCTATCTGTGGCGTAATCGTTCCCAAACGTTACATACTCTTTCTTGGTAGCATGATCAAAAAATACTTTGGTAAATGGCGAATTGGGACGAAAAGTTTCTGGCAATTCATAAGTTACTGAATCGATAAATTGTAGCTCATAATTTCCGTAACGTTCTATGCCTTTCTCTTTGCTAACCTCAGTTTTACAGGCATACAACAGAATAAATAGGCAAACATATAGTGTATTTTTCATGATGTAAGTTAAAAAAAGTCTAACACTTATCTATATGTTAGACTCTATTTTTTTGATAAAGAAACTAAGATTATAGTTTAACAGGGTTTACCTCTACTACCTCTTGGTTGTCAGCATTTTTAAAGATAAAATACGTTAGGTTACCATTTGTTTTTACGGTAAGCGTATAGTCTAATGTCATAACTGCATCCAAAGTAGCGGTATTGGCAAAATTTGCCAACAAACTGTAGTTTTCTTCTACAACATTGGCTATGTTTGTGTTAGAAGCATTTCCTTCCAACTGAGGAATAACATTGCCCATTTCTTCATTGGCAGCTCCTTCTACTACAAATTCTTCGAAGCAATTTTCTTTTGGAGTGTCGCAACCAAAATCATGTGTTCCGTCTGTCCCATCATAGAATTTATGTACAATTTTCAACCCAGGACCCGCTAAGGCACTTGGTACTATTTTGGAGGCAGGATTGGTAGCTTCATTTTCCATTTCTTTTTTACAACTTCCCAAGAAAGTCATTGACAATGCAGCTATACACAAGCTGCTTAGCATTACATGTTTCATAATTTATAAGGTTTTAATAAATTTTATTGAACCGATTCAAAACTATTTTGAATCGTTAAAACTCGTATGCTCTAATGAAAGGATACAAACATGTATGGTAAAGCTCCGCTTTTTTATAAGTTTTTCCCTAACCAGGAGCTTTTGCGGTTATTCATGAGGTTCGCATTCTGTTAGAAATAATTTTGAGTTTCGGTTATAATTCTAAATTACAAATTATTTCGTATTGTCAAAAATATTTGCACATTATTATTTACATTTTGCTTTACATATTTGTAAATGAATGTACACCTTGGCGAAATAATACAAAAAGCCGTAAAAGAGAAGGAATTTCCTATTACATTGCTGGCTACAAGGCTCCACAAAAGCAGACAGTACGTTTATAATTTATTTCAGAATCCAGACGTTTCCACTGATATTATATTTCGAATAGGCAAAATCATTCAACACGATTTTACAGTTGAGTTAAAACAATTAGCAATTGTCCCAGACGAATTTATTTTAGAAAAACTAACAGAGCCAGATCTAAAGATTGAATCTGCTATGTATTGGAAATCCAAATATTTTGAACTATTAGAAGAACATAAATTGTTACTAAAAAAAGAATTTAAATCATATTTTCAACAATAATTGTTGTTACAAAAAAGCCCGATTAAGCATGCTTAATCGGGCTTTTATTTATTGTTATTTATTCTTTTACTCGGCCAATACAATCACTTTGTTATTGAGTACCTCAACGATTCCACCTTTGGTTTCAAAAGCTTCGTTCTCTCCAGATTCTTTAATGATATTGATTGTTCCTTCTTTCAGGGCAGTAATTAAAGGAGCGTGATTATTCAAAACTCCCAACTCACCATCTATACCCGGAAGTACCACAGAAGTTACTTCTCCTGAATATAATTTCGCATCTGGTGTGATAATATCTAATAACATAGCGTTGTTTTCTTTTTAATTGAATCGATTAAGCTTCAGCTCCTGCTGTCATTTTCTTTCCTGCTTCAATTGCTTCTTCTATTGAACCTTTCAAGTTAAATGCCGCTTCTGGATACTGATCTACTTCTCCATCCAAAATCATGTTGAATCCTTTGATTGTATCTTCAATATCAACTAAACATCCTTTAAGTCCAGTAAACTGCTCTGCTACGTGGAATGGTTGAGACAAGAATCTTTGAACTCTTCTTGCTCTTGATACTACCAATTTATCTTCATCAGACAATTCGTCCATTCCTAGGATGGCAATAATATCTTGCAACTCTTTGTATCTCTGTAATATTTCTTTTACTCTTTGTGCACAGTTGTAGTGAGCCTCTCCCAAGATTTCTGCTGTCAAAATTCTAGAAGTAGAATCCAATGGATCTACCGCTGGATAAATTCCTAACTCAGCAATTTTTCTTGACAATACCGTAGTTGCATCCAAGTGAGCAAATGTAGTTGCCGGTGCTGGATCTGTTAAATCATCTGCAGGTACATAAACCGCCTGTACCGAAGTAATAGAACCACTCTTGGTAGAAGTAATTCTCTCTTGCATCGCTCCCATTTCCGAAGCCAATGTAGGCTGGTAACCTACCGCAGAAGGCATACGCCCAAGAAGCGCTGATACCTCAGAACCTGCTTGTGTAAATCTAAAAATGTTGTCGAT
>CBFHZD010000003.1:147685-161351 GCA_965660305.1 Flavobacteriales bacterium | reverse complement strand
CATATCGACTAAAAAATCCAATGGTCCACTTTCTTTTTGTGATTCGGCAGTAGATAGTTTTGAGGTGATACCCGAATTTCCTTTGTAGGTTTCTTCTAATTGGGTAACAGTTTCAGCAGAAATACCGGACCCTGGTTGAACTAGGTTTACTACAACAAGACCAATCGTAATTGCCACAACCGTTGTTCCAATATAAATAAGAATAGACCTTCCGCCAATTTTGGCAAATTTAGAAATGTCTTTTAAATCTGAAATTCCTTTGAGTAAAGAGGCTACTATCAATGGAATGGCAATAAGTTTTAGCAAATTCACAAAGATTGTCCCCAAAGGTTTTATCCAATCAATTGTGAAATCTTTTCCTCCATCAATCTGCATCATTACAAGACCAAAAAGGACTCCAACAAACATTCCTATCAGAATTTTTAAGTGTAGTGGTAGTTTTTTCATAGGGCTAAATATAAAAAAAAGGATAGCTTTTTGAGCTATCCTTTTACTTTAAAAATATTTCGTTTGATTCATCTAAATTATGCGCCAATTTCCTTTTTGCAAGCTGCTAATATCTTTTGCGCCCCTTCTAAATCGTCACTTTCGGCATAAGTTCTTAAAACAGGTTCTGTTCCCGATGCTCTTATCATCAACCATTCATCGTTGTCAAAAAAGAATTTGAATCCGTCTGTTTTGTCGATAGATGTTACTTTATAGTCACCGAAAGATGTGAATTCATCTTTTTCGCATTTTGCCATAATGGCTAACTTTAATTCTTCGGTAATGTGCAAGTCATCTCTTTGGTATTTAAATGGACCTACAATTTCATATACTTCTTGAATTAAGTCTTCGAGCGACTTGCCAGACTTAGCCATATATTCCCAAATTACTAATCCCATCCATATCCCATCTCTTTCAGGAATATGTCCTTTGATTGCAATTCCACCAGACTCTTCTCCACCTAACAATACATCTTCTTCTATCATGATGCTGGCAATGTATTTGAAACCAACTTTTACTACCTCAAAATCTAATCCAAATTTCTCTGCCATTTTACCTAAACGAGGAGTTGAGGAAGCTGCAGTTAATACTTTCCCTTTCAATCCTTTGTGATTGTGTAGGTAGTTTACTAGTAACAGCATAATATGGTGAGAATCAATAAAGTTTCCTTGGCTGTCGTACAATCCAATTCTATCTGCATCTCCATCAGTAGCTAAACCACAAGCAATATCACCTGATAGTCTGATGACCTCAGAAAATTCATGCAGGTTTTTGTGTATTGGTTCTGGTGCTTGTCCCATAAAAGATGGGTTGTAATCGCAGTGTAGGAAATAGGTGTCTGGCAATACTCTCTTTAGCACATTTTGTCCTGCTCCGTACATCGCGTCATAACCAAATTGTAATCCAGAATCTTTAATGGCCTGCAAATCGAAGTTTTGTTCAATGGCATTTACATACATCGTTTCCATGTCGTTGTATTCGAGCAATGGATTGTTTTCCAATACTACGTCTTGGAAGCTGGTGTCACATGCATCAGGAATCATATCTTGTACCTCTTGCACATGAGCTGGTGAAAGTGGACCTCCAAAATGACCTTTCAATTTGTAACCATTGTAACTTGGAGGATTGTGACTAGCTGTAATCACAACTCCCAACGAAGCTTTTAATTCAACACAAGCCAATGAAACCATGGGTGTAGAAACAAAATCTTTGGCTAGTATTACTTTTATACCATGATTGATAAACACTTTGGTCGCTGTTTCAGCGAATAATTCGCCTGCATACCTGCAATCGTGTCCCACCACAATCGTTGGATTATCTGGAAAATTAGTTTTTACCCATGCTGCGGTAGCTTCTGATACTCGAGCTACGTTTTCAACAGTATAGTTTTCTGCGATGATTGCTCTCCATCCGTCTGTACCAAATTTTATTTTGTGTTCTATCATAGTGTGAAATTAAGGTTGCAAATATAATGATTCGTTTGAAAATAAATAAATTGACCAGCTGGTTAACTGAGAAACAACTTTCTTATTAAAATTAAAAGAGGGATTCCAAAAGAATAAAAGACTAAAAAAGGAAGAATTTGAGGTCCAACATTGGCAATTAGCAGGATACCGATAAGCAACAATTGGAATCCTAATCCATAGAGCGATAGCAAGGTCATAAACCAATTGGGAAAAGGGCGAGTATTTGTTGATGCTTTTCTGTCAAAGAAATAGATGATTTGATCAAACATACCGTAACAAACTTTATAAAGAGTAAAAAGAAGGGTGACATGCGATTGTTTTTCTTGTGGAAAGGCAATAGGAGTGGAGGTTTCAATAATTCTACTCGTAGTGTCTCCACCCGTGTTATTTCTTAAAATAACATAGTAATAATTGTAAAGTGTTCCTTGAAGTTGAATGGCGAAAAACGCACCCAATATCCAAAACCAGGAATTAGAATGAAGTAAACCAATCAAGGCAAGGAGCAGGAAATTGAGTATGATATCCGATACAGAATCTAGGAATCTTCCTGTGTAGGAAGGAGAGTTTTTTACTCTAGCCAATTCTCCATCGGCTGCATCTAGGATGGATTTTAACACCAAAAAAAGTGTGGCTAGGATATACTGTTCTTTTAAGATAAAATAAAAAGAAATAAGTCCGGCAACCACAAACCAAAGCGTAACATGTATGGCTGTTGTGTGTGTATTCTTTAATGATTTTGCTATGATTTTAGCCACTGGACGGCCATAATCCGAAAGGTCGAAAAATTTGTTTTCTTCAGTAAGTTTGGACATGAATGTATTTCACGGGTTCGCTACAAAACAGCAGCAGATGTAAAGTTAACTTTTTTTTAATAAAAACTGAAATGACCGATTTGAGAGTCTGATGTTTTCTTAATAATAAGTTTATTTATTTTATGTTTAAATCTTGTTTTGTTCTTCCCGAATACTTTTCTATGAGTTCTAACATTTGATTAAAACCGATAATTTGTTGATGAATGTTAATTTTTTTATTCTTCTGCCTCACAATTAGTTTTCCTTGTTTGGGTTTGTATTGTATGGAATCGATGTTGGTCCATTTAATGTTAGTTTCTTTTCTCAGAATTGAAATAAAACTAATTTCTTGGTCATTTATTTTTACGAGATAGGACGAATAGAATAAGGTGATAATCAATCCGCCTAAACCAAAAAGACTGAACAATATGATGGTGTAAAAAATGTCATCATTATTTTTGATTGGAATTAACAAAGCAAAAATGACGGTGAGAGTTAACATTCCAATTCCCAGAAACAAAAAGTACTTGGGCAATCGAAAAATAAAATCTCCCATTTTGTCTTCCTCAATTCTTCTTCTTTGGGCTGTTTTGGAAACTAACATAAAAATAAAGGCGGTTAATATTACTGTAATTATACTTCCAATCATTTGTTGTGGGTTTATTGTTTTCCCTCCAATATAAGCACAAATTCCCCTTTTATAGCTTGTTTTGCCTCCAAATGTGCGATGACTTCATCCACAGTTCCTCTAAATGTTTCTTCGTGCAACTTAGTAATTTCACGCGAGTAAGAAGCCTTTCGTTCTCCTCCAAAAAACTCTTTGAATAGCTTAAAGGTTTTAACAACCCGGTAAGGCGATTCGTAAAACACGATGGTTTTTGATTCTTCGAGCAAGGCTTCCATTCGTTTGTTTCTGCCTTTTTTTTGTGGTAAAAATCCTTCGAAAACAAACCGGTCGCATGGCAATCCAGAATTGACCAAAGCAGGTATTAGTGCAGTGGCGCCAGGCAAAGATTCAACTTCTACACCTTGAGCCAAACATTCTCTTACCAACAGAAAACCAGGATCTGAAATTCCAGGAGACCCGGCATCCGAGATCAAAGCAAAAGATTGTCCTGTTGCGAGTTGCCTTGTCATTTCCTCTACTAGTTTGTGTTCATTGTGCTGATGAAAAGACTTGAGCGGAGTAGAAACCTCATAATGTTTCATCAATTTCCCACTCACTCGGGTGTCTTCGCACAAAACAAGCGCAACCTCTTTGAGGGTTTTTACAGCTCTAAATGTCATGTCATCCAAGTTTCCGATTGGAGTAGGTACCAAGAATAATTTTCCTGCCATAATGCTTTATCGAGTTAATACAATGTAGTCTTTCAACAAGGTTGTAAGAAATTTTGTTTTATTTTTTGGTGGTTCTTCTATTTGAAGTAATTCCGCTGATTTTTTGACCAATTCTACCGCCACTTTTTTATTCTCGGAATTGGGTTTCTTTTTTATGGTGTCCAAGGTGTTTTTTATCAAAAGCATGTCCTCGTCAGTCATTCTCACTACCTGATGATAGGTGGGTTCGTAGTTCTTGTTGTTCCCAATTTTTAAAATATCCTTGATGCTATATTTTGATTCAGGATTCAAACGAATTAAAGTCGTGTTGGCAGAAATATCTCCCAACCGCTGACCTTTGTCAGAGGATGAAATAAAAACAGCTGCCAAAGCCCCTGCACAGAGCCAAATATCGACTACACGGTAGGTCCATCGAATGAAATAATCGTTGAGAGATGGAGTTTCTCCTGTCAGTTTTATGACCCGAATTCCCATGGCTGCCTTACCAATTGTTTGCCCATTGAAATTGATTTCACAGAATAAATTGTAGAAAAAGAAAACGGGAAAGAAAAGGAGGTAAGTAAAAACATTGGAAAGTGAGGAGTCGTAAAAACTTAAACTTGAAATAAGGAGCAGGATAATAAAATAGTAAACTGTGAGAACCAATCCATCCAAAATAAAAGCCAAAACCCTCTGAATGAGGGTTGCCATCTCATATTGAATGGCGACATTGTTGGCAGTGAGTATTTCGGCTTTTTTCATTGTTGTGTAAAAATAAAGAAATCAATTGAAATTCCTACCGAAGAGAATTCTATATTTGCAAGTGGAAAATTTAAACCCTTTTACCCTTACCAATTCTATCCGATGTATCCACCAACAAGTGGACAATTCGGAGGTGTCTCATTTTGGAATTACCATAAAGGCAGGTTCCAGAGATGAGAATGACCAAGAACAGGGATTAGCCCACTACATTGAGCATTGTATATTCAAAGGAACTTCCAAAAGAAAACCTTTTCATATCCTGAGTAGATTGGATGCTGTGGGTGGAGAAATAAATGCCTATACTACCAAAGAGGAGACTTGCATCTATGGTTCTTTTTTAAATGTATATTACGAAAGAGCTATTGAATTGATTTCGGATATTGTGTTTAATTCAACTTTTCCTAGTCATGAAATACAAAAGGAGAAAGATGTTATCATTGATGAAATCAATTCCTACATGGATTCACCCTCTGAACAAATATTTGATGATTTTGAAGATCAAATCTTTAATGGGCATCCCATTGGAAGAAATATTCTAGGAACTATTGAGAGTGTAAATTCATTGAAAAAATCGGACATTACTTCTTTCATAAAACGAAATTACACGCCAGATAATATAGCCATTAGTTCTGTTGGAAATATAAAAACGGCTAAGCTCATTAAGCTGTGCGAGAAGTATTTTGATCGAGAGTTTTCAAAATCAGAAGGTCAAGAACGGTTGCCGTTTATCAATTATACACCTAGCCATAGTCAACTAGAGAGAGATACTCATCAGGTTCATACCATGATGGGAAACATGGCTTATGACATGCACAATGACAAGAGGAGAGCACTTATTTTATTGAATAATGTTTTGGGAGGACAAGGGTTGAACAATCGATTAAACCTCAACATCAGAGAGAAATTTGGATTGACTTACAGCATTGAGTCCAATTATGTTCCTTACTCCGATTCGGGTGTGTTTCAGGTGTATTTTTCAGGGGAAAAGAAGACGAATGCCAGAATTGTGAAATTGATTTACAAGGAGTTGAAAAAATTTAGAGAAACAAAATTGGGTATAAATCAACTGCATTTAGCAAAACAACAACTCAAGGGTCATATTGCATTAGCTCAAGAAAATAGAGTAGGATTGATGTTAGCTTTGGGGAAATCATTGCTATTGTTTGAAAAAGTAGATACCAATCAGGAGATTTTTGATCAAATAGAGTCCATTACAAGCGAAGATGTAATTGAAATTGCTAACGAAATATTTGTTGAGGATCAGTTTAGTTCTCTCACTTTTATTTAGTCACCACAATTTTTTTCGAAACAACCTGATTTTTACTCACCAAACGAACAATATAAACGCCACTTTTCCATTCACTTGCATCAATTTGCGTGGGTCTATTCATGGATTGATTAATCATCTCTTTTCCGTTTACAGAGTTAATCGTTAAATTCCCTGAAATGGATGCTGCATTAGATTCAATCACAAAGAAATGAGAAACAGGATTTGGGTAAATCTTTAAGTTTATTTCATTTTCTATTTCCTCGACAGCTGTAAAATCATTTTGAAAAGAGACACTATTAAAAAACGGCAAAGGCCAAGACAAAGTAGAGTCTAGTTTTATTAAATAAATACTTGCCTGGCTCGTATCAAGAAATTCTCCTGTACATGCGATGACAACGCCATTGTCGTGAGTTACTTTAGCGTCATAAGCAATGTCTTTTCCTCTACTAATGAACTTTTGAAAATCAGAAACAAACCCACTTGGAAAAGAAATGTTTTGAGAGTATCTGTAAAGAAATATGTTACCTGGCTCGGAGGTTTCATAACTTCTGGCTCCACCAAATAAGAGTGAATCATTATGAGTGATTACAAATTGATTCCAATCGTCATTTTGCACCACGGGAGTAGTAACCGTATAATCATATACAATTTCTTGCTGTAAAACAGTTCCTATGCTACTTAATTTTACTGCCCATCCATCTAAATCTGGATAAGGAACGGTGTTGGTGGCTCCAGAAAAAACAATTTCTCCGGTATTAAGTTCTGTAATTGATTTTGCGAAGTCCTCACCGGGATTTCCGTAGTTTCTTTGCCAAATCATAGTTCCGGCTGTGTCCGTTTTTACAAGGTAGGCTTGCTTTCCATTTCCAAATGAATTGCTGTTTCCAGCCATGAGGTAGTCACCTGAGGCTAATACAATGAGGTCTTCAAACACACTTTCTTGAGAGCCACCGAATGTTTTCTCCCACAGTGTGTTTCCTAAAGAGTCTAATTTTACTAAATAAGCTTTGTTTTTTCCATTAACTGCTGTACTTCCAGCTAAAATAAATCCATTGTCGGAAGTAGGCTGTAGGGAATAACCAAAATCCCAGTCTGAGCCACCCATCGTTTTTGTAAAGAGTGTGTCTCCTGTTTTATTTGTCCTTAGAAAATAAAGGTCATAACTACCTTCAACTTGAGAATAACCAACAATTCCGAAACCGCTGTCGTTCAATTCGATGATGTCCTCACCGCCATCAAGTCCTAATCCGCCAAATCTTTTGGCCCAAAGAAAAGAGCCGTTTACATCTGTTTTCATTAGGTACACATCTTTACTGGAGTCATAATTCACAGTAGCACCAATCACGGCATATCCATTATCGGCACATTGGGTAATTGCTCTTGCTTGGTCATTTCTTCCCGTGCTGTATGTGAATTCAAAGGTCTGTTGACCAAAAATAGAAGAGGTTAACGCACAAAAAAATGAAATAAGTAAAAATTGATTTTTCATGATAGAAGATTAAAATAAAACTGCCCCAAAGGCTGAAACACCGTTTCCATTGCCGTTGTTGAAGAACATGCCAGAAAAATTAGTCGCTCGTATTCCTGCTCTTACTTTCTTGGATTGGTAAAACGCTCCAACTCCCAATCTAAGTCCAGCATAACCTCCCCAGGTTAAGTCGCTCACCAAAAGAAAATTACTGGCTACTTGATGTTGTATTCCTCCATAAATTTGAGGCAAATAATTTGAGAAGAATTTGTATCGAAAGCCATAAATTGGTTGCGTTTTCAATTCTGGATTCACAGTTTTGTCAATCTCAAATATAGTAGGAAGGAGTGTAGTAAAACCTCGCTCTTTCATTTCAGGTAAAATATTTTCGGCATTGGTAAGAAACTCTTCTTCGGAAGTTGAGAATACATTGCTAATTTCAACACCATCAAATTCAATTTGATCCGCAGTGTTCGAATACGAGGCGTTTCTTTTCCAGAAAGCAACTCCCAAATTGGTGACCTTCAACCTGAACATTTTTTGGTACACAAGTGTTTCAAAATCAACACCTATTCCCGCACCACTAAAAGCCATGAATCCTCTTCTTTCTGCATCGCTTAGTCTTATTTTGCCATCGTAATCCATTGTGAGGTCAGTACCATTTGGATGTGTAAATAAATCAGCTTGACCGAAATGAAATCCGCTGTATTGATCTCCAATGATTAAAGAAACTCCAAAAGATTGGCTTTCATCTGATTTTGTTAACCCAAACGTTATTTTTTCAAAACGGTAGGAAGTGAAATTGGATCGTGCTAATTCCGTAGTTTTGTTTTCAAATTGTTTGTTTCCGTAAAATATCAATTGGTACAAATCCTTGGTGTAAGAGGAGCTTAAATTGGTATAGCTACCAAAACCGATATAATATCTGTAATCAGGAAGTTTAGGAAATAAAGTGTCTGTCAGTTCTGTGAATCGAGCTTCGTAATTCAGCTCCACCCCAAATCGATTCCTTTTGTTTGTTCTATCTAGCACTCTGTCTTTTAATTCTGGAGTGATTTGTCCACCAAAGAGAAGCACATCAATGAATTCGTTGTTCAAATCGGTGGAGCCATAATTTGCATCAAAATTAGCCTCAATTTTATATTTAGGCTTCCATTCTGGTTTCTCAGCATTAGTTAAGGTATCTTCCTGAGAATAGGAGAGGATGGCGCACAAAGAAAGTATAAAGGAGAGTAGTATTGTTTTTATCATCTGTATTTAATCTCTGCGTTCATATCTGTTACTAACTTCAAGTCAAGGTAGTAGTCTCTGTACAAGGTGGTGTGAGGCAATGAATTGGTATTGAATATGATTTGTAGCATCACTTCAGAATTCTTAGTGTTCAAAAAATTCATTTTGTTCTCAGGAACTGCAATTTTCACCACAGAGTTTACGGGAGTTGTGACCTTATTCAAAGCATCTGTATTTGCTGAGTTTATTACACCCGTTACGACTAAGGAATCATAAAAACCTCCCCATTCGTCTAGGAGAAACAACTGCACTTCGGCATCAAAGGGGAAACCATTTTCTGCATAAATAGAAATAAGCGCATTATTCACTGGATTTGACTCTTCTTGAATGCCTAACTCAATTTTTTGTTGAAATTTGAGGTCGTTTGCTACCAATCTGAGTGGGAGTTTGATGTGAAAATCAGCTTCAACCAATTGATCGAAATATAAAAAGTCATTTCCACTTGAAATATTCCCCAATGGATTTAACCTTGTTTCTATTTGTGTAACCATTTGATCGGACAGATTTTCTATGACCAAATCTATGTTAGAATTCCTGGTGGTATAATCCACTCTTGTTTTACCTGGAAAAATTGATGTTCCTATATCTGTTCCGCGGTTCAGGTTAATCCAATTTCCTATGGAGGTGTGTGAAAGTGAAACACTATTACCCGTCTCTGAGTTTACAGAGATTAGTTGGTTCAGCTTTAGTTGAGCTTCAGCTCCTACATAGTTTTTTACTTCAGTAAATATTTCTAATGAATCGATGTCCACAGTTCCGCTTTTGATTTGCTCAAATACGGTAAATTTATTGTTAGTAGGACCTTCCGAAAAAGAGGATTGACCCAAATAACCTCTCACATATTTAGGTTTTATTCCAAGGAGTTCATTTTCAATAAATACACTATCCAAATTAGAAACGGTAACCGAGTTTCCGCCAGGATCGACATTCACTAACACTTCACTTTCAAAGGTGTTGAATCTTGTTCCTGAGGTACCTGTCAGGTCAAAAGAAACATCGTCTAATTTAAAGCTACCGATGGCTATGGATGGATTTGATCTTGTTCCTGCCGGCACTGAAATAGTTTTACTAAATACATTTCCATTTCGATCTTCAGTTTTAAAAATGGTGTAAGTGTAAAAAGTTCTTTCGGGAATTTCGCTTGTTATTTTGTAGGCAATTTCACCCGATTCTATTTCCATGTATTCAATCTTTGCGTCATTCAAATTGAATTCATTTTCGGAAGGGTCGCTGATGAATTGAAATCCTGGGGATAGAGAAACTGGGTTAAGGAAAGGAAATCCATAACCGGCCTTTATGCTCGTATCCGGCACTTCAAAAAAGAAATCATCATCAATAGGGGATAAACCGAAGGTATAATCCAAAAGTACGGAGTTATCTGGATTGAATGATAGGATAGAGTCGCCTACCAAATCATCCAGGGTGAGTCTGGACTTTACTACAGGGGATATTATATCCACATCCCAGCGCGTATCTTCATCTCGTTTGCAGGAGAATAGAACGCCAAGGCCAAAAAGGATAATGAGAGTTTTTTTTATCATAATTTATTGAACAAAAATAGGTATAAATCCATAAACTATCTTTTGGTTTCTTAATTTACATGAAGGCTATTATCGGTTAATATACAACTTTTAGTAGAAAGAAAAGCAACACTACTGTGAATCAATTTCTAACGAATCCTTCTTTAGTATTTTAGTCAACATGTTACCCTTTAAAACTTTATCCTAGCCATAGGATTGAAAGGGAAGTCAAAACCTTATATTTGTTAAAATGTCTTAAGAGTAACATGACAAAAAGAAAAAATATATTCAAAGCCAAAGAGGAAAATGCTCCGAAGGCAACTTCGAAAAAATCAAAAAACAAAAAAGAGAAAAAGTCTGTGACTATGTCGCCAAGAACCAAAAGGATGCTTGGATTGACACTGGGGCTAGTTTGTGTGTACCTCACAATTTCTTTTTTGTCGTACTTATTTAGCTGGAAATTAGACCAAGATAAAGTAGAGGGAGCAAATTTCATACAATTTGTATTCACTAAACAACCTTTTGAGATATCGAATTGGCTAGGGAAATTGGGTGCAATTACTTCACATCGTTTAATTTACAATGGATTTGGAATAGCCACATTTTTATTGCCATTTTTTCTGTTTGTAGTTTCTCTCAAAATTTTAACTGGCATTCAGCTTTTTGCAATAAAAAAGACATTAAAGGTGAGTATAGTTTCATTGGTTTGGGGTTCTATATTTTTTGGTTTTTTCTTTTCTAATCACTATTTGTTCGTTGGTGGAAATTTTGGATTCCAAATCAATGATTGGTTGGCCGAGTCTATTGGTAGTGTAGGGACATTCTTTTTACTTGTTTTTTCTTTTATTGCTTTTACGGGTGCAATGTTCCAAAGTTTCTTATCCAAAACAATTGACTTGGTAAAATCAGTTATACCTAACAAAAAATCTTCTGCTGATAAAGAACCAGTTTCTTCTCAAGATAAATACGAAGTTGATTTAGATGAAGTTCCAGAAGAAAATCAAGACTTATCGGAATTAGAGGAAGAATTTGACGAATCTACTATTACATTAAAAAAGGAAAACTCCACTGCTGAAAGTGCCGTAGAAAAAACAATTGAGATAAACGAGGAAAAGGATGAAGATGTCTCTGTTCAATTATCAACAGATATTCCAGAGAAAGAACAAGACGATTCATCACAGGATGAGTTTGAAATAGAAATTGAAACTGCCAAGGAAGAGGTGTTATCGGAAAGGGAGATTAATAGCAAGGTAAAAGAATTTGGAGAATATGATCCAGAGTTGGATTTGTCCTCGTATAAATTACCACCTATCGATTTGCTCGAAACTCACGGACAAACCACTGGGATAAACATAAACAAAGAAGAACTTGAAGCTAATAAGAATAAGATTGTTGAAACTTTATCCAATTACAAGATAGATATAGACAAGATTAAAGCGACTGTGGGGCCCACAGTAACATTGTATGAGGTTGTACCAGCACCAGGGGTGCGTATTTCTAAAATTAAAAACTTGGAGGACGATATTGCATTGAGTTTGTCAGCTTTAGGGATTAGAATTATTGCGCCTATTCCTGGAAAGGGAACAATTGGTATTGAAGTTCCAAACTCCAATCCACAAATTGTATCGATGAAAGCCTTGATAAGTTCAGATAAATTTCAGAATTCGAAATTTGAATTACCTGTGGCTTTGGGTAAAACTATTTCCAACGAAACTTTGATTGCAGATTTAACAAAAATGCCACACTTGCTCATGGCAGGAGCAACCGGTCAAGGAAAATCGGTAGGATTAAACGCCATTCTTGTTTCTATTTTGTACAAGAAACACCCCTCACAAGTAAAGTTTGTTTTGGTTGATCCCAAAAAAGTGGAGCTTACCTTGTTCAATAAAATAGAAAGACACTTCTTGGCAAAGTTACCGGGAGAGGAAGAGGCCATTATAACAGACACTTCTAAAGTAGTAGCGACACTAAATTCTTTGTGTATTGAAATGGATAACCGCTATGACTTACTAAAAGATGCACAGGTAAGAAACATCAAAGAGTACAATGCTAAGTTTGTGCAAAGAAAACTGAATCCAGAGCAAGGACATCAATTTTTACCTTATATTGTGTTAGTTATTGATGAGTTTGCAGATTTGATTATGACAGCTGGTAAAGAGGTAGAAACACCAATTGCTCGTATAGCTCAATTGGCTCGTGCCATTGGTATTCACTTGATTGTGGCGACACAAAGACCCTCGGTAAATGTAATTACTGGAGTAATTAAAGCCAATTTCCCCGGAAGAATTGCCTTCCGTGTAACCAGTAAAATTGATTCCAGAACCATTCTTGATACGGGAGGAGCGGACCAATTGATAGGAAGAGGAGATATGATATATTCTACGGGAAGCGACATTATTCGACTACAATGTGGTTTTGTAGATACTCCTGAAGTGGAAGAGATTTGCGACTTTATTGGAGAGCAAAGAGGATATCCTAATGCTCTGTTATTGCCAGAATATATTGACGAATCAGCAGCCTCTACCAAAGGAGGTTTTGATGACGAGGACAGAGACGATAAATTTGAAGAAGCGGCTCGAATTCTAGTGATTCATCAGCAGGGATCGGCTTCGCTATTACAAAGAAAACTTAAATTGGGTTACAACAGAGCAGGACGAATTATTGATCAACTAGAGGCAGCAGGGGTTGTCGGACCATTTGAAGGAAGCAAGGCACGGAAAGTGTTAATAGCTGATGAAATAAGTTTGGAACGGTTCTTGGAAGAACTGTAAAACAAAAGAAAGAAAGCGGAATTAAGGACAATGTAGAACGGAAAGTTATCCTTTTGTTATGCACTTTTTCTTACCCGTATATTATATTAATTTTACCTTAACTCAATGAGGTTAATACAACAAAAAATGAAAAAAATACTTTTAATTGCAGGTTTGGCATTGTTATCACTTGCATCAAATTCACAAGAAACTTATAAAGAAAAAGATCCAAAAGCTAAAGTTGTTTTGGATAAGCTGAGCAAAAAACACCAATCACTGGATGATATTGTAATTGATTTTACTGCAACTTTTTCAGGTAGTAAAATAAAAAAACAAACTCTGAAAGGAACAGCCTTTAAAGCTGGAAAAAAATACGCCTATTACACATCAGATTATATCGTGGTAAACAACGGGAGGTACAACTGGTTGTTTGTTAAGAGTGAAAACGAAGTAACCATTACGAGTAATGAGGATGCTGAAGAAGAAAATGGATTAATCAGTCCTTCTAAATTGATGTCTATCTGGGAAAAAGGATTTAAATACCAA
>CBFHZD010000003.1:0-147675 GCA_965660305.1 Flavobacteriales bacterium | reverse complement strand
GAGAAGGTAAAGTAGGAGGAAAGACTCTTCAAGAGGTTCGCTTATTTCCTGAAAATCCAAAAAAATCCAAATACCACACCATTACGCTAATTATTGATAAAGTTAAGAATGAACTGAGTGAAGTAACAATAAAAGGAAGAGATGGCGTAAATATGAAATATGACATCACTGGGTTTAAATTTTCTCAAAAGATTGCCTCTTCTAAATTTACTTTTGATAAATCTAAGTATCCAAACTGTACTGAAAATGATCAAAGGTTCTAATACAATCAAGCACTAGAAATCTAAAAAAAAAATTCAATAAAAAATGCCTCTCGAAAATTGAGAGGCATTTTTTATTTCAAACAGATGTTAGTCTTCATCCTCCTCAAAAATAATTCTTTCAAGTTTTATCTCTTGCAACTTCGTGATGGTCAACTCTTCGTATTCGTATCCTTCTTCATCTTGTGCTACTTTGGAAGAGTAGGAAATTAAGAATGACTTTCCGATTAGTTTGTCTGTTTGCAGAGCAAACTTGGTAAGAACCTCTTTGTCTGCGTAATTAAAAGTAAGGTAATCGCCATTTGGTTCTTCAAATGTATAGGTTTCGGACTCAGAGTCATATTCTGAGAAAAACGCTTTGGTTGTTTTGGTTTGGCTAATTCCAACTAAAGAAATTAAAAAGAAGGAAGCTGTTAAAATAAGTTGTTTCATGGTTGTAAATTTTTAAATATTGTCAATAGATTTTTTCCGATTGGTTTACTTGCGTCAAGCTCGGTGCATTGGCTTTTAGTAGTTCTTTACTTCCTTCATGAACTCACTGGCAAGAATATAATTACATCAATCTGTTTGGGCGGAAATAGCTAATTAGCTCTTGTTTTCCTGTCTACTGGTTTTAAAATTTACAATACTAAAATACGTATAAATTCAATACTCGATTCTTTTTTTAGTCATTTTTTTAATGAACAATTTATTTTAAACAAAAAGAGCCGCTCATGAAACATGAGCGGCTCCTTAAATAAATTTAAGTAGTTAATTAGTTAACTGACTTTGCTAATTCTGAACCAGCTTTAAATTTTACTACATTTTTAGCAGCAATTTTAATTTCTTTCCCAGTTTGTGGGTTTCTTCCAGTTCTTGCAGCTCTGTTAGATACAGAAAAAGTTCCCCATCCTACTAGAGATACTTTGTCACCTTTTTTCAAAGTTCCAGCAGTAGCTTCCATAAATCCTTCCAAAGCTCTTTTTGAATCCGCTTTGCTTAATCCTGAATTTGATGCCATTGCATCGATTAAATCTGTTTTGTTCATTTTTTATATTTTTAAATGATTAATAAAAACATTAACTTGTGTTAACGCTAACAAATATATACGAAATCCTTTACAAACCAAGCGTAGCAAGGGTTTATGTTAATAAAAGTGAGTAAATGTTCATAAATACGATTGGATTTATCAATTATTTTTAATTTCCAGAAGATTTTTTGTCAAAACTCTCATTATACGAGGCTTAGAGCATGTTTTTCCTTCTCTCGTAATTATATTTGTCTATGGTATCTCTTTTGGTTAATTTAGAAGTATTCAAATCAAAACAGAAAAATGAGTCTTTCAATCACATTAATTATCATTTTGGTCACAGTTACGATCTCGCTCTATGTTTCTGAAAAATTAGATTTGAAACATAAAATGCTATTTAATCCATTAAAGGTTTATTATGAGAATGAATGGTACAGGCTTTTTTCGCATGCATTTATTCATGCAGATTTAATGCATTTAGGAATTAACATGTTTGTTTTGTATTTCTTTGGTCAGTATGTCGAATATTTTTTCTCTATTACTTTTGGTTCAATTGGATTACTTTACTTTACACTCTTATATATAGGCGGAATATTGTTTGCCTCACTTCCTGCTTTACGCAAGAATAAGGATAATCCCGTTTATAATTCATTAGGGGCCTCAGGGGCTGTCTCGGCAGTTTTGTTTTCCTCTATAGTTTTGGACCCTACAAACACTATCTATATTTATGCAGCAATCCCAATGCCTGCAATCGTGTTTGGAGTGTTATACGTGGGATATGAAATGTATATGAATAACAGGGGTAGGACAAATATCGCTCACGATGCCCATTTATTGGGCGCCTTATTTGGTGTTCTATTTACAATTATATTGAGTCCAAAATTTGTAATTCTAAACTTTATTCAACAAATTCAGAACATAATCTAAAAAATCGCATCCATTTTGAGCCAAGATCTATTATACAACGGGGAGTTTTTTCCTTCCAATGAGCCCATAATATCAATTAACAACAGGTCTTTCCGATACGGAGACGGTTTGTTTGAAAGTGTTCGAGTGGTGGATGGAGAGGTTTATAATTTTGACGCTCATTTTTCAAGGTTAATAGAAGGTATGAAAGTGTTTAGGATTGATATACCAGATTATTTTACTTTGGATTACTTCGAGAATCAAATAAAGAGTCTTCTCCAACACAATGGAATTCATAAAGGTGGACGTGTGAAACTAACCATTTATCGTAAGGGAGAGATTGCTTCATATTATTCAGAAACCAATGAACCTGGTTTTATTATCGAAGCGGAATCATTTCCCTCCAATGAATTTGTTCTGAGTCACGAAGGAATAGACATTGATGTGTTCAATGAATTAACTAAACCACTGAACCAATACTCGTCATTTAAAACAACCAATGCATTTTTTTATGTAGCTGCCATTCATGCTGCAAAAGAAAAGGGGTTAGGTGATCATCTTTTAGTCAACGAAAAGATGAATATCATAGAAAGTACAAACTCTAATTTTTTTATTGTGAGTAATGGGGTGTTATACACGCCACCGCTTTCTTCTGGTTGTGTGGGAGGAACAATGAGGATGAAGGTAATTAACCTTGCTTTATCCAGCGGGATTAAGGTTTACGAAAGTCCTATTTCGGCAGGACACTTATTATCTTGTGATGAGATTATTTTAACCAATGCAATCCAAGGTATCAAGTGGGTGAGAAGCTATAAAACTAAACGCTTCTTTCATAAAATGGCCGATCAATTAATTCAATTATTGAACGAGGACACCAAATCTGTTATTCAAAGTTAGTTGAGTAAAGGATTCTGAGGAAAATTAGAAATGACTCTGTGTTTTTCGCTCATTTTCTCCATAGTCTTTTTCCAAATGTCTTCATGCTGATAGTTCATGATAGTTTTGGTAGATAGATTGCCCACAAACCAAGAGTTTTTGCTCAGTTCACTTTGCAGCTGTCCAGCTGTCCAGCCCGAATATCCCAAGAAGAATTTTAGTTCGTTTTTGGTGATTTTACCATCTCTTATCAAGGTGGATAAATCATTAAAGTTCTTGCCATTTCCTAGATAAATATCTTCCACGATTTTTATGCTTCCCTCTATTAAATCTGGTCTGTTGTGGATGTAATATATGCTATCTGTATCAACGGGTCCACCTAAGCTAATTTTAAACTTATTAGAATTGTGATCATCAAAATGATTCATAAAATCAGACAAAGATTCATCTATGTAATGATTCAGGATTAATCCGAAAGCTCCTTTTTCATTCAGTTCACAGATTAAGATAACCGCATTGGAAAAATAATTATCATTCAAAAAGGGATCAGAAATAAGTATCCTGCCTTTTTGAACTTTCAACGAATTGAGTTCATTAAAATTAAATAATTGTTTTATTTCTTCCATAATTCTAACTGAATATAGAAATAATAAACCTATTAATGGTATTTTGGGCTATAATTTTTTTCTTGAATAATTGACATTAAATCTTTTTCCAGGGATTGGACGGGTGATTCAACTATTCGGTTTATTTCAATCCCGTTTTGATAAATAATGAAAGTAGGAACAAATTTAATTGTCAACCCTTTTTCAAACTGCTGAGGAGTACTTTTATTCCAGTCCATTCCTATTAGCTTAAAGTCCGAAATATTCAAATAACGGAGTATATCATAAAATCGGGGAACCTCTCTTCGGCTATCGCTACACCAAGTTCCCATAAAAATGGTGACACTAATTGATTTCAATTTTTCTGAATCATTCATTATCTTATCTAGGGTTTCTCTGTCCAATAAGTAGGAGTTTAGTTCATTTCCGAACCATTCTTTATGATTAGAGGATTCAATGTCACGAATCGTTATTTCTCCTATTAAATCTTTGTTTGTTTTTTGGATATCCTGTTTGGCTATTGAACATTGAGCCAATACAAAAACGCATACAATACTACTCAAAGAAACTTTCGTTAATGCTTTTAACATAAGGTAGGTTGGTTAAGGAAATAAAAATCTGTTTATAGTCTTTGCCTGCAGTTTCTCCAATGCATAAAATTTGGTTTTCACCGCATCCAATTCTTCCCAAAGAAGATTTGTAAATTGCTATGGTTTCATCTATCGACTTTATTTTATCTAGATATTCCGATTTGTTAGGAATACAAAATTCATAAGCAAGAGAGGTGCCTCTTGTTTTTACCAACCCATTTTTGTCTAATTCAGAAATCGAAAAATCCATTTTTTCTTCCGTTTTTGTTTGGGCGATTGGTCGAAAAACGGAACACCCAGAAAAAACTAAGAGTACTATTGTCCCTACTATTATTTGATATCGATTCATAATTAAGAGAGTTTAGTTAAGAATTTTAAATAACAACTCTTTTAATAAATCGTTGTGGTTTGCGGAAGTATTGTTCACACCTTTTGATTTTAGGTCATATTCCTTCATGTACTTCACAATTTTCACCAATTTTGTGGGAGAGTAATTTCTAGCTGCATTTTTGTAATCTTTTATAAAATAAGGAGAAATTCCAGCCTCTTTGGCAAGTGCATTGTCATTCCCTTTGTTTTTGGAGAAGGCGACAACACTTACTTTTGAAAAATAAGAAAACAAAAATCCAAGAGTCAGAACAAAGGGGTGTGCTTTTTCATTTTTGCCAAAATAATAAGCAATTTTGTAGGCAGCTTCGTGATTTTTGGCAGAAATAGCATTTTGCAATTCAAACACATTATAATCTTTACTTATTCCAATATGATCTTCGATGGCCTGTGCAGTAATTTCGCCACCGGGTTTTAAAATCATGGCTAATTTAGAAATTTCGTTTTCAACCTTACTCAAATCATTCCCCAAGTATTCGGCCAACAGAGAAGCATTTCTGCCGTCTATCTTTAGCTTGTGAGAACTTGCTTGTTTTTCTATCCAAGCAGGCAGCTGATAATCTTTTATTTTGGAGGCTGTAAAATAAACAGAGTTCTTAGCAATTACTTTTGTAATGGCTTTTCGTTTATCCAGAGTTTTGTACTTGTAACAAAACACAAGAATAGTGGAAGGTTGTGGTTGTTTAAAATAGCTGTCAAATTTATCAAGAACTTTAATTAAGTGCTGAGCTTCTTTTATTATGACAACTTGTTTGTCGCTCATCATCGGGAATCTCTTGCACGTTTCTATCACTTGATTTGGATCGGCATCTTTTCCGTAAAAAATCGTCTGATTAAAGTCTCTTTCGTGTTCCTCCAAGAGATGATCTTCTATGTAGTCAGAAATCATATCAATGAAATATGTTTCTTCTCCTTCCAAAAAGTAAATAGGTTGGAGCTTCTTTTGTTTTAAATCGCTTAATATTTCTTGATGATTCATGGTAAAACAAAGTTATCAAAAATCACAAAATAGAGTTGATAATTCAGAAATAAAAGTTTCATAAAAAGTATTGAAAAAGTTCACATTCTGTTTCGTACTTTTGTGTGTGCTATCAAAGATAAAAATAAAGAATTATGCTCTGATTAATGAGCTAGAAATTGATTTCTCTTCTGGTTTTTCTGCCATTACTGGAGAGACTGGCGCAGGGAAATCTATTATTTTAGGAGCTTTAGGTCTTACACTGGGTGAACGAGTGGATGGGGCAGTTTTGAATGAAGCCAATGAAAAATGTGTTATAGAAACTTGGTTTGGTATTAAGGACCTGAATCTTCAATCTTTTTTTATTGAGCATGAATTAGACTATGAGTCAGAATCAATTTTAAGGAGGGAAATATTACCGTCTGGCAAATCACGAGCCTTTATTAATGATACGCCTGTTTCACTTGCTGTGCTCAAACAATTGAGCGAAAAATTAATTGACGTTCACTCGCAACATCAAACTTTGTTACTAAATACCAATGAATACCAATTGAGTATTGTAGATGCAAATGCTAAAAATTTAGAACTCAGGAAAAAGTTAAAGATTGAATTTGAGACATACAAGAAATTAAACTCCCAACTAGAGGAGTTAAAAGAAAAAGAAGCGAAATTAAAGTCTGATTTGGACTATTTTCAGTTTCAGTTTGATGAGTTGGATGCGCTAAATCTAGAAGGTTTGAATCAGGAGGAGATGCAAGAAGAACTAGACTTACTGAACAACGCAGAGTTTATTAAAGCCAGTTTTAATAAAGCTTTTGGGTTGTTAGATAATGAAGCGGGAATTGTTAGTCAATTGCAAGATGTTTCCAATTCTATTTCTTCCGTTTCTGATTCCAGTAAAAAAACTAGGGAAATTTACGAACGAGTTCAGTCAGCATTGATTGAATTGGAAGATGTGAAATCAGAGATTGAAGAAACTAACGAAGACATAGTTTTTGACAGTGACCGAATAGAGGTGTTGACCGAAAAACTGAATCTGCTTCAAGCTGCCTTTCAGAAACACCGAACCGAATCTTTGTCAGAGTTAATTGAGTTGAGAAACAGAATAGAGGAAAATTTGATGTTAGCTTCTAATTTTGATGCAGAAATTGAAAAGTTGTCAAATAAGGTGGCTGAAAGTTTCAAGTTGTTGGAAAAAACTGGTAAAAAGTTGACCCAATCTAGAGTTTCTGTATTTAAAACAATAGAAACCGAAATCAAAGAGATGTTAGCTGGTTTAGGAATGAAAGATGCTGAAATTCAAATCAAAAGAAGTGAAAAGTCTGAATATTCAATGAGCGGAATTGATTCCATTCAGTTTCTGTTCAAAGCAAACAAAGGAGGAACTTTTAATTCTATTTCTAAGGTTGCTTCGGGAGGGGAATTATCTCGTCTGATGTTATGTATCAAAACTAACTTGGCAGAAAAGAAGCAGTTACCCTCTTTAATTTTTGATGAAATTGACACCGGAGTTTCAGGTGATATTGCCTCTAAAATGGCAGAAATGATGCGGAAGATTAGTGCAAATTCTCAGGTGTTAGCCATTACTCATTTGCCTCAAATTGCGAGTAAAGGAGATGCTCATTTTAAAGTGTATAAAACAACCGATGAACATTCAACCTATACTAAAATGAAAATTTTAGATAAAGAAAGTAGGGTAGTAGAAATAGCCAAAATGCTGAGCGGAAGTGTCGTGAGTGATGCGGCTTTGGATAATGCAAAAGCACTTCTTATCTCTTAAAAAAAAGATTTAAGAACTTCTGGGTAAATTTTATGCCCACCCGTGTAGTTTTTTCTCGTTACATTTAATCCAACCTTCAAATAAGTTTCCATGCGATTCTGGGCGGTCTTATTGGAGATGTATTCGTCCTTGTCGCCATACACAATATCAATTGGAATCGACTTCAGTTTATCAGAGTTTAGTGTGTCCTCTGGTATATTTCCAGCCCAAATTATTAGTCGGTTTATTTGGCCATCGAATTGAGAAATCCACCTACAAGCTGTTGCACTTCCCTGAGAAAAACCAAGTACCGTAATTTTTGCTTTAGGATGGCTCTCTATTATTTCCTTTACAATTGAGTTGAGAAAGTACTGCTGATCTTTTATTTCATTCGTTCTGTCCTCCTTGGTCATCCATGAGGCAACAACACGGCCAGCCATTCCTTGCCAATAAAATTTACTAAGCCCTTCGGGTGCATATACAGGAATGTTAGATTCATTTAAAAAGCTAAACTTTCTAATAAAAAAGGATGCTAGTTCAGCGTAACCATGAAGCGCAATTACAACTTCATCAGCTTCTTTATTCTCGCAATTTTCACTAAAAACTCTGGCTGTTTTTTGTGTTTTGATAAATATTTCTTTCATTTGCAGACCTAATTTGTGGTCGTAATAATACTTCAATTCTCAAAAACTACAAATGGAAAGGTAAAAAATAAATTTTACTACAAAAAACAGACTATGAATATAGATGGAATAATCTCGATTTCTGGAAAGCCAGGACTTTTTAAAGTTGTTTCTCAGGGAGCTAACAGAATCATCATTGAAGATGTAGAAACGGGAAAAAGAAAGCCTGCATTTGCATCAAGCAAAGTTATTTCTTTAGCAGATATTACCATTTTTGGTCATGTAGATGACTTGTCTTTGGGCGAGGTTTTTGGAAAAATTTACGACAAAGAAGGAGGGAAGGAATCAAAATCTCATAAAACTGACCCAGCTGAATTGAGAGAATATTTTGAATCTATTTGGGAAGAATACAATGATCAAGAGGTAAAAGATCATGACATTAAAAAAGTATTCCAATGGTATAATTTATTGGCTGCCAACAATGTCTTTTCAAAAGAAGACAAAGAAGAAGAGTAAATTTCTATAAGTTTTTTTCTCTGAAAATGAAATTCTGGCCTAGGTAAACTTTTCTCACCATTTCATCTTCAACTAATTCTCGAGGTTTTCCAGCTTTTAGTATGTTACCTTCAAACATAAGGTAAGTCCTGTCCGTGATAGCTAGGGTTTCTTGAACATTGTGGTCTGTAATTAAGACTCCAATGTTTTTTTGTTTTAGTTTAGATACGATGGACTGTATATCTTCTACAGCTACTGGGTCAACTCCAGCGAATGGCTCGTCCAATAATATAAATTTTGGGTCAGAGGCCAAGGCTCTTGCAATTTCTACTCTTCTTTTCTGACCACCAGAAAGAGATTGCCCCATTGTTTTTCGGTGTTCCGTAAGTCCAAATTCACCTAATAACTCTTCCAGTCTTTCCTTTCTTTCCGATTTATCTTTAATAAACAATTCCAAAATAGCGGTAATATTATCTTCTACCGATAGATTTCTAAAAACAGAAACTTCTTGAGGTAGATAGCCAATTCCCATTTGTGCTCTTTTGTACATAGGATAAGCAGTTATATCCATACCATTAAAAAGAACCTCTCCATAATTGGGTCTAACTAATCCTACAATCATGTAAAAACTAGTTGTTTTCCCAGCTCCATTTGGACCTAGCAAACCAACGATTTCTCCTTGGTTTACCTCTAAAGAAATGTCCTTTACTACCTCTTTTCCGTTGTAAATCTTCTTTAGATTATTGGCTGTTATTTTCATAGTTATTCTTTAAAATTCAAATTGTAATTTGGCTCTTATTCCAAATCGAAGAACGTTTATGTCTTCGGCATTATTGTCCAAATACGTCAATCGCCACATCGCATCCACTCTCAATACTTTGAATATGTTTTCTATTCCTACACTTGCCTCTGCATAAGGCCTATCGGATAAGGAATTGGAAAAATTTGGCAAATCCAAAATTTGTGAATGCCTGTC
This sequence comes from Flavobacteriales bacterium, assembly GCA_965660305.1. GTDB lineage: Bacteria > Bacteroidota > Bacteroidia > Flavobacteriales_D > CAJJDF01 > CAJJDF01. The sequence continues at coordinate 138,231 of CBFHZD010000003.1, read as the reverse complement.
GTTTAATCGTCCGTACACAATTTTACCTGTCACCAATTCTCTCCATTTTAGTTTTCTTAATAAAGGAATTCTGTTCAGAAATACACCGCCAAAATAGTGGGCAACCGACAATGAAACATATTCATCGCTCATGAATTCTCCTATATTCATGGCATTAAAATCATTGTTGTTGTATCCCCAGGTTTCGTTTCCATTATGAATGAATAAAAACGGAAAAGGAACAGTACCCCAAAGTTTACCTAACTCTAAATTGTAACGGAAAATCCCCCAATACCCTAATAGAACTCTATCTTTTACTCCAAATTTTATTTTTTGGTAGTCGTAACCGCTATTGAGCACACCTTTTATTCCCAAGGATGCATCGAGTTCAAAGATGGGTTTTACAGAACCCAAACTAATGCGATTAAATTCTCCAGAAACAAACTTTTCGTCCTTGGCAAACCTCATACCCAAAGCAATTTCTGAATTATACAAACTATTTACTGATGAAGTTACTGGCCCCTGTGTCTTAGAAAATGTCAATACATCTCCCAAGGCCTCTATGTTATAACTACTAACAGATATAGAGTTTGAAAATCCCTCAAACCATTCATGAAAATATTTGATTCTAGCTCCTTCAAGATTAATTAGTTTGTTGTATGGGTTTCTTCTCAAAAATGATGAAATAATATTTTGGTTAAAAGGTTCGAATAATGGCCTGTCGAATTGAGTTACATCATTTACATACTTCATATCCATTAATCTTCGAGGCTTTTTGTTTTTCGAAAGAAAGAACTTTGTACCTAAATTATATTTCCATTTTTGGTCAGTCAAGCCATAGGCAACATTCCCCTTGAACATGATTTGAGTGCTAAAATCATTACTGGTTTGAATTCCTGCCGAGAATCTATGACCTTCAATGGGATTGAAACTGTAAATGGAAGAATAAGGCCCCAATTCAATCGGACCTAATATTTTGTATCCAGTAGCTAACGTTTGAATCACATCGATGTATGTTTTTACAATCGGAAGGTTTTTTACCGTGTCAATCATGTGATAGATTTCACTTTCCTTTTTACTTAGTTTTATATGTCTTTTTTCCTCCCAAAAATTCCTGGTTTTATTCTGAACCGAGTCCATAACCAAAATATCAGTTCCTTTATAAAAGTCATCATTTCTGGGTTCGTTGATGACGAAATTTTTATAAGAAGTAGTTTTTCTGCCATAAAATCCTTTTTGTTTATCATTTTCAAGAGGATTGATGTCAGCAATAGTTTCGTCCAAGGTCATCATCCAAACTTCATCTTCAACTTGTTGGAAAGTTTGTTTTATTCGGTAACTGTTGATGAAGTTGATATTTGCATCTCCAGCAATTTCAGCTTCAAATACTTTTACGGCATAAGTGGTATCATGAATCCACATTTCTCCTACAAAAGCCAAGTCACTCTTTCTTTTTGGCATGAATTCCAGTTTGTAACACCAATTGTTGTCTATATATCCGCTGTCGGTTAAATACAATTTGTAATGCAATAACATGTTGTTGTTTACAGGGCTAATGAACTGCCTTCCAAAAATGTACATGGTATTGTCGTACAGGTTTATATTTTGATACATATCTCCCAAGTATTGGGAGATTGATTCGTTTTCTGGTCCTGAAATTTTGGTAGCCTTAATTATTTCTTTTTTTTCCTCAGGCTTTCTGCGGTAAAAATAATCCGACAATGATTCTATGATAAATATGGGTAAGTATGGCTTTTCGTCTGTGGAGTCAATCATATCGAAAACAAAGTCAAATTTTTTAAAAACCTTTCGGTTCATGAATTTTTCATCTAAATTATTGATGTCAAATTCAATTTTGTTATACACTTCATATTCGTAGGCATCCAACTTTACCCGGTTATTAATTTTTTTATTCTCAATCACTTTTTTAATTAAGTTGTGAGCAGGGTTTTCATCTTTTTTTGAACCTTCTACCACGAATTCGGTCAGGATCTTTTCTGATGTGGAAAGGGCTATGTTTACCTCTTGAGATTGATCTAGTCGTATGCCAACAGTTTTTGGTGCATACCCAACGAACGACACAATAATTGAATCGCTAGAGTAGTAACTTTCTAAGACATATTTTCCGTCAATATCTGAGGTTGTTCCAGTTTTGGTTCCTTTAAATGAGACAGTAGCAAAGGGTATTGTTTCACTGGTGATTTTATCCGTAATCACACCATATACTTTGGTTTTTTGCCCAAAAATAGTGAGTGATAACAGAAGTAATCCAAGAATCAAAAAGCTGTTTTTTTTAAACATCTGCCTTCTGTTTTTTAATCACTCTTCGAGATATTATTATGCTTATTTCATAAAGTATTGAAACAGGTATTGCCACAATTACCTGACTGATGAAATCTGGAGGGGTAATAATCGCAGCCAGAACCAAAATACCAACGAGTGCATGTTTTCTATATTTTTTTAAAACTTCAGGAGTCATCATCCCAATTTTCGTTAGAATGAAAATAACGATAGGCAATTGAAAAAATAACCCACAAGCAATGGTAGAGGAAACGATAAGAGAATAATAAGAGGTAAAAGTGGGCGTGAGTTCAATGCTTTGTGACATTTTATAAAATCCAAAAAACTGAATGCATAAAGGCGATATAATGAAATAGCCAAAACCAACTCCAGTTATAAATAACAGGGTAGAGTAGGCTACAATTCCTCTCGTTGCTTTAATTTCCTTCGGTTTCAAACCAGGTTTTACAAAAGCCCAAATTTGATAAGCCAAAAATGGAAATGATAAAATGATTCCGCTAACCAAGGCAAAATAAATACTGGTAGCAAATTGTTTTGTCATTTGTGTTTCAATCGTTTTTACTTCAATGTTATTCGCACACATCGCATCACCTAAACCCAAATTATTGGAAATAAAACACATTGTTTTGTAAGTGGGGAATGAGGCTCTAGACATCGACATGAGAATCAAGTCGGTGAGAGGTTCTACAAAAACGAAGACAGAAACAGCCACCAATAAAATCGCAACGGCAGATTTTACAAGTCGCCATCTAAGTTCTTCAAGGTGTCCCAGAAAGGAGGTGTTAGATTCATTTTCGCTCATATAGAACAAAAATATAAACTATTTTTGAAGTTTTGCTACGAACTTATGAATACAATAAGTTTTATATCTTTTTTATCTATTCCTTTTGAATAGCACGAAAAGTTCTTTTATATTTATGTAATCAAAAAAAGTAAAGAGAAATATGTCTATTTCTATGCAAGTTAATCTGAAGGAAAAATTACAAGAATATTTCGGTTTCGATAAATTTAAAGGGGATCAAGAGTCTATTATACAGAGTATTATGGATAATAATGATACTTTTGTAATCATGCCAACAGGAGGTGGAAAATCTCTGTGTTATCAGCTCCCGGCATTGATACAGAACGGAACCGCTGTGATTGTTTCGCCACTTATAGCGTTAATGAAAAATCAAGTAGATGCCATCCGACAACATTGTCAAGATGACTCTGTGGCTCACTTTTTAAATTCATCGCTCAATAAAGGGGATGTAACGAAGGTAAAGAGAGATGTATCTGATGGTAAAACAAAACTACTTTATGTTGCGCCTGAATCCCTTACTAAACAAGAATATATTGATTTTTTAAGAAACTCTGAAATTTCTTTTTTTGCTATTGATGAAGCACACTGTATCTCTGAGTGGGGCCATGATTTTAGACCAGAGTACAGAAGACTAAAAGAAATAATGAGTGCTATAACCGATGTTCCGGTAATGGCATTGACAGCCACTGCCACTCCCAAAGTGCAAATTGATATTCAGAAAACATTGGGGATGAAAAAAGCTAACTTATTTAAGTCTTCTTTCAACCGAGACAATTTATATTACGAAGTTAGACCAAAACAAGATGTTGAAAAACAGATTGTTCAATACATCAAGCAACACGAAGGGAAATCGGGTGTGATTTATTGCCTGAGTAGAAAAATGGTGGAAAAATTTGCTGAATTACTTCAAGTTAATGGCATTAAAGCGTTGCCCTATCATGCAGGATTGGATGCGAAAACAAGAGCCAAACATCAAGATATGTTTTTGATGGAAGATGCTGATGTTATTGTTGCAACCATTGCTTTTGGAATGGGGATTGACAAACCAGATGTGCGTTTTGTCATTCACCACGATATCCCTAAAAGTATAGAAGGGTATTACCAAGAAACAGGCAGAGCAGGAAGAGATGGGGGAGAGGGAAATTGCATTGCATTTTATAGCTACAAAGATGTAGAGAAACTCGAAAAATTCTTGCAAGGAAAACCGGTAAGCGAGGTGGAAATTGGCAGGCAACTACTCAACGATATTGTTTCATTCTCAGAAACCTCGGTGTGTCGAAGAAAATATATTTTACATTATTTCGGAGAAGATTACGAAGAAACTAGTTGCAACCAAAAATGCGATAATTGTGCCAACCCCAAAGAGAAATACGAGGCAAAGGAACTTATCCTATTGCTTCTCCAGGCTGTTTTGGCGATGAACCAAAAACATAAATCGACTCACATTGCTGATGTATTAGCTGGTAAACTCAATAATGAGATTACCAACTACAAACACAACCATCTAGAAATATTTGGCAAAGGTAACGATAGAGATTCAAAGTCATGGAGTTCAATTATCAGGCAATCTATACTGAAGGAGTTTATTAAAAAAGAAGTAGAGTCCTATGGAATTATCAAAATAACCAAAAAAGGTGAAGGTTTTTTAAAAAATCCTTATGATGTTTCTCTTTTTAAAGAGAGGGATTACAGCGATTTAACAGGGCCAATTATCCAGAACGTTAAAGAAAATGTCATGGATGAAACCCTCTACAAGGTGCTTAAGGATTTAACAAAAAAGGTTTCTAAAGAAAAATCAATTCCTCCATTTGCTGTTTTTCAAGAAATATCTTTGCAAGAAATGTGTTTGCATTATCCACTTACCATAGAAGAGTTGAAGAATATAGGAGGAGTAGGAGCAGGAAAGGCAAAAAGATTTGGTCAACCCTTTATAGATGTTATTTTAAATTATGTAGAAGAAAATGGAATAGAACGAGCTAATGATTTCGTAGTAAAGTCTGTTGCCAATAAATCTGCATTAAAAATACACATCATAACCAGTATTGATAAAAAAAGCGACTTGGAAGATATTGCAAACCAAAACAATATTCCCTTTAATGAATTGATAACTGAGATAGAGACCATCGTTCACTCTGGAACTAAAATTAATCTTAACTACTACATCGATGAAATGTTGGGCGAGGAAGAGCAAGAAGAAATATTTGACTATTTCATGGAATCAGAGACAGATTCAATTCCGGTTGCCTTCGAAGAATTCGAGGAGGAATACGAAGAAGAAGAGCTGCGATTGATGAGAATTAAATTCATGTCTGAAGTAGCAAATTAAAACCAAGAATAAAAGTTCCTTGTCAGGAAGAAAATTGAAGAAAAAGAAAAAAGTGAAGAAAGAAATTAATAAATCCACCTTACTAAAAGCCTACGAATTAATGTGCACTGCTGTCTCAATGACAGAGCTTTATGAAGAAAATAAAGCAACAACGAGTAAATATGTTCACGCCACATCCAGAGGTCACGAAGCTATCCAACTGGCCGTTTCAATGCAGCTAAAGCCATGCGATTATTTAGCTCCTTATTACAGAGATGACTCTATGTTACTTGGAATAGGCATGAGACCGTTTGATCTGATGCTTCAACTTTTGGGAAAGAAAAACGATCCGTTTTCGGGTGGAAGAACGTACTATTCTCACCCAAGTTTGAAGGATGAAGATAAACCTAAAATTCCTCATCAGTCATCCGCAACAGGGATGCAGGCCATTCCAACCACAGGATTGGCAATGGGGATTCAATATTTGGAAGATCAAAAGTTGAATAATTCTGACGAAAAGCCAGTCGTGATTTGTTCCTTAGGTGATGCTTGTGTCACAGAAGGTGAGGTTTCTGAAGCATTTCACATGGCTGCCCTAAAACAGTTGCCCATAATTTTTGTTGTTCAAGATAATGAATGGGATATTTCTGCTCATGCCAAGGAAATAAGAACTCAAAATGCCTTCGAGTATGCTCAAGGATTCAAAGGGTTGGAAGCTATGACAATTGACGGGACTGACTTTGTAAATTCATACCAAGTGTTAGAGGAAACGATTGAAAAGGTGAGAAACGAGAGGCGTCCTTTTTTGATTCACGCTGAAGTTCCTTTGCTTAATCACCATACTTCAGGAGTTCGAATGGAATGGTACAGAGATGATTTAAAAGAACAGAGAAAAAGAGATCCATTTCCTAAATTTAAAGCACAGCTTAAAGAACTAGGAGTTGGAATAGCAGATTTGATTAACATTGAATCTAAAGCGAAAAAGATGGTTGAGGAAGACTACAAATTAGCCTTGAAAGAAGAGGATCCAAAACCTGAGGATTTGTTTACACATGATTTCGCTCCTTCACCTATTACAGAAGAGAGAGGAGAAAGGGCACCAGCAGGAAAAGAACCAACCGTAATGGTAGATAGTGCTTTATTTGCTGTTCAAGAGCTGATGGAAAAACATCCAGAGTGTTTGCTTTACGGTCAAGATGTTGGAGGAAGACTTGGAGGGGTTTTTAGAGAAGCAGCAACCTTAGCACAAAAATTCGGAGACAACAGAGTTTTTAACACGCCAATTCAAGAAGCTTTTATCATTGGAAGTACAGTAGGAATGTCAGCAGCAGGAACCAAACCAATAGTGGAAGTTCAGTTTGCCGATTATATATGGCCAGGCCTCAACCAATTATTCACAGAGGTAAGTCGGTCTTGCTATTTGTCCAATGGAAAATGGCCGGTTAGTTCAATTATTAGAGTCCCAATTGGTGCTTACGGTAGTGGAGGTCCATATCATTCATCAAGTGTTGAATCAGTTCTCTCGAATATCAGAGGAATAAAAATTGCCTATCCGAGTACTGGAGCAGACCTTAAAGGATTAATGAAAGCTGCATACTACGATCCTAATCCTTGTGTAATACTTGAGCACAAAGGATTGTATTGGAGTAAAATAAAGGGAACAGAAGGAGCCAAAACAATAGATCCGGATGAGGATTATGTCATTCCATTTGGAAAAGGTAGAGTAGTGCAAAGTGCCAATGAAAAAGAAACTCTTGAGGGAGATTCTCTTGCAATTATCACCTATGGAATGGGAGTTTACTGGGCAAAAGAGGCTGCAAAATCACACAAAGGAAAAATAGAAATTATTGATATTCGAACGATATATCCGCTGGATGAAGACTTGATTATAGAAACAGCCAACAAACATGGAAAGTGCATGGTCGTGACAGAAGAACCAAGAGGAAACGGATTTGGTCAAAGTATTGCCTCATTGGTTTCGCGCAATTGTTTCGAAAATTTGGATGCTCCTGTTAGCGTTGTAGGTTCGGAAAATATGCCTGCCATACCCCTTAATTCAACGCTAGAGTCAACCATGATTCCTAATGCTGATAAGGTTGAAAAAGAAATCACCAAATTGTTAAGCTATTAACAATAGTTAGTTAAGAATCATTCGTAACCTGTTTATTCTCTGACGATAAAACGTTTTATATTTGAAGATAAACTTTAAGTTATTTATGCTAAAAACGATCTTTAAAAAGAAAGTCAACGAAGACAAACTAGCCAATGTATTAATCAATTCTTTGGTACACGCCATGGAGGTTGGTTTTCCAGATATTTCTGAGCTTATAAATAATGACAAAGACTTTGTTGAGAAGCCAAATATCTCCTCTGATGACTACGACCGATTTATGCTCATTTTGTTTGTAGGCAATTTGAAAATCATGGAAAAAAGATTGGAAGGTGAACAAGCTGATAGACTAAAAGAAATGCTGATAGAAAAGTTTTCGAATCTTTATGACTTAAAAATTTCTGAGACCAAAGGTCATATAAAAAACTACTCATCTTTTATGAGTAAAATAAACTATCCATCAAAAAATGCCCTTTATGCCATGTCCAAGTGTATTTTTCACAAATACAATTTGGCCTCTTACCAAGAAGAGTATTTTAAGGACATGAATACTCCAAACCCTAAATTCTTAAAGCGATTGAATAATATCGTTGAGAAGTTTGTTTGGGATTGGGATTACTTTCTTTCCAAGTATAATTTTGTAAATTAATAGGCTTTACACTTAAGAAAAATGGTTCTTTCAATTTTATAATTGTCTTGCCAGACTATGACCCATACTCATACATGCTTGTAATAGATAGCCTCCTGTTGGAGCATCCCAGTCCAACATTTCACCAATCACATAATGATTCGGTATCTTTTTGAGTTCAAAATTATCAGCTATTTCGTTTAAGGAGATTCCTCCAACAGTGGATATAGCTTTGTCAATATCATCAAAGCCAGTAACTTTTAGTGGTAGATTTTTAATGCGTTTGGATAAAAAAACTGGATCTAGAAACTCCTCTTTAGTACAACTTCTTTTGATTAAGTCGAACATAGGTTTAGAAAGTTTCAATTGCCATATCAAATGTTCACTCCAGGAATTTTTTTTCCTTGGACTAGTCAATTTCCTCAGAACAGCCTCTGGTTTTGTGGTAGGTTTTAAATCTAACAGTAAGGTTGCTACACCTTTTAATTTCATCTCATTTCTTATTTCTGGACTCAAAGCATATACAGCACTTCCCTCAAGTCCTAAACGAGTTATAGTTAAATCTCCTTTTTTAGATAAATTACCACAGGAAACTGAAATGCTCTTTAAAGGTTGTCCCTCGTGAGTTTTTGAAAACTTTTCTTTCCACGTTATGGCAACTCCACAATTTGAAGCTTGAAAACTACTTGTTTTCACTCCTTTTTGTTCAAAAAACGTTATCCATTCACCTTCAGACCCTGTTTTTTTCCAGCTGGCTCCACCTAAAGCAAAAACAACTAAGTCAGGTTCAATCTCTTTTACTCCGTCTTTTGTTTCAAATACGAGAGCCGAATTATTAAACCCTTTCCAAAGATGCGAGAACTTAACTTGGATTTTTTTATCTTCTATTCTTTTGGTGAAGGCTTGAAGAACTTGAATCGGTTTAGTTGGTTTAATTGGAAAAATTCTTTTGCTACTCCCCACAAACGTTTCAATTCCTTCTTTTTGTAACCAATCTATGAAATCTTCATTGGTAAACTCATCAAGACTTTTTAAAATTGTGGATGAGGCAACGTATTTATTTTTCATCTCACGTATTGGCGAAGAATGTGTTAAGTTGAATCCTCCTTTGCCAGCCACTAAAAATTTTCTACCAAGAGCTAGATTTCTTTCGTAAATAGTGACCTCATACTTATTCGTATCAATTTCGGCAGCAAGCATGATGGCTGCAGAACCACCTCCAACAATGGCAAGCTTTTTCTTTTCTTTACTCATTATTTTTTCTTTTTCTTTCTTCGGCCTCTTCAATTTCTATATCCAAATGATCCGTGAAAAGAATGCCATTTAGGTGATCTATTTCGTGCTGAAAAATAACCGCTGTAAACGCTTCAATCATCTCGAATTCGTGGCTACCATCCAAATTATCATATTCAAGTAGAATAGCATAAGCTCTGTTTTTTGTGGTGTCCATTTTATCTGGTATCGACAAGCATCCTTCAAGGCAAAACTGAGTTTTAACTGAGTATTGTTTTATAGTAGGATTGACATAAATTTCAAATGGGTTTCCTTTTTTGTCAAATCTTTGAACAGCTATCATCTGTTTTAATATTCCTACTTGAGGTGCAGCAATTCCCACGCCAGGGTTTTTAGGATCGTTAACAGTTGTTAGCAGTTTTTTAGCCAAAGTTTTCGTTATTTCAAATTGATTAGTCAAATTAATGGGCTGGCTTTTTGTTCTTAGCACAATAGAATCTTCCTTGTTTGTAATTTGAAGCACCCGCATCGGAACTTTGACTCCGTTTTCGTTGATCAAATTGGTCTGCGCTAAACCATATAAATTCTCCGTATTTTGTTTCGTTTGAGATACTTTTTTACTGATACAACTGCTCATGAGCAGGAGAGTGGTGAGAACTGGAAAAAATAGATGTTTCATTTTAATCGTAGATTTTATCAAAGATAATAGAAACCAAAAGATATTCCTTTTGATAAAATCGATATTTGCTTTTCAATTTATTTCACAACACATTTTTATTTGACTTAATTTTGAACTATGATAGCAGATTATTCAACAAGGCCGGTAAGAGTAACCAGAGAAATTAATGAACTCGTGGGAAAGCCATTTTCTTTAAAAATGAGACTTGTAATGCGCGGAATTGGTTCTCACAGAATGAAGATCGAAAAATCAAGCATCGAAATTTATGAAAAACTATCTAAATTTCAACAAATAAAATACGGAAGTGTAGAATTGAGACCAAAAGGAATCCTTGTTCACTTTAAAGATAATTTAACTCATTGGGTTTGGGCAATTCCTTACTATAAACTGGTGTTATACCAAACCGAATATGACTCAATACATGCTGACGGAAATTTCATAAACTTCAATAAGGTTTCATTGAAGCAAACGAATGAATTGTTTTTCAAAAAAATATTGAACCTAAGAAACGAATTCATGGAAAAGAATTATTCTGGTGGCCCCAATTCCTACTAGTTTTGTTAGTTAGCTTCAAACTCCTGAGAAGAGAAATATTTGAAAGTATTGAGAAGGAGTTGTTTCACCTCTCTTGCAGATTTTGAATAGATTACTTCAAAAGGGTGTTCCCAATTTTCGTTTACAATGATTTGAATACGAAATTCACCTTTGTTATTTACCACATCACCGTACCAGCCTAAGTCAATTATTAGATGTTGTTCTGGAAACACACACTGAAATAGATTCTCATTCAAGAACTTTACATTATTCAGTAAGTCAAATGATTCACTTGGCTCATAATCATAAAATTCGTGATGAATAACTTTACAATCTTTAGGAATGGATAAGGTTTGAATAGCAATCATAAATTTGGTGTTATTGAAAGAACATCAGTCTTCTTCAAATTGTATTTCATACAAATTTCTGTAAGTACCATTCAATTCAAGTAGTTCATCGTGATTGCCTTGTTCAATTATTTTTCCTTTGTCCAGTACAATAATTTTATCAGCTTTTTTTATTGTAGATAGTCTGTGGGCCACGATTATGGCTGTTCTTCCTTGTGTCAATTTATCGATGGCAGTCTGAATTAATTCTTCCGTTTCGGTATCTATGCTGGAGGTTGCTTCATCCAAAACTAAAATGGATGGATTGTAAACGTAAGCTCGAACAAAAGAAATTAATTGTCTTTGACCTGTAGAGAGCGAATTCCCCCTTTCTTTTACATCATAATCATAGTTGCCTGGTAACTTCATGATAAAGTCGTGTAGCCCTACAAATTTAGAGGCTTCAATCACTTGTTCTTTTGTGATTTTAGGATTTTTGAGGGTAATGTTGTTCATGATGGTATCCGAAAATAAGAATACATCTTGCAGAACAACGGCAATATTTTGTCTTAAATCTTCTAGAGATAATTCTCTTATGTCGTTTCCATCGACCTTAATGGCTCCAGATTGAAATTCATAAAACCGGCTGAGGATATTAATTATACTTGATTTCCCAGCTCCTGTAGCACCAACGAAAGCAGCGGTCTGTCCTTTTTCTATTTGAAACGAAACATCCTTCAATACATAATCATCATTGTTGTATGCAAATTTTACTGAGTTGAATTCGACATTCCCTTCATATTTCTTGTAGTTCGTGTCTTTTGAGTTTGTAGGAATTATTTGATCATCATCTAATATTTCGATAATATTTTTAGCTCTGACTAGTCCTCTTTGAATTACATTGAACTTATCTGCTAACATTCTAATAGGGCGATAAAGCATATTTATCCACATGATAAAGGCCACTATTTCACCTGTGCTAGTCTCTGCAATTGGCCTGTCTATAATCTGATAGGAGGCATAAAAGATAACAAATGCGATGGAAATAGAACTCAATATTTCTACAACAGGAAAGAAAATAGAGTAGGCCCAGACCGACTTGATGTGGGCATTTCGATGAAGTTTGTTTATTTCTTCGAATTTTTGGTATTCAATTTTTTCTCTTGAAAAGAGTTGTAGAATGCTCATTCCTATTATGCGTTCCTGAACAAAAGTATTGAGTTTAGAAACTTGCGTACTTTCGAGTTGGTATGCTTTTTTAATGGCATTTTTAAAAATATTGGTAGCCCAGAATAAAATGGGAAGAGGAAGAAGTACCATTAAGGTAAACATCCAATTAGTGGAGAACATAATAATAATTACCAAGGCTAAACTTAAAATATCTCCAGCCACTGTAATTATTCCATTCGAAAAAATCTCTGAGGCAGCTTCTACATCAGATACCAGTCGTGTTACCAACCTTCCTATGGGGTTTTTATCAAAATATTGGGTTTTGAAGGTTGTCAAGTGGTTGTACAACCTTTCTCTCATATCTGCAATGATATTTTGTCCTATGAGATTGGTAAAGTAAACAGTAGCAAAACGCAAAATAGCCTCAAGCACGATGGTAACGATAGCGATGACGGTCCAGTACAAAAAGCCATTGTCTGGTTGTATCGAAACATCCAGATTATTTAAAGTGTTCATCATGAAACCACTGAACTTCTCTTTTCCATCGACAAATTTATCAATCATGAAAAATAAAATCAATGGACGCAAAGGAGAGATTATAGCATTAAGAATTGTACCCAAAACCGTGAAAAAAAACATGATTCTGTGTGGCCTAAGAAATACTAGTACTCTCTTGAAGAGTTGAATATTTTTGGTTTCGGACATAGGAGTTAAGCTATCGCTTTTATTACATCTTGTTTTGTGATTATATGGTAGTTACCATCTTCCGATTGAATCATTACTGCAGCATTACTTTCCGTGATTAATTTAGAAATATCTTTCAACTTTGTAGTTAACTCAACCATCGGAAAAGCTGGATTAAGTAAAGGTTCTATAGAATCTCTTTTTGCCTCAGGATGCTCGAATAGGTAATTTAATACATCGGTTTCACTGATAGAGCCAACTATTTCTTTTCCTTTAAATACTGGAATCTGTGAAATATGAAATTTAGACATTTTTTCCACAACCGAACAGATTGATTCATCGTGATTGGCAATCACCAAGTTTCCTTGAGAGCTAACAATGTCTTTCGCAATAGGAGTAGAAGGATTCTCTACATAACCTCTCTCTTTCATCCATTCTTGATTGAAGAATTTTCCAACATACCTGCTTCCATGGTCATGAAACAAAACGACTACTACATCATCCTTCTTGAACATGTGTTTCATTTGCAACAATCCTTTAACAGCAGAACCTGCAGAGTTCCCAACAAAAATACCTTCTTCTTTTGCAATTCTTGGGGTCATGATTGCTCCATCCTTGTCAGTGACTTTCTCAAAATGGTCAATGATGTCAAAATCTACATTTTTTGGTAAAATATCTTCGCCAATTCCTTCTGTCACATAAGGATAAATCTCAGCCTCATCAAAAATACCCGTTTCATGGTACTTTTTGAATACAGAACCATAAGTATCAATCCCAATAATTTTAATGTCTGGATTTTTCTCTTTCAAATACTTTCCTACACCTGAAATAGTACCTCCGGTTCCCACGCCAACAACAAAATGAGTTATTTTCCCGTCCGTTTGCTCCCAAATTTCTGGGCCGGTACTTTCATAATGAGCCAATCTATTAGATAAATTATCATATTGATTCACGTACCAACTATTGGGCACTTCACTGGCTAATCTTTTTGATACTGAATAATAAGAGCGCGGATCGTCAGGCTCAACGTTTGTAGGGCAAACAACAACCTCGGCTCCTACGGCTCTCAAAATATCCATTTTTTCTTTAGATTGTTTGTCGCTCAATACGCACATCATCTTGTATCCTTTAATGATACAAGCTAAAGCAAGCCCCATACCAGTATTTCCAGAAGTACCTTCAATTACAGTTCCACCAGGCTTTAACAAACCAGCCTTTTCGGCATCCTCAATCATTTTTACCGCCATTCTATCTTTAACCGAGTTTCCTGGGTTGGTAGTTTCAACTTTTGCCAAAACTAAGGCGTCAATTTCTTCCGTGAGTTTGTTTAGTTTAACTAGAGGTGTGTTCCCAATAGTTTCAAGTATATTGTTGTAATATTTCATTCTGAACTTTTATCTTTTTAAAAATATGACGCAAATATAAGGAATTGCAAACACTAAAAACGCTAAAAGACAACCTTCCTGTAGATGTTACACAAAACCATTAATACTAAAGATAAATTATTTTAATGTGATTGAGTGTTTAAAAGGTTAAGTCATTAACAGATAAGCGATTAATTGAATTTAATTTTGTAATATTTACCATTTGTTTTAATAAAAGAAGATATTAACGTTTATTCTGTTGAAAAAAGACATAAAACAATTGCATTTAAACTTTGGCTTTTTATAAATTTGCAACAATTAAATGTAGAATTACATCAAGATGGCAAAAGCTATAAAAATTAGAAAAGGGCTTGATCTTAAGCTTAAAGGTAAACCAGGACAAACTATAGAGGCTGTCGCAAACTCACCTTTTTACGCAATCAAACCCTCAGATTTCCCTTCTATGACTCCAAAAATGGTTGTAAAAGAAGGTGATTCAGTGAAAGTAGGAAGTCCTATATTTTACGATAAATACAGAGAAGCAATTCAATATGTTTCTCCAGTGAGCGGAACCGTAAGTGAAGTGAAGCGAGGAGAGAAAAGAAGAATTCTTGAAGTGATTATCAAAGCTGATTCAGAATTTACTTTCGAATCAATTGAAACGAATGGAGATGCAAAAGAGGTGATTTTGAAAAGTGGTCTTTGGCCAACTATCAAACAAAGACCCTTGGATATTGTTGCAGATTACAACAAAGCACCAAAAGCTATTTTTGTTTCCGGTTTTGATTCATCCCCTTTAGCACCTGACTTTGAATTTTTATTAAAGGATAAGAAAGAAGCTTTGCAAGCTGGGTTTGACGCTCTAACAAAATTGACAGACGGAAAGGTAAATGTGACAATTGAAAATACTTCTAAAAACACAAGTGTTTTTTCTGATGTGAAAGGAATTGAACTTTATACAATCAATAGTAAACACCCAGCTGGAAATGTGGGAACGCAAATTCATCAAATTAATCCTATTAATAAAGGTGAAATCGTTTGGACTGTAAATGCATTGGACGTAGCAAGAATTGGCGCTCTATTCCTAACGGGTAAAGTGGATTTTAGTAAAACTATTGCTTTGACAGGTTCTGAGGTTGAAACTCCCTCTTATTACACCGTCACGGCAGGTGCCAGTTTAGCTAATTTGGTTGACAAGAAGATTATCTCTGAAAATGTGCGATACATTTCAGGAAATGTATTAACAGGAACTAACGTAGGTAAAGATGGTTTTTTAGGATTCTACGACAATCAAGTAACTGTTATTCCAGAAGGTGACCATTACAAAGTTTCATTTACAGAAGGATGGCTAGCTCCCGGATTGAATAAATTGTCCAATTCGAAAGCCTTCTTATCGGCATTGTTGCCAAAGAAATCATATGATGTAGATACGAATCTAAACGGTGAAGAAAGAGCCTTTGTTGTTTCTGGTCAATATGAAGAGGTATTTCCTTTTGATATTTACCCGGTACAATTATTGAAAGCAGCAATTACAAATGACATTGATAAGATGGAAAAACTAGGTATCTATGAAGTTGCTCCAGAAGATTTTGCATTGTGTGAATTCGTTTGTACTTCAAAAGTTAATTCTCAACAAATAATTAGAGACGGATTAAAAGTAATTGAGGAAGAGTGCATGTAATAGACTCTTTATTTTCAACCTATATTTAATAAACTATGAAATTTTTAAGAAATTTTTTCGATAAACGTTACGAAAAGACAAACAAGAAATGGTATCCATTGATTGAATCTTTCGAAACTTTGGTGTTTACACCCAATCACACAACAAAGTCTGGTTCTCACATTAGAGATGGAATAGACTTAAAGCGAACAATGATGTTTGTAATCTTAGCGATGGTTCCTGCTTTATTATTTGGAATCTGGAATGTAGGTCAACAACACTTTTTTGCTCTAGGACAAGAGGTGGATTTCATAGATAAAATCGCTCATGGAGCAATTAGAGTTATACCTATCATTGCTGTTTCGTATACTGTAGGATTGGCAGTAGAATTTATTTTCGGAATCATAAAAGGTCATGCACTGCATGAAGGTTACTTGGTGTCTGGGATGCTTATTCCTTTAATTATGCCTGTTGACACGCCTTTGTGGATGATTGCGGTTGCTACTGTATTTGGTGTTGTAATAGGAAAAGAAGTATTTGGAGGAACAGGAATGAATGTAGTGAATGTGGCTTTAACCACAAGAGCTTTTTTATTCTTTGCTCACCCAACTTCTATGTCAGGAAATACCGTTTGGATATCGGGATTAAAGGAAATGAAAAAAAATGGAACTCTGGCAGACGGTGTTTCAGGAGCAACTCCTTTAGGAGATTTAGCTTCTATGACTACTGATAGTCCTGCTTATGAAAACATTCAGGATTTTACAGAGAACGGTATTACTTTTAGTCGCGCACTTATGGGAGATTACCCTGGTTCAATCGGAGAATCTTCTGTTTACGCCATTTTAATTGGTTTAGCCTTCTTGCTTATTACTAGAATTGCGAGTTGGAGAATAGTAGTTTCCTTCTTTGCAGGTGGATTTGTAATGGCTACTATTTTCAATCTATTCGCGGGAGATAATGCATACATGCAACTTCCTGCCATTCATCAACTAATGATTGGAAGTTTTATGTTTGGAATGGTATTCATGATTACTGACCCAGTAACAGCAGCACAAACTAACAAGGGGAAATTCTATTACGGATTTTTAGCTGGATTTATTGGGATTTTAATTCGAGTTGCTAACCCGGCTTATCCAGAAGGAATAATGTTAGGAATTTTAATAGCGAATGTTTGTTCTCCATTAATTGACCACATGGTGCTAAATGGGAACATCAAAAGAAGAGAGAAAAGGTTAGCAAAAGCCTCAGCATAATTTACTAAGTCAAAATTAAACTTATAACCATGAGTATAAACAAAGAAGGAAACGCGTACACGATGACATTTGCTATTGTTATGGTAGTTGTAGTTGGTGGATTGTTGGCCTACATTGCTTCTTCATTGAAGCCAATTCAGCAAGCCAATGTGAAAAACGAAAAAATGCAAAACATTTTGCAAGCCATCGGATTAGATGAAACTAATGGAGTTTCTAGAGACGATGCTGGAAAAATATTCAACGATTTCATTACCAAGCGAATCATTTTGGATTATGATGGAAATATAGTTTCTGAACTAACCAATGAAGACGAAATTCAAGCTGCTGCCAAAAAAATGAAGGACGAGAAGGATGCATTTAATTTAGATGTGAGGAA
Source organism: Flavobacteriales bacterium (assembly GCA_965660305.1). Classification (GTDB taxonomy): domain Bacteria; phylum Bacteroidota; class Bacteroidia; order Flavobacteriales_D; family CAJJDF01; genus CAJJDF01. Next base: position 120,827 of record CBFHZD010000003.1, on the reverse strand, counting down.
GTATTACAATAAACTAACCGGGTTAATGAAAAAATACCCAGAAGGAGGTACTGAATACGAAGAAGCTCTGAAATCCGAAGGGATTACATACCCACTTTTTGTTGCAGAAAACAATGGAGAGAAGTACTACGTTACTTATTTCAGCGGAAAAGGGCTCTGGGATGACATTTGGGGATATGTAGCTTTTAGAGAAGATGGGGCTACTATCAATGGAACCGTATTTGACCACAAAGGAGAAACTCCAGGATTGGGTTCTAAAATAACAGAAGACTTATTTCAAAATCAATTCAAAGGGAAAGTAATCACCGATGAAACCTCCGGTGAATACAAGCCAATAAAAGTTGAGAAGCCAGGTGGGGAATACAACAAACACCAAGTTGCTGGGTTAAGTGGAGCAACCTTTACGGCCGTTGGTGTAGATGAAATGATGAATAGATCTTTGGCCGTTTACAACAAATATTTCGCAACCTTGAATACCGCTTCTACAACTCCTGCACAGATACCTGTGACTGACACAGTTCCTGCAATGGACAGCATTCAAATGGTTGTCGATTCAACTTTATTAGCAACAAAATAATTTAACCTCTTTTTTAAAAATAGATACTATGTCTGAAACAAAAGAACCTTTATTCTCCAAGAAGAATAAAAAATTAATATCAGATCCTTTGAACTTAAATAATCCAGTAACGATTCAGGTACTTGGTATTTGTTCTGCTCTTGCCGTTACCGTTCAAATGGATAATGCTATTGTAATGTCAATTGCGGTATTGTTTGTATTGGTAATGGGAAACTTAATTGTTTCCTTAATGAGAAACTTAATCCCATCGAAGATTAAGATTATTGTTCAGCTTGTAATTGTGGCTGCCCTTGTAATTATTGTAGATCAGGTACTTAAGGCCTTTGTATACGATGTATCTAAATCACTCTCGGTATTTGTAGGACTGATTATCACAAACTGTATAATCATGGGAAGATTAGAAGCATTTGCATTGGGTAATAAACCTTGGGAATCTATCTTAGATGGAGTAGGAAATGGATTGGGATACGGACTAATACTTGTAGTTGTTGCCTTTTTCAAAGAATTATTCGGTTCAGGAAAATTACTCGGATTTGAAATATTTGGAAATTCAGTAGAACAGACTGGTTTGTACGCAATTGGTTACGAAGACAACGGATTGATGTTGCTTCCTCCGTCTTCTTTGATATTGGTAGCGTTGTACATATGGATACAAAAGAAGAAAACACCTAGTTTAATTGACGAACATTAATTTTAACAGAATAAATTACAAGAAATAAGAAATTATGGAATTATTAAAATTATTTATCAGAGCAGCCTTCGTGGATAACATGGTGTTTACATTCTTCTTTGGAATGTGTTCGTATTTGGCGGTTTCAAAAACTGTAAAAACAGCTTTCGGTCTAGGATTGGCAGTAATTTTTGTTCTCGTAGTGACAGTACCTGTAAACTACTTACTCGAGAATTATATCCTAAAGGATGGAGCATTAGCTTGGTTGGGTGAAGAATATGCTGATGTGGATTTGAGCTTTTTGAGCTTTATTATGTTCATCGCTGTCATTGCATCCATAGTGCAATTGGTAGAAATGTTAGTTGAGAAATTTTCTCCAGCTTTGTATGGAGCACTTGGAATCTTCTTGCCGCTTATTGCAGTAAACTGTGCAATTTTAGGAGGATCCTTGTTTATGCAACAAAAAAACTTTCCTTCTATAGGCCATGCAACGGTATACGGTTTTGGATCAGGATTTGGTTGGTTCATTGCAATCGTATTACTTGCGGCTATTAGAGAGAAAATAAAATATTCTCACGTTCCTGCACCACTAAGAGGAGTTGGTATGGCGTTTATTTTGACTGGTCTTATGGGATTAGCATTTTTAGGATTTTTAGGATTTAATATATAAGAAAAATATGGACTTTAAAGTAGTTTTAATCACAATCGCGGTATTTTTATTGGTCATCCTTGTTTTGGTGTTGATGTTGCTTTTCGCTAAAGCAAAATTATCACCTTCCGGGAAAATAAAAATTAACATCAATAACGGAGAAAGAATTTTGGAAGTTGATGGAGGAGGTACTTTACTGAGTACACTAGGAAACCAAGGAATATTTTTGCCATCTGCCTGTGGTGGTGGTGGAACTTGTGTTCAATGTATCTGTCAAGTACACGATGGAGGAGGAGCAATCCTACCTACAGAAGAACCTCACTTTACTCGAAAAGAAATTGCAACGAATCACAGATTAGGTTGCCAAGTAAAAGTGAAGGAAGACATGAATATCGAAATTGAAGAAGAAATTTTAGGTATTAAAGAATGGGAAGCTACTGTTTCTTCAAACTATAACGTAGCGACTTTTATTAAGGAGTTTATTGTTGAGATTCCTGAAGATATGGATTACAAAGCTGGAGGATACATCCAGATTAAAATTCCACCATGTACCATTCCATATAAGGATATGGATATTGAGGCTCATCCTCAAGATCACCCAGGTGAACCGGAAAAATTTAAAGCTGACTGGGATAAGTTTGGATTGTGGCCCTTAGTAATGGAAAACAAAGAAGAAGTTGTGAGAGCATACTCTATGGCTTCTTACCCTGCAGAAGGAAGGAAAATAATGTTGAATGTACGTATTGCTACACCGCCATTTGACAGAGCAGCAAATGGATGGATGAAAGTAAATCCAGGTGTTGCATCATCTTATATATTTAACCAAAAAGTGGGAGATAAGGTAACAATATCTGGTCCTTACGGAGAATTCTTTATCAATGATTCTGATGCTGAAATGTTGTACATTGGAGGTGGAGCAGGAATGGCGCCAATGAGATCCCACTTGTATGAATTGTTCAAAACAATTAAAACTGGAAGAAAAGTAACTTATTGGTACGGTGGTAGAAGTAAAGCTGAATTGTTTTACATCCATTATTTCAGAGACCTAGAAAGAGATTTTCCAAACTTTAAGTTTTACTTAGTATTGTCGGATCAATTACCAGAAGACAATTGGGTAGAAAAGAAAGATATAAATGACGAAAATGGAGATGGATTTGTTGGGTTTGTCCACAATGCGGTGATCGATCAATACTTATCCAAACATGATGCACCGGAAGATATAGAATTTTACTTCTGTGGACCACCAATGATGAACCAAGCCGTTATCAAAATGTGTGACGATTGGGGTGTTCCAAATGAGAATGTAAGATTTGATGACTTTGGAGGATAATCAAAGTTTATAATAATACCGAAATCCGTTCTGATTTAAAATTAGGACGGATTTTTTATTTCAATACACACAGAAAACACTTATATTTATTCTTTCCGAAAATAATAGTAGGAATGATAAACAAATGAAATGCGAATAAAGAATTGGACAATCCCGTATGCAATTACCTTTGTACTTGTTTGGTTTACTAAACAAGGCTACTTTACCAGAGTATTTAGAAGAGGTTTATCAAATATTCCTAAGAATAAACCGGTAATATTTGCAGCCAATCATCAAAACTCGTTGATAGATCCTATAGTTATTGCCACAACGAATAGGTATCCCGTTTTTTTCTTGACCAAATCGGATGTTTTTAAAAATCCATTCATTGCAAAAATATTGTATTCATTGAATATGTTACCCATTTACAGAGAAAGAGACGGTGCAGATTTTAAAGAAAAAAACGTAGCGATATTCGATCGATGTAGTGAAATACTCTCAACCAAAGGACGTATAATAATTTTTCCGGAAGGAAGTCATAACACACAGAACAAATTAAGACCATTAAAAAAAGGAATAGCTAGAATTGCCATGCAATCTCACAATGAATCGGATAATGATATTTGGATTGTTCCTGTGGGATTAAATTATTCGAATACTAGAAACAAATCTGCCGATTTATTGGTGAGCTATGGAAAGGCAATTAATGCTTCAGATGTTTTTGAATCTGTCTCTAGTTTCAAGAATGAAAACGAGCTTTTCACTCCTCTTATGCTCGAAATTGAGCAGGGATTGAGAAATGAGATGCTCGATTATTCAGCGAATGATTTTTATGAAGTTTATGATTTTCTTTTAGGTAAGATTAGAAGAAAACGTGTTAGCCTCATCAATAAATTTAAATGGAACAAAGAAAAAAACGGAAAGCTGACTCACTTTTTTGAAAACAACAAAAATGAGTCATCAGAGATAAAGAGCAAAGTAATTCAGATGAATGAAGTTTGTAAGAAACATGAACTACGTCCTTATTTATTTGAAAAGGAACAACACAATTTAGTGATTCCAATTCTCGGTTTGGTATTAGGTTTTCCTCTGGCGCTGTATGGATTCATAAATAGCTTTATTCCGGCAATCTTACCACAAAAGTTAATTTTGGACAAAATAAAAGATAGGCAATACGATAGCTCTATCAATATGGTACTAGGTGGATTTCTTATGTTTTTTTTCTGGTGCATTCAATCCTTTGTCGTTTCTTTATTTACGGATCATTACATTTGGTTTTGGTATTTTATCTCCTGTGTGATAGCTCGTTGGTTTTCATATGAATACCACATTTACTTTTTGAGATATAAGGGTAAGAAAAGTTATAACAATTACGCTAGGATTAATCCATCAAGTTCTGAAGAATTAAGATCTTATTATTCTGAATTAAAACATTTTATTTACAATTTGTAGGCATGAAACACTCAATTACACTATTATTTATTCTTATATATGTTGGCGTTTATAGCCAAGAGCAAAATCTGGGAGCAGTCCGCATGGAGGATGACATAAAAAAAGAATTATCACTAGAAGATGCAGTTCTTGGTTATTACAAAGGTTTATATCCAAAAAGTCTAAGAGGTTTTCAATGGGTAAGGGGTAAGGACTCATACATTTATATGGAGGATGGGAAATACATTATGAAGGATGCAAAAACCAATACACAAGAGTTTGTATTGGATTTAGATTTCTTTTTGAAGGATTTTGTACAGTTTAAAAGAGTTCCCAACATTCAAGAGATATATGAAAATGACTTAGTTTTTACAAAAAATGGGGCAGTAGTTATTTACACGTATAGAGGAAAAGACAAAGGGAATAAAGCGGTAATAATTACACCTAAAGAAGCACAAAACAGAAGTTTTAATTACAAAGCACAAGCAGTTGCCTATACAATTGACAACAATTTGTATTTGGCTACAACCAGAAAAAGCAAAATAAAAATTGTAGAAAACGAAGACAAAAACATAGTAACAGGACAAGCTATTCATAGGTTTGAGTTTGGAATATCGAAGGGGATTTTTTGGTCGCCCAACGGAAATTCAATTGCTTTTTATCAAAAAGATGAATCAGATGTAGCAGATTATCCTTTATTAAATATCAATGAAACACCGGGAGCTTTGAATGCTATTAAATATCCGATGGCTGGTCAAAAAAGCGAATACGGTAAAGTAGGAGTGTATCACCTTAAAAAAGGAAGTTCATCATTTTTGGGATTGGTAAAACGAAAAATGAATCTGAAAACAGGAGGAGAAAAGGATGATCATTACTTAACGAACCTTACTTGGTCTCCCGATGAGAAAAAAATATACATTGCCGAAGTTAACAGAGCTCAGAATCATATGCACTTCAATGAATATGATGTTACCAATAAAAAGAAAGTAAGGACTGTTTTTGAGGAGAAACATGAAAAATGGATAGAACCCGAAAATCCTGGCTTTTTTCCAACTCAAAATGACAATACAATGCTATGGCTGAGCGAGAAAGATGGATTTATGAATTTATATAAAGTAAATATAGCCTCAGGAAAGTGGAGTCAACTCACTAAATTTCAGTTTCCTATCACTTCATTCTTGGGGATGAATGAAGCTGGAAATATGGCATTTGTTCAAGCAACAGGCGAGGATGGAAGACAAAAGCACCTTTATAAAGTAAATATTGAAACTGGCGAAAACGTTAGGTTAACTGAAAATCAAGGAACTCACAACGGAGTTTTAAGTTCCACTGGTAGGTATGTGTTAGATTCATACTCGAGCTTAACAATACCTAGAAATACACAGTTAATACATGTGGAAACTGATGAAAAAACCATAATTCACAAGGCGGAAAATCCTGTAAGTGATTACAAAATGGCAACAATGGAAATGGGCGAATTAACCTCAAAAGGAGGTGAAAAGCTATATTCAAGGCTATTTAAACCTTATGATTTTGATTCGAGTAAAAAATATCCTGTTTTAATTTATGTCTATGGTGGTCCTCATGCCCAAATGATTACCAATAGTTGGGGCGGTGGAGCAAGTATGTGGATGCATTGGATGGCAAATCAGGGGTATATTGTGTTTACTGTAGATGGCAGAGGATCAGCAAATAGGGGACTTGCCTTCGAAAATCAAATCCATAGACAAATTGGAAAAGTAGAAATGGAAGATCAATTGACAGGAGTAGAGTATCTTAAATCTCTTTCCTTTGTAGATCCAAAAAGACTAGCTGTTCATGGATGGAGCTATGGTGGTTTTATGACTACCTCTTTGATGTTGAGACACCCAGGTGTATTTACGACAGCAGTAGCTGGAGGACCAGTGATAGACTGGAAGTGGTATGAAATTATGTATGGAGAAAGATACATGGATTCACCCAAAGAAAACCCTGACGGATATGCTGAAAATAGTTTGTTACAATATGTGAAAAATTTAGATGGAAATCTATTGCTTATTCACGGAACTATAGATGATGTGGTGGTAATACAGCACAATTTGGCACTTGTTCAACAAGCGGTTAAAGACGGAATTCAGCTTGACTTTTTTCCTTATCCCATGCATCCACATAATGTAAGAGGAAAAGACAGAGTTCATTTAATGACTAAAGTTTTGAATTACGTGATGGAGAATAATGTTTCTGAGGAAAATAGAAAATAGACTTATGATCGTTGCTTGGCTTTAAGATTTATGACTGACAGAAAATATGTGAATAAGCATTTGAGGAGATAACAAAACCAGCAACCTGCTGCATTAAAATATAACGAGCTAATAACAAAGTGATAGATAGTTACAGACATAAGGGATTAAGAAAGCAACTGGCAGAGGAAATTGCAGAAAAAGGGATCAATGACTTAAGAGTCATTGAGGCTATTGGAAAAATCCCCAGACATTTCTTTTTGGACACAGCTTTTGCTGAACATGCCTATGAAAACAAGGCTTTTCCTATTGGATCTGGACAGACAATTTCACATCCTTACACAGTAGCTTTTCAATCTCAATTATTGAAGGTGGAAAAGGGACACAAAGTATTAGAAATAGGAACAGGTTCAGGTTACCAAACCACAGTACTGTGTGAATTAGGAGCTAAAGTTTATTCCATAGAAAGACAAAAAGAACTTTTTGATCGAACAAAAAGGATTTTGTCTAGAATGAATTACTCAACGGCAAAATTGTACTATGGAGACGGCTATAAAGGAATTCCGGCATATGCGCCATACGATTCAATTATTGTAACTTGTGGAGCACCGTTTGTCCCAGAAGATTTGTTGATTCAATTAAAGCTTGGTGGCCGATTGGTGATTCCTATTGGTGAAGAAAAACAAATTATGACTTTGATTACAAAAGTTTTAGAAAATGAATATACCAAGGAAACTTTTGGGGATTTTAAGTTTGTACCGATGTTAGAACGAAAGGCACGAGACTAGTTCCTTATATCTACATTTGTCTTATAATTTATATTATGTTAAATTGGATAATCAGATAATTGATTAGCCTATGACTGTGTTCAATAATTATAATAAATACTTATAGATATATTAAAAATGGGAATAATTAACTAAATAAACTATTCCAACACTCCCTTAATAGTTACTCATAATTTCATTGTATAGATAATCCTACAGTATTTTACGAAATATGAAAGTATTTAGCATTGTCAATCTTATAAAATTGAAATAAATTTCTTTTCATTAACAATGTCAAAAAGGATCCTAATTTAAAGGACCGTTAATTCATATTTTATAAAAGCAATGATACTTTAAATAAAACAATCAAACTTAAATGGATTGCGTATTTCTCGAACTAATGGTTTGTTAACTATTTAATTTTATATAAGAGACAATAGAAATCCAAGCGAGCTACCACCTACTACAATCCAAATTGAACTGAGTTTTTTAGGGCCGAATACAAATATTAATCCTAATATTGCTATCACTCCACTTTGCCAATTAATTATGGTTTCTACAGACATTTCTAGAAGAACGACAACCATAATGGCCACTGCTGCAACGTTTACCGAGTCTAAGAAATATCCTAAAAATTTATTCTTTCGCAATCTTGTAATCAACGGGTTAAGCATCCAAACAAACACAAATGAAGGAAGAAATATTCCTAAAGTTGCAGCCAATGCTCCACCAAAACCTCCTAATTGATACCCAATAAATGTTGCAGTGGACAAAACTGGTCCCGGTGTAAATTGCCCAACTGCTATTGCATCTATTAACTCATTCATTTGTAAATATCCTGGTTCAACCAGCTCACCCTTGAGATAAGCAAATAGAACATAACCACTTCCATATAAAACGGAACCCACTTTCAAAAATGTCCAGAATATCTTTGAGGTTGAAAGTGCTGTTTTTGCAACAATCGGAGAAAGTAATGGAATGGCAAAAAAAGAGATTGACTTGTAGTTTTTATTTTCATGATATTCGTTCACTCCATAAAAGAACAATCCACCTAAAAGTCCTGCAGAAAGTAGTGCAGTAACTTCATTCACTCCCAAAAAGCTGACAAGTATTACCAACCCTGCCAAAACTCCCAATTGCCAATTTTTTAATGCTTTTTTTCCTAATTTGAATACTGCACCTAAAATCACAGCTAAAATTGCGGGTTTGATTCCTAAGATAAATGGCTCTATAGCTGGTATTTGTCCGAATTCCACATATAAAAACGCCAATAGACCAGTTAGAATTACTGCCGGAAAAATAAAACAAATACCCGCGATAAATAACCCCAATACTCCACCCCTCACATAGCCGCAGTGCATTGTCAATTCCGTAGAATTGGGACCAGGAATTAAATTAGTAGCTCCCATCAAATCAAGAAAATGAGAGTGATCTATCCATTTTCTTTTTCTTACAACTTCCTCTTCCATCATGGCAATATGAGCTGCCGGGCCACCAAAAGCAAATAGCCCAAGTTTAAAAAAAACTTGAGCTATTTCTATTAGGTTTCTGTTCTTGTTATTTTTCATTTTCAAAGATATTCTAACATGGTTGAAATATCAAAAAATGTAAAAAAGAATCGAAGGTTAGTTATTGTTTCTTTGCCAAAAGCGCTTTTGCATCTGCTACAAATTTTTCAGCTTCTTTTCCTGCTTGAGCTCTCGGGTACCCCAGGGATCCTAGTGCATTTATACTCATTTGATTGGTTTCTGAATCTTTCACAGTATCAAAAATCCAAACCGTTGGATATCCTTTTACTTTGAACAACTGTGCTAACTCTCTGTTTTGTTGAGCTAATTTTGGTGGCAATTTACTTCTTCTTGGAAAATCTAGTTCTAGTAAAATCACAGATTTATCAGCCCATTCCTTAAAATTATCTTTAGCAAATACATTAGCTTGTAATCTTTTGCACCATCCGCACCAATCACTTCCTGTAAAAAAACCAAAAATTGGTTTTCCAGTTTTTTCAGATAATTCATGAGCTTGAGTGAAGTCGGTGTACCATTTTAGCTCAGGACTTGCTTCAGTTTTTTCTGTTCTTGGAGTTTTCTCGTTCGTTCCTATTGCACTCATTGTAACGAAAGCAACAACACTGGCCATTGAGATTATTAAAATTGTTTTTTTCATAGGTTATTTATGTATTTAGTCAAATTTACAAAATCATTCTATAATATTGAATCAGGTTTAGAATCAATTCCTTACAATTATCCTACCAAATTATTATAAACCAAATATTTCTTGGCTGTTTTGGGTCGTTATTTTGGCTACTTGCTCTATGGTTGTTTCATGAATCTCAGCTACTTTTTGGGCAATGAGTTGCAAATAGGTGGATTCGTTTCTTTTTCCTCTGTTTGGATGCGGAGCCAAATAAGGAGAGTCAGTTTCCAAAACCAAATCTTTCAGAGGAATTTCCTTCACAACTTTATCCAAACCGCTATTTTTAAAAGTCACCACCCCTCCTATTCCAAGCTTAAAACCGCCAAAACTTAAAATGGTTTTGGCCTGCTTTAAATTACCCGTAAAGCAATGAAAAATACCTCTAAGATGCTCATCGTTGTGTTTTTCCATTATTGTAAATATTTCATCAAAGGCATCTCTAGCATGAATTACGATAGGAAGTTTCATTTCTTTTGCCCATAAAATTTGAGCTTCAAAGGCTTCCTGCTGAAGAGCTAAAGTTGATTTATCCCAGTACAAATCAATTCCTATTTCGCCTATCGCACAGAAAGAATTTCTTAGAATCAGATCTTTGTATTGCTTCAGTTCTTTTTTCCAATTTTCGTCAACGGAACAAGGATGTATGCCTATCATGGGGAAACAGTTTTCAGGATATTTGTTTGTCAAGTCTAACATCCCTTCTACCGAATCTTTATCAATATTAGGCAAAAACAATCTGTTGATTCCATTTTTTAAACAGTTTTCAATGACCAAGTCTCTATCTTCATCAAATTGCTCTGCGTATAAATGAGTGTGTGTATCCGTCAAAATCATAGGGCAAAGATAAAAATTAGAATCATGTATTGCCCTGATTTACTTTATTAATATCTCATGAAATTCCAGAGAATCCCCTGAAAACACATTGAAATCTACAGGGTAATTTATTCCTGAAACCTTGCCCTTATCGTTATGTTGCCAAAAATCCCAATTCTTTAGAGTTGGAGTTTCTTTATAGTAATGAGCAATCCATAAAGGGTAATCCTGAAAGGTGTTGTCAAAATTAAGTTTATAAAAATCTTGATAGGTATAAATAATAGGTTTTACGCCATAATGTTTTTCAAGTTGTTTGGCACAAATTAGCAACCCTTCCATCAGTCGATTTGGAGAAATATCTCCCAGTTCTTCTATATCTATGACTGGCGGTAGATCTCCCACTTTGAGTTTTACATTTCTTATAAAATGATTTGCCTGCTCCTGTCCTTTTTGGTTTGGTTTGAAATAATGGTAAGCTCCTCTGACAATGTCATGTCTTTTGGAATTTAGCCAATTTACATTGAACCTCTTGTCCACAAAAGAAACTCCTTCAGTTGCCTTTATAAACGCAAACTGAAGTGACACCTCTTCATCTTTCATATTTCTTACCATTTGCCAATTAATAGAGCCTTGATGATGAGAAACGTCTATTCCATTAATTTTGTGCTGTGTAGGTAGTTTAATGCCGAATTCATTGTATGCTTTGTAATGAACAGGAAAGAATGATTCCCAAAGAAGCTGAAAAGAATAGTACTCATTTGATACAAAAAATATATTTGCCACAATCCAAATTCCAATGCCCCAGGAAATAAGCCTAGACGATAATGGTTTATTGTGTTTATATTTTTTTCTATTCTTCAAAATAATGAATTTATAATGTCAGTAAAATTTAATTTAAGTGACTTTAAAACAAGTGATTACATAAAGTTTCGCCAAAGATTAGTGTCATAAAAAGAGACAATTAGCTTTTACAACAACGGTAGTTATTGCGAATTTTGAAACATCAATAACACAAAAACTAAAGTTATGAAAACAATTAAAAAAACAATACTCGGAATTGCATTATTCACGGTAAATTTCTCTTTTGGACAAGACCAAATCAAGCCTAGCTGCACAGTTCTTAATATTCAAGCTAAAGGCGAACAAATGGTTTCGTCAGCAGAGGCAGGAAATATTACGCGACATTTGATGAATAAATTAAGTGTTTATACCATTATGTACGACCAAGACATCAATTACGCATTGACACAAAAAAGTACGGGCTTGGGTGAAAAAATCACCTATGATTGTTACAGCATTCAATGTCTGGAGAAGGCGGGAAAATTACTAAATTCAGATAAAATGTTAAGTGGCTACATTGAAAGAATCAGAGGAAATATTATTGTCTCCTTTCGTGAATTTGATCTTTCCTCAACTAAAATAACAAACTCAATTTCAAGAGAATATAAAGATATTCCTGCTGAATCAAAAAACATGATCCTACTTACTCTCCAGGAAATGTATGGAATTGAAAGAGAGAAACAAATGATAGATTATTTGACTCAAATAAACAGCCGTGAAGGTGTTCCAAACAACCCAAATGTAAAAAGGTTGAACCATTCTGGTGTAAGAATGGGAGTTGTTCATATTTTGGGTGAAAATGGAGATATTCTTAAAAAACCGAGAGAGCAAGGTGGTTATGATGCATCAGCTACATTGTTTCAGTTCGGGTATCAATTCGAAACCCAGTATTTAAATCAAGGAAGAGTTCAGGGGTTATTCGAGTTTATTCCAACGATTACTGGGTTGGAGCAAGGCTTGTTTTTACCTTCATTGACCGTTCTTCATGGTTTAAGAGATAACAAATCTGGGCTAGAGTTTGCATTTGGTCCTACTTTTGGGTTTTCTAGAGTATCGAAAGGATACTTTGATGACAACCAATGGAAATTAAGAACAGAATGGGATCAAGAGGGAGACAATCCCAACCCAATTGTTACGCGATTGGACAGTCGAGGAAACGTAACCTTGAACGCTGGATTTCTTTTTGGTGTTGGGTTTAGTCTAAAAAGTGGGGATTTGAATATTCCTATTAATTTATTTACGGTGATGCAAAAAAAGAGTTTTAGGGTTGGTCTTTCATTCGGATTTAATGCAAAAGGAAATAGTAACTAAAGAAATTAATAGATGATAATAGAGTGGTAATTTAACCAGTTAGAAAACTTATTAACAATCATTTACAAACAGATTTTCAAATTTATGTTAATCTGTTTGTTTTTGTATGAAGTGACCTTTATGCAGAATATGAGAAAATAAATTACTCCCCTTCCATTAACTCGGCAATCTCCATCCAAGCCATGGTTTTTTCATCTAAGATTTCACCTGTTTCTCTCAATTCATCCGCCAGTTTCTGTAGTTCTTCCGGTGACAAATCTGGGTTATACATTTTTTCAGTAATTTCTTTTTTCTTTTTTTCTAATTTGGCAATTTGATCTTCGAGTTTCATAAACTCTTTTCGCTTATTGTTGCTAATTGCCGGCTTAGTTTTGTATTCTTTTTTTTCGGCTGCTTTACTTACAGAGATGTCATACTTTTCTGTCCTCTCCCCTTTTTCCTCTCTCTTTTCTATTCTTTGGAGTTCATTGTCCGCCATTAGCAACTCCCTGTATTTGGTGTAATTACCAAGAATATCTTTAATTTGGCCTTCTCCTTTAAAATAGAATATGTGGTCACAAACTTTATCGATAAAATACCTGTCGTGAGAGATAACAATCAAACAACCTTGAAAGAGATCTAAGAAATTCTCTAACGCCTGAATGGTATAAATATCCAAATCATTGGTCGGCTCATCTAGGATAAGAAAATTGGGGTTTTCCAAAAGGATTGTCAACAGATATAATCGTTTCTTTTCACCACCACTGAGTAATTCTACATGCTGATAATGCATGTTTTTAGGAAAGAAGAATTTCTCCAACAGTTGCAAAGCAGTAATGGATTTCCCTTTTTCGAGCGGGATAGATTCGGCAATGTCTTTCACTACCTCTATCACTTTTTTTCCGGGTTTAAATGACATTCCTTTTTGATTGTAATAACCAAATTTTACGGTATCTCCAATTACAATTTTTCCAGCATCTGGAGCTAATTCATCCATTATCATGTTGATGAAGGTGGTTTTACCAACTCCGTTCTTCCCTACTATTCCTATTTTTTCACTTCGTTTAAAATTGTAACTAAATTTATCGAGCATGGTATTGTCTCCAAAACTTTTTGAAACGTTGTGGAATTCTAATATTTTAGTTCCCAAACGAGTAGAAAGTACTTTGAGTTCCAAAGTGGAATTGTCAATCTTTTTGGTGGCTGCTTCTTTCACAGCGTCAAAAGCGTCAATCCTTGCCTTTTGTTTGGTACCTCTTGCCTTTGGTTGTCTTCGGAGCCATTCCAACTCTTTCTTCATGAGGTTTTTAGCCTTGTCAATGGTTGTTTGGTCGCTCGCAAAACGCTCCGCTCTTTTATCCAAATAGTAGGAGTAGTTTCCTTTATACTTGTAACAAGCGCCACCGTCTAGCTCTATAATGTCGGAACAAATACTCTCGAGGAAATACCTGTCGTGAGTAACCATAAATAGTGTCAGGTTTTTTTGTGACAAGTATTCTTCCAACCATTCAATCATATCCAAATCCAGATGATTTGTAGGCTCATCCAAAATAAGCACATCAGGTTCGTTGAGCAGCACTTTTGCCAATGCCAATCGCTTGTGTTCGCCACCGGACATTTTTCTTACACTGCGTTCAAAATCATGATGACCAAGAACAGACAGGATTTTTTGAGCTTGCTGTTCTGCATCCCAGCCTCCAATTCGGTTCATTTCGTCCATTGCCTCCTGAAAAGCATCCGAAGCTGGATCATTTGCTGCTAGTTCCTCATATTGTTGTACGATTCGGAATTTGGGAGAATCAAAAATATAATCCTTTATTGTTTCGTATTTCTCAAAGGAATCTGCCTGATCTAAAAAACCAATTGTAGTATCATTTCTCATGATAACCTGTCCGGTATCTGGTGTTTCTATTCCTTTTATAATTTTGAGTAAGGTAGATTTTCCAGTCCCGTTTTTTGCAACCAATGCGATTTTGTCTCCTTTGTCAATCCCAAAGGTTACTTCTTCAAATAATATCTTTATTCCGTAGGACTTTGAAACGTTTTCTATAGAAATATAATTCATAATTACCTTAATACGAACCGAGCTGAGTTCCTAGATTTTTGCTCAAGAAATATTGTTTTATTTGCCGTCATGGCATCCAGAATTTCTTCATTGTAATGTCTTATCGTCAACAAGGTGACATCATCGTTGTAGCGTACCTCAAATGTTCCTTTGAGGAGGGTGAATAGTTGCTCAACTTTGTTTTTCGTGTTTTCGAAACAAACAGAAAAACTTAACGCAGAGTTTTGGATCAAGTTTACTTTAATTTTTGCCTCGGCAAGTTTAGCAAAGATAAAACTTAGATTGTCTTCGGCAATAAAAGAGAAATCTTTGGGGGAGATAGAAACCAAAATTTGATTTTCAATGAAAATATAAGAAGGAACCAGAGCGTCATAATTTGTAGATTTCTGAACTACTGTCCCTTCCTTATCAGGATGAATGAAAGATTTAACATACAATGGGATTATTCTGTTTTCCAAAGGTTTAATCGTCTTTGGATGAATTACTGTTGCTCCATAATAACTTAATTCAATGGCTTCTCGGTAGCTCATTTTATCTATTTTGGTAGCTTCAGGAAAATGCTTTGGATCGGCATTCAAAACTCCGGCTACATCTTTCCAAATCGTAACACTTTCTGCCTTTGTACAATACCCAAAAATAGCCGCTGTAAAATCTGACCCTTCTCTGCCCAAGCTGGTCATTCTGCCAGAAGCATCACTGCCAATAAAACCTTGTGATATAAGAATTGAGTTGCTATTTTCTGTTTGGATGTTTTTTTCTGTTAATTTCCAGTCTACTGTTGCTTGCCTAAAATCTGAGTTTGTTTTGATTAATTCTCTGGCATCTACCCATTTGTTTTTTATGTGGAGTTCAGTTAACAAATGACTGACTATGGTTGTGGAAATTAACTCTCCAAACCCGATGATAGAATCGTATGATTCATCATAATTATTCTTGGGAGAGGATTGAAGCACCTCTTCTAATTGAAAAAACAATTCATTCACATCGACATAAACGGCATGACCCTTATCGGGAAATAAATCCCATAGAATTTCATTGTGAAAGTCAATAATTGACTGGAGACTTTCGTTTAATTTTTCTGGACTGTAACAAAAAGAATTAATCAACCATTCAAAAGCATTGGTCATTTTTCCCATGGCCGAGACAACCACAATAAGCTGCTCTGATTTGTGCGCAGAAATGATTTTTGCCAAGTTTCTGACAGAATTAGCGTCTTTCACAGAAGCTCCTCCAAACTTAAATACTTTCATAGTCCAAAGTTAATAGATACTTTATCTTTTGCATAAAAAAAGTGCTTGTGATATTCACAAGCACTTTTTAAGAACAAATAGTTCTAACTTATTATTGCTTCACAAATCTTGTGAATCCAACTTTATTATCTGAAGTTACTTTGATGATGTAAATACCATTTGTTAATTCAGAAACATCAATCGTATTGATGTAGTTCAAAGAAATACTTTTAATTATTTTTCCTTCTGCATTCATAATTTCAGCAGTTCCCAAGTTTACTCCCTCAATTGTAAAGAAGTCTGATACTGGGTTTGGAAATAATGATAGAGTTAGGTCATTTGATTTTTCATTCAAAGAAGTAGAAGAAGTTAACGAAATATCAGTTGTATCTCTTGGCTCCAATTTGTATTCTCCAAAAGAATAATACATGATTCCCGTAACGTCATAGTTTGTTCCTAATGTTGGAGTGTAAGCGTACATCAAGTCATCAATTACTCCCGTATCAGTTGCATTCAACACGTCCCATTCTCCAAAACCAGCAGAAGGATTAACACATGTAGCTCCGGTTAATTTAACTAGGCATCCTTCGTATTGTTCATCTTGCATTGTAGATGAGTTCAACATTATAGCTGCAGGCAATGTATTTCCAGTTGAGTTAACAATGATAGTATCAATATTCTTGACTTGAGTCAATCCATAATATTCTGCCACTTCGCCTTTTATGGTAATGTTGTCACCTACTGCAATTGAAGGTGAAGAAACGAAATTGTAAACATAAACTCCATTCCATGCTCCAGTTCCGTCTTGTAAGAAAAACTTGCTACCCTCCATTCCTGTTACAATTCCAGAAGTTTCAACTAATGAATCTTTGTAAGGAGAGTCTCCTGATGCATCTGTTGTGTATTGTATATCGTAAATAGTTTTAGATAAATAAGTTGCTGGTGGAGGAGGTGTACTTGTTAAAGCTGTAATTGACACAGAATCGAGAGCTATTCCTAAAGCTGCTGTATTTCTCAATGAAATAATATAGGACATGGAATTACAACCTGAGGGAGTAGTTACTGTGTCAGTATACATAGTTACAGCCGTACCTGTTGTATTCTGATAATTAGTGTAGTTAGAAACATAAGAGGAGTTGGTGACGTCATACGCTCTTACTCTAACTTCGGCAGTACCAGCAATGAACATTTTTATTACATAGTCTGTACTTGGTATTGCGTTGAATGGTTGAGTTGTCAGCCTTTTGTGGGATGTTGATGTGTTTACAACATTGGCAAAAGAGGTGCCATAAGTTGCTCCCGTAGATACTTGAGTCACATTCGAAGAAGAAATACTGGTTACTGGACCAAAAAAATCTGTAGGGTTACCAGATGTATCCCAAGATGAAAGATCACTTTGGAAAACCGTGGTTTGACCGATTGATAAATTTGCAGCGAATGCCACTGCGAGCAGAGTAATTATTTTTTTCATAATTGTGTTTTTGTTAATAATTGTACAAAAATACATAGAAAAAAAATAAAGATGTATTAACTAAAAGTTATTTTATGAACACTTTAGTTGCACCAATTCCATTATCTGAATAATGCTCATCCATATATTCTATATTTGGATAGCTATTTAAGAGATACCTCACCTCTTCTTTCAACCTTCCCTTCCCTACTCCATGGATTATTACCAGCTGAGAAGTTCCTTTTTCGATGTGTTTGTCAATTTCTCGTTTGCATCGGTCTAACTGAAATAAAACAATTTCATGGTTGGCCATGTGCCTGTGAGAGTCGAGTAGATTTTCCATGTGTAAATCTATTGTTGGTATCTTTTTTTCAACTTTTCTTTTTTTTGCAAAAGGATTTACTTTTACCTCACGATTTTCAAAAGTTTCAATTTCTACTCCATCAAATGCATTCTCCTCAAACAAAGAGATTTCACTAATGTGACAATTTCTGTCAAACCCGTGCTCGTCTTCTACTACAAATGAGTCTTCGCTTAAGATCTTTGTAATAGTATAAAGCCCAACTTCATCTAAAAAAGTAACTTTACTCGCTATCTTGAACATTTGATTGATTTAAGGGTTCATTCAAATGTATAAAATTCTGTCTGCATTCATACAGAATTTCACAATTTGCATATATAAGTTCCTCTAAAATTAAATTAAAGGCTAAGGCAACCTGAGAATAATTTTGAGATGCATTTTTAAAACCTCCAAATTCATTTTGCCACATTTCTGTAATCAATTTCATCCCGCCATTTTTCGGTTTCATTTCATCCAACAATCCTCCTACATTTCCTGCTCCTGCATGATAAATGTGAAGAACAAATAGCTTGAACCAGAGGTCGTTTTCATTATACTCTATGTTGTTTCTTTCCAGGATAGATTTGGCGCTAGGAATACAAGAAACTCGAATTAATTTAGAAGCTGCAACTGCCGATTTTTCAAAATCCTTTCTTTCATCCACATATCTATTCACAGTTAATCCGTAGGTTCTAGCCACCGATTTCATTAACTGAAAAGGGCCAAAAGCACCGACACTTGAAAATGCAATTTTCCCAGGACTTTCTATCAATAAAATGGTTTGGGCATACCAAGGATTAACTCCTTCCTGCTCAAAAATCTCAATCCCCTTTGATAGCGATGGCAATACTTTGCCAATTTGATAAAAATGACTTTTTCCTGAAGTGACATAAATCATTTCAGCAGAATCCAATCCATAGTTCTGTCTGATGCTCTGTCTAACACTGTCTTTTTCCTCTTCGGTTTGCAACATCCAATCTGTAAAGGAGGTTTTGTAAAGGATCTCGCGTGTTGCTGCAACATTTACAATGCAAGAATCGGAGGAAAGAACCATCACTTTTTTCCAGAAATTTGGTTGAGCCAACAAATCCCACCTTTCAGACACTAATTGTTCATCAGGAACAAAATAAATAGGTTTAGAATCATTTCTTTGTGTTACTTCAACAACTCCATAACCCCCTTGGCCGAAAAGGCAAAAAGGAAGTAGGCCGATTGTAACAATTAATTTCTTCATCATTCTTCTAATTACGTTAATTTATATGTTTTTAGCATAGATTTTTTCTAAAAAAATAATACGCGGAGCGTGTTGATAATTATTCCCTTGTAGTCAAAATTTATACCAATCATTTTTATTAACTATTAATCGAATTAAAAGTTCAAATATTTTTATCTTTGAAACTCCTAAAAAGAAACTATTTTATGATTGATCAAACTCCTTATAAACCAATAAATAAAGTAAGAATTGTAACTGCTGCATCTCTTTTTGACGGGCACGATGCGGCCATCAACATCATGCGAAGAATTATTCAATCTACGGGTTGTGAGGTAATTCATCTTGGACATGATAGGTCTGTGGAAGAAGTTGTGAATACAGCAATACAGGAAGATGTACAAGCTATTGCGATGACTTCCTACCAAGGTGGGCATACAGAGTATTTGAAGTATATGCATGACTTATTGAAGGAGAAGGGAGCAAATCACATTCAGATTTTTGCTGGTGGTGGTGGAACTATTCTTCCTGAAGAAATTAAGGAACTTCAGGAATATGGTATTACTAGGATTTATCACCCAGATGATGGAAGAGCAATGGGATTGCAGGGGATGATTAATGATTTAGTTGAGAAAAGTGACTTTCCGGTTGGAGATAAGTTAAATGGAGAAATAAAAACTTTAGGAGAGAAAAAAGTAACCTCTATTGCCAGGTTAATAAGTGCTGCGGAAAATTTTCCAGAGGATGCGAAGTCAGTTATGGACGAAGTTCATGCCATGGCAGAGAAGGTTGATACTCCCATCTTGGGGATTACAGGAACAGGAGGTGCAGGAAAATCAAGCTTGGTAGATGAATTGGTAAGGAGATTTTTATTGGACTTTCCTGATAAAAACATTGCTATTGTTTCGGTAGATCCATCTAAGAGAAAAACTGGTGGAGCTTTATTAGGGGATAGAATTAGAATGAACGCCATTAAAAACGAAAGAGTTTATATGCGTTCGTTGGCAACAAGACAATCCAATTTGGCCCTGAGTAAACACGTTGCAGAAGCTTTATTGATTTTGAAAGCGGCTAATTATGATTTAATAATTTTGGAAACTTCTGGGATAGGACAGTCGGATACAGAAATAATGGATCATTCTGATGTTTCGTTGTATGTCATGACTCCAGAGTTTGGAGCTGCTACACAATTGGAAAAGATCGACATGCTTGACTTTGCAGATTTAGTAGCCATCAATAAATTTGACAAAAGAGGTTCGCTTGATGCATTGAGAGATGTGAAAAAGCAATACATGCGAAACAACAATTTATGGGATACGCCACAAGAAGAATTACCTGTTTTTGGAACCATTGCTTCTCAGTTCAATGATCCAGGAATGAATACGTTGTACAAAGCTATCATGGATAAAATTGTGGAAAGAACAGCAGCTAAGGACTTAGCTTCTCAATTCCATATCTCGGATGAAATGTCGGAAAAGATATTTGTAATCCCACCATCAAGAACGCGCTATTTATCTGAGATTTCTGAAAACAACAGAGCTTACGATGAGTGGGCCAAAGAACAATCTACGGTAGCTCAACAATTGTATGGGATTTACAAGACGATTGAAGGAACTGCTGGCACAGCACCAATCATAGTAAAAGGACTGCTTGATAGCCAACAGATTCTGAGTCAAGCTGAGAATGACGGTCGCAAGGAGTTTTTGGAACTGTTGATTACTGAATTTGATAGAGTTAAAATGAACTTAGACCCTCATAATTTTGAGCATATTCAAAATTGGAATGAGAAAGTAAAAAAATATCAAGATCCATTGTATGTTTTTAAAGTAAGAGACAAAGAAATTAAAATAGAAACACATTCTGAGTCATTATCTCACTTGCAAATTCCTAAAGTCGCTTTACCAAAATATACAGCTTGGGGAGATTTGTTAACTTGGATTTTGCAGGAAAATGTACCGGGCGAATTTCCGTACACATCGGGATTATATCCCTTCAAAAGAACAGGAGAAGATCCTTCAAGAATGTTTGCTGGTGAAGGAGGTCCAGAAAGAACGAATAAACGTTTTCACTATGTAAGCCAAGGAATGCCGGCAAAAAGACTTTCTACAGCTTTTGACTCAGTGACGCTTTACGGAAATGACCCAGATGCTAGACCCGATATTTATGGAAAAGTAGGGAACTCAGGAGTTTCTATCTGCTGCCTGGATGATGCCAAGAAACTGTATTCCGGATTTGATTTATCACATTCATTGACGTCAGTTTCTATGACAATTAATGGCCCTGCTCCTATGCTTCTCGGATTCTTTATGAATGCTGCCATCGACCAAAATTGCGAGAAATACATCAAAGAGAACGGATTAGAAAAAGAGGTAGAAGCTAAAATTGTGGCTAAATACAAAAAAGCAGGAACAAGAAGACCGGCTTACCAAGGAGAATTACCAGAAGGAAATGACGGACTTGGTCTGATGTTGCTAGGAGTAACAGGTGACGAAGTGTTGCCAGCAGATGTTTATAACAAAATAAAAGCAGAAACTTTAACTCAAGTAAGAGGAACTGTGCAAGCAGATATTTTAAAAGAAGACCAAGCACAAAACACCTGTATTTTTTCTACAGAATTTGCTCTAAGATTGATGGGAGATGTGCAAGAATACTTTATTGATAATGGAGTTAGGAACTTCTATTCGGTTTCCATTTCTGGATATCACATTGCCGAAGCTGGAGCAAATCCAATTACGCAACTTGCTCTTACACTGGCTAATGGATTCACTTACGTTGAGTATTACTTAAGTAGAGGAATGGACATTAATAAATTTGGACCAAACCTTTCTTTTTTCTTTTCCAATGGGATTGATCCAGAGTACGCTGTGATTGGACGTGTGGCTAGAAAAATTTGGGCGAAAGCCATGAAAAACAAATACAAAGCCAATCCAAGAGCACAAATGTTGAAATACCACATTCAGACTTCTGGGCGCTCATTGCATGCGCAAGAGATTGATTTTAACGATATTAGAACTTCGCTTCAAGCTTTGTATGCGATTTATGACAACTGTAATTCACTACATACCAATGCCTATGACGAAGCCATTACCACTCCTACCGAGGAATCGGTAAGAAGAGCCATGGCCATTCAGTTGATTATAAACAAAGAATTAGGATTAACTAAAAATGAAAACCCAATCCAAGGTTCGTTTATCATTGAAGAATTAACTGATTTGGTGGAAGAAGCAGTCTTGATGGAATTTGACAGAATAACGGAACGTGGAGGAGTTTTAGGTGCAATGGAAACCATGTATCAGAGAAGTAAAATACAAGAAGAAAGCATGTATTACGAGACTTTGAAACACAATGGAGATTTCCCTATTATCGGTGTAAACACTTTCTTAAGTAAAAATGGATCGCCCACAATTGTTCCTGCAGAGGTAATAAGAGCTAGCGAAGAAGAAAAGCAATACCAATTGGAAATGCTGAATGATTTACACAAAACGAATTCAGATAAATTGAGTACTGAATTAGAAAAAATCCAAAAAGCTGCCATCCAGAATGAAAATATTTTTGAATACTTAATGGAAGCCACTAAGGTATGTTCTCTTGGTCAGATAACTAATTCTTTGTTTGAGGTTGGTGGTCAGTATAGGAGAAATATGTAAGCAGAGTACCAAATTCCGACTTTGGTCGGGATTTGTGCAAATCACTTATCCCGAAACACCGAGAAAAAGAAGAATTCTGAATTATTTAATTTATACGTTTAAAGGCTAAGCTTTTTTAGCTAAAAAAAATAAAAAAAACAGAAGTCCATTTTGTTTTGAGGCTATTGTACATAATGAATTGGCCGAACTATTTCACAAGAACATCATGCTTTTACATATAAGAGTCTGATTTCCACATAAAAAACAAAGTATTAGTTTGTTTCAATAGACAGAAAATTTATTGTAGTTTTAAACAGTATAAATTAAAATTTTAACAAATGAAAAAAATAGTATTCTCCATTTCCATTCTCCTGTTTTTGTTTATTAATCGTAACTATTCACAAAACGCCTTAAATTTCGATGGAACTAATGATGTAGTCCAGACCACTTATTCGGGAGTTCTGGGATCTAACGCTCGAACATTTGAAGCCTGGATTTATTTAAATACAACCCCAACTGCAAATAAATGCATCATGGATTATGGCAGAAATGCTGCGTATTCAAGAAACACATTTGGTGTAAATGCCAATAGAAGTTTGGTTTACCTTTCTGGAGCAAATAATATTACATCTAATGTTAGTGTCGTGCCTGTTGGGGCATGGACACATGTTGCTTTTGTTTTAAACAGTGGGACTGGTTATTTCTATGTTAATGGAGTACAGGTTGGTTCAGGGCCACTTCCTCTAGTTAATACGCCTGGAGGTTGGGATAACTTTAGAATTGGTAATAGGGTTAGTGGTGGATCTATAACTTTTCCGGGATCCATTGACGAAGTAAGAGTTTGGGACGTAGCAAGAACGCAAACAGAAATTGCTTCGACAATGAACAGTGAGTTTTGCTCTGCTCCGAGCGCATTAAAAGCTTATTATAGATTTAACCAAGGAACCGCAGGAGGTACAAATACGACAGTGACTTCTGCAATTGACGATGCAGGAACAAACAATGGAACCTTAACAGGATTTGCTTTGTCAGGAAGTGCATCAAATTGGGTGCTAGGAAAAAACATTGTACCAGTTGTTTTAGCTAATACAGTTCCAGTTACTAGTTGTGGTTCATATACCCTACCCAGCGGAACTGTGGTAACAAGTCCTGGAACTTATTTTGATACTGTTGGTTCAAGTGCTTCCTGCGATACGATTAATAGTTACGTTGTAAGTTTTACATCTGCTACCATCATAAATACTGTGACGGATACAGGCTGTGTAACATATACCACTCCTATGGGAAGAGTCATAAATACAACCGGAACTTATTTCGACACAGTTTCATCAGGCTCTGGTTGCGATACCACAATTCAATATGATATTACAATTTCGGGGGCTGTAGATGATTCTGTGTATAGAGTTGGAGGGAGAATTACTTCTTACGATACATGGGCAGATCACCAATGGATAAGATGCGACAGTAACAATTTGCCAATTGCTGGCGAAACCAATAGATTTATTGATGTTACGTCTCCAGGAGATTATGCAGTAATTGTGACAAGAGGGAGTTGTATAGACACCTCAGATTGTGTGAACATAAACCCTTCTAGTATCAGCGAAAATTCGATTAATGATGATTTTGAGATTTACCCAAATCCTACAACCGCAGTATTGAATATCAACAACATAGAGGATAGAATAATCACAAACATTACTCTTATCGATGTATCGGGTAAAATGGTTATGAATACAAGAAGTTTAGGTAACTCAACTTTAAATGTTCAGTCTTTAGAAAATGGAGTGTATTTCATTAAAATAGAAACTGAGGATGGTACAGCATTAAAAAGATTTGTAAAGCAATAAACTACTTTAAACTTAAATAACCCATTAAATATGAAAAATACACTTATAACAACAGTAACCATTCTGGCTATTATGTTCTCGCATTTCACTTATTCTCAAAACAAAGCGCTGGATTTTGATGGTTTAGGTGATTACATCAGAACGGGGTTCAATGGAATACCAGGTGGAGCATCAAGATCCGTTCAATGCTGGTACAAAGGTAGTTTCTCCTCTCAACAACAGTTTTTTGTTGATATGGGTGGACTTACTGGAACTGGCAGTAGATTTTCTTTTAAAACCAATACAAATGTACTTAGAATTGAAATTGGCGGTGGCGGTTTAAATGGGTCAACCAACATAAGAGATAATGCGTGGCATCAATTAACCGTAACTTATGACAGTGCAGCAACAACCAATAAGTACAAATTATATGTAGATGGAGTGCTTGATGCACAAGGTGATATAACTGTTGCCACACCAAACACCCCTGCCACTTCCTCAAGTCCTGTAACTTTAGGAATTAGAACAGACTTAAGTCCTTCCACAGATTTAAATGGAGAATTGGACGAAGTAAGAATTTGGTCAAAGGTGCTAACACCTGCCGAAATTTCAGCCAATTACAATACTGAATTGTGTGGTACATCTGCCGGATTAGTTGCGTATTTTAAAATGAACGAAGGAGCTGCTGGAGGAACAAACACATCAATTACTTCGTTGGTAGATGAAGTTAACCCAACAAACACGAATATATTAACAGGTTTTTCTAGAACTGGAAGTTCATCCAATTGGATTGCTGGAACCTCTTTAAGCGGAGGGGCAACTATTGTAAACACAAATACTATTTCGGCATGTGGATCCTACACAATGCCAAACGGAACAGTCATAACAGTGGCTGGAACCTATTACGATACGCTACCGAGCTCTGCGCCTTGCGACAGTTTAGATATGTATACCATAACATTTCCTCCAGCTATCATCATAAATACTGTAACGGATACAAGCTGTTTAACTTATACCACTCCTATGGGAAGAGTCATAAATATAACCGGAACTTATTTCGATACAGTTTCAATAGGCTCTGGTTGCGATACCACAATTCAATATGACATTACAATTTCGGGGGCTGTAGATGATTCTGTGTACAGAGTTGGAGGGAGAATTACTTCTTATGATACATGGGCAGATCACCAATGGATAAGATGCGACAGTAACAATTTGCCAATTGCTGGCGAGACCAATAGATTTATTGATGTTACGTCTCCAGGAGATTATGCAGTAATTGTGACAAGAGGGAGTTGTATAGACACCTCAGATTGTGTGAGCATAAACCCTTCTAGTATCAGCGAAAATTCGATTAATAATGATTTTGAGATTTACCCAAATCCAACAACCGCTGAATTAAACATCAACAACATGGAGGATAGAATAATCACAAACATTACTCTTATCGATGTATCGGGTAAAATGGTTATGAATACAAGAAGTTTAGGTAACTCAACTTTAAATGTTCAGTCTTTAGAAAATGGAGTGTATTTCATTAAAATAGAAACTGAGAATGGTACAGCGTTAAAAAGATTTGTGAAACAATAATCCAAAACAAAATTGATGCAAAAACTCAAAGTCTATTGCCAAGACTTTGAGTTTTTTTTTGATTGAAACAGAAAATTAACAGGGTTTAATGGTAGAGCTCTTTTAAACAATTAACGGTATAAATTGGTATATTTGATATAAATCAAAAATAATTACAATGAGCAATATAAGATTAGGAGGGACACCAATTTCCACAAAAGGAGAATTCCCAAAATTAGGAGATAAATTACCCGAAATCAGACTTATAAAAGCTGATTTATCTGAATTAACCAATGAAGACTTGAAAGGTAAAAAAGTAGTATTCAATATTTTTCCAAGTGTTGACACCGATGTTTGCGCTATGCAACTTGGTACTTTTTCGAACAAACTAAAAGACCGAGACGATGTAATGCTCGTTTTTGCATCAATGGATTTGCCATTTGCACTCAAACGATTCTGTGCCGACAAAGGAATAGAAAATGCTGTTACAACCTCCGATTTTAGACATAAATCTATTGCTAATAAAGGTATAGAAATGGAAGATGGAGCTTTGGCTGGATTATATGCCAGAGGTGTTATGGTAACTGACGAAACAGGAACTATTACCTACAGCGAATTGTGCAAGGACATCGTAGATGAACCAAATTATGAAGAGGCTTTGAAAGCTTTGTAGGGTTTTAAAAACAGATAATTTCATGTCAAGGACAGATGTCCTTTTTATTAGCTCAAGTGTCTTTTAGACTATTAATGTATCGTGAACAAATAAAAATCTAGGTTAAATGAAATTCAACAAAGAGTTTAAAGATACCATTCTCGGTTTACCTCAATCAGAGAAAGACAAATTATTGCTCACCTTGCTTAAAAAAAATAAGGTCATGAGCCAAGAGCTGTATTTTAATTTAATTGATGCAGATTCAGTAGATGACCACCAACAAAAAATAGAAGAAGTTATCATCGAAAAAGTGGCTTATTTTGCCACAAAAAGGTACACGCCAAGTTATTTGATAAAACGAATGAGAAGTGTTGTCAAACTCATTAATAATCATGTAAAAATCACCAAGGACAAAATGGGAGATTCCTATTTGACTCTTATTCTTTTGGTAGAAACACTTGAAACGTTTAATGCAAATTTGAATAAAACAACTCCCGGCCAAGCTCGGAAATTATGTCTTTTTATTCTTACCAAAACCTTTAAAATACTTATTGGCATTACGAAACTGCATGAAGATTACCATCTGGAATACAAGGAGGGTTTAGAAAAATTAGGACATTTAATAAACGACAACAAACACCTAACACGAACTGCAATACAGAATGGATTTGATGTAAATTGGTTGTTTGAGGACGAAATTCCAGAAGGGATTGAGGAAATTTATATAGACATAAGAAGCAAAGGTTATTTATCCATGAAAACGTATTTGAGCACACCAGATTACGATAAAAACGACCTATTAAGATGAAAGTTATTTTAATAGCAATAGGTTCTAGAGGAGACATTGAGCCTTTTATTGCAATGGTCGAAATCCTACAAAAAGCTTAGAGATAACTAGGGCCAGAAGGAATAAATATTGGAAAAATAAAAGAGTTAAACCTCGAATCAAAAATTTTAGATTTATACGAAAACAATTCCTACAAAACTAACGCAGAAGTTCTGAGCGATAAAATGAAAATTATGAGGAAGAGTTTATTAATTTTGTAGAAAACGGAAAATAAATGCATCTCATTCGCTGCCCTTTTTGTAAAAACTCACTTCAATTTGATGGAAATAGAAGTTATGTATGTGAAAACAAACATAATTTTGATTTGGCCAAACAGGGATATCTTAATTTACTTCCTGTGAATAAAAAAAAATCAAAATCTCCCGGAGACGATGACATGATGGTAAAGGCCAGAAGAGAGTTTTTGGAGGCAGGATTTTACAATCCGTTGATGAATGAGATTAAAAGAGCGATATCCAATTTAAAGTTTAAGAAAAAAGAATTGTCTATTCTTGATTCAGGTTGTGGAGAGGGCTATTATTCCCAACATGCCTTGTGTGAATTTCAAGGATTAGCAACATCTATCATTGGAACAGACATATCGAAATACGCAGTAAGACATGCTGCAGGAAAGTATAAAAAGAACTTCTATTTTGTAAGTAGTATTTATGATTTACCTGTAAAAACGAACAGCATAGATCTTATTTTGTCCGTTTTTTCACCTAATGATTCAAATGAGTTTTCCCGAGTTTTGAGCGATGATGGTTATTTAATTGTTGTGAGTCCTGGAGAAAATCACATGAAGCAATTGGCCGAATTAATTTACGATTCCTTTCGGCCACACGAGTATAACATTGAAGAAAAAATAGGAAGTCAATTTAAGTCCACTTCAAACCGAAGACTATCTTTTGACATTGAAATTAATGATTCTGAGATGTTAATGAACTTATTGAAAATGACGCCTTATTATTGGAATACCAGTAAAGAGGCACAGGAAAAAATCAACCAGTGCGAATCGATTACGATTAACTGCGATTTTATGATTACCATATTTAAAACCGCCTAATTTTAAATAGGCTCGACAGCATAATTTTTGCTTTTAACTCAAAATGAGTATCTTGCATTCGTTAATCCCTGAATCAATGCTTATGTTAAAAAATTATGTAGTACTTAGCTTTTTATTTTTATTCCAGTTTTCTTCAGTCTCTGCTCAAAACGCATTAAGTTTTGATGGCAGTAACGATCAAGTTGATTGCGGGAATAATACTTCCGTTCAAATTACAGGAACAGCTCTAACTCTAGAAGCATGGATTTACCCAACTTCATGGAAAACTCAAATTTGGCAAGGCAATATAATCAATAGAGAATCTTTAAATGGCGGTGGCTACATGCTGAGATGTGGAAATGGCGGAAGACTGAATTTCAATATTGGAAGTGGTCCTGGCCCTTGGAATGAAATAACTTCTGGTCCTATTCTTGCCCTCAATACCTGGCAACACGTTGCTGGAACCTATGATGGTTCATACATGAGAATTTACCTTAATGGAGTAATTGTAGACTCCATTCCAAAAACAATCTCTATTTTCAATTCTTCTAGTAATTTAGGAATTGGATTTGCTCCGATTTATGCTGGAAGCAGAAATTTTGCTGGACGAATTGATGAAGTAAGAATTTGGAATTCGGTACGTTCTGAGTCGGAAATTGCAACTAATATGAATAATGAATTGTGCGTGATTCCTTCAAGTGTAAAAGCCTACTATAGATTTAATCATGGAATTGCTAGTGGTACTAATACAAGTGTAACCGCTCTTACAGACTTATCTGGAAATGGTAACGTAGGAACGCTAAGTAATTTTGCCTATACAGGTTCTTCTTCTAACTGGGTTGCTGGCCGACCACTTACACCTGGAAGTGTGTTAAACTCTTTATCTGTATCAGCTTGCGGGTCCTATACCATGCCAAATGGTACTGTGGTAACAACAGCAGGAACCTACTACGACACTTTGCCAAGTTCTTCGCCTTGTGACAGCCTTATTGCATACAACATCACCTTTCCTCCTGCGATTATTCAAAATACGGTGAATGATACGAGCTGTTTAAATTACAGAACGGCAATGGGTAAATTAATTACGAGTTCAGGAACCTATTTCGATACCATTTCTAGTTCAGGATCTTGCGACACAACGATTCGTTATGACATTGTCATATCGTCTGCTGTTGATGATTCTGTATACAGGGTTGGAGGGAGAATTACCTCTTGGGATACTTGGGCAGATCATCAATGGGTGAGATGTGACAGTGGCTTCGCTCCTATTCTTGGTGAAACAAATAGATTTATTATTGCTGCGCAACCTGGTGATTATGCTGTGATTGTAAAAAGAGGAGCTTGTGTAGATACATCAGATTGTGTTTCAATTAGTTTAACAGGAATTCAGGAAAATCATTTGAATCGAATTTCGGTTTTTCCAAATCCTGCAAATGATTATGTTGAACTCAAGACGGATAAAACCATAAAATCGGTAAACATATTGGACTTAAAAGGAAACTTAATTTTATCAAAAAACGTGAACAACAATAGAATTGAAATTAGTAATTTGTCAAAGGGGATTTATATCCTAGAGGTTAAAAGTAACAATGAAGTTTCTCGAGTAAGAATAATTAAACAATAAAAAAACCAGATAAAACACTTAAATTGTAAATTGTATCAGTTGCATTGTTTTTGTCATCTAATAATCTATTTGGCCAAAATGTTTCTTTAAATTTTGACGGATTAAATGATTTTGTTCAAACCACGTATTCCGGAATATCGGGAGGTTCAGGAGCCAGAAGCATTGAAGCTTGGATAAAAGCTCCAATAATTTCAATCTGTAAATGGGAGAACATAAATGGTAATAGCAGATGATGGTTATTTTTAAGGTGTTTTTACTATCAAAAAAAAGTCGTTGAGCAATTGCCCAACGACTTTTTAACTTTTTACAGCAGTAACCTACTACATTCTTAGTATTATTTTTTTGTAAAAAATGGGTACAAGAATAGAGTAAAACAGAGAGATAAAGAATAACCCCAAAAAGTAAAAACTTAAATTCAAAGACACCGAACTTAGTATTTCATTGCTCGATGTTGCCTTTTCAATAAATTCCTCTCTTGTCATAGCCTCAAAGATGGGACTACTCGCCTGAACTTGACTCCAATCTTTAGCCAACTCCTGCTCTATTCTTGAGTTTTTTAAACTCTCAAGAAACATAGGGTTTATAAATTTAAGATAGAGAAACAAGAAACCTGTGATAAGTATAGTATAGGTTCCTGCTTTTTTGAGACTGTTTTTAAAGTTCACAGGGAAAGCATGCAGTTTTTTCTCATTTTTTATTTGCAAAAACATAGAGATACCTATCACGCCAAGAATAAAGAATAAATTTAAATAAATCCCTATTCTAAAATGATGTGGGACTTTCAAAGCGTTGAGAATTAATAAAATTAAAATCCAGACAGCCGCAAAGGCCACAGGCACCGAAACTTTTTTCCTTTTCATTCTATCCATTCATTGATTGCAAAAACTCTTCGTTTGTCTTTGTGTTTTTCATTCTGTCTTTCATGAATTCCATAGCCTCAATTGGATTCATATCCGCTAGGTATTTTCTCATAATCCACATTCTTTGTAGAGCTTCTTTGCTCATTAACAAATCTTCTCTTCTCGTTCCAGAAGCGGTAATGTCAATAGCTGGATAAATTCTTCTATTAGCAATTTTTCTATCCAATTGAAGTTCCATGTTTCCAGTTCCTTTAAATTCTTCAAAAATAACCTCATCCATTTTAGAACCTGTATCGGTAAGAGCCGTTGCAATGATGGATAATGAGCCCCCATTTTCAATTTTACGCGCAGCTCCAAAAAATCTTTTTGGTTTATGTAACGCATTGGCATCTACACCACCCGACAAAACTTTACCTGATGATGGCGAAACTGTATTGTAAGCTCTTGCCAATCTTGTTATGGAATCTAATAAAATACAAACATCGTGTCCACATTCCACCATTCTTTTTGCTTTTTCAAGCACAATATTAGCCACTTTTACGTGTCTTTCCGCTGGCTCATCAAAGGTAGAAGAAACGACTTCAGCATTTACATTTCTTGCCATGTCTGTCACCTCTTCAGGTCTTTCATCAATCAGTAATATAATTAAATATACCTCTGGATGATTCTCAGCAATTGCATTGGCTATGTCTTTTAACAAAACTGTTTTACCAGTTTTTGGCTGCGCCACAATCATTCCTCTTTGCCCCTTTCCAATTGGCGAAAACAAATCCATAATTCTTGTGGACATAGTTTCTTTGGTATGACCAGTTATATGAAGTTTTTCATCTGGAAACAAAGGAGTTAAATGTTCAAAAGGAATTCTATCTCTGATGTAAGATGGTTCTCGTCCATTTACCTTGTCAATACTTAATAAAGGGAAGTACTTTTCACCTTCTCTTGGTGGTCTGATATCACCAAAGACGGTGTCACCAGTCTTTAGTCCATATAACTTCACTTGTTGCACAGAAACATACACGTCATCTGGAGAACTTAAATAGTTATAATCCGAAGAACGAAGAAATCCATAACCGTCATTCATCAACTCTAGAACTCCTTCAGTTTTAATTAACCCATCAAAATTATATCCGTGCAGTTCTGCAGGATTTTTCTTTGACTTGTTTCTATTCTGATTATTTGGGTTGTTATTGTTTTTTCTATTGACAGGTTTTTCTGCATTTACTTTTGCATGAGTAGCTGGCGAATCGTCATTTTCAGAATTTTTCTTTTTGTAATGAGGATTATTTGGGTTGTTCAAATCCGCTTTAGTTGGAGCAGAGTTTTCAGACTTTCTCTTTCTTGGATTGTTTTTAGGTCTTTTTTCTCTCGGAACTTCTTTTTTCTCCTCACTTGAGGTCTTGTTCTCGTCAGAAACAGTTTTTTTCTCTGTTTTCACAACTGATTTTGATTCTTCCGGCTTTTCGATTTTTTTCGGAGCAGATTTCGCTGCCTTTGGTTCTTTACGTTTTACTGTGGATGGTTGTAAAGCTTGTTCATCTAAAATTGCATAAATTAAATCTTGTTTTTTCTGATTTAATTTTTTGATTTTGAGGTCTTTTGCAATTTCTTTTAACTCAGGTAATAGTTTACCCTCTAATTGATTTAGGTCGTACATAAATTGTTTTGAATAAATAATGTTATTAGAAATTCTAATAAATTGGCGAACTGCCAGATTAATTATATAATAAAAAGATGTTTTATTGAATAATGATTGAAAGAAATGAACTCTTGTTATTTCTTCCGTGCAATTATACGACTATTTTTTATACTTTAGCAAAAAAAACCACATGATTCAACGAATTCAAACTATTTACCTTTCTGTTTCCTCTCTAGCCATGGGGCTTACGTTATTGTTTCCATTTGCTACTTATTCAATTAGAGAAAATAACTTAGAGTTCGATGCACTGGGTTTTGAAATGAGTAAAGAGCTTTCGCTATTTCTTCCTCCTGTTTTTCCTATTTTACTGGCGTTAATTCTAAGTGTTGTTACCATTTTTAGTTTCAAAAACCGAAAGCGACAACTTACACTTAATAAGATAAACTTTGTTGTTGTTATGGTTTCAATTGTTTTTATTTTCGTTGATTTCAATCAAATAGAGTCTGCCTTTTCATTGGTACCCGAAAACATTGATTACGGCATTAGCTTTTTCTTTCCAGTTCTTGCTTTTGTAGCTGTTCTAATGGCAAATAGAGCAATCAAACAAGATGAGAAATTAATTAAATCGATGGATAGAATTCGTTAAACTGATAGGCATAGAAAATTATGAACGCTAAAGTCAAAAGTTGGGTTCTTCTTATAGTACTTGCCTTAATTTGGGGAAGCTCATTCATTCTGATGAAAAAATCTATGTTTGACGATAATGATCAGGTACTATTGACAGCCAATGAAGTAGCATCTTTAAGGATATTTATATCAAGTATAGTCTTGTTTTTTGTAGCCATACGCAAATGGAAAATTGCCTTAAGTAAAGATTGGATTTTTCTGATACTTGTTGGGCTACTTGGAAACTTAATTCCTGCGTTTTTGTTTACAAATGCCGAGAAAACTTTATCTAGTTCTTCCACAGGCATTCTCAATTCATTGGTTCCGTTGTTCTCCGTATTGGTAGCTGCTTTTGTTTTCGGTCAAAAAATATCGGTCAAGGCTTTTTTGGGTGTATTAATTGGTTTATCCGGAACTGCTTTGCTCATCCTATTCAATTCATCCAGTATAGGTTCAATACCACTTTACCCTTCCTTGATGGTAGTTTTTGCCACAGTATGTTATGCCTTTAGCCTTAATATTATTAAGAATAAATTAAGTCATGTAACTTCCATTACTATCACCGCAGTTTCATTAGCTATGATGTTACCATTTTGTTTCATACATCTGTTTGGTTTTACGGAGGTAACCCAAAAATTGACTGACCCAGCCTATAGTCAAGCTTTTTTATTTACCACAATATTGGCTGTAATTGGCACTACCGTTGCTTTAGTAATTTTTAATCAATTAATCAAAATGACTACTTCGGTTTTTGCCTCATCGGTTACTTATTTTATACCGATTGTTGCCATTTTATGGGGAGTTTATTTTGGTGAAAACATTACTTGGGCAATCGGTTTTTCTGCATTTATACTATTAGGTGTATTTATCGTGAAAAAAGAAGAGCAGAAACGAGTTTTACTCAAAACTACCTCTTGATTTTCTTTACCATTTTTTGAATAAAAACGTTGCTAGGTAGCGAAATGTATTCACCTTCATTTGTTTTGATGATAGTAAAAAAGATGCCCACATCACTTATTTCACCTTCAATCTGAAATTCTTTATCTAGAATTTGTATTGTATCTCCAATGTGAACCTGATGATTGAAAAATATGATGATTGTAGCAGTGATGTTTGACAATAAAGACCATTGAGCTACAAAAGCAATCCCTAATACCGTAAACAGTGAAGCTATGTAAGTTGCCAATTTAGACGCGTTTATTCCCCATATAAAAGCAGTGATTACCGCAAGAATAACCATCGCTATTGCTAGTATGATTTTTCTCACAATTTTTATTCTGGATTTGTGATACTTATATTTACTGCCAAATTTATCGATGATTCTTTGTGTGATTTTAAAAGAAATAAAAGTCACTAAGAAAACAACAATTGTTTCGATGAGTTTGATTTGGTAATGCTCCATTTATTCTTCTTCATTAAGTGATATAGTATCTTGATGGCTCGTGTCTTTTCTTAATTCACTTTCATGATAATCTTTTATTTCATCAGCCATCTCCTCTTCCATTCCGTCTTCCAGGTAGTTCAGATTTAAATCCTTTATCATTACCTCAGATATTTTCTTTCCTTTTGCCTTAATAAGCGCAAAAGTCATGATAAGGCTTGTAATTAATATGGCAAAAAGTAGTACACCTTGATAAAATTCCGGAATGTAATATTTAAACGGTATCGTGTAAAACAATAAGACAGTAATTAATCCTCTTGGTGCTATCCACAATTGAGGGGTAATGTCCTTATTCCACATCACGAGTTTGAGAATAACAAACCTTACCAGGTATAAAATTCCAATAAAAACAATGCTTTGAATAGCAACTTTTATATCTACTAAACTGGCAAGTGAAATTGTAATACCAAACATGACAAAAAAGAATGTTCTCAGAAAAAAAGCGGATTCCAAAGTTACAATATGAAATTCATGAAACACAGGCTTTAATTTTTCCTTGTTTATCAATCTTTTCAAAGGACCTCTAAAAAATACTTCAACGTTATTCAATACAATACCAAAGAATAAGATGATAATTAAGGATGAAAGGTGATAAACAGATCCAATACCGTACATAAGAGTAAGTACAGAAATAATAAGAAATAACTTAACGTGACTTGTTAGTTTATTAAAAACCCAAACGGCTATGTAACTAAAAACAAGTGCAACCAGAATTGTGACTCCAATATTTGTGCCCACTCCAACAATAACATCTTTGGTGGTTTCAAATTCATTTGGTGCAGTTAAGAATTGAAAGAAAATAATCCCCAAAATGTCCGAAAATGTACTTTCATAAATCATGAATTCTTTTTTTTCAGTACTTAATGAAGACACGCTAGGAATTATAATAGCACTGCTCATTATAGATAATGGTACGGCATAAACCAAAGCCTTGTAGAATGATGCACCTAAAAATCCTTGAATAGAAAAAGCAATAAGAATAGAACTTAGTCCGAGAGCCAGAAGTGCGACTAAGAATGATCGAATTATCAACCCAATTTTGTCTCGGCTAAGTTTTAAGTCCAATGCAGCCTCCAGGACAATGAGAATTAATCCTACTTTACCTATTACGATTAGGGATTTACTAATCAAAGGGTTATTTACAACATCTGGTGCCATAAACTGAATTGCCACCCCTAAAACCATAAGCATCAGTACGCTAGGGATATTCGTTTTTTTAGAAATAAAATTGAAAACAAAACTGATAATTACAATCAAAGAAGCTCCAATTATCAAGATATACTCCGGCTTTACGGATGAACTTAAAAAATACATGTTAGATAGGTTTTGGTTAAAAATAAAAAGAATAACCTATTCTTCTTCATTATCAGAGTCAGATTCTTTCTCTGCTGCCGTTTCGGTTTGTGGCGACTTAAAGTATTTTCGGTACCCCAAAAGAATCACAAATACACCTATTGAAATTGCTGCATCAGCAACATTAAAAATAAAAGGAAAAAGTTGTTTCCCTGGATATAAGGGCGACCAGCTGGGAATTTCTATCGTAAATTGAAACATATCCACAACTTTGCCATGCATAAATGTCTCGTAACCTCCTCCTGAAGGAAACGCTTGAGCAACATCAAAATAATTACTTTCGCTAAAGATTAAACCATAAAAAGCACCATCAATCACATTTCCTATGGCTCCAGCCAAAACAAATGACACTGCTATTAATAGACCATTGGGTGCTTTATGAATCAGTAGTTTTTTTACATAGAGAATTATAGCGGTTATAGCTCCTATTCTTAACAAACCAAGAATAAGCTTACCATAAGGAAAACCCAATTCGGTACCAAATGCCATCCCAGGATTCTCAACAAAATGAATTTTCAATATCCCGATGTCAAATCCATCTTGGCCAATTGTCATGGTTGTTTTGATATAAATCTTCACGATTTGATCAATCAAGACAATCAGAAATGAAATGAGCGCTACTTTTTTCAATGAATTAGGATTGTTGTTGATTCTTAGCTTCAATGCTCAACGTAGCATGAGGAACGAGCATTAATCTTTTCTTATTAATTAATTTCCCAGTAACTCTGCATACCCCGTAGGTTTTGTTTTTAATCCGCATCAAGGCATTTTCCAGATTCATGATAAATTTATCCTGTCTTGCTGCTTTTTGAGCTGTCATTTCTCTTGAAAACGTACTGGCTCCATCCTCCATCATATTAAACGACCTTCCTGTATCGTCAGTTCCATGATTATCCTTGTGAGAAAGCTCATTGTTTAGCAATTCTAAATCAATTTTTGCTTCTTTTATTTTGTCTTCAATTAGGATTCTAAACTCCTCTAATTCAGCGTCACTAAATCTAGTTTTTTCTTTTTTATCAGCCATAATCGTTTATTTTTTTTCAATGCTAACAAATATAGAAATATCTTCGTCAAATTCTAATTTGGTTGCGTTATTTTCATTTAATTCAGTAGAATACACCATTGATTTAGTTAATGTTTCTTCCATTACGTACTCCTCATTTAATTTAATTGCAGAGATAACCTCTTCATTTCCAGATATTTCAATCTGAATCCTGTCAGTTACTTCAAAATCACTTTCTTTTCTTATATTTTGAATTCGGTTAACAAGCTCTCTTGAATAGCCTTCGTTCACAAGCTGTTCATTCAAGGTAATATCAAGAGCAACGGTAATAGAACCATTATTAGCTATTAACCAACCAGGAATATCGTCTGTGGTGATTTCAAAGTTTTCTATGGATAAAAATATTTTTTCGCCATTAACCTCTATTTCAGCACCCTTATTAGATTCTAACTCTGTAATTTCTTCATCTTTCAGTTGAGAACAAAAACTACCTATTGCCTTCATGTGCCTTTTGTTTTCAGACTTTCCAATTACTTTGAAATTAGGCTTCACTTTTTTCACAAGCACACCCGATGTATCTTTAAGTAGTTCCAGCTCCTTCACATTTACTTCGCTCAAAATCAAATCTTTTACGGCAGAAATTTGATGTTCAAATTTCTCATCTAGAATAGGAACCATAATTCTTTGTAAAGGTTGACGCACTTTTAATTTATTGGTTTGACGTAAGCTCAACACCATCGAAGATACTTCCTGAGCTATTTCCATCTTTTGCTCTAAATCCAAATCAATACTCAATTCATTTTGCTCAGGGAATTGTGCAAGGTGCACAGATTCATGAGTGTTTTTGTTTGATGCCTTGTTTAAATCTAAAAACAACCTATCCGCAAAGAAAGGGGCAATTGGTGACATCAACAGGGATAAAGTCTCTAAGCAAGTATACAAGGTTTGGTAAGCTGAAATTTTATCTTCTGCATATTCACCTTTCCAGAATCTTCTTCTGCATAATCTTACGTACCAATTACTTAACTGATCTACAGTAAAGCTTTGAATTAATCTTCCTGCTTTCGTTGGCTCATAGTTTTCATAAGCTTCTTTAACTTCTTTGATAAGAGAGTTTAGCTTAGAAAGAATCCACTTGTCAATCTCTGGTCGATCGGCAACATTCTCTTCAGAATAATTAAAATTATCTATATTGGCGTACAAAGCAAAAAACGAATAAGTATTGTAAAGAGTACCAAAGAATTTCCTTTGAGTTTCTATAATTCCTTCTGTATCAAATTTCAGGTTGTCCCAAGGTTGAGCGTTGGTAATCATGTACCACCTTGTAGCATCTGGGCCGTATTGCTTAAGTGTTTCAAAAGGATCAATTCCGTTCCCCAAACGCTTTGACATTTTTTGGCCATTTTTATCCAAAACCAAGCCGTTTGAAATCACATTTTTATAAGCAACATCATCAGAGATTAAGGTAGAAATAGCATGAAGCGTAAAAAACCAACCTCTAGTCTGATCCACTCCTTCGGCAATAAAATCTGCTTTTCTCAAGCTGTTTTCTACTGCTTCTTTATTCTCAAAAGGATAATGCCACTGCGCATAAGGCATTGAACCAGAATCAAACCAAACGTCAATTAAATCTGCCTCACGGCTCATTGGTTTTCCAGATTCCGAGACGAGCGTGATTGAATCTACATAATGTTTGTGTAAATCAAATTGAGAGTAATTTTCCTTACTCATGTCTGTCTCATCAAAACTATCAAATGGATTTGATGTCATTACACCCGCTTTCACGGCTTTTTCGCATTCTTCTTTTAATTGTTTAACAGATGAAATACAAAGTT
The DNA here is from genome assembly GCA_965660305.1 of Flavobacteriales bacterium. Classification (GTDB taxonomy): domain Bacteria; phylum Bacteroidota; class Bacteroidia; order Flavobacteriales_D; family CAJJDF01; genus CAJJDF01. The sequence continues at coordinate 81,810 of CBFHZD010000003.1, read as the reverse complement.
GTTCAGTTTTATCTTCGGTTGTCCAAATAGGAATTGGAATTCCCCAATATCGTGATCTACTTAGGTTCCAATCGTTCAAGTTTTTCAACCATTCTCCAAATCTTCCTGTTCCAGTTGACTCTGGTTTCCAGTTGATAGTCGAATTCAGCTCTTGCATTCTTTCTTTTGCAGCTGTTGATTTTATGAACCACGAATCTAATGGATAGTATAGCACAGGCTTGTCTGTTCTCCAACAATGTGGATAAGAGTGTTCGTATTTCTCAACTTTAAATGCTCTATTTTGCTCTTTCAGCTCAATTGCTATTTCTACATCTACTGATTTTTCTGGTGCTTCTGATTCTTGGTAATATTCATTTTTAACATATTTTCCTCCGAATTTTTCACCTAATTCAGGTAAGAATCTTCCTTGTAAATCAACCAAAGGAACGGCTTTTCCATCTTTATTTAATACTAACATTGGTGGTACACCGGCATCTTTTGCAGCTTTTGCATCATCCTGACCAAATGTTGGAGCAATATGAACAATTCCTGTCCCATCTGAGGTTGTGACAAAATCACCTAAAATTACCTGAAAGGCTTGTTCTGAATCTTCATGAGGTAATGCTAAGGGCATTATTTGCTCATATTTTCTTCCTTCTAAATCGCTTCCTTTTAGTTTACCTATAATTTCAAAAGGTATATTTTTGTCACCAGCTTTGTAATCGGATAAAAGAAGTTCTGAATTGGAAGGTTTAAAATGTTTTCCAACTAAATTATCTGCCAATACAACCGTGATTGGATCAAAAGTGTAAGGATTGAAAGTGTTGACTAATACATAATCTATATTTTTACCAACTGCCAAGGCGGTATTGGAAGGAAGTGTCCAGGGAGTTGTGGTCCATGCAATAAAAAACAATTCGCCATGAGCAGAACTACCATTATCAATGAATTTTGTTACCTTTTCCACACAGCAAGATTTCACCTTAAATTGAGCTACAACTGTAGTGTCCTTCACATCTCTGTAACTTCCTGGCATGTTGATTTCGTGCGAACTCAATCCAGTTCCGGCAGCTGGTGAGTAAGGTTGTATGGTATAGCCTTTGTACATCAAATCTTTGTTGTAAACTTGAGATAGAATCCACCAAACCGATTCAATGTATTTATTGTCGTAGGTTACATATGGGTCTTCCATATCTACCCAATACCCCATTTTCTCTGTTAAATCGTTCCAGATATCTGTGTATTTCATCACAGACTCTTTGCAAGCCTTGTTGTAATCTTCTACACTTATTTTTGTCCCGATATCTTCTTTTGTAATGTTCAGTGCTTTTTCCACACCAAGCTCAACTGGCAATCCATGGGTATCCCATCCTGCTTTTCTGTTTACCTGATAGCCTTGTAATGTTTTGTACCTGCAAAAAATATCTTTGATGGTTCTGCCCATAACATGATGAATCCCTGGCAAACCATTTGCTGAAGGAGGCCCCTCAAAAAAGATAAAAGGTTTTTCTTCAGGTCTTGTAGAGATTGACTTATCAAATATATCTTTTGATTTCCAATTGGATAATATCTCAGTTGCTACGTTAGCTAAATTGAGCGAATTGTATGTTGGGTATTTAGATGCCATTGCGTGAATTCAAGTTTGTGCGAATTTAATGATTTGAAAACAAAGATTGGACTTTTCAACCTTTTAAATTGGTCAGGATAACCGAAATAATTAGCGCTCTAAAGAGCCAAGGATTCAAAAAATAATAATAATTTATCCTATTGTTCGATTTTATGCCTTACATTTGAGCTTTAATTATTATAACACAATGAAAACAGGAAAAGTAAAATTTTTCAATGAGACCAAAGGATTTGGTTTTATTGTAGAGGATGACTCTAACGAAGAGCATTTCGTACACGTATCAGGATTAATTGATGAAATCAAAGAAGAAGACTCAGTTGAATTTGAATTAAAAGAAGGTAGAAAAGGGATGAACGCAGTAAACGTAAAAGTTGTTTAATCTCTCGCATATATTTTTTTAGCATTAAAAAAATCCTCGAACTTAGTCCGAGGATTTTTTTTTGATTGATTTGGTCATTATGAACCAAATCCATAATAAGCCTTCATGCCGTTTGGATAAACTCCTTCAATTAAAACAGCCTCTTTTTCTGAGTGTTTCAGAGCTGTTTTTACTTCTTCAACGGATTTAACGGGCACTTTATCAATCTTGGTAATGATAAATCCTTTTCCTATTCCAATCTCTTTTAACTTGCCCTCTTTTATACTTTTTATTTTAACTCCATTTTTCAATTGGAGTTTTTTCAATTCATCTGATGAGGCTAGTTCAAAAGAAACAGCTAAATCTTTTTCAATCTCAGATTTTTTCATCAGTTCGGTACTTCCTTCGTAATTTCTTAATGTCAGTACAACCAACTTCTCTTTCCCTTCTCTTATTAGCGTTATTGACACTTTATCTCCAGGAGTGTACTTCCCAATTGTCTCTTGTAATGTAGGTACAGACTTTATCTTCTCTCCATTCACTTTCACAATGACATCCGCTTTTTCTATTCCAGCTTCTTCGGCAGCACCGTTTGAGGTAACACCATTTACATAAACTCCTTCGGTATTTGAGATCCCCAATTCATTCGCTATATCCTGATTCATCTCTTGAATTCCAACACCAATGAATGCTCTTTGAACAACACCATATTGTATCATGTCTGTAGTTACTTTTTTCATTATATTGACAGGGACAGCAAACGAATACCCGGAGTAAGAACCTGTTTTGGAGGCAATAGCAGTATTAATGCCCACCAACTCACCTTTCGAATTAACCAATGCACCTCCACTATTCCCTGGATTGACAGCCGCATCAGTTTGAATAAATGATTCTATTGGAAAGATATTTTTTCCCGAATTTCTTTGCATAATGTTAATACTTCTTCCTTTTGCACTCACTATTCCTGCAGTAACAGTAGAGGTTAAATTAAATGGGTTTCCAACTGCCAACACCCATTCTCCTACTTGTATTTCATCCGAATTACCTATTTGTATAGGCGGCAAGTTGTTTTCTTCTATTTTTATCACGGCCATGTCTGTCGCTGGATCTTTCCCTATAACTGTTGCCTTGTATTCTCTGTTGTCGTTTAATATTACTCTGATGACATCAGCATTTTCAACCACATGATTATTTGTTACGATATATCCATCATCGGAGATAATAACTCCCGATCCCGAACCTCTTTGACTTCGATTTGCACCTCCGTTTCCATAAAATAACTCGAAAAGTTGCTCTTCTTGAGACAACTGCCTTCTTTTGATTTCTGTATTTATATGTACCACAGAATTTAAGGATTGGTTAGCTGCAAACTGAAAATCCAACACATTACCACTTAAATCTGTTGGAATACTTACCGGCTTTGCTAAAATAGGAGATTGAACAACTTGTGGGGCTTTAGGCGGAGAATTGTTTTCAAAAAAAGACAAGTATCCAGTGAGGGCAATTGTTCCTCCTATCGCGGCCATGGTTATTGATTTAATCATTGTTTTCATATCTTTAGGTGTATTAAGTTAGTCGTGTAAATAAATTATTACTCTAATTTAACGGAGAAATTTAGTGTTGTAAAGGAATTGAGAGTTAAAAAATGTTAAACAAAAACAAGAGACCCAAACCAGTTCAAACGTACTCCTATATTGATTTAGCATTAGGAACAGGCACCTTAATAGTTGTTGGATTCACTCTATTTTTAACCTTTGATTCTTATCCTGAATTACCAAAAATAATACCCACTCATTTTTCGGCCACTGGTGTTCCAGATAAGTTTGGTCATAAAACTTCAATTTGGTTTTTACCTATCGTTTCGTTGGTCTTGTGTGCTGGATTATGGATTCTGGGAAAATATCCTCAATACTTCAATTACTTAACTGAAATCAATGAAGAAAATGCCCAGAGACAATATCAGTTAGCCTCAAAAATGGTGAGAGTCTTGGGGTTTCTTGTGAGCCTTGTGTTTTTGTTTGCAACTTATGAAACGATACAAGTCTCTCAAAATGAAATCAATACGAATGGAAGCTGGCATTTTTTCTTTACCGTTTTCAGCTTTTTAATAGTGTTGATTATTTATATTTATAAATCCAATAAAAAGTCTTAGACATCAATTTTACTTTTTACTTTTTCTTCCACAAGAGCGAGTAGTTCGGTTGTTTCTATTGAATTGGCCTCTATCGGTTCATGAGTGTAGATTGTAATAGGGGAAAATAATCCCAGCGGAAATTTACCGTATTTAAACACTTTCCATGAATTATTAATTGTAATGGGCAAGATAACAGCCTCTGGATTGTATTTTAAAATCATTTTTAATCCGTTGGTTGAAAACGATTTTGGTTTACCATTTCTACTCCTAGTGCCCTCAGGAAAGATTGCTGCACCCCAAGTATTATTTTTTAGTTTTTTACTGAATTTTCCTAACTCTACGATTGCTGACTTACCATCTTTTCTATCTATCAGAGCAGCTCCTCCGTGCCTTAGGTTGTAAGATACACTTGGAATACCTTTTCCTAGCTCTTTCTTAGAAACAAACTTAATGTGGTATTGTCTGAAGTACCATATAATAGGTGGAATATCAAACAGGCTTTGGTGATTAGAAACGATTATTAGAGACCTTTTTTTAGGGATATTTGGCTTGTTCAATCGCTTAACATTTACACCCAAAAGCAACAGCGATCGAGTAAGGAGCAAATTCATAAAATCAACGACATACTTGTGACTTCTATACCCAAATGCATTAAAAGCAATCCATTGAATGGGATGAAATACAACCAGAATAAGAAAAAATGTAAACGCAAACAATATGGACAATGGGTAACTAATTAACTTCATTTTTCAATTATTTTATAGACATCTCTCCTGCGAGACTTTCAGATAGTTTTTGAATAATTTGATCTTTCTTTTTATATTTTCCCAACACATACATCAATTTGGTGATTGCAGCCTCTGAAGTAATGTCTGCCCCAGATAATATTCCAAGATCCTTAAAACTTTCGCTTGTTGCATATTTACCTTGAATTACACTCCCTGCCATGCATTGAGTTACATTAAGGATGATAATTCCCTTTTCTGAAGCTTGTTTCAACTGATCCAAAAACCAAGGTTGTGAACTTGCATTTCCAGAGCCAAATGTTTCTAAAACTACTCCTTTCAAGTTAGGAATGTTGAGATTTGCGGCTACAACATCTTTGGTTATGCCAGGAAATAATTTGAGAATAGACACCTTTTTCTCTAGCTGTGTGAATACTTCTAAGGATTGAGCTTTTCTGTAGTGAACTGCCGTTGTATTGTATTTGATATGCACACCAGCCTCAGCTAGCAGAGGATAATTAAAAGATGAAAACGCTTCAAAATCTTCGGAATTAATTTTTGAAGTTCTATTTCCGCGATATAAGTTGTATTCAAAATAGATACAAACTTCAGGAACAATTGGTTTGTTATTCTGTTGAGCTGCAGCAATTTCAACAGAAGTAATCAGATTTTCCTTTCCATCCGTTCGGATAGTTCCGATAGGTAACTGCGACCCAGTTATTACCAATGGCTTTGACAATCCTTTGAGCATAAAACTTAATGCAGATGCTGTGTAAGACATGGTGTCTGAGCCATGTAACACGACAAAACCATCGTAGTTTGAATAATTTTCATTGATAACAGTGGCCATTTTCACCCAATGACTGACATCCATGTCTGATGAATCTATGGGAGTAGAAAAAGAGTAGCTTTCGATCACAGCATTGACCTTGTTTAATTCTGGGACCTGATTCTCAATACTTTTAAAATCAAATGGACGTAACGATTTCGACTCAAAGTCTTCTATCATGCCGATGGTTCCTCCCGTATAAATGATTAAAATTTTAGGTTTATCCATGTCTCTAAATAGTTTGAGTAAAAAAATCAGTATCGTCACTTACCGGCAGATTCATTAGGTATTGAATACCTTGCTCTAACTCCCAATCCTCATAAACGATTTTATACAAGGCATCAGCAATGGGAGAATTAAACCCATATCCTGCCAAGAGTTTTACAACTTTAATAGTCTTTATTCCCTCTGCCACCTCATTCAAATCTGTTAAAATATCTGATAACTTTTCACCTTTTGCTAATCTATAACCTACTCTAAAATTACGACTTAATTTGCTGTTGCAGGTCGCCATCAAGTCGCCTATGCCAGCGAGACCCATAAACGCCTTTTCATTGGAACCAAAAGCTTTTCCAAAAAACACCATTTCGGCCATTCCTCTTGTTATCAATAATGCTTTTGAATTATCTCCATATCCCATACCGTGTAACATTCCGGCAGCAACGGCAATGTAGTTTTTTAACACACTGGCAATCTCTACACCTAAAACCTCATTTGATCCATATACTCTGAATAAATGACTGTTTAGTGCCAATTTTCCTGAGACAATAACTTCGTTGTATCTACTTGCTACTACTGTTCCTCCTATCTGTCTATCAGATAATTCTTTAGCTAAATTTGGTCCAGCAATACACCCTACACGCACCACTGAGGTTTCTTTTAAAATGAGCTCAGTCATGGTTAAAACCTGACTTTTATCAAGCCTATCAACTTCATTAATATCTACCTCAATGTGAAGTCCTTTGGTTCCGTGTATCAGTATGTGTTCTGGAGTCAAAAAGGGACTTAATTGAACCAACATTTCTTTAAAATTGGACGAGGGAACAATTGGAAAAATTAGTTTACACTGAGTTGTGAGCTCCATGAAGTCGTTTACCGCGGTAATTCGCTCATGAATGGCCTGTCCTTTGTGCGTTTCTTTTGAGTTAATTTTCTCTACAATCTCTTGTCTTCTGGCATAAATGAGGACTTCATTATTTATGGCTAATAAATTGGCCAAAGCCAACCCAAAATTTCCGGTTCCTATTACAGCTACTTTCCTCATAATTTATCTCTGTTCTTCTAATTCGTAGCTGCTCAATTTATTGTGATAATAGTAAAGCAACTTCATACTTTGAGTCGAAATTTCATCCCTTTTGTTTAGTCTTAAAACATACTTAGGATGAGAAGAACCCACCTTTTCAATTCCTATTTTCATTAATTTACCACCCTCAAAATCTAAATCTGAAGACAATATAATTTTATTTTCTTGAGCCATTTTTTTCAATTTACCTCTTACCTCTTCCAACTTTGGCAAAAACTCACTTACCTTGATAGTGGTTTCATCTTTTGGTAAACTAAGGATATCAAAAACAGAAAATTGGCTGAATCTATTTCTTATGATCTGAAAAGCAACGTAAGCTACCAAATTACTACTCAACACAACGGAGTTCTCTTTGAATTCCTGAAGGATTCTATCACCTAGGATTTGAGTGTATTGGCTATCTCTTTGAACATCTCTTACTAATTTTCCATTGAGTTTAAAATAATCAGCCACCTCAATCTCTTGTCCTTTGGCACTGTAGCTTTTCCCTTTTTCATCTACTTTGTTTCCAAACACATCAATTGCGGGAGCAAACGATACAGTCATACCGGGATTTGAAGTAATTACTTTATAAGCTCGTTTTATTAATCCAAAGGAAGTGGTGTTCTCATCTTCCATGTAATTCTCTTTCCCCTTATTCTTTAGGTAATTGTCTATCAGTTTTTTGGCTTCAAGTACATAGTGATAATTGAGAGTTACCGGAATCACAAAAATTTTCTTACCATTTCCCTTGTCGAGGTTTATGCGCTGCGCATCAATTACGGTACCCAACAAACCCAACTTTAGTTTTTTCTCTAATTTTCCTGACTGAGAGCGAGAACCTCCCGGATAAAATAAACTATTAACATCTTCGGTTAAGGCAATCGTTGAATAAGACTTCAATGTTTCGAGATATAAGCGATGCTTTCTTCTTCTATCAACTTTGTAGGCGCCCAAGTTATGCATGAATTTCGATAAAGACTTAATGGTAAACAAATTCACACCTGCTCCATAGGTAAAAGCAGAGAGACCTAAATTGTTGAGGCTAAGCCCTATAGTTGGCGAATCTAAATTACTGTAATGCGTTGGTACTACCACTACTGTTCCAATTTCTTGTAATTTTCTAATGTGATCAATGTCACCCATTATTTTCATCCTATCGTAGAGTTCATCCACAGAACTGAATAACTTGTAAACGATTTGAGGAAAAGAATTGATAAGCCTTGAGTAGATATAAGGCAGAGCTTTCTGGGCAAATTTAAACGATGAGATTTTAAAGTTAGCGACCATTTCTTCCAGATAAAAATTTAAAATTTCATCCAGAATGGTTTCGTCAATTTCTTTTGTGCCCTCCTTGTTCTCAATAGCTTGTGAGTTTCTGATTTTTTGTTTAATCTCACTCCAAAACACTTTTTCTTTGGGGTTGTCTGACTTCCAGGGAGTTTTGGATAACCTCATTTTTTCCTCGTACAAAATGTTTTTTATTTCGTAACGCAAAGTTTTTTCGTCCTTATTTATCCATCCAGAGTTAAGTATAACTTGAGATTTTACTTTCTCGAGAAATTGTTCTTTTCCGTGGTAAGCTTTAAATATCGGCCATTCTTCCATTTTGGGTTCAACAGAAGATAGAGGTTTCTTTATGGTTTTTCTGTTTGCCATTTATTAAAAATCCTCCTTTTCGTAGTTTTCTAGTTCCTTTTCGTAGAATTTGTTAGCTTCTTCTATTAAATGTGCAATGATATTTACCATTTCATCTTCTTCCTCATCTTTCGATAAATCATCAAACCATTCAATTTCATCATTTACTAGATTGATTAAAAAACGTGGGTACTCGGTATGCAAAACAAACATTTCGTCTGGTAACTCTGTCGTGTCCGCTAGTAAAAATCTTGGTAATTCCATCTTTTGTTAGTTATTGATAAACTTGTCTCATTATAATTAAAAAAGGGACAAGTCAGGTTTATTTCAAGCGTCTAATTTAGTTAATTTACAAAGGAATTCGATTATAATAACAGTGATAATTGAAGTTTTTTTTAACTTGCAATAGTTAAAAAAACAAAGAAACATGAATTTTCCAGATAGGTATGCTGCTATTGACATTGGCTCAAATGGCATGAGACTTCTAATAGCAAAAGTAATTGATATTAAAGGAGTCACTTCTGTCCAAAAATTGTCTTTGGTAAGAGTTCCTATTCGTTTGGGTGAAGATGTTTTTAAGGAAGGAAGCATTTCTGAGGAAAAGAAAAATCAATTCATTAAAACAATTAAAGCCTACAAATTGTTAATGGATATTTATCAAGTGAAAGATTTTAGAGCTGTGGCTACCAGTGCAATGCGAGAGGCTCAAAATGGAAATGAAATAGCAAGTCTAATCAAAAAAGAAACGGACATTGACATTAGCCTGATCGATGGTAAAATGGAAGCTGATTTGATTTTTTCAACAATTCACACCCAAAAAATTAGTAAAAATGATTCCTATTTGTTCATTGATGTAGGCGGAGGAAGTACAGAAATTACAATCTTTAATAAAGGGAAACGAGTTGAATCGAAGTCATTCAAAATTGGAACAGTGCGACTTCTGCAACAAAAAGTGGAAGAACATCATTGGGAAGAATTGGACAGCTGGTTGAATAATGTGGTAAACAGCGACAAGGATTTTAAGGCTATTGGCACGGGCGGAAACATCAATAGATATTTTAAGCTTTCGCGAAACAACCATTTGGAACCTGTAAAATTAGATGTGTTACAATCACTTTACTCTGACTTGGGTAGCCTAACTACCGAAGAAAGAGCAGAAAAATATAGGTTGAGATACGACCGCGCAGACGTTATCGTTCCGGCTGGTGAAATTTACCTCAAGATTTTAGAGAAGTGTGGCATTGAAGAAATCATTGTACCTAAAATCGGATTGAGTGATGGGATTGTTTATTTCCTATACAAAAGAGATAATGATTGATTTTTTTTCCAATGGAAAACAAAAAATCAACTTATCCCACTAGTATTTAAATTTCCAACTGAAATAACGGTTTTGTATTTTCCTTCACCTAAAAAGCCCTTATATTGTAGGTGTAAGTTATAAATAGTTAGGCTTGTCTTTTTTGCCAAAATATCTCCTATCTTTTGAATATCACAACAAATCATTTTTTCAAAATCAAACCCTTTGGAATCGACATAGATATGGTTGTCTCCATCGGTCCTCTTGTAATCCGAAAAAGCCGAAAGATCTTGTAGCTGAGAAATAGACACATGTTGTAAATTCTCAATTCCATTTAATTGATACAAAAACCAATTGTAAGTATTTTCATCTAACAAAAAACGATTGAGCGAATCCTTTATGAGAACGCGCGCATTATTTATAATGGCGGGCCCAAAATAGGATTTATTTAACTTGTAGGTTTTGTCGTGAGTCATTGCGTACCTGAGACTAAGCGGCCCAACAATTTTTCTTAGTTTAGGAAAAAACCGACAAGAATTGTAATACCTCACAATCATTTGAAAGTTTATGACAAATGCTGTGGCATGAATTGGAGTATCAAATATTTGGAATCCTCCATCTCCAGAATTGATAAATAGCTTATCAAAAGTAGCAGAGGATTTATAATGCTGGAATATATAAGAAGAATTGGACAAGCACAACTCACAAGCTTTGTTGTAAATTAATTTGAACAATACAGGAATCAGAGATTGTTCCAGCGGTTTATACTGACTGTAATGATAGATATCAATACCTAAAACAGTTTTCTCTAAAAATTTTTCGGTTTCAATCTCTTTTTTTAGAGTTTCTAATAAGGCTGATTCATCAATATCTTCATGGCAAATTTTACTAAAATCATTAATGTCATACTCGGCTATTAAGTCTACCAATTTTTCAACTTCATAATTTTTAAACTTTTCCATATCCTACTATTTCAATTAACCTCTTTCAATATAGTGATTTTTTCACAATTCCTTTGAGTTTTGTTATATTTTACCGTTGCGCTAATCAATAGCTGCTTTCTAAAACTTTAAACAAAAAAAAAGACCTAGTGTAATACTAGGTCTTTTTCAGATAATTAAAATAATCTGGTTGATTAATATCTGTAGTGCTCTGGCTTGTATGGTCCTTCAACCGTTACACCAATGTAATCTGCTTGATCTTTTGTTAATTCAGTAAGCTCTACTCCTATTTTAGCAAGGTGTAATTTAGCCACTTTTTCATCCAAATGCTTTGGAAGCATATACACTTCATTCTTATCGTATTTATCAATGTTTGTCCACAATTCGATTTGTGCTAAAGTCTGGTTTGCAAATGAATTACTCATCACAAAAGATGGGTGGCCAGTTGCACATCCTAAGTTCACCAATCTTCCTTCTGCTAACAAAATGATGTCTTTTCCATTCATGTCATAAATATCTACCTGAGGTTTAACTTCAGTTTTCTTGTAGTTATTATTTAGGTAAGGAACATCAATTTCGTTATCAAAGTGTCCAATGTTACACACAATAGTTTTGTCTTTCATTGCTTCGAAATGTTCACCTCTCACAATGTCTTTGTTACCAGTTGTTGTCACAACGATATCAGCTTCAGCTACAGCATTTTCCATTGTTTTTACAGCAAATCCATCCATCGCAGCTTGAAGTGCACAAATTGGATCAATTTCAGTCACAATAACTCTTGCTCCGGCACCTCTTAATGAAGCAGCAGAACCTTTACCTACATCTCCATATCCTGCAACAACAGCAACTTTTCCTGCCATCATTGTATCAGTAGCTCTTCTTATTGCATCTACCAAAGATTCTTTACATCCATACTTGTTGTCAAATTTAGATTTGGTTACCGAATCATTTACGTTAATTGCCGGCATTACCAACGTTCCGTTTTTCATTCTTTCGTATAATCTGTGAACTCCTGTGGTAGTTTCTTCAGACAATCCATTGATTCCTTCACACAATTCTGGATATTTATCAAACACCATGTTTGTTAAATCACCACCATCATCCAAAATCATATTCAAAGGTTTTCCACCTTCAAATCCTTTGATTGTTTGGTCAATACACCAATCAAACTCCTCTTCATTCATTCCTTTCCAAGCATATACTGGTACTCCAGTGGCAGCAATTGCAGCAGCAGCTTGGTCTTGGGTTGAGAAAATATTACAAGACGACCAGGTAACCTCTGCACCCAATGCTGTTAAGGTTTCTATCAACACAGCTGTTTGGATAGTCATGTGAAGACATCCAGCGATTCTTGCTCCCTTTAATGGTTGTGATGGACCAAATTCTTCTCTAATAGACATTAAACCTGGCATTTCTGCTTCAGCCAATCTAATTTCCTTTCTTCCCCAATCAGCTAAAGAAATATCTTTAACTTTGTAAGGCAACTTTTTGTTTGTTACTTCGCTCATAATTAATTTAAAAATTTTGTACAAAGATAGTAATCTCTTTACAATTAATCAATTTTTTACCTATGCCTAAATCAACTAAGTCTTTTCATTCAACCATTCATTTATGGGAAATATCCGAAACCCTGGAAGAACTGTTAGATATTCCAAAATTAACAGAAGACGAGACAAATATTGTGATGTCTTTTCGTAAGGACGATAGAAAGAAAGAAATTTTAGCATCTCGAGCTCTTTTACAATCGGTTATTCCCGGAGCTCACATACATTATGTAAATAAAAACCCTCAATTGACGGGTATAGATAAAGAGATATCAATCACTCATTCTGATAATAAAGTAATGATTCAGTTGAGAGAAAAGGATGAATTGTGCGGAGTGGATTTACAAGAAATTACAGAAAAAGCAGTTCGAGTAAAAACTAAATTCCTTCACCCAAGCGAGATACAACTCATGGAAGAACATTTTTGGGAAACATCGCTCCTCTGTAATTTATTTTGGTCGGCAAAAGAAGCTGCGTTTAAAGCATTTGCCTCCAACTGTGAACAGAAAGAAGTCATTGAATTTAAAACTCAGTTTATTTTCAAAGAAATTGATTCAGAGTCAAATACAATGAAAGGTCATTTTATTGAGAAGAATAAACGTACCGCGTTTAAGATTAGTTTCTCTGTTCAGGAAGATTATGTGGTGAGCTGGTTTATGGAGTAAAGTTTTTTTGTAGAAAAAAACTTATACCGTTATCCAGATTTAAGGTTAGAAACTTGGAGTGTAATCACTCCTATCTGTCTTTACAATTTTTAAAAGAAAAATCCCTGCATCTAATAATTCAAGTGAGCTTTTAATTTCTGTCTGTAACAAATTCATTACTTCGTCATAATCTCCATAAACTTGAGTACTCAATGGGTTTTCGAGGACTGTCAATCCAGAAGCTCGCATTTTTTTTATAAATTCTTTGATGGGTTGCTCGTATTCGTTTTGCAATGGTGTGCATGTTAATTCAACTGAAATCTTCATCTTTCTTACTATTTTAGATTTTTTCTTATTTGTTCTAATTCTTTGGCTTGTAAGTTTTTTGATAGGTTTATCTTGTATTCAATTCCTCCTACCGAGATAAAACCTGGAACTTGTTTACGGTCCTTTAATGAGATTTGAAAATAGAAATAACACCTACATTCGTTGGATAACCTGGGCCCTTTTTGGTAGATGTCAATCAACAAGGAATCGGAATTATTTTTAATCTCTTTTACGGTAGCCCCTTTGTCGAAATCACAAGTTAGCATACTCCTTAATAAAATCCGAACACCGTTATGATCAGCATCACTATCCACAACAAGATAAGTTGGTTTCTTTTCTTGAAGAAAGTAACACTCCGAGATTGAAATATCAATGGATTTATTTCCAGATAAATTCAATTTTGGAAATTCGTTCAAATCTCTTTTTTCTGAGTAAGAACTAGAGGCTGAGTTGCTTTCACAACTCACTAAAAGAATAAAAAGAAGTAACTGAGCCCAATAGCTTCTATGCGTATATCCCATCAATCAAATCAGCGTATTTTTCAAGTACAACACTTCTTTTCAACTTCAGAGTAGGAGTTAATTCACCAGAATCAATACTCCATTCGTCTGCGATTACTCTTATTTTCTTAACTTTTTCCCACTGAGCGAAATCTTCGTTATACTTCGCAATTTCACGGTCAAATTTATCAATCACCAATTCGTTTTTCACCAAATCATCATGATTAGAATAAGCTATTTTTTTGTAATCTGCCCAATCTGCAAGTGCCTCCCAGGCCGGAACAATAATCGCTGATGTATGTTTTCTGTTTTCACCAATTACCATGATTGTTTCTATAAAGGGCGACAACTTAAATTTATTTTCCATCAATTCTGGCGACACATACTTCCCTCCGGAGGTCTTGAATATTTGTTTAATTCTTCCTGTTATTCTTAAGTAATCGCCTTCAACAAACTCACCTTTATCTCCCGTATGAAACCACCCTTCGCTATCCATTACCTCTGCAGTTTTTTCCGGTGCTTTGTAATATCCTTGCATGACATTAGGTCCTTTTACCAATATTTCACCAGTTTCTGCAATTTTAACCTTCACTGTTTTTAGAACTTTACCTACGGTTCCAATTCTAATTCCGTCTTCAAATTTAGATATCACACTAACTACTGGAGAAGTTTCTGTTAATCCATAACCTTCATAAATCGGCATATCAGCTGCATAAAACACCCTCATCAGACTCGACTCTAAGGCCGCACTTCCGGATACGATTACTTCTATATTTCCTCCCAAAGCCTCTTGCCATTTGCTAAAAATAATTTTTCGGGCGATTTTTAATTTAAAATTATACCAACCACCCTTATGGATGTCCCATTGATGACCGAGATTCACAGCCCAAAAGAAAAGAGCTTTTTTTATTCCGGTTAAGTCCTCACCTTTAGCAATTATTTTAGCATATACTTTTTCTATCAGTCTAGGAACGGCAGTAAACAAATTAGGTTTTACATCTTTAATGTCTTCCCCTACCGTATCGAGAGATTCCGCAAAATAAATAGACACTCCAATGTATTGATACAAATACAATATCATTCGTTCAAATACATGACATACAGGTAAAAAACTCAAAGCCTTTGCATTTTTGTTTACCGGAACTCTTTCAAAACTATCCAATACATTACTCACCATGTTACTGTGCGAAAGCATTACTCCTTTGGGCAAACCTGTAGTTCCGGAAGTGTAAATAAGTGTTGCTAAATCCTCTGTTTTTACAGCATTTTTTAACTTTTCTACTTCTTCGTTTGTCACATCTTTTCCTACGGTTATTATTTCTTTCCAAGATTTTGCACCTTCTACTTGATCAAAAGAATAAATCCCTTCGAGAGTTGGAACGTTTGGATGAATTGTAGTAACTTTTTGGAACAACTCTTCGTTAGAAACTATGCACAACTTCACTTCAGCATCGTTAAAAATATACGTGTATTCCTTTTCAGTAATGGTTGGATAAATTGGAACCGAAACAGCACCAATCTGCAATAGAGCAACGTCACAAATATTCCATTCGGATCTGTTGTTAGAAATTATTGCTACTTTATCTCCGGGTTGAATTCCCAATTGGATAAAACCTTTACTCATTTTCATGGCCTGAGACAAATACTCTTCTGTGGAGGTTTTAATCCATTGTCCGTCTCTCTTATCAACTAAGCAATCTTCCTGAGGATTAGTTTCTAATTGGTGGTAAGCAAAGTCAAAGGTTCTTTTTATCGATGTCATATTATTGGTGTTTCGTTAGTGCAAATTACACTATTTTTGATTTACTTACAAATCATTTGATTCTTTATGAAACTTTTAAATGAATAATAAAATGCCATTATAATTAGTAAGTTTGTTTCAAACACAGAACTGAGAATCGAATGAAACCATTTTTGCATAATCTAATAGAGACCGTAAAATCTGAACACAAGGATTTAGGAGAAGTAACACTTGTTGTGCCCACCCAACGAAGCGGTGTTTATTGCAGAAAGTACTTGAGTGAATTGTCAACAGAAACTTCTTGGGCTCCAACTATCATTACTATTGATGATTTCATTAAAGATAATTGTAGATTAAATTCCGTAGATTCTATTGAATTGTTATTCCTATTTTACGAAATCTATTTGGAAATTGAAACGGACAATCCAGATTCGTTCTATTACTTTTCTAAATGGGCTCCTACTCTGCTTGCTGATTTTAATGAAATGGATCATTACATGGTAGATTCAAAAACTATTTTTAATGATTTAAGAAACATTAAAGACATTGAAAACTGGAGTTTCAATGAAGAAAAATTAAGTGATATGCAGGAAGACTTTGTAAAGTTTTGGGCTACTCTTCCTATTCTTTATAAAGCACTAAATGACCGATTGACAGCTGAAGGCAAAGGGTACTCAGGAAAGCTCTACAAATGGGTAGCTACCTCCATTTACGAAGTATTGGATGACCACGACAAGAATTCCGTGTACTTTGCTGGATTCAATGCACTTTCCACATCGGAAGAGCTCATCATTGATACTTTTGTCAACAGCGGAAAAGGTCAACTTTTTATGGATGGCGATTCCTTTTACATCGACAATCCTGACCATGAAGCAGGATATTTCCTGAGAAAACAAATAGCTTCTAAAGGTAAAAAAGCAGTAAAGTGGATAGATTCTCATTACAAACTAGGCACTAAAAACATTGAATTACTATCTGCTCAATCTTCTGTGATGATGGCTAAAGCTGTAGGAGATCATTTATCCAGATTAACCGAAGAGGAAATCAAGAAAACTGCAGTGGTACTTGCAGATGAATCACTGCTTCTTCCCATAATGAACTCCATCCCTGATTCCATTGATTCCTATAACATATCGTTAGGATATTCGTTGTTTAACTCTCCTGTTTTCAGCTTGTTGACTTCTTTATTTTCGATTCAAGAAAGTTACATTAAACACGGTAAAGGAAGTATGCACTATAGAAGCTTCATGGGATTGGCTGAACATTACTTGATGAAAAAAGTAATAAACTCCTACTCTATCAAACAAGAAATAGTTGCAAAAAACATCACGTTTATATCGCCCAAGTTTATCAGAGAGAAAGAGGAACTAAATGGATTAGAGTTTTTATTCAATAAATGGGACTCAGAAAATATTGTTCAAGCAGCATTTGACGCTCTGAACAAACTCATCAAAAAAGTAGTTGAATCTTTAGATTTTGGCACAAACTCACTAGAACTCGAATACCTGTTCTCAGCTCAAAAGGTGCTTCATAAAGTGGAAAACAAACTGACTCGAAAAAATTTCATTGAAGACTTAAAGACTCTAAAACAGTTGTTTTTTCAATTGTTCAAGACAGAAAATGTTTCTTTTATAGGAGAACCTCTTTCTGGACTTCAATTAATTGGTATGTTGGAAACAAGAGCTTTAGACTTTGAAAACATTATATTGGTTTCGGTAAATGAAGAAGTATTACCGAAAGGAAAATCGAGTAACAGCTTTTTTCCTTACGAATTAAAAAGATTGTACGGTTTGCCAACTTACAAAGAAAAAGAAGCCATATATGCTCACCACTTTTATAGATTGCTGCAAAGAGCATCCAATATTTCCTTAGTTTATAACAGCAGTCTTTCTGGAATGAATGGCAGCGAAAAAAGTAGATACATTGAGCAACTGAAAGAGGAATTGTCTGGATTCAAGAACATCACGATTAATGAAAAAGTAATTTCTACAGAAATCAATAAAGTAAAAGATACAAGCACAACAATAAAAAAAGACAAGGCAATTATTGATAAACTAAAGTCCCAAGCAGAATATGGATTTTCACCTTCGGCAATTTCAAAATACCTGAGTTGCCCTCTCGATTATTATTACAGCTATGTTGTGGGACTGAGAGATGAAGAAGAAGTTGAAGAAGACATTGAAGCCAACACCTTTGGAACTATAGTTCACGCTGTATTGGAAGAGTTGTACCTCAATTTTGTGGGTAAAAATGTCTTAGTAAGCGACATTCAAAACATGAAAAACCAAGTGGATGATTTACTTAACAAATATTTTAAGAAGGAGTATTCCTCTCATTTTGATACCGGTAAAAATTATTTGATGTATCATGGAGCAAAAAAATCAATTTTGAGTTTTCTGGAAAAGGAAGAAGAGCTAGTAAGAGACAATGAATTAATAATCATAGGGCTAGAAAAAGATGCGGAAAGAGAATTTGAGTTTGAAACAGCTGATGGAATTATCAAAACGAGGTTAAGAGGTAAAATTGACAGAATAGATCAGGTGAATTGCAAATTGAGAATCATTGACTATAAAACTGGAGCAGTGAAACCCGAAAATGTGAGAGCTACGTCCATTTCTTCTTTGTTCGCAAATAAATCATTTAAAGAAAAAGTGTTTCAATTGTTAGTGTACGATTTTTTGATGGGAACCGATGAGAAATCAATCAATGATTCTACCGCAGGAATTATTTCGACAAAGGCCATTTCGAGTGGTTTGATGGAGTTAGCCATTAATAAAATAAAACCAACTGACGAGGATAGAGAGGAGTTTAAAACAGAAGTTAAACGAATTTTAAGCGAGATATTTGACCCAGAAGTTCCTTTTGAACACAATGAAAATGCCTTGTATTGCAATTACTGTGATTAATCAAACAAACGCCATTTTATTCCAAATTTAAAAGCTCTATCCTGAATTGGATATTGACTAACAGCTAAGTAGTTTTTTCCAAAATCTCCAGCGAGATTCCAATTGGAATTAATTCCATTAAGATTACTTCCTGTAAAAACATTGCTATTTACATGTGTTGCTGTTACAAAAAAAGAGAAATTTCGCTTGATGTAAAATTCAGCAAACACATCAACAATAGGATAGTTCCCAACTTGTTGTGCGGACTGAATGGTAAATTCATCCAAAGCAGGGTTATAATTTCGAGGCGTAAATCGAGTGTAATACAACACATTGAAACCAGCCTTGAAACGCAATACTTTTTTTATTAATCTTCCTTTAAAAAATATTGAATTGTACAATAACGCATTGGGAACCTCCACATTTTCATCCGTGAATACCTCCTGAATATGGAGGTTGGAAGAAAGATACATCCAGTTGCTAAACTTAAATTCTTTATTAAGCGAAAGACTCAAGTAGGCAATATCAACCTGAATAGGCTGTGCGTTTTCATCAAAAAAAACAGCATTATTTTGCGATTCAAATTCTACACTAGCTCCGTATTTTTTACTCGAGTTTTCGACACTTACAGATAGTTGAGTAATGAAATTTCTATTGTTAGTTAAATTCCACCTCACATGATTAGAATGGTATTGATTGTAATACAATTCGGGTAAATCCGTAAAGATATTTACTTTTCCATGAAACTTATTAAACATAGAATTGTCAGCGAATTGAATGGATATGTTGTTTCTAAATTTAAAAGACTCATACCCACCATCAGACATCATAAATTCTCCATACGAGCGAAACTGAACGCTATCGGAATTGCACTGAAACTCTCCAAAAAACAAATTCTCTAAATGAACAGTAAAAGGAGCCAAACTGACATATTCATAATAGTTTTGCCCGAAACCAAAAGCAACCAGAGTATTACCCGAGATTAATTCTAATTGAATACGATGAGAAATTCTCTCTAGTCTCAGGCTGTCGTTTGTGTTGATTGAATCTTCATAAAAATTAGTAAAAAAATCACTCGAATTGATCAAATTAGTATTTCTCTGAGTCCTGTGGTAATTGAATTTCTGCCTGATCTGCAACAATGAATTGGAATCTATTTTACTAGTCATCAATGAATAAGCATGGTCAATATTCAAATCTAATATCCTTAAATCTAAACTGTTAGCAGAATTTGAAGTAGAATTAAATTGATTAGGAAAAGTAGATTTTAGATTTCCATTAGATGAATCCAACAAGGAGAAAAAAGTCGAATCTGAGATTCCTCCGTTGAGATTTGAATACCGTTTGTAATTCCGGAAACCCGCTTCAAAATTATACGGTTTGTCTTCCGGATTGTAAGTTAAATTGATTTCAAAATCAGACAATTCTGCTTCTGTACCCACATAAATTCCTTCAGACGAAGTTTTTAATATTCTTGCTTCTCCCGTAAGTGATTTTCCTAATCTTTGAGAGTGAACTACATCAACGTAATTTTCCCTACCTGATCCCGAAACATAAAAAACATCTGTAAAAGTTGGTGAGTTGGAGGAATCTGGAAACAAATCTACAAACTCCTGGCTATTAGACTGAAAAGGAGAGGTTAAATGAAATTTTGCTTGACCCAAATTAGATAGATACACCTCTTTATAGTTTCTATAAATCGAAGAGTTTTCAAAAATAGACTGAGTCGTATCTTTTTCTTGAGCCAGAAGTATTGTCCAAGAAAAAATTAAAACGAGGGTGGTTATCCTTTTCATAGTGACGTTAAAAGTAGGGATAAACGAAGAATTTGCCAATGGATTCTAACTTATTCCTGATCGAAAAGTTGGTTGAATTGAGTTTTCTCAATAGGATACTTATTAAAAGTTCCAGTTCCCTTTGCAATTAACTCTCGTTTTCCCTCGGAAATCCTATAAATTTCCGCAGTAGACGAAATTAGTTTCTTACCCTCAAAATCTACTTTTCCTTTACCTTCTAGTTGGTCTGATAAGAAAACCGGTTTAAAATAATTGATTTTGAATTCTACTGTTGAAACTAAAGCGCCAGAACCAAATGAAACGGATAAGGCAGCTGAACCCAAGACAGAATCCATGAAACCCGCTACTACTCCACCGTGACAAACATTGGGCGAACTCAAGTGCTTTTCAAGAACCTTCATGGTGTAGGTAGATTCTCCAGGAGTTTTTACATCTAGTTCCATTCCATTTTCTTGGGCAAATCGATTGATACTTTTGTAAATTTCTATAGGGTTTTGAAACATTGTTAATATTTTATGTGCCTTCAAAGATAGAAATACTTTGGTTTAAGTTTTAGATAAAAAAAAGTATTACTACCTTTATCACTTACGTTTATTGGCTTGATAATTCAAGAAACATAAAACAGAACGAAATGACTTGCAAAACCGTACAAGAATCAGTAAAAGAGATATTTACAAAGTATTTGGAGCAAAACGGACACCGTAAAACTCCTGAACGTTTTGCCATACTAAGTGAAATTTTTGACCATCCTGAGCATTTTGACGTGGAAGAACTTTACTCGCTAATGAAAGAAAAAAATTACCGCGTTAGTAAGGCCACCATATACAATACCATCGATTTACTTTTGGCTTGTAACCTTATCAGAAAACACCAGTTCGGTAAAAATTTAGCTCAATACGAGAAATCATACCAATACAAAAAGCACGACCATATTATAATTACCGATACCGAGGAAGTGATTGAATTCTCCAACCCTTTGATTAATGACATTAAGGAAATGGTAGAAAAAAAATATGGAATAAAAGTAATGCACCATTCACTTTATTTATACGCTCAAAAAAAAGACTAACAAACACTTTAAATAAAACCAGCTAAATAGCTGATATAAAACTATTAAAAAAAATATCCATGGCATTAGATGTATTACTAGGACTCCAGTGGGGTGATGAAGGAAAAGGAAAAATTGTAGATGTTCTTACTCCTAAATACGATATTATCGCAAGATTTCAAGGAGGACCAAACGCAGGCCATACACTTGAATTCAACGGCATTAAGCATGTTCTTCATACGATTCCTTCTGGAATTTTTAGAGACAATGTTTTGAACGTAATTGGTAACGGAGTAGTAATTGATCCAATTATCTTCAAAAAAGAAATTGATGCCTTAACCAAAATGGAAGTGGTTATCAATGACAAATTATTTGTTTCCAAAAAAGCTCACCTTATACTTCCTACGCACAGACTATTAGACGCGGCCTCTGAAAAAGCCAAAGGAAAAGAAAAAATAGGTTCAACTCTCAAAGGAATTGGACCAACTTATATGGACAAAACGGGAAGAAATGGATTGAGAGTGGGTGATATCTTGAGTGCAAATTTTCAAGACAAATATGACAAATTAAAGTCTAAACATTGTAAAATGTTAGATTTTCAAGAGTTTGATTACGATTTATCCGAGATGGAAGCAGAATGGTTCAAAAGCATCGAATTCCTGAGAACGCTTAACATCATTGACAGCGAACACTTTTTGAACGCTCAAATGAAGGAAGGTTTGTCTATCCTTGCAGAAGGAGCACAAGGAACTTTACTTGATATTGATTTTGGAACATACCCTTTTGTTACATCATCCAATACAGTAACAGCAGGGACTGCAACAGGGTTGGGAATAGCTCCCAACAAAATTGAAGGAGTAAACGGAATTTTTAAAGCTTACGTAACTCGTGTTGGTGGTGGCCCATTTCCTACCGAATTGTTGGATAAAACTGGAGAAGATATGCAAAAAGCTGGTCACGAGTTTGGAGCAACAACAGGAAGACCAAGAAGATGCGGTTGGTTAGATTTACCAGCGTTGAAATATGCGATTATGGTAAATGGAGTTACCGAGCTAAGCATGATGAAGGCGGATGTTTTATCAGGATTCGATCCAATTAAAGTGTGTACCCATTACAAAGTAGGAGAAGAATTATATGATTATTTCCCCTATGACATTTGTGACGAAGAAATAGAACCAGTTTATATCGAATTAAAAGGTTGGTCCGAAGACTTGACTCAATTAGACTCGATAGATCAAATCCCTTCTCAACTCAGTGATTATATCGAGTTTTTGGAAAGAGAATTGGAAACTCCAATCACCATTGTGTCAGTTGGTCCAAACAGAAACCAAACCTTAATTAGAAACTAAAATATACTTGTTTTTTTATCGTTACCCTTTCACAAACTAAAAGCTTACGTTGAAAAAAACAAGAACAAATAACTTTAAAACAATTACAAGCAGATGTCTTGTAATTGTTTTTTTTGTTTTCGGTATAACCGTTACCTATTCTCAATTCAAAGGGGATCCTTTGCTAGAAGACACCTCCAACAACGTTATTAATTTCTTAGGTGCCGACTCCATCATACCGATGAATGGTAATATCAACGTGGCAAAAATTGTTGGAAATGCCCGATTTATGCAAGATAGCGTATTCATGCGAAGTGACTTTGCTCTACTCGATTCTAAGCTGCAGTTTTTAAAAGCAGTTGGTAATGTAGTAATCAATCAAGGAGACTCTCTCTTTCTTTACGGTGATTCACTCGATTATGATGGCGAAACTAAAATTGCCATTTTAAGGGGTAACATCAAATTGATAGACAATGATTTAACATTAACTGCCCCTTCTATCCGGTACAACCTCAATTCACAAACCGCTTATTATGTGGAAGGCGGAACTGTGGTAAGTAAAAAAAACCAAAATACGCTTACCAGTGATTTGGGTTACTATTATTCAGATTTAAAAACCTTGTCATTCAAAGGAAATGTGATACTCAATAATCCGGAATACACTATGACCTCGGATACGTTAGATTACAATGAAATTACGGAGATTGCCTATTTTTCTGGAAATACATTTATAAAAGGAGAAGGGAATTTAATTTTTTGTAAAAATGGTTATTACGATACACGAAATGACGTTGCCGAGTTTAGTGAAGAGGCTTATCTAGTTTCTGACGGTCACACTATCCAAGGTGATGAGCTCTATTATGACAGAAATATAGGGTTAGGAATTGCCAAAGGAAACATTAGTCTAAAAGATTCTGTGAATAAAATTATTGTAACAGGAGATTATGGAACAAGAAACGAAACAAACAATCTTTCCTTTGTCTCGGGACATACACTTGTTAGCAAATGGTTTGATGATAATGACACTTTGTTTCTATCGGCAGACACTATAAAAGTACTTAAAATTGACTCTACAGAAACCAATCAATTGTTCTGTTTCAATGAGGTTAGAATTTTTAAAACTGACTTACAAGGAGTATGTGATTCTTTGGTTTACTTGCAATCCGATTCCTTAATCCAGATGTTTGAATCGCCTTACATTTGGTCAGAAAACAGCCAAATGAACGGAGATACCATTCTTATTCAGCTGTCATCTAAGCAAATCAAAGAACTAGCACTTAGGAATAATTCATTTATTGCTGATGCGGTTAACGTTCTCGATACTACCTTAAACGACACTTTACCTAGCGGAGAATACAATCAAATTAAGGGAAAAAATGTAAAAGCCATCTTCACACAAGATACAATAAGAAGGGTGTATGTGACAGGAAACGGACAAAGTATTTATTTTACTCAAGAAGATTTGCAACCTTCACAAGGTTTAAACAAAATTGATTGCAGCGAAATGATGATAACATTTGAGAACGGAAAAATCAGAAAAATTTCTTTTATGAATAATCCGGATGGCGTGCTCTTACCAATACAAGATGCAAAAGAAGAGGAAAAAGAATTAAAAGAATTTAGTTGGAAAATTGACCTTCGACCTCTTTCCAAAAGTAGCCTCCTAAAATAATAAGTAGATGGTAAAAAATCAACGTATTTTTTCTGACAACAAGTTCTACTGGGCAATCTTTGCCCTGTTTACACTCTTTTATGTAAGAGGATTATTTACCATTATTTATGGAACCGATGCCACCATTTACGCCTCTTTGAGTGCCGAAATGATTGAAACAAACAACTGGCTACAGGTTTTTCATAAAGGCAACGATTATTTGGATAAACCACCGCTGCATTTTTGGCTATCGGGCGGCTCCTTTCTTCTTTTCGGTGTAAATAGTTTCGCTTATAAACTACCCTCGTTTTTGTTTACAGTACTCGGAGCCTACTCCACTTATAGATTAGGAAAAACTCTTTACAACCGAGAAATTGGAAAACTAGCTTCCCTCCTTTTCTATTGCTCATTTGCCGTTATTCTTATCAATCAAGATGTCCGGACTGACACCTTGTTAGTGGGAATCGTAATCTTTTCCTTGTGGCAACTGATAGATTATGTTCACAATCACAAATGGATTCATTTAATTGCCGGATTCGTGGGAATAGGACTAGCCATGTTAGCCAAAGGTCCTATTGGGTTGATGGTTCCCGTATTGGCATTGGGAGTTCATTTTTTGATTAAGAAAGAATGGAAAAACATAGTTAAATGGCAATGGTTAGTTGGAATTGGAATTACTTTTTTAGTTATTTC
Organism: Flavobacteriales bacterium; assembly: GCA_965660305.1. Classification (GTDB taxonomy): domain Bacteria; phylum Bacteroidota; class Bacteroidia; order Flavobacteriales_D; family CAJJDF01; genus CAJJDF01. Next base: position 56,843 of record CBFHZD010000003.1, on the reverse strand, counting down.
TCCCATGGTTTGGGGATTATACACTCAATTTGATTTACAACCCAACAAGGAATTTAATCTAGCCTCCGGTATGGAGGGAAAAGGAACCTCAGGTCTTAAATTTTATTTTTGGGATCAATCTTTTGGAAGAATAACAGGAAGCAACAAAGAATGGAAAAATGATTCTTCTATATTCTTCTTTGTCCACACATTCATTTGGTCGTTTTTGCCTTGGTCATTCATAGGGATTCTTGGGCTGTTTAAGAAACTAAAGGATTCTATTTCAACCATAAGGAAACACGAATTTTTTACTTTGGGCGCAATCGTATTGCCCTTTTTAGCTTTATCCAAATCACAATTTCAATTACCGCATTACATTTATGTTTTTTTCCCCTTGTGGTTCATTTTGGCTGGTTGGTACCTTGTCAAACTCTCACAAACCTCTATTTGGTATCGTATTTTAAGATGGATTCATATTGTTCTCAATTTTTTATTCATTCTAATTTCTGTCTTTTCCTTGGTGTATTTGTTTCCGAGTAAATCCTTATGGATTTGGACTCCTATTTTGTTAGGCATGTTTGGTTTAGCGTATTTGTACCGATCAACCAAAGGAAAACAACAATTGGTTTTAACCACCTCGCTTGCCTTTGGCATCATGATGTTCGTATTTAGTTTTCATTTTTTACCTAGTGTTCTCAAATTTGATGGACCTTTTAAAGCAACCCAGAAAATTAAGGAATTAGAGGTAAATAGAATTTTTTCGAACAACGCCCAAAGTTTAGTCTTTGATATTTATGGCGATGTAAATGTAGAATACGAGGACATTTACACCCTTCAAAATATGACCAATCAGAGGGTATTTATTTTTGTAAAAGAACAAGAGTTAAACTCAGTTTTGGCAACCTATGAAGAAAAAAATGTTTATGAATTTGAGCATCATGCCGCCACAAATTTATCGCTCAAATTTCTTTTGGAGAGTAGTAGAAATCAAACATTGGACAAATTCTATTTAATCGAAATATAATTTAGTCCTGATTCAGTTGATTTCTAATTGCTTGAAAACTTAATTCAAAGTCTTTTCCTATTCGAGTATCAAAGAAACCAAGACTCCCAAAAGGTCTCATCCAAAAAGATAAATTTCCGGTGGTTTTCCACTCCACCAAGGTACCCTCTTCTGTTTCTGACAAGGTTATTTTCCCTTCAGTTTCAGAATCCCAAGCTGATAATTGAATAGCATAGCTCAATTCATTGAATGGGATAATTTCTGTAACCACCATGCTTCCCTTGCCAATTTGTTTTCCTTCCCAACTTACTCCAGCACCTTTTCTTCCTTGCTTTCCATAATAGATGTAAGAAATTGAATTGTCTTGTCTGTGCCATTGAGACCAACTCTCCCATTTTTTAAATCGAGAAAACTTGTGCCAAACTTCCTGTTTGGATTTCTTAAAAACCTCCTGGCGAGAAACTACAAATGAAGATGAAGAAAAAATAGCTAGAAACAAAAACAGCATGAAAAACGATGCAAAGGATATAAGAATACCAATTGTAAATTTCATGCTGTATAATAGTTTTTGAATTAGTCTTGAACGACTCCCATTGATGTGAATTTTTCAATTCTTGCATCAATTAATTCTTGTGGTTTAAGTTCGCTTAGGGCTTTGATGTGTTTTTTGATTTCAGATTTTACCTTTTTAAAGGTAGCTTCTCTGTCAGAGTGAGCTCCTCCAACTGGTTCTTTGATAATCCCATCAATCAACTTATTCTTTTTCATGTCTTTGGCAGTCAACTTTAGAGCTGCTGCAGCCTCCTCTTTGTGTTCCCAGTTTCTCCATAAAATGGAAGAACAAGACTCTGGAGAGATTACAGAATACCAGGTGTTTTCTAACATCAAAACTTTATCCCCTATTCCAATTCCCAAAGCACCACCTGAGGCTCCTTCACCAATTACGATATTGATAACTGGAACAGTCAAATTCATCATTTCGTACAAGTTTCTTGCAATCGCTTCTCCTTGTCCCCTTTCTTCTGCCTCCAAACCTGGAAAAGCTCCTGGTGTATCAATCAAACAAACGATTGGTTTATTAAATTTTTCTGCCATTTTCATTAACCTCAAAGCCTTTCTGTACCCTTCAGGGTTTGGCATTCCAAAGTTTCTGTACTGTCTTTGTTTTGTATTAATTCCTTTTTGTTGACCAATAAACATAACAGATTGACCATCCAACAAACCAAAACCGCCAACCATGGCTTTATCGTCTTTCACTCCTCTATCTCCATGAAATTCAATGAAATTTCCTTGTGTTATCGATTCAATGTAGGCTAACGTGTAGGGTCTTTCAGGATGACGTGAAACCTGAACCCTTTGCCAAGGTGTTAAGTTGTCGTAAATTTCCTTTTTGGTATCAATGATTTTTTGCTCTAGCTCCTGAACCGTAGCTGATGCATCTACTTCTCCTTTACTCTCTATCTCTTTTAACTTAACCAATTGCTCGTCAAGCTCTTCAATTTTTTTCTCGAAATCTAAATAAATAGCCATAATTCTTAAATTTTATCGAAGATACACAACACTCAGAAAAATCTAGGCGGTTTTCTTTATTTTTTCATTCACAATGAGTAGTTCAAAGTTTATTTTTAACCAGATTAAAATACAAGGAATAACCTTTACTGTATATGGAATGAAATACATTTTACGAATAAACTCTGGGTAGATATCCGAAGGAGATAAAAGAGTAAACAATACTGTCAAGATAATCAGCACATTATCCAATTTGGATACTTTCTTTTTGGTGAAGAACCAAACTGCAATTCCTGAAACTGCCAGAATAAATGTAGCAGATTCTGCCATATGATTGAAAAGAACTACCCACAACAGGACACTAGCAACATAGAGTTGTTTGTAACGCAGAACTTGGTAACTTTTTATTTTTACCAAAGGAATGATAAAGAGTACAACTCCACCCAGTAAAATATAGTTTTTATAATCTGCCGCTACTCCAAACCATGAATTAAGAAACCCCATCACTGAGAACTTCAATTCATTGGAATGATCATTGGCCAATAAATCAATCCAACTCACATATTGATAAAATAAAGATTGATAGCTGACAAACAACAAAGGAATTGCAGACAGAACAATCGTCCAAACTATTACCAAGAGTCCAGATTTTAGTTTTTTAGGATAAAATAGATACAATACAAAAGCTACTAATCCAAATAATTTGATAAAAACTGTAGCGATTAGCATCCAAGCACTTTTACTTACTTTTGAATGCTCCAAGGCATCAAAGGCCAATAAAATAAGACCTGCAATAAGAGCGTTGCTTTGGGAGTTTTGAGTAGTGGTAATGAGCTCAATCAATACAAACAAGGAAGCAAAAACAAATCCGTTTTTTTGAGTAAACTTCATTTTTTTGAGTCCTAAAAATAGAATAAAAACATTGAGCAGGTTCCAAAGAAACAGTCCTAGCCAAACAGGGAAATATGCAATTACTCCCATAAATAAAGCAAAGGAAGGACTGTATTTAAACAAGTCATAATACTGATTGGGATAAGCTTTGTATAAATCTTCGTTTTCCAACAAATGAAAAAATGACTGCTGAAATATGAGATAGTTGTTGTACAAAGTATGAGAAAAACCTTCGTTGGCTACTAATAAGCGTTGTGCTGTTATAAACCCTGCAAAAACTAACATAAATCCCCATTGAAATTTTCTGTTATTCGCTAGTGCCAATAGTTTATCTCTCATGAGGTCAAAAGTAAGGAAAATATCTTTCTCCACTTTCTATTCCTTGATGGATTAATAAAATCCCTATCTTTGCTTTTCAAAATATAAGAACGAATGACGACCGAAGAAAAGAACAACAAGATAGTAGAAGACTTATTAAAAGACTTGGCATCGAACGACTCTAAAACCTTAACCTCTGCCCTAAAAAGAGTAAGATCCAAGGGAAATGAAAAAGTAATTCCTTCTTTGATTAGTATAATTGAAGAAAACCAAGTAGAAAGTATTGTTGAGGAGGCGAAAAAAATTATTTTGGAATTAAAATCTACTGCTGCCATTCCTTTTTTATTGGCAGAATTGGAAAAGAACAAAAAGGCTGAAATAAGAGAATTGGTTTTGAGTTCATTTTGGCAAACAGGCTTCAACGCTCATCAACACATGGATAAATTTGTGAAAGCGGCTACAAAAGGAACTTTCATGGAAGCTTTTGAGGCTTACACCGTCATTGATAATTTAGAAGGACCTTTTCAAGAAGAATCAATCATGGAAGCTCAATTAGTATTGAAAAGCTATTTTTCAGAAAGTCACGAGGAAGACGAGAAATTCGAAATACTGAAAAATATTGCCAAACAATTAGCCAATTACGAATTGACTATTCAGTAAATTCTGGTTTGTTCTTATGAACATTCAGGTAGAAGTGAGTACTCAATCTTATCGATTTCATTTTAGCTTGTAATAGTTAATTTTATACCCCTTAGCATACCCAGTATCTGCTGAGGTATGATACAAATACACTTTCAACTCTTCGAAATCTTCTTTGCAGAAATAACTTTCAGTTATCAACTCATATTCATTTTCCCATAATTTGGTTGAATGGCAAGTTGCTGTGTAATAATTACTTTCAGGTTTATCATCAAACACAAACTTTGTCTCTGAGTGGCTTCTCCAAGCCTCTACCTCTATTTTATCTCCTTTTGTTAATGAATAAAACGTAACTGGGTAGCCAAAGGAATTTCCTTCATTCAGTTTAATCCCAATGCTATCTGTTGAATCTGAGATGAAGACCAAATTAGAGTTTCCATTTACCTTTCCAAATTCAAAAACATGCTCAGTTTCAAGAGAAGTTTGGTTTTTTGCACCAAAGTCATAACTCCATACCAATTCGAGATTTTGAGAAGAATAAAAGGAATCATTCATTCTATACAACGAATAACCAGTAGCAAAAAAAGCATAGCCAAAAAACAGAGCCATGACCCATTTAGTCTGTCTAATTCTATTAGAAGAAAACAATAAAAACAACATGGGGTAAACTGGTGTAAAATAGCGCCCCATCATTGGCCAGAGCTTATCATTACCAACAGGATTCCAAGTTAAATACTGCGAAAGCATGATCAAAACTGTGGTGCAACCAACAACGAGAAAAAGAATGAGTTTTTGCTTTACAGATAAATGAAAATCGTTATCGCTTTTTACAATGGCAAACACAGTAATAACCAGGTAAGCCAACAACACAAACCACAAAGGCATCCTAAACCTATTCCAACCTAAATTACCAATATATCCAGTCATCATATCACCAAATTCCCGAAAATAAGAAGTCACAAACACTTCCATGGTTTTCATTTTATTGGCCTTTATGAATTCCATTTGCAAATTCATATCTGCCTGATATCCTAGCGTTACTTCATCTCTAAAGTCTTGATTATAATTGAGTTATGAAGTGTAGAAAGTATCAATTTCACCTTTCCAAACACTAGCCGCACCAAAACCAAATATCAACGAAAACAATACAATTATTCCCATTTTTACTTTTCCTCCAAACTTATAAGCTGGAATAAGGAACAATAAAAATACAATAGGAATGTAAACCAGTTTAGCCAATCCTATGAAGGTTAAGAGAATGTAGAAAATAACTATTCTTCTCAATGAGATTGTTGGTTTTGAAAAAACAGATTGCAATACCAGCGAAATAAATATCCAGCTTAATCCATTTATCATCATATCTGCACTGAAGGAAGAATTAATAAATAAGGACATGGGCAGTAAGAGTAAAACTGCAAACAGTTTCTTTTTAATTGGCAAAAAGTAAAAAACGATTCTCATCATGGCCATCCAAGTGAGAAAAGAAAAAATCTTAATCCAATAAAACAATTGGTAAGGAATAAAACTGAACCACAACCCCAAGCGCATGGCAACAACTTGCGGAATATACGAAACGGGAGAATAAACGGCAGTATTGGGAAAATGTACAAATACCTGTTCACTTTCATTTAATGGAAGTTTCCTAGTTTCTCTCAATACCGATTTATCCATTTTGTGGTAAGGATTATATCGGAAAGGAGTGAAAGTTTCTTGGAAATCTTGAAAAGATTTTGGAACATATCCACCCACGGAGTTATTTTGCTGAACAGGATATAAATCGCCAGAGGCCAATTGATAAATTCTAAAAAAATGGTTGGGAGAGTCAGGAACCTGAAATGGTGGAACCACGATGATATACCCAATACCCATAAAAAGAGCAAGCACCCAAATGACGTTTTCAAATTTTGAAAAAAAGCCCTTTATTCCATTTCTTAACATACACAAAGTTAACTAATTTTTGATGTTTACTCAGCTCGCCAATAATACTGAAACACCCTACATAAAATGTGATTGTTGTCAATATTTTAGGAAACCTGGGTTGTTGAGCTTAGTTTTAATTCAAACAAGTAAGATATGACAGATATAAGTGTTAGACCAAGAATAAGGTATGAGGTAAAACAAGAGCCTGATACAGTAAGAGAAATGCTTATTGCACATGAAAAATTTCATCAGCATGATTTGTTGTTTTCCAAAAAGCACAACCATTGCACAATTGAAGTACATCCTTCTCAGCAACATTATTGGTCGCCTTACGCCACATTTAATCTAGAAAAAATAGAAAACGGCACCATTGTAAGAGGAATTGTTGGGCCAAGACCAAATTTATGGGCAAGTTTCATGGTATTGTATGTATTCTCACTAGCAAGTTTTACTATATCTGCAGTGATAGGAACAGGTATGATTTCTTTGAATAAAAGCGGAATACTACTCTATATTTCTCCTGGATTCTTAGCTTTATTTATCGTTGTCTATTTAGCTTCACAGTTCGGGAAAAGTAAAGCCGCTCACCAAACTATGCAAATAAAACAATTTATCGCGGAGGCACTTTCGGAAAACCATTTATCCCCAAAATAAGGTTCATATCTCTCAACTTTGAGTTAGTTAATTTCAGGTCATTTTTTGTTATCTTTGTCAAAATCACAGGTGATATATGACGTTAATCAAATCTATCTCGGGAATACGAGGAACAATTGGAGGAGAAATTTCTGAAAATTTAACTCCCATTGACATTGTGAAATTTGCTTCGGCTTATGCACAATTCATTAAAAACAGAACAAAAAAATCTGTCATAAAATTAGTAATTGGAAGAGACGCGAGATTATCTGGTAAAATGGTGACAGATTTAGTAAATGGCACTCTAGTAGGAATGGGTGTTGAAGTAATTGATTTGGGTCTCTCCACCACTCCAACAGTAGAAATTGCTGTTCCTATGGAAAAAGCAGATGGAGGAATCATTATCACTGCAAGTCACAATCCTAAACAATGGAATGCCCTGAAATTACTAAACGAAAAGGGAGAATTTATTTCTGGTAAAGAAGGAGAAGAATTGATTGAGATTGCTGATTCAGGTTCATATACTTACACGGAAGTGGACCAATTAGGTTCAGTGACAACGAATGACACGTATTTACAAAAACACATTCAGTCTGTTATTGATTTAAAATTGGTGGACAAAAACCTGATAAAAAATGCAGGTTTCAAAGTGGTAGTAGATGCTGTAAATTCTACCGGAGGTATTTTTATTCCAGCCCTATTAAAAGAGCTAGGTGTGGAAGTGATAGAATTGTACTGTGAACCAACAGGACACTTCCCTCACAATCCTGAACCATTAGCCGAAAACCTAAAAGATATATCTAAGTTGGTGATTGACTCCAAAGCAGATTTGGGGATTGTAGTAGATCCAGATGTAGATCGACTCGCTTTTGTGTGCAATGACGGAAGTATGTTTGGCGAAGAATACACCTTGGTGGCTGTTGCTGACTTTGTGTTAAAACACACTCCAGGAAATTCTGTTTCTAATTTATCATCCACAAGGGCGTTGAGTGATGTGACCGTTAAAAACAAAGGAAACTACTTTGCCTCAGCTGTTGGAGAAGTGAATGTTGTGGAAAAAATGAAAGCTGAAAATGCCATAATTGGCGGAGAAGGAAATGGTGGAATCATCTATCCAGCGTCACATTATGGAAGAGATGCACTCGTGGGCGTTGGTTTATTCTTGACTCATCTGGCTAAAGAGAAAGTAAGTTCGAGAGAATTGAGGGATTCATACCCCAACTACGAAATGAGTAAAAATAAGATTCAACTTACACCAGAAATTGATGTAGATGACATTTTATTAAAAATGAAAGAGAAGTATAAAAATGAAAGGGTAAATAACATTGACGGAGTAAAAATAGATTTTGCTTCGGAATGGGTTCATCTCAGAAAATCAAATACTGAACCAATAATAAGAGTGTATTCTGAAAGTGCAACAGCGGAAAGTGCATCTAAAATAGCGCAACAAGTGATGGATGACATTCAAGAAATAATTAAAAACTAGAAAATCAGAAATAATGGCTATATATTTTGATAGTGCGGCTACAACTGAACTTGACGACCAAGTAATTGAAGCAATGTACGATTGTATGAAGGATAATTACGGAAACCCTTCCTCTACTCACTCATTTGGAAGAAAAGCAAAAAACACATTAGAAACTTGCCGAAGAGAAATTGCAGCACATTTTGGAGCTCAACCTTCAGAAATCACTTTCACATCTTGTGGTACAGAAGCTGATAATATGGCCATAAAGTGCGCAGTGGAAGAACTTGGAGTTACTCGATTTATTTCTACAGAAATTGAACATAAGGCGGTATTGAGTATGATAAAAAATATCGCAGCCGCCCATTCCATTGAGGTAAATTATGTGAAAGTTGACGAAGACGGCCAAGTAGATTTAAGTCACTTGGAAGAGTTATTGACAAGTTCAGACAAAAAGACTTTAGTTTCTTTAATGCATGCCAATAATGAAATTGGCACTTTAATTCCGATAAAAAAAATTGGCGATTTGTGTAAAACTCACCAAGCTTATTTTCACTCAGATACCGTACAGACCGTAGGACACTTCCCTCTAAATTTTGAAGAAATGGGAGTTCACTTTGCCGCATGTGCAGCGCACAAAATTCATGGACCTAAAGGAATCGGATTTGCCTACATCAACAAAAGCATAACACCCAAATCTATGATAATTGGAGGTGGACAAGAAAGAGGATTACGAGCTGGTACAGAAAACTTAATTGGCATTTGCGGATTGCATAAAGCACTGAATCTCTCCTACTCGAATTTAGAAAAAGAAAAAAAACATATTTCTGGTCTGAAAGAATACATGAAAAATGAGTTGATTTCTTTCTTTGGCGATCAAATTAGAATCAATGGAAGCGAAGAAAACTCCTTATACACTGTGCTTTCTGTGTCTTTTCCAAACAACGACAACAACGGACTTCTCTTATTCAAATTGGATATGAAAGGAATTGCACTCTCTGGCGGAAGCGCATGTAACTCTGGCGCGGATCAGGGTTCACATGTGATAAGAGGAATTTATCCCAATGCATCGGATTACGTTCCGTTAAGGTTTTCTTTTTGTAAAAGTAACACCAAAGAGGAAGTGGATTTTTGTTTGGAAGCATTGAAAGAAATAGTTGAAGTAAAGGTTACAGCATAATACAAAAACCCATGAAAGTTACATTTTTAGGTACAGGCACTTCACAAGGAATTCCAGTAATTGCCTGTGATTGTGAAGTCTGTGTATCTCAAAATGAAAAAGACAAAAGGTTGCGCGTTTCAGTCTTGGTAGAAACAGAGAACAACTCCTTGGTCATTGACTCTGGTCCTGATTTTAGGACTCAAATGCTAAGAGCAAATGTTAAAAATATTGACGGGATTTTATACACCCATGAGCACAAAGACCATGTGGCTGGGATGGATGATGTGCGACCATTTTGTTTCAAACACAAGAAAGAAATTGAAATCTACGCTCACCAAAGAGTTCTGAATCAACTGAAACAAGAGTTTCATTATGTCTTTGACGAACGATTTAATTACCCTGGAATTCCCAGAATTAATGCCAACGTAATTACCAATCAACCTTTTGTTATCAATAACGAAACCATTACCCCAATCGATGGACTTCATTACAAATTGCAGGTATTTGGATTTAGAATTGGAGATTTTACTTACATCACCGATATGAATGCTATTTCTGACGAAGAATTGGAAAAAGTAAAAGAAACCAAAATATTGGTTTTGAACGCCCTTCAGAAAAAGCCCCATATTTCGCACTTTAATCTAGAGGAAGCGATAGAAATGGTAAAGAAAATAAATCCGGAAAAAACATATTTTACTCACCTGAGTCACACGATGGGATTGCATGATGAGGTTATGAATGAATTGCCCGAATCGATTGAATTGGCTTACGATGGATTGGAAATAACACTATAAAAATAAAGATGGAAACAATATCTTGGTCAGATTTTGAGAAAGTGCATATGCGTGTGGGAACAGTATTGACAGCCGAGGTTTTTAAAGAGGCAATAAATCCTTCCTATTTTCTTACGATTGATTTTGGCAATTTAGGAATAAAAAAATCCTCAGCTCAAATTACTACTTTATACAATCCTCAAGAACTAATTGGAAAACAAGTGATTGCCGTAGTTAATTTTAACCCCAAACAAATAGCAAATAGAATGAGTGAATGTTTGGTTTTAGGAACTTTGGATGAAAATAAATCAGTAACACTTTTGAATACAGATAAACCCGTAAAAAATGGAATAAAAGTAGGTTAATCCCTATTTTTGAAAAAGAAAAACAAATTATGTCATTATATAAATACTCGGCCAACAAACCAAACGGTGAATCTATCTCCATGGAAGAATTCAAGGGTAAAGTTGTGCTGATAGTCAACACAGCTACAAAATGTGGACTCACACCTCAGTTTGCTGGATTAGAAAAACTACATCAAGATTACAAGGAAAGAGGATTGGTTATATTAGGTTTTCCCTGCAATCAATTTTTAGGACAAGAACCGGTTTCAAATGATAAAATGGAAGAAACTTGTCAAATTAACCACGGAGTTACTTTTCAGTTGATGGAAAAAATTGATGTGAACGGCAGCAAAGCTCACCCTATTTATAAGTTTTTAAAAGCACGAATTAAATCTGGTTTATTTAGTAGTAGAATCAAATGGAATTTCGAAAAATTCTTAATCGATGGAAATGGAAAACCAATCAAAAGATTTTCCCCTAAAGCTAAGCCTGCCTCTTTTGAAGGAGAAATTATCAAAGCATTAAAACAACTATAATCATGAAATACTTCTTCATCACCTCTCTCCTATCGTTTTCACTTTGCGCTTGCAGCACTGTCGAAATCAAACCAGAAAATACTACATCTCCAAAGGAAACTACAACTGATATGGAAACAAAATTAACGTATGACTTTACTTATTTTTCTCCAACTGGAGAGGAAAAATCAATGGAAGAATACAAGAATCAAGTGATTCTTGTTGTGAACACAGCCACCAAATGTGGCCTAACTCCTCAGTTTGCCGGATTAGAAGAACTTCATCAAGAGTTCGGTCCAAAAGGATTGAAAGTATTGGGATTTCCTTGCAATCAATTTGGAGGACAAGAACCATTGAGTAACGATGAAATGGTAGAAACTTGTAAAATTAATCACGGTGTGACTTTTGAATTGGCACAAAAAATTGAAGTGAACGGTGGCAATGCTACCGATTTTTACAACTATCTTAAATCAGAACAAAAAATAGCTGGGGACAATGAAATAAGATGGAATTTTGAGAAATTCTTAATTGATAAAAAAGGGAATGTAGTAGCTCGTTTTTCACCGCAAACAACACCAGCTGAAATTCAATCTGAGATTGAAAAATTAATCAACTAAATTTTTAATTGGCTGCTCTCATCAGCCTGTCATTAATAGATTTGCCCAATCCTAGATTGGGCATTTTTTCTGCAATAATAATGTCTAATTCAGCGTTATCTAGTTCTTGTAAATGTTCGTACAAATTGTGAGCAGCTTCGTCCAAGTTTCGGGATTGAGATAAAGTTTTACTGAACTGAACACTTTCATTACAATTCGATTCTGAAAAACACAGCAATCCCACTTTCTTTCCTTCATAAAGCTTCAATTGATTTTCAATTTCGGAAGTCACAATCAATTTAGTTCTTGGTGAATAATGCTTTTTCATCATTCCAGGTGCATCGGGTGACATAGTCTCATTATTCACAATATCCAATTCTCCCACAACCTCCTCAATCTCTTCAACCGAAATAGCTCCAAGTCGGTAAAGGATTGGGGTATTTTCCCTGAATCCAACTATGGTAGATTCTATGCCGTTGATACATTCTCCTCCATCTAAAATGAATGGAATTTTATTTTGGAAATACTCAAATACTCTTTCTGGATTAGTAGGACTAATTCTCATAAATGGATTGGCACTTGGGGCAGCTAATGGAAAAGGAAGTTGTTTGAGTAAGTCTAAGGTTACACCATGATTGGGCATCCTGACACCAACCGTTGGTTTTCCTGCTGTAATTAAATCAGGAACATTACTCGTTTTCTCCAAAACTAAAGTTAACGGACCAGGCCAAAATTTTTCAGCCAATCTGAGTGCTGCCTCAGGTATGTTTCTTGCAATTTCTGAAAGCTGAGAATAAGAGTGAACATGAACAATTAAAGGATTGTTCATCGGTCTTTCTTTGAGTTCAAAAATTGATCTTACTGCTTGTTCGTCAAAGATATTTGCTGCCAGTCCATAAACTGTCTCAGTAGGAACTGCAACAGCTTTACCTAATTTTAAGAAATAAGCTGCCTCACTTGTGTTGTCAGAAATTATTGTAAACATAGAAAACTAATTACTATGCAAAGTACTGAATAATATATAAATAAATAGGCATTCCGATTGTAATATTAAATGGAAAAGTAATGGCTAAGGCCATCGGGACATACAATCCAGAGTTAGCTTTGGGTACAGCTAGTTTCATAGCAGCTGGAACAGCAATGTAGGAAGCGCTGGCCGCCAATATCGCAAATAACAATTGATCGCCAATACTTGAAGTGATATAGGGACTAAAAAAAGCAACTACACACCCATTGATAAACGGAATGAAAATTGAAAAAATAAGTGGAAACCAACCATTTTTCCAGAATGCTGAAAGTTTCTTACCGCTGGTAATCCCCATATCTAAAAGGAAAACAGCTAAAAATCCTTTGAATAAATCAGTGGTAAACGGTGCGATACCTGCCGCATGTTTTTCACTCGCTAAAAATCCAATAATCAAACTACCCACAATCAACAAAACACTGCCATTAGTGAACGAATGTTTTACAACAGAACCAAAGGACATTTTAGTTTCGCTTTCCTCTCCAACTTTATTCTTTTTAAATAATTTTAACATCAAAACACCAACGATAATTGCTGGCGCTTCCATTAAGGCCATGACTGCAACCATGTGACCACCAAACGAAATCTGCAAAGATTCTAGGAAAGATACGGCAGTAACAAAGGTTACGGCACTCACCGAACCGTATGCCGCACAAATAGCAGCAGCATTGTGTACACCTAGTTTTTTTCTTAATATAAAAAAGGTATAAAAAGGAACAGCTATAGCTAAAAATATTCCAAACAAAAGGACAACAAGCGTATTCACCCCTAATTCGCTATGCGCCAATTCTTGCCCTCCTTTAAAACCAATTGAAAACAATAAGTAAAGAGAAATAAATTTGGAAGAGCCTTCTGGAATGGCAAGATCACTTTTGAGCTGTACTGCCAATAAACCCAAAACAAAAAATAGTAATGCGGGATTCGTTAGGTTTTGAAGAATTAAGTCAATATTCATGTTTTGTCATTTGTTTGTGCAAAATTGAAAAAAATAATTAATATAATTTCATTTATATTTTTTAGATTTAACATAAATCTATTTTATGAATTATACCATTCACCAATTGCGCATCTTTGTAAAAATAACTGAGAAAGGCAGCATCACCAGAGCCGCAGAAGAATTGCACCTGACTCAACCAGCTGTTTCTATTCAATTGAAAAATTTACAAGAACAATTTGACATTCCATTGATACAAGTAATCGGAAGAAAAATTCACGTTACACAATTTGGAAAAGAAATAGCCGAGGCGAGTAAAAAAATACTAGAAGAGGTTGAACAAATAAAGCATAAAAAACTCGCTTACCAAGGACTTCTTTATGGCAACTTAAAGTTTTCGGTTGTATCCACTGGGAAATATGTGATGCCTTATTTTGTCTCAGATTTTCATTCCATTCATCCCGGAATAGATCTTCAATTTGATGTAACCAATAGATCTTCTGTATTGGATTCATTTCAAAAAAATGAAACTGATTTTGCTCTTGTTTCAGTTCTACCGGATTCAAAAAGTTATGAACGAATAGAGCTCTTGGGGAATGATTTATATTTAATTAAAAAGAAAAACAAGAAAACAATTCATTCCTTAGATGACTTGAATAAAACACCTCTCATTCTGAGAGAAGAAGGTTCTGCAACAAGAATAGCCACGGAAAATTTTATTTCAAAAAATAATATAATTCCTGGCCAAACCATTGTGCTTACTTCTAATGAAGCGGTAAAACAAGGCGTTTTATCCGGATTAGGTTACTCCTTGATGCCAATTATTGGGCTGAAAAATGAATTAATTAATGAGGAGTTAGAAATTATACCTCTAACAGATCTTCCAATAAGAACTCAATGGAATTTGATTTGGCAAAAGGAAAAACAATTAAGTCCAATTGCTTCAAAATACGTGGAATACCTCAATAAAAACAAAGAATTAATTGCCGAAAAAAATTTTGAGTGGTACACCAACTATATGAAAATATAGCTAAAATTAAAGCAACTCAAATTCAAATCTTGGACTACCCTTTAAACCTGAGGTACTATAAAAATCAATCATTCTCATTTTATAATACAATCCTGTTTTGGATTTTATGATATAGTTCATTCCTGGAACAACTGCATAGGTTGCTTCATCAAAATCGTATAGTTTCCATTCAAAACCAATTACATTAGCGGAGTCACTTAAGGTATAAATCCCGACATCTGCCAAGGAAATATCACTAAACGATTTATCAAAAACCTTCACAGCTTTACACTGTTTGGTATTAATAAGAATCCCATTTACGGAATACATCAATTGAGGGGTTAACTCATAAAAGGTAGCTAAATACTGAGTAAATACAATGTCCCAATCTTCTTTATTTGGCTCAATTTCTACTATTTCACCTCCATTTTCAAAAGAGAAATTGGTATAATTTTTATCCGAATTTTTAGGAATTGTTTTGGTCTGAAAATCAGTGCCATTGATGTTGGCGTATTCAATAACAAACTCAGTTGCCGAAACAGAAACTACTTTCATCTTTTTATATCCACGAGAATCTAAATTTGGCTTTTCACCTCTATTTATAACAAACACCTCATTGGTTGGAATGCCAGATGATATCCAATCTTTCAGTGCTAATGAATCAATATCACCAGAGGCGTCATCCCACTTAAAGTTTAAATCTAAGTTACTCAAATTTGTTACGTTGCTAAAATCGGTTTCTCCCGTCTTAGAAACTGTCATTGCACTTGCCGTATTAGTCAAAATAGTATAGCCTTGTGGAGAAGATTCAAAAGCCAAGTCCCAGGAAGATCTATCCACAGTTCTCACCACTTCATTCTTATCGATATCGTAATAAATTTGCTTGGAGTAATCTGTATTGGTGTTAATATCAATTCCTCCGAGCTGAACACCTCCCCTGTCAAAGGGTTTTATTGGCTCTTCCTCCTTTAAACAGGAAATAAGCGATAGCAACATTAAGGTATTGAGTAAAATCCTCATCATGCACAAAGTTAAAAATTAAAAACTAATTTGGTAAAATAGGTTCGGCCCCAAGCCACCGGAATACTTCCGCCTCCTCCACTATGAACTCCAGCTGTGAACTGACCAGAAACAATATTACCTACGTCAAATAAATTTTTTGCTCCAAGAGTTAAATTCATTTTTTTATTGAAAAAATACTTGATAACAGATACGTCCATCATGCTGTAGTCTTCGATTTCAAATTGAGAAACCCCGTTTAATTCGTCATCAAAATAACCCAGTACTTTTCCAGTGTACTTAAAAAAGAGATTGAAGGTGGTGTTCCAAGATTCAACTTCGTAACCAAAGCTCCCCATAATTTCAGGAGTGTATGAAAACTTATCTACCTCTGGATTGGCAATAGACTCTAAATTATACCGACCTACCCAAGAAAAACCAAAATCTGTTCTGTATGTCTTGTACTTAAATCCCGAGGTAAAGTTTAACCCTTTACTGTAAAACTCACCTATGTTTCTGTAGGAATACAATTGCTCTGCTTGATCTTTTAACACCAGACTAATCTGGTTTCGAACGGCATTGTAGAACCCGCTTAATTCAAAGTTGTAAACTCCTCGCTTCACTCCTCTTTTGTAGGCAAACTGCAACATAAAGTTATCCGAACTTTCTGCCTTTAAATCTGCATTTCCTAAAATATTGTGATTCAAATCGACAAACAAAAAATGGAGTTCTTTCAATGAAGGGGCTCGGAATCCTCTTCCCCAAGATAGCCTTGATGATAAATGTCTTGTCCACTGATGTTTCACATTAAGTGAAGGTATAATTGGCGTTTCATAGGCCGTATTGTAGCTATACCTTAGTCCAGGTCTTATCACAGTTTTGGAATTGGGTCTGTACTCCATACTTCCAAAAACCGCGTAATCTCCTATTTGCTTTTGTCCATCGGATATTCGCTGTCCTCGATTTGTTTCCACATTAATATCGTACCCCAGTTGATAATTAATTTTAGCACTATCTTTCGAGAAAGAATAAGTACCCCTTGAGAAAATAAGATCAAACACCGAAGTGTCTTGCGAAGCAGGATCATCCAATAAGGTATACTCAATATTGACCAAATCTTTTAAATATTTTTCTTTAGTTCTTCGGTAATAATTGTATCCACCCAAAACAGAAATTTCCTGACCTCTTTTTACCTTATAATTTAAATTAAAAGCGTTGGATAACCTGTGAGTCGTGAAATAATCGTCAAAGGCTGTTTCCATAAAGGGTTTTCTTGGAGCTCCTCGAGACACCAAGTTTTCCTCAAAAACATCCGAAGTAAATTGAAATGTAAGTTTTTTGTAGGTTTTTGAATATTTTAAAGAACCAAATAATTGCTCCTTGGGTCTCCACTGCTGAACACGAGATGTATCTTCGAATGAAAATCCATCGAAAAAATTACGCCCACCAGAAAGAGTTAAAGCGTGTGAATTTTTAGCCAAATCAATACTCGCATTTACATTGTATTGCCCTATTGTTTCGTAGTATGCCTCTGCCCTAGCTCCGAATCTGTTTTTGTTTTTTTTAGTGATTAAATTAATGGTTCCGGCCAATGCATTTGTTCCGTAATTTACCGAAAGTGGCCCTTCTACAATCTCTACTCTTTCAATGTTGTTCAAGTTAATTTGACTTAAATCAACACTTCCATTCATACGTCCAACAACCGGCACTCCATCAATTAATATTTTCACATTTTCACCAGACAAACCTTGAATACTCATTGATGATCCCAACACATTATCTTGAGAGACTCTGATGTTCATTTCTTGCTCCATCAATTCTTGAAGGTTCACAGCTCCTTGTGCTTCAATTCTTTTGGAGTCTATTACCTTTACTTTATGAACGGAATTTTCAACTGAACTTTCTGAATATTGACCAGTCACAACAAAAGTGGTTAACTCCAAATTATCCGTGTACATGATAATTTTGGTTTCGTTGGTACCGACTGACGTAAATTTAGTTTGGAAACCTACATGTCTCAATTTAAGCTTAATGCCTTTCCATTCCTTTTCCAGAATTAAAACGCCTTCCACTGAGGTCATTGTTTGTTTTGATTTTTTTTCACCCTTCAATGAATAAGAAATCTCACAACTCACAAATGGAAGAGGTTCATTTGCCTCATTCACTACAAAAACAGAGTAACTCTGAGACATTCCTATTGAGGAAAGTAACAATAAAGCTATGTAGGTAAAATGTTTCATACAAAAATGGGCGAGGAATAAAATCCTCGCCCTTTATAAACTATTGTTTTACAATTCTTTTAGTTATTGATTTGTTTCCTGATGTAATTTGCAAGAAATAAAGACCCTGTGTTAAGTCAGAAATATCAGTTCTAATTTGGTTTACCCCAGAGTTCATGAAATTATCAGCAATGAATTTTACTGTTCTTCCATTCACGTCCATTATTCTTATTTGAGCAGGAACTGAAGCGTCTGTCAATTCAAAGTTTACGGTTAAGAATGAATTCGCTGGATTTGGAAATACACCTACATTCAATACTGGAGAGTTTTCTTCTAGACTAACTGTAGAAAACAATTCTTTCGTGAAATACATTTTACCAGTTGTGGCTCCTGTAGTTCCTGTGAATACCAATTGGTAAACAGAACCACTGTAATCCTTCATGATGAAAGAGAGAGAATCGGTAATGTCCCAGCTGAATGTTCCCATGTTAAAACTTTTCCAATCGTACCCAATAATGTTAATTGAACTGTCATAAGCATGCGTGTTCCAGTTTGCTTTTGCCGTAGCTATTGGGGTATTATTTACTTGCGCAATTTTCAAATTATGATTTGTCAAGGCTCCAGTTACACTGTAAAAACCTCTTGTTGTTTGTTCAGAATATTTTCTAAATACCAATTCCCATTCCGCTCTCAAAGGCTCTGAATCGTAAATAGAATCATTATCTACGTCATAATAAAAATGTCTTTTGGCGCTGTATGCTGTTCTGTTCATAGTTTTGGTAAAAGCATTTGATCCATCCAAATCTGCCACAGTAAAAGTAATCGAGCCATTAGTTTTAAATTCTTTGATCCAAATTTTCTTAAACACTCCCGAGGATAATTTAATTGCGTAAACTTTCAATCCCACTAAATTTCCTAATCCTTGGTAAGCTCCCCAACCGTAGTTTGGGTGACCAGTAGATTGAGAAGTGAATGCATCATTTTCCCAGGTTGCATATCCATCTCTCAGTATAGTGAGAGAGGAAGTATCCAATGTTGCGGTAGCAAAATTTGTGGTATCCGTTGATGCAGCAGCATACAACTCAACATCAAATCCACTATTTACACGAATAGATGCCGAAAACAAACTTGAAAAGAATTGTAAATCCCAATCCGCAGCATTTGCTGTCGTTTTATTTCCTGTTGATAATTGATAAAATACTTGATTTGAGTAACCAGCTCCCAATGTAACAGAATCTGAAACTGCCTGGGCATTCATTGATAAGCTTGATAAAGCTAAAGCTGAGATGAATATAATTTTTTTAATCATGTTGTAAGTTGTTTTGTTAGTCATTTGACAAAATTATTGGTTTGTTTTGTTATAAAACATGACTCATATCATGTCTTAAAGTGATTCTAAAAAAGAACCGTGAAATTTCTCTACAAAGGAAAATCATTGAAAACTTCAAAACCATGATTGCCATCATAAAGGCATATTTTTCTTTCTGTTTTTTTTTCTTTCCTTTTGATTTCGCGAGAAGAAAGAATAACTTTACTCTATAAAGGAATAGACTATTTACAAAGCAAATATGAATAGAATAAAAGAATTATTTAACATTGAATTTCCCCTAATTCAGGCAGGAATGATTTGGTGTAGTGGTTGGGAATTGGCTTCAGCAGTAAGTAATGCTGGCGGATTAGGAATTATTGGTTCTGGTTCCATGTATCCCGAAATATTGAGGGAACAATTAAAAAAATGCAAAGAAGCCACAAACAAACCATTTGCAGTCAATCTTCCTATGCTCTATCCCGATATTGATAAACACATTGAATCCATTATTGAGTTTGAAGTTCCTATCGTATTTACATCAGCAGGAAATCCAAAAACCTGGACAAAACATTTACAAAACCATGGAATAAAAGTAGTTCATGTTGTCTCTAGCGTAAAGTTTGCACTAAAAGCTCAAGACGCTGGAGTAGATGCTATTGTTGCCGAAGGATTTGAAGCTGGCGGTCACAACGGAAGAGATGAAACAACTACCTTTTGTTTGATACCCATGGTAAAAGAACAAATTTCTATTCCATTAATTGCAGCCGGAGGAATAGGAACTGGAACTGGTATGCTTGCCGCAATGACTTTAGGAGCAGACGCAGTTCAGATTGGAAGTAGGTTTGTAGCAAGTCCAGAATCTTCTGCCCATCAATTATTTAAAGAATCTGTGGTACAAGCAAAGGAAGGAGCCACGCAGCTTACACTGAAAGAAATAACTCCGGTTCGATTGATTAAAAATGAATTTTTTAATGAAGTGGAAGAAGCATATCAAAACCATGCTTCAACAGAGGACCTTAAAGTTCTTTTGGGGAAAGGAAGAGCCAAAAAAGGAATGTTTGAAGGTGATTTGGTGAATGGAGAATTAGAAATTGGTCAAATATCAGGTTTAATTCACGAAATAAAACCTGCAGGTGAAATTGTAAAAGAAATCATGACAGAGTTTCTTGAAGCAAAGCAATCCATGTGTAACCTTTCTATCTAACAGAAATGGAAAAAAAGGTAATTGGCAGAACAGATATTCTCGACTTTCCTCGATTGAAACTTGAAAATATAGAGGTGAAAATTGATACCGGTGCATACTCATCATCCATTCATTGTAGAGACATTAAAATCGGAAGAAAAAACGGGAAAGAAGTTGTATCCTTTATTTTGTTAGATCCGTCTCATGAAAAATATCATGGAAAACGATTTACTACCTCCTTATTTAAGGAAAAATTGGTCAAAAGCTCCAATGGGATTTCAGAAAAAAGATACGTCATCACTTCTGACGTATTGATTTTTGGTGAAAAACACAAGGTAGAATTATCCTTGACAGAGCGAGGCGAAATGCGATTTCCTATTCTTATTGGTCGTAAATTACTCATGGGTAATTTTTTAGTCGACACATCTAAAACCAACCTTTCTTTTGAATCAAAAAAGAGAGAAACACTTTAATACAATCTTTATCAGATTGATAAAGTTTCATTGATGCCCATCGTCTTTTTAGTTTAATTTAACTAACAAGACAGATTAGAACTCAAAGTCTAAGCCTAATTTATCTTTGAGATAAAGCAGTTCCGGTTTACTTTCAGATAGCTTCAAAAACTTTTCCTTATCCGTATATAAAAAAACTTCGGCTTTTTCATTTTTAACCAATTTGGCTTGAAGTTGAATGAAATAGTTCTTCAATTCTTTTTTTAAGTAATCCAAAAAACTCTGCTTTTCCCTGTTGAAATTATCAAACAAGGTTTTATTATCCAGCACATGTTCAATCACAAAGTTTTCTTTTATTTCCGGAGAATTGCAAGTGAGCGCTGTATGAAGTGTTTTTTTGTTTTTTTCATTCGCTTTCAAGGCATATTCTTGCCATTTAGCCATCAATTGTTCCTTTGTAAACTCGTCTTTGTCTTTCCTCTCCTCTTCTTCTGCTAGTTCTTGTTTCTTTTCCAACGTTTGTTTTATTGAAAAACCAGAAAAATTCGTGTTTTTCAGAACGGGTTTTGAGGCTATTTTTGGCTTTTCAACTTCCTCAGGCTTTGACTCAGTTTGTTGATTTTCTTTTGCCTCGGATGCAGGAGTTACATTCTCCTCTTTTAATTCTTTCTCTAGAGCTTTAACCTCCAATTTTGGTTCGGGAGTACCTTCATCCATGGTGCTTTGCTCAGCACTAACAGAAGAATCTTCTTTAGTTTCTAGATTTTTTTTTTGCTCACTTTGTCCAAGTGAGCTAAGCTTTATTAATGTTAATTCTACTAACAGCCGCTGATTTTTACTGGTTTTGTAATGAGTGTCAGCATCCGAAATGAGTTCCAACCCTTTCACCAATGTTCTAGCACTGGTTTCTACACTTTGGGCAAGGTACTTTTCTTTTACATTCTCTCCTACCTCAAGCAACTTAACGGTCTCTGGACTTTTGGAAACTAGTAAATCTCTGAAGTGACTTCCCAATCCAGTTATGAAATGATGACCATCAAATCCGTGGTTCAAAATTTCATCCAAAGCCAATAAACAGTCGGATATGTTGTGTTTATTGATAGAATCAACTATTCTGAAATAATAGTTATAATCCAAAACATTCAAATTCTGAATGACAGAATCGTAAGTAATGTTTCGGTTGGAGAAATTAACTATTTGATCAAAAATAGAAAGAGAGTCTCTTAACGCTCCATCAGCCTTTTCTGCAATTACAAATAACGCCTCTTTTTCATACGAAACTCCTTCTTTTTGTGCAATTTTTTCTAGGTGACTCACCATATCCGCAACCTTAATTCTATTAAAGTTATAAACCTGGCATCTCGATAAAATCGTAGGAATTATCTTGTGTTTTTCAGTAGTTGCAAGGATAAAAATTGCGTGTGGTGGCGGCTCTTCTAGGGTTTTTAAAAAAGCATTAAATGCCGCGCTAGATAACATATGAACCTCATCAATAATGTAAACTTTATATTTACCTACCTGAGGAGGAATCCTAACTTGGTCCGTGATGTATCGAATGTCTTCAACTGAGTTGTTAGAAGCAGCATCCAATTCAAAGATATTAAAAGATAAATCTTCATTTTCTCCCAATGAATCTTCATTAATTATTTTGGCGAAAATACGAGCACACGAAGTTTTTCCTACACCTCTTGGTCCACAAAACAAATAGGCTTGTGCCATTTGTCCCGTTTTTATGGAATTCTCCAAGGTAGAGGTAATCGATTCCTGACCTACTACGCTGTCAAATGAATTAGGTCTATATTTTCTTGCTGAAACTACAAATTCGCTCATGTAGTAAAATTAGTATAATTCTATGAGTATAAAAGTAAAATGAAAGCATTTTTTTTCGACTTTTCAATTCTGGTTTTTGGTTAATGAATAAGAAAAAAAGACTTATTCAAAATCTGGATAAATCAAATAATTTGTTCTCATTTTTTTGTAAGAATCCAAATCTTGTTTCCATGATTCTTTTATGGTTTCCAGAGAATGGTTCTGAATGATTTGTTGTCTTAATTGATCGGTCCCTGCCAATAAATCAAAGAATCTGGCTCTCGTAATGAATTCACCTTTAGTTTTTTGATTCATTCCTATGAGCCAATGCAAATAAAGTCCACGGGTATTTCTCACATACAACAGTCCAAAGGCACTCAGGTTGTATCCTGTACAAGACTTACCATTGTGTTTTGGATTTTTTGCACCGATTGTTGGTTTTGGAGTGAAATTATAAGAACCCGAATCAATAAATGGCGAACCAATTACCTGAAAAGGAAGTTCTGTTCCCCTACCTACACTTACCGATGTTCCTTCAAAAAAACAGAGCGATGGATACAAATATACTGCAGACATATTAGGCAAATTGGGCGAGGGCGCAACAGGTAACTTATAAAAATCTGAATGAGAATAATTAACACATCTCACAACCTTTAATTTGCATTTTTTTCCTCCTTTAAGCCATCCTTCTCCATTTATCATTGTTGCTAATTCTCCCACTGTTAAGCCATGAACCACAGGAATTGGGTGCATTCCAACAAAGGATTCATATTCCGGTTTTAAAACGGGACCATCTACGTAAAACCCATTGGGATTGGGTCTGTCCAAAACAAGAACCTCCTTCTGATTTTCTGCAGCGGCTTCCATAATGTAATGCAAAGTAGAGATATAAGTGTAAAATCGAGCCCCTACATCTTGAATGTCGAACAATAATACATCCAAATCAGCCACTTGTTCTGGCTTTGGTTTTTTATTGGTTCCGTATAATGAAACAATAGGCAACCCAGTTTTTTTATCTCTGGAAGATTGAACATGCTCTCCAGCCGAGGCAGTTCCTCTAAACCCATGCTCTGGTGAGAATACCTTAACCACACGAATACCCTGAGCTAACAAAGAGTCCACTAAATGAGAAGAACCAATCACGGTAGTTTGGTTGGCTACAACGCCCACTCTTTTGCCTTTAAGATAAGGCAAGTACTCTTGAGTTCGCTCGGCACCAGTCACAATCCCAGACTTGAACGGTGTAGCAAAATTTGTTTCTTGAGAAAACCCAAAAAAAGAAAAAAAGAATAAAAAAGAAAAAATCTGACAGGCACGAATACTCATAATTTGTGTAATTTTAACGAACAATAATTTTAACACTTCAAACATTGGTAAGCAAATTTATTTCAAATAAACTTAGAAAAGAAATGAGCACAGGAAATAAGTTTTCCAAACCTATCATTAAAGTTGCAATAGTGAGCATAACAATAAGTATGCTAGTTATGCTTATTTCGGTTTCGGTTGTACGCGGTTTTCAAAGAGAAATAAAAAGTAAGGTAGTTAACTTTTCGTCTCACATTCAAATTACCTCAGGCGGTACAAACTTCAGTCTTGAAACTTCTCCCATTCGATTGTCAGAATCCTACATGAATGAGGTGAAAAACAAAAAAAGCATAAAACACATTCAAACCTTTGCGACTAAAGCAGGTATTTTACAATCCAATGCAGATACGGTTATCTATGAGGACGAAACTAAAGTAAATCGAGACATAGAAGGCATTATTTTCAAAGGTGTGAATACAGATTTTGATTGGAAGTTTATTCAAACAAAGCTTATTGAAGGAAAAACATTTAATGTTTTTTCAGGTTTTGCCAATGACAGTATTTTAATTTCTAATTATCTTAAAAAGAGATTGAAATTGTCAGTAAATGATAGAATTAGAGGTTACTTCTTTAATGGAAAAAAACCGGTAGTTAGGTCCTTTATAATTTCAGGAGTTTATGAAACGGGATTAGAAGAATTTGACAACCAATTTGTGTTTACAGATATTCAGCACATTCAAAAGTTGAATAGCTGGGGAGTTTCTACCTCGTTGTTCTTGGAATTAACTCCAAAGGAAAATGAAGTGAAAATCACCGCAAACTCTGTTGGCGGTAACGAATATTTCATGCACCAATTTCAGGAAAATCCGTTGACTTACAAAAAATCCATTTCTATCTGTGCCGATAAAGACACAACCATTCGTGTGATTACGAACGATTACTCAATGAATACTGTCACATTAAAACCTGAACCTATTTCGATAGCCGATACGGCTTGGCTTCGATTAATAGTTAACTCCACAGACGGAAAGTGTGTGACTGCAATCGGAGAGTTTGACTACGAATCAATCAATGATTCAACTAGAGTTTATACAGGATCAAACGGTTCAATCACTACTATTTTGAGAACATCAGGCGGAAGCCATTCTGATTTTATTGGTGGTTATGAAATATACATTCAAGACTTTGACAGACTGAATGAAATGGAAAAAGAAATTAGTTTGGTAACAGATCCATTTCAAAAAATATCGAAAGTTACTGATATGCAAAGTGAGATATTTAGCTGGCTGAATGTTCTTGATACCAATGCAATAATTATAATAGTGTTAATGATTATGGTAGCTGTAATCAATATCGCAGCCTTACTTTTGGTTATAATTGTGGAAAAAATAAGTTTTATCGGGATCATGAAATCATTTGGTTCACAAGACTTTACGGTGCAAAAAGTATTCATTAGTTTAGGTGGCTACATTCTGGGACGCGGAATCATTTTAGGAAATCTTCTCGCTCTTGTACTGATTTGGCTTCAATCTATGTTTGGTTTCTTAAAGCTACCTCAAGACAAATACTACCTTTCTGAAGTACCACTTGGTTTTGAGTGGTTTGAGTTCATCATTATCAGCTTAATAACTCTAGGATTAGCCTTTCTTGTTCTCGTTATTACCTCCTTATTTATTTCGAATATAAAGCCTGTGAAGGCAATAAAATTCAATTGATTATCCAATCCAACCCCTTTTTTATATCAACTTAATTTTCTCAAAACAATAAATTATGAAAGCTATTTTTCTTACACAATACGGCAAGAACAAAGACAATTTTGTTCTCAAAGAAATAGACCAACCCCAACTAGAAAAAGGAGAAGTGCTTATTAAATGTGAAGGGTTTGGGTTGAATTATGCAGATGTTATGGCGCGTCAGGGACTTTACAAAGGAGCTCCGCCTCTTCCTTGTGTTTTGGGTTATGATGTGGTGGGTACAGTAAATAAAGTGGCTGATAAAGAGAACGAACACTGGATAGGAAAACGAGTGGTTGGATTGACTCGTTTTGGTGGATATGCCGAATACGCAAAAACAAAAGCCAGTGCCATTGCTGAAATTCCTTCAGACTGGTGTATTTCTGTAGCTACTGCTATTGCAACACAATACTGCACAGCTTATTATTCGAGCCAATATGTTACAAACCTTCATCCTGGCGACAAGGTATTGATTCATGCAGCTGCCGGAGGTGTTGGAACAGCGCTTACACAAATTGCCAAAAGCAAGGGGTGTGAGGTTTATGGTTTAACCAGTTCTGATGCTAAGTTTGATTATTTAAAATCAAATGGAGTAGATTTTCCCATTAATTTATCAAAATCAAGCTATCACGAGCAGTTTCGTACACTTTCTGGCGGAAAAAAAGCTGATGTTATTTTTAATTCCATAGGTGGGGAATCAATCAAAGAAGATTTTAGAATCTTATCTGTAAGCGGAAGATTGGTTAATTACGGAGCAGCAAGCATATCAGGCAAAAAACCAAACCTGTTTACCCTGTTAGGTTTATTACGAAAGACTCCAAAAATAAAACCGTTAAAAATGTTGGGGAAATCGTCTGGATTAATTGGAGTAAATATGCTCTCGGTGGGAGATGTGAAGCCAGAAGTTATTAGTTTTTGTATGAAAGAAGTAGTTCAATTAATTCAAGAAAACCCCTCGATTATGCCAATCTCGGGAGGAGAATTTAGCTTTTCTGAAATTACGAAAGCTCATGATTTATTAGCAAGCAGAAAATCTACTGGTAAAATTGCGGTGAAGTGGTGATTAATTCTTCCCTAACTCTATGGAGTAAGCCATCAAAATTAGCCCACAATTCCTCTGTTAAATTAAATTCTTTCGACTTAAATGCTTCAAAACTTAATTCGTTAATTGCAAGGCAATTACTTACTACACTTGTAAATAAAAGCGGGAGGAATATTAATGAGAGAAAAAGCCAATTTCACTGAGTTGAATTTCTCTTTTAACAATTTGTGTGCATTCAATGAATACTGAAATTGAATGTACTGACCATTTTCACTCAAGTGCTCAACTGCACCTTTCAAAATATTTTCTTTTAGCTCTTTAGGAAAAACAGTAAGTGGCAATGAAGAAATGATAAAGTCAGCCTTATCTCGATTTTCTAGGGCTAGGTATTCCCCTATTTTTTCAGCACTTTCATTTAAAATAACTGCTCGCTCGTCATTTATTTCTTCTTTTAATTTTTGATAAAAACTAGGATTTGTCTCAAAAATAATCATGCAAGCATCTGGTTTCATTCTTTTCAGAATTTCTTTGGTAAAAACTCCCGTTCCAGGTCCGAACTCTACGATACATTTTACTTTCGAAAAATCAATTCCACCGTACATCTTATTGCCCAAAAATTTACTACTCGGTGCTACTGCACCAACTTCTGTTTTGTTTTTGAAAAATTCGGATATAAAGGACATAAAGGATAATTCTTTGAGTGTATGACCAAAATCATAGAAATTGGAGCAATTATGAAATAAATTTGAATCAAAATTACACAAGTTGCTGTCATTTCATAGCATTTAGTGGAAAATTATAGAGACTTTAAACAATGAAAAAGAAACATTTTAAAAAATTGGGTTGGGCAGCTATCATTTTTTTTATTGTGAAAGGAACGATTACTTCTGCCATCATTCTCTATGGATTGTACTGGGGATTGAAATCATAAAACTAATTGTTCAGTTTTTACAGCCACATTATTCAATTTTATTAAAAATACAGAACAACTTTTACTTAATTCTGTTTAAAAGGTGTAAGTTTGTTGGAGTTCTTTGGGGTCGACTGGATTTGACAGCGAGATGAATTAGTCCAGTAAGCATGTGGAGTATTGAATGTTAGCTCCTTAAATCAAAATATTCATTCCATTTAATTGGAGAAAACAACTACGCGTTAGCTGCGTAACCAGAACCAGGTTCTGTTACCTTAATCGCTCCATAATATTGGACCGACTAACTGCCCAGTAATGAATCCCCGTTTAACTGTTCATTACATTTGGGTATCAAGTTTGTTAAACTAGTGCAGCCAGAGTCTTGATGGATGTGCGAAACTAAAAAGAATAAGTTTGTAGTGGGTTGCTTATGATCAGCTACTTATCGAAAATCAATTGTAAGATAAACATGTAGAAAGCTCGATTATTCCTTGTTTGGACGAGGGTTCGAAACCCTCCGACTCCACTCTAAAAAATTAAAAAGCGTTATTTCTAAAGGAATTAACGCTTTTTATTTTTAATCTTATCCCACATTTAGGACGATTCTTACGGTTAATCGAATCAAAATTTGTCTACCTATTGTGCATTTCCCTGTAATAAAGTTTCAGAGCGCTTATAAATTGTTTGTGAGAAGCAGCAGCGTACTTTTTTATCCACTATGTGGAACATGATATTCACTATCTCCTTGTTTTTCAATAAACTAATGTCTTTCTTTTTACTTGCAGAGCAAAATAACTTTACAATGCTCACTTAAACAGTTATTGCATTGTGGACATACCTATTGATTTACAGCATTTTAACAAAATCATCAATATCCTAAGTTCTCATTATTGTTCCATTTTGATACTAAAATGAGAATAAAAACCAAAAAGGCTAGTTTCTTTGCTTCCACTTTAACATATTGATTTTGAACTTTAGAAAATATTAATTACATTGGTGTGTATAAAAACAAGTTGCCATTAATACAAAAAAACTTTGCGGATTGAATAAATTGTACTAACTTTGTAATTACACATATAAAATTATGGAAACAGCAATTATAAAAATCGGAAATTCTAAAGGTCTACGTTTAAGCAAGACTGTTTTGGAAAAGTATAATATTAAAGACAAAGTCGAAATGATTTTGGAAAAAGGACAAATAATCCTAAAACCAATTAGTAGTCCGAGAAAAAACTGGGAAAAAGAATTTGAAAAGATGCGTGAGAATAATGACGACCGATTATTATTCAATGATGTTTTTGAGGACGAAAATTTTGAGGAATGGAATTAGAACAATATTCAATCGTATTAGTAAATCTTGACCCAACAATTGGTAGCGAAATAAAAAAAACAAGACCTTGTGTGATTATTTCACCGAACGAGATAAATAAGTTTTTAAGAACAATCGTAGTTGCGCCAATGACGACTAACCTGAAAAATTATCCGACCAGAATTAAAGTAAAACATAACGGAAAGAAAGGAATGATTGCAATTGACCAAATCCGGACAATTGACAAATCTCGAATATTAAAAACGTTTGACCAATTATCGAAATCTGAAATACAGAAATGTAAAGATATTATAAGAGAAACTTTTGTTGATTAAAACTGAATTTTGAACAAAAAATGAAAAGTACTAATGGCAACACCGTATATAATTTATTGCTGGCTTCTTGCCTACTTGCGAAAATCCTCGCGGATTTTCTATTCAGTAATTATTTACTAACTTAGTTGCTTGAAACACGCAACAAGCTAAATACCAAACCGTTATCGATAACCGAAGATTATTTCCATAAGCACAAGGAGTGTATTCCTTGTAAACTAGCTAAATGACAAGGCAACTAATTATAAAGAGTATTAAATCAATTGTTTCTCTTAACAAAGAAGAAGAAACTACGTTTTTAAATATCTTAGAGGTAAAACAATTTAAAAAGAAAGATTATTTACTCCGTGAAGGTCAAGTATGTAATAAAATTACCTTTTTAAATAAAGGTAGTGCAAGGCTATTTTACAATGTAGAAGGTACAGAAAAAACAATTCAATTTTTTTTCGAAAACAGTTGGCATACTGATTATGCAAGTTTTTTAACTGGAAAACCCACTATTGAAAATTTGCAAGCACTTGAGGATACCGAAGTCGTTCAATTTCTCAAAAACGACCTGCAAAAGTTGTATAAAGACATACCCAAATTTGAAAGAGTAGGAAGAGTATTTGCAGAAAATGCTTTTTTATCAGTATCACAGCTGAACCAAATGAAAACAAACGAAGAGCCTGAAAGAAGATATTTAAACTTACTGAAAAAGAGACCTGAACTGATACAAAGAATTCCGCAGCATTACATTGCCTCTTACCTTGGAATTCAGCCTGAAACACTAAGTCGAATTAGAAAAAGAATTTCTAGTTCAAAATGATTTCTTGATTCAAGTCAACGTTTTCAATTATGAGTCAAACTATTTTTGCTGTATAAAATAATTAAAACAGTAAAAAAAATGAAAAAAATAATAACACTTGTGGTATTGATTGCCGCTAGTATAACGCAAACTTTTGCTCAGTCAAAAACAAATGAAGAGCTTATTTACAGTAATAAATTTAGTATCCTTTTTGGCACAATTCAACCAACAGTTCTTCAAGGGTTTAATATAGAGGTAAACTATGCGACAAAAAGACTAATGTTTGAGTATTCTCATGGCGCTTCACTTGACATACCCACCATTGGAGACTACAAAGACCAAAAGGTAGCTTTACACTTACCATATTCAACCGGATTCGGTATAGGCTACAGAGTAACTTCCTTCTTTGATATTCGCTTAGAACCCAAGCTTCATAGCTGGGAAATCTATAACGAAGGAGAGGCTCAAAACGAGAATACATTAATTGAAAAATTTAGAACATTTACACTTGGTATTGGCATGTATTACAGATATATGCCTTTTAAAAATAGTGAGAACAAATTTTTACAAGGAATTACAACAAGTACAAGTATTCGATACTGGCAAAATGTAAGTACAACATTAGAAGATAATCAATTTACCTATTTAAATAAAACAACCAATAGATCGGAAACATTAAAAACCCCGAATATTGGAATTGCTAACACTCCTTTTCTATTTAACATTGGTATCGGTTATACTTTTGGCGGCAAATAATATCATTCGAAAGATTCAAAAGAATAAAGTCTTGTTCTGGCTGAGCAATATTCATTTAACAGTATTTATTGGTCTGTTTGTCCTAAGCATTTTTAATGAAGTTTCTGTCTTGGGTATAAACTCAATGATAAAATCTATGAAATTTGCTTTAAGTATTTAGACCTATAGTTGGTCAACGGCAGTAATCTTAAATTATGTTTCTAACAAACGTAAGGTTGTTATCTAATCTTGGGTTGCTTCTATTTGTATGATATTCGAACAAAGTGCTATTACTCTTCAAGCAATAAGAGGCGAGCAGTCGCACTTTAATACCTCCGATACTTTTGGCATAGTATTATTTACGTTAATGGGTGTTTTTATTTTGGCCGTAACACTCTGGACTGCTTATATTACCTATGTTTTTATTAAACAGAAAGAGTATAAATTAAACTCTGATATAGTTCTAGGTTTAAAAATAGGTTTAGTGGTATTTGTCTTGTTTAGTTTATTTGGCGGCTATATTAGCTCATTGAATGGACACACTATTGGCTCGGTAGATTGTGGCGAGGGTTTGTGGATTTTAAACTGGAGTACTAATTATGGAGATTTAAGAGTGGCTCATTTTTTTGGTATTCACAGCTTACAAATTATCCCAGTTTTTGCAATTATTATTTCGAAGTTTACACAAGGTTTACGGGCAATAGTCTCAATAAGATTATTATCACTGATACACTTACTTTTTGTTTTGATTACCTTATATCAAGGTCTACTTGGAATTCCTTTTATGAGATAGTAAGAATATGACTTGTAGTAACACGAAAGAATCATATCGATAACAATGTGTATAAGCAATAGCGGGTTGAGTGCCAAATCAAAATTTATTGCTTTTAACTATCTTTGTATTTAACTGAACAGTTAAAGGTATAAATCCGCTACTGTTCATACATAAACCGTTCTATTTTACTGTATGAGACAAACCTATTATCAGGGATAATAGAAATTGTTTAAAGTTTTTTAATTACCTTTCAATAAATCTACCTCAAATGAAAAATCAAAAAACTATTCTCTTTATTTCTTCCTTAGTTATTTTTACTTCCTTATTTTATTCTTTTAAAGTGGAAAACACTTCTCATCTAAGCAGCCTTGAGGATGATATTCCAAGAAGTGGTGGTGTTGGCGCCATCCTTGGCCAAGACAGAACTGGCAGTCCTGTTTCTCAGGGAACTTGTGCTTCATGTCACGGTGGTGGTTCAGGGACAACAACGGTAGCTATTTCAATGAAAAATTCTTTGGGAGTCCCTGTAACTCAATACACACCCGGAAATGTTTACACCTTGGAATTAAATGTTTCTGGTACCTCAGGAAATAGAAGAGCGGTACAAGGAGTAGTTTTATCTGGAACTAATGCGCAAGCAGGAGTTTTGTCGGGAGCGACAGGGTTTTCAGCTATCACTACTGTATCGGGAAGACAATATTTGGAACATGCCTTTCCTGCAACAGCCACAACGAGTAGAATTTTTAGTGCCACTTGGATTGCACCAGCGGCTGGAACCGGAACAGTAACTGTTTATTCTGCTGGGCTTGCCGCCAATAATGATGGAGGAACAACAGGAGATGTTGCTTCAGCAAGTTCTTCATTAGCGATACAAGAATCAGTGGTGCTCACTGATGTTTTTTATACTGATACAGTGATAGCTTGTGACACTTATACTTGGCCAAATAACGGAATAACTTATACCACAAGTAACAATACCGCAAAAGACACCATAAATCTTTCGGGTTACGACAGCATCGTTACACTTGATCTTACCATCAATAATTCTTCCACAGGAATAGATACACAAATTGCCTGCGGAAGTTATACTTGGATAAACGGAGTAACCTATACAGCTAACAACACAACAGCTAAAGACACCTTGACAAACTCTTCCAATTGCGATTCGATTGTAACGCTAAACCTTACCCTTAACTCAATCGATACAAGTCTATCTATTACTTCCAACTCGGCAACTGCCAACCAAGTTGGGGCCACCTATCAATGGCTGAATTGTACCAACTCCTTCTCTCCTATTTCGGGCGAAACAAACGCTACTTTTTCCCCAACTAACTCGGGTAATTATGCGGTAGAGATAACTAGCGGAAGTTGCATTGACACATCTAGATGTGTGGCATTTAATTTGAATTCCTTAGACAATCTTACAAAATTGAATTTAAAGGTAAGTCCAAATCCATTCACTAATATTTTGTTTATTGATGGAGTAGATTTGACAAATTCCTCGGTTCATTTGTATGACATTTCAGGTCAAGAGCACTCAGCTAGGATAGAAATCAAAAAGAAT
The DNA here is from genome assembly GCA_965660305.1 of Flavobacteriales bacterium. Taxonomy (GTDB): domain Bacteria; phylum Bacteroidota; class Bacteroidia; order Flavobacteriales_D; family CAJJDF01; genus CAJJDF01. The sequence continues at coordinate 23,666 of CBFHZD010000003.1, read as the reverse complement.
AGTATAAATACTTCCTTGCTGCCAAAAGGAGTCTATATTCTGAATGTTAACGGAAAATCTATGAAATTAATTAAGCTTTAAAAGTCGTCAAGCTTTTCACTTTTACTCATCACTTTTTTATAATTATTCAGTTTCAGGGACAACGTTACCATGTACATCGGTGAAAAAGGATTTCTTATTCTCAATACTTCAAGGTTATCTGTTGAATTGAAAGTTATATCTCTTTGAGTAGATAGAATATCGCTGGCCTGAATAGTGACGGCTAGTTTATTTTTATAAAAAGATTTTCTGATTGAGGCGTCTAACCCATAGTTTTCATCCCTATACCCAAGTGGCGTAGCTGTTCTGCTCTTATATTTGGCTATTATTTGTAGTTTATAATCACCCTTTATGGTAAAAGTGTTGATCCAATTTAAGTTCCAATTGAATGACTCATTTGTGGTTTCCACTTGGTTCACGGCAGAAGTAACCGAATAATAATACAAACTTGCACCTAAGTTAGAGTTCCACCAATCTTTGAAAAAATACACCCAAGTTGGATCCATCCCCAAAGATACTGAATTTCCAGCATTAGCCGGAGCTTGAATTACAATGTTAGTATCGTAAACCGCAGGGATTCTATTGATTAAATTATTCAATAATTTAGCATAAACATCCACAGAAAAATTCCCCTTATCTTTTAGTTTTCTAATCCAGCTCATTTCAAAGGAACTAATGTATTCTGGTTTTAAATTTGCATTACCGGTTCTCAAAGAATAAGGACTAACCCAAGTAATAAATGGCTCAAAATAATAAGACCTTGGCCTGTTGATTCTTCTTGAATAACTCAATAAAAATTCATCTTTTTTAGAATAAGCGTAGGAAAAATGAGCGGATGGAAAAAAGTCAATTCGATTTACTTGCTGAGAAGCGTTGGGGATATTTGTCGCCTCTATCTCTCGAAAAGTATATTCTGCTCTTAACCCAACCTGATACCCCAGTTTTTTCTTTTTCCCTTTGATCAAAGAATAAGCTGCATGAATATTTCTATTGTACTGAACATCGGTAGAAAATAATGGCTGACGAATATCTCTCTTTAATATTGGGTCGTATTCGAAGTTATCTCTATCATCCCGAGATAATCCAAACTGCGCCTGAACTCCTGCCTCCCAAATCATTTTATTTTTCAGGGTCTTGTGGTAATCTAAATCAAAACGAAATACATTGGAAGGCCCGAATTCTGTCCCAAGATTTCCGCCAATTTTTGCCCCATCATTATCAAAGAAATTACTGTAGCTGTATTCGTCCACACTTCTCAAATTATAGATCGCTTTTATGTTTAAATAATTACTTCCTTCTTTGTTTATTAAATACCTGTATGACAAAAAATTAGAAAAACTCGTTACCGTAATGTCTCCTAAGTATCTATTCTCATAACTTCTTACCAAAGTATCATTCGTAAATTCTCTAAAAATTGAATTGTCATAAGGCTCCATCAATCTTTTAGCATACGTTGAACCCAGCGTAAATATGTGTGAACTATTTGGTGCATATATCCACTCTGCACCGGCTCTTACGCCTCCCATTTTCCAAGAAGCTTGTCCTTCTTGTTCAACACTGGTTTGGTAAGTTCCAAAATCTGAAATTCGTTCTTCTGTAATATCACTTGGGCTATTTCTTTGGTTGTAAGCCACATTTACATTTAAGGTGTGTTTCTTTGTGCTGTAATTAAGCGCTACATCTCCTCCGTATCTATCAAAATTACCTCCTGAAATATTGGCTAACAAACTAAAACCTTCTAGTTTTTTCTTCTTCGTAATAATGTTGATGATTCCGCCTACACCTTCAGCTTGCTCTCTGGCTGATGGATTGGTAACTATCTCAATATTCTTTATGGTACTTGCCGGAATTGATTGCAAAGCATCCGAGGCTTCCATGGCAGTAGGAATTCCATTAATCAATAATTGATAGGTAGAACTTCCTCGCAAAGTTACATTACCCTGAGCGTCAACTTGAATAGATGGCGTGTTCTGTAGTACTTCAACAGCCGATTGCCCAACGGTAGTGGTCATATTCTCCACATTTACAACCTTCTTATCAATTTCATAACTCACGGTAGGAATATCACCGCGAATTGTAACTTCCTTTAAGTTCAGGGAGTTATTAAGCTTAATAATACCTAAATTGAGTACGCTTTTTGAATTGTCAACAACTAATTCAGGAAAAACTCGAGGTTGATAACCCACAAAGGTTATCACTGCATAGTACCTTCCCCTTTTCACAGCTGAAATTTCAAATTTCCCTTTCAAATTTGTGATGGAACCACCTGCAACAGAGCTATCTGACTTATTGTACAAAGCTACACTTACATACTCCATTGGTGAACCAGAAACCGAATCAATGACAGTGCCATACACGAGGCCATTTCCTTCTGAATTTGATGCATTTTGAGCAAATAGAGCTAAAGGAAAAATAAGAACGTTAAAAAGTACAAGTCTAACCATAGAAAATTCTAATTTGAGTGCAAATTTACCTATTTTTGAACAATAAAACATGGAACCTTATGAAGATTGGAATTGTAAAAGAAACTAAAAATCCACCGGACAAGAGAGTCCCTCTTTCTCCTGAGCAATGTAAGCAACTCACACTCAATTTTCCAGAAGTAGAATTAGTTGTACAATCTAGTGATATTCGTGCCTTTTCTGACGAAGAATATGAATATTGTGGCATTACCGTAGTAGATGAAGTGGCGGATTGTGACGTGTTGATTGGTGTAAAAGAAGTTAACAAAGAAGCCCTTTTGCCCAATAAAACTTATTTCTATTTTTCACATACCATCAAAGAGCAACCTTACAACAGAGATTTACTTAGATTGATGCTTGATAAAAACATCAAGATGGTAGATTATGAAACGCTCACCTACCCGAAGCAAGGAAGAATCTTAGGATTTGGAAGGTATGCAGGAATTGTAGGTGCTTACAATGCCTTTCTTGCCTTAGGTAAAAAGTCAAAAGCCTTTGATTTAAAACCAGCAAACTTGTGTAGAGACTACATTGAACTAAAAGAAGAACTCAAAAAAGTTGTGTTACCAGAAGAATATAAAATCATTATCTCTGGCGATGGAAGAGTTGGAAAGGGAGCAGAAGAAATCATTCATGCTTTGGGCATTTACGAAGTGTCTCCAAAAGACTTTCTTACGAGCACAAAAAAAGAACCGATTTATACTCAACTTTCGGTAAAAGATTACAACAAAAGAAAAGATGGAAATCCTTTTACAAAATCAGATTTCTATACCCATCCAGAATTATTTGAATCCAACTTCAATCGGTTTTCGGCCATAGGCGACATGTATATTGCATGCCACTATTGGGATGCAGACGCACCTTTTATTTTCTCGAGAGAAGATGCTAAATCAGATGAGTTTAAGTTAAAAATTGTGGCAGATATCAGTTGCGACATTGACGGACCAGTTGCTTCAACTATCCGCCCAAGTACAATTGAAGAACCCTTATATGGGTACAACCCAGAAACAGAAAGCGAATCCAATTTTATGGATACAAATTCCATTGGTGTAATGGCTGTAGATAATCTGCCTTGTGAATTGCCAAGGGATGCATCCGAGGATTTTGGAAATGAACTACTTACAAAGGTATTACCAAGCCTTATAAAAGAAGACAAAGATACCATCATTGAAAGAGCAACCATTTGCGAAAATGGAAAACTCACCTCCTACTTCTCTTATTTACAAGACTATGTGGATGGAACCAATAATGAATAGACATTTCTAAGTAGGGAAAATGATTTGAACCATAGTCCTTCCGTTTTGTTTTGGGAGCGCTTTAAATAAATTCTGTTATTTTTACAACGAAGAAAAACATTTAACTTTTCAATAAAACTAAATGAACAAAATACTAATCGCCAACCGAGGAGAAATTGCATTGAGAGTTATGCGTTCTGCCAAAGAAATGAATATAAAAACTGTAGCTATCTATTCAGAAGCTGACAGGAATGCACCTTTTGTGAGGTATGCAGACGAAGCAGTTTGTGTGGGACCTCCGCCAAGTGCTGAGAGTTATTTGTTAGGAGATAAAATAATTGAAATTTGTAAAGATCTAAAAGTAGATGGGATTCACCCTGGATATGGATTTTTATCAGAAAACAGCGAGTTTGTGCAAAAAGCAACAGATGCTGGAATTACATTTATAGGACCTTCACCCAAATCTATTGAATTGATGGGTGATAAATTGATGGCAAAAGATACCGTTAAAGGGTATAACATTCCTATGGTTCCGGGAACCGATCATGCCATTTCGGATATACCTGCTGCTAAGAAAATTGCCCAAGAAATTGGATTCCCTATCTTGATTAAAGCTTCTGCGGGTGGTGGTGGAAAAGGAATGAGAGTTGTTGAGAATGAAGAAGAATTTGAAGAACAAATGGACAGAGCTGTATCTGAGGCTATATCCAGTTTTGGAAATGGTGAAGTATTTATTGAAAAATTTGTGGGAAGTCCCAAGCACATAGAAATACAATTAATTGCAGACACACATGGAAATGTAGTTTATTTATTCGATAGAGAATGTTCTATCCAAAGAAGGCACCAAAAAGTAATTGAAGAAGCACCATCTGCCTCTGTTCCAGATGAACTGAGAAAACGAATGGGTGAAGCTGCTTGCGATGTAGCGAGAAGCTGTGATTATTATGGAGCTGGAACAGTTGAATTCTTGATGGATGAAAACAAAAACTTCTATTTTCTTGAGATGAACACAAGGTTGCAAGTAGAGCACCCTGTAAGCGAAATGATTACTGGAATAGATCTGGTAAAAGAACAAATCAAAGTGGCTCGGGGAGAAAAACTGAGTTTTACACAAGACGATTTAGCTATAAACGGGCACTCTCTTGAGGTTAGAGTTTACGCTGAAAACCCTAGAAATAATTTTCTTCCTGATATTGGTAAATTAATTACTTACCAACGACCACAAGGAAATGGTGTAAGAGTGGATGATGGACTAGAAGAAGGAATGGACATTCCGATTTATTACGACCCTATGATTGCCAAACTTATTACTCACGGTAAAAACCGAGAAGAGGCCATACAGAGAATGAATAAAGCTATTGATGAGTATGAAATAACTGGTGTGGAAACCACTCTGGATTTTTGCAAATACACCATAAATCACGAGGTGTTTAAAGATTCAAGTTTTGACACTAACTTTGTAAAAAACTATTTCACAGACCCAACTGTTTTAGACAATCATAACGAAGAGGAAGAAAAAGTTGCGGCTATTTTTGCTGCGCTAGAATTTGAAAACCTGAAGAAAGCTCCCGTACTTTTAGGAGAGAAGGGAAAAGTTTCTCAGTGGAAATCAAACCGGTCTAAGCTGAACTGATTTTGGAATTATTATTGTAACACCTAGTCCATGAAATACAAGTTGCTTTCATTCTGGGTAGTGTTTTTTTTTAGTTTGTGTCATTCTGTTTGGAGCCAATCAACTTTGCCTCAAACGAAGGTTTCGGACACGAATAAAAATAGCTTATACGTAATAGAAGATGGAGACACCATTCCCATTTTTATCATCAAGCAATTCAATTACAAAGACCCAAATTTTGCGAGAGAATGGAATCGAACTGTTTTCTTTGCGCGTAGGATGTTCACCTATGCGAAGTTAATCGACTCCATTGTCGAGGCTCACGAGGCAGAATTGGCAGAAATAAAAGAATCTAATAAAAGAACCAGCAGAAAGCAAAAAAGACAAAATAAAGAACTCAAGAACACTCTTTGGGACGAATATGCCTACGAAATCAAAAACTTGACAAACATTCGCGGAGATTACCTCACAAAATTAGTGCATCGCGAAACTGGTTCTACCTGCTACGAGCTGATTAAAAAATATAAAAACGGTAGAACTGCTTTTTTTTGGAACTCAGTGTTATGGTCCTTTGGGAGTACCAATCTCAAAAATAAATTTGACCCAAAATCCGACTGGATGCTAAAGCTAGTGCTTGAAGAGATAGAATCTGGCAAAATAAGAACTCTTTCAAGAAGTGAGCTGATACAAGAGGTAAAAGATAGAGAGGAACAAGAAAAAAACAGAAAAAATAGAAAGTAATGTAACAATGGTTTCTTCCAAAACAAATTCAAGTGATTAAATTTGATTAAATATCTATCTATCACAATGAAACATCTAAATCTCTCATTACTTGTAATTCTACCTATTATATTCACTTTGATGAAATGTTCCTCTGATGAACAAACTCAAAACATAGATAAAACTCATGATATTGGAAAACAGCTCTTGCTAAATAATTGTGAAACTTGTCACAACTTACCTTATAATTCTCCTACTGGAATAGCCCCTTCCCTATTATCGATAAAAAATAGCTATAAAGCTTCAAGTTTGGAAGAATTTCAGAGAACAATGATCGATTTTTTGAATTCGCCAACTAAAGAAACAGCTAAAATGAAAAAGTCTGTGAACGATTATGGGTTGATGCCAAAAATGGGATTTTCGGAAAAAGACTTAATGTCAATTACAGCATATCTATATTCAACTGATTTAGAAAATATTAATGCTAGCGAAAAATCAAACGCTACAGAATTGAAACAGAACGACCTAGAAAAAGGAAAAAGTTTGGCACTACAAACAAAATCTGTTCTTGGTAAAAACCTAATGCAAGCGGTTAAAAAAACCGGACCAGAAGGAGCCTTAGCTTTTTGTAATGAACGTGCCATAACTCTTACAGATAGCATGAGCAAACGATTACATTCAACAATAAAAAGGGTAACGGACAAGCCCAGAAATGAGGCAAACCAAGCCAATGAATTAGAATTAGAGATTCTTGACTCGCTTCAATTAGAAAAAAATAAACAAGGAATTGTGCGTGAGATTAAAGGAAAAAAAGTGGGATTTTACCCTATAGAAACAAATGACATGTGTATGAAATGTCATGGGGATTTAGCAACAGAAATATCCTCCAAAACTGCCAAAAAAATAAATGAACTTTACCCAAATGACAAAGCCACAGGTTATAAACCAGATGAATTGAGAGGAATGTGGGTAGTGGAAATTCCCTCAAAGTAATGAGCGAAATGGTGTTAATAAGATTAACACACAAAGCTCGAATTCACTTCAATTTTCAATAATTTTGATTGAACTAAAGTTGAATCAGATAGTATGTTAAAAATTGGTGTAGTTGGTGTTGGACATTTAGGTAAAATTCATTTGAAGTGTATTCGGCAAATTGAAGAGTATGAGCTTGTTGGAATTTACGATTCTGACGAGGACGTGAATAATTCTATTTCAAAAGAATTCGATACCAGAGCTTTTACTTCATTTGAAGAATTATTAGATCAGTGCGATATTATCGATATCGTTACTCCTACCTTATCACATTTTGATTATGCGAAAAAAGCTATCATTGCTTCTAAACAAGTGTTCATAGAAAAGCCAATAACACATACTACACAAGAAGCAAAGACGCTGATTAGTTTAGCTTCAGAAGCAAATGTAAAGGTTCAAATTGGTCATGTAGAACGATTTAACCCTGCTTTTTTATCCGTTCAAGAACACCTTGACAATCCCATGTTTATTGAAACACACAGGTTGTCAGAATTTAATCCGCGAGGAACAGATGTTTCTGTTATTCATGACTTAATGATTCATGACATTGACATTGTTTTGAGTTTGGTAAAATCCAACGTGAAAAGAATTAGTGCAAATGGAGTGGCTGTGGTAAGTGAAACACCAGATATAGCAAATGCACGCATAGAATTTGATAACGGGTGTGTAGCAAACTTAACAGCGAGTAGGGTTTCTCTTCACACCATGAGAAAAACGAGAATTTTTCAAAAAAACGCCTATTTAAGCATTGATTTTTCCGAAAAAAAATCAGAAATACTTCAACTCAAAGATGCCGCAAAATCTCCTGATCCTTATTCCGTAATACTCGATTTGGGGAATAAAAAAGGAAAAAAGGAAATCACCTTTTCTCAGCCTAAAATAACTGAAAACAACGCAATTAAAGAAGAGCTGCTATCATTTGCAAGTGCCATAAACAACAATCAAGTACCTTTGGTTACTGTAGAAGATGGATATAACGCGCTAAGAATTGCCAATATCATAGCTGAAAAAATGAAATTCACTTCGGATGATTTTTCCCAAAGTATTTAATCTCTCAGCATACGATTTTTTTAATTTTCCCGTTTAGATTAAATTAGTGCTTTCTTTTAAAGAAACAAACCCAAACTATTCAATGAAATACTCATTAATATCTCTTTTATTAGGATTTTCCTTATTGCAATCGTGCAGAGTTTTCAATCCTGATGAAATCATTCCTTCCTACATTTATATTAATGACATCATTGTGAAACCAACCGCAAATCAAGGAACAAGCAGCGATAATTTGAGTGATGCTTGGGTCTATGTAAATGGAAACTTAATTGGCACTTACGAACTGCCAAGTAAAGTCCCAATCCATGCGGAGGGAAATTACAATTTGCAGGTATTTGCTGGGATTAAGAAGAGTGGATTAACTAACCTAAGAATCCAACATGATTTTTTCAATTCCTTTGACACAACCATTAATTCTATCGCTAATAATCTAGATACGATAACTCCAAAGGTAACCTACGAATCTACTGCCAATATTTGGATTGAAGATTTTGAAGACCCAGGAATAAAGTTCAGTGCAATGCCTTACTCTGATACCGTTATTGAGATTACTACAGTTAATTCTCAAGTGTATGAAGGAAATGGAGCTGGTAAAATTGAATTTAATGGTAGTCATTTGTTTTTTGAATCAAGAACCAACGAAACCAGCTTCAATGCTTTTCCTAGAGGAGGACGTCCTGTGTATATGGAACTAAATTACAAATCCAATGAGGTATTAACCATAGGAATCTACCACAACAATATATCTGGCGGATTGGTAAAGGAAGAGTATATTAATCTTTTTCCATCCGGTGATAAATGGAAAAAAACCTACCTGGTATTAACCGATATAGTGAGTCCACAAATTAGAGCAACTGAATTTGAAATTTACCTTCAAGTAGAAAAAGACAAGTCGTCTTCTCCCCTTGTTTTGATTGACAACCTGAAAGTAATGTACTAAACTTTATGGTAAAAAAAGACTCCATAAAATATCTATATCTATTCTTTGATTACTTCTCTGCTCTATTTTCTTGGTCGGTCTTTTATATTTTCAGAAAAACTCGAATAGAACAAGTTCCATTCGAGTTTTCTGACCGGTATTATTTAGGATTGTTAGTTATCCCTTTGTTATGGATTTCTGGATATTGGCTATTTGGAGCCTATGACAATGTCTATCGTAAATACAGAATGCAAGTTTTAGCAAAAACCCTGATGTCTTCTCTCATCGGTACGCTTCTTATATTTTTCATATTTATTTTGGACGATAGCGTTACTGTTTATTCCGATTACTATTTGTCTTTCATCGTTCTGTTTGGATTGCAGTTTATCCTTACCTTCACTTTCAGGATAGCACTTACAACACATATCGTCAAAAGAATTCATCAAAAAAAAATAGGGTTCAATTCACTTATAATAGGCGGAAACAACAAGGCTTATGAGACTTATTTAGAAATAAATGATGGGAAAAATTACGGTGGAAATATTTTTTTAGGCTATATCCGTGTTAATGGAAAAGACACTATTCTCAATGAATTTATTCCCGAACTTGGTGTGTTAAGTGATTTACACATAGCCATTCAGGAGAATGACATTGAGGAGGTAATTATTGCAGTTGAATCAACCGACCACAAAGTACTCGAAACATTGCTTAACGAATTGGAGGGCTATGATTTAATCATCAAAATCATACCAGATACTTACGATCTGTTATCGAATAAGGTAAAAACAAACAATATTTTTGGAACTCCATTTATGGAGCTCAAAACCGACATAATGCCGAAATGGCAAAAACGAATAAAAAGAGGTGTGGATATCATCCTTTCTATCATTGCTATAATACTGTTGTTACCCGCCTTCCTTATCATTCCAATTTTAATAGTGACGGGAAGTAAAGGGAAAATTATATTCAAGCAAAAAAGAATTGGGCTTCATGGAAATGAATTTGAAATTTTGAAGTTTAGAACCATGAAAGAAAATTCCGAATTAAACGGGCCTCAACTTTCTTCCGAAAACGACACGAGAATCACAAAAGTCGGAAAATTCCTTAGAAAAACTAGATTAGATGAAATCCCTCAATTCTTCAATGTTTTGAAAAAAGAAATGTCGATTGTTGGCCCAAGGCCTGAGCGACAATTTTTTATAGATAAGATTGTAAAAGAAGCTCCTCACTTTAAGCACCTACATAAGGTTGCGCCTGGAATCACCTCTTGGGGACAAGTAAAGTATGGTTATGCAGAGAATGTTGAACAAATGATACAAAGATTAAAATACGACATATTGTATATTAAAAATCAATCGCTAGCCTTAGATCTTAAAATATTACTTTATACTGTAATTATTGTACTCAAAAGAAAAGGAAAATGACACTCTTTTTAAAATCCAATGTGATACAAAGCATCACCTTGATTAACTACTGGATTGTTATTAATTCCAAAAATAACTCCTTTTTTTCTCGCCTTTACTTTCTTCACTGTTTTGTCATACGGTGTAGAAATTTGACCTAATAAATCACCTCTTTCCACATAATCATTTGGTTTTTTATAAGACTCAAAAACACCCGCAAAAGAGGCTCTAATCCAATGATTATCCTCTATTAGTCTGTTTTCAAAAACAACAGGCTCGTGATTTTCTATCATACCATAAGCAAACAATAAATTCATAATACCAGCACGTCCCTCGGCAATGGACTCTTCATCTAATCGTAAAGATTCTCCACCTTCAAAAACTAACATTGGAATTTTTCTTCGGTTGCATTCCTTTCGAAGTGAACGAGGAATAAGAGATGACTTTATTATTAATCTTGCACCAAATTTATATGCCAATGGTAGCGCTTCTTCCATGGTTGGATCAATACGCAATTGCGGAACATTATGAATAGACTTTCCACCAGTGTGGAAATCTACACCTAAATCTACTAGAGGCAGGATGTGTTGGGTTAGCGTTTTTGCTACTCGGGAGGCTAACGAACCTTTAGAACTTCCAGGGAAACTTCTGTTTATGTCCTTGCCATCGGGCAAATCTCGAGAATAATTTATAAACCCGTAAACATTCAGCAAGGGAATGGCTATGACTGTTCCTGCTGTTAAATTATCAAACGCACCTGTATTAATAGATTTTCTGACCGTTTCAACTCCATTTATTTCATCTCCATGAAGTCCTCCTAAAAAAAGAACCGTTGGTCCTGGATTTTCACTTCTAAAGACATGAGCAAAAATATCTATCTCAGTACCTGAAGGAAGTTTGGAAACACTCAGTTTTACTACTTTTTTCTCCCCCAGTTTTATATCTATTTTATTAATTATCATTGACTTGCGAGTTTATCTTCCATGTACTCTATAATGGAAGAGGCTACATTAACATTCGTATATTTCTCAATACCTTCTAGACCTGGCGAGGAATTCACTTCCAAAATTAATGGACCTCGGTCAGACTGTAATAAATCAACTCCGCAAACTGCCAAGTTCATAATTTTGGCAGTCTTCACTACTAGATCTTCCTCTTCTGGGGATAGAACAATATTCATCCCAACACCTCCTCGGTGAATATTTGAACGAAACTCTCCCTCAGGAGCTGTTCTCTTCATGGCAGCAACAACTTTTCCACCTACAACAAATGCTCTCACATCCTTTCCTTTAGATTCACTGATGTACTCTTGAATCAAATACTTGATGTTTTGCTTGTTGAATGTATCCAAATACTGTCTCGCGTCTTTTTCTGTTTCAGCCAAAAATACACCTAGTCCTTGAGTGCTTTCCAAATGTTTAATAATCAGTGGTACACCATTTACTTGATCCATCATATAAGGAATATCAGATTGGTGCAAGCTTGGAAAATATGTTTTTGGCACTTCGATATCGCTAAAAACTAAATTCTGTGAAGCTCTCAGCTTATCTCTCGATTTCAATAATCCATTAGCCGTTACAACAGTCTTTACCTTCATCATCTCAAATTGACGAACCACATTAGAGCCTATGAATGTGGAAGATGCACCAATTCTTGGTATAATAAAATCTGGGGTTTCTAATTTTTTACCTTGATAGTAAATATGAGAACCTGTTCCTATTTTCAACTCACATCTGGAGTGATCAATAATATGAACAGTATGGCCTCTTTTGAGGGCCGATTCCTGTAAACGAGAAGTAGAATAAGAACTTCTGTTCCGGGAAAGAATGTAAATAAGCATATACGAGATAGTTTTAATACAATTTCAACTTTTTTTTGAAATTTGCAAAATTATTTCGTTAAATATATCTGCTTATTCTTCGTTATAAAAAAGGCTTTATTTCCGCCATTAGTTGTTCCGCGGGCATCACTCCTGATTTTCGCCAGACTGCTTTTCCATTTTTAAATAGAATAAGTGTAGGAACACCTTTCACTTTAAATCTACTGGCTGCTGCTTGATTTTTATCTACGTCAATTTTTACAACTGTCACCCTGTCTTCAAGTCCATTTTTGACTTGCTTCAAGATTGGTGCCATTGCCTGGCAAGGTCCACACCATGTGGCATAAAAATCGGTGAGAACTGGTGTCTCACCGTTAATTAATTCTATAAAGTTACCCATAATTAGTTCGTCATTCTTCCAACCATACAACTTACGTATGATTTAGCTTTTTTAACACTTGAGTTTTGTTCATCCACCAGAGGATAACCTATGTTATCTAAGGCTATCTTAGTTCTATTGGCGCTTTCTTCTGTTCCGTTAAATGAAACCGTTGAGTTTTCAATATTCACAACAACAGATTCAATACCTTCTACCGTTTCAACTTTCCTTGTGATGGATGATGCACAACCACCACATTTCAAGTTTTGTATATTAAAACTATACCTGTTCATTACAATAAAGTTGTTGGGCAAACATACTCTGTTAAGTTTATGCCAGTTGCCTTTATTGCGCCAAATCCTCCTCTTACGTCAGTTACATTTTTAACTCCATTTCTTTTAAAAATTGAGGTAGCAATTAGTGAACGATATCCACCTGCACAATGCAAGAAATACTTTTTCTCTGGATTTATTTCAGCAAAATTCTGATTGATATTGTCTAACGGGAAGTTTTCAATTCCCACAACGTGCTCAGATAAAAATTCACTTTCTTTCCTAACATCCAAAGGTTGTTCCATGGTTTTATCTTCAAAATTAGTTTTAAACTCATCCGCAGAAATTGATTGAATAGTATCCACATCGTATCCGGCTTCTTGCCATGAAGCAAAGCCTCCTTTCAAAAATCCTTGAGAATTATCATAACCAACTCTTGCCAATCTCATCACCACTTCCTGCTCTCTTCCTTCGTCTGCAACTATAATTATTTTTTGATTGATATCTAAAATAAGAGCTCCAACCCAAGGTGCAAAGCCACCATCAATTCCTATCCAAATTGCTCCAGGTACCGTTCCTTTTTCAGTATATTCTGTTCCTTTTCTTGTGTCTAAAACTAAGAAAGAAGAATCCTCACTCATTTCTCTAAAAGTTGCCGCATCAATTGGATTAAGACCATCAGAGTAAATATCATCAATTGATTTATTCACTGCTTTATTCATTCCTGCATTCTTCGGGAAATATTGTGGTGGTGGTTTTATTCCAGTGGTTAGTTCAGTAATAAACTCTTCTTTCGTCATATCAGCTCTCAAGGCATAGTTGGTCTTCTTTTGGTTCCCTAAAGTATCCCAAGTTTCTTTGCTCATGTTTTTACCACAAGCACTTCCAGCTCCATGATTAGGATAAACAATGGTGTCATCGGCAAGAGTCATAATTCTATTTCTTAATGATTCGAATAAATGACCAGCCAAATCTTCTTCAGTTAAATCTGATTTGACTGCCAAATCAGGTCGGCCAACATCCCCAATAAATAGAGCATCGCCACTAAAAAGATACTTTTTATTTGCCGTTTTATCTTCTAAGTAATAAGAAGATGATTCCATGGTGTGTCCTGGTGTATGAATCAAATTAAGCTCAGCCTCACCTACCTTAAATATTTCTTTGTCCTTCCCTTCGTGAAACTCGAAATTTGCTTTAGCACCTGGACCATATACAATTGTTGCTCCAGTTTTCTTTGCCAAATCAACATGTCCTGATACAAAATCAGCATGAAAATGAGTTAAAAATACATACTTAATTTTTGCATTATCCTGCTTTGCTCTTTCTAAATAAGGCTCTATTTCTCTTAAAGGATCTATAATTGCTGCCTCTCCATTAGACTCAATGTAGTATGCCATCTCAGCTATACAAGAGGTAAATATTTGTTCTACTTTCATATTGTTTTATTTTTAATTTCTTACTTCAAAGTTAATGCTAGTTACTATTTCAGAAAGTAACATTTGTCACAAAAACTTCTAAGTAATGGGTCTAGTTCATTATTTTACATCACAAACTTCTTGTAAATAATAAATGCAGACACCATAAAGATATAATAACCAAAACCCTTTTTCAATTTTTTACCGTTGATATAGCTATATAAATAAATTCCGAAAAAAACACCAAAGATAGAGAGCCCTAAAACTTAATAAAAAGTCCATTCTGTATCTAAGTTTGTTGAATCTCCCAAGGAAAAATAAAAGAAGGTAGATACATGCAATTAATAAAAATGAAGTTGTCCCAGCAACCTTCATTTCAATCTGTTAAGATAAAACCTGAAAAACTTATATATGTTACATTAAGCCTATTGGACTGTAATGACAAAAAAAAGCCTTTCGAATTATCGAAAGGCTTCATACTAATTGAATCAATTAATATTCCAATTATTTTTCTTTGGACGATTTGCTACACTTCCCTTTGCTTTTAGAGGAACAACAAGCTTTTTTAGACTCAGCAGGCTTGTGGTTTCCGTGCATTCCAGCATGAGCATCACCTCCTTTAGAACAAGTTTTTCCTTTCATTCCAGTACACGCCTTTTTAGAACTAGCTTCTGCTTTATCGTTCTTCTTCGCGCAACATTCTTTTTTACAGTCTTTTTTGCAACTGTCAGTTTTTTCAGTGATTTCTGTAATTGAAGTCTCTGTTAGGTCAGTTGATAAAACTGCATTAGATGCAAATGACATTGAGGCTGTAAAAGCAGAAAGAACTAGGGTAATAAGTATATTTTTCATGGGTTTATGTTTTATTTTTTACTAAATTAAGAATTATTTTTTTAACTCACTCCTCATTTTTTGTTAAAATTCTGCTATCGTTGAGAGCGATCCTTGAACTTTATCCTGTAATTGAGTTATAATTTTACTGTCAAGAGGCAGAAACAAATCAATTCTTGAGCCAAATTTTATAAAGCCGAATTCTTCTCCTTGCTTACACTCTTCACCAGGTTTAGAATAAGTTACAATTCTACGAGCCACTGCACCAGCAATTTGCCTAACTAATATTTCTTCTCCTTTTTTATTCTCTAATACCAAGGTACTTCTTTCATTCAAAGTGGACGACTTTGGATGCCAAGCAACCAAATACTTCCCTGGATGATATTTGTAATAATTTACCTTTCCATTAATCGGGTACCACTGTGCATGCACGTTTAAAGGAGACATAAAAATGGACACTTGAATTCTTTCGTCTTTGAAATATTCTGGCTCTACTACTTTTTCTATTATCACCACTTTTCCATCAGATGGTGCGATAATTTTATTGTCATCAATAATGGCTGTCCTTGGCGGCATTCTAAAAAACCAAATAATAAGCCCGAACAAAATCACGCCCATTATTGCCAATATCCAAACTATTACTTTTATGGGAATTAACCAATTTAAAAGTGTCACTAAACCTGCAATGATAATGGCTGACACAGCAATAATAACCGTTCCTTCTTTGTTGATTTTCATATTAAATCCAAAATAAATAACATATAACTATAGGAGCACTAAAAACGATCCCATCAAATCTATCCAGTACACCTCCGTGGCCTGGCAATAAACTACCTGAATCTTTCACTCCAGCTTTTCTTTTTAGCATTGATTCGCTCAAATCTCCTAAAAATCCAAAGATACTGATAATGCTAGCCATTCCAAGCCATAAATTGAGTGAACTTTCTGTAAAAAATGAAATTAAAAATCCAGCTAGTAAAGAAAATACGAGTCCGCCAATAACTCCTTCCCATGTTTTTCCTGGAGAAATGGCTGGTGCTATTTTATTCTTACCAATTAATTTTCCTGTGACGTAAGCCATGGAGTCGCTGGTCCATAATATGATAAAGAAACCCAGAAGAATGTATTTACCATTCTCGATTCCCAACTTATTGGTAAACAACCCTTCAAATCCAATGATTGTCAGAGAAATAAACGGAATAAAAACATAGAGTAAAGCGAATAATGTGGAAGAAACTATTGGAAATGAGTTGTTCCTAGTTGTAAACATTTCGTATATGAAACAAGATACAAGAACCGGAATTAGAACAAGAATTGAACTGTGTTCCACTTTATCTCGAAAGGATAAAAATGTGACAATATAAGCAATTGAAACTATGAATACAGACCACCACCCTTTGGATTTGGCAACCTCTTGGATTAGCGTTAATTTATTCAGCTCCAAAGTACCAAGAATCATGAAAATACCAAATAAAATGGCAGCTGAGGGTGTACTCCAGAGGATACAAAACACAAGGGCAGCCACAAAAAGGCTGCCCGTAATTATTCTTTGAGTTAAATTATTCAATACAACTTGTTTTTATTCTTCCTCTTCTTTACTATCCTTTGGATTTTTTTCACTCTCAGGCTGAACGCTCTCTTGAGCTAATTCAACCTCCTTATCTTCAGTCACCTCAGTTTTCTTTTCGAGAGAAGCTAATGGCTCTTCCTTTTTGAATGGTCTTTCGCCTAAAATATTTTCTAAATCTTCTTTGAAAATAACTTCTTTCTCAAGCAAAAGCTCTGCAATTTGGGTTAGTTTATCTTTATTATCGGTCAATATTTGTTGAGCACGAATGTATTGTTCTTCAATCATTTTGCTCACCTCTTCGTCTATTACGTTGGCCGTTGTATCACTATATGGTTTTGTAAATCCATTTTGATCATAGTTGTAATAACTTAAATTGCCAACTTTATCATTTAAACCGTACATCGTAACCATCGCATAAGCTTGTTTTGTAACTTTTTCCAAGTCACTCAATGCCCCCGTAGAAATCTCTCCAAAAACTATTTTTTCGGCTGCCCTTCCTCCCATTGTGGCACACATTTCATCTAATAAATGGTCTGTAGTGGTTAACTGTCTTTCCTCTGGTAAATACCAAGCTGCACCCAAACTTTTCCCTCTAGGAACTATAGTTACCTTAATAAGTGGAGAAGCGTGTTTCGTTAACCAACTTACTGTAGCGTGACCTGCCTCATGAAACGCAATTTTTTTCTTTTCAGATTGTGTAATCAGTTTATTCTTTTTCTCCAATCCACCAATCAACCTATCAACGGCATCTAAGAAGTCTTGTTTTTCAATCACTTCTTTCTTTTTTCTTGCTGCAATCAAAGCCGCTTCATTACAAAGGTTTGCTATGTCAGCACCAGAAAATCCAGGTGTTTGTTTTGCCATAAATTCCACGTCAAATTCTTTTTCGAGTTTAAGTGGTTTTAAATGAACCTCAAAGATTTCTTTTCTTTCATTTAAATCTGGCATTTCGACATTAATTTGTCTGTCGAATCTACCAGCTCTCATTAAGGCTTTATCTAAAATATCGGCTCTGTTTGTTGCTGCCAATATGATAACACCACTATTGGTTCCAAAACCATCCATTTCTGTAAGTAACTGGTTCAAAGTGTTTTCTCTTTCATCGTTACTTCCCATGTTTGGATTGTTTCCTCTTGCTTTTCCAATGGCGTCTATCTCATCAATAAAAATAATACAAGGAGATTTCTCTTTGGCCTGTTTGAATAAATCTCTTACTCTAGAGGCACCAACTCCCACAAACATTTCTACAAAGTCCGAACCAGACATAGAGAAAAATGGTACTTTGGCCTCACCAGCTACCGCTTTTGCCAATAATGTTTTACCCGTTCCAGGAAGTCCTACAAGCAAAGCTCCTTTCGGAATTTTCGCTCCCAGACTTGTATATTTCTTTGGATTTTTCAAGAAATCAACAATCTCTTGCACTTCTTCTTTCGCACCCTCAAGCCCTGCTACATCTTTAAAAGAAACGTTTACATTTTTTCCTTTTTCAAATAGTTTTGCCTTTGATTTCCCGATGTTGAAGATTTGGCCACCGCCTCCACCTCCGCCAGCGCCACCTGTCATTCTTCTCATGATAAGTACCCACACAATAATGATTACTACCACGAAAAGTAACGAACCTAACCAGCTGTAATCTTCTTGAACTCCAAATTTGATAGTAAACTGTTTTTCTGAGGGCAGTTTATTGTTTAAATCTTTCAATTCTTTGTAAAAATCTTCTGATGGTGGTGCGTCAAATACAAAGTGCGGTGCAGATTGATTGAACATCGTAGGTTTTCTGAAGGATTTATAGTCATCGTTGTTGGCGATAGCATCACTTTTCAGTCTCACTTCAGCTTTTCCAGTATTTTTGATGTAAGTAATCTTATCTACTTCACCGTTTTGAGCCATCTCCTGAAACTTGTAATTATCAATTACTCCTTTTCCTCCATTTGCTCCACCCAAAACACTAAACCCAATTATTGCAGCAATGGCAATACCATAAATCCAATAAAAGTTGAATTTTGGCATATTGTTTTTGTTTTTATTGTTCCTTGGCGGTGTTTTTTTCTTTTCGTTTGCCATGATATTTTTAATCTTCTATGTTAATTAATTTAGCGTCAGCCCACAATCCTTCAATGTCATAATGATCTCTTGTTTCTTTGTAAAAAACATGAACCATTACGTTCACATAATCCAACAAGATCCAGAGTGAATTATCACTCCCCTCTTTATGATAAGGTTTTTCGTTAAGTTGCTTGCTTGTTTCTTTTTCTACTGATTTTGCTATCGAATCTACTTGAGTATTTGATTCACCGTGACAGATTACAAAATAATCCGTTACTGAATTTGGAATATCAGTTAAATCTACACAAACGATATTGTGAGCTTTCACTTCTTTCATTCCCTCTACTATGGTATCTACAAGTTGATTCGTGTACTGAGATGTTTCTTTCTTCATTTATTTCTTTTACGCTCCGTAAACTTACTACAATTTTTCAAGTTGTGCTGTGTAAGATTTTCCTTTTTAGATGATTGTTGTCAGTGAATTGATACTTACATTTATACCATGAATAAATTTGGAGCAAACATTCTGGGTAAAATAGGTCAAACCATCATAGAACTTGATTCTGTGGATTCTACTAACAATTACCTCTCCAAACTGGCAAATGAGACAATTGTGGAAAATGGGTCGGTAATTTTGGCACATTATCAGACAAACGGAAAGGGGCAGAGAGGTAATAGCTGGGAAAGCGAAGCTGGCAGCAACCTCACATTCAGTGTTTTTTTAGATACGTCTTTCTTAAAACTCTCTCAAAATTTTTTGTTGAGTATGATGGTTTGCAATTCCGTGCATGAACTCATTTCAAATTATGCAACCAATTCTCAAATAAAATGGCCGAATGACCTACTTATAAATAAAAATAAGGTGTGTGGAATTCTTATTGAAAATTCGATTCAAAAAAAACATCTAAACCAATCAATCATTGGGATAGGACTGAATGTAAACCAACAAAAATTTGAAGAAAACACTCAAGCAACTTCTCTTCAAAAAGAAACACAAGGAGATCTTGACAAAGAAGTTTTATTTAAACAACTCTTAAACATTCTTAATAAAAATTACCTCCTACTTTCCCAAGGCAATCAATTGGCAATCAAAAATTATTACTATCAAAACTTACTGGGTTATAAAACCGAATTAAACTATCAATGGACTTCCACTAATGAAAAATTTACAGGAGAAATTATGGGAGTCGAAGATAACGGGTTCATTAAAATGAAAGTAAATCAGGAAGAAATAACAAGTATTGAGTTTAAGGAAATAAAACTACGTTAGTTTCTTACATTTGAGTTGAATGCAACCCTTACTTTTTTTTAAAAAAAATTGCAAAAAATCCCTTTTCAACTAAGGTAGAAAAGGGATTAGAATTTAATGTCATTAATTGTTATAAATGAATCACTTCATCGTAAGCAGCTGCTGCTGCTTCCATTACTGCTTCACTCATTGTTGGGTGAGGATGAACAGTTTTAATGATATCGTGCCCGGTAGTTTCTAGTTTTCTTAAGGCTACAATTTCAGCAATCATTTCGGTTACGTTACTTCCGATCATGTGACCACCCAATAACTCTCCGTATTTGGCATCAAAAATTAGTTTTACAAATCCATCTTTGTGACCAGCTGCACTCGCTTTACCTGAGGCAGAGAAAGGAAACTTACCTACTTTAATGTCATATCCAGCATCTTTGGCTTCAGCTTCTGTCATTCCTACCGAAGATACCTCTGGAGAACAATACGTACATCCTGGGATATTTCCATAATCCAGAGCATCTGGGTTGTGACCTGCGATTCCTTCTACACAAATAATCCCTTCAGCAGAGGCTACGTGGGCTAAGGCTGCTCCTGGAGTACAATCTCCTATTGCGTAATATCCAGGAATATTTGTTTGATAGTTTTCACTTACCAGAATTTTTCCTTTATCCGTTGCAATTCCAACTTCTTCTAATCCAATATTTTCAAGGTTAGCTTCAATTCCTACAGCGGAAAGAACTACATCACATTCTATTTTTTCTTCTCCTTTTTTAGTCTTCACAGTAACTGAACAACCTTTCGAAGTAACATCAACTTTCTCCACAGAAGAATTTGTCATGACCTTGATTCCTTGCTTCTTAAAGCTTTTCTCCAATTGTTTTGATACCTCTACATCTTCCACTGGAACAATGTTTGGCATGTATTCTACGACAGTAACTTCTGTACCCATAGCGTTGTAAAAGTAAGCAAACTCCACTCCTATGGCTCCAGAACCAACTACTACCAATTTCTTTGGTTGTTTGTCAAGAGTCATGGCTTGTCTGTATCCAATTATATTTTTACCATCTTGAGGTAAGTTTGGTAACTGACGAGATCTTGCTCCCGTAGCAATAATGATGCTTTCAGCAGAATACTCTGTCACTTTTCCATCCGTTCCCGTTACAGCCACTTTTTTTCCTGGCATAACTTTCCCTGTTCCTTCAATGACCTCAATTTTATTCTTTTTCATCAAGAACTTCACTCCACCGCTCATTCCTTCAGCCACTCCTCTACTTCTTTTCACAACAGCATCGAAATCGTGTTTCGCTTCTTTTACCGAAATCCCGTAATCCGCTGCATGATTGATATATTCAAAAACATTAGCACTCTTTAATAGAGCTTTTGTTGGAATACATCCCCAGTTAAGGCAAATTCCTCCTAAACTTTCTTTTTCTATAACAGCCACCTTAAGTCCTAATTGCGAAGCTCTTATTGCTGCAACATATCCACCCGGTCCTGTTCCTACTATTATTACGTCATAGTTCATAGTTGTGTTCTTTTTTAGTTGTGAGTGCTAAATTAATAAAACTAGGTTTAATAATTAAAAGGTTTTTGAAGTATTCTAATAAAAAAAGCATCCTGAGAATTCTCAAGATGCTTAATCATACAATTGATGAATAAAAAGTTTATGGCAGGTTGTTTATATCTGTCCTCAATTGAGCTTGAGTTGTAGCCACCAATGGGTTTATGGAAACCTGAATATTCGTAGTAATTGATGCTGGGGTAATCGATGCATGGGTGACTCCATTAATTACCGAAATAGCAATTAAATGAACATCTAAACCAACTGGTAATTGATAAGGTGAAAAAGTACTATACACTCCTGCGTTATAAGAGAAAAAGCTTGTCATTGAATTCAATCCGTCAAAAGACACAAACACCTTACACGTTGCGTTTGTATATCCAGCCGGAATAACTGCTGACAAATTTGTTTTTGGATTAGGATTGAAATAGAAATAATCGCAATTAATCCAATTCAATGAGTCAGGAAAAAAATTATATTCATTTCCTGAAGTTAGAAATCTTGCCGAATCAGCCAAATCCCAAACCAAGGTGTCATTTCCTCTTGATTCATCGCCATAAAACAGAGTCATTTGTGGGTCTGTTCCTCCTGGAGGCAGGGCAGACATAGTATAAATAACTCCTGGTTTTAAATCTAGGGCAACACCGTTTTGAGTAACTTCTACAAAAAACTCTCCACCTGTAATGAGAGGTTCAATTCCGCCTCCAAAAGTATTTCCCATTGTAGGCGTATTTGCTAAAACCACATCTCCTTTGCTGTATATCTCAACTAAAGTTACTTCCACATTTCCTGTTACTGATACGCCAGATTGTGTCTCAAAACTATTTGGATAAAACTGTATTGTAGTCCCTTGATTTCCGGTAATTAACGTAGGGCTTGAAGCATCAATGGTGAAGGTTTGTTCCATATCTTCTCTGTTATCTTGGAAAAATGTTCTTAACTGAGCTGCTGATGGACCAGATGGTGATGGCGATGGGGTGTTTGATTCAGTTTCTTCGGTTTCCTTTTTACAAGATGCAAATAAGACAATGGCTGCCAGTAAACTGGTTGATAACGTTTTTAAATTTTTCATTGTTTTAGATTTTTGTTTAGTTAAATAAATATTGTTTCATGATTATTTCATAAAGAGTCGCCTAAATACAACTCCTCATTAGATAGTTTTTTGAGCTCATAAAGTAAACGCTTGATAAAATCCTTAGTTGCTTCGTTTTGGAAATTCAATCCAAAAAGAATTGCTAAATAACAACTAAATGGATGTTCTTACTCCGAATAAAACCTAAAGATCTCGTTTATTAATCTTCTTTCTCGAAGTCTTAACTTCCGAGTTCAACTTCTTGTTTTTCAACCTTTTTTCCTTTACCGATCGAGGAATTCGAGTTTTTTTTCGAAGTTTTTCTTTCTTGAAAGCCACTTCCAGAGCTTTTTTTAATTTATAAATGGATTTCTTTTTATTCTTTAACTGAGATCGATTTTCCTCAGTAGAAATTCTCAAAACACCACCCGAAACATAAGTCTCACATTTCGTTTTAATCAATTCTTTTTCCTTCTTTGTTAAGCTTTCTGATTGTGTAAAATCCCAAACTAACGTAACTCTGGATTCTGTTTTGTTTACGTGCTGCCCACCTTTTCCGCTACTCCTGGAAGTTTCGAAAGTAAATTCTTGTTGAATTTTTTCTATGAATGTACTTATCTTGGTCATCATTTTAAAGGGGTTAAATATAAAAGTATTTAAGCACTAATTGTGACAGACGATGTACAAAAAGTTATTGGTACAAAAAAATCACAAAAGCCGAAACTCTTGTGATTTTATAAAGCTTTGTAAGCACTAAAGATTACCCAGAAACGCCACCTAAAACTGCCTCAAGTTGCATTTCTTTCAAAATATTATCTTGAATAGGTTGTGTAAGCTCGTTAATTTTATCAACGCCCCAAGTGATTCCTACAACCGTTCTGGTTGGTCGTTCGCCAAATGGTGTTTCGGCTAATTTTAAATAGGCATCTACTACCCATTGTGGATCTGGTGCGTCTTCGCTTTGTAGCATTTCAGCAAAACTTTCG
>CBFHZD010000002.1:128402-214602 GCA_965660305.1 Flavobacteriales bacterium | reverse complement strand
TTTGCATTATAGATTATTGATATTTTTTAATACATAAATTCTGAAAACGATGAATATTACAGAAGAAAAAATAGATGACTTAAACGCCATCATCAAAATCAAATTGACTCCAGAAGATTACACGGAGCAATATGAGAACAAACTTGCAGAAGCGAGAAAACAGATGACTGAGCCAGGTTTCAGACCAGGTAAGGTTCCTATGGGAATGGTTAAGAAAAAGTATGGTCAGTCTATCCTTGCCGATGAACTGAATGGAATCATCAATGAAAAATTGTATAGCCACATCCAAGAAAACAAATTGAATGTTTTGGGTAACCCTATTCCTTCCGATGCTCATACTACTTTTGACAAGTGGGAAGCTGGAAGCGACTTTGAATTTGGATACAAAATTGGTTTGGCTCCAGAATTTGAAGTAAAACCATCGTCAAAAGACAAAGTTACTTTTCACAAAATAAAAGTAGAAAAAGAAACTATTGACAAGCAAATTGAAGATTTCCAAAAAAGATACGGTCAGATGAAAGAAGCTGACAAATCGGAAGCTGGAGATATGGTGTTTGGAGAGTTTGTTCAATTAGACGAAAAAGACAAACCGCTAACAGATGGAATAAATGCTAAATCTACGGTTTCTATTCCGATGATTGAAGATGCTAAAATCCAAAAGAAATTTGTAGGACTCAAGAAAGGTGATTCTTTGGTGATTGATCCTAAAACTGTATCCAAAGGAGATGCAGACATGGCAGCCATGTTGCACATCAAAAAAGATGAATTAGACAAGGCAACAGGAAACTTCAACTTTACTGTAGAAGAAATAAAAAGACTAGATCCTGCTCCATTAGACCAAGAGTTGTTTGATAAAATTCACGGAAAAGATACAGTGAAAGACGAAAAAGAATTTAGAGCTAAGATTGAAGAAGAATTGAGTGTGGCTTTTGTAAATGACAGCGAAAGATTATTCCAAAAGTCTATTGCAGATCATTTTGTGAAGAAAATGAAACTCTCTCTTCCAGATGAATTCCTAAAAGAATGGATCAAAGTCTCTAACGAGAAAGAAGTTTCTATGGAAGAAATAGAAAAAGAATACCCTCAGTACTCTGACCAACTAAAATGGCAATTGATTGAAAACAAAGTGATTCAAGAAAATGAGATCAAAGTAGAGGTGGATGAAGTGAAAGAATATGTAAAAGGAATGTTGATACAGCAATACGCACAGTATGGTATGCCAACTCCAGACGATGAAGCTTTAGAAGCTAATGCAATGCAAGTGTTGCAAAATCAAGATGAAACTAAAAAAATCTTTGATTATTTATACAAAAACAAAGTATCTGATTACTTCAAAAACAATATAAAAGTGCAGGAAAAAGAGGTAAATCAAGAAGAATTTATCAAATTGTTTTACGCACAGTAAACAGGAAATTATATCCATAAAAGCCCGAGATTGACTTGAATCTCGGGCTTTTTTTATTGTAACAATTCCCAACCGAATAAAAACATTTACAGCTAAAATCCATGGGGAAATCAAAGGAGGTCTAACAAGGGTTTTGAACTTTACAGTCTAATGATGTTAATTTTTCCTGATATGCCAAAATGGAAACCTTCAGCTTTTAAAGAAAAACCGGTCAGAAGTCAAATTGCAATGCCAATAAAGTTTCACCCTAGATAAACATATTTTTTCATCTGTCATTCCAAACTTGATTTGGAATCTATTATTTTACGCAGAATTTATTCCTAAGGTATAATTCTCATTAGTTATTCATAGAAAGTAAAGAAGGAATAAACAATACAAGGTAACGTACATCTTTAGATTCCAAATCAAGTTTGGAATGACACGAAGAAGTAAAACTTCCAATTAGCTTTTTAATCAACCATTCCTTATATTTACTTACTTAAAAAATCAAACGATGATACTATCAAATATTGAAACTATTCCCCATAGAGAAATTGCCGAATCACTTGGTATTGCGAGAGGAAGTACGGTAAGAGCCAGAAATGTCGGAAGAGATATTTTTGCTGGATTAAAAAACATTGTAGGTGGCGAAATTGAAGAATATACAAAGCTTCAAGCCCAATCAAGAGAACAAGCACTTCATCGCTTGGTGCAAGACGCAGAAAAATTGGGTGCTGATGCTGTTGTAAACATCCGATTTACCACTTCGATGATTATGCAAGGTGCATCAGAAACTTTGGCCTACGGAACTGCTGTTAAACTAAAATAATGGAAATCGCAATTATCTTATTTCAACTAGTATTTTGGGGTGTAGGTTTTCTACTTTTAATCTATTTAGTAGCACGGAGAATCGACATCAAAAGACATGAAAATTTTGAAAATAGAGACAATTAATCAAATACTTTTTTACACATGAAACTACAAAACTATGCCCAAGGAAAATGGGTGAACGGAGAAGGAGAAGGACAGAAATTAGTAAATGCCATCAATGGCGAATTAGTAGCGGAAGCTACTTCCAATGGTTTGGATTTTGGAGACATGATGACTTATGCTCGTGAAGTTGGTTCACCTGCATTGCGTAAATTAACGTTCCACGAACGAGGAAGAATGCTAAAAGCCCTTGCCTTTCATTTGTTAGAAAAAAAAGATGAGTTTTACCGCATAAGTTCATTCACTGGAGCGACAAAAGTCGACTCTTGGATTGATATTGAAGGAGGTATCGGAAACCTATTTTCTAATGCCTCACTCAGAAAACAGTTTCCAAACGAATCGTTTGCTTTAGATGGTGAAGTTGCTCCACTTTCAAAAAATGGAACTTTTATCGGGCATCACATTCTTACCTCAAAACAAGGTGTAGCCATTCATATCAATGCTTTCAATTTTCCAGTTTGGGGAATGCTTGAAAAAATAGCCGTAAATTTACTAGCTGGTGTTCCAGCAATCGTAAAACCTGCAACCGTAACTTCATACTTAACTGAGGCGGTAGTAAGAGAAATTATTGCCTCTGGAATCTTACCAGAAGGATCTCTTCAATTGATTTGTGGTTCGGCCAGAGGAATTCTTGACCATGTAGAAAGCCAAGATGTAGTGACATTTACAGGATCTGCCAGCACCGGCCAAATGCTAAAATCTCACCCAAGGCTGGTTCAAGAGTCTGTTCCGTTTAATATGGAGGCAGATTCATTAAATTGCTCTGTTTTAGGTGAAGATGCTGTTCCAGGAACTCCAGAATTTGATTTATTTATTAAGGAAGTACAGCGCGAAATGACAGTAAAAGCTGGACAAAAATGTACGGCTATCCGAAGAGTTTTGGTTCCTGAAAAATTAGTAGAAGATGTACAAATTGCTCTTGGGCAGCGATTGGCAAAAACTGTCATTGGTGACCCAAGTACAGAAGGCGTGCGAATGGGAGCATTGGCAGGAAAAGAACAAGTAGAAGAAGTAACTACACAAGTAAATAAATTGGCCGAAACACAAGAAATAGTCTATGGTAGTTTGACCGATTTTGACGTAACAGGAGCCGACAAAAGCAAGGGGGCTTTCTTATCGCCAATTTTGTTTTTGAACAATGACCCATTCAACAAAACAGATTGTCACAACATCGAAGCGTTTGGACCTGTTTCTACTATTTTACCTTACAAAACTATTGATGAAGCCATAGAACTAGCCAAAATGGGAAAAGGTTCTTTGGTTTGTTCTATTGTTACGGCAGATAATCAAATTGCAAAAGAATTTGTGTTAGGAGCTGCAGCAATGCACGGAAGAATCCTTGTATTGAATGCGGAATGTGCCAAAGAAAGTACTGGTCATGGTTCGCCAATGCCAATGCTTACCCACGGTGGTCCAGGAAGAGCAGGTGGAGGTGAAGAAATGGGCGGAATGAGAGGAGTGAAACACTACTTGCAAAGAACCGCAATTCAAGGTTCGCCAACTACGCTTACTGCTATTACCAACCAATACCAAACTGGTGGAGAATTCAAATTCGATAAAGTTCACCCTTTCCGCAAACACTTTGAAGAGTTGGAAATTGGAGAAACTTGGATGACCGCAAAACACACTGTTACTGAAACAGATATAGTTAATTTTGCCAACGTAAGTGGAGATAATTTCTATGCTCACATGGACACTACTTCCCTCGAAGGAACTATTTTTGAAGAACGGGTAGCTCACGGTTACTTTATCTTATCCAAAGCCGCTGGATTATTTGTTGATCCGGCAAAAGGTCCCGTATTGTTAAATTACGGTTTGGAAGAAGCTCGTTTTGTGAAGCCTGTGTACGTAGGAACAACCATTGGAGTAAAATTCACTGTGAAAGAAAAAATTGAAGGAGAAAAAAGAGACGAAGAAGACATTGCAAAAGGAATTGTGAAGTTCTTAGTTGATGTGTATGACCAGACTGGAGAAACTGTGGCAATTGCTACAATTTTGACGATGGTAAGGAAGCTTGACCAGAGTAGTTAGGGAAAGTCACCCTTCGAGACATTTTGTTCCTGAAAAAGAAACAAAAGCCACAGGGGTCAGATTCGTGCACAAAACTGCGGGCTGAGTGATTTTTCGCAGAAAAATTGTATCGAAGCCCAACTTAACTGATGAACCAAAATAATACGTGTCATGCTGAACTTGATTCAGTATCTTTATCGTTTGAAATATTTCAAGGAGTAACTTCAAAAGGGTTAGTGAAGTATTCTCATTTTAAGATTCCTGCCATCGAAGGAATGACAGATGAAAAATACACTTTATAAAATGCAAGAAAAACGCTGGACATACTCACCAAAATCTGATAAATCCACGAAGGAATTGGAAGAGAAATTGGGGCTAAGTAAAGAATTGGTAGAGTTACTTCACCAGCGAGGAGTTACCACTTTTGAAGAGGCTCAAACCTTCTTTCGCCCTCAGCTCGAACACATTCACGATCCATTCTTGATGAAAGACATGGACAAGGCAGTTACTCGAGTGATGAAAGCTTTTGAAAAAGAAGAAAAAATTCTAGTGTATGGCGATTATGACGTAGACGGAACTACAGCAGTATCGCTCATGTACACCTTCTTAATCAAACATTACAAAAACATTGAGTTTTATATTCCAGATAGATACACCGAAGGCTACGGAGTTTCTATTCAAGGAATAGATTATGCAGCAAACAATGACTTTACGCTTATAATCGCGCTTGATTGTGGAATAAAAGCAATTGAAAAAATAGATTACGCAAAGGAAAAAGGGGTCGACTTTATCATCTGTGATCACCATAGGCCGGGAGATGAAATACCAAAAGCCGTTGCAGTTTTAGACCCCAAAAGGAAAGATTGCAACTATCCCTATGATGAATTATGCGGTTGTGGAGTAGGGTTTAAACTGGTTCAAGCCCTGAATCAAGAATTGGGATTTGAGTTTTCAGATTTAGAAGAGTACTTCGATTTATTGGTAGTAAGTATCGGCTCCGATATTGTGCCTGTAACAGGAGAAAATCGTGTGTTGGCGCATTACGGTTTAAAAAAAATAAACCACAGCCCTAGAAAAGGGATTGCTGAGATTTTAAAGCTCTCAGCCCTAAAAAGGGACTTGAACATTACTGACGTTGTATTCATTGTGGGACCAAGAATAAATGCAGCTGGAAGAATGAAATCTGGAATGAACGCTGTAAAACTATTGGTTTCTGAGGAAGATGGAGCAGCCAAAGAGCTAGGAGAATTTATTGAAAGCGAAAACAAACAAAGAAAGAACTTTGACAAATCCATTACAGAGGAGGCTCTCAAACAAATTGAGGAAAACGAAACGTTTATGAATGCAAAATCAACCGTTTTGTACAACGAGGGTTGGCACAAAGGGGTAATTGGAATTGTAGCGTCTCGAGTGATAGAAACTCACTACAAACCAACCATTATATTGACTGAAAGTAATGGAAAGGCAGCTGGATCAGCTCGCTCTGTTCAAGGATTTGATGTGTACAATGCCATTGATGAATGCTCTGACTTACTCACTCAATTTGGAGGACATATGTATGCTGCTGGAATGACAATGCCCATCGAAAACATAGATGCTTTTAGAGAAAAATTTGACCAGGTGGTTTCTGCCACTATCACAGAGGATCAATTAATTCCTGAGATCAAAATTGATTCTGAAATTTTGCTCGAATCGCTCGTGCCAGAAAAAGGAGAACAGTTCCCTAAATTTTATAGAATCATTAAACAATTTGCTCCATTTGGTCCACAAAATATGCATCCCGTGTTTGTTTCTAAAAGAGTTCAAGCCAAATATGCCAAAGTGGTTGGAGAAACACACCTCAAGTTATCAGTATATCAGGAAAAAAAGCCTTCTCAGCTCTTTGATTGCATTGGTTTTGGGCTAGGACATTTTCTTGAAAAGATAAACAACAATCAATATTTTGATGTCGTTTTTGTGATTGAAGAAAACACTTGGAATGGAAACACAAAACTTCAGTTGAACTTAAGAGACATTAAGCTCGTATGACAGTAATAAAGCGGGTAAATAAGTTAGGAATTTTGAAGGAAAAATACCTCTACGGCCTAGCTATTCTCCTTTCCATATCTCCCTTTTTGGGGGTTACTTTCGTTCCTTCGTTGGATGGCCCAGCACATTTGTATAATTCCAACCTTATCCTAGAACTTCTGCAGGAGAACGACTTTATTACAAGATTCTATTCTCTTACTTCATCTCCTAATCCTAATCTTACTGGCCATGTTTTTCTTAGTATTCTTCTGCTCATTTTTCCAGCCTTTTTGGCAGAAAAAATACTACTGATTTTCTATGTTGTTGGGTTCAGCTATTTCTTCCGAAAACTTATTCTAGTTCAAAATCCAAAGGGTGTTTGGCTCACCTATTTAGCCTTTCCTTTTCTCTATTCTTTTGTGTTTGCATTAGGATTCTACAATTTTTCCCTTGGTCTTGTTTTCTTGTTATGGGGACTTTATTTCTGGATTAAAAACGAAAATAAGAAACTAAACACACCTAAAATAGTTACACTTTTCTTTCTGTTTACGCTCACCTTTTTTTCTCATGTTTTTGTGTATGCCGTGTTGATGCTTGTGTTATGCACTCGGCTATTGTTTTCCTTTTTGAATACAACATCTAGGGTTTCGGCATCCAGAAAGCTCAAAGAATTCTGTTTTTCGAGTGTTGTGTCGGTTGGATTATTCATTTTTTATTTTGCCTCACGACCACTTGCACACAATTCTAGCCACAAATCATGGCTTACCTTGACTCAAGATATTTTTTCTCTCAACCCGCTTGTTTCATACAGCAAAGGTCGTGAAAGTGTATTTTTAGCCCTAGTCGGTGGTGTGATGTTGTACCTTCTTTTCCTTGTAATCCGATCTAAAAAGAAAAAGTGGAACACAAAAAATCTTGCCCAAGACAGCTGGATAATTTTATCCTTTTTTCTGTTTACTGCCTACTTCATTTTACCCGACTCGAACAGTCTTGGAGGGTTTATAAATACCAGAGTCGCGTTGGTGTTTTACCTCCTAGTTATCATCTGGATAGGAGTTCACCGCCTTACCAATAAACTTGTAATTCCAGCGATTTGCGTCCTTTTGTTCGCTCATTATCAATTAGTAGATTATTATTCTCATTCCATAAAAAACCTAAACGAGGTGGCCGAACATTGTTATGAAATGGAGGAGCACCTTGAAAAAAATACTGTGGTAATACCTTTAAATTTCTCTGGCGACTGGATGAAGGGTCACTTTTCTAATTATTTAGGAATAACCAAGCCGCTTGTGATTTTGGATAATTATGAAGCGGTTAATGATTACTTCGCCACAGAATGGAACTGGGAATTTGTGGGAGAAGAATTATACAAAAATATGTCGGTGAACAACTTCAATTGCCTCAGCAAGTTTTCGTATCTCGATCAAGATAGGTTGGGCCAAGTTTATATTTTTATTTTAGGAGATATTCAATCACAAACAGATTCCTGCATCACAGACAAAAAAGAAGAGCTCAACACCTATTTTTATCCCGTGGCGAAAAACAAGTACTGTTCTTTATTTAGATTAAGGAAATCTTAATTTTTTTCGTAAATTCAGATAACCGAAAATCTAACATAAATAAACTATCTATGAAAAAAACACTACTTGCCTTACTCCTTTCCTATTCCACGGGAATTTCCTTTAGCCAAGAATTTGGCAAAACAGATATTGATTTTAGTGTCACAACAGGCGTTGCTTTGGACAATGCAGAAAAAGGATTTGCATCCAACCACACTTATGAGCCAAAAAGTATTTACGAATCTCACTTTACCTTTATCGAAATTGGTTTGAGTTCAGTAGATTATGGGTCACTGGACTCGTCCTACTTCAAAACTGGTGGAGCAGTTACTTTTAAATATTTTTATCCAACTCGAGCCAGTGATACCTCAAATTCACGTTATTCTGGCAATTTGTTTGGTTTTGATTTTCTTGGAGTAAATTTACTTCCAACAGTTAAATTTGTTGACATATTGATGACAGGTGGAGTAAACATGGGAAGCAAAAAAGTGAGAATTGACAGAAATATCAAATACAAAAACTTCATTTTTGCTCCAAGAATCACCAGCGAAATTCGATTCAGACTTGGTCCTAAATTTTCCATTACGGGAAGAATTGAAAAGCAATGGGACATCTCAAACCCAAGATGGAAACTAAAAAAAGGACTTGACACCCTTGATCTTACTGAATATAAATACAGTCCCATATTGATTTCTGCTGGTTTGGGTTGGAAAATAATGTAATCTATGATTCCACTTACCGACATTATCCATAAATTAAGCAAAGAGGAGCAAACAAAGTTTTTCAATTTTGTAAAAAAAGGCGGTAAAAATAAGGTGTCTAAAAAAGGTGTCCTTTATAAACTCATCTTGGATAAGAAAATAAATCCGAAAGAGTTTCCGAAAAAAATATACGGAACAGAGAATAAAGTAGCTTATCATCAATTAAGAAAAAGATTGTTTGATGAGCTCATACAATTCATTGCACTCGAGCGGTTCAATTCAGAAGAGGAGCATATTCTTGAAATCACACAGCTGATACTGGCAGGAAAACATTTGATAGAGAGTAAAAATTACGACTCTGGTTTCAAACTTCTGTTTAAAGCAGAAGAAAAAGCCATCCATGAAAAAGATACAGAATCGCTCAATGAAATCTATAATCTTTTAATTCATTTTTCACATTACAATCCGGATACAGAGCTAGAAAAAATCATTGAAAAACTGGAACAAAATAGAGATTTGATGATTGAAGAATCGAACTTAAACATGGCTTATGCCTCTGTTAAAGCAACCTTTAATTCCTACCATCAAAAAGGAGTAGAACCTAATTTAGAGAAAATACTGAGTGAGGTATTTTCTCGGTTCAACATCTCGGAACGTTCCGGAAACAATTTCAAAACGCTTTACCAATTGGTTCAAATAGTGGCGGCCAATGCCAACGTTACAAAAGAGTTTCATTTGGTTACTCCATTTGTTTTGGAGAAGTACACTGAAATTAGTAAAAAAGAGGAAGAACAAAACCGCTATATTTTCTTCCATGTCAAGTTACTCTATTTCATTTCAAATGTTCTGTTTCGTGAAAAGAGGTTTGAAGAAAGCAACGAGTTTTTAGATAAAATGGAAGTTCTACTTGCTGAGCACAAGAATTACCAGAAAGTTTTCGATACTAAAATTCTAGTCTTGAAGTCACTGAACACCAATTACCTTGGAGAAAACCATGAGGCACAAAAGATGATTGAAAAAGCATTGGAATCAACTACAAATACTTCTAAAGATCACCTAGACGCTATGGTTGTTGCGTCTATGATTTATTTTCATCAAAAAAACTACAAAAAGGTAACTACAATATATAGTCAGCTGAATTCCAGCGATTCATGGTATATCAAAAAAATGGGGATTAATTGGCTCATGAATAAAAACTTAATTGAAATCCTCACTCACATTGAGTTGGAAAATCTTGATTATGTGGATAGCAGACTTGACAGCTTTTTAAGCAAACACGAAGATTATCTTGAGCATGACCAAAGAGCCATGGTTTATTTACAACATTTAAAAATCAGTTACAACCATCCCGATAAAGTTCAAACAGAAGATTTTAAGTCAACTTTTTTTAACTCGGTGGAGAAAAAACCGACTCTACGCGAAGACATATATGTACTTAGTTTTTTAGCTTACCTCAAAGCTAAAATGCTTGGAAAAGAAACCTACGAAACTACGCTGGAGCTTGTAAGAGGAATTAGCTAACTTTGGTCTATGAAAACAGTTATCACCTTGTTATTTTTTAGCCTTACTTTTTCGCTCATAGGGCAGCAAATACCTAGTAACAGAATAACGGATTGGACTAGTCCAGGAGCCTGTTTATCGATTTATGATACGGTAGTTTCCATTCAAGATTTCGGAGGAGATAGTACAGGAGTATTCGATAATTCTTCAGCTTTCAATGCCGCCAAGAATGCTTTGGGCTCTAGAGGCGGAACGATTTACTTCTCTAAAGGAAATTACTTATTCACATCTTCTCTTTCTGTTTCAAGTGGCATTCTAATTAAAGGAAAAGGATCTAACTTGACTCAGTTCACCCATAATTTATCGGGTTCTGGCCACTTGTTCCGAATAAATGGATCCATCAGCTCTTCAAAAGACACGTTAATTGGTGGGTTTTCGCTCGGTTCAGATTCTATTTTAGTTTCAAATGGTTCTGGTTACCAAATTGGAGACTACATCAAAATAGTAGAAGATGATGGAGGCCGGATCACCTCTAGTTGGGCAAGTAACAGTATTGGGCAAATAGCACAAATTGTAAATAAATTGGGGAATTGGCTATTTTTAGACAAACCACTTCGGCAGCACTATTCTGTTTCTTTACACCCTCGAATCAGCCTAATCACCCCCGTTACAAATGTTGGTTTTGAGTGTTTTAGCATTCGGAGATTGGATGCTTCTGCCTCTCAAACTAAAAACTTTGATTTGAATTATACGGCTAACTGCCATTTGAAAGGAATTAGAAGTGATTCATGTAATTTTTCACACATCAGTATTTCCAATTCTACCAACATTACAGTTGCAAATTGCTTTTTTAAGAATGCCTTTGATTATGGTGGTGGTGGAAAAGCATACGGAGTTGTTATTCAAGCAACATCTGGAAATTGCTTGATAGAAAATAATCAGTTTGAACATTTGCGTCACTCCGTGTTGCTCCAATCGAGTTCCAATGGAAACGTAATTAGTTACAACTATTCAAAAGATCCTTATTGGACAGGTGTCTTCCTTCCGTCCAACTCTGCAGGCGATTTGGTTCTTCATGGTAATTATCCCTACATGAATCTATTTGAAGGAAATATTTGTCAAAATATTGTGATAGACAATTCACACGGGATAAATGGAAAATTCAATACCTTCTTAAGAAATAAAGCAGAACTATACGGCTTATTTATGAATATTAGCCCTGCTTCAGACTCACAAAATTTTGTTGGAAATGAAATGACGAATACTTTAATTGGAATGAAAAGTTTAGCAGGGAATGGTCATTTTGATTATGGAAATAAATTAAGAGGAAACATTTCACCTATTGGAACAAATGGCATCCCTGCCAACTCACTCTATCTCCAATCGGATAAGCCTTTATTTTGGAATCCCATAAAACCTTTTCCAATTGCTGGAAACCCAATCTCCTACAACACAATACGGAACAAAGCATTTGATGATTATTCAGCTGGAAGATTTGCAACTTGTGCTGCCGACACATTAGATTTTCAATTAGATCTTTGTCCTACCGATTCGATTCAAATTGGACAAAATCAGTATTCAAGCGCAGGTTCCTTCATTGATTCTTCTTGGAACTCATCAGGATGTAGACAGTACTTAAACGTAAATTTATCTCATTTTGCGAAACCAAAAATTGTCGCTACTTGGTTTCTAACTGCCACACAAGGAAATCATTACCAATGGTATTTCGGTGACACAGCTTTGATAGGCGACAGCCTACAAACCTTACCTATCTATAAAAATGGTTGGTACAAGGTAGCAGTGGAAGACACTAATGGTTGCTCTCAATTTTCAGACTCTTTATTTGTAAATTCTTTGGGCTTAGAGGAAATAAACACCTCTTTTTCAATATTTCCAAATCCTTTTTCTGAAACCGTCACTATTCGAACAGATAACGGTCAACATAAAACATTCCAGCTTCTTTCATTGGAAGGAAGACTACTTAAAGAATGGCAATCGAGTGACTCTGAACAACAAATTTCGCTTAATCATCTTGCCTCAGGAGTCTATATAGTGAGAATGAAAGAAAGCTCTTTTCAGAAAAAAATCATCAAAGACTAATAGAATTTCGTTATCTCATCTAGCTCTTTTCTGTGGATATCTGGCACATACGTTTCTGTGGCAGGATAACCCACTGGCAGCAATAAAAAAGCCCTTTCATTGCTTGGCCTGTCCAATAACTTTGACAAAAAATTCATGGGGCTTGGAGTGTGAGTAAGAGTTACCAAACCTGCCTGATGAATAGCCGTTATGAGCATTCCGCAGGCTATTCCTACCGATTCATTGACATAATAATTTTGCAGTTTGTTTCCCTGATCATCCAATTCGTAAGGCTTTTTGAAAACAATGATTAAGTAAGGAGCCTCCTCCAAAAATGGCTTCAAATGATTGGTTCCTAGGGGTTTTAAATCCTTCAACCACTCGTCACTCATTCTTCCTTCATAGCTTTTCTTTTCTTCCTCTTCGGCCGCAATTCTTATTTTTGATTTCATCTCGCTGGATGCTATCACACAAAAAGCCCATGGCTGTTTGTGCGCTCCACTGGGCGCGGTTGCAGCTGTTTTAATGACATCCTCTATGACTGACTTGGGTACAGGCTTCTCCGAAAACTCACGAATACTTCTTCTTGAGTTCATCAACTTATAAAAATCATTAGCTGATTTTTCAATATTCTCGACCCAAATTGTCTGTTGAAATAACACGTGTGGATTTCCCTCAATCATTTTTTTATTAGCCATAGCCTAAAGGTAAAACTATTTTTTTTCAACATATTAACGATCCAAAGCTGTATTTGAAACCATATTGAAGGTAATCCTTTGCCCAACCCACTTATAATTGATATTTTTACGGCTCAATCAATCCAAATGTATTACATCCGTAAGCTCCTTGTGTGCGCTCTTTTTATTTTGTCTTTTTCGCTCCCTTCTTTTTCTCAAAAAGAATTATCCGATCTTTCATTTACTTTTTTTCCTGAAAAGGTTCAAGGTGAAATTCCAGACCAGTACAAATGGAGCAAAGAACAATTTAACGCTCAACCATTCTCTCATTTATCTGCTCCGGGCATTGACCAGAAAAAAGTTGAGTCCTTCAGAACTTTATACAGAGCCAATTTACACCATTTATTCTGGTCGGGAAATGTCCTATTTGGCGATCAATACTCCAACTACCTCAACCTGATAAAAAATGAAGTTCTTGAAGCCAATGGTTTGAATAACTTAAAGTCTGAAGTGCAATGCTTCGCATGGAAAACAGACGAAATAGAACCAAAAACTTTGATTGATGGTTCGATACTGATTCCGATTAGATTAATGGCCAAAGTTGAAAACGAGGCGCAACTGGCATTTCTTATTTCGCATGAAATTGCTACCTATCAAGATATCGTAGACGAACAGTATGCTCTTTTCTTAAAAACAACTGGCTCGCTGAATCAAGAATATGGACTCTACGACATCCTAAGTGAATTCAATGAGGAGTATAAAAAAAATGAATCCACTTTTGATTTAAGAGGCTACACCTTATTTCAGAATACAGCTTACCACCAAGAAGATGCACTGGACGTTTTGCTTGTCATGCAATTCTCAGCCCTTGATTACGGAGATAAAAAAATTACTCCTGATTTTTTCAATACTCAGTTTGGAGATCTTCCTAATTCTTTTTTCGATAACTTATCGGGTAACATCGAAAATGACGTGGCAGAAATAGAATCGACCAAAAATTCTGAAAAGTATGAAACAAGGATCGAGAAACTGGCAGAGGTCATGGATTTTAAAGAAGGAAAAAGATACAAAGTCTCCTCTGTAGAAGAGTTCAAAGAGCTTTCGATGACAGCAAAATTTGAAACGCAACTCATTTATATTGAATACAAAAAATACACTAAAGCAATCAATGAATCCTACGCACTCATGCAAGTGTATCCCGAAAATGAATTTTTACAGGATTGTATCATTCAATCCTTGTACGCTTTGGCCAAAACTGAATCTGATTTTTCAACTTTCAAAAAAAAGAAATCCAGCTATTTTAAGAACAAGCTCTCAAAAAAATCTCAAAAAAACAAGAATGGCGAACTGGCTCCTTCTAGCGATGCAGTAGAATCCTTGTTGGAGTATACAAATCCGAAAACACTCAGGTACATAGCGATAAGTTATATAGCAGCTAACGGAAAGGATAGAAACAAGAGGTTTGCAAACGACTTGTTGTATGATCTCATTCATCTTGCCAAAGAAGATTTTAACTCCTACAGCCAAGGAAAAACGACTGAAGAAATAATGCCAGATTCTAACAAAACGCTCATCCAGGAAGTTCCCGAAAAAAAAACCGCAGAGAAGGAGCCAGTGGTAAAAGAAGTTACTTTTGAAGCAATTGATTCATTGGAATACATCAAATTATCTAAAATTGAAAAGATAAATTACCAACGTAAACTAAAGAAATACAACGACTACTTAAAGTATCTAGCGGATAAAAAGATAAAAGATAGCTTAGACAAGATTGTGCTGAATGCTGATAATTTAGATTCTTTGAATTTGTCTGCCGAACAAAAAGAAAGATTAGCTGAGATTGAAAAAAATGAAAAAGAAAGAATAGATTATGATTTCATAGCAACCACCATCGCAAATTGGAAAAAAGATACGGGATTTTGGAATCAAATTAGGTCTATACAAGCACTAGATGCCAAATTGAATTATCGCAAACACGTATTGGGAATCCAAAATAAACAGCAAAATTTCATTAGTAATATTTCAAGAAAAATGCAGTTGGACTCAATTATTTGTGAAGAACCTGAATACAGAATTTATGACGACCGAAGATTTAAGGGTGTCGTAAGGTATGAAGAACAAGCTCTCAAGAACGAAGCGTTAAAAAAATCCTTGGAGGCTTCACTCCTATCACATTCCAGTAATTCTTCGGTAGCTTTTGTTTCTGGAAACGTGCCGGTAACCATCGAGTCTGTTCAAACTATAATAAACATAAGCAAGTGGAAACAAAAACATGAGTTCAACTCATCGGACTACAAACAATTTGACATCATGTCAGATTACTTTTCTGAATCTACCTTAAAAGATGATTACAACTATATTTTAAATACCCGAATAAATAGCGAACGACAAAGCCGAAGCGTTTTTGTGCTTGCCATTGGGCTTGTTAGTTTTGTGGCCGCTCCTCTTGCTGTTGGGGTATTTGTTACTCCAAAATACGATGTTTCCAAAACCATTGAAGTGACAGATTTAGAAGGAAATACCGTATATAAAAAAACAATTACACCTAAGCAGCGTCCCAATGTGTTTCTGGATAGGATGTTTGTAGAAGATGTAATGAACCAAATATCAACACAATGAAAAGGCAACTAATTTTAATCGCTCTAACTTGCATTTTCGCAAGTAATTTGGCTTTCGGGCAGAAATCACTTTTTCACAAAAAACTAACTCTTGATTACACTGGTTCTCTTGGGCTGCATGGTGGATTAGCTGCCCAAAATGAGTTACAATTGGCTCGTTCTTTGGTAGGAAGTCATGTGAATGTAAATTATAAAATTGCTAGAAAGGTCAGTCTAGAAATTCGCGGAGGTCTCAATAATCACTACAATGATTTTTACTCCATTAGAGAGATATCTTACGGAGTTGGTCTTAATATTTTCTTTCCTAACTCTTATGCTCCTCTGGGAAATTCGTTTGGTTTATATTACCAATCCAATAATTTTTTGCCCACGGATTACAATGAGTTTTATCAGGCAATAAGTTATCCTCAGGTAAATTATTACGAAACAACAACACAAATCAATTATAAAATAGATGTCATAGGATTTCAGTTCAATTTTGTATCCATGCTTTCGAACAAAATACCTCTTTACTTCAAGTATGGCTTCAATTTTTGTATTCCTGTAATGTCCCAGATTTATGATGCTTCATTCAAAAAGGGTGGTTTCAAAGAGTACGGAACGAATTATGAATTTGGGGGGTTGAATGACGGAGGATTACTAACTTCGGCAAGAAGATCTTCTATTTTTGCCTTCAACATTGGAATTGGTTACTTATTTTAACACTTTATGAAACACTTACTTTACACCCTAATAATTTTTGCAACACTAAGCAGTTGCTACAAAGACAACGGGGAACCATTGCGTAAATTTACGGAATTTGATTTAGGGATATTATTCGATTCCATTCCTTGTCGAAACACTACAACTCGAAATCAAGCTTCATTCAGAGATTACGATACCCAACGATTTAGCACTACTGATAATGGAAGTTATTTCTTAGCCGAAAGATATTTTAATTCAGATCTCTTTGAGTTTGAAGGTGATTTTTTCATCGACCCAGATCGATCAGCCTATTACGTTACAACGAATGATCAATACAACTCCAAAACAATGCGATTTTTTGTAAAAAGAAGATACCCAAACAGAACTTACATCTGTGAACCTGGAAAAAAAATGTATGTAGAATTGGACTCCATAGGAGATGGAAAAGCTTTTTATTTTTGTGGCGGAACTTTTTTTAATGTAATTGATAATGCCGATTCTGTGGTCGTAAATCATGCTGAATTTTATTACAACTAACCCCTCTATTTTGATGATTAAATCGTTTTTTATCTCTCTCATCGCATTGTCCTATACGATTCACTCAATTGCACAGCAACAAACCTTCGAAACCGATTACATCCTGAGTAAATGCGAAGGAGAGACACCTCCAGAGTTTACTGTAGATATTCTGAAAAAGACGAAAAAAAACATAGAATCGGACAGTACATTCAGTGGGTTTGAGAAGTCTAAACTCGATAAGTTTTATGAAAACTCCAATTATTTTATTCAGCAATTTTTAACTGGAGGAAAGGTATTGTTTGGCGATGAGATGACGAATTACGTAAACAAGGTGGCACATAATTTAATGGAGAAATCCGGAAATAAGCACCTAAAATCGAAATTCAAATTTTATGTCTTACGTTCCAATATTGTGAATGCTATTTGTATGCCCGATGGCTCCATTTTTATCACGGTAGGCTTATTGTCTCAAATAGAAAACGAGGCGCAACTTGCCTTTGTTATTGGTCATGAAATGCAGCATTACTTGTCTCAACACGGAAAAGAATCCTTTTTGGAGTTGGAAAAATTAAAGTCCGAATATTACAAAGGCAGAATTGACTTTGAAAGTGCTGTATCGTCATTAAGTGCTCACTCTCGTGAACACGAAATAGAGTCTGACAACGGTGGGTTTGAGATTTTTAAACAGGCTGGATACGCAACTTCTGAGGCTGAAAAAATGCTTATGGTTTTGCAATATTCTCACCTTCCTTTTGATGAGAAAAAAATTGAAGCTACTATTTTCAACTCTGAAGATTACCTCATTCCCAATTCCTATTTTGATTTCACCGAGGTATTTTCTTCCATTGAAGACGATTCGGAAAGAGACGATTCAAAATCTTCGCACCCTAACATCAAAACAAGAATAACAAATGTAAACGAGAAAGAAAAGGCAAAAGGTGTTTCTTCTTATTTCGATAAAAACGAATTCATATACATTCAAACCAAAGCTCGTTTCGAAAATCAATACCTCAATATCCTAAACAGACAATTTGTAAAGGCGGTATATGAATCATACTTGTTAAAATCCAAGTACCCAAACAATAAATACCTGGACGAATGCATCGCAAAATCGCTTTATGCCATTGCCAAGCAAAAAGAACAAAAAATTGTGAACGAAAGAAACAATAGCTACAAGCAGGGAAACTCCTTGGTTCTGTTTCATTTATTTTACGACAAATTCACAAAGAAAGAAATGTCGATTCTGGCGGTAAAGCAATTACTCGAGCTCAACGACCAAACATATAGAGTGTACATAGAAGATTTAGTTTTCGATTTATACCACAATCATTCCACCGTATTTTCTGAATTTGAGTTTGAAACCAAAGAAGAAGTAAAACAGGAGAAAGAAAAAATTGAAAAGTTTGAAGAGATGGACTCCGCAGAATTTGTGACGCTCTCCAAAATCGAAAAAATAAAATACCTAAAGAAGAAGAAACTCTATGAAGAGAAAATTTCTGACACACTAGAAAACAGCAAGTCCTACACAAGTAAAGCCTTTTACAATTACTCAGATCCTAAGTGGATAGAATCTGTTTTTGATTCGGTAAAAAAGCAAGATAAAATTCGATATTTTGATGAGCTTAGTTTTAGCCGACAAAGAGAATTGAGAAAAGAGCGTGACAAAAAAGCGCGAACTTTTAAGAAACAACAAATGGATTCAATCCTCATTTTATCTGTGAATTACTCTTGGAGAAACAACAAAGGGAAAGTGAATTCCTCTGAATCTTTTGAGTTTAAAAACGAAGCATCGCGTCTTGTAAAGGAGTTGGCAGGCGAAAGTCCCGTTGCATACAAATTCCTGGGAGTAGAATCATTCGATTCACTGAGTGTGGATGAAATGAATGACAACTTTATTCTAAACGAGTGGGTGAATGAAATGGGCGAAAGCTATGAAGAAAAAATGCTTAGCTTAACCCAAAACAGAGCCGATGAAGTTTTTGACAGAACCAACTACAACAAACTAATGCTCATTAACTTTTTGGCTTTTAAAGACGATAGCGGGTATTCGCCCTTAGTAATAAGAGTTTGCTTGGGTGGCGCGCTTACGTTATTTCCTGGAATGTGGCCACTGTTGCCAATTGCTACCAAGAACTACGTAAACATTAGCAATGTGAAAGTATTAAACGAAGAGGGATATATTATCTTCCGGAGAACTCACGAGAGTGCCGCAAAACCGAATTTAAAAAACAACGAATTATTCTTGAGTGATGTATTCGAACAAATTGTAAAATAATGAAAAAGCTTATTTCCTTAACAGTTGTTTTAGCTTTATTTCCATATGTGGTAAATGGACAAATAAAAACCAAAAACAAACTCTCCGTTGGATACAACCTCAATTATTTCCCAGCAAGTATTGCTGACGAACACACCGAAGGATTTTCTCCAAAAAACAGAATCAAGTACACGCATAAAGAACACACGATATCAGTGAACTACAAACTAAAAACACGATTAAGTGCAACTGTTTTTGGCGGATTTATGGGAAATAAAGCTACCGCCACAGAAAGGGGAGATTATTACCAAGATGACTCCGAATTGGGAACTGTTCGCTCCGTTTCTTTTGGGGCAGGAATAAATCTTTACCTAAAAGGTGGATTTGCCCCAACAGGAAATTCATTTGGTATCTATTTGAGACAACACAACACAGTTATTTCTAATGAAGATATCTTCAAAATTTTCAGAAACGACTACAGCATCAATACAGAGTATAGCAGCATTACAGCAAACGACTTTAAAGCAAACATCACCTATTTGGGTGCAAAATATAATTATACACACATGCTCTTAAAAAAGCTGCCGATTTACCTCAATGCCGGAATTGGAGTTTACATCCCCATCTATTCCAAGATAGAATCTCCAACTTATGTGGAGCTCAAAGAAATGAGGTATTCATGGGCTAGTCAACACAGCGACTACAAGTATAGATATGATACTGAGATAGCTACTCTAACTCAATTTTATAAGCGATTGAATGTTTTTAGACTAAACATTGGAATCGCTTATTGTTTCTGATTTTTTACGCTCAATAACAATGAAAAAACTGTTTTTTACCCTTTTTATTTCTCTTTCTTTCCTGGGTTCATTTACTCAATATGACCTATTCGAGAGCTATGGAGAATTCTTCTCCTTTGGTGCCGAAATTTCTAGAACGAGTAGTAAGTTCAACTACAAGTCCAACCCAAATCATTATCAGGAGTATGACTCAACGCTAAACTACAATTACCTCATTTTTTCGCCAGGAGTATTCATTCATGCTCCTATTTACCTTGATTCAGAAAAACATACTCTTTACTTCAATCTGAATTTTTTGTTTAATTTCAATGCCAACTCCACGCTAAACGAAGAAGAATATGATTCATTTGGATTGGGATTCGGAACTGATTTTGGGGCCACCTATTTTTACGGAATGGAACATGGATTAGGAGCATTTGGCTCCATCCTCGGAACTTTTCAAAGTAGTTTTGATCCAGGCGCTCAAATTTTTGGACCCAGTTTGAGGTTAGGAGTTCAGGTTCCAATTGAGGACCATTTGATTCAGTTTTACTTGAAAAGCACATTCAATGTTTTGAATTCTCCTAGCATTACACAACATGAATATTTAACCGAAAATGGGATGCAAACATTCAGGGCAAATCACATTTCACTTGGAATAATCTATAGAGGTATTTGGTAAAACTCACTGAATTATTCTGGCTCTAATTTCTTTCATTCCCTCCGAAGCTGTGGATGGAATTACTTCGATGTTTTCATCCGATTGTATTTTAGGAGCGGGATCAACGTAAAATACCTTACAACTACTCTTTGCATGATTCATTAGCCCTGCAGCCGGATACACTTGTAGTGAAGTACCTATCACAATCACCACGTCTGCCGATTCCACCTTTTCAATCGCTTTATCTATTAACGGAACTGGTTCGCCAAACCAAACAATGTGGGGCCTTAGCTGATATCCATTCTCACAAACATCTCCCAGTTTCAAGTCTCCAGTCCACTCCATTACTTGGTCGGAGATTCCGGTCGTTCTTACTTTTCGCAATTCACCATGGAGGTGCAATACAGAGGAGCTTCCGGCTCGCTCATGCAAATCGTCTACGTTTTGAGTTACAACAGAAACCCGGAATAGTTTTTCCAATTCTGCAATGGCAAGGTGTCCTTCGTTGGGCTCAACCTCCCATAATTGGGCTCTTCTCGCATTATAAAACTCCAAAACTAACTCAGGGTTTGTCGCAAAACCCTCAGGAGTTGCAACCTCCTCTATGGAATGATTTTCCCAGAGTCCATT
Source organism: Flavobacteriales bacterium (assembly GCA_965660305.1). Classification (GTDB taxonomy): domain Bacteria; phylum Bacteroidota; class Bacteroidia; order Flavobacteriales_D; family CAJJDF01; genus CAJJDF01. Next base: position 193,553 of record CBFHZD010000002.1, on the reverse strand, counting down.
AGAGTCTCTGAATGTTGAAATTCCACTTTCGGCACTCATTCCCGCTCCAGATAAAACGACTATGTGTTTCTTCATGTTCAAATTTAATTAAAATAGTGTCATTCAATTTGACTTTATCCAATGAATGAAACATGCTATTTCTCTGGCAAACCCGGAACCAACCGAGCAACTATGTTTTATTAATTGTACCTTTTCAAAAAAAATAATGAAAACTATTCTTATTGGATTACTCATCTCAACTTCGATAGTGGGAGGTACAATACTCGTTGACTTTACTAAAAATTCGGTCACAACAAACTGGCAAATTGTTGACGATGGCGTAATGGGCGGAAAGTCAAAGGGAAATTTTCAAATTAGCGCAGAAGGACATGGAGAATTTTGGGGAGCTATTTCTTTAGAAAACTATGGAGGCTTTTCTTCCTTAAGATATCGACCAGAAAAAATAGAAATAGGAAATAACAAAAGTGTTTCATTACGCCTAAAAGGCGATGGCAAAAACTATCAGTTCAGAATAAAGGGAAAATCTAACGATTATTTCTCATACATCACCACATTTGCCACTTCTGGCGATTGGGAAACCATTGATATTAAATTAAGTGAATTATACCCTTCATTCAGAGGAAGAAAACTAAATAAACCGAATTTTTCTGGAAACGAAATAGTGGAAATTACTTTATTAATTGCGAACAAAAAGAAAGAATCTTTCAGATTATTGATAGATAATATTAAGCTAAAATAACCTCCAAAGTGAACATAAAAAAAGCCCCTTATCAGGGGCTTTTATTTTATGACTTCAATTTACACTTTTGTGAAATCCAAGTATGTGCATATATCTATTAGTTCTTGATAATTTTCTTCGTTGTCACTAATCCGTTCTGTTTTAGTCTTAATAAATAAGCGCCAGATTCAAAATGACTGATGTCTAAATTATTACTGTTATAATTGATGTCAAGCCTCTTTCCGGTCATATCAAAAAGCTGGATTTCATCTATTTGGGTTTCAGAAGAGATGTGTAACAGACCATTTGTTGGATTTGGAAATACGGAGATTGCTGACATTTGTGACTTTTCATTAATGTCTAATACCATTGAACTACCAAATACGTTGTCGAAATAAACCGTATCATCTTGATTTCTTGAGGTATAGTCAGGAAATACGACTAATTGATCGTAAGTCATTCCTCCAATGTGGGCAGAAAAATCAAAGGTTAATTGCTCCCATTGATTAACAAGTGTATTGGCTACCTTAATTTCACCAAGAGAGGCGGAGGAGCTCGTTACCAACTTAATCCCAACATCACTAATTTTATTTTTCCAAACCATGATTCTAATTAAATAATTGGATGAATTAATAGAAAATGTTCCTATATCACTTCCGTGCATTGTTTCACATCCTGCCCATGGATTACCATTCTGTTTAGCAATAAATCTTGCTACGGTGGCAGAAGTATTTATACCAGATGGATCTGGATTTGCCATTATTTGTAAGGGAGGATTTGAGTCGTTTTCAAATACAGTCCAAGTCCAGTTGGCTCCATTTCCTCCTGTTTCAAAATCTACAGGAATGTTTTGCGAAAAGGTGAGTAATAAGAGCGATGATAAAGCGATTGTTAGAGTAATTTTTTTCATTATTTATGTTTTTAGAGGTTTCTATTTGAACAGGTGAAAACTACCTGCTATATTTTTCGTGGTCTTGTTGTTGTATGTGCTGTAAGAAAAAGTAAAGTAATACACACCATCCGAGGAGAGTTTACCATTCTGTCTTCCGTCCCAACCCTTTTTAATCAAAGTCCTATCGTTGGTTTCAAATACAATATTTCCCCATCTATTGTAAATCTTTAATTCACCTGTTGCAATAACATAATCTTTTACTGGAGTGAAAAAATCATTTATCCCATCTAAATTTGGTGTAAAAACATTCGGTATTGGAGGAAGAGTATCGTCTAGTTTTGGAGGTTTTTGTACCGGAAAACAAATTTGCTGGAGGTTCGAAGAACCTCCCGTTGAACAGGTAAAACCCCAGTTTACTTTGGACTTGCCTCCAAAAATAGTGTTTCTCAAATCGACCCGATGTGAAAATCGAAGTACATTATCAAAATACAAGGATAGTGTTGTATCGCCAGGAGTCCAAACAATTCGGGCGGTATGTGACAATCCGTCCTCTACATTTGCACCAATTGAAGACAGCGAAATCGCAGGAACTACTGATAGAGCCGAGTTTCCATTGTAATGAAGACTAGTATGGTCAGCAGGAATGTCATTTCCGCCATTATCCCAGGTATCAAACTCTATAGCGACCGATGGAGAAAGTGCTCCGTATCCAATGCCTCCACCAGCTCCGCCAACTCCTCCTGTCAATGCAGCGTTTGTGGCATTTGTATCTTTTAAAACAAAAGCAAAACCATCGGCACCTGTTGCATCTTTTGTTCCCAAAAAAAGACAGAATGTTCCATCAAACGGTTTCGTTAGATCAAATAGTTCATTACTAAACACTGCTCCAGTTTTCCACAATAAATCAGGGGTCAACGTGAAACAGGTGTCTGATGGGCAGGTGTTATTAAAAGATGGAGTTACCTGTGCATCCCCAAAAAGATTGTAATTCTGACCAAAACTTGTGACTATTGACAAGTTAATACACGCAAACATAACGTACTTTTTCATCAGAGTTTTTTTTAAACAAGTGTTTTGTATTTTACTATCTAGTTTCATTATCTTATTAAATTAACTTTTCCTCTGTACTGAACTCTTTCCGTTGGGTTTAATAATGGTTGGTAGTTTAGGACCCAAATATAGACCTCTGGCAAACAGAATCTGTTTTTAGAACTTCCGTCCCACCCTTCCTCTAAATCGTGAGTTAAATAAACTAGCTCTCCCCATCGATTAAAAATTTTCAATTCATAATTGAATATGTCTTTATTGGAAAACATGGGATAAAAAACATCGTTTTTACCATCGTTATTGGGTGTAAAACTATTTGGTACAAAACAATGGTAATTCGATGAGTCTAAAACTCTACCCGCATTGAGCGTATCAATGCATGTTATTTTTATTGTATCCCTTATTTTACAATTTTCTGTACTTGATTCTACCCAAAAAATACCAGGCCTCCTCACAGTCTTTGTACCGCTCTTGGATCCATCATTCCATATGTAACTAATACCGTTATTAATTGTTGCATCTAAAATAAGTTTGGGATTACAGAGCATTGTGTCTGCACCTAGATTCAATATTGGTTTTGACTCTATATCTAAGGAGAGCTCTATGGTGTCAATCAGGCTAGTCAGTTTACTTTGCTTGTATAAAAAATAAGTGCTTGAGACACTCGGACAAACTTGAATAAAAGGAAGTGTATCTAAAATCCCATTACTCCATGCATAGCGGTAATTTGGATCGTAATTCAATTCGTTAAAATTAAGACAGTCCCCTTCACATAGGGTGTCTCTAAACAAATAAACTGGCTTCACTGGGAAGCAAATTTGTTGAAGGTTTGCAGACCCGCCAGTAGAACAAGTAAAGCCCCAGTTAATTTTGGTTTTTCCTCCAAATATGGTATTGATTAGATCAACACGATGAGAAAATCGCAACACATTGTCAAAAAACATGTAAATAGTTGTATCGTGCGGTGTCCAAACAATTCTTGCTGTATGAGAAAGCCCATCTTCCACATTTAAAAAACTTGATGAAAGTGGTATTGATGGTACTACTGGTGTTGTAAAATCTCCGTTATAATTTAAACTAGTATGATCAGCAGCAATGTCATTACCTCCATTGTCCCAGGTGTCAAATTCTATAGCCACAGAAGGAGCGAGAGATCCGTATCCAATTCCACCTCCAGCACCACCGATAAGTGGGACGCTGGTATCCTTTAAAACAAATGCAAAACCATCAGCACCATTTGCATCTTTGGTCCCTAAAAACAAGCAAAACGTTCCGTCAAATGGCTGTGTTAAGTCAAACAGTTCATCGCTATAGACCGCTCCTGTTTTCCAAGTTAAATCAGGGGTTAATGTAAAGCAAGTGTCTGACGGACAACTGTTGTTAAATGAGCTTACTCCAAAGGCATCACCAAAGAGTTCATAGTTCTGACTTATCAAACTATTTGATAAGAAAACCAATACAACAATTCGCATCCAATGCTTCATTTTTTCTTCGATTAATTAGTAAGGTAGATATTTATTGTAAATTATACAAGAAGTGTCGCTAGTAATCCTTTTTTCCATGTCAAATCAATTGCTTCAGACCAAAAAAGGTTTAAGCAATTCGAAATACGCCTTTGAAATCTGAAATTTTACAATGCCCTGAATTCAAAAATTGAGTTACAAAAAAAATGGAAATAAAATATTAAACATAATACCAAAGGTTATTTAAAATGGGCTACTTAACTTTAAGAGAAAGTCTTCAAGATTTTTCTCAGTTGCAAATTATTTATTACTTTGTTTTATATGCAGTAAAGATTGCCTCAATTAAAACATAATTAATTAACTATGCTCAACACCTCAGAAATGAAAAAAATGTGGAATTCAAGATATTCAAATAAGGATTTTGCCTATGGTGAAACCCCCAATATCTTTTTTCAATCCGTTCTAGAAGAACATAATCTAAAAGGCAAAATATTAATGCCTGCCGAAGGAGAGGGAAGAAATGCCGTTTTTGCAGCCAAAAAAGGTCTTGAGGTTAAGGCGTTTGACATTAGTTTGGAGGGGCAAAAAAAAGCGTTAGCATTAGCGAAAAAAGAAAATGTCACGATTTCATATGAAGTCGGTGATTTCTTTGATTTAAGTTTAATCAAAGAAAAATATGACTCAGCGGCCTTAATTTATGCTCACTTCCCTACACCAATTTTATCCAAATATCACAGAAAAATCGCTGATTTAATAAACGAAGGCGGATTAATAATTCTCGAAGGATTTAGTGTGGAGCATTTACCTCTTCGTATGGAAAACCCAAAAGTTGGTGGTCCAAATAAATTGGAAATGTTATTTACAGAGGAATCCATTAGAAATGATTTTCATGACTTTGAAGTTATCAAACTCGAAAATGTTGAGGTGGAATTAAATGAAGGTATTTATCACAATGGGATAGGTAAAGTGATTCGTTTTATCGGCAGAAAGAAAAGCAAGTGAGCCCATATTTTCTTGGATTATATGGTTCATTAGTCAATGTTTTTTCACCTATCTTGCTCTTGGATTTGTAATAATTGAATTGCTTGTTCATTGAAACTGTCAATTAAACTGACCGTTCTCTCTTCTCTCAAGAAACCAATTAATAATTTCGTAATCTGAAAAGCGGATTAAAACAAGATTTTGATGTCGCATTAGCAAAATTTCCTCAATTAATCCTAATTTTGAATCACCACAAAAAACCGGTTGAAAAAATGAATTTGATAGAAGAATTGACATGGAGAGGAATGCTTCACGATAGCATGCCTGGAATGGAAGAACATTTAGCAGAAACAATGCGAGCAGCTTATGTGGGAATTGACCCCACAGCTGATTCATTACACATCGGACACTTGGTGTCAGTTATGATGCTAAAACACCTGCAGGTTGCGGGGCACAAACCTATTGCGCTTGTCGGTGGAGCAACCGGAATGATTGGTGACCCGAGTGGAAAATCAGCAGAGAGAAACTTATTGAATGAAGAAACCCTAAGAAAAAACGAGGAAGGACTGAAATCACAGTTGAAAAAATTTTTAGATTTCGAGTCTTCTGAAGAAAATGCAGCGGAACTGGTCAATAATTACGATTGGATGAAGAATTTTTCGTTCCTCGGGTTTATTAGAGATGTGGGCAAACACATCACAGTAAACTACATGATGGCGAAAGACTCAGTTAAGAAGAGAATCTCAGGGGAAGATAGTGACGGAATGTCGTTCACGGAATTTACCTATCAATTAGTTCAAGGATACGACTTTTTGCATTTGTACAGAGAAAAAAGCTGTACGATCCAGATGGGCGGAAGTGACCAATGGGGAAACATTGTTACCGGAACCGAACTCATAAGAAGAATTGGTGGCGGAAAAGCCTTTGCAGTGACTTGCCCTCTAATTACCAAAGCGGATGGAGGAAAATTTGGAAAAACCGAGAGCGGAAATGTGTGGTTGGATCCGGAAAAAACTTCTCCGTACAAGTTTTACCAGTTTTGGTTAAATACAAGTGATGAAGATGCTGAGAAATACATCAAAATTTTTACGCTTTTTGGTAAAGAAAAAATAGAAAAATTAGTAGCGAAACACAAAGAAGCTCCTCATGAAAGAGCACTGCAAAGGGCTTTAGCAGAAGATGTTACCATTAGAGTTCACTCTAAAGAAGAATATGAAAATGCAGTAAAAGCTTCGGAGATTTTGTTTAAAAAAGGAAAAGAAGCGGTGGAAGGTTTAAAATCACTTTCTGCGAGCATGATTCAAGATATTTTTGAGGGAGTTCCGCAGGCTACGTTTGCCGAAAGCGATTTGAAAAATGGAATAGATATTGTAACAGCTTTGGTAGAGATGGGTGGTTTTTTAAAATCGAACGGAGAAGCAAGAAGAGAGCTAAGGCAAAATGCCATTAGTGTAAACAAAGCCAAAGTAACGGACAACAAAGTACTGAAGCAAGACGATTTGATAGGCGGCAATTACATTTTGTTGCAAAAAGGAAAGAAGAATTATTTTTTAGTAACGGTGGAGTAAAATCAGTATATTTAGTTCGCAATAGGAATTAAAATTGTATCGAAAACGTCCATTAACTTGCAACTAGAATAACACGCACAACCAAGAAGCCAACACAAACCAGTAACCAGCAACTTAAATGTTAAAACAATATTTATCACAGAAGCTTTCTCAGAAGCTATCACCACAGCAAATTCAGCTGATGAAGTTGCTGCAGGTACCTACTGTGGAGTTGGAACAAAGGATAAAGGACGAGATTGAGGAAAATCCTGCCTTGGAAGAAGGAATTGAAAAAGAAGAGGATGAATACGGAGAGGAACAATACGAAGAAGACTTAACCGATTCGCGTGATGATTTTGATGTGAGTGATTACCTAGATAATGAATCACATTATTCAACAAGATCAAATAATTATGCTGATCCTGAGGAGGAAACTAACATTCCAATTTCTGGAGGCAAAACATTTCAGGAGCGCTTAACCAACCAAATTTCGTTGAGGTTACGAGAAGAAAGAAAACTCATTATCGCTCAAAATATAATCGGAAATCTTGATGAATCGGGTTATTTGCGAAGAGAACTTATCAATATTTCTGATGACTTAGCTTTTATGTACAACATCATGGCTGAGGAAGATGAAATTGAGGAAGTGTTGTACGAAGTTCAAGACCTAGACCCTGCCGGAGTAGGAGCACGAGACCTCAAGGAGTGCTTATTGATTCAGCTCGAGCGGAAACAAATGTTGCATGAAGAAGAGCCCGGACTGTTGGCAGATGCAATCAATTTAATTGAACACCAATTTGAGGCTTTTACAAAAAAACATTACTCCAAAATTATCGAAAGATTGAATTTTTCGGAAGAAAGACTCAAAGAAACTATAGAGCTCGTAACTAAATTGAACCCGAAACCTGCTGGTTCTATTAAAGAGAGTTCCATGCCTGCCCAGCACGTAATTCCCGATTACATTTTGACGGACGAAGAGGACGAATTGAACCTCGTGTTGAATTCAAGAAACGCACCTCAGCTCAATGTAAGTAGAACTTACCACAACATGCTGGACACTTACGACAAGAGCAAAAAGACAAAAAAAGACAAAGAAGCAATCATGTTCATTAAGCAAAAACTTGATGCAGCTTCCTGGTTTATTGATGCCATAAAACAGCGCCAGCATACCATGATGAGCACCATGCAAGCGATTTTGAACTATCAAAAAGAATATTTTCTTACCGGTGACGAAACCAAATTAAAACCGATGATATTAAAGGATATTGCCGAAATTGTGGAACTTGATATTTCAACTGTTTCGCGCGTTACCAATTCAAAGTACATCCAAACTCCTTTTGGTACATTTTTATTGAAATCCTTTTTCTCCGAATCACTTTCTACTGATTCGGGTGAGGATGTTTCCACGCGGGAAGTCAAAAAAATCCTCCAGAACATCATCGAAGATGAAAATAAAAAGAAACCCTTTACAGATGGTGTATTAGCCGAAATGTTGAAAGACAAAGGATACAACATTGCACGAAGAACAATTGCCAAATACCGCGAGCAACTGGAAATCCCTGTTGCCCGATTAAGAAAAGAATTGTAGTAGTTTGAAACACATAGCAAAAGTACTTTCCATCGTTATCAATCCGTTTATTATGCCTTTGCTTGGCATTGTTTTCGTTTTTAAAATACATAGCATTTATCGACTAATTTATCCTGCCGATTTTGGAAACCTACTCATTTTATTGGCTAGTATCTTAACTCTGATGTTTCCTTTTATTTCCATTTATGTGCTTTATCGTTCGGGAATGGTATCTGACTTATCTCTCACAAATAGAAAAGAAAGATTACTACCTTCAGCTGTTACAGTTGCCTACTACCTTGGTTTTTACTATTTCATTCGAGGAATAGAAGGATTGGACGAGCCAATCTTGGCTGGTTTTTTGGGAGGTTGTGTCGCATTGCTTATTAGTATCACTATTACAACTAAGTGGAAAATAAGCCTTCATACACAAGGAGTGAGTTCACTAGCAGGGATGGTAGTTGGGTTAACTCAAGTAACCTTTGTCTCACATACTACATGGATTATCATTTTGTTGTCCTGCATAGGATTAGTTGGTACGAGCAGACTCATTCTCCAAAAACACACCTCTTTGCAGGTGTATGCTGGTGCATTAATTGGGTTTTTGATTCCTTACTGGTTTACTCTTAATGAATGGGTACTGTAGCAAGAATTAAAAGACCATATATTTCACTCCTACATTCAAGAAGAAACCATTGTTATGAATGAGGTCACCGCCATCTGATTTTACTATATTAAGGTTGTATTTACCAGTCCCAAAAATCATAAAATCATTGTTAATTTGATAATTTACCTTGGGCCCGATGGCCAGAAATGTTCCAAATGAACTTTCAACATTTACTGCCTCCCAAGTTGACAGGTTATAGGGAGTGTATAGGAAACCTACTTCTCTACCCGCTACATTTTTCAACTCAGACTCAAATCTGTGAACAGAAAATTGCTGGATAAAAGTGGTGTTGATCAAAACCTGAAGTTTGTCGTAATGAATTTCACCAAATACCGAAATATCCAACCCCAATCCAATTTTGTATCCACTCATTTTTTCGGTCATTTCTTCCTCAAAAACTTGGTTGGAAGCAACATCTAAAAACTCTCTTTGAAATGTTTTGTTGTTACCAGGAGCCCATTCCAAGGACCACACCAAAGCAACTCTCTCATCTAATACATTTTCATAAATGAAGCCCATTTTCTTTTGAAAGAAAGATGAGTTTTCACTCTCAATGGAAGAGTATCCAAACCGAATAGGATCATTTGGAACAGCTTCCATGAAGCTAAAATTAGCTACCTCGAATCCAGAATAAAGTCCAATATTGAACTGAGAAAAAGCAGTTGAAAAACTCAATAATACAAAAAGTAGTGATACAGTTTTAATACATTTCATGGTTCAAAGGTAGTAAACAAATCGATTTTGATTATTTGTACTCCCGCTCAGTTACGGAGGTTTTTCTCTTTTTTGCGAAAGTAAGTTTAGTAATGAGTCCCAAGGTATTGTATTCGTATGTTTTATTGGAAACTTCTTTATCATTAATGTATGATTTCTCTGTGGCAACAAGTCCCTTACTGTTGTAAGTATATAAAGTCTGAGACACCATTTTACCTTTTCTAAACTCTGATTTAGAAATTGTTTTTCCGTTTTGGGATTTCGTGTTGCTTTCCCACCTCACTTTTCCTTTTCTGTTAAAGCTTTTGTAAATTTTTGAAGTGTCAGTCGTTTCGTTGTAATAAGTAGGTTTTCCCTTGTAATTGAATCCCTCCTGAAGCCATACTCTATCCGTGTTTCCATGATAGGTAGTTTTAAAAATCCTTTTTTTTCCTTTGTCATTCGTAAATTCACTGACCTTAATTATATTTCCCTCAGAGTCCATTTCTGTATTCACGCACGAAGTTGTAGTTTCTACCTTCTTCTCAATTTTCCCAATTGGTTGGCAGTCATACTTTCTTATCGTTTTCAGTTTCCCTTTGTTATACACTCTTGACTCAATCATTTTGCTTTCATTGTTGTATAAATAGTGCGTTCTGTTACTAGGGCGAAGGTTATTTCTTTTATAAAAATGAAGAGAATCCAAAATCCCTGAATCATTCCAATAGTAATGTGTTCTTGATTTGAGTTTATTCTTTTTCAATACAATTTTATCTTCCAGCTTTTTCTCATCGCCCACTGTTTTATAAGAATTGTATTGTTTTTTGGGGCTTCCCCAGCTTTTCCATTGATACACCCTGTGAGAGTTTGACACAAGCTGAGACTCGCTGCTTGTTCTTTTTGAATTGAGTTTCCAAATAGAAAACTCGTTGTGATTGGAATCAAAGGTTGAAATGGAGTACAGCATTCTATTTCCTTTTTTATCAAATTTAAACACCTTTTGGGTTTCGATGTTGTTCTCCTTGAGGATAGAGTCTTGGTATTTCTTTTGTTCGGATGGCCTAAAATTTTGAAATTGCCAAGGTTCACCGTGATTAAAATAAGGAGTAAATCCAATGTCTTGACTCAATCCAATTTGATTCAAAAACATAAAAAGCACAAGTGTGTGGGAGATAGTTTTCATAGTATTTCGGTTATAGATATAACACAAATTAGTCAATTTTAGTGGGCTGACCAATGTATTTTTGTTAAAAAACACAAAAAGCTATCGATACAAAATAACAGCTACAAACAAAAACCGCCAAGATCAAAAGAGGTGAACTTGGCGGAATTTGATTGAAGTTGAAAAGAATTAGAATGGTAAATCATCGTCTGATTTAGCCCCTTCCTTTCCATTGTTTGGTTTGCCTCCAAGGAGCAATAATTCATTCACCAAAACTTCGGTAGTGTACCTTTTGTTTCCATCTTTGTCCTCCCACGAACGAGTTGATAGTTTTCCCTCGATAGCTATTTCACTTCCCTTTTGCACATATTTCTCAATGATTTCTGCAGTTTTTCCCCAAGCAACAAGGTTATGCCATTGTGTATTTTCTATCAGTTCTCCTTTTGCGTTTTTGTATTTGTCGTTTGTAGCTAAACTAAAATTTGCTACTGTTTTTCCCGACTCTAAATGTTTTACTTCTGGGGATTGACCCAATCGTCCGATTAACTGTACTTTGTTTCTTAAATTACTCATAATGTATGGTGTTTTCTTCCGCCCTAGGGCAGGTTCGTTTATATGTCGTCAAACCTCGTTGTTTGTTTCGACAGTGCAAATATGTGACACCTTCTTCACGGCAATCGGTTCTTAACTAATTGTTTTCGTTTACTTTCGGTTGTAATCATTTGTAGTCGTTTGTAAACGACAATTATTTTCGTATCTTACCTCTACAAAACACTGACGGACAGAAAAATCAATCTGATTCAGAAAAAAATCAAGCCGGATGGAAAAAAAATGCCTCGAATGCAAGGAAGTAGTAAAAGGTAGAGCAGACAAAAAGTTTTGCTCTGACTATTGCAGAAATTCCTACAACAACAAATTGCATGTGGAAGACAAAAATCTGGTCCGAAACATTAACAATAGACTCAAGAAAAATTATAAAATATTATCTGACCTAAATCCAGATCAAAAAACAAAAACCCACCGAGATAAACTGATTGCTAAAAATTTTGATTTCAACTACATAACCAGTGTCTATACCACCAAAAAAGGAACGATATATTACTTCGTTTATAATCAAGGTTATTTGGAGTTAGAAAATGGGTTTTACATGCTTGTGAAACGGGAAGAACATTAAAAACTTGATTCTCATTTCTCTTTACATGTAAAACGCTGTTTAGTTCATAGACCTCTCTAGGTTCAATCTTCTAATGAAACCAACAAGTATCCTCCAACAATAAAACAGTTAGTACAAACAAAAAAGGAGACTGATGATTCAGTCTCCTTTTTTGTAAATTAGAATAAATACACTAAGCGTTTTGCATCGTTACCACTCTCTGCTCAAATGGAGCTTCAAATCCTGCTTTTCCTAGTTGTTTCACTATTTCTCCTCTTAATCCCCAGAATACATCCCAATAGTCTTCCACAGTTGTGTATGGCAGTGCCATAAGCTCAATATTACTTGTACTTAAATTAGTAACATACACACTTGGAGCTGGATCTTGCAATACAAGAGGTGAGTTTTTCAAAATATTAAGCACAATCTCTTTGGCTTTGTCCACATCACTTCCATATCGAATGGCAAATGGAATATCTGCTCGCACATTTCCTTCTTTGCTGTAATTTTTAATGTTTCCACCCAAGAGAGGTCCGTTGGGTATAAATACTGTTTTGTTCTGGAATGTTTTTATGACCGTCACAAAAACAGATAATTCCTGCACGAATCCCAACTCTCCTTGTACCTCAATTAAATCTCCTACTTTGAAAGGCCTGAAAATTAACAGAAGAACTCCTGAAGCAAAATTACCAAGTGTACCTTGAAGGCCCATTCCTATTGCCAGACCCAAAGCACCAAGTAGAGCAATGAATGAGGTGGTTGCAATTCCTACCTGGCTGGCTACAGCAATAAACAGCATAGCTTTTAGGAGAAATGTTAACAGTGTAATAAGAAAAGGTTGTAAAGTTGAATCAATACTTCTTTTGTCAAAAAGTATTCCTACGGCTTTCATAACCATACGAATTACCCACAACCCTATAACAAGCGTTAGGATTGCTCCAATTAATTTTGGGCCGTATTCGTAACCGAAATCTATGAGTTGAGCCAAAAAATTGGATCCAGTAGATACGGCTGTTGTTGATAAATCTGAAACTGCTCCTGCAGCATCTTGTGTTGTTGATGTCATATTTTATTGATTTTAAGTTAGATTTTTAAATATGGTAATTTCCCACCTTATTCAAAAAAGAATTAACAAAACCTTTAGAGAAATTATGGAAATAAGTTGAAAGAATGGAATAGAGACCTGCCGATAAATTTGTACATTTAAAACTTGTAAAAAATGAACGAATAATGGCAAAAGAAGCAGTGAAAGAAACCCCGTTGATGAAACAATATAACGCAATAAAAGCAAAGCATCCCGATGCTGTTCTTTTGTTTCGTGTGGGTGATTTCTACGAAACTTTTAAAGAAGATGCTAAAATTGCCGCTCAAGTTTTGGGTATTGTATTAACTAAAAGAAAAAATGGAAAAGCCGCTCACATTGAATTAGCTGGATTTCCTCATCATTCGCTCAACACGTATTTGCCTAAGCTAGTAAGAGCTGGATATAGAGTGGCTATTTGCGATCAGTTGGAAGATCCAAAAATGACTAAAACCATTGTAAAAAGAGGAGTAACCGAATTGGTAACACCAGGCGTAACTTTCAATGATAACGTACTGGAACAAAAAAAGAATAATTTCTTGGCTGCTGTTCATTTTACAAAGCACATTATCGGAGTTTCATTTCTCGATATCTCTACGGGTGAATTTCTGGTAGCAGAGGGTTCTGCCGAATACATTGACAAACTGATTCAAAGTTTAAAACCTACCGAGGTTTTGTTCCAAAAAGGCAATCAAAAGAAATTCAATGAATTGTTTGGAAATAAATTCTATTTCTTTCAATTGGAAGATTGGGTTTTCAAATCAGATTTTGCCACAGATTTACTCACCAAACAGTTCAATACCAAAACCCTGAAAGGTTTTGGGGTAGAGGATTTAAAAGTAGCCACGATTGCAGCGGGTGCAGCGCTCCATTATTTGTCTGAGACACACCACAAAGAATCTAAGCATATTTCAACCATTTCTAGAATAGAAGAAGATCATTATGTTTGGCTCGACCGATTTACGATAAGAAACCTGGAACTCATTTCATCCAACAATCAGGATGCAACCACCTTGATTGATGTGTTGGACAAAACGGTTTCTCCAATGGGAGCAAGACTGCTAAAGAGATGGATGCTTTTGCCACTCAAAAATACCCAAGCTATTGCCAAAAGACATGAAGTGGTGGAAGGGCTGGTAAATAACAAAGATCTGCTGGATGACATCACTTCTCACATCAGTCAAATTAGCGATTTGGAAAGGTTGGTTTCAAAAGTATCCATTGGTAAAATTTCGCCCCGAGAAGTAAACCAACTCAAACACTCTTTGGATGCACTTGTGCCGGTAAAAGCCCTAAGTGAGTCGTCTAAAATTCCAGCACTCAAACTAATTAGTGAGCAGATTAACTCCTGCGATTCTTTGCGACAAAAAATAGAAAAAGAATTGTATGAGGATGCACCGGTTTTGCTCAACAAAGGAAACGTAATTCAAGAAGGAGTAAACTCAGAGTTGGATGAATTAAGAAAAATAGCTTTTTCTGGAAAAGATTACTTACTTAATTTACAACAAAGAGAAAGTGAAAGAACAGGAATTACTTCACTCAAAATTGCGTTTAATAATGTCTTTGGGTATTACATTGAGGTAAGAAATACACATAAAGATAAAGTTCCGGAGGAGTGGATTAGAAAACAAACTTTGGTCAATGCCGAGCGCTACATCACCGAGGAGTTAAAAGAATACGAAACAAAAATATTGGGTGCAGAAGAAAAGATTCTTGCTTTGGAATCTTCTATTTTCGAAAACCTTGTGTTGGAGTTGGCTGATTTCACCGTTCCTATTCAGCACAATGCAAATCTGGTAGCTCAAATAGATTGTTTATCTTCCTTTGCCTCCCAAGCTATTCACCACAACTATTGCAAACCTTTGGTGGATGATTCTACAAGTCTCAACATCAAGAACGGAAGACATCCGGTGATAGAAACATGCCTAGCTGTGGGCGAAGAATACATCCCAAACGATGTGTTTTTGGATGATGTTTCGCAGCAAATAATTATGATTACTGGACCTAACATGTCGGGAAAATCAGCCATTTTGAGACAAACTGCCTTGATAGTTTTGATGGCTCAAATGGGTAGTTTTGTGCCTGCTGAGTCTGCTGAAATGGGATATGTAGATAAGATTTTTACTCGAGTAGGAGCCTCAGACAATATTTCGAGTGGAGAATCTACGTTCATGGTAGAAATGAATGAAACGGCTAGTATCTTGAACAACATTTCGGAGCGCAGCTTGATTTTACTCGATGAAATTGGTAGAGGAACGAGTACCTACGATGGAATTTCCATTGCCTGGAGTATTACAGAATATATTCACGAATATCCTCAGAAAAAAGCCAAAACTTTGTTTGCTACGCATTACCACGAACTAAACGAGATGCACAAACAATTTCCAAGAATCAAAAACTTCAATGTTTCTGTAAAAGAGATTGACAAAAAAATCCTCTTTATGCGAAAACTGGTCGAGGGTGGAAGTAACCACAGTTTTGGAATTCACGTAGCTAAAATGGCTGGAATGCCTGGTTTTGTAATCCGAAAAGCGGAAGACATTTTGGAGAAATTGGAAGCAAGAGGAAGTGATAACAAAAATGATTCTTCGAGAAGCCTCGGAGAACTTGCCAAAAAAGACGAGGAAATGCAACTTAGTTTTTTTAACCTTGACGACCCCATTTTGGAAGATATCCGGGAAGATATTGCCAACGTTGACATCAATACACTTACTCCTGTAGAAGCATTGATGAAATTGAATGAGATTAAAAAGAAGATTGGGAAATAGTTGCAAATACTATGACGCATTCAAAGAAACTGACCTGAGCCAAAAGACATTCGCCACATCTTAGAATCCTTTTCGTTTACACGTAAATTTAATTAATACAAAAAAAGGGTAGCAAGAAAAATTCTTGCTACCCTTTTCAGGTTTGTTCTAAATTGGATGTTACTTAGTCCACCCTGCAGTCCAGTCGTTGCTGGATTCTACAGCACCTACGAAGTTTCCTGCAGTAAACCAAGAACCTAAAGTTGTTGGGTCCAGTGAATTAGTTAAAGAGGTACCCACATACCCACTCAAAGAAACAGCTGACGTGGAATTAGTTGCTTCATTTGAAGGTTCAAAATCTGCACAATCTTTCCAGTTTCCTGCATTCGTAAACACGTTAGAGTTCTTTAATAAAAGCTCTCCGTTTGTCATGTTTGTAGTGGTTTGAGCATCAGAAACACGCACACCATATTTTGGAAACCCAGTTACAATGGCGTTGTAAATTTTTCCTTTTGTTCCTTCTCTCAATCTCATTCCTGTGTTGGATGCATCTCCATCATCTACACCTACCAAGGTAATGTTAGCAATAGTTGGGTTAGAATAAGGCATCAGAGTATTGTCAGAACCGTTGTTGTCGGCTTCTATTCCTCTGTCTCCACCGCCAACTTCTTGGTTTACAACCCAAAATTGTCCGTTTCCTCTCCATCCGTAAGTCCAATCGAAAGAATCATCTTCATTTCCGGTAGATACCGCATACTTTACAGATACCGTTCCTCCAAAAAATTCTATACCGTCATCAGCACCTCTGTATGCTTGGATATACTCCACAGTTGTTCCGCTTCCTACACCATTGAAAGAAAACCCATTCAGCTCATTGTCTGTTCCTAGTAATTTCCCAGCGTACTCCACTCTTACATATTTAATAGTTCCAGAGTTGTCGTTGTCTTGCGTTCCTCCATATTTTCCAGTTCCTCCTTCACCTTCGGCTTCTGATCCGTTGTTAATTTGGGCTTTACCATTAATGATAATCCCTCCCCAGTCTCCAGCAGATGGAGTTCCTGTTACTGTTTTTATTGTTGTCATTACGATAGGTGCACTTGCTGTTCCTACAGCATTAATTTTAGCACCTCTTTGGATAGCCAAAAATGGAGTAGTAGCATCATCGGCAGCGTATATTTCTGTTCCTGCCTGAATTGTTAAAGTAAATCCAGATTTTACAAAAATACCTCCACTCAGCAACCATTTCTTATCGCTTGAAAAAGTGTAGTTTTCGTCAATAGTTCCCGTTACTCTTTGGTACGTTACTCCTGAAATTGTTGTAGCTGCGACCTTAAAAGCAGACACTATACAAGTGCCATCATCCTCTACCGCATCTACATCATAGTTTTTTGCGTTTGGATCTGTACACCCTTCAGGTTTTTTACAGCTAGTTGCAGTTACCATACCTGCAGCTAAAATCATCATTCCGAATGTTTTGAAATTTGTTTTCATTTGTTTTTTCTTGTTTAATTTATTTGATACAAATAACCTCATTTAATCTTACCTGAATTTTTCTGTTGTGTTAAGTAATTTTTAACAATCGGTTCGGTTCAATTAATAGTGACATAACCTTACATTATCGATATAAAAAAGCACCTCAACTATACAGCCAGGTGCTTCGGTATTCTATATGGTTTTTCTTGACTAAAACTTGTAACCCACAGACAAGGAAGTAAATACTCCTCTTCTTGTAGAATTAATTAAAATTGGGTCGTTTGGTGTTTCTTGTTCAAATCTGATGTCTTGGTTGAGTAAGTTTTTCACTTTCACTCCAAAACTAAAGTGTTTTAATTCTACTCCAGCAACTAGGTTGAGAGAATTTACTGGCAGTTCATATACATCTCCTAGTCCATAAATTCCTACGTTGTAAATTCTTCGTCCAAAAACGTTGTAAGACAAACTAGCGTTTACTTTCAAGTGTTTTTTTAATGTTTTGGAATAAGCCAAATCTACATTGATAAGGTAAGGCGATGCTCCCTGAAGAGCTCTTTCGCTATTCGTTTGAGCCAAGTTCGCTTCGGGATCAAAAGTTACTTTGGAATACAAATAAGTTGCATTCACGCCCAAAGAAACAAACTTCAAGAAAGATGAATCTGATTTGGCCAGAAATGACAGCGACTTAGTGTATTCAAATTCAAGTCCAGCGACTGTAGCATTACCCGCATTTCTGAACGACTGAAGTTGGTTTGTTGCAACTTCCATTGTTTTTTCAATAGGGTTTACCAATTGTTTGTAAAACACTCCAACGGCCAAAAACTCTCCTAATCTTGGGTACCTTTCATACCTCAAATCAAAGTTGTAATTCTCTCCATTTACCAATTCTGGATTTCCAACAGTGGTTGCACCAGCAAAAAGCTCGGTGTATTGGAAAGGAGCTACTTCTTTAAACCCTGGTCTTGAAATTGTTTTACTCGCAGAAAACCTAACAATGTTTGTGTCATTGGGTTGGTACTTCAATATCAAACTAGGAAGCACATCGGCAGATACAATTCTATTGATTCTTTTAAAATCGGGTTGAGTTTGGTCTAAGTATGAGATTTTCTGGTCGCTCAACTCTAATCGAGCTCCAGCAATTAATTCAAACTTTGGAGTAAGGTTATAATCTAAAAATCCATACACTGAGTTAATATTTTGAGTTGCCAAATAGGCACTTGCAGGATTCAAAGCTTCCTGAATACTAAACTCACCCGCCTCGTGCGTAGTTGGATTAATATAACCATCTGGATTAAGTACATTCAATGAATTTGTGTTTAAGTTCATGTCGTACACGTATTGAGTAAAATCAAAATCTCGGTTCTTTCTTTTGATCATTCCTCCTACTGTTAAAGCCAATTTAGCTCCATCTTCCACATTTTCGGTGTTGTACTTAAATATATATTTTGTTTCTAGCTTCGCTGTAAACTGTCTTTCTTTTAAGAAAGAGAAAAACCTGTGATTCTCTATTCTATCCGTTGCGTTTATAGTGTAATCGTCTGTGTTTTCTTTGTCGTCATAAAAATACACCAATTGTCTTCTGTCTGGTTCTGTGCTGTTTGCATTGTTCAATGCAGCCGACCAATTTATTCTCAATTTGTTGTCTTTCATCAAAAAGTGTGAACCACTCAACTGGTTGTTCATGAGATTATTTTGTTTGAAAGTAAACCTTCTCGCATATACATTTCGCGCATAATCCCAATGAGATCCGTACACCTCTTTCGTTTGGTCTTCAGAGGTATTTACATATAAAAAGTTGTAAGAAATCAAGTGGTTTTCATTGATGTCATACCCAACACTAGCCATGGCAGAAGACGAAGTGCTCGTGGTATAATCTTCAAAATCGTAGTCAATTTGTATGTCTTCTTGCGTATTAATTACTCTGTACTTCCCAAATGAATACCTATTGTCATTGGAGTGATTCAAAGTAACTAAAAAACCAATCTTGGATGTTTCGTTTTTCAATTCATATTGATTCCCGGCAAACAGTCCAAAACTAGAGTTTGGCAGAGTAGTTTTAAATACTGGGTTTAGATTGTTAGCAAATAATTGAGCATCACCTTCAGTAGATCTGTATGCTTCTTGATTTGCTATTGAAGCTGGAATTGAACGAGTTCCATCATCAAAACCAAGGTAATCCAAACGTCCTCCGTTGTAGGTCATTCTTTCTCTCCCAATGGATTGAGAGTTAAACCCTGTACCCAATGACACCTTGAATACTTTTTCAGAAGGGTAATCTTTCGTAGAAATATCCATAGCACCACCTGCAAAGTCTCCTTCTAAGTTTGGCATAAATGCTTTTTTTATGGACATGGATTTGATGACACTGGTAGGGAATAAATCCAGCGGAATTACTTTTTTATCTGGATCTGGCGAAGCAATTGGCAATCCATTAAGGTAGGCAGAATTGTATCGATCTCCCATTCCTCTTACATACACATTTCCTGAACCTACCACTGACAATCCTACTACTTTCTTTGCTGCATCATCGGCACTGGAAGCTCCTGCTTTTTCCATTTTTTCAGAACCAATAACACTCTCAACTCCATCAGCACCCTTTGTTTCATTGATATCCATTGCCATAGAACCTCCAACAGCTCTGTCAATCACAGTAAATGTTCTGATGGTGGTAGAAGAGGAAGACATTTCGATAATCACAGGTACATTTTTATCAGTCACCGTGACAACCACTTCTTTGTTATCCAACCCAACAGAGGAAACAACTAACGTATAAACTCCTTTTGAAACTTCGAGAGTAAATTTACCATCAAAATCAGTTGAAGCTCCTTTACTCGTTCCTTTTATCAGTACATTTGCAAAAGGAACTGGCTCAACCACATCATCTGTTTTTCCAGTTACCACGCCCTCAATAGAAAATTGTGAGTAACTTACCGTGGCGAAAGCCAAAAAGAATATGAATAGTACTTTTTTCATTGCATTATTTATTTACTGCAAAGGACTTTGTTTCATATTAACCCAATGTTAACTCACTATTATGTTTATGTAGCTTTTTTCATAGGACTTTCAGGACTAAGAAAAAAAACCTTTTATTTGTTAAACAATTTTTAAATAAACATGAAGTCAAGCAAGATTTTATTGGTAGATGACGATGAGGATATCTTGGATTTACTAGAGTACAACCTGACCAAAGAGGGATACCTTGTACAAACTGCTCTAAATGGTAAAAAAGCCATTGATATAGCCAATGAGTTTTTACCAGATTTGATTATAATGGATGTAATGATGCCCGAAATGGATGGCATTGAAACCTGCGGTGAGATAAGAAAAAACAAACTATTATCGAATACCATCATTACTTTTTTAACTGCCCGAGGAGAAGATTATTCGCAAATTGCTGGATACGAGGCTGGAGCAGATGACTACATCACAAAACCGATTAAGCCAAAAGTTCTTTTTAGCAAAATAAAAGGGCTCTTAAGAAGAGGCAATATTGAAGCAGAACTTGTAGAAGAAACTGCCTCTATGAAAATTGACAGAGAAAAGTACATTGTACTTCAAAAGGGAGTAGAAATTTCTTTGCCCAAAAAAGAGTTTGAATTGTTGGCACTACTTATGTCAAGGCCAAACAATGTATTTACAAGAGAAAAAATATTTGCCTCGGTGTGGGGAGACGATATCGTTGTGGGAGACAGAACAATTGATGTTCACATCAGAAAACTTCGCGAAAAAATAGGAGACGACTACATCAAAACAGTGAAAGGTGTGGGCTACAAATTTGTGGAAGTAGAGGAATAGATTTCATCATCTAGAATGTTTCTAAAAAATCATTTTAATTGCGATTATAGCTAAATTAAAGATTACAGAGGTACAGAATTTCTTTTAGTTTGTTATTCCATTGAATAAAGCTTATTTTAGCCCAGCAAATTCAACTTTACTTTATGAAAGGAATAATATTAGCCGGAGGTTCGGGAACTAGGCTTCACCCGCTCACTTTAGCAGTTAGCAAGCAATTGATGCCTGTGTACAACAAGCCTATGATATACTATCCATTGGCTACCCTTATGAGTTCTGGGATAAGAGAAATATTAATCATTTCTACCCCTCAAGACCTACCAAACTTCGAAAAATTGCTTGGAGATGGAAGTCAAATCGGTTGTTCGTTTTCTTATAAAGTCCAAGAAGTTCCCAACGGATTGGCTCAAGCTTTTGTGCTAGGAGAAGAATTTATTGGAGACGATAGCGTTGCGCTTATTTTGGGAGATAATATATTTTATGGAGGTGATTTATCTAAAAATCTACAAGAGCAAGTAAATCCTGATGGCGGAGTAGTTTTTGCCTACCACGTTTCGGATCCTGAAAGGTATGGAGTGGTAGAATTTGACAAAGACATGAATGCGATTTCTATCGAAGAAAAACCAACCAAACCAAAATCTAATTATGCCGTTCCAGGATTGTATTTTTATGACAATTCCGTGGTAGATATTGCAAAAAAAATAAAGCCAAGTGCTAGAGGAGAATACGAAATTACAGATGTAAACAACGAATACCTCAAACAAGGAAAACTAAGCGTTTCCATTCTGGATAGAGGAACAGCTTGGTTGGATACAGGAACCTTTCATTCCTTGATTCAGGCGAGTCAATTTGTGCAAGTTGTGGAAGAAAGACAAGGGCTCAAAATTGGATGCATTGAAGCAGTGGCTTACGCAAGAGGTTTTATTGACAAAGAACAATTAAGAAGAATCGCAACTCCTTTGCTTAAAAGTGGTTATGGTGATTTTTTAATGGCATTAATAAAAGAAGAAGAGGAAAACTAAATGGAAGGAAAAGAACTCATTGAAAAGGAATTAAATGCCTATTTAAAACAATTTGAACACCACGGTTTGTATGAGCCTATTTCCTATTTGCTAAATATTGGAGGGAAAAGGATTAGGCCCATTATTTTATTGGATGCAGTGAAGCTATTTGGTGGAGATAGACAAGCAGCTATGCCACTTGCCTTAGCTGTAGAGGTATTTCATAATTTTACTTTGATGCATGACGACATTATGGATAATTCTTCGCTCAGAAGAGGGAAACCCACTGTGCACGAAAAATGGAATGTAAACAACGCCATTCTTTCTGGTGACGCAATGATGATTCAAGCTTATCAGTTGATAGAAAAAGTTCCTCTTGAATTTCAACCCGCTATCTACAAGGCATTTAATAAAATGGCACTTTGGCTATGCGAAGGTCAGCAGGATGACATGGATTTTGAAGAAAGAGAAGAAGTGTCTATTGCCGAATACCTTCAAATGATAAAGAACAAAACCTCGGTTCTTATTGGGTTTTGTTTTGAAGCAGGAGCAATTTTAGGAAGAGCGGATACTCAAGTTCAAGAAAAAATCTATGAATTTGGAATCAACCTAGGGCTGGCGTTTCAATTGCAAGATGATTACTTGGATTTATATCCAAAAAGTAAAAAAATGGGAAAAGTTGTAGGTGGCGATCTCCTCAACAAAAAGAAAGCAATTCCTTATTTAATTGCCTTGAACTCCGCAGATGCTGAACAGAAAAAGAACATAGAGACCCTGATTCACTCTGATAGCAGCACAAGAGTAGAACAACTCACTGTTTTATTTGCCCAATTGGGCGTAAAAGAAAAAACAGAACAAATGATTGAGGACTACTTTAAAATTTCCAACGATAGTCTTGCAAGCATCCAAGGATTTGATTTAACTCCGATACAACTGTTTGCCAAAAATTTAATGGCTCGAGAGCAATAAAAAACTAACTGACTCAGCTTATCATCTGGGAATTCAGATTAGTAAATCACAGCGGAAAACCCTATATTTGCGTTCCTTAAACCACATCAGATGGACTTGCAATTCAAAATAACGAAAGAATTTATTGAGAAGATTCAGGAGCTTGTAGCATCTGATAAAGCAAGTGATATTGTCCAAGATTTAGCGGAGTTACACGAAGCCGATATTGCCGAAATACTGGATGTTATTTCTATGGATGAAGCCAAGTATATCTTCAGATTATTGGAAGATGAAAGAGCTTCGGACGTATTGGTAGAACTGGATGAAGATGTTCGGTTAGAGTTTTTAGAAGCTTTGTCTGCGAAGGAAATTGCAGAACAAATGGATAACATGGATTCTGATGATGCTGCCGATATTATGGGAGAAATGTCAGAAGAAATGCAGGAAGCGGTAATTCAACAAATTGAAGATCCGCAGCAAGCCATTGACATCGCCTCATTGATGCAATACGAAGAGGATACTGCTGGTGCTATAATGGGAACCGAGCTCATTTGTGTAAACGAAAACTGGACCACCGATCAGTGCATCGAAGAAATGAGAATCCAAGCAGAAGATGTACAGTACATTTATACGGTTTACGTTGTGGATAACGAGAAAAAACTAACCGGAATGTTGTCCCTGAAAAGCCTGTTGTTTGCAAAAAAAGGAACTCTTGTAAAGGACATTTACATAGAAAATGTGCGCTATGTAAACTCAGATGAAAGTACGGAAGAAGTAGCTTCCTTAATGAAAAAATACGATTTTGTTGCCTTACCCGTATTAAATCCAGACCGGATACTAATAGGAAGAATTACCATTGATGATGTCGTAGATATTATCCAAGAAGAGGCAGATAAGGATTATCAAATGGCAAGTGGTATTTCCGAAAATGTGGAATCTAGCGATAGTGTTTTAGCCCTATCAAGAGCTCGTTTGCCTTGGCTCATAGTAGGGTTGATTGGAGGAATTTTGGGAGCCGAAGTGATTGGTTTATTCGAAAAACAACTCGGTGATTACCCACAAATGGCTATGTTCATTCCGCTTATTGCGGCCATGGCAGGTAATGTGGGAGTTCAGTCCTCCGCTATTGTCGTGCAAGGAATTGCCAGCAACAACATTGATTTAAGTGGAATTGCTGCTAAATTATTCAAAGAATTTAGAGTGGCACTTCTAAACGGAATTGTCTGTTCGCTACTAATTCTAGGTTTTGTTTTTGCCGTGAAAAAAGATTTAACATTGGGATTAACTGTGAGTATTTCGCTCATGGCGGTAATTATTTTTGCAGGAATTTTTGGCACACTAATTCCCTTATTGCTTCATAAAAGAAAAATTGACCCAGCCCTGGCAACAGGTCCGTTCATCACAACTACCAATGATGTGATAGGACTTTTTCTTTATCTGTATATTGGGTATTTATTCTATTTTTAAAGTAGAATCATCCTATTATTTGAAACAAAAAAAGCCGAATTGATGTCTCAATTCGGCTTTTTCATTTTTGTACTTTTCGTTATACTTTCATCGGAATATTTTTCAATACCTCAAGAGTAAATTTCCAATATTTCTGTGCAGATGTAATACTTGCTCTTTCATCTGGGGAATGAGCTCCTTTGATGGTTGGACCAAAAGAAATCATATCCATTTCTGGGTAGTTTGTTCCCAAAATACCGCATTCCAAACCTGCGTGACAAGCCATTACATGGGGCTTTTCATTAAATAACTCTTCGTACTTCTTTTCCAACACAGTCAATATTTCTGACTCTCTATTTGGTTTCCAACCTGGGTAAGAACCTCCAGTTTCAACAGAAAATCCTGCCAATTCAAATCCTGCAGTTAAGTTATTGGCTAAGTTCCACTTGCCAGATTCAACGGACGAACGAGTTAAACAAAGCACTTCAATCTTTCCATTTTTCGCTTCTACTCGTGCTACGTTATTTGAGGTTTCCACTAAGTCATCAATGTCTGGGCTCATTCTAAATACACCATTGTGAGCGGAGTAAATCGCTCTAATGAAAGCCAATTGATCTTCTTGGCTCATTACTGTATTGGTTTCTTCTGCTTGAGTTACAGAAATAAGGATGTCTTTTTCTATCGACCTAAACTCTTCAACAATCTCATTTCTGACTGCCTCAAAAGCAGCATTAAACCCCTCAATATCCTGAGTCACAATAACGGCATTACTTTCTCTTGGAATTGCATTTCTTAATCCACCTCCCATTACAGTAGAAATTTGCATCGTGGAGTGTGTTGCAAATAAAATTCTATTCATTAATTTATTGGCATTCCCCAATCCCTCGTGAATTTGCATTCCTGAATGTCCACCTTGTAATCCTTTCACAGTAATCTTAAGTGCCGTTCCATTTAACTCCACTTCCTGGTAAGATTTGGTGGCGGTTAAATCTACTCCTCCAGCACACCCGATACTAAATTCGTCATCATCTTCGGTATCTAGATTCAATAGTATTTCTCCCGTAAGATAACCTGCTTGTAAACCTAAAGCCCCTGTCATTCCGGTTTCTTCATCTATCGTGAATAAGGCTTCAATGGCAGGATGAGGAATATCCGTAGATTCCAAAATCGCCATGATGGTAGCAACTCCTAATCCATTGTCGGCACCTAAAGTAGTTCCTTCGGCTTTTACCCAATCACCTTCTATCTTCATTTTTATTCCCTCCTTGTCAAAATCAAAAACGGTATCGTTATTTTTTTGATGAACCATGTCCAAATGCGATTGCATTACAATGGTCTTTCTATTCTCCATTCCAGCAGTGGCAGGTTTTTTAATGATGACATTTTGAACAGGATCGATCACAACATCTAAACCTAAATTCTTACCGAAATCCACCATGAATTGAATTACTCTTTCCTCTTTTTTTGAAGGACGTGGCACCGCGTTTAAATCTGCAAACTTATTCCACAGTTGTTTTGGTTCTAAACTTCTTACTTCTTGACTCATTTTTTAGTTTTTTATTGTGGTATGAAGGTAAGAATAATTGTATTCAATAATAAATTGATTTTACTTTGAGCTTTCTAATTTCTGTCATCCATTAAACTCAAAAGAGAGGTCATTCCGCACTTGATGCGGAATCTGTTAGCAAACATTACAACTATCCATTAACAGACCCTGAATCAAGTTCAGGGTGTCTGCCAGTTTTGAGTTTAATGCTTATTGTAACAAATCAATCTAAATAAATTACCTTTGTAGTATGAAAAAGAAGAGAACAATAAACAATCCGAAAGGAAGAAACAAAAATGTTTCTGAGGACAGATCGAAGAAGAGTGGATTCAAAACTTCTGGAAGCTATTATAAAAGTTCAGGAAAACCTGGCTCTAAAAGAGGAGAAAGCAAACCCTATTCATCTGAAAAATCTAAAACAAGAAGCGGAAATACTGCTGCCAAAAGGTCGATGGATGGAAAAATAAGATTGAATAGATTTTTGGCTCAAGCTGGAATTTGCTCAAGAAGAGAGGCTGATACGCTGATAGAAACGGGAGTAATTGAAGTAAACAACAAAATTGTAACGCAATTAGGAACCCGAATTGACCCGCAACAAGATGTGGTGCATTATGGAGGTGAAAAAATCAGGGTAGAAAAGTACCAATACGTTCTTTTGAATAAACCAAAAGACTTTATCACTACATCCAAAGATCCGCAAAACCGTAAAACTGTTTTGGAATTGGTAAGTAACGCCTGTATAGAAAGAATCTACCCAGTTGGGAGATTGGACAGGAACACACTGGGACTCCTTTTATTTACAAATGATGGTATGCTTGCAGAAAAGTTGACGCATCCAAGAAATGAAATTCAAAAAGTGTATCAAATTGAGGTTGACCAAACTATACAAAAAGGACACATGCAAATGATGCTAGATGGTTTTGAATTAGAAGATGGTTTTGCAAAAGTTGATGCCATTGAATACGCAGACAATGGGACGAATAAGAGCGGTGCAGTCATCACCTTGCACTCTGGTCGTAACAGGATTGTTCGTAGAATCTTCGAACACTTTGATTACAAAGTGAAAAAACTAGATAGAATTCGATTTGCAACCTTAGATAAAAAAGGGTTACCAAGAGGACAATGGAGACATTTAACAACTGAAGAAGTTGGTTTCCTGAAAACCCTTTAATCTATTTTAATTGTCATTCTGGCTCCAAGCCATAATCTACCTGTGAATATTTCAAGTTTTATTCTCATTTAAATGGAAAAAGAAATCATAAATAAAGTAGCAAACAGCGGTTTAATCAATCTGGATTTAGCAGATTATTATCCCCAAGGAGAGCGCGTTGTGTATGACATCAAACAAAACCTTTGGCAAGAATTTGTGCTCAAAGAGAAAGAGTTCCGAAAGTTTGTAAAAGAAAATGATTGGTCTATTTACGAAGGTAAATATGTTGCCTTGCTAAATTCTGCTGATGCTATTGTTCCGCCATGGGCCTTTATGGTATTAACCAATGCGCTAGAGCCATTTGCCAAAGAGGTGGTAAAAGGAGATTTAGAGACACTAGAAACTGTTATTTTTTTAAACTCACTGGAAGAGAATCTCGATCCATCCGAATTCGAGGATAAGCGAGTAATCATTAAAGGATGTGGAGAGATACCCATTCCTGACTCTGCCTATACTAAAGCCGTAAATTTACTAAAGCCAGTAGTAAAAAGCTTGATGTATGGAGAGGCCTGCTCAGCAGTGCCTGTTTACAAGAAAAAATAACTGTTCACCCTGGTTTTGTACAATTAACAATACAGCTTATTCAGCTGTATTGTTAATTGTAATTTGCGGATTTTTGATGTTCTTTAAATCTCTATCGAAATGGTAGAGTCCACTTTTATCATCGCCAATTAGATTCAGCTGATCGATAATGGTTCTTACTACAGCTTCCTCTTCTATTTGTTCAGATACGTACCACTGCATAAAGTTCATAGTAGGGAAGTCTTTCTCTTCGTAACAAATCCCTACAACCTCATTTACTTTAGCTGACACTGTTAATTCGTGTTTCAAAAATTCTTCAAACACGTATCGTATCGATTTAAAATCATTAGAAGGCATATCTATTTGTGGGATAACAGCTTTTCCTCCTCTTTCGTTTATGAATTTCACTAATCGCAGCATGTGCATTCTTTCCTCATCCGATTGCTCATAAAAAAACTCTGACGTTCCACTGAATCCATTTACTTCTGCCCAAGAGGCAACCGCGAGGTAATAATGAGAGGAAAATGCCTCTACTACTAATTGTGAATTTAGTGCTTCTTCTACTCTTTTGTTTAGCATAATTTAGTTGTAGTTTTGTAAAACAAGATTGAATGATAAAATTACAAAATATTTAATCAAGTTGATAGAGGCAACCCTTAATATAGAATGGATATGAATAAAATTGAACACATAGGAATAGCAGTAAAAGACATTGAACAATCCAACTCACTTTTTTCAGCGCTCTTGAATAGAAAACCTTACAAACAAGAAGAGGTGAAATCAGAACACGTCATCACTTCGTTTTTCGAAACAGGAGAGTCGAAAATTGAATTACTTCAAGCTACACATCAAGATAGCGCTATCGCTAAGTTTATAGAAAAAAAAGGAGAGGGAATTCACCACATTGCTTTTGACGTTACAGATATTTATTCTGAGTTAAAAAGGCTGGAAAAAGAGGGATTCACAATCATTACCAAAGAACCAAAACAAGGCGCAGATAATAAACTTGTTGCTTTTTTACACCCTAAATCTACCAACGGAGTGTTAATAGAGTTGTGCCAAGAAATATCAAAATAATTGTTGTTGGCTTAAGACTTACACAGCCTATTTTATCCAACATTTGGCAAATAAATGCTGTATCTTCACGGTAAAATAAAGGTCATGATAAACTGGAATTCTGTCATAAAATTTGCGAATCACGGTTCTCCCGAACCAGACAAAAGAATTAGTAAAACGGAAAAGGAATGGGAAGAAATTCTTACTCCAGAGCAATTTCGAATTACCAGACAAAAAGGAACCGAAAGGGCTGGGTCAGGAGAACTTTGTGCCGCTCATGATCCTGGGAAATACAACTGCATTTGTTGTAACACACCTTTGTTCGACTCCACCATTAAGTTTGAATCTGGAACTGGCTGGCCTAGTTTTACCCAACCTATTAAGGAAAACGCCATTGGTTACATTAAGGATACTTCTTTTGGGATGATCCGAGTAGAAGTGGTTTGCAATACCTGTGAAGCCCACTTAGGACATGTCTTTCCAGACGGGCCAGAACCAAGTGGATTGAGGTACTGCATCAATTCAGCATCCATGCAATTAGAAAAATCCTCAGCATAATGAAAGATATTCTTTCTCTTCCAATTATCTCTAGTTTTTCCTCGGAACTGCCTGCCGATCCACTTACCACGAATGTATCTCGACAAGTAGAAAATTCATGCTTTTCCTATGTTAAGCCCATGAAGCCTGCCTGTCCAGAACTAGTTCATTTTTCAACCGATTTACTTGAAGAGTGGGAAGCTTCTGTCGAGGATGAAAAAGAGTTTACGAAAGTGATGAGTGGCACAAAACCATTTCAGAATTTCAACTCCTACGCTATGTGTTATGGCGGTCATCAGTTTGGGCAATGGGCTGGTCAGTTGGGTGATGGTAGAGCGATTAACATTGCTGAATTGGAAATAAAGAATTCTCCCATAAAACTTCAGCTAAAAGGGGCTGGACCAACTCCATATTCGAGGAGAGCAGATGGCTTAGCCGTTCTTCGCTCATCCATCAGAGAATATTTGTGTAGCGAAGCGATGCACAATTTAAGAGTGCCAACAACTCGAGCCTTGTCACTCATAAAAACAGGCGATATGGTTCCACGCGATATGCTTTACGATGGCAATGTGAAAGCAGAACAAGGTGCTGTGGTTTGTAGGACTGCTCCAAGTTTTATTCGGTTCGGTAATTTTGAAATTTTTGCTGCAAAACAGGATA
Organism: Flavobacteriales bacterium; assembly: GCA_965660305.1. Taxonomy (GTDB): domain Bacteria; phylum Bacteroidota; class Bacteroidia; order Flavobacteriales_D; family CAJJDF01; genus CAJJDF01. The sequence goes on along the minus strand of CBFHZD010000002.1, from coordinate 163,644 downwards.
AAGAGAGTTTGACAAAATTGGTAGATTATGTCATCAAACATCATTTCAAAGAACTTGGACCTCCATCAAAATCAACTTATTTAGCTTTTTTTGAGGAAGTTGTGAATAGAACGCTCTCCCTCATCATTCATTGGCAAAGAGTGGGTTTTGTACACGGTGTAATGAACACAGATAACCTTTCTATTCTTGGACTCACTATCGATTTTGGACCCTATGGATGGCTCGAAGATTACAACCCAGGCTGGACACCCAATACAACTGACGCTCAACACCGCAGGTACCGTTTCGGAAACCAACCTAATGTTGCTCTTTGGAACCTTACACAACTTGCCAATGCTCTGTATCCCTTGATAGAAGACGCTGAACCTTTAGAAGAAATCCTAACCGGGTTCAAAGTGAACTATGCCCATCAAAACCACAGTATGATGTGTAACAAAATTGGACTCTATTCTTTTGATAAAGTATCTGACGGACTCATTTACACACTGGAAGAAAATTTGCGTGCCACTGAAATGGATATGACTTTGTTTTTTCGAGAACTATCCTATTTAGAAACTTTCAAATGGCAGGAGTTCAAGGAAATATTAAAGCAATGTAGTTATATGGAGATCAATGAATTGAGCTCCCATTTTTCTGATTGGAAAAGCTGGTTCAAAGAATACAAACAGCTCGTAGCGACAGAAAACATTGACATGAGCTGTAGGCTAGAAAAAATGCAATTAACAAACCCAAAATATGTGTTGAGGAACTACATGGCTCAATTAGCGATAGAAAAAGCAGAAATTGGTGACTACAGCCTTGTCCATGAACTCTATCAATTACTTCGGAAACCTTATGATGAGCAACCCGACATGGAAAAGTGGTATGCCAAAAGGCCAGAATGGGCAAAACAAAAAGTAGGATGCTCTATGTTGTCCTGTAGTTCATAAAACAAACTGACATTTAGAAGTGCAATTCAAATTGCAGTCTGTAGAAGAATTTGTCGTCTTTAGACTCCACTTCTCGGTAACTTAAATCCGTTTGAACTTTTAATTTATGCCCTACTACATATTTTGATACACCAACCGTGTATTCATTTTCTTTGGATGCCGAAACTGGATCTACATGCGTGAATCTCAGAGAAGGTTCCCAATTGTTCTTAAATAGAAAACCAGCCTGCAAATTTACTGCCTGACCGGTATAGTAAGTGCCCACTTGATTGTTTAGCTCGTCAAACACTCTATTGTCTCCTCCTCCAACTTCTCTGTGCGCATACTCTCCCATGAGCGAAAAACCTTTGTACTTGAACATGAAGTCTCCAAAAAACGTATTCAAAGTTTTAAGTCTTTCAGCCTCTACTGCCAAAAAATTTCCAAGCTGTCCTCGGTCTCTTCCCGCTCTGTCGTTTATATCATAGGTAAGTCCTATTCCTAGTTTTGGTTTTGATTCTCTTTTTAAATCTGCGCCACTGTAGTCTCCTTTGGACTTGAATTTACCGAAAGGCTGCAACTCGAGTCTAAACGTGTAATCATACCCGCCAATGTTACCGCTGGTTATATTTCTTCCTTCTCCCTGAGAAAATGAAAAAATCTGTTCGGTGTGAAACTGCTTTCCAATCTTCCACTTATGTCTCAACTGTACTCCCATGTCACGATCAATGTTGAATCTACTGTTCAGCCTACTTCGATCTACCATTTGCATATTTGCGGACGATATTACCCTTTCTCTGTTTCCAGGTAATTTGGTTTGTCCAGCCCAAAGCCAAAGATTTTTATAAAAATTCCACTTTACCACAGCATCCAACATAAGTCTGGAGGCATTGCTGTATTCTGGGGAATCACCTCCACTCATATCCCTATTGGTCAATGCCATTTCAATTTTGTACTGAAATTTAGGGCTAAAAGCATATCCTTTAAACTTTAACCTTGATCTTCTTAATAAAAAATTGGAAGAATGATTGACTAATTTATTGATGTCATCACCAGCCACATCCCAGTTATTAGTGTAAAGAGCCTGAAATCTCATTCCTACATTCATGGTAAACGAAGAATCTTTTGCCATAAAGTCAATCCCCTTACCAAATGAATTGGTTGATATTTGTGATTGAGTTTGAATAGTATTAAAAAACACTATGTAAATACTAAAAAAAAAGGTTACTTTGTTAAACTTCATATTAATTAATGGTTAATAATTGAGGTCAAAACTACTTAAAATTAACATTGAATTTACTTTAGATTGAAAATTGACACTTTCTTAATCTACATTTAACATTAAATTAATATTGAGAATCTTTCCAATTAACACTTAAAAGCTACTTTTGAACAAAATTGATATAAAGTCATGATAAAAAAATTAACCTCAGTTATTTTCCTTGTTTTTGCTCTTGCCATGTCCTCCAATGGAATGACAAATGATTCGTTGACAACTAATGAGTTAACTCAAAACCAAGCTACAGAAGAGTTTGTTCCTTCGTCCGATATTCTTCACAATATATTTGCAAAGGAAAAAGAGGGCTCTGCTGACATAAGCTGGTTAATTGACTATGAAGCGATGCCTCAACTCAAAGAAGCCGGATATTCTGTTGTAATAAAATGGAATACTGATATTGGTGCAAAAAGACATAAAGGAGGATACGCAAACTCTGACTGGACATCCATACACGACATTCCTTTGGATGCAACCCATTACAAACTAAAAGGATTAAAGGGTGGTGAAAAACATGTGTACAAAGTAGGGATTGAAAAAGGAGAAGTTCAAGTGTTTTCGGATAAGAAAAAATTCAAAACTGACAGAGCTTGGGGTGTTTTTAGAATCTTAGTTTTAATTGGTGCTTTAGGTATGTTCATTTACGGAATGAAAGTGATGAGCGAAGGGTTGCAGCAAGCGGCTGGATCTCGATTGAGAAAGATGTTAGCTTCTATTACTTCCAATAGGTTTAAAGGAGTTTTGACAGGATTTGGAATTACGTCTATCGTTCAATCTTCTTCAGTAACTACGGTAATGACAGTAAGTTTTGTAAACGCTGGATTACTGACACTTATACAGTCTGCCGGTGTAATGATGGGTGCCAATATTGGTACAACCATTACCGCTTGGCTTATTAATCTTTTTGGATTTAAGGTAAGTATGTCGAGTTACGCGCTTGTAATCATTGCCATTGGCGCTCCATTTTTGTTTTTCGGAAAATCAAAAATGAAAGCTTGGGCAGGTGCAATAATTGGATTTGCTTTATTATTTATGGGGTTAGGAGAATTAAAAGGTGCTGTTCCTAGTTTGGATGCAAGCTCTCCTTTGGTTCAATTCTTTGCCGACTATAACACTGGAAGTTTTCTTAGTATTTTAATGTTTGTTGGTCTTGGAACAATTGTTACTGTGGTGATTCAATCCTCTTCTGCGGCCATGGCCCTTACCATGACACTTGTCGCTGCTGGGGTTATCCCTTTTGAAGTTGCTGCAGCCATGGTTCTTGGAGAGAACATAGGAACTACAATCACAGCAGAATTAGCTTCTTTGATTGGAAACGTACACGCAAAACGTTCTGCCAGAATTCATTCCATGTTCAATGTTATTGGAGTGTTTTGGGCTATCCTTCTAATGCCATTTTTAATTGACGGTATTGTATGGATTATGGATATAATGGGAGCAGGAAACCCAATACCTGAATATGGAGCAGATGGAAGCATCATCAAAAAAGATTCATACAACACAGGGATTGCTATCTTCCACACGACTTTTAACTTACTTAACGTGCTGTTGTTAATTGGGTTTGTGCCACAATTGGTAAGATTAGCAGAAAGAACAGTGAAATCAAAAGGAGAGGAAGATGAAGAGTTTCATTTGGAATTCATTAGTGCAGGAATGATGTCTACACCGGATTTGTCGATTACAGAAGCAAAAAAAGAAATTGAAAAATTTGGACACATTGCTCAAAGAATGAATGGGTTTGTTTCAAATTTATTAGTTGAAAAAGAAAACAAAAAGATTGGTAAACTCATTAAAAAAGTAAAGAAATACGAGGAGATTACTGATAGAATTGAACTGGAAGTTGCCGATTACCTTGCTAAAGTTTCCAAGGGAGAAATGAGCACTGACACCTCTATCAGAATAAGAGGAATGCTGAGCATAATCGGAGATTTAGAGCGCATAGGAGACATCTATTACCAGATTTCTAAAACGATTGAGTCTAAAAATGAAAAGAAAATATATTTCAAACCAGAACACAGAGAAAAATTAGTTCACTTAGCTGGTTTGGTGGATGAAGCTTTTGATATTATGATGGAGAATTTATCCGAAAACTACAGCAATGTGTCCATTGAAAAAGCGCTTGCCAAAGAGAAGGAAATTAACAAGTATAGAAACGCAATCAGAAAGCAACACTTACAAGATATTGGTGCCGGTGAATACGATGCTGTAACAGCAACACTATACAGCAATATATTCCATTCCTTGGAGAAAGTAGGTGACCACTTGATAAATGTAACTGAAGGACTAGTGGGTGATTTGGATTAAAAAATCAACCCTTCTATTTCAAAATCCTCTTTTCATTCGAAAAGAGGATTTTTTTATTTGATACGTTTCGGATTTTTTGCTGCAAATGCCTTCCAACCCGTGTAACTTTCGCCTTTTTCTTGGCCACCACCCTGAAAATGATGGCAAACCGCAGCCGCCAAGCCATCAGTGGCGTCCAACCTTTTGGGTAATGTTTTAATTTTTAGTAAAGTTTGAAGCATAGCAGCAACCTGCTCTTTGCTTGCATTTCCGCTTCCGGTTATAGATTGTTTTATTTTTTTTGGCAAGTACTCTGTTATGGGCACTTCTCTATACAAACCAGCAGCCATGGCTACACCTTGTGCTCTGCCCAACTTGAGCATGGACTGAACATTTTTACCAAAAAATGGTGCCTCAATCGCCAATTCATCTGGGTGATATTCATCAATTATCCCAAGTGTTCTCTCAAATATCTTCTTGAGCTTCAGGGCGTGGGTGTCATATTTAGTCAATACTATTTCCCCAAAAGAAAGCAAAGACATTTTTTTGCCTTCTACCTTGATTATTCCGTAACCCATAACGGTTGTTCCTGGATCTATGCCTAATATAATTTTTTCTTTAGCCAAAAGGTGTGTTCTTTATTAGTCAAAGATAGAAGAAAAATATCTACTGAGTTTTGTTACGAACAAATCCTGCTATTGCATTTATAAATCCGTGTAAAACAAGGATACCTCCAAAAAAACTACTAATTTTACTATTCAAAATAAAAACACACACGATGTCTGACGATTTACTAAAAAAAGTAATTTCACACGCCAAAGAATACGGCTATATTTTTCCTTCTTCTGAAATTTACGATGGTCTTAGTGCCACCTATGATTATGGACAGAATGGGTCTGAACTAAAAAATAACATCAAAGAATATTGGTGGAAATCGATGGTTCAAATGCACGAAAACATTGTAGGAATTGATGCTTCAATTTTTATGCACCCTACCACTTGGAAAGCCTCAGGGCACGTTGATGCATTTAACGATCCCTTGATTGATAACAAAGATTCAAAAAAGCGATACAGAGCTGATGTTCTTATTGAAGACCACGTTGAAAAAATCAGACAAAAAATAGAAAAGGAAGTTGCCAAAGGCTTAAAAAGATTTGGGGATGATTTTAATGAAGAAGAATTCAGAAAAACAAATCCTAATGTCCTCCGAAACGCAACTAAAATTGAAGAAATAGAGGAGAAATTTAAAGAGTCATTGGGTAAAGATGATTTACCAGCAGTCAAAGAATTGATTGAAGAATTGGGTATCGCTTGCCCTGTTTCTGGATCCAAAAACTGGACAGATGTGAGACAATTTAACCTGATGTTTAGCACCGAAATGGGATCTGTTTCAGAAGGTGCAAACACCATTTATTTACGTCCAGAAACGGCTCAAGGTATCTTTGTGAATTACCTCAATGTTCAAAAAACTGGAAGGATGAAAATTCCTTTTGGAATTGCACAAATTGGAAAAGCCTTCAGAAACGAAATCATTGCACGACAATTTATTTTCCGAATGAGAGAATTTGAACAAATGGAAATGCAGTTTTTCGTGAAGCCGGGAACTCAGAAACAGTGGTTTGATTACTGGAAAGAAACCCGAAAAAAATGGCACGATGCACTCGGATTGGGAGAAGAAAACTATCGTTTTCACGACCATTTGAAGTTAGCTCACTATGCAGATGCCGCCACCGACATTGAATTCAATTTTCCAATGGGATTCAAGGAGTTGGAGGGGATTCATTCTCGTACAGATTTTGACTTAAAAGCCCATGAAGAGCATTCTGGAAAAAAACTTCAATACTTTGATCCTCAAGAAAACAAAAGCTACGTTCCTTTTGTAATCGAAACCTCTATCGGGTTAGACAGAATGTTCTTAGCCATACTTTCGAATTCATTAAAAGAGGAAACGCTTGAAGACGGAAGCCAAAGAACTGTTCTTGCATTGCCACCTGCGCTAGCTCCTACAAAGGCCGTAATTATGCCATTGACCAAAAAAGATGGATTGCCAGACAAAGCTATGGAAGTAATGAACAAATTGAAATACGACTTCAATTGCCAATACGATGAAAAAGATTCTCCAGGGAAACGATACAGAAGACAAGACGCACTTGGAACTCCTTATTGCATCATGATTGACCACCAAACTTTGGAAGACAACACCGTAACCATAAGGGACCGCGACACGATGAAACAAGATAGAGTTTCTATCTCGGAGTTGAGAGGAATTATTGGGGAGAAAGTTAGTTTTAGTGGATTGTTAAGGTAGGTTTTCCACTACTCTTTGTTAGAACTGTCATTCCGAGCTTGAACCGGAATCTGTTGGCAAACTAAAAATATCGGAAAATTAAGCCACCCTTCGAGACATTTTATTCCGAGAAAAGGAATAAAACCTTCAGGGTTCAGATTAGCGCAATTTGAGGCTGAGGGTTTTTCCGAAAGGAACAACGTCTCAGCGAAGCGAAGCCCAACTTTAAAATGAAAGAATTATGAAAACAACGCTAATAACAGGAGCAACATCAGGAATAGGAATGGCTACAGCCAGGCTATTCGCTGCAAAAGGACACAAATTAATCCTTTGCGGAAGGAGAGCAGAAAGACTTCAAGAGTTGAAAAATGAACTCAATACAGAAGTGCATACCTTAACTTTTGATGTTCGAAACAGAGAAGATGTGTTTAAGGCAATTGAATCTATTCCTTCCGAATTTCAAGACATTGATGTTTTACTAAACAATGCAGGAAACGCTCATGGATTAAGCACCATACAAGATGGAGACATGGACGATTGGGATGCGATGATGGACGGCAATGTAAAAGGTTTGTTGTATGTAACCAAAGCCATTTTACCCAAAATGATTGAACGAAATTCTGGATTTATTGTGAATATTGGCTCTGTGGCAGCCAAAGAAGTGTATCCAAACGGAAATGTATATTGCGCATCCAAACACGCAGTAGATGCTTTGAGTAAGTCAATGCGCATAGATTTGGCTGGGTACAACATTCGTGTTTCAGCTATTCATCCCGGAGCCGTAGAAACCGAGTTTTCAGAAGTAAGATTCAAAGGAGACAAACAAAAAGCGGCTGGAGTTTACCAAGGTTTTGACGCTCTGCAAGCAAAAGATATTGCAGAAACAATCGATTTTGTTGTTTCTCGCCCTGTTCATGTAAACATTGAAGATTTAGTCATTTACCCTACTGCCCAGGCAAATACCACAACTCTTACAAGAAGTTAAAAAGCGCGTAATCTTGTGTTTGCTAAAAGACTTAGACCTACATTTCCATGTATTTATTAGGGTTGGCTTCGTGCATGATGTCGTAAACCGCCTCAAAAATAGTTTCCATATTTGGCTTAGAGAAATAATCGCCATCACTTCCGTAAGCGGGCCTGTGTGCTTTTGAGGCCAAAGTAACTGGCTTAGAGTCCAAATATTTATAAGCTTCCTGCTCCACCATTACTTTGTCCAACATGTAGGCTGTTGCACCTCCTGGCACATCTTCGTCCACAAAAATAACACGGTTTGTTTTCTTTATTGATTCTACTATCGCATGGTTTATATCAAAAGGCAATAGAGTTTGAACATCAATCAATTCTACTGAAATATCTACCTCTGCCAATTGCTTTGCCACCTCCGTACAAATATTGAAAGTAGAACCGTAAGACACCAAAGTAATATCACTTCCTTCCCTTGTGATTTCTGGAATTCCTAAAGGAATTTTGTATTCGCCTAGGTTCGTAGGCATATTCTCTTTCGTTCTGTAGCCATTCAAACACTCCACAACCAGCGCTGGATCATCACTTTCCAATAGAGTATTGTAAAATCCTGCCGCCACCATCATATTTCTTGGTACGCACACGTGCATTCCTCTCAATGAATTAATGATCATTCCCATTGGCGACCCAGAGTGCCACACTCCTTCCAATCTGTGACCTCTTGTTCTTACAATCAAAGGAGCTTTTTGAGTACCTTTTGTTCGGTAATGTAGTGTTGCTAAATCATCACTCAAAATTTGAATTCCGTATAATAAATAATCTAAGTATTGGATTTCGGCAATCGGTCGCAATCCTCTCATCGCCATCCCTATTCCTTGCCCAATAATTGTAGCTTCTCGTATTCCGGTATCAGACACTCGGCTTTCGCCAAATTTTTCCTGCATCCCTTCCATACTTTGATTTACTCCACCAATTTTTCCTGTGTCTTCTCCAAATGTAAAAATTAGAGGATTGTTGCTAAACTGAACATCAAAATTTTCTCTCAATATTAATCTACCGTCTACTAAGTTTTCTCCTTCAAATTTAGGCGCAACAGGCTCAATATTCAATGCGCTTTTTTCATTGGTTGGCAACAAATATGAGTTGTATCTATCTGCATTTTCGATGTTGCTGTTAGCCACCCAATTTTTTAATTGTTGCTTGTGGTCGCAAGATTCGGTACGAGTCAATCGTATCGTTTTTTTAGCTGCCGATACTATCTCTTTTCTTCCTGGCTCTGTGATTGCGGCAAGTTCGTTGGCTATTTTTTCTACAAACACTTTGCTTTTGCTATTCGCAGCAATATTTTGGATGAGAGATGCGACTGTTTTTTGCTCTTCTTGGTAGGGAGCCAAAAAATTGGACCAAGCTTCTTTCTTCGCGTCTCTTGCTATTTTTTTTGCCTCTTTGTCTATCGCATCTAGCTCTTCTTCTGTTGCAATTTCTTTCTTATACTCCTTTTTGTAATCCAAAATCCATGTTCTGAACTGATTCACTCCATCGTATTCCACTTCCCACTCTAGTCTTTCTTTGGATTTATATCTTTCGTGCGAACCTGAAGTTGAATGACCTTGAGGTTGAGTTACTTCTTCTACATGAACCAATACGGGTGAGTGGTTCTTTCTTGCGTGAGCCACTGCCTCTTGGTAAGTTCTGCAAAGTCCTGGGTAGTCCCAGCCCTTTACCTTCATTATTTTAAATCCGGCTTTGTCTTTTGTTTCTTCAAATCCGGCTAATAATTCCGATATATTCTCTTTGGTCGTTTGGTATCTTTTAGGAACAGAAATTCCGTGCCCATCATCCCATACGCTCATCACCATTGGAACTTGCAACACACCGGCAGCATTCATTGTTTCAAAAAATAATCCTTCACTTGTGCTGGCATCTCCAATAGTACCAAAAGCCACCTCATTTCCTTTGATGGAAAACTCTGTAAACTCATTGAGGTTATCGTTCTCACGGAATTTTTTTGAGGCTAATGCCAACCCTAATAAACGCGGCATTTGTCCAGCAGTAGGCGAAATATCAGCAGATGAATTTTTTTGTTCTGTCAATCTTTTCCAGCTTCCATCTGGGTTGAGTGATTGAGTAGAAAAATGCCCTCCCATTTGTCTTCCTGCCGAAAACGGTTCGTTTTCTTGGTTTGTGTCTGCGTACAATCCTGCAAAAAAGTTGGTTGGAGTCATTTGTCCAATCGCCATCATGAGCGTTTGGTCTCGGTAGTATCCCGAACGAAAATCTCCATTTTCAAACTGTTTGGCTAATGCAATTTGTGGCAATTCTTTTCCATCTCCAAAAATCCCAAACTTTGCTTTCCCTGTCAATACCTCTCTTCTTCCTAGCAAAGAAAGTTCTCTACTGATTCTGGCAAGTCGGTAATCTGCGATTACTTCTTGTTTAAAATCCTCAAAGGTTACCTCAGTTTTATTGGTTGTTTCAGCTGTTTCCATTCGTTGTTGTGATTGAGTTATTCTCCCTATGGGATTGCCACAAAGATAGAAAAAAACGAAAGATTCGGCAAGAGTAAAATCAGTACCGAAACAGGTTCTATTTTTTGGTTTTGGGTTTTTATTTTTTCCGTACTTTTATACCATGAATTTTAACACAACCAAACTCGGAATTTTGGGCGGAGGCCAGCTAGGAAGAATGTTTATTCAATCGGCCATAAGCTACGGTACGCCTATCTCTATTTTAGATCCTAACCCGGATTGTCCTGCAGCCCACTTATGCAGTTCTTTTACTCAGGGTAGTTTCAATGAATACGATTCTGTGTTTGAATTTGGTTCTGGATTGGATGTTCTTACTATTGAAATAGAAAACGTAAACACGGAAGCTCTCTTCCAGCTAGAAAGAGAGGGTGTGAAAGTATTTCCTCAGCCTCGTATAATTGAACTGATTAAAGACAAAGGAGTTCAGAAACAGTTTTATGTGGACAACGGAATTCCTACTTCAGAATTTGTATTGTGTGATTCTCTTGAGGAAGTAGAAGAAAAAGCAAGTTTTCCCATTGTGCAAAAAATGCGAAAAGGAGGTTACGATGGAAAAGGAGTGCAAATGTTAAACACTTCTTCTGATCTAGAAGAGGCATTTGATGTCCCCTCTCTGCTTGAGAAAAAAGTGAATTTTGTAAAGGAAATTTCGGTGATTGTAGCCCGAAACGAAAGCGGTGAAATTAGGTCTTACCCCACTTGTGAGCAAGAGTTTAATCCTGAGGCAAACTTAGTAGAGTTTTTATTTTCGCCAGCCAAAATCAGTTCAGAAACAGAAAAAAGAGCGCAAGAGATTGCCCACACCATTATCCAAAAATTAGGAATGGTAGGAATATTGGCTGTTGAGTTTTTTGTGTTGGAAGATGGTTCTGTTTTGGTGAATGAAATGGCTCCAAGAACTCACAACAGCGGACACCACACGATGGAATGTAATTTCACTTCACAATTTGAGCAACACTACAGAGCTGTTATGGATTTTCCTCTAGGAAGCACTGCAATGACAACCCCTGGAGTTATGATCAACCTATTGGGAGATAAAAACCATACAGGCACTCCTTTTTACGAAGGAATGGACAAAGCAATGGCTCAAGAGGGAGTTTTCCCTCATTTGTATGGAAAAACAGAAACCAAACCGTTCAGAAAAATGGGGCATATCACTGTGATAGATTCTAACCTAGAAAAAGCAATAAAAAAAGCAAGAGAAATTTCAAAAGAGGTAAAAGTAATTGCTTAATTAATTTCTAATCATTCAGCTTCTTGTTTTGATTTTTTAGTGCCATAATCGTTTCTAGCAGCTGCTCATTAGTTACTTCATCTGGCTCCAAATCCTCTACATTAATTGCTGCACGAAATTCCCACATTTCTATAATCTCGTGAAGAGAAACTGTGTAGGGATCATAAAATTTATTATCCGAGTGTAGCTCTATTGATTTTACTCCTTGGTGAACTCGCTTGTACACAATCCCATCGTCTTTGGTAAGCACCACATAAGTCTTTCCGTTTTTTAGCTGAGTCAAGTGTTCTACATATTCTCCAATTACATACGAACCATCTTTTACATTTGGGGTCATACTATCGCCCGAGATTGGAAAAGCTCGGTACTTACCTACTCCCAAGAAAGGAAGAGAAATGGTTTTGAGAGATTGAATAAAATCTGGATCTCCATACCCCAAAGCATAGCCTGCTTGTGCCGATTTAGGAATTAGCTCAATGGGTTGTTTGTCTTTTTTAGAAGTCATGACAGGAAATAACATTCTGTTATTCAGTTTCATCAAATCTTCTGGATCTGTTTTTCGCAAATCTATTTGCAACAAAATATCAATGGTAATGGTATAATAATTAGAAATCTTAATCAGTGTATTGTGTGGCGGTTCCGATCTCGCCTCCTCATATTTTTGGTAAGCTCCTCGTGTAATCGATAAAACATCTGCTATTGCTTGCTGGCTCTTCCCCTTCTTTCCTCTCAGGTGTTTTAAATTTTCGCTTAATGTTGACATAATGATATAATTTGTATCAAATGTAAATAAACTTTTTGATATAATTATTCGTTATTTTGAAAAAATGTTTGAGACGATTTACGGCTGGACGATAGAAAATAGATTATTAACTCAAATACCAATATTTATTTCCATCTGTCATTCTGGACTCGATCCAGAATCTAGTGTTTTGAATTCTGCTGAATACTAGATTCCAAGTCGAGCTTGGAATGACAAGGAATGAAAACTTGGTAGAAAAAATTAGATTATGCACATCAAACCATCGAATAAAACGCTGGATTCACACTTCGGTAAACTCAGCACAATACATATTAGAGATTAAGATAAAAACAGATAGCGGTGAACAAACGGTCAATACTACATATGGATTTAGACACTTTTTTTGTGTCGGTAGAAAGATTGCTAGACAGCAGGCTCAATCACGTTCCTGTGTTGTTAGGTGGTGTAAGCGATCGTGGTGTTGTGGCTTCGTGTAGTTATGAAGCTCGCAAATTTGGTGTACACTCAGGAATGCCAATGCGAATGGCTAAAGCACTGTGTCCAGAAGCTGCAGTCATAAGAGGAAATACTGCTACCTATACCAAATACTCAAAACTAGTAACGGAAATCGTTCAGGAACGCGTTCCTGTTCTCGAAAAAACAAGTATTGATGAGTTTTTTGCAGACCTATCGGGAATGGATAAATTTTATGGCTGTTACCAGCACGCTAGCGAGCTAAGAAAACTAATAACTAAAGAAACTGGGCTGCCTATTTCTTTTGGTTTATCCGTGAATAAAACCGTGAGTAAGGTAGCAACAGGAGAAGCTAAACCTAACAATCAAATACGAATCGATTCAGGAAACGAAAAGCCTTTTTTAGCTCCACTTTCCGTAAAAAAAATACCGATGGTAGGAAACAAAACCTATCAATCTCTTAGAAACCTTGGAGTTAAAAAAATCATCACAATTCAAGAAATGCAAATCGACATGATGCGTTCTGTTTTTGGAAAAAATGGCGAAAGCATCTGGAAAAAAGCAAATGGAATTGACAATTCTCCCATCGTTCCATTTACAGAACGTAAGTCTATTTCTACCGAACGAACATTCCAGAAAGACACGATTGATACGGAAAGATTAACAGGAATTCTCTCGGCAATGGCAGAAAACCTCGCGTTTCAGTTGCGCAGAGGTGGAAAAGTTGCCTCTGTAGTTACAGTAAAAATAAGGTATTCGGATTTTAACACTTACACCAAGCAAGTGAAAATTCCCTACACCTCAGCAGATCATATTTTGATTCCCAAGGTGCAGGAAATATTCAAACAGCTTTACGGGCGAAGACTACTGGTGAGGTTAATTGGAATCCGATACAGTGGATTGGTTTCGGGGAGTTACCAAATAAATCTTTTTGATGATTCGGAAAAACAAATAAACCTTTATAAAGCTATGGACAACATTCGATCCAAGTATGGAGAAAGAAGTATTATGAGAGCGGTAGCAATGAACGCCAAAACCATTGGCCGCTTCCATAATCCTTTCAATGGAGATCCTCCCGAATTGCTAGCGCATAGGAGAAGTTAGTGCGTAGCTTATCAAAAGCTTATTCATTTTTTTTGCATCGCCCAAAAAAACGAACCAAAAAAAGTCTAGGCTTCATTCTACTCCATGATTTTAACTTATGTTTTTCGATTCGGTCGGTGATTTCCTCCTCAAGCTCCTGAACTTCCTCTCTCATTCACGAAAAACATTTCGCCAAAATCACCCCTTAGAATGAGGGCGGAAATAATGTAATTATAAAACTTCTTTGTCATTCCTGCGAAGGCAGGAATCTTATTCATCAGACTAATTATTGACTTTAAAAAATTGAAGGATAAATTAAACAAAAAACATGTACCTCAACTGCCACACCTATTACAGCCTGCGATATGGGACGTTTTCAGAAGAAAGCTTACTGGAAATGGCGGAAGAACGTGGGTTGAATTCGCTGGTACTAGCGGATATTAATAATACCTCGGGGTGTTTAAATTTTATTAGGCTTTCGCCAAAATATGGGATAAAACCGATTGTAGGAGTTGATTTTAGAAACGGAAATGACCCGTGCTTTGTAGGAATCGCCAAGAACAACCAAGGCTGGCAAGAACTAAACACTTATCTTTCTCACTATTTACACCAAAAAGAGCCTATTCCAAAACGGGCCAAGAATTTTGAAAATGCTTTTGTTGTTTATCCCTTTCGAGTAGCCAAAGAACTAAAGATAAATTCTTTGCTTCCTCATGAGTACATTGGAATAGCAGCTCATGAAATTCCTCAGTTAAGAATGTCTCCTTTATTGAAGCATCAAGATAAACTGGTCATTTTGCAAACTGTTACTTTTCGTACCAAAAGAGATTTTAATGCTCACAGATTGCTACGAGCAATTGACAACAATACACTCCTGAGCAAATTACCCAAAACTGAGGAGGCACATCCAGAAGAAAAAATGATTCCGTTACAGGAGTTAACTACAGCATTTGAGGAGTTTCCTTTACTAATTAAAAACACAAATGATATTTTAGATAACTGTTCCATTCACTTTGATTTTAGTGAAAACAGAAAGCCTCAGAATCAAAGTCTATACACCAAAAGCAAACAAGAAGACATCACCTTGCTCCGTAAATTAACGGAAGAAGGACTGCCCTACCGATATGGAAAGAAAGTAACTCCAGAAATAAGAGCGCGAATAGAAAAAGAGCTTGATTTGATTATCAAACAAGAATATGTTTCTTACTTTTTGATCAACTGGGACATTGTTACCTACGCCAGAAACAAAGGCTATTTTCACATTGGGAGAGGAAGTGGAGCAAACAGTATTGTAGCTTACTTGCTTCGAATAACTGATGTAGATCCTATTGAGTTGGATTTGTACTTCGAGCGATTTATTAATCTTTATAGAAAAAACCCACCCGATTTTGATATTGATTTTTCTTGGAAAGACAGGCAAGATGTAACGCGTTATATTTTTGAACGCTTCAGTCACGTGTCACTTTTGGCTACCTATAACTGTTTTCAGTACAAAGGAACAGTGAGAGAATTAGGGAAAGTGTTTGGGCTGCCCAAAGAGGAGATTGACAAACTAAGCAGTGGAAAATTTTTGGAAAACAGACTGGATGAATTAGCACTTTTGGTATTGCGTTACGGAAAACTCATTCAAGGATTTCCAAATCATTTGGGGATTCATGCAGGGGGAATTTTGATTTCCAACTCACCTTTGCATTGCTTTTCGGCAACCAATCTACCTCCAAAAGGGTTTCCTACCGTACAGTTTGATATGGTGATTGCCGAAGATGTGGGATTATACAAGTTTGATATTTTAGGACAACGAGGATTAGCAAAAATAAAAGATGCGGTGCAAATCATTCAGGAAAACCAACCTGAAAAGTGCAATTTTGACATTCATGATGTAAAAGCTTTTAAAAAAGATCCTAAGATTAATCAATTAATAGCAGAAGCAAAATGCCTGGGCTGCTTTTACGTAGAGTCGCCTGCTATGCGCATGTTACTCAAAAAATTAAGAGTGAATAACTACTTGGGATTAGTAGCCGCAAGTTCGATTATTCGTCCTGGAGTTTCGCAAAGCGGAATGATGCGCGAGTACATTTTGCGCCATCGCTATCCCGAGAGGATTAAAGAAAAAGCGCACCCCGTAATGTTACAAATTATGCCCGAAACTTATGGGGTAATGGTGTATCAGGAAGATGTGATAAAAGTAGCTCACCTCTTTGCAGGACTTTCGCTGGGCGAAGCCGATGTGCTGCGAAGAGGAATGAGTGGCAAGTTTCGCTCGAGAGGAGAATTTGACCAAGTGAAACAAAAATTCATTGATAATTGTCGTGAAAAAGGCTATCAAGACGAAGTGATTTTTGAGATTTGGAGGCAAACCGAAAGTTTTGCGGGTTATGCATTTGCAAAGGGTCACTCAGCCAGTTATGCTGTAGAAAGTTACCAGAGTTTGTTTCTCAAAACCTATTTTCCTCTCGAATATATGGTAGCAGTAATTAATAATGGAGGAGGGTTTTATCGAAAGGAAACCTACCTACACGAAATCAAACTATTGGGCGGAATTATACATCCTCCACACATCAATTTCAGCCGTAGCGAAAGCGTGCTAAAAGGGAATAATGTTTATTTAGGTTTTAGCGATATTCATGAATTATCTGAAACGACTATCCGAGAGATTTTGACGAGCAGGCAGAGCGGTGAATTTTTCGATTTAGCGGACTTTATGGAACGCACAGCAGTAAGTGTAATTCAAGCCGAATTACTTATTCGAGCAGGTTGCTTCAATGAGTTTGATACAAACAAACGGAGATTATTGTGGAGGCTAAAGCTAAATTATTCGCCTGAATTAGCAGTAAAAAAACAACCTAAATTATTTGAACTAAATGACGGTAAAAAATTTGAAATTCCTTCGTTAGATTTCGATAAAAAAGAAGTTGCCTTTGACCAATTGGAACTATTTGGATTTACGCTAGGAAACCCTTTTGAACTGACGAAAATAGAGTTAAAAGAAAGCCTGATGGCAAAGGAAATGAAATACCATATCAATAGAAAAATTGAACTGTATGGTTATTTGGTAACGGTAAAAAGTACCAGTACCGTAAACAAAAAACGGATGCAGTTTGGAACTTTTTTAGACAAAGAAGGACAATTTATAGATACAGTTCATTTTCCAAACACCGCAGAAAAATATTTGTTTAGAGGAAAGGGAGTTTACAAACTTTACGGAAAAGTTACAGAAGAGTTTGAGTTCTTAACTCTAGAAGTTCACCGAATGGAAAAGATGGATAGGGTTGTAGATCCTAGGTATGCGGAGTAGTTACTGAAAACAATGGTGAACTTATTTTTTAGCATAGAACGATTTAACACTTTGATTTTTAGCATGCCTAAGTCCTTGTTAAGAACAAATAAAACCTACTTCACCAATTCAGGAAAATCCTTCTTGAACCGATTCAGCCTAGGAACGGAAACAGCCCTAATATAGGAGTGGTTTGGGTGAAGTTTTTCATAATTTTGGTGATAGTCTTCTGCCATCCAAAACTTCTCAAATTGCTTGACCTCAGCAGCTGGGTTCAACCCTTGGGCTTTTAATTCTGCCACTTTAGTCTCGATAATTGCTTTCTCTTTGGCATCTCCATAAAAAGCAATTGTTCGGTATTGACTGCCGTTATCGGGACCTTGTCCGTTTACTTGTTCTATATTTTGTGTTCCGTAAAAAATATCAACCAATTCCTTAAAACTAATCATAGAGGAGTCATAAATAATTTCTACTGCTTCTGCATGACCTGTTTTTCCCGTATTGGATGATTCGTAAGTTGGGTTTTTGGTATGTCCTCCAGAATACCCTGAATATACTTCACTTACTCCTTTTGTGTGTTCATAAATTGCCTCAACACACCAGAAACATCCGCTAGCAAAATGTGCTTTTATCAAATACTCGGGATTAATTTGTACAGATTCATTCTTCACCATTTCATTCTCATCCTTTTTCTCATTTACCTCTTCTATCGAATCAACGGAGGAGGCAACACCTTCGTTGTTTGTGGTTTCTGATTGAACTTTGCTTGAGTTACAGGAAATAAATAAGAGTACAGATATTAGAATCGTTTTCATAGGTGATACCATTTTAAATGAAAAAACAAAAATAGACCAATTTTGTTACTATTTCCACCCTCTCAAAATCAGCTTGAAAAAACAAACTTATTTAGTTGTATATGCAACTAAATTGTTATTACCTTTGGAACTTGAACAAAAAAAAAGAAATAGAATTCAAAAACTCACTCGGTCCCTGGATTGGCAGAACCATGAAAGTGATAGATGAAAGGATTGAAGAATTGCTTTCTGAAAATAAAATTGACATCAGTAAAATGCAGTTTGTGATTCTCAAAAACATTGAACTAAACGATGGAATTTATCAGAATCAGTTAGCTTTCTTTTCAAAAAGAAATAAATCTACCCTCACCAGAATGATAAACACCTTAATTAAAAAAGGATACATCATTAAATGCTCGTCTGAGGAGGATAAAAGAAAAAACCATATTCACCTCACTGAGGCTGGAAAAAAGATAATAAAGAAAGCGACTCCTCATTTTCATTCTATGGCCATTACCATTGAGAAAAATCTCAGCGAGGCGGAGATAGAAATGACAAAGCAAATTCTTAAAAAAATTCAAACTAACATTACCGGCTCTGTTGTGGGGCCCATGATAAAATAAAAACTATGAAAAAGATACTTCAAGTACCTATCGCAATTGGAATCATTGTTCTGGCTATTGGCGGAAAAAAAATAATGGAAAGCGGAAAAAAAGCTCCCGAAAAGAAAACAGAAAAATCCATTAAATCAGTTTCCACCATAAAGGTTAAAAACGCCACTTTACCCATTCAGATCAAAAGTACAGGAGCCATAGTAGCGAAAGATAGAGCAGTGCTATATTCAGAAGTTCAAGGTATATTTCAGCAAACTTCAAAACCGTTCAAAGCTGGAGTAAGGTACAGCAGTGGTGAAGCTTTAATTCAAATCAACAACACTGAATTTGCTGCCTCAGTAAAATCTCAAAGAATCAATTTCAAAAGCTTGATTACATCAACCCTTGCAGATATTAAATTTGATTATCCAGCAGAGCTAACAGTGTGGCGAAACTATGTAAACTCCATTACACCAGACAACTCATTGCCTGCCTTGCCAAAATCAACCAATGAAAACTTTACCAATTACATTACCGGTAAATCAATTTTTACTACTTATTACTCCATAAAAAATCTGGAAACAAGATTGGCAAAATACACCATTTCGGCTCCATTTTCAGGTGTCTTAGTTGCGGCCGAAGTAACTCCAGGAACACTAGTTTCTCCTGGACAAAAACTTGGTGAATTTATCCGTACGGGATTATATGAACTGGAATTGAACGTGAATGCAAGTATGACCGACTTTTTGAAAATTGGTAAAAAAGTGACTCTTTACACCACAGATAAATCGAAAACCTACATCGGAAAAGTATCACGAGTGAATGCGCAAATTGACAGAGCTACTCAAACGGTTCAACTTTTTGTAGAAATCCAATCCAACCAACTAAGCGAAGGAGAATACCTTGAGGCCGACATCAATGCAAAAGAAGTGGAAAATGTATTTGAAATAAACAGAAGCTTAATTGTGGACATGAACCATGTTTTTGTTGTGAAAGAAAACAAACTGATTAAACAACCTATTTCCCTTGTTCATGCCAACGAAAACACACTGATTGTGAAAGGGCTAGAAAACGACTTGCAATTGGTAACGACTCCTGTAATAGGTGGATACGATGGAATGCAAGTGGTAGTAAAAAACTAATCGGACTCCTTGTCATAATTTTTAAAACATGAAAAATATACTAGCATACTTTATTAAATATCCTATTGCGGGATGGATAATTGTATTGGGTTTTATCCTGTTCGGATACTTTGGGTTTACTACACTTACCTCCTCTTTTTTTCCATTATCAGAGTCCCGAATTATCACTGTGAACCTGGCCTATCCAGGAGCTTCTCCTCAAGAAATGGAGGAAGGAGTTGTGCTCAAAATTGAAGACAACCTCAAGGGAATTGTGGGAATTGACAGGGTTACCTCAAAATCTTACGAAAACTCGGCAGCCATTACCATTGAAACAATTAAGGGTTTTGATACTGATGTAATTCTTGCTGATGTAAAAAATGCAGTGGATAAAGTTCCCAGCTTCCCGAGCGGAATGGAACCTCCGGTAATTGCCAAAAGAGAAGCAACTCGACAAACAATTTCATTTGCTGTAAGTGGGGAAAATGTACCGCTTAATGTGCTGAAACAAAAAGCACAGTTAATCGAAAAAGAATTGCTTAGGAAAGATGGGATTTCACAAGTTTCTATTTCTGGTTATCCAGACGAAGAAATAGAAATAGCAGTGACAGAATCAAAACTTAGGGCCTATGATTTGAGTTTTGCCCAAGTCGCAAATGCCGTGGCAAAAAACAGCTTGATTACCACAGGTGGCTCCATAAAAACCGAAGCCGAAGAATATTTGATAAGAGCGAGCAATAGAGCTTATTATGCAGCTGATTTAGAAAATATTGTAGTCAAATCTTCTGCGAACGGAAATGTTGTTTTTTTAAAAGAGGTGGCTACACTCCGTGATAAATTTAATGAAAACCCAAATGGAAGTTATTTCAACGGTAACAAATCCGTAAATGTTACCATTCAAAATACCAATAGTGAAGATCTAATTTCTACAGCAGAATATGTCAAAGAGTACATCAAAGATTATAATTTGGCTTCAAATGACGTACACCTAGATGTAACCTCTGACACTTCTATCACTTTGACCCAAAGAACCGAACTGTTATTGAATAATGCCATAGTAGGGATGCTTTTGGTTTTGCTCATTCTTTCGATTTTCCTGAAACCTAGAATCGCAATGTGGGTTGCGTTTGGATTACCAATTTCTTTCCTAGGAATGTTTGCTCTTGCTGGATTTTTTGATGTAACGATCAATGTACTTTCATTGTTTGCAATGATTATTGTAATAGGAATATTGGTAGATGACGGAATTGTAATTGCCGAGAATATCTTTTCTCATCATGAAAAAGGAAAATCGCCAGTTCGTGCAGCAATTGATGGAACTCTAGAAGTGATTCCGCCTATTATCTCTGCCATTCTTACTACCATGTTGGCTTTTTCTACCTTCTTGTTTTTGGATGGAAGAATTGGAGAGTTTTTTGGAGAAGTGTCTGTTATCGTATTGATTACGCTTTCCGTCTCTTTGATTGAAGCGCTTATTATTTTACCTTCTCACATTGCACATTCCAGAACACTTCGTGTAAAATCTAAACCCTATAAAATCAATGTGAAAGCCGAGCAACTCATGAATTATTTGAGGGATAACTTATATGAGCCAGTACTTAATTTTTTCCTAAGATTTAAACTCATCGGTTTTGCCATTATGTTGGGCTTATTAATCATTACCATTGGCGGAATTGGCAGTGGAATTATACGTACTACATTTTTCCCACAAATTGCGAGTGACAGAGTTCAAATTACCTTGAATATGCCTCAGGGAACAAACGAAAATGTGACAGATTCATTAATAACCAACCTAGAAAATAGCGTATGGCAAGTGAACGAGCGCTTTAAAGAAAAACAAAATGGTGATTCGGTGGTTCTCAATATCGTAAAAACCATAGGACCAGGATCCTCTGTAGCTTCACTTACCGTAAATTTACTGCAGGGAGAGTTCAGAAATGTATCTTCGCCAGAAATAACGAATGCAATTCAAGACACTGCAGATGAAATAATTGGAGCAGAAAGTTTAGTGTTTGGTTCGGGAGCTGTATTTGGTGGTTCGCCCATTGCCGTTTCTTTACTAGGAAATAATATCGCAGAACTAAAAGCCGCCAAATCGGAACTAAAACAAGCACTCTCTGAAATTGAAGGCATAAAAGACATTACGGACAATGATCCACAAGGGATCAAAGAAATTACCGTGAACCTTAAGCCAAATGCCTATTTACTAGGGTTTACTCTCAACGATGTAATGAGTCAAGTTCGTAGTGCCTTTTTTGGAGCTCAAGCACAACGATTTCAGAGAGGAGTGGACGAGATAAAAGTATGGGTGAGGTATGACAAAAAAGAGAGGATGTCAATCAATAACCTCAACAACATGCAGTTAATATCGCCATCAGGGGCAAGAGTTCCATTCTCCGAAATTGCCAAATACAACATTGCCCGTGGAGAGATTTCTATCAACCACCTGGAAGGCCAAAGAGAAATTCAAGTGAAAGCTGATTTACTAGACCCTAAAGCCAGTGCCACTGATTATATGAAAAATATAAAAGACTCCGTTATGCCCGGTATTCTGTCAAAATATGTGTCAGTTGCACCGTTGTACGAAGGCCAAAACAGAGAAGCCGTAAAAACACAGCAATCCCTAAGTCCAGCCGGACCAATTATTTTGATTTTTATTTATGTCGTAATAGCTTTCACTTTCCGAAGTTACAGTCAGCCGTTTGTTCTTATTTTTTTGGTTCCTTTCAGTTTAATAGGAATTGGATGGGGACACTGGTTACACGGGTTTTCCATCAATATACTTTCCGGACTAGGAATTATAGCGCTAATTGGAATTATGGTAAATGACGGACTTGTATTAATTAGTAAATTCAACTCCAACCTGAAACTGGGAATGAAGTTTGACGAGGCACTTGCCGAAGCATGCAAATCAAGGTTTAGAGCAATTTTCTTAACTACGATTACTACTGTGGCTGGACTTGCACCTCTTATTTTTGAAAAAAGCTTACAAGCACAGTTCTTAATTCCAATGGCTATCTCTATTGTTTACGGAATCATTATTGCCACAGTACTCACCCTACTACTTTTACCTATTTTCTTATCCACCGTGAACAGCATAAAAGTAGGTGTAATTTGGTTTTGGAACTCAGAGGAATGGGCGTTTTGGAATACTCCTAAACCAACCAACGAATCCGTAGAAAGAGCAGTGAAAGAACTTTCTGCTGACCATGAAGAGTATAATCATGGCGCTACTCAAACATTATCAGACACAAACAACTTATAACATGAAACAATTATTCAATTTACTATTCCTGAGTTTTGGTTTGCCTCTTGCAACTCTTGCCCAAGAAGTTCTCACCCTAGAGGAAGCTATAGCCAATGCACTCAAAAGTAACTACGACATTCAGTTAGCAGAAAATTCGATGGTACAAGCGGATAATAATCAGTCGGTTTATAACTCGGGATTCTTGCCAACAGCCACAGCAAACGCAGACGGAAGATTCAATAGATCTAATGCCACAATTACCGATCAGCAAGGAAATGAACGGAGCATTGATGCCATTCAAACCTATGGCTATGGAGCTTCAGTTGGTTTAAATTATGTGTTGTTTAATGGTGGCGCCAGAAAATTTCAATACGATAAGTTTAAAAAATTATTCGATTTATCCTCTGTTCAAAAACAAACTCAAATCGAAAACACGTTGATTGACGTTTATACCACTTATTACAATGTAGCAAGAAATCAAGAACAGCAAAAAACACTGGAAGAAGCCTACAACATTTCCAAAGAAAGACTGGAACGAGTGTCCGAAAAACAGCAATATGGAACAGGAAGCTTGCTGGATGTACTCAACGCAAAAGTAGATGCAAACAGGGATTCAATTAACTTAATCAATGCCTCAGTGCTCACAGAAAACAATGTAAGAACACTCAACTTTTTGATGGGAAGAGAAATAAACACTTCGTTTTCTGTGGATAAACAAGTTGTTCTCGATAGTAACCTCTTCTATTTAGAATTGTTGTCGCAACTAAAATCAGACAACAGTCAACTCAAACAAATTGAAATAAATCAGGCCATTTCGCAGCAAGATTTAAAAATAAATCAAGCAAGCTGGTTGCCAAGCGTGACCACTAATGTAAACTATGGTGTTAACTTCAGTGATAATGGTCCTGCAGGGTTTCTGGCTCAACAACAAACCCTGGGATTAAATGCTGGACTCAACTTAACGTGGAATATTTTTGATGGTGGAGCTACAAAAGTAAGGGTGCAGAATGCAAAAATTAACATGCGTACCCAAGAGCTGAATAAACAAAAAGCTCAGTTAAATTTGGAAAATCAGCTAGCCACTTTTTGGGCGGAGTACAAAACCCAAAAGGCAATAATTGCAAATGAGAAGACTAATGTTGAAATAAGCAACCAAAATTTCCTAAAATCAAAAGAGTTATTTGACTTAGGAAAGGTTACTTCATTGGACTTCAGACAGGCACAACTCAACCTAGTTAATACAAAGCTCAATTTACTGAATGCTCAGTACAATGCCAAGATTGCCGAGCTGCAATTGAAAAGATTTGCCGGTTTGATAGCGAAGTGAGTTTTAATAATTTAACATATTTGTGATTTTTTGTGTATATTTAAGTGTAACCGAAAAATTAGAATTATGAAAACACTTTACTTTTTGTTGTTTACGCTTTGCGCTGGGCAACTTTATGGACAGGCAATCCTTAATCAAACAATCCCAGCCACGCTAGGAGCAACCTCAACTCTGAGAGCGCCAAATGGGACAACCTCACACACTACCATAAGAGCTCATTACATGATTTATGCCTCTGAATTGACCAGCCTTCCTGTTGGAGCACAAATCACCTCAGTAGGATTTGTGTATGTGAATGGAGGAAACATAGCTGCAGGAGGAAATATTAAACTCTACCTTGAAAACTCTACGGCAACGAGTAATACTAAATCATTGAATTGGGCCACGGCAATTACCGGAATGGATAGTGTATATGATGGAGCTTATTCAATTCCAATTTCTACGACACCAACTACAAGTACTATCGTTTTGAGTGATACCTTCACTTACGCAGGAAACGGAATTCAAGTTGCCTATGATTACCTTGGAACTGCTTTTGCTACAACCGCAGCCACCTATGACTGCAACAATTCTGTTTCAGGTGATTTAAAAATGGTAGCCACTACAACCACGACTCCGGGAACCACACTAAATGGCTTTTCTAGCTGGAGACCAGGACTGTACATCGGATATGTAAATCCATTTACTAATGACATGGCAGTTGACTTTTTAGTTTTAGATCAAGGACATCACAATAAAGTGTATAATGGAAGTCAAACCATAACCGGAACGGTAAGAAATAAATCACAAGGAACATTGACCTCCATCCCTGTTTCGTTAGACATTACAGGAGCAAACCCTTCATCTTCCACGCAAACGATACCTAGCTTGGCGGCAGGTGCTTCCCAAGTAGTCACATTTAATGCACTCACTACAAGTAATGCCGGCATGCAAACCGTTAAACTTTCTGTGCCAAGTGATCAATTTACCACCAATGACTCACTTGTTTTAGTACAATCGATTAATTGTGATACAATTAGTTACGCAGATAATTCTGCTCCCTATTCTTCTGCCGGTTTTAATACGGGCACAGGGATTTTAGCTGTAAAGCACACAGGTAGTTCTACCGTTAGTAGTTCTGTAAAATCAATTTATCTGGAACTCTCAAACGACACAAGAAACACAGGAAATCAGCTTCAAGGCTTTTTGTTAAACTCAGGAGGAACCATCATTGATAGTTCGGCAGCCATCACAGTAACAGCAGCGCAACTGGGTACTAAAGTTAGCTTTCCCCTTACGGGTAATAATGTCATTACTCCTGCTAATCCAGATTTTTATATTGGAATACGACAATCACAAAATACGACAACAGGATATTTCCCATTTGCATCACTCAATCCCGAAAACCCTCCTGCAGGAAGGTATTTTGGATTTTTACCAACAGGAGGAACACCTGGAGCAAGCATTACAACCCTAGGAACCCTGGGAGTTGGAGCAACAATTATAGCAGAAGGAATTACTTTAACTAGTTCTGCCTCAAATGACTCCATTTGTGAAGGAGAACCTTTAACCCTCACAGCATCCGGAGCGACTTTAACAAGTTATGATTTCAAAGCTTCTGGAACGAGCGTACAAAATTCAGCGGCTACTAGTTACACTGGTTCGCCAGCTACAACTACTACTTACCTCGTAGAAGGTAGTTTAAATAGTTGTCCGTTAGCTTCTAATCCTGTCACCATTCATGTCACCTCAATAGATAGCTCGGCCAGCAAAACGAATGACTCTACAGGAGCTGCTTCCATGGCAGGCGCTTCCTACCAGTGGATAGATTGCGGAACAGGAATGGCAGTTGCTGGTGCAACATCTCGGGTGTTTACTGCTTCAGTCAGCGGAAACTACCAGGTTGCCGTATCCCTGAATGGATGTTCAGACACCTCTTCTTGTTATTCATTTATAGTGCCAGTTACGAGTATCAATGAAAACTCCATCCGGTCATTACAAATATTTCCATCTCCGGCATCAAACCTTCTCCATGTGAAAACCGATGCAGTTGCAATTAGAAGGATTACCATATTGGATGTAAATGGAAGAATGGTATGGAATACTAGTCCAAATAATCCCATGAGTATAATAGATGTTTCTAATTTAAAACCTGGTGTTTATCTTATTTCTGTGAGTACAGAAAAAGGCCAAGAAACAAGAAGGTTTATCAAGCAATAGAACCTTAAACTTTCACAAACCTCCTTTTGTTTCTTCAAAAGGAGGTTTTTTTTATTCATATCAGTCTGTGAATAGGTAAATCAAAATAAAGAAAATCAATAGAGCTATTTCCTTACTTTTACCTAAATCAATAATTTATTATGCTGTTTTTAGCTTTATTTTTAGGTGGAGGATTGGGGAGTGTGGCTAGGTATGGAGTATCTCAATTTTCTTCATCCAGCTTTCCTTTGGGAACACTCATTGCCAATGTTTTGGCTTGCCTTGTCATGGCAGTTGCACTGTATTCTTTTTCTGCTAAAATTGAGTCTAATTCCTTTCTCCGAGCATTTATAGTCATAGGGTTTTGCGGAGGATTCAGTACGTTTTCAACCTTTAGCTTCGAAACCTTTGAATTGATCCGAAATGGGAATATAACCATTGCTCTTTTAAATGTTTCTTTGAACATCGCTTTTTGTCTTTTAATCTTTTATTCTTTCAGAAACTCTTTATTCCCAGCCGAATGAAAACAAGAAAAAACATCTACTTTATAGCCATTGGCGGAAGTGCTATGCACAACCTAGCCATTGCACTTCACCTCTCTGGGAATACAGTTTCAGGTTCCGATGATGAAATTTTTAACCCTTCAAAAGGAAGACTCGAAAAATATGGCTTGCTCCCTGATAAAATGGGCTGGGACGCTACAAGAATCAACACAAAGATTGATGTAGTGATTTTAGGAATGCATGCCAGAGAAAATAATCCTGAACTAATAAAAGCTCAAGAACTGGGCTTACCGATATTCTCTTATCCCGAATACATTTACGAAGCAACCAAAGAAAAAACGCGAGTGGTAATTGGTGGAAGTCATGGAAAAACTACTATAACCTCGATGATTTTGCATGTATTAAATTTTCATAAAAAGGAAAATGACTACATGGTAGGAGCCCAACTCGAAGGATTTGAAGTGATGGTGAAGCTTACTGATTCGGCTCCAGCTGCCGTATTAGAAGGAGACGAATACCTTTCTTCACCTATTGACCGCAGACCAAAATTTCATTTATACAACCCCAATGTTGCTTTACTTACTGGGATTGCTTGGGACCACATTAATGTGTTTCCCACCTTTGAAAACTACTGCAAACAGTTCGAAATTTTTATCAATAAAATAGAGGAAGGCGGAAGTTTAGTTTATTTCTCGGGAGATCCAGAAATTGAAAAACTCGTTCAACATTCTTCGCGTAATATTAAGTTTATTCCCTATTCTACTCCTGAATTCAAAATTGAAAACGGAGTAACTACTTTACATACTGCCGATGGAAATTTTCCTCTTGAGATTTTTGGAGAACACAACCTACAAAACCTCAATGGAGCGAGGCTCGTTTGTGAGCAAATAGGAATTTCTTCTAGCGATTTTTATCAAGCTATTCAGTCATTTTCGGGAGCCTCAAAACGATTAGAAACTGTTGCAAAAAACAATAAAACTCATATTTTAAAAGATTTTGCTCATTCGCCCTCCAAACTAGAAGCAACAACAAAGGCCGTAAAGAATCAATATCCCGATAGAGAGTTAATTGCTTGCATAGAGTTGCATACATTTAGTAGCCTGAATCAAGAGTTTTTGGGTCAATATAAAAACACCATGTTGGCAGCCGATCAAGCGTTTGTGTACTTCAGTCCAAAAGCCATAGAGCACAAAAAACTAGCAATGTTGAGCGAAATAGACGTAAAAAACGCCTTTTTTAGCGAAAATGTTACAGTTTTTACCAATTCTGATGAATTGATGAAAAAAGTAAAAAGTATTAATTTTAATCATAAAAACCTACTTCTGATGAGCTCAGGAAATTTTGATGGAGTGGATTTTGATGAATTGGGGAATGAATTGTTGAACAAATAACACTTCCTCCCTTGAGGGAGGAATGAGGTGGGTGACAGCTTATGGAAATAGTCGCCTCCCTAACATTCCTCAAGGAGGGAAACAAAGATGAAAACAAATGAAAAAAACACTTTTTCTTACCGCACTTTTTCTACTATCGCTTTGTTCTTTCTCCCAAAAAGAACTTGCCAAAAAACTAATAGATACGCTTGCCTCCGATCATTTTTATGGCAGAGGATATGTAAATAACGGAGATAAAATTGCCGCGGATTACATTGCTAAAAAATTTAAAGAGTATGGCGCTTTGCCCGTAAATGGAGATTCTTATTTTCAAGAATATGCCTTTCCGGTAAATGCTTTTCCTGGCAAAGTAGAAATAACCATCAACGATACGGTTTTGAGAACGGGCGAAGATTTTATTGTGGCTCCCAACTCTGGTTCGGCCAAGGGCACATTCACACTCAAACGAATTACCGAAAACAGTTTCTTCAACGAAATTGGCAAAGACCAACTTCAAAATGACAAGAGCTATGCCTATGTCATTGATTTGCCCAAACCTAAAGGTAGAGAACAGTTGATGTCACAATTAAAACTAAAAAACTCTATTGCTCAAATTGCTCCTCTATTTATTCTGAACGATTCCAAATTCACTTGGTCGGTTGCTAAAGAGGCTTTACCTTTCCCGATAATCGAGATTCAATCCGGGTGGCTAGAAAACCAAAAAGAAGTTGAGCTTATCATTGAAAATTCATGGATTGAATCCTACAAAACTCAAAATGTGTTGGGATACATTCCTGCAAAAAGAAAATGCAAACGAAAAAAATTCTTTGTGTTCACCGCTCATTACGACCACTTGGGAATGATGGGGCAAACAGCCACTTTTAACGGTGCAAACGACAATGCCAGCGGAGTGGCCATGATGCTTACTTTGATGAAATATTTCTCTGAAAACAAACCCGAATACTCGGTCCTTTTTATAGGTTTTGGGGCTGAGGAAGCAGGACTAATTGGTTCAAAATATTATGTTGAAAACCCGATTATTCCTCTTGAGAAAATGAAGTTTTTGCTCAATGTGGATTTGATGGGAACGGGCTCCGAAGGAATACAAGTAGTGAACTCCACGGAGCATCCCAAAGAGTTTGAAAGATTGAAAGCAATTAATGAAAAACACAATTTGCTCAATGCAATTAAACCAAGAGGAAAAGCCGCAAACAGTGATCATTATTGGTTTGAAGAAGCAGGAGTTCCATCTTTTTTTACCTATACTCTGGGAGGAGTTACCTATTACCACGATATCCTAGACCGTCCCGAAACTCTGCCGCTCACGGAGTTTGATGATTTACACAAACTGATTGTAGAGTTTGTAAATTCCTTTTAGGATTATTAATTATCTCTTCATTTATAATCCTGTCCCGCGGATACAAAATGACTCGAGATACTCTTCTTAAGAAATGTAAAACTCCTAACCCTTAGGTAACTCCAAGAAAAACGAAGTTCCAACACCTACTTTACTCTCAAATCGAATAGAACCTTCGTGGTTTTTGATGATGTTTTTCACAATGGCCAATCCTAATCCACTCCCTGAGGATTTGGTGGTGAAATTAGGAGTGAAAATCTTATCGTATTGGTCGGGAGAAATCCCTTTGCCGTTATCCTTTACCTCCACCAAGTAGTGTGTGTCGTTCTCAGTCAAGATAACTTGAATAACGCCAATTCTATTTTCGGGAATAGCTTGGGAAGAGTTTTTTAAAAGGTTATTAAAAACTCGAATCAACTGACTTTCGTCACCTTTAATGTTAGCTTCCTCAATACCGTTTAACTCTTTCACCACTTTTATTTCTTTGTCAAAAGTACCAAGAACATCTCCTAATATTGTTCGTAAATTTACGTCTGAAAGTAAGGTGATAGGCATCTTTGCAAAACTAGAGAACTCATTTGCAATTTCTGTAAGCACGTCAATTTGAGTAATCATTTTCTTAGAAAACCTCGAAATTTTTTCATTAAAATCTGGAGCATCTGGCTTCAATGATTGTTCCAAAAACTGAACATTTAGTTTCATTGGAGTCAACGGGTTTTTTATCTCATGTGCAACCTGTTTTGCCATTTCTCGCCAAGCTGTTTCCCTTTCGGACTCCGCCAATAAATCAGCACTTTGCTCCAACTCATCCACCATCGTGTTGTAACGATTTACCAGCTCGCCAATCTCATCCTTATTTCTCCAAGAAAGTTTTTCGTTCTTTTTGTTGATCGATACACTTTTCATTTTGTCACCAATGAGCCTAAGCGAACTTGTAATATTCCTTGACAGAAAAAAAGCAAAAAATGCCGCACCCAAAAACAACAAGAGATAAACCTCGATGAGTGTTCGGTAAAATGAATTGGTTTCTATGCTGCTGGTAGAGAAGTCATAGTTAGGGACATTTAAAATACCAATGTTTTCTCCCAATCTATTTTTTAAAACCGAATAGGTTGCCAAATTAGTTTTGCTCTTTTGATGAATATAAAAAGAGTCCTTTGCCTCAAAAATAGAATTAAATATAGAGCTCGGGATGCTATCTTTTGGGTTTAACTCATTGTCCAAAGAGAGTAATATGGTGCCGTTTGTATTGTATATCTTAAGTTCCATTTCGTTCTCTTTCGAGAGTTCCTCTATTTTTTCATAAAACTCTCTAGAAACGAAATTCAAGTCTTTTTGTATGTCGTATTTATCGGTAAAATACTTAATTGAATTAGCGACTCTTTTCTCTTTTCTTTCCAGTCTACTCAGGTGATATTTCTCGTTCTGATTCTTAAAAAAAGCCGCTGTAAACAAAGCAATTGCCAAAGAGGAAATAAGAACCACGGCAAGCATCGCTACATAAATTCTCCGTGTTAACCCAAGGTTAAAAAGTGGTTTTTTCATGGTTCTATACTATCAATAATTATTCCTAAAATATTTCTTCAAAAAAACGGATGGTTTTCCAAAACGTTCCTTCCCAATGCGGGCAGGCTGTTCTCGATACACCCCGATGAAAAATCGGGGCACTCAAACTGACACTAGCTTTTCATTTTATCCATAACTCTATATTTCCCGATTTTTATTTTTATCAAGGTTATAATCCTTGTCATTCCAGGCTCGACTTGGAATCTAGTATTCAGCAGAATAGAAAAATACTAGATTCTGGATCAAGTCCAGAATGACAGATGGAAATTCTTGCGCGGTAATGGAGTTCATAATCCTTTTTCTGTCGTCAGCTTTTGATCCACTCCCTTCTTCTGAGCTCAGGTTTTAGAGTGCTTTTTCATTGTATAATTCTCGTATGCAGTAAGTCATAAACCTTCTAGATGTAAGTCTTTATTTCCCAAGGCTCCGAACTTTCTGCTCTTTGTTCTTTCCTCTTTTCTCTTTCCTCTATGTTCTTATTTCTTTTCTATCCCAAACTAAATATACCAATTTGACTTTCATTCCAAGGGAATAACCCAAAAATGTTTTAAATTTGAATCACTTTACAGAAAAAGCCCTAAACCAACTTTATGAAAGAAAAAATTCAACACCTAAAAGACAAACAAGCTGAGGCAATGCTTGGAGGAGGAAAAGAACGAATTGAAAAACAACACACCAAAGGAAAGCTAACGGCCAGAGAAAGAATTCACTTTCTGTTAGATGAAGGTTCATTTGAAGAAATTGGGATGTTTGTTACTCACCGTTCTACGAATTTTGGGCTAGATAAAACAAAAATTTTAGGGGATGGAGTTGTAACCGGTTTTGGTACTATTGAAGGAAGAACGGTTTATGTGTTTTCACAAGATTTTACCGTATTGGGAGGTTCACTTGCCGAAGCTCACGCTCAAAAGATTTGCAGAATAATGGATCTCGCCATGGAAAATGGTGCGCCAGTCATTGGATTAAATGATTCGGGAGGAGCTAGAATTCAAGAAGGTGTCGTATCACTCGGTGGATATGCCGATATATTTTACAAAAACACGTTGGCAAGTGGTGTAATTCCACAATTGTCGGCCATTATGGGGCCTTGTGCTGGTGGAGCGGTTTATTCACCCGCTCTTACCGATTTTATCTTTATGGTAGAAAACTCTTCGTACATGTTTGTAACAGGGCCAAACGTGGTAAAAACAGTGACACACGAAGAGGTAACTTCTGAGGAACTGGGAGGAGCAAGTACACACTCAACAAAATCGGGTGTAACTCATTTTACAAGTGAAAATGAATTGGCATGTATCAAAGAAATCAAAGACTTGATGCGTTACATTCCTCAAAACTGCGAGGAAGAATCGCCACAATATGACTACGAGCCCGGAGATGAAACAAGACCATCGCTCAACGAGATAATTCCAGCCAATCCTAATCAACCTTACGACATCAAAGATGTGATTTCCTCCACGTTGGATAAAGACACTTTTTTTGAAGTACACAAAGATTATGCTGAGAACATTGTAGTAGGTTTTGGATTGTTGGGCGGAAAAAGCATTGGAATTGTGGCAAACCAACCGGCATTTTTGGCTGGAGTGTTAGACAATAAAGCCTCCGAAAAAGCTGCTCGATTTGTGAGATACTGCGATTGCTTTAACATTCCTCTGTTGGTGTTTGAAGATGTTCCCGGTTTCTTGCCAGGAACAGATCAAGAATGGAACGGAATTATTAAAAATGGAGCTAAATTATTATACGCATTTTGCGAAGCAACTGTTCCGCGAATTACTGTAATTACTCGAAAAGCTTACGGTGGAGCTTACGATGTGATGAACTCTAAACACATTGGTGCAGATATGAATTATGCTTGGCCAAGTGCAGAAATTGCGGTAATGGGAGCAAAAGGAGCGTCCGAAATTATTTTTAAAAGAGAAATTTCTTCGGCAGAAAATCCTGAGGAAAAATGGCAAGAAAAGGAGGCAGAATACGCAGAATTATTTGCCAATCCTTACAATGCAGCAGCAAGAGGATATGTAGATGAGGTGATTGAACCACAACACACCCGAGAAAAACTGATAAAGGCTTTTGGGATGTTAAAAAACAAAGTAGTAAACCTACCTAAAAAGAAGCACGGAAATATCCCAATGTAAA
Source organism: Flavobacteriales bacterium (assembly GCA_965660305.1). GTDB lineage: Bacteria > Bacteroidota > Bacteroidia > Flavobacteriales_D > CAJJDF01 > CAJJDF01. Next base: position 130,403 of record CBFHZD010000002.1, on the reverse strand, counting down.
TTTCATGTGGAAATTTAACTCTCCCTTACGACATAATGACTCCTCCAACGTGTGGGGAGGACATATTGTGGTTGAGGATGCAATTGTGCAAGAAATTAGAGAACAAAAAATCAAACGATTAATTTGTACCGTAAATGGGAAAGAGTACATTCATTGTGCTTTGTTATCCAAAGGAGACGGAACCTATTATGTGATGGTGAACAAAACACTTCAAAAAAAATTGAAAGTCGGGATGGGTGAATCTCTCTCCGTTGTGGTTGAGGAAGATAAAAGTAAATACGGAATGCCTATGCCCGAAGAAATGGAGGAGTTATTGACACAAGACGAGCAACTGAATTCCATTTTTCATACCTTAACGGCAGGAAAACAACGAAGTATATTGTATCAAATTGGTTTGCCAAAAACAACTCATTCAAGAGTCAAAAAAGCAGTTTTAATCTCTCGCTATTTGGTTGAGACAAATGGAAAAATAGATTTTAGAGAAATGAACGAATACCTAAAAACAAACAGTAAATTATTTTAAGCCATGACACTAATTTTTAGAATTATAGCCTTTCTTGAAGGAGTTTCTTACCTCCTGCTACTTGGGGTGGGAGTGCCACTCAAATATTTATCTGACAATGATTCTTGGGTAAAATCATTGGGAATGCCTCATGGATTATTCTTTGTAGGTTACCTCATTTTGGCGTTTTTAATCAAAGAAGAACAAAAATGGACAAACAAAAACTTCATAGTTGTCTGCTTGGCCTCGGTGGTTCCTTTTGGTACTTTTTGGGTGGAAAAAAAGCTTATTAATCGCTAAAAGTTACCTCTAAATCAAAACTCAGAGGAAGTAGCTGAACTACCAAAGAAATCTTTGTATATTTAAGGCTTTATGAAACACTAATTATGAGCCAAAAAACACGCATCCTACTTCTTTTTTTATTTGTCCTAACAGGAACTTTACAAGCGCAATTTTACACTCCTGCCCAAATCACCTCCATTGACCAAGCAAGAACTGCAGCCGAAGGAGACCTGTACCTAGATACCATCAATGAAAACTACTACATTGGTCTTACTCACGGAAAACTTGCAAAAATTGGCGATACCCTAGATGAATTAATTGATTCTGTTAAAGTGAGGAATGATAGCGTTTTTATTTACCAAAACAACAACACTTTTTCATTTCTTTCTCGCCAAAATATTTTCAATTCCGATGGCACCCTAACTTCTTCTCGGGTACTGAATGGAGATGGGCTCTCGCTTTCTTTCACAGATATAGACTCGCTAGTGATTGATGCCGATACGCTCTTTTTGAACAACATAGAAAAAACATCTGATACTGCCCTCCAGTTACTTACCCTGAATAAAAAAGGTGACTTTGTAGAAAAATCCTTCCTGGATGCTGAAGTATTTTATCCTATTCCTTCGCAAACTCTCACTCTAACCAAAACTCCGCTAACAGGCACCGTGATGGTAAGGCTTTATTATAACGGGCAACTCCTTACCCCAAATTTGGATTACACCTACTCCTCCAATCAAATAAACTTACTGTTTGGCTTCAATACGGAAGATGTCATTCAAGTTTTTTATTTTAATTAACCCCAATCCCCATGAAAAACACCTTCATTTTCTTCTTGTTTATGGCTACCATGCCTGCTGTTTTTTCTCAAACAGGGCCTCGAACCAAAATTCGGTTGTTTTATCAAACCACTGCCTTTGATAGCATTGTAACAAAAAACGATTCGCTCTTCTTGTACAACCAAGACAGTATACACAAGGCTAGTTTGGCGCCCATCCAAGACAAGGACTGGGTGAAACCCGATGGCTCGGTATCCAAAAACATAAACGATACCTTGTACACCAACAACAAAGTAGGAATTAATCATGCTACTCCCAATGCCTCTTTGGATGTAAAAGCTCAATTTGCAACAGGCACCAATCCCCAAGCAGATGGGTTCCTGCTCCCCAGAGTGGACAGAGAAAGAGCGCAAAGCATGACCAACATAGATACCTCTACCC
>CBFHZD010000002.1:0-128303 GCA_965660305.1 Flavobacteriales bacterium | reverse complement strand
GCCCAGAGTGATTTGCCTGATGTATCTGTAAACCTTTTTGGTGACTCACCAGGAAGTACACAAATAAATTCTAGCACAGATGTTGCCGCTTATGTAAGCAGTAGGGGTAATGATTTTAGTGCTACAATTACAAAGTCTAGTTCTGAACCCACACTGACGAGATCTTCATCCATAAACGGTGGTGTAACCCAAACAAACCTAAACTTAGAGAGCGCTTACACCAATGTGGTGTGGTGCCTCAAGGCAAAACCAACCAGCACAGCCAGCAATTTGGTAATCAATACCATTGTGCAAGATACCACTCCGAAACATGATTATGGAGAAACGAAAACAGACTATAAAACTACCGATCATAACGGTTGGGTTCAACTTGACGGAAGAGCCATTAGCACATTAACAACTAGCCAACAAGCGCAGGCAACATCACTGGGTTTTGGCACCAATTTGCCCAATTTAGTTGATAATGGAGACCAAATTATAACAAGACACACCAGCGTGAGTATTACTGGGGCCACCATTGATTATACTAAAATTAGAGGTAAAAATTATATCCGGTATATCATTGACGAGAGAACCTCAAATTCAGGTAACGAAATTTTTATATTTCCCGAGGCATTTATTGACAAACCTGTGGCTACAGTAAACACACAAAATGATGATGGTGTAGTTCGTGTTACCCAAGCCGAAACCACTACAACTCAAGTATCTTGGAATACAGATACAGGTGGTTCTATCATTCCTTCACAATTAATCGTAGAAGGCAGAGCTTCTGCTACAACTGATATTGGAAACAAATTTATCTATTTAGGAAATTAATCCTGCCTTAGTCCCATGAACGAAATGTGCGTGAGCGCTTGGCATTGGGGTCCCTATCCCGCCCAGTTTTCTCTATCCAAACTTCTATATTGTATGGCTTCGGCAATGTGATCGGCTTTGATGTCTTTTGAACCAGCCAAATCGGCTATGGTTCGCGACACCTTCAGGATTCGATCGTAAGCTCTAGCCGAAAGTCCCAATCTTTCCATGGCAGTTTTGAGCAAAGCCACAGAATCTGTTTGAATCTGACACACTTCCCTTAGTTTTTTAGATTCCATGTGTGCATTAGCAAATACATGGTCCGATTCCTCAAATCGTTTCTCCTGAATCTCCCTAGCTGCAATAACTCTCTCCCTAATTGAGGAAGAGTTTTCGGTGTTTTCTGAACTCGCCAATTCGTCAAAATTTACAGGAGTTACTTCCACATGCAAATCAATTCTATCCAACAAAGGCCCCGAAATTTTGTTCAGGTATTTTTGCACTACCCCTGGCGAACACACACAGTCTTTTTCTGGGTGATTGTAATAGCCGCATGGACAAGGATTCATGGCAGCTACAAGCATGAAGCTAGCTGGATAATCTACCGTAAATTTTGCTCTAGAAATGGTTACCTTTCTATCTTCTAACGGTTGACGCATTACTTCCAACACGGTTCGTTTGTATTCGGGCAATTCGTCTAAAAACAATACTCCATTGTGCGCCAAAGAAATTTCGCCCGGCTGAGGAAAAGCTCCACCTCCAACTAAAGCAACATCCGAGATGGTGTGGTGGGGCTTTCGGAAAGGGCGAGCAGACATCAGTGCCTCGTTAGAGTCCAAACTTCCTGTAACCGAATGAATCTTGGTGGTTTCGAGCGATTCCTGAAGAGTGAAAGGAGGTAAAATGGTGGGTAATCGTTTTGCCAACATGCTTTTTCCAGCGCCTGGAGGACCAATCAAAATAATGTTGTGACCGCCAGCCGCTGCAATTTCAAATGCCCGTTTGATGTTTTGTTGACCTTTTACGTCTTTAAAATCGAGTTCGCTCGACATGAGTTTATTATAAAACTCCTCGCGTGTATTGACTACTGTTTTTTCTAATTCTATTTCTTCATTAAAGAAGTCTATCACCTCTTTGATGTTCTCTACACCATACACCTCTAGTTCGTCCACAATGGCAGCCTCTCTTGCATTTTGCTTGGGTAATATTATTCCTTTCAATCCGTGATTGCGTGCCTCAATGGCTATGGGTAAAACTCCTTTCAAGGGTTGTAAACTTCCGTCTAAGGAAAGTTCTCCCATAATTAAGTATTCTCCCACTTTATCGAATTGAATTTGTTCTGTTGCGGCCCAAATCCCGATAGCCAATGTGAGGTCATAAGCCGATCCTTCTTTGCGAATATCTGCTGGCGCCATGTTTACGGTAATTTCTTTCACAGGAATTTTATACCCGTTGTTTTTGAGTGCTGCCTGTATCCTTTGTTGACTTTCTTTTACAGCGCTATCGGGCAATCCTACAAGAAAAAAATTAACCCCATTGGTTATGTTTACTTCCACAGTAATGATAGTGGCTTCTATGCCAAAAACGGCACATCCATAGGTCTTTACTAACATAATTTTAATTTCGGTTATCTAACAAGATACTGAAATAAATTAAAACCCATGACTTTTCTTTACAACTGATTTCTGGTTCTGTTGGTTTCTTTTCTTATCCTTTCAAATTCCTCTCTTTCGGGCGAAGGACCATTCAAATAAACTTTCCCTGATCCATAAAGAATCAAAGCAATAACTCCTATTGCAACGTATAAGACCAAAAATATGAGGTATTGAAAAAAGTTTTCCCAAGTCATGGAATCCATGAAAAAAAACAAAGTAAGCAATGCGATTCCAATCAAGGATACAAGACCAAAAACAACTCCAAGGAAAGTGTAAATACTTCCTCTCAACTTATGAGGATTGCTTTTCATAGCAACGCGATTTAGTGGTTATTGAACGACCAGTTTTTTGATAGCCGTACTTTCCTTACTCTCTATTTTTAATACAAGAACTCCTGCAGGCAATCCCGATAGCTCAATTGAATTTGTGGATTTTTTTTGGAGAGTGAATTCTGTTATTTCTTTTCCTAGAATGGTATAAACCGATACAGCATCGATAGGGAAATCATTGGATATACTAGCTGAGCGATTTGCAGTTGGGTTAGGAAAAATAGACAAATGAGAGAAACGCTCCTCTTTTATGGAAACATTAGAGAGGGTGCTGGTCCATATTTCTGTAACCCATTCTGGGTGATCAATGTATGGGTTTCTATTTCCTTGGTAGGTGTAAGATGCGTTGTTTCTTACTATTTCTCTTTGGTTCACGGTATCTTGCAAATGCCATTTTACCAACAAATTGACAAACCATTGGTCGTAAACTTGGGATGAAGTTCCATTAAGAGGACCCCAACTCCATGAAGAAACTTGACTTTCGTATCGGGTTGCAAAATACAACATGCATCTTGCTATGTCTCCTTTGAATTCATCAATCGGTTCAAACACTATATTAGAATATCCAGGGAAAGTACAAGGCCCTTTCTTTGATCCATTTTGGCTTGTCCAGGTAGTGGAAGTGACTTCACCAAATGGCAAGTTACTCCTTTGTCCGTTTACGTATCCATCAGAAGGAACCACGAAATGAATGTCGTTTTTCATCGGGCTCGCACTATTAAATACACTTTGTGGCATTAAATGTTCCCGGTTGTAACAATCGTTCTCACTGTTATAGTTTCCACATTTTCGGTTGTTGTGGGTATAAAAGTAGTTGTCTGCTCCTGTTGGATTTTCAGAATACATATCCAATACAGAACCGTCATTGTCGTAAAAATTATCGGCATCGGCCGTCATGTATCCTGAATACAAACTTCCGTAACCTCGGTCATTGTGCCCATTTGTTATGATTGTTTTTAGGGCTGTTTTTAATGGATATCCCGTTAGTCCCGTTGCTGCATTGTAATAGCCAGGAGGTATTTGGGTGTTTCCAATAGCACACAATAACACAAGCGGTATAATTATTCCTATTTTTCTCATCATCTTAATCTATGTAGCTTAATTTCAGCATGTTTGTTTTCCCACTTTCTTCCAGCGGAATACTCGCTGTATTGATTATTAGATCTCCTTCTTTCACATAGCCCTGCTTTTTCAGTATATAATGAATGTCTGCTATGGTATGGTCTGTGCTTACCATTTTGTCGTAATAGAAAGTCCTTACACCCCAAACCAAACTCAGCTTGGTAAGAAGCTCTTTGTTTCCGGAGAATACAAAGATAGAAGCTTTTGGTCTTTTAGAAGATATCTTGAATGCGGTATATCCCGAAAAAGTCATTGTAACAATGGCTTTTGCCTTGGTTTTATCGGCTAAGTTACTTGCATTAAAACAGATAGAGTCCGTTATAAATCTTTCTGGACTTCGCTCTGGACTCTTCTCTTGTAAAATTTCTTTGAATCTAAAATCCCCTGTTTCTTCCAAAATCTTTACCATAGCATCAATGACGTAATTTGGATACTTTCCTACGGAGGTTTCTCCACTCAACATCACAGCATCAGCACCATCCAATACGGCATTAGCCACATCATTCACCTCTGCCCTTGTTGGGGTAGATGACTCTATCATGCTTTCCATCATTTGGGTAGCGATTACTACAGGCTTGGAGTATTTGATGCATTTTTCTACGATCATTTTTTGAACAATAGGAACTTTCTGCATCGGTATTTCTACTCCTAAATCTCCTCTTGCTACCATAATGGCATCTGCCTCTTTTATTATTTCCTCAATGTTCTCAACAGCCTCAGGCTTTTCTATTTTTGCAATTACTTTTGCTTTTTTGTTTTTAGCGGCAATCATTCCTTTCAGCTCTATAATGTCTCTCGCAGAACGAACAAAAGAAAGGCCTATCCAGTCGATGTTATGCTCAAGCGCAAATTCCAAATCTACCAAATCCTTTTCTGTGAGAGAAGGCAAAGAAATAACTGTATTGGGAAGGTTTACACCTTTGTTTGACTTTAAAATTCCTCCTTGGGTTACTTTGGCTCTTACGGTATCCACTCCGTTGGTTTCCAATATTTCAAGCTCTAGTTTTCCGTCATCCAATCTTATGAACTCACCTTTCTTTACATCGTTAGCAAAGTTTTCGTAGTTCATGTACACCTTATCGGCATTTCCTAGGCAATCCTCGTTGGTAAATACAATTTCGTTTCCTTCTACAAGCAGGGTGTTATCTTCCATTTTCCCTACTCTCAATTTAGGACCTTGCAAATCACCCAAAGTAGCGATATGAGTGCCTTTCTCTTTATTAATCTCGCTGATGTTTTTCAATACATTGCGGTGATTCTCGTGAGAACCATGTGAAAAATTCAGTCGGCATACATTCACTCCCAAATCAATAATTGACCCCAACATTTCTTTCGATTCTGTGGCTGGGCCAATAGTTGCTATAATTTTAGTCTTTCTCATTCTTCTTTCTAATTTTGTTAAAACAGTAAATTCTCTTTAGACTTTAAGGTATTAACATCCATTTCAAAGGCTGTTAATACAACATTAATTTTCCTTATTTCACGCATCATTTCACTTATTTCAAGGGAATTGTAGTCGTACAACATCAGGAAAAAATCTGCCGCTTTTTTTTCGGGAACTAAGCAGCTTCCTCCACTTTTGTTTCCGATTAATCGCACGTCTCTTTCTTCTATATCGTCTTGGTAAAAATACATGGAAAACTCTCTGTCTCCTCCTTTTTTTGAGGAAAAAATCACTTCCTCTTCTTTTATTAGATTGATACCAAATCTTTTGTTTATTTCCCAAGAGAGTCTATAATCCTTTGCATGAGAACTAATTCCTATCAACTGGAAATCGTACTCAAAATCTGATAAAAGGACCTTTTTGCTCATTGTAATCATAAATTTACAAAATATAACTCCAAAAAAAGAGTCGTTCCACTTTTTAGGAACGACTCAAAATTAATTAAAACCTCTTGGTCTTAGTTTCTTCCAGCTCTTTTTCTTTCATTCTCTTTCAATAATATTTTTCTCAATCTTAAGCTTACTGGTGTCACCTCAACGTACTCGTCTTCCTGGATGTACTCCAATGCTTCTTCCAAAGAAAACTTAATTGGTGGTGCCAATTTTACTTTATCATCCGCCCCTGAAGAACGCATGTTACTCATTTTCTTTGTCTTCGTTACGTTTACCGTAAGGTCATTGTCTCTTGAGTTTTCTCCGATTACTTGTCCTTCGTAAATCTCTTCGTTTGGTGCTACAAAGAATTTTCCTCTATCTTGCAAGTTGTTCAAAGAGAAAGGTATTGCTTTTCCCTGCTCCAAAGAAATCAACGATCCAGCAGACCTTCCAGGAATTTCTCCTTTGTAAGGCGCAAATTCTTTAAATCTGTGGTTCATAATTGCTTCTCCTGCAGTGGCAGTAAGCAAGTAATTTCTTAATCCAATAATTCCTCTTGATGGGATTTCAAAGTCGATAGTTACACGGTCTCCTTTAGGTACCATGTTCAACATTTCTCCTTTTCTTGTGGTCACCATTTCAATGGCTTTACCAGAAACTACCTCTGGCAAATCAATTGTCAACTCCTCAATTGGCTCATGCTTCTTTCCATCAATTTCTTTTATAATCACTTGAGGTTGCCCAATTTGTAACTCATATCCTTCTCTTCTCATCGTTTCTATTAAAACTGACAAGTGAAGAATCCCTCTTCCAAATACCATAAATGAATCGGCAGAACCTGTATCCTTTACCTGAAGAGCCAAGTTTTTTTCGAGCTCTTTGTCCAATCTGTCTTTGATGTGACGAGAAGTAACAAATTTTCCTTCTTTACCAAAGAACGGTGAGTTGTTAATCGTAAACATCATACTCATTGTTGGCTCATCAATCTTAATGGTTTGTAAAGCCTCTGGGTTTTCAAAATCTGCAATGGTATCTCCAATTTCAAATCCTTCTACCCCTACAATTCCACAAATGTCTCCAGTTTGAACTTCGGTAACTTTCATTTTTCCCATTCCCTCGAATACAAAAATCTCTTTTACCTTAGATTTTACTATGCTTCCGTCTCTTTTTACCAACGAAATGTTTTGTCCTTCCTTGATTGATCCTCTTTGTAATCTTCCTACTGCAATTCTTCCTACGTAAGCTGAGTAATCCAATGAAGTAATCAACAATTGAGTTGTTCCTTCTTCAAAAACTGGAGTTGGAATGTTTTCCAACACACAGTCCAATAATGGTGTAATGTCTTCGGTTGGTTTTTGCCAATCTTCACTCATCCATCCATTTTTGGCAGAACCATAAATTACTGGAAAGTCGAGTTGTTCTTCTGAGGCACCTACACTAAACATCAAATCAAATACATTTTCGTAAGCGATATCTGGTGTACAGTTTTCTTTGTCCACTTTATTTACAACCACAATTGGTTTTAGTCCAGCTTCAATAGCTTTCTGCATCACAAATCTTGTTTGTGGCATTGGACCTTCAAAAGCATCTACCAATAACAATACTCCGTCAGCCATGTTCATCACACGCTCTACTTCTCCTCCAAAATCACTGTGACCTGGTGTGTCAATGATATTGATTTTAACCCCTTTATAATTAACTGATACGTTTTTGGCAAGAATGGTAATTCCTCTTTCTCTTTCCAAATCGTTGTTATCCATGATGAGTTCTCCTGGAGTTTCGTGATCTGAAAATAATTTTCCGGCCAAAATCATTTTATCTACTAAGGTAGTTTTCCCGTGATCTACGTGGGCAATGATGGCGATGTTTTTGATTTCTTGTGACATGTACTTTAACTAAATTTTGGGCAAAGGTAAGGTAAATGTTTACAATACTTGAATTTACACGCTTAATTAATTGCAAAGGGCCAAAAAATCTACCTCACCAGAGAAATATGTCCAATCTGTTCCTTCACCACTCCATTTTGTCCCTGTAGAATAGCTCTGTAGGCATAAACTCCTTGGGGAACTTTTGTTCCCTTAAAGGTTCCATCCCATTTTTCGGTCGTATCTGTTGACTCAAAAATGATTTCTCCCCAACGGTTAAAAAGAGTGAAGGAATAGCTTTCAACACCTCCAGAAACCACTATTAATTCATCATTGATTCCATCATCGTTGGGTGAAAAGGCATTGGGAATGTAAAACAGAAACTCATCTAAAACAGATAGAAAACGTGAAGCTGAATCCAAACAACCTAAGTCTGTTTCTGCAATCAATGTAATTTGATATTCTCTAGCCGTATTTGTCGGAAAAAGAATAGTACATGGGTTTTCTTGGTTTGAAGTTCCGGTTGGACCTGTAAAATCAAAATCCCAGAAGTAAGAACTAGCCCCAATAGTTTGGTTGGTAAAACACACTTCTGGATTGAACGTGTACAATTCAGAAGGTGAAAAAGTAAAATTAGCTACTGGCAGAGGATTAACAAGAACGGAAATTGTCGTGTCATCTGCGCATCCTGAATCGGAAACAGCGGTGAGTGTTATGGGAAAAGTTCCGTCAGACGAGAATGTAAATGTGGTGTTTTGAGACGAGGAGTTTAAAGGTGAACTCCATTGATAGCTTGGTATGCTACCCACAGAAATAGTGGATTGATTTGTAAATGAGGTTACTTGACCCAAGCATACAGTATCCGCCAAAAAACTAGCCTGTGGTGCAGGAAAAGTATCTACTACTGCAGTTTGTATTCCTTCGCACCCATTGGAATCTTGCACTGTAACTGAATAAATTCCAGCGGATAGATTCCTAAACATAGAATCAGAAACAAATCCAGAATTTCCCAATTGATAGACGTACGGTGTTGTACCTCCATTTGTGTTTGCAACGATTATCTCGCCAGTCTGATTTCCAAAAAGGCAGGTTCCAGAGGTAATTGAGTTAAAAGTGATAAGGGTGGTGTCCAGTACAAAAGGACTACTCAAAACACACAATGTATCATAGGAGGCCAGGACTTGATAATCGCCTAGCTGTCCGTTAGGCACCGAATAGGAAGACCCTGTTGCCCCCACAATTGCGATGCTGTCTTTATACCATTGAAAAGAAAGAGGAATTGAATCAAATACTGCTTCCAAAACTAAATTATTTTGACAGTAGTTCCCTGTATCGTTTATTGCAAGGGAAGGTGAAAAAAGTCCCGATTCCTTGAGAATTAAATGATCCATGTAATAATAACTGGAACCTGAGTTATTGTTGCAGCTACCGCCAATTACAATGGCTGTATAATTTTGTGTAGGCGTAAAATTTAATGATGACCTTACCCAAGAGGAGGTAAGACAGGTGACAGTGTCTATTTTTAATAAAGTCCAATCCGAAGGAACAACGGAAGTTGGACAAAAGCTTGAAGGGGTGTTTAAAAGAGACCCAAATGGTAAATTTGCACAGTCTGTAGTTCCATAAATTGCAATTTCTGTCGTTAAGTTTCCAAAAGAATTAGCTAAAGAATAATCAAGCTCATAATTTACTCCCGCCTTCAAGGTGTCCAGCAAACAGGTTCCAACATATTCCTTGTATGGAAGGTTAAGTGTTCCAAAATTATCGAAAAAACCAACGTATCCATTGCCATTTGGCAAAGGTAAAGGCGGTGGAGGAAATGTACCTACAGCTAAGATCCCACAAGTGTTAAAATAATCGGCTGTTGCTCCTGTAGCTTGTATCCAGTTGTCAACGCAGTTCAGTTGACTTGCAGCTGATGGGCAACAGGTTCTTTGCTCGAAAGAAGGATTTGGGATTAATGAACTGGTTGAAGAATCAGCTTTAGAGATTGAGCAAAAACAATCAGCTGTGTCTTGCAAATCAACTAAACCATCCAAATCATCATCTATCCCGTTGTTACAAATCTCTTGAGAAAAATTGGGTGAACAGATAAAAGTGAACAGTATGAAGTAGAGTATTCTTTTCATGGTATTGTCTCCTTAAACTTTAAACGGAAGTTGGTCAGAAAGAGTTGCTTAGAATAGAGCTTTTACTTCACGTCCACCCAATCGCCATATTCTTTTATCAATCCAATCAGCTCATCTAAAGCATCATCTTCAGGAATGTTCTTCTTCACTACCGATTTTTCTTTGTACAAAGTGATTTTTCCTTTTCCAGTTCCTACGTAGCCGTAATCTGCATCTGCCATTTCGCCAGGTCCATTTACAATACAACCCATAATTCCAATTTTCAGTCCTTTCAAGTGACTCGTTTTAGCTCTTATTTTTGCGGTGGTTTCTTGTAAGTCAAATAAGGTTCTTCCGCAAGAAGGACATGAAATATATTCAGTTTTGGAAATTCGAGTTCGGGTAGCTTGCAAAATTCCAAATCCTACTTCATTTACAAATTTATCTCCTCCACAATTTTCTGCAGCGATAAAAATTCCATCTCCCAATCCATCTACAAACAATGCGCCCATGTCGGTTCCTGCATCTACTTGTAGGCTTTCATTATCCAAATCTTTGTAAGCTCGACCTACCACAACCGGAGTTTTACAACCGTAGTGAGCCAATCCATTAAAGATTTGTCGTTGCTCTGCCATTCCGTGATCATTGTAGGTGTCGATTACTAACACAGCCGTAACATCTCGTTTAATTTGAGCTGCAAATTCCTCGGTTAAATCCTCCAGCAACGTATAAATAAAGTTCAAGTGGGGATGCTTTTCACAATCAGTTTGATACAGTTTGGCATCTATAAAAGGATACGAACGAGGCTTGTCTTGCTGGGTTTTCCAGGTTTCATATTCATAAACCAACCCCAATGTTCCTGGGATTTCAAAATCAATCGTGTTTTTATTCAAAAAGATGTAATCACATGCCTGATCCGTTAAATTCCATTTGTCCAATTGCACTGAATAATTGTAACCCAAGGCAAATAAATTAGCTGGTTTTACCTCATTTTTTAATGAAAAGTCGGCCATAACAACGGGCACATTTCCTCCTCCAATATTCATCACTTTATTGGTTTCTCTGTGTGAGTATTCAAAGGGATTGATGTAATTTGGAAACACCAATGGAAAATCTTTGTGCTTGGCTCTATTTTCATATCTCGCCACTAATTTTTGAGCCACGGGAATTTCTGCTTCTGCTTTTTCCGTAAGCGAAACACGAATCGTATCTCCGATTCCGTCTTCTAACAAAGCCCCGATTCCTACGGCTGATTTTATTCTTCCTTCCTCTGCCTCTCCTGCTTCGGTTACACCCAAATGAAGCGGATAGCTCATCCCTTGCTCCAGCATGGTAGCCACCAACATTCGATATGCCTGAACCATTACCTTTGGATTACTCGCTTTCATCGAAAGCACCAAATCGTGGTAATCGTTGTCCCTACAAATTCGGATAAACTCCATGGCAGATTCCACCATTCCAAGAGGCGTATCTCCATATCTGCTCAAAATTCTATCTGACAAAGAACCGTGGTTGGTTCCAATTCTCATGGCCACCCCATTCTCTTTACATAACAATACAAGTGGCGTAAATTTACTTCTGATTCTTTCTAGTTCTTCTTTGTAAGTTTCATCGGTATATTCGTATTCGTTGAATTGTTTTTTATCTGCATAATTCCCCGGGTTTACTCTCACTTTTTCAACAATTCCTGCAGCCACCTCAGCTGCATTGGGAGTAAAGTGAATGTCTGCCACCAAAGGAACAGTGTAACCTGCTTCTCGCACCAATCTCTTTATTTCGCGTAAGTTTTCAGCGTCTTTTTTACTTGGGGCTGTTAGCCTCACAAGTTCAGAACCTACTTTTGCCAAGCTAATGGTTTCTTCTACCGATTTTTCGGTGTTCATCGTATCAGCAGTAGTCATCGATTGAACCCGAATCGGGTTGTCTCCTCCAATTCCTACTTCTCCCACTTTTACCTCTCTCGTTGTCATTCGAGAATAATGAGTGGTACTGTTGCAGTATGGTTTTTGTTTATTCATGTAGTTGTTTTATTTCTCAGACCTGGAAGGTTTTTAAAACCTATTGAGTTTGTTATTCAAAAGTACGAGATTTTTTCACTCTATGCTGTTCTTTTCTATTCATATCCTAACAGGTCTTTCTTCCTGTTAGGTTTGCTGTCACGCTTGTAACGTAATGTTTTTTTAGCAACTATTCATTTGGTTGAAGCAAAATCTATGTTGTAACGCCTAACTTTTATTTCAAACCTAACAGGAGAAAAAACACCTGTTAGAAGGACCGTCCATAGCTAAACTATTTCATCCAACCTTCCGGGTTTAGCTCATCTATTTCGTAGGGTTTGCATATAATTTAATCTCATTCCCCTGAATTTCGTTTCCGCATAAAATGACCAATCGTTCCACAATATTTCTTAATTCTCTGATGTTTCCGGTCCAGTCAATTTTCTTCATTTCCTGCAATGCTTCTTTGGAAAAGGATTTTTTTGGAATAGACTGCTCTTCGCATATTATTCCCAAGAAATGTTCCGCTAGTAGCGGGATATCATCTTTTCTTTCGTTCAACGAAGGAACATGAATTAGAATAACTGCCAATCTATGGTATAAATCTTCGCGAAATTTCTTCTCAGCTATTTCTTCTTTCAAATTTTTGTTGGTAGCAGCTAATACACGCACATTCACTTTGATGTCTTTGTCACCACCTACTCTTGTGATTTTATGTTCTTGCAATGCTCTCAGCACTTTTGCTTGAGCGGGCAAACTCATATCGCCTATCTCATCCAAAAAAATGGTTCCGCCCTCGGCTTGCTCAAACTTCCCTTTTCGTTGTTTAATTGCCGAAGTAAACGCTCCTTTTTCGTGTCCAAACAACTCGCTTTCTATTAATTCAGCCGGAATCGCAGCACAGTTTACTTCAATAAACGGAGCTTTTGCTCTTCCGCTTTGTTCGTGTAGTTGCCTAGCCACCAATTCTTTTCCACTTCCATTTCCGCCAGTAATCAGAACTCGTGCATCTGACGGGGCTACTTTTGCTATCATTTCCTTGATGTCCTTTATCGCTTTGGATTCACCAATAATCTCAGTGGTTTTTCCTTTGTGGATTTTTCTCTTGAGCACTTTGGTTTCTTCAACCAAATCGCTTCTTTCAAAAGCATTTCTAATACTGACTAAAGTTCTATTTAAATCCAACGGCTTTTGAATAAAATCATAAGCTCCTTTTTGCAAACAATCTACCGCTGTATCAATCGTTCCATGACCCGAAATCATGATTACCGGAGTATCAATTCCCTTTTCTTGCAATTTTTCTAGCACCTCAACTCCATCCATTTCAGGCATTTTGATGTCGCACAATATCACATCGTAATTGTTTTTAGAGGCTAGGTCAAAACCTATTTTGCCATTTTCTGCATCATCTACTTTGTACTTTTCGTTTTCTAGTATTTCTCGAAGCACACTTCGAATCGGTCTTTCATCGTCAACTACTAATATCTTGGTCATAAAATTGTTTTTCGGCTTAATCCTTAAAAATAAGGTTTTCAGAGGAGTATCTCCACTAAAAAAATGTTAATTGTTGTATAATAATGAGTTTGGGTATTAACCCAAATGTTCCGGAGTTTAAAAAACTGGAAGATTTAAATATCTCTACTGTTTTTTCGTTTAACCCCGTAACCTAATTCAAAGCTAAAATTATACCAACTTAGAAAAAGAAAAATTAATAAAGAGAAATGTTGTACACCATTTTACCGTAATGGTTACATATTTCGGTAAAGGATTGGGGATTATTCATAAAGCGATATTCAGTTGGGCAACTTCTAAAACCCTAACCCTTCCCTATAAAACAAAAAAACTCGACACCTTTACAGTATCGAGTTTTAAAAAATATGGATTAAATCTTTCTAGTTTTAGCTTGCTGGCTGAATATCTCCCGTAATTGTAAGCTGGGTAGTAGCTGGGTTTGTATTTGCCGTAATCGTTACAAATTTTGTTTGTACACCGGATTGTCCTGCTGGCTTGTACTCTACGCTAATTTCGCCCGTTTCTCCTGGAGCAATTGGTTCTTTTGGCCATTTTGGTACTGTACAACCGCAAGATCCTTTGGCATTAGAAATTACCAATGGCTCAGTTCCAGTGTTTGTAAACACAAAAGTATGTTTGTTGGTAGAAGAAGCTAATACCTTTCCAAAATTCTTCTTTGGTTCCTTGAAGTTGATGGACGTTGCAGGCAACGCTGGTTTAGTTGGCTGCTTTACTGCTGGCTGCTGACCAGGTTGAGCTTGATTTTGTGGCAAAGTGCTTGGGAAATTTGCCCCTTGGTTGTTGGGCTGCATTGCAGCAGTTGGTGTTGGTGGAGCTATCGTTCTACCTCCATCGTTTGTCATCACCTTGTAGGTGTTAAATAAAGTAAGCGCTCCAATAATGGCTAATGCACCAATCAATAAGTTATTGTTTTTCATAGTTCTTCAAAGTTTTTTTGATGTACAAATATAAAAAAAGTTATTTCAAGATTGCAACGCTATTTTCTAGTACATTTTTGACAAATCAAGGTTCTTATATTCGCGCTTGTCTTTAAGCAGAGAAATCCCTTTTTTGTATGTCGGATTCAATTCATTAAAGATTTCGTAAAATTCGCTAAATCCCCAGTAGTTTTGAGCAATTAATGCTTTCAACCTGATAGTTGTCGCCTCCTTTGCCTCGTCAAACTGTTCTTGATCAAACTCTAGTTTTTTTGCTTCTGCATATTCAATCATTTGAGACAAAGCACTATCTATCTCAAAATCTGATTTAAAATGCTGAAAATCGGAATAATTACTATCCAACCAGTCTCTGTTTTGATTTACATACTCCAATGCAAACCGATTCATAATTCCCTTACGTACCAAGCTCAAAAAATAAGGCGATGTGCCCGTAGTGTCAACAGGAACGAATACATCTGGAATAATTCCTCCTCCAGCATAAACCTCTCGTCCTTTCTCCAAAGTCTTAAAAACCAAGGAATCTGGTATTTTTATACTGTCTTTTGAGAACGATTCACCGTTCAAGTATCGTTGGTATTTTTCTTTTCTGTAAGCTTTGGTTCCGTCTTCGTAGGATTTTTGAATACAACGTCCTGATGGGGTGTAATAACGTTGAGTAGTAATTCTTACTTTACTTCCATCCGTAAGAGGTATTGGGCGTTGTACCAAACCTTTTCCAAAAGTTCTTCTTCCCACAATTGCACCTCGGTCCCAATCTTGAACCGCTCCCGATACAATTTCGCTAGCAGAGGCGGTACTTTCATTTACCAAAACGACCAGCTTTCCTTTTTGAAAAAGTCCTCTTTGTGTCGATAAAAAATCTTTTTTAGGATAGCTTCTCCCTTCTGTGTAAACAATCATTTTTTTCTTCGGAAGAAACTCGTCAGCTAATTTAAATGCTTGGTCTAGGTAACCTCCACCATTATTTTGTAAATCTAAAATTAATGACTCCATTCCCTGTTGCTTCAACTTACCAAGAGCCTTTTGTATCTCTGCTTGTGTTGTTTTAGCAAAAGCGTTGAGTTTAATGTAGCCAATCTCGTCATTAATCATATAGGCAGCGTCTACACTGTGGATTGGTATTTTATCTCGGGTAATTTCAAATTCTATCAACTCATCTTCTCCACTTCTTTTTATGGTCATGACTACTTTTGTACCCTTCTTTCCAAGTAATCTTTTTCTCACTCCAGAGTTTTGCAAACCAGTTCCAGCGACTAATTCTTCGTCTATTTTTATGACTTGATCGCCTGCCGAAACTCCAACTTTAGCTGAAGGTCCTCCTGGAATTGCTTGAACGACCAATAAGGTGTCATTTAATATTTGGAACCGAACTCCAACACCTTCAAAATTTCCTTTGAGTGGGGCTTCAACAGCTTCCACATTTTTGGCTGGGATATAAGCCGAGTGCGGATCAAGCTTTTCGAGCATTGCTTTTATTGCTTCATCCACTAGTTCTGGAGAATTCACTGAGTCTACGTAGAGTTGCTCGATGATATCTATCAGCTTAGCTACTTTGTAGGTGGTTTTATTTCTGTCGGTTTCCACTTGCGAGACTCCTATGGAGTAGGACATAAAAATCGCAGCAACGAATAGTATAACTTTCTTCATTCTTTGTTTTTTCTATTTTTCAATTAGCTCTCCAAACTTGTCATAATACTTGGCAGTAACTATTTGATCTTTTTTATATTCTATTTCACTTTTTAATACCTCGTTGTTGTGGTATTCTTTCCAAATCCCTTCTTTCTTTCCTTTTTTATAAGACTCCTCTTTGTACCGTGCGCCTGATTCAAAATTGAAAATCCATTCTCCATCCGGTATTCCCATTTTGTAAAAGGTCTTGTAACTTATACTTCCGTCATCAAAATAGGAGTGATCTTTTCCGTCAATCTCACCCTGCGTGTATTCCTTTTCAATAATCAAGGTGCTATCTCTCAAAAACTTTTGATAAAGCCCGTCAAATTTATTCTTTTTATAATGAACAGTTCTTTTTAAAGCACCATTTGAATAAAACTCTTGAAAAACACCGTTCTTTTCACCGCCCACATACTCTTCCGTTTTTTTTAACTTTCCTCCTGAAAAATAATAGAATTGTTTCCCGTGCTTGACTCCGTATTGATAATTATTTTTCCAAAACACGGCAGAATCCTTCTCAAAAGCAGTCCATGTGCCATGTGGCTTACCTTCTGCATAATTTTTTATCATTTTGGGATCGCCCGATTCGTAAAAGAATATCCAAGTTCCCTCCTCTTTTCCATTCAGAAAAGACAACTGCATTTCTAGTTTTTTGTTTGGAAAGAAAGCAACACATTTTCCTGTAAACGGAGGATTTCCTGGTTTATTTTTATTCAATGCAATGTTGGTCGTTGGATCAAAAGACAAGTCATTGTTGCAATCGCAAAATTGCTCGCGATTCCCTGTTTGCCTCACTTTTTGTGGCCTTTTATCTGTGGTGTCCAGAGCAATCTCTGCTGACGGTGTGGTTTCGCCCGCTCGATACACTTTTCTTTGGCTAAAACCAGCGATAGAAAGAGTAATAAGTGAGAAGACTGTTATAGCTTTTGTGAATTGCATCATATTGGGGGGGCTTTTTATTTACTCAACAGGATTTATGCCAAATTTTTAGAATCTATTTGTTTTTATAAATAATTAACAGGATTTGTATTGATAGTGGTTTTCAATAAACTCACTTGTTGAGAAATAGGTTTAAGAATTTCTTCAAACAAATCAATAGTAAATTGCTCACTTTCGTAATGTCCGATATCTGCAATAATGATCTCGTTTTCGGCATCAAAGAACTGATGATATTTATAATCACCCGTAATAAAAATATCGGCTTGCTGGCGTTTTGCATCGTTCAACAAAAAACTACCTGAACCACCACATACAGCAATTTTTCTCACTCTTTCTTTATGAATGTTGGTGTAGCGAATACAGTCCGTTTTCATTTCTCTTTTCAAAAATGATAAAAACTCTTTGGTGTCCATTTCGTTTTCCAGCTCTCCAATCATCCCCGACCCAATTTGCTGATTTGGATTTGAAATAGGAAGGATTTCATAGGCAACCTCCTCGTAAGGATGTACTTTGTTCACCTCAGCTACAATTCGATTTACATCCTGATTCATTACTAAAACCTCTATTTTAGTTTCGTCCATAAAGTTAGTTTTGCCTTTTTCTCCATAAGCTGGATTCGTATTTTCTCCTGGCAAATAACTTCCTTTGCCTGAGCTATTGAAGCTACAATTGGAGTAATCACTGATGTGACCAGCTCCGTTTGCAAATAAATTTTCTCGCACTTGCACTACAGTTTCAGGTTTGTCACTTGGGCAATACACCACCAATTTGCTCATCAAATTGTGTTTGGGTGACAAAATTGTAGTGTTTTCAAGTCCTAATTTCTCCGCTATTTTTTGGTTTACTCCACTTTTCAGGACATTATCCAAATTGGTGTGGCAAGCATAAATGGCTATGTCGTTTTTTATAGCTTTTATGAGAACTCGCTCAATGAAGTTTTTGCCGTTTAGCTTTTTTAATCCACTAAATACTATCGGGTGGTGGGCTATTATTAATTCGCATCCTTTTTCAATTGCTTCGTCCACAACAGATTCTATACAATCTAAACAAAGTAAAACCTTAGAAACCTCTAGCTGATTATTTCCTGTTAGCAGTCCCGAATTATCATAGGATTCCTGGTAAGAAAGTGGTGCTATATGTTCTAAAATTCTGGTGATTTCTTGGAGTTTCATTTCTTTTATTTTGGAAGTTTAAATATAAGCAATCCTTTACTTTAATTATATAAAGTTTTAAGAACTACCCTTTCGAGAAAAAAATAGGAGGTAAAGCTTAATTCAAGAAAGCATTACAAAAGAAAGAAGTCAAATTAAATAGGAACTCTTTTTAATCTTCCAATCAGGTGTTTTTCCTCTTTTAAATCTAAAAGAAATACATCACTTTGAGTTTTTAACATTCTCTGGCTTGCAAATGGTAAACACACCTAACAGGAAAACAATACCTGTTAGGAAAAGTATAAAATCCTTAGAGAATTTACTTTATATCATTTCTCCACGTTACTCTCAAATCTGCGGGCTGAGGATTTTGTCTCGACTTTTCGGGAATGACAGTGAAACTTGTACTGAAAACAAAATGGCTTTCGCCCTCCGACCTATTTCACACCAGTACTTCCAAAACCACCTTCTCCGCTGTTTGTTTTGGATAATTTGCTTGTGTTACCAAGATTTGGTACATTTGAAGATAAACAACGTTAAAAAATGGGGAAAAACACATCAATATCATTAGGGAATCATTTTGAAAATTTCATTAAAGAAGAAGTGAAATCTGGAAAATATGGCTCTGTGAGTGAGGTTATTCGTTCCGCTTTAAGGTTGCTAGAAAGAGAAGAAAAAAAGGAAATGGAGTTGATAAAAGCTCTTGAAGTAGGAGAAGAAAGTGGTTTTGTAGAGGATTTTAACCCTGACAATCTTTTGAAAGAAATTCATAGCGAAAACCTATGAAGTACAAAATAAGTCGAGAGGCTGAAAAAGACTTGAAAAACATTTGGGTTTACACGAAAAACAAATGGTCTAGAAAACAGGCAGATAGATATTTTTCGCTAATTATTCAAGAAATTAAGTTTGTTGCATCCCAACCAATGTCGGGCGAATCAATTGAGGATATTCGTAAAAACTACCGGTTCACAAAAATAAAATCTCACCTTATTTTTTACAGAAAAACAGATAGTGATTGTATTGAGATAATTAGAATTCTTCACCAAAGAATGGATGTGAAATATAGGTTGAAGTAGAGTGATGTTATTTTAAATGAAATGGTGTTTTTGAGTTTGCTTCTGGTAAGCATACCTAACAGGAAAACAACACCTGTTAGGAAAAGTATAAAATCCTTAAAGAATTTACTTTATATCATTTCTCCACGTTACTCTCAAATCTGCGGGCTGAGGATTTTGTCCCGACTTTTCGAGACAAAATGGCTCGAAGCCCAACTTTAAAATATAAATCGTAACATTCTTTCCGAATAGTGGTGATAAGCTATGTTAAGATTCCCAACTTTGCGGGAATGACAATGAAACTTGTATTGAAAACAAAATGGCTGTCGTCCTACGACCTATTTCACACCTGTACTTCCAAAACCACCTTCTCCCCTATTTGTTTCGGATAATTCAGTTACCGAAACCCATTCGGCCTGATCATATTTAGCTATGACTAACTGAGCTATTCTTTCACCGTTTTCAACCACAAAATCTTCGTTGCTCATATTGATAAGAATTACTCCAATATCTCCTCGGTAGTCTGCATCAATCGTTCCTGGCGCATTCAATACTGTCACTCCTTTTTTGTAAGCCAATCCACTTCTGGGGCGAACTTGTGCTTCGTATCCTTCCGGTAAAGCAATGTGCAATCCTGTTGGGATCAATCTTCTTTCGAGAGGTTTTAAAGTAACTGATTCCTGGAGGTTTGCGCGCAAATCCAATCCTGCAGATTGCGAAGTGGCGTAATGTGGTAACTCGTGTTGTGAGTTATTGATTATTTCTATTTTCATAGTGCTGTTGTGAATGATACAAATTTGCCTGTTTTCTTTTCAATTGCAAAGGGAATGGAAGAAAATTATGCTCTTAATTTTATTATTTATTACCTTTATTCTCGCATTAAGAACATCGGTTTCGAAGAAATGACAGTACAGTGTAAAATATTCTTTGTGAGATTCTGAAATAAATTCAGGATGACGATGAATAAAAGGGAGATGAAAAATTAAACTGCCGTTTATTCGCTTTTTGAGCTTTTAAAAAATAAAGAAATGGGATTACTAATCGTTTTTGCAACATTCTGGGGGATGGAATTTATGGCTTGGTTTACACACAAGTTTGTCATGCACGGATTTTTGTGGAGTTTACACTTAGATCATCATGTTCCAAATAAAGATAGTTTTTTTGAAAAAAACGATGCGTTTTTCCTCATTTATGCCATACCTTCTTGGTTGTGTATCATGCTCGGATCTATGTTTGGAGCTTGGTCGGTGATGTACATTGGTTTCGGTATTTTGACCTACGGAATAGCCTATTTTTTAGTTCATGAAGTTTTTATTCACCAGCGTCTAAAGTGGTTTAGGAATAGTGACAATGTATATTTAAGAGCAATAAGACGAGCTCACAAAATGCACCACAAACACACAGGGAAAGAAGATGGTGAGTGTTTTGGAATGCTAATCGTACCTTGGAAATACTTAAGAAACGAACTTAAAAAAGCCCGAGCATAATGTCAAAAAATGCTGTAATTGTAGGTTCTGGAATTGCCGGAATCGCCACGGCCATTCGATTGCAAAACAAAGGATATTCTGTTCGGGTGTTAGAAAAAAACTCCTATCCTGGCGGTAAACTTACTGTGCTACAAGGAAATGGATATCGATTTGATGCGGGTCCCTCTCTTTTTACAATGCCCAATTTAGTCACAGAATTATTCGAAATCTCGGGCAAAAAACCAACAGATTATTTCAATTACAAACGACTAGATATCCTTTGTAATTATTTTTATGAAGACGGAACACGAATTTCTGCCCATTCAGATATTGATCGTTTTGCGGACGAAATTGACCAAAAAACGACAGATTCTGCCGAAAAAGTAAAAAAACACCTTAGAAAAAGTAGGTATATCTATCGTGCTACCAACCAACAATTCTTAAATAAATCATTGCACAAGGCAAAGTCTTTTCTTTCCCTAAACACAGTAATTTCTATTCTCAAACTTCCTTTTTTACACATTTTTAGTTCTATGAATCAGGTAAATGAAAAGGCACTTACCGACTCCAAAACTATTAGGTTATTTAATAGGTATGCAACCTACAATGGTTCCAATCCCTACAAAGCACCTGGAATTTTGAATATAATTCCTCACCTAGAATTTGGGTTAGGCGCTTATTTACCCGAGGGAGGAATGCATGAAATCACCAACTGTTTGGTGAAACTGGCTAAAGAGATTGGAGTGGAATTTCATTTTAACCAAGAAGTAACCGCCATAGAAACCGAGGGGAACAAAGCAACTTCTGTGGTGACCCAATTAGAAACCTTTGCCGGAGATTTAATTGTGTGTAATGCGGATATTCACACCGTTTATGAAAAACTCATTCCTTCGGCTAAGAAACTAGAACAAGTAGACAACCAAGAACGTTCAAGCTCTGCGCTCATCTTTTACTGGGGAATTGGCAAAGAATTTCCTGAATTGGACGTTCACAATATTCTATTTACCGAAGATTATAAAAAAGAGTTTGATCATCTTTTTGATTCCAAAACGATTTACGAAGATCCAACAGTCTACATCCATATTACGAGTAAACATCTAAAAAAAGATGCCCCAGAAGGAAAAGAAAACTGGTTTGTCATGATTAACGTTCCTTCTGTTTACGGACAAGATTGGGACACAATGGTTGCCGAGGCTCGGAAACAAATCTTGGCTAAAATATCGCGAAATTTAGGGGAAGACATTGAAAAGCTCATTGAGTTTGAGGACAAATTAACTCCACAACTCATACAAGACAAAACAAACTCATACAAAGGATCGCTTTACGGAACATCAAGCAACAACCGATTTGCAGCTTTTTTTAGACATAAAAATTTCTCTTCTGAGTACAAGAATTTGTATTTCTGTGGAGGAAGTGTTCATCCAGGAGGAGGAATTCCATTGGCATTGAGCTCAGCAAAAATAATTGATAACCTGATTAAATGATGAAGAATATTTCCAAAGAAAGCCGCTGGGTTTCTGTCCTCATAATTGTTCATTTTGTGGGCTTAATTGGTCTTAGTTTACCTAATTTTAGGCACTTTTTCTTGCCTCTAACTCCGCTTAATTTATTGCTTACACTGGTTACATTTTATAAAGTAAATAAGGACTTTAGCGGAAAACTATTGCTGCTTTCTCTTCTTGTTTTTCTCATTGGTTTTTCTGTAGAGGCCGCGGGTGTGGCAACTGGAGTATTATTCGGCAGTTACTCTTATGGCTCTCCTTTTGGGTTCAAGGTTTTTGACACACCGGTTATGATAGGAGTAAACTGGCTGTTTTTGGCTCTCAGTTCCTATGGCATAGTACAAACATTTACTAAAAAAGCTTTTTGGCTGGTGACCTTTCCTCCGTTGTTGATGGTAGGACTCGATTACTTAGTAGAGCCAGTGGCCATGAAGCTAGGTTTTTGGAGCTGGAAAAATGATGTAATACCCGCTCAAAACTACCTGATGTGGTTTGCTACTAGCCTTTTTATTCACGGACTTATTCATGCCTTTTCACCGAGAATTAACAGCAAAATTAGTTTCGTTATTTTTGGAACTCAAACTGTCTTTTTTATGATCTTAAATCTAGTTGTGTAATGGGGTTTCTTGAATCAAAATACCTGTATTTTTATATCTTGCTGTTTGCTTTGTCCTATCCTTTGGCGCAGAGTTTTGAGCACCGCATTTCCTATTACAAAAAATGGAAAAAACTATTTGTAGGGATTGCAATTATGATGGCAATTTTTGTTCCGTGGGATGTGTGGTTTACCCACAAAGGTGTTTGGTGGTTCAATGAGGATTACACTTCTGGATTGCGAATTTTCCTTTTACCGATAGAAGAATGGTTATTCTTTGTTATCATTCCATTCGCGTGTTTCTTTATTTACGAAGTGCTTCATTATTTTATCAAAAAAGACCATTTAGCCAACTTTGCTCGTCCCTTTTTAACTCTGTTTTCTTTGGTTCTTATTGTGTTTTCTATTCTTAATTCAGACCTTTTGTATCCTTTTGTTACTTTCTTATCCACTGGTGTTTTGGGGCTAATCACAGCCTACTTTAATCCAAAATGGCTGGGAAGGTTCTTGTTGACTTACTTTGTTAGCCTCGTTCCTTTTTTACTTGTAAATGGAATACTTACTGGTTCGCTAATTCAACATCCAGTTGTAAACTACAATCCTGAGGAGGTTTTAGGAATACGAGTTCTCACAATCCCAATAGAGGATAGCGTCTATAACTTAATGATGTTGTTAATCGTTATGTGGGTGTATAAAGGTTTTCGAACTGAAAAATCGGCTTAATCGTTCTTTAGGATTTCTTTTAAATTTACTCCTTCCAAGTTGTAAATGAACCAAATATAAAAGACAAAAAGTAGTGTATTAAATCCTAAAATAAGGACAACCGAACCTGGAAAAATAAACTTAAATCCTACACTCAGAAAGTACAGTGCAACGGCAAACACTAGGAAGAAACTTCCTTTTTTTATATTGTAAGGAATGGGATAATGTTTTTGACCCAATAAATAAGACGTAACCATCATTCCTCCATATACCGCAAACGTAGTCCAAGCAGAAGCCACATAACCTAAAATTGGAATGAATAGCACATTAAGCGTAACGGTAAGGACAGCTCCGCCCATTGCAATGTAAGCCCCAAATTTGGTTTGACCAGATAACTTGTACCAAATGGATTGATTGTAATAAATTCCTAAAAATATATTCGCAACGAGGAGGATAGGAACAACATGAAGACCTTCCCAATATTCTCTTTTTGGCAACAGCCACTTGAATACCTCGAGGTACATGAGAATGAATAAAAACATGACCGAAACTGCCAATATAAAATAGTTCATGACCGTTCGGTAGGTTTGATTCGCGTTTTTTTCTTTGGCCCTTGCAAAGAAAAAAGGTTCAGCTGCATACCTAAAAGCCTGAATAAATAAAGAGATTAGAATCGACAGTTTATAAACCCCAGAATAAATACCAACTTGTTGTTTGGCCACCTCTATTCCTTGCTCTGGTTCTATAATTCTTCGAATAAGAATCCTGTCAAATGTTTCATTTATTATTCCTGCAAAACTTCCCAACATCAAGGGCAGAGAATAAATGAGCATGTTTGCCAATAGTTTTCTGTTTATTTGCCACTTTACTTTAATCACTTCTGGGTATAACAAAATAAGTTTTACACAAGTAGCTATCAAATTAGAAATAAAAATATACCCAATACCTATGGCTGGATCATATATGAGCTCTACCAAGGCCGTTTTATTGCCATTGTCGAAGCTAGTTTTAGCAAAGGCAATAAACAAGATATTGAAAAAGATATTGGTTCCAATATTAATCAGGTTGATTTGAGCAAACTTCTTAGCTCGGCTCTCATTTCTCAATTTCGCCATTGGAATTGTTGCAAAAGCATCTAGTCCAAGAATTAAGGCTAAGTAAATAATAAAATCTGGCCTCGAGGCATACCCTATTAAATCCGCGATAGGTTGAGTAAATAAGAAGCCCATCAAAATAAACAAACCACTAGACGCAGCAATAAAAGTAAGGGCTGTGCCATAAACTGTTGACTCGTTTTTTTCGGTTTTTGAATACTTAAAAAACGCTGTTTCCATTCCAAAACCCAGCAAAACCATAAAAAAAGCTACATTGGCATAAAGTTCGGAAACTTCACCATATTGCGCAGTACTAAAACTAGTAACGTAAAGGGGTGTCAACAAAAAATTAAGAATACGAGCAAACATGCTGCTCACTCCGTAGATTGCCGTTTGCCCTGCTAACTTTTTTATTACACTCAACTGAGATTGTTTTTTTACTTAAAATTCGCCTTTCTTCTTTCGATGAAAGCCGTTGTTCCCTCTTTAAAATCCTCTGTTCCAAAACAGTTTCCAAACTCTTCGATTTCTGTTTCAAATCCATTTTCACCATCCGTAAAATTTGCATTTACAGCCTTAATCGCCAAACCAATTGCCGAGGAGGAGTTTTTTAAAATTTTACCGGCAATTTCATGACATTTTTCCATCAATCCTTCAGCAGATGTTACGTGATTCACAAGTCCCCATTTGTGAGCTTCATCCGCAGAAATCATTCCTGCAGTTGCGATCATTTCCATTGCTTTTCCTCTTCCCACTAGCTGAGCCAATCTTTGTGTTCCTCCGTAACCAGGTATTACTCCTAGAGATACTTCTGGAAGTCCCATTTTTGCATTGTCTGATGCCACTCGAATGTGGGCAGACATGGCTAATTCCAATCCTCCACCCAGTGCAAAGCCATTTACGGCTGCAATTATTGGTGTAGTTAAGTTTTGGGCCAAATCAAATAATTTATCGTGTCCTACTTTACTCAGCTTCTTCCCCTCTTCTACCGAAAATGATGCAAATTCCTTAATGTCCGCACCAGCCACAAACGCCTTTTCTCCTGACCCTGTCAAGATAATGACCTTTACACTATTGTCTTCTTCAGCTGACTTTAATGTCTCTGACAATTCGCTAATTGTTTGCGAATTTAGCGCATTCAATTGCTTAGGTCTGTTGATTGTTATTGTTCTTACAGAATCGATGTTTTGGATGATAATATTGCTTTCTGACATGATATTTAAGGTTTTTTAACTGTATTTCAAAGTTAAGGGTTTCTGCTCTATTGTTTCTAACTTTCGTTTTAATTATTCCGAGCGGAGTGTTAATAAGTGAAGACAACCTTATCTTAACATTGGGTTTCTTAAAAAGCTATACCTTTACCCTATGAAATTTTCTTCTGGCATATTTTTCTCATTCGTTTTAGGAGCGCTGTCTTTTGTGATTGCAACACTGGGTGTTTATGTTGTATTAAATGATCCTGATGAGGAATTTATGGTGCTCATCATTTCTGCTATCATAGGAGTACTAGTTTTCACTGTTTCTTACTTTGCCTTACGAATCTATACCAAAAAGAAGTTCAAAAAAATATATCGATCTATTGGGATTGTGTATGAAAAAAACGGTGATATTTTCGGAAAAGACGCTCAGCTCGAAATAGAAAATTGGTTGAATAAAAAAACAACAGAAATTCAAAAACTAAAATCTACAGAAGCCTACCGCAGAGAGTTTTTTGGAAACTTAGCACACGAACTTAAAACTCCTGTTTTTAGTGTAGAGGGCTATATTTTGACTTTGCTTGAAGGAGGTTTAGAGGATGAATCTATAAACAGAAAATTCTTGAATAAAGCAGCGAAAGGAATTGATAGAATTACGAATGTCATTGCCGACATGGATACGATTACCAAAATTGAATCAGGAAACTTAAAGCTAAATCTAAAAAGAATTTCCTTGTTCGAGCTAATAAAAAATATCCTTTCGGAACTGGAAGATCTAGCAGAGAATCACGACATAACTCTTAGTTTGGAAAAACCCTCTGTAGCAGAAATTTTTGTAACAGCAGATAAGCTGAGGCTTGAGCAAGTAATTACAAACCTCATATCGAATTCTATTTACTACGGTAAACAAGGAGGACGTTCAGTGATTTCTGCAAGAGAAATTGCCAAAGGAAAAATACTTGTAAAAGTGGAGGACAATGGGATAGGAATAGCTAAAGAGCATTTACCTCGACTGTTTGAGAGGTTTTATCGAGTTGAGAAAAGCCGTGATAGAAATCAGGGTGGTTCAGGAATTGGGCTGGCCATCGTAAAACACATTGTAGAAGCTCACAATCAAAACATTAAGATAGAAAGTGACCTAAATAAAGGAACGATATTTTCTTTTACTTTGGACAAAGCATAGTTATGCTTTGATTCAAAAAAACCAGTTTTGACAGGGTTAGCCATATTGTTTCCGATTGGGAGGCAAAAGGCTTTATTTGCTTCGTTTACAACAAGTGACGAGTCTCCTAATAGTAGTTCTTAAACGACAACGCAGTTCTTTTCTTAGAACCCTCAAAAAGAACTGTGTTATCACTCTTAAATGACTCTCAAGTCTATGTCCCCAGTCGCCCTAAAATGAAACGTTGTCTCTTCCACTAATTTTAACCCGAAGATTAAAAGCAATACTCGTTCTCCTCAATTATTTTTAACGCAATTTTCTGGTAAGAAGATTTAATATTGTGAGGTTCGTGTTTGGTGAATCGTTTCAATCCCATCAACATCATTTTGAGTTCATCACCTTCTGCAAAAGAGTTTAAAGCGTCTGTAGCAGATTTATTTATGCGCTGAGAAGCCTCATAAAAGAACGCTTTTACCATCTCTATTTGAACTGAGCAAGCTTCTTCTCCTTTCTGTTCCACTAATTTTTCTACTCTTAGCATGATGGATTCAGCCAAATAGGTGTCAATAATCATGTCTGCATTGTTCATCAAAATTTCTTGTTCTTTGGCTAGAGTTGCCATTAGTTTCTGAACCGCAGATCCTGCAACCATCAAAATAGCTTTTTTAAACCCAGTTAAGGATTTTTTCTGTACAGCAAATAATCCTCCTTCTCCTTCTTCAAAACTCGGTACGGACATCAATTCATCTGCAACTTTCATCGCTGGTCCCATCAAATCTATTTCTCCTTTCATTCCTTTTTTCAGAATCATATTAACCAAAAGAAGTCTGTTAATTTCATTCGTTCCTTCAAAAATTTTATTGATTCGCGCGTCTCGGTATGCTCTCTCGACCAAGGTTTCGGCAGAATATCCCATTCCTCCATGAATTTGAACCCCTTCATCTACAACAAAATCTAAACAATCAGAACCTACAACCTTAAGCAGAGCACATTCGGGTGCAAACTGCTCAATTCCTTTCAGGGTTGCTTGTTCTTTACTCATCCCTCCTTCTGTCAATGCTTTGATGGCATCGTCAATATTTTGTGCCGCTCTATAATTTGCAGATTCACTCGCAAAAATAGAAACTGCCATTTTTCCTAGCTTGTTTCTGATTGCTCCGTATTTAGCAATGGATCTTCCAAATTGCTCTCTTTCGTTAGCATATTTTGCTGACTCAGTTACAATTTCTTTCGCAGCTCCAGTTGTACCGATAGATAATTTGATTCGACCAATATTCAGAATATTCAAAGCGATTTTGAATCCGTTCTCCCTTTCAGAAAGCATGTTTTCAACGGGTACTTTTACTTTATTATAAAATACTTGTCGCGTAGAAGAACCTTTGATTCCCATCTTTTTTTCTTCGGCATTCAACGTAATTCCTTCGCTATCCGCTTCAATTAAAAAAGCAGTTAGCTTTTCATCGTCATCAATTTTTGCAAAAACAGTGTGCAAATGAGAAAAACCAGCATTGGTAATCCACATTTTTTGTCCTGTAATTTCGTAGTGCGTTCCGTCTTCTGACAAAACAGCTTTCGTCTTTCCAGAGTTGGCGTCACTTCCTGCACTTGGTTCTGTCAAACAATAAGAAGCTTTCCATTCTCCTGAAGCTAATTTTGGGATGTATTTTGCTTTTTGTTCCTCGTTTCCATAATACAACAAAGGAAGTGTTCCAATTCCAGTATGTGCCCCGTAAGCTACTGAGAAAGAGTAGCTTCCTCCCAATGCTTCGGTTGCAAGCATACTCGTTTTAAAATCCATTCCCATTCCTCCCAATTCCTCGGGTATTGAAATACTAAGTAGGCCTAATTCACCGGCTTTGTCCATGAGTGCAGGCATAAATCCTTCTTCCATAGAATCCATTCTATCCAAGTGTGGCATGATTTCAGTTTTGATGAAATCTTTGCACATATCGGCTAGCATTTTTTGCTCTTCCGTCCACTCTTCTGGGATAAAAATTTCGTTTGCTTTCGTGTCTCTGATGATAAACTCACCTCCTTTTATTGCTTCCATTTTATTCAAGTATTTAGTCGTTAGTATTCAGTCTTTAGTGTTTTCATATCCAAACAGATATTTTTTCTCCTGTTAGGTTTTAATTCAATTTGTTTTTCTCAAGTCCACCCTTCGAGACATTTTGTTTCTGAAAAAGAAACAAAACCCTCAGGGTTCAGTTTTGTGCAAAGTCTGTTGGCTGAGGGGTTTTTCTGTAAGAAAAATTGTCTCGAAGCCCAACTTTGTTAAAGCAACTCATAAATCCCAGCAGCACCTTGCCCAGTTCCCACACACATTGTTACAGCCCCATATTTCTGTCCTCTTTTTCTCATTTCGTTAAATAACTGAACAGATAATTTCGCTCCAGTACATCCAAGTGGATGACCAAGTGCAATTGCACCTCCATTTACATTCACGATATCTGGATTTAATCCTAATTCATTTATTACTGCCACCGATTGTGATGCAAAAGCTTCGTTTAATTCTATTTGCTCAATATCATTCATAGAAAGTCCCGCTTGTTTCAATGCTTTTGGCATTGCATACAAAGGACCCATCCCCATGATTCTTGGTTCAAGTCCAGCAACAGCATATGAAGCTAAACGAGCAATAGGAGTTAAGTTGTTTTCTTTCAAAAACTTTTCAGAAACTACCATTACAAATGCCGCTCCATCCGAAGTTTGAGAGGCATTTCCGGCCGTAACCGTTCCTCTCGCATCAAATACTGGGCGCAATCTTGCCAAACCTTCCATATTTGTTCCTCTTCTTACTCCTTCGTCAGTTTCACAAACAATATCACGAGTTTGTTGCTTTTCGTTTTCATCCAAATAAGTTTCTTTGATGAATATGGGAACAATATCCTCTTGAAATCTTCCACTATCAATTGCTTTTTCAGCTTTCGCATGAGAGTTTACAGCAAATTCATCTTGCATTTCTCTGGTAACCCCATATTGTTTAGCAACTGCTTCGGCAGTTAATCCCATTCCCCAATACCATTCTTGGCTTTTCTTCGAAACACTTGCATTAGGAACTAATCTCCAACCTCCAAAAGGAATTGGCGACATCGTTTCTACTCCGCCCGCAATGATACAATCTGCCATTCCAGAGTTTATCTTGGCAGAGGCAATTGCAATGGTTTCCAATCCGGAAGAGCAATATCTATTTACTGTCATTCCTGGAACTTTTTCAGAATCTAGCCCCATTAATGAAACCATTCTTCCAATGTTTAGTCCTTGTTCAGCCTCCGGGGTTGCGTTCCCTACAATGACATCGTCAATTTGTTGAGCTGCCACATTCGGTACATTTTTCATCAAATGCCTAATTACATCTGCCGATAAATCATCTGCTCGGTAGAAATTAAACATTCCTCTTGGTGCTTTTCCCACTGCGGTTCGGTATCCTGCTACTATATATGAATCTTTCATGTTTATTAGATTTTCTGATGTTTAGATTTTCTGATGTTCAGATTTTCGGATATTCAGACCGAAAAACGAACAAGTTTTTATTTTATATGCTTTTTAAAAGCCATTATCATTCTTATTAAATCAGTTATTTTAGTTTTAAATTCTTCTAGCTCATCATTTTTGATGTAATTAACTCTTTGAGAAATGATTAATTGTGTCTCAATTTCAAAAAAAGAACCTAAAGACATAGTCAAGAATCGAGCAAAATCTTTCTCTGTGCCTCGACTAGAACCTTCTGCAATATTAGAGGGAACTGAAACAGAGGCTCTACGTAATTGCGAAAACAAACCAAATTTTTCATCAGTTGGAAAATCAGCAACAAGTTCATAGATATCAACAGAAAAATCAATTGCCTTATGCCATATTTTCAATTCTCTGTAATTGTGCATCTCGTTTCTTTTAATTTATTACCATTCATTTATATTCTACATCAGCTTCTGAAAATCCGAATTTTTTTCAAAGAGACAAAAGTCTGAACATCTGAGAATCTGACAATCCGAAAGTCTTTCAGAGAATCCAAAGTCTGAAAGTCCGAATATCCGTCAGTCTGAACATCTAGTTCCTCAGAACCTTCCCCGTCTTCAAAATACTCTCAATCCTTTTCAAGGTCTTTTCCTGCATGCACAACTCCAAGAACGTTTTTCTTTCCAAATCCAATAAATATTGCTCAGAGACTTTCGTCCTCTTCGATAATTCTCCTCCACACATTACCGTCCCAAGTTTTTCAGAAATTAACTGATCATGATCAGAAATGTAGTTTCCAGATTTCATTGAGTGAGCTCCCACATACACAATTCCTATTCCTTCGTTCCCCATTACTTCGATGTCAGTTCTTTGCGGTTGTTCTACATAACCTTTGGCGTCCATTAACAATACTTGTTGCTTAGCATAGCCAATTTGGTGAGCTCTACTCACAATTACTTCGTCTTGACCTTCTCTCAAATAACCCAATTCAAACGCTTCTTTTCCTGAGGTAGAAACTTTGGCTTGACCAATTGTCAAGAATCTATTTCTTAATTGGTTTGTTCTGATGTCTCCCTCTTTTAATTCGTCATTCAAACGAACAACAAACTCCTTGGTTCCACCTCCACCAGGGATTAATCCAACTCCAAACTCTACTAATCCCATGTAGGTTTCTGCATTGGCAATTACTTTGTCTGCGTGTAAACAAATTTCGCAACCTCCACCAAGTGCCATTCCGTGAGGAGCAGCCACCACTGGGATAGAAGAATACCTCAACCTCATCATGGTGTTTTGAAAAGTTTTGACAGCAAAATTTAATTCGTCCCAATCTTGCTCAATTGCCATCATAAAAATCATACCTACGTTGGCCCCAGCCGAGAAGTTTTGACCTTCGTTGGCAATCACAATTCCTTTCCATTGCGGGTCGGTTTCAGCTAAATCAATGGCTTTGTTCAATCCTTGAAGAATTTCACTTCCAATGGTATTCATTTTGGTATGAAATTCTACATTCAATACTCCATCTCCTAAATCAATAATATGTACACCAGCATTTTTCCAAACTGTATTGGAGTCTCTCAAGTTTTCAAGAGAAATTAAGTTTTCAGTACCAGGAATTACTTTGTAAGATTTACTAGGAATATCATAATATAACCTTGTTCCGTTTTCTACCTTATAAAAAGTTTCGTTTCCAGCCTCAAGCATCTCATAAACCCATTGTGCAGGCTTTAAGTCTGCTTTTTCCATGTGTTTGATGGCAGGTTTTACTCCAATTGCATCCCAAGACTCAAATGGCCCTAGTTCCCAACCAAATCCTGCTTTAAGTCCGTCATCAATTCGGTATAATTCATCAGATATTTCTGGAATACGGTTTGTTACATATTGAAAAACTCCGTTGAACGATTTTTTGTAAAACTCACCAGCTTTATCCATTCCGTTGTACAACATTTTGGTTCTATCTTTCAAATTATCGACAGATTTTGTCATTTCAAGGGTTGGAAAGTTCCCTCTCGTTTTTGGCTGATATTCCAACGTTTTTAAATTCAATTCAAGAATTTCACTTTTACCTTCGGCATTTTTAACCTTTTTGTAAAAACCTTGTTTCGATTTACTTCCAAGCCAACCATTTTCCACCATTTTGGAAACATAACTTGGTATTTCAAACAAATCACTTCTTTCGTCATTTGGGCAATTGGCTTTCACTCCATTTGCTACGTGAACTAATGTGTCAAGTCCCACCACATCACAAGTACGGAACGTGGCAGATTTTGGTCTTCCCATCACTGGGCCAGTCAATTTATCCACTTCACCTACGGTTAATCCCATTTCTTCAACTGTATGGAACAAAGCTTGGATAGAAAATACTCCAACTCTGTTGGCAATAAACGCAGGAGTGTCTTTTGCCAAAACGGTAGTTTTTCCTAATATTTTGGATCCATAATCCATCAAAAAATCAACCACAGCCGGGTCAGTTTTTGGAGTAGGGATTACTTCAAATAATTTCAGATATCTCGGAGGATTAAAAAAGTGAGTTCCTAAAAAATGTTTTTGAAAATCTTCACTTCTTCCCTCCAACATCATGTGAATTGGAATTCCTGATGTGTTGGATGAAATAATGGTTCCTGGCTTTCTGTGTTTTTCAATGTTGGCAAAAACTTGGTGTTTAATTTCTAGCCTTTCCACCACAACCTCAATAATCCAATCAGCTTTTGAAACCAAATGTAAATCGTCCTCCAGGTTTCCAGTTGTAATTCTATTTGCGTAACTTTTACTGTAAATAGGTGAAGGGTTTGATTTTAAAGCAAATTTTAGTGCATCATTCACTATTTTGTTTCTTTCCATTTTACTATTTGAATCTTTGGCTTCGTTTGGCACAATGTCCAATAACAAAACATCTAACCCTACATTAGCAAAATGACAAGCAATTCGCGAGCCCATCACTCCCGATCCAATTACCGCTACTCTTCTTATATTTCTTTTCATTATTAAGGTGTTTTATCAATTAGTTGTCAAAACTTCCTTTTTCGGGAAGCTGCTGAGCTAAAAAAATATTGTTTTCGTCTATTAATTCGTTTATGTTTTCCATTACCTTAAAGAAGGTATTCAAGTCTTTTTTATCAAGGTTGCTTCTTAAATGTTCATTAAATTGAATCACTTTTTCTTTCGAAATTTCTCTTTTTTCTTTTCCTAGTTCTGTCAAGAAAATCCTCACTTTCCGCTTGTCTTTTTTGTCCGCTTGTCGGTAAATAATCTTTTCATCTTCAAGGTTTTTGAGTGTTCTGGTCAAACTTCTTGACTCCATTCCCATTTTGGGACCCAAACTCGTAGAAGGAGTTCCTTCCTTCAAATCTATGTTCAATAAAACCATTCCGGTTGCCATACTCACTCCGTGCTCTGCCGCCTGAATGTTATACATTCTAGAAATTTTATGCCAAGTGGATCTTATGTTAAAATCGATGGTTTCTTCTGGTTTCATTTTTTTGATTTGAACGAATATAAGAATAATTTGTTATGCTTGCATAATAAATTGCTGGTTCTTTTTCAATTTTACCATACAACCAAGTCGAAAACCTTCTAATTATTTGATTTTTAGTATATTTATACCTGAATCAAAGTTTTTTGTCTTAAAAAAACATTAAACAGTAAATCATTTACCAATGAAAAACATAACCACAGCCCTACTTTTATTAGTAATGGTGGCAAGTTGTATGAAGGAAGAAGTCAATCTGGATAATTTAAATTCTGATGCTTTTAACCCAAGTTTTGCCATACCTATAGGAACTGCCAAT
Organism: Flavobacteriales bacterium; assembly: GCA_965660305.1. Classification (GTDB taxonomy): domain Bacteria; phylum Bacteroidota; class Bacteroidia; order Flavobacteriales_D; family CAJJDF01; genus CAJJDF01. Next base: position 94,369 of record CBFHZD010000002.1, on the reverse strand, counting down.
TTAAAAATTGGACGGTTAAATTCTGAAACTAATAACTTTTTTGAACTAAATCCTTCCACCGGGCTATTAGAATTAACTTTTGACGCGCCAAGTTTTTCATACGGGCTCAGCGATTTTAACCTTGTTCAAAATCAGTCTTTTTTCTCGTCAGTTTCTATGGGCGCCTCAGAAGTTGCTGCATTTAATTCAGTTCCAACGGGCTCTTCTTATAGCTTTCAAACAAGTAACGTCTCTAGCTTTTCTGTACCAGGTTCCCAGCAACTTGATTCTGTTCTTATCAATAGCGGGAATTTAAGATTCTCCATTTCGTCTAATTACACTCATTCTTTGTCTATTGTAGTAACCATTCCCTCTCTTAAATCAAACGGTGTTAGCTACACCAGCACCATAGTGTTAAACTATTCGGGTACTGTTCCGGTAACTAAAATGGTTAACTTATCTCTTGCTGGATACAGTTTGGACCTTACTGATGGAGGTTCCAATAATAACACGATTAGAATAAGCTACAACACAACATTAACAAAGGGAGCGACACCTGCAACAACATTAGAATCCATAGGGTTTAATACAACCATAGAGATAAACGATTTAGAAGAGGTCTACGGCTATTTTGGAAACCAAAATCTAACTCAAAATGACACGTTAGAAACTGAAATTTTTGATGATATATTAGGTGGAACGGTCAGCTTTGCCGACCCCAGAATAGAGATGAAACTCACAAATTCTGCTGGGATTTCCTTTGATGCCAAATTCACTTCAATTACTGCTCTGCAAAACACGCAAAATCAAAATCTTGGAGGTCCTGGACTTACTTCGATACCCTTAATTCGAGCTGCTGCTTTCATTGGTGATTCTACAGTTACAAACCACACTATAAACAACGCCAATACAATCCCCACGCTTACCACAATTTTGGATGAACAACCCGATCAAATAGCTTATGCTACTTCTGTTCAAATGAACCCGGGAGGTTTTGCTAAAAACTTTATTGCTAAATCTTCTCAAATAAAAGCAAATGCAAAAATTGCTTTACCTCTTGATTTCTATGGGGTTGGGTTTAAAATAAACGATACAAGTAGCGCCCAACTCGAAGACATTATTGGATTAGATTCTGCGGACTCAGAAAGCCTTAGATCTGTCACTATTAGAGTTGTCGCAACCAACGGATTGCCTATTGAGGCAGGCCTACAGGTTTATTTTATGGATAGCAGCAATGTTGCCCTAGACTCATTATTCACTTCGGGGATTAATTCTATTCTTATGCCAGGAACTGTTAACTTTTCTGTTCCAACCTCGGACCCTAATTATGGTCAAGTCAGTTCTCCCTCTAGTAAAACATTTGATGTTACTTTGACCAAAGAGCAATATCAGAGTTTGATTTCTAATGGACAATCAAAAATAGCCTATCACACAACATTAAAGACAATAGGAGGAAATTCCAGTAAAAACGTTAAGGTCATGCCGAATAACTTCATTGAATTAAAGGTTTCTGCAAAAATCGATCTGAAACTATCCATCAACTAAAACCTACACAAATTGAAACATCTCAGCCTATATAGTTTGCTTATTTTAACATTGATGGGTAATTCTCAGCAAGACCTCACGCTTTATTATTTAGAAAATGTTCCACAAAGGCAATATTTGAACCCTTCGTTCAGGCCAAACTCTAAAGTTAATATTGGGTTGCCCGTAATATCCTCCATTTATTTAGATCATTTGAACACCACCTTCACTCCAGCCAATTTGTTTGAAACAAATAATGATGTAACGAGTTTAACCTTGGACAAGCTCAAGGATAACATTCAAGACAACAACTATCTGGGGTTGAGCACAAAAATTGATTTATTCTCTTTGGGAATTCAGCTCAAAAAAAACTTCTTTAGCTTCAATATTTCCGAAAACATAGTTGGCCGAATCAATTTATCCAAAGGGTTTTTAGAACTTCCTCTCTATGGAAACGCGGATTTTAATCACCACGGAGGAAATATTGACATGAGTAACACAGGGCTGAACTTGTCGCATTACAGAGAATACGGTTTTGGATGGCAAAGAAAAGTATCTGATAAGCTAGATGTAGGAGCAAGAGTAAAATACCTGACAGGATTGTCCAACATTTGGGTAAAGAAAAATAGTTTTCAGTTGAAAACCAATCCAGATAATTATGATTGGACAATTAGCGGAGAGCTAGACTTTCGTTCATCAGGTTTTGATAGCACAGGAAACCTAAGACAAGGCAATGCACAAGAGTATTTGATGAACTCTGAAAATAATGGAGTAGCCATTGACATTGGCCTTTCCTACAAAATTTCAGAAAAGATTTCTGTAAATGCAAGTGTAGTTGATTTAGGGTTTATTAATTGGGCAAGTGAAATCAATTCTATTGGAACCAATGATGCGACTATTACTGTGACAGGTGTCGACTTAACCGAGATTATATATGCTGCCGATTCCGCAGCCGGAGATTCTCTAAATGCTGCTTTTGATCGTTTAAGAGAGGCTGCAGAAGATGATTTGGGGTATTCTGAGAACAAGGATTCCTACAGAAAAATGCTCTTAACCAGGTTGCATGTTGGAGGAACCTACAGTTTATTTAAATCGAGTAAATTAGGAGGGAAGGCAGGGGTCCTACTTCAGGCAGAAATTTACAATACAGAAATAAGACCTTCGCTCACCTTGTCCTACAACCAAAAGGTGGGAAGTTGGCTTAATGCCAGTGTTTCATATTCTATGGTCAATCGCGGATTTAATAATCTAGGGCTAGGATTTAGCGCAAACCTAGGTGCCGTTCAGTTGTTTGCAGCAATGGACAATGTGTTTGCCTCACGAATGACTCAATTTCAGACTGGCGATGCCAGCCAACAAGTTAATTTATTTTCGTATCCCGCCAACAGTAAAAAAACCCACATTCACTTTGGACTTAACCTAACCTTTGGGGCAAAAAAAATAGACAAAAAAGAAGAGGCAAACTAATCCACTCAAGGCATATAAAGGTTGAGACAGCTTTTTAATCCCTAGTTTCTATTGCACTACGATTCAATTTTTACTAATTTTGAATCAAAATAAATAAGGGCATGAGCATTTCAGAAATAGAAAATGAAATTATTGATGAGTTTTCGATGTTTGACGACTGGATGGAGAAGTATGAGCACATTATTGAGCTTGGAAAAGAATTGCCAATCATAGCAGAAAAACAAAAAACAGACGAGAATATAATTAAAGGCTGTCAGTCAAGAGTATGGCTACATGCAGAAAAAGCAAATGGGATTATTTCCTATTCTGCGGACAGCGATGCCATTATTACCAAAGGAATTATAGCTCTTCTGATAAGAGTATTGAACCATCAAGACCCAAAGGAAATTGTAGATGCAAAGCTTGCATTTATTGACGAAATAGGACTAAAAGAACATTTATCACCAACTCGTTCCAATGGATTGGTGAGCATGGTGAAACAAATGAAAGTATATGCATTACTAATGCAGCAACCCTCATAAAGAAGAAAATGAAAAAGAGTGAATTAGAAGACGTTATAATCTCGGTTATCAAAACAATTTTTGACCCAGAAATTCCTGTAGATATTTATGAGTTGGGTTTAATTTATGATGTGCGCATTGACAAAGAGTTTAATGTAGCTGTGGATATGACTTTAACTTCGCCCTCTTGCCCTGTGGCAGAGACTTTGCCTGTGGAAGTTGAAGAAAAAATAGCCGGTATTGAGCAAGTAAAATCGGCAAAAGTTCAGGTCGTGTTTGACCCCACCTGGACCAAGGACATGATGAGCGAAGAAGCCCAGCTTGATCTCGGGTTTATGTAGTTCATTACAAGTTTTTATGAGCTGGTAAAGCTTCACAGCGGATCAAATAAGAGTTGCGATTCAACATCTCTGGCATAAAAACAAAATCAAGTTTTAATCATGAAAACTGTAGGAGAATATTTTCATTTGCACGAATGCTACATCGACAAGTCACTTCTGGATGAAAACGGAATAGAAAGCCACGTGCAAAACGAAACCTTATTTACAGTTACCGCAGATGGCTATAAGCCAAATGTTCAATTAAAAGTACATGAATCTGATTTTGAAAAGGCCTATGCCATATTGATAAAATCACGAGAAGAAGAGTGATTTTGTTAAAAGTACACCTTTAATATCTTACTCATTTTCTGGCTCAGTTGGAGCAATTATTCCATTAAATTTGCGTTCAACTTGAGCGTAAAAACAGCCCGAAAGGTAATGTAAAAATGGAAGATCAACCCCAAATAGAATCAGTAGTTCCAAAAAGTAGATGGAAGAGGCTAAAAAAAATAGCCTTGGTTTTTGTCTCCCTTTTTTTATTGGTAGTGATTTCTGGAATTGTTCTCGCCAAGGTGTATGAAAAGGAGATAAAAAAATACGCCATAGACGAGGTAAATACATACCTCAAGGCTAAATTAAAAATTGAGGAAGATAATGTGTCTTTTTCTTTTTTCAAAAAATTCCCAAATGCCAGTCTAAATTTTTCCAACTTGCTTATTGAGGCCGAAAACTCAGAAGACACGCTTCTTTTTGCAGAAAACTTTTCTTTAGAATTTGGTTTAAGCTCTCTTTTTTCTGGAAACTATGAGGTCAACGAAATTGACTTAGATGATGCAAAACTCAATTTAATCATAAACAAAAAAGGAGACGAAAATTATATTTTTTGGAAAACAACGGAAAAAACGGATTCCTCTGAAGCTCCGATAACTTTTAGTTTAAAAGAAGTGAACCTGAACCGAGTAGCAGTGAGCTACACGAATGAACAAAACAATAACTTTGCTGCCTTCACACTCAATTCAGCAAAATTTGCTGGTAATTTCGAATCGGACTCCTCAGTAGTTTCCATTAACTCTGACCTTTGGATATCGACCATACAAAATGATAGTGCCGTATATTTTGATGCAAAGCCGAGCCTGTTGTCTATAGAGAGGGCTGTATTTGATGACCAAAAGGTAAAGCTTGAAAAAGGAAGCCTAAAAGTAGGTGACATGTCAGTAAACGTGAATGCTTTTTTTAACCTAACTAATCAAGAAAACACCGTAAACGCTGTGGCCAAAAATGTGGAAATATCCGAAGTGTTTTCTCTGATGCCCAGCGAGGTAAGCGAAAGTCTCAAAGCCTATAAAACTGATGGGTTTGTAAATGGAGATGTTGCAATAACAACAAATAAAAAGGAAAAAACTCCTAGAATAAGCGCAAGTTTTTACATTGAAGAAGGTACCATTACAGAAAGTAATTCGGGAGTTCAACTACGAGAGTTAGCCCTTGAAGGGAATTATGATTTATCACCATTTAATCAGAGAATAGAACTTACCAAAGGTAAGGGTAAATTAAGCGGAGGCGACTTCGAATTGAAAGGAAAGCTATTAGGAACTTCTATCCAAACTATTGTCACACAAATAAAAGGTGAATTCGAGTTAGATAAGCTGGCTCAATTTCTTAATCTTGAAAACATTGAATCAATGGGCGGAACTCTTTCTATAGACAACGAGTTTAGAGGGAGTTTGAGAAAAGGGGAACTATCTGTCACCGAGTTTTTGGGGAGTGCAAAACTGAAAGCTGCCACGCTGAAATTTAAAAACAATAAAAAAAGTTACTCTGATTTTAATGGAGACTTTGCTTTCAATAGATTCAAATCGAGTGCTAATTTAACCGGGAGTTACGGAAATTCAGACCTCTCAATTAGCAGTCAATTTTCCAATTTTATACCCTACTTGGTAAATAATCAAGTACTAAATGCCAATATCTATGTTCAATCTAAGTTTTTAGAGTTAGATGAGTTACTCGGAAACGAAAAGTCTGAAGTAGAGGAAGGTCGTGACACAACGGGTGTTGTATTACCAAATAAAATTACAGCAACTCTTAGAGTTTCGGTAGAAAAACTGACTTATCAAAAGCACGAGCTAAAACAAGTCGCTGGTTCGCTTTCTATGAATGAAAGTGGGGTCAAAACGAATGACTTACTCTTTGTTTCTAATAAAGGTCGTGTGAACTTAAAAGGAAGTTTGATGGCCAATGATGAGGGGTTTAGATTAAGCTCGGACATTATCCTTGGACAAATAGATATGAGTGATTTGTTATTGCGATTCAATAATTTTGAGCAAAATATATTGCGCAGCGAACACTTATCCGGAAGAGCCAATGCCATTGTTGCCATTCAGTCTAACCTAAATCAACACTTAGAACTAGATTTAAACTCGCTGATTGTAAATGCAGAATATTCCATTTCAGAAGGAGAAATAAAAAACTTGGAGTTGTTTGACGAAATTGGCGATTACCTCAAATCTAATGTGATTTCGAAAAGCATCGTAAAAGTGGACGAACTCTCCAAAAAACTAAAACTGGTGAAGTTTTCGGAGTTCAGTAACACGCTTGAAATCAAAGACAGAATGATCAACATCCCATCCATGTCAATCAAAACATCTGCCATGGATATCGGACTTTACGGAACCCAAAGTTTTGATTTTGATATTAATTACGGAATAAACCTTAGGCTGAAGGATATATTGACAAAAAAGAAAGATACAGAGTATGGGTATATAAAGGATGACGGTAGTGGGGCCCGTTTATTTTTGTTGATGACCGGAACAATTGACAAGCCAATTTTTAAACTAGATAAAGAGGGAAGAAAAGCATACAAAGAGCAAAAGCGTGCCGAAGAAAAAGGAAATGTAAAAGGAATTTTGAAAGAGGAGTTTGGGCTTTTTAAAAAGGACAGCACCGCTAAAAAAACAGAAGAAAAACCTGAGGCCAAACCAAAATTTGAGGTAAACTGGGAAGAAGGGAAAGACACCTCAACAACCTCGGAAAAAGAGCAGAAAAAGGAGGAAAAAGAGAGCAAAGAAAAAAAGAAAAAAACTTGGCTCGACAAATTAAAAGGAGAAGAAGAAAAAAAGAAAAAGGTTGGTTTTGAAATAGAATAAACAAATTCTGTATTTGAAATCGATTAAAAACCTCCAAAAAAACTAACTTTACTCTTCTGAAAAATTTCTAGATATGAAAACAATCTTTGCGTCAATTATTTTTGCCTTACTAGCCTTTGTTGGATTTTCACAAGTATATGATCCTGTAGATTGGGAATATTCAGTGGAGCAAAATGGAGACGAAGCAACCTTAATTTTCACTGCCTCGATAGAAGAAGGTTGGCATGTATATTCGCAGATACTTGAAAGTGACGATGGGCCTATTGCCACGGAGGTAACATTTAGTCCTAATCCAAACTATGAATTGGTAGGTAAAACTACTGAATCTAAAACTTACAAGGAGTATGATCCCAACTTTGAAATGAACCTTACTTTTTTTAAGACCAAAGCTGTTTTAAAACAAAAAATAAAGTTAAAATCGGACGAACCTTTCACCATTGAAGGTGGAGTTTATTTTATGGTGTGTAACGAATCTATGTGTTTGCCCCCTAGTGATGAAAGTCACAATTTTGAGGTCAATCAAAATAAATCAACCCAAGAAAAAGCCGAGACGCCAGTTCTAAAACTTGTAGAGGGAGATGAGGAGGCAACACAAGAAGAATCAAACACCGGTTCCGGTATAGAAGATCCTGTTGAGTGGATGATTACCTCAAAAAAGCTAGGAGAAAATTTATTTGAAATATCTGCTACAGCAAAGCTTGATAAGCATTGGCATATTTATGCAAATAAGCAAGTGAGCGATATGATTATTCCAACAGAGTACTACATTGCTGACACAATGGGAAGACTTGAGGGAGATATGAAAGAGTCTGGAGAAATTCACGAAGTATATGAGGAAGTTAATGATGCAGATAGCCGTTACTATGAGAATGAAGTGACTTTTACACAACAATTGTACTCGGCTGAAGGAAGAGGTAATTTTGTCATTGAATTGTCCTACATGTTGTGCGATACGAGCCACTGTTTGCCTCCAACTTACGAAGAGATCAAAATCGATGTGGCTTCGGGTAACATCATTAAAGAGGAGGATGCTAGTACCGACAACCAAAACACTTTAGACATTTTACCGGCAATGGAGAATTTTGATTTGGACAATCCCATTGCAGACTGTGGAGGAGAATCAACTAATTCTGAGGAAAAAAAAGGCCTTTGGATGCTGTTTCTACTCGGAATTGGAGGAGGCCTATTTGCTATATTAACACCCTGTGTGTACCCTATGATACCCTTAACTGTGAGTTTCTTCACCAAAGGAGGTCAGGACTCCAAGGGAGGGTTTGGTAAAGCTGCGCTATATGGTTTGTTCATATTTTTAATCTATACTTCATTGAGCCTACCCTTTTGGTTTACTGATGCCGATCCTCAAGTGCTGAATGGAATAGCAACAAACCCCATATTGAACTTGGTGTTTTTTGTTGTTTTTGTATTCTTCGCCTTCTCATTTTTGGGCTACTACGAGCTTACTCTTCCCTCTAAGTGGAGCAACAAAGTGGATTCAGCCTCCAATGTAGGAGGAATAGTTGGAATTGCCTTAATGGCTCTAACCCTTGCCCTTGTTTCGTTTTCTTGTACTGGGCCAATTTTGGGATCGGTGCTAGCAGGAGTCTTGAAAGACGGCCCGCTTCCGCTCACCGTGGCATTGTCGGGTTTTGGATTGGCGCTAGGATTGCCTTTTGCCATTTTTGCAGCCTTCCCAAGTTTAATGAAAAAGTTGCCTTCCTCAGGTGGTTGGTTGAACTCAGTAAAAGTAGTCCTCGGGTTTTTAGAATTAGCGCTTGCTATCAAGTTCCTTTCAAATGCAGATTTAGTGATGCAGTGGGGATTAATTAAAAGAGAGGTATTCTTTGCTTTATGGATTATAATTGGGCTTGGATTAGTAGCCTACTTGTTTGGATTAATTAAGTTTCCTCATGACCATGGAAAAACAAAACTGTCGTTTTTCAGAGTATCTTTTGCTATAATGATATTAGCTTTTGTAGTGTATTTAATACCCGGATTAACAGGAGGGGAAAATGCAAATAGAAAGCTGGTAAGTGGTTTCCCTCCACCAATGCATTACAGTTACTTTGGTGGTGAAATGTTCCATGCTTACAAAGATTATGAAGAAGGTAGAAAAGCAGCCAAAGAACAAGGAAAGCCAATGCTCATTGACTTTACAGGCTGGGCGTGCGTAAATTGTAGAGAAGTAGAGGAGAACATTTGGCCAAATGAGGAAGTCATGAAATTGATTTCCGAGGAATATATTTTGGTTTCTCTTTATGTAGATGAGGACATTGAGCTTCCAAAAGAAGAACAAGGGGTGGTTGACATTAAATACGACAATGGTAAGGTCAAAAAAAAGAAGATTAAAACCGTTGGTGACAAATGGTTTACATTCGAGACAATCGTATTCAAAAACAATGCTCAACCCAGGTATATTTTGCTTTCTGAAAACGGAACCCTGTTAAACAACCCCATCAGTTATGCTGATATAAAGAAAGGTGGAGGTGCTGGTTTTTACGCTGATTTCTTGAAGTGTGGACTAGAAGCATACAAAACCATGAATTAAGAAAATAGAACAACTAATTTTAATGACAAATACATTTATTTCCTTTACGCTTTTGGTTACCGTTTTGCTTTGGTCTTGCAACGAAGAAAAACCCCAAACACAAGAGTTTCCCGATGAAGTAGAAGTTGTAACTCCAGACATGAGGTTTGGATTCGATTTCAATAATTTTGATGTACAAGAAGGATTAGTGGAAAAGAATTGGACATTGAGTCACCTTTTTGCTAACTATGATGTATCTCAGGCTGATATTAATGAAGCCTACGTCATATCCAAAGATAGTTTAGATTTAAGTTACATCTCACCCAACAAGGAATACTACATGCTTTGTAGGATAGATAATGATTCGGTAAACAATTTACAGTATGCTATCTACATAAAAAACCCTGTCGAGTATTTTGTTTTTGATTTTAACGATACAGTTGCTGTACAGGCAAAGAGAAAAAAAGTAACCCTTGTTGAGAAAGAAATCAGTGCGCGAATAAGAAAAGGAGGAAACTTATCTTTTGCGATAGACAGACAAGTACAAAACCCTACCATTACCTATCCTCTGGTAGATGAAATTGCAAACATTTATTCTTGGTCTATTGATTTTTTTCACCTGCAAGTTGACGATAAGTTAAAAATCATCTATGAAGAGAGGACAGTTGGTGACGAAGCCATAGGAATTGGAAGAGTAAAATCGATCTTGTTTAATCACAAAAACAGAGACTTTTACGCTTTTGGTTACTCTGTAGATTCGGTGTATAGTTTTTACACAGAAAAAGCAAAACGAATGCAAAGTATGTTTTTGTCGGCTCCATTGAAATATTCTAGGATGAGTTCGGGTTACAACCTAAAGCGATACATCAAGCTATACGGAAGAGTAAAACCTCACTTGGGAACAGATTATGCAGCGCCCTACGGAACCCCAATTTGGACCACTGCAGATGGAACAGTTTCAAGAGCTGGATACGGAAGAGGAAACGGAAACTTTGTAAAGGTAAAGCACAACAAGCAGTACTCAACCCAATACCTACACATGTCGCGTATCGCCAAAGGAATTAAAGTAGGGAAATACGTGAAACAAGGAGAGATTATCGGATATGTCGGGAGCACAGGTTCTTCTTCTGGTAACCATGTTTGCTACCGTTTTTGGAAGGACGGAAAACAAGTAGATTCTAGGAAACAGACCTTCAACAGTGCAAAACCTATGAAAGAAACTCACGTTCCAAAATATTTGAAATACGTGGATTCCGTAAAACCTCTTCTAGATAAAATCCAGTTTCCTGTGTTAGATACCATTTCTGAAGAGTCAGATTCATTGGAAGCACTCGAGGCAAGTTAAATCCTATTGACTCTTTCAGGCCAATTGCGATCTGAACATTAGCCCAAAATATGCCCCTTGAAGATTCTAACAGTGTCAGTCATTAAATTTTTACACATACATTTTTAGGTTCAGTAAAAAACTCTAAGGCTCTAAACCCACCCTCACGACCAAGTCCAGAGTTTTTCACACCACCAAATGGTGTCCTTAAATCTCGCACTAACCAGCAGTTTACCCAAACTATGCCTGATTCCAACTGTTGAGAAACACGGTGAGCACGCGACAAGTTTTCTGTCCAAACCGTTGCCGCCAAACCGTACTCTGTGGAGTTTGCCATCCCCAATACTTCCTCTTCTGTTTCAAAAGGAGTTAAGGTAACCACCGGCCCAAAAATCTCTTCTTGATTTGTTCTGCACGTAAAGTCTAACCCTTCTATGACTGTTGGCTCCATAAAATAACCGTTTTCGCTACCTTCAATTGTTAATTGTTTTCCTCCAAACAACACAGTTCCTCCCTCTTCTTTGGCGAGCTCTACGTAGCTTAATACCTTTTCTAAATGATCCTGAGAAACAATAGCGCCCATTTTTGATTTCTCATCAAAAGGGTCGCCCACTTTGTGTTGGGATAGTTGGTGCAAAAACGCTTTTTTAAATTTTTCGTAGATGGATTTTTGAATAAATATTCTTGATCCGCACAAGCAAATTTGACCCTGGTTTGCGAAGGATGAAGCTACCGTGGTTTTTAACATAACGTCAAAGTCACAGTCCTCAAAAATGATGTTTGGGTTCTTACCTCCTAACTCTAATGATGTTTTTTTGAATGACTCTGCGGCTTTTTTTCCAATTATTCTACCTGTTGTAGTTCCTCCCGTAAATGAGATTGCCTTTACTTTTGGGTGAGAAACAATAGCGTCCCCTGCGTGAGCTCCCAATCCGTGAACAATATTCAGGACTCCTTTTGGTAGGCCTGCCTCAATACACAGTTTGGAAAACAAATAAGCCGTCATCGGTGTAACCTCAGATGGTTTGGCAACTACGGTGCACCCAGAAGCAATAGCGGGCGCTATTTTCCAGGTAAATAGATACAGAGGTAAATTCCAAGGAGAAATGCAGCCAACAACTCCGAGAGGGTGATTTAGCGTATAATTGGTATAGCCCTCCTCCATATGGTGAGACTGAGAAGAATTATGTAAAATAGCTGTGGCAAAAAACCGAATGTTGGCACTTGCTCTAGGAATATCAACCCTTGTCGCTAACTTATATGGCTTTCCGTTATCCATTGCTTCAGCCTTCGCCAATTCATCTAAATTCTCGTCAATCAAGTCAGCCAAACGCACCAAAACTTGCGACCTTTTGTTCTTTTCCATTTTACTCCATTCGGGGAAAGCAGCGCTCGCAGCATTTACTGCCCGTTCCACATCTTCTTTTTGAGAATTAGGAATAAGACTGTACACCTCTCCTTTAGAAGGGTTGTAATTGTCAATGTAAGCATTATCAATTGGAGCTACCAGTTCTCCGCCAATATAGTTTTCAATTTTTAGCATAATCAAATATAAGAATGTGTGGGGTGATTGTCCTAAAAATAATCTATTATTTGAAGTAAAGAATCAAAGAATAAGACATCTGTTAGTTTTTATTGAAAAGGACCAATAAAGCCAAAATTATTTGTAAATTAACCTCACACTATTAATTATAACCGAAAAACAAACCCATTATGATCTTTTTATCCGCTATGTCTTCCCCTGCTGTAATTGCTCTTATCGCCTTTTTAGTTCTGTTTTTAATCCTTTCTTTAGTCATTGTTCCAGAAAAGTCTGCAAAAGTAATACAAAGACTTGGAAAGTTTAATCGAATTGCGAATTCGGGACTAAGCTTCAAAGTTCCTATTATAGACTCTGTAGCAGGAACAGTAAATCTCAGGGTGCTGCAACTGGATGTGCATGTAGAAACCAAAACCATGGACAATGTATTTGTTGTTATGCAAGCTTCTGTTCAGTATAAAGTAATACCGAACAAAACGAAAGAGTCTTTTTATAGCTTGGATGACTCATCCAGGCAAATATCCTCCTTTATTTTTGACGTTATTCGTGCTGAAGTTCCAAAACTCGAACTGGATGAGGTGTTTTCTCGAAAAGACGACATTGCCAACGCTGTGAATCAAAGTCTTTCGGCCTCTATGGATGATTACGGATTCGAAATCATTAAAACATTGATTACCGATATTGACCCTGATAGAAACGTAAAAGAGTCCATGAACAGGATTAATGCTGCCAAAAGGGATAAAGAAGCGGCACTTCAAGAAGCGGAGGCAACAAAAATCACGATTGTAAAAGAGGCTGAAGCAGATGCCGAAAGCAAAAGACTTCAGGGTGAAGGTGTTGCTGCACAAAGGATTGCTATCGTCAAAGGATTCAAGGAGTCGATAGAAGATTTTAAGGATTCTTTGGACGAAATAAACTCTACGGAAGTAATGCAATTCGTTTTACTTACTCAATACTTTGACACCCTAAACAGCATTGGAACAAAAGAAGGGAACAACACCATTCTTGTTCCGCATTCGCCAGGAGGCATGAAAGATTTTCAGCAACAAATTATTGAAGGTACTTTTGTAGGACAAAAAATGTCTGAAAAACCAAAAACAAAGCCCAAAAGTTGAATGGGTCAAATTTGAATAAACTCCACTTGCAACTATGAATTGGAACCTCTTTTCAGTGAGTAAACTGAATCCATTAGTGTTGTTTTCATTAGCAAACAACAACTTCCTTAATGCCTCATTTTACTGGCAATTGATAAGCTTAGTTCTTGTCCTAGCGCTTATTTATATCATTTTTTCTGGGAGAAAACAAAAAAGAAAAATACGTTCTTTTATGGAGAGAAGGACAACTACCATCATAAACCAAAAACAAAAAATAGAAGAACAAAAAGCACTCCTGGAGTATGAACACCAAAAATCAGACGAATTACTGAAAGATATTTTTCCGAATAAAATTGTAAAAGTTTTAAAAAATAAAGGGAAAATTGAGCCAGAGTATTATGAAAAAGCATCCGTGTTATTTGCAGACATTGTTTCGTTTTCAAAAATAACTCCCTTTTTAACTGCCAATCAACTGGTGGATACATTGAATGTTTATTTCAAAAAGTTTGATTCAGTTATAACTGAAAACAATATGATTTTAATAAAAACTATTGGGGATAGTTATTTCGCTGTTGGGGGTGTTCCTAAGAAAAACAGAAAAAACCCTATTTATGCTGTTTTATCTGGACTTCAAATGCAAGAAGAAGTCCGAAAAATAAACGCTTCTTCTCAGCTAAATTGGCAAATTAGAATAGGTATCACAACAGGTGAAATTGCAGCAGGTGTTTTAGATACAAAGCGACCAATGTTCGATATTTGGGGAAGTTCGGTTAATGTTGCTAGTCGTATACAAGAAGCCGGTTTTCCAGGAAAGGTTAACATCTCAGAAGCTACTTACAGACACATTTATCCCTACTTCGAATGTGAAGAAAGGGGTGAAATAAACACAAAAAACGTGGGTGAAATCCCTATGTACTTCGTAAACAGAATTAAACCCGAGCTATCGGCAGATCCAGACGGACTGGTTCCAAATTCATTCTTTTGGGAATATGTACACAACTTAAAAAACTCACAACCAGATTATATTTCTTTGTTTAAATCCGTGAAAGAAAAAATAAAAAATGAGCTTCCCAAGAAGATTTATTATCATAACGAAAAACACGCCCTGAACGTCATGAATGCGGTTGAATTTATTGCTTTTGGGGAGGGAATCTATACCGAAGATGTTTTGTTGCTTAAAACAGCTGCTCTGCTGCATGATGTAGGTTTTTTAAATCAATACGAACACAACGAGAGCTTAGGAGCAGAATTTGCGGAGTTGATCTTACCAGATTATAATTTCAATGCGAATCAAATAAAACTAATAACGAATCTCATTTTGGCAACAGAACCAAACTTTGAGCCCAAAAACTTACTCGAAAAAATTATGAAAGACGCTGACTTAGATTATCTTGGCCGACATGATTTTAGAGAAATAAGCAACAAGTTAATGAATGAATACATTGAAAATGAAATTGTTGATTCTCCGTTTGAATTTCATAAGGCTCAACTCAACTTTTTAAAGTCACATCAGTTTTATACGGATACGGCAAAGTCCTCTCGTAAAGACAAAAAGAGTGAAAACATTAAAATTGCTCTTCACCTCTATGAATCTCATTCCTGAACCACACTAATGTGGTGGCTTAAAACTCAATTTCAAGCTGTTCAGGTAACAATCTAAAACTTTTCCTATGGTAGGAAGTAGGACCAAATTCGCGGATTGCTTGTCGGTGTTTCTTGGTAGGGTATCCTTTGTTTTTGTTCCAATCGAAATGAGGGAACTCTTCGTGGTATTCCTTCATAATATCGTCTCTGTATGTTTTGGCCAAGATAGATGCTGCCGCAATTGGTAAGTATTTTCCGTCTCCTTTTATGACACAAACGTGTTCTATATCCTTATACGGGTTAAAGCGGTTTCCATCAATCAACAACAAATTCGGGGCCACCTTGAGCTTATCTATGGCTCTGTGCATCGCTAAAAATGAAGCGTTCAAAATATTAATTTCATCAATTTCTTTGGGTGAAACGATTCCAACACCCCAAGCTAAAGCTTCCTTTTCTATAATGGGTCTAAGTAGTTCTCGTTTTTTTTCTGAGAGCTGTTTTGAGTCCGTCAATATATCATTCTTGAAATCTTTGGGCAATATAACAGCTGCGGCCACCACAGGTCCAGACAAACACCCTCTTCCTGCTTCGTCACATCCTGCCTCTGTTTTGGCTTTATCGTAATGAAGTTCTAGCATTATCAATCGTTTTCATGTACCTCAACAATCGTTTTCCAAACAGTTTCGGCAGTTTTGTCCCAGCTAAACAGGTTGGCTCTTTCCGTTCCGTGATCAATTAATTCTTGTCTTAATGAGTCGTCTTTGAGCATTCTTTTCATTCCGTTTTTTATGTCTTCAACAGAAAAAGGGTTGACATAAATTGCGGCATCTCCACCCACTTCGGGCAGGGAAGTTAGCTCTGAAGATAGAACAGGTAGCTCACATTTCATTGCCTCTACCAATGGAATTCCAAAGCCCTCAAAATACGAAACATAAGTTAAGGCAAGACCTGAACCGTACAGTTTGTTGAGTTCACTGGACTGAATGTGACCAGTAAATATAACATCGACTTGATGTTTCATGTCATCAAAAATCTGTTTTATTTCTTTATTCCACCAATATTTTTCTCCCACCATCAGTAATTTTACTTCACTTTTGGTTTCGGTTTTGAACTGATCAAAAGCTTGGAACAAGTTTGTAACATTTTTTCTGGGGTGAAGAGCACTAACGAACAAAAAGTAGGGTGCTCCCTCCGTAAATTTACTTCTTGTTTCGAATTTTTCCTGCTCACTTATTGGCTGAAATACTTCTCCAATTCCATTGTGTGCCACTTGAATTTTTTCTTCAACAACACCAAAACTCTGCACTAAATCTTGTTTAGAATACTCCGAGACTGTTAAGATTTTAGTCGCCTTTTGGGCAAACTTTGGAAAAAAATAGTTGACGTAGTTCCGATTCCAAAAAGGAATATCTTTTGGATAATGGACAAAACTTAAATCATGAATTACGGGTATTTGCTTTACTTCTGAGGTTAAACTCAAATATCCATCGGGAGATAAAAAAACATCAATGTCGTATTTTTTTAATGCTCTTTTTACGCCAAATTCAAACCATAAATAATACAAAAAGGGATGTCGTGCTTGTGGATGAATCACAACTGGGGTCACATTTTCTCCGTAAATGAACTTAGCATCATACTTTCTATCAAAAAAGAAGAAGAAATCGTGTTCTGGATGGTTTTGAACCAGTCTTTTTGCTACTTCGTGGGTGAACCAGCCAAAGCCTTCAAGTTTTTTGGTGAGTAAAAATCGTGTATTTATAGCAATTTTCATCTTGACTACTAAGGTATAGTTTTCTTACTGATTTGGGCTGCTACATCGCCATCAAAAGTAAATCAATGTTTTTGTGAGGCAAACTAAAAGCATCTCCTAGCGTTTTGCTCGTTAACATTCCTTTGTAAACATACACTCCGTGTCTGAATCCTTTGTTTTCTCTGACCATTTTTGCAATCCCTCCTTCCTCTCCAATTTGGATCAGTAAGGGTGAAAAAATATTGCTCAAGGCAAAAGAGGCTGTCCTGGAAACTGAAGAGGCAATGTTTGGAACGCAATAGTGAATCACACCGTGTTTGGTAAAAACAGGGGATTTGTGGTTGGTTACTTTTGATGTCTCAAAACACCCTCCTTTGTCAATGCTCACGTCCACAATAACAGCTCCTTCTTTCATGTTTTCAACCATCTCTTCGGAAACAACACATGGGGTCGTTCCGTTGTTAGACCTGAGAGCTCCAATAGCCACGTCTGCTCTCATCAGCGCTTTTTCCAATACCTTGGGGTTTATAATTGATGTCCAAATCGTGGTGTTCAGGTCGTTTTGAATTCTCCTGAGCTTATACACATCGTTGTCAAATATTTTTACCGAAGCCCCTAAACCTATGGCGGATTTTGCTGCAAATTCACCAACGGTTCCAGCTCCAACGATAACTACTTCAGTTGGGGAAACTCCAGCTATTCCTCCCAGAATAGTTCCTCTTCCGTTGTTCAGGTTACTCAAATAATGAGACGCAATTCCTATTGATTTTATTCCCGCAATCTCAGACATAGAGCGAATAACAGGGTAAACATCATCTTCATCCTTCACAAAATCCCATGCTATGGCGGTGATTTTCTTCCTCATGAGCATTTCCAGCGTATTTTTGGGATGAACAGAAAGTTGTAATGCTGCAAATAGAGTTTGGTTTCCCGACATCATTTCAATCTCTTCCTTGCTTGGCGGAGCCACTTTAATGATAATGTCCGCTTTGAATACCTCGGAAGTATCGTAACATATTTCTGCACCCACTTCGCTGTAATCTCTGTCCACAAAATTGGCATTGATTCCTGCATTCGTCTCAACGCATACTTTGTGACCGTTGCTTACTAAAAGCGAAACTGCTTCAGGAACAAGCGAAACTCTGTTTTCTTGAAAGCTAGTTTCTTTGGGAATCCCTATGAAAAGTTTTTTGCTTTTTGTTCCTGCTAGCTGCAGTTTTTCTTGCGGCACTAAAAGTGCTTCTTTTGCCAGGGATTTTAGTACATCTGATGACATATCAATAGGTTAGAGTGATGATTCGAGTAGTGTCTGCTACCTCAATAGTTAAATTTACAAATTTTTCGTTTAAGTACGAATGAATTTTTTCTGGCCATTCGAAAAAGCAAAGGTTTCCACTGTCCAAAATTTCGAGAACTCCAATATCTAGCAGTTCCATTTCGTCCTTCAATCGATATAAATCAAAATGAAAAATTGAACCTCCAACTTTGGTTTTATATTCGTTAACTATCGAATAAGTAGGGCTAGAAGTGTGTTCGGTAACTCCCAAAACTTTGCAAACCTCATTCACCAAGGTTGTTTTTCCTGCCCCCATAGGTGCGTCCAAACAAAAATGGGAGTACTCACTAGATAGCTGCTTGATAAATTGCGCCACCTCAACCAATTCTTTTATGTCCTTTACCTCAAATTTCTTTTCCATAAAATTTAGTTTTTTGTGATCTTCCTCAACTCACCTATTGCCTCAGAAATAGAACGAATTCCGGTAAAAACAAGACGAAGTTTGTTGTTCCGTTCGCTCATTTTACAATTTCGAGGGTTTGTTTGAATGAACATCAAGGCTTTTGTAAACGCGTCTGATTCAAAGTAAGCGGATTGCTGGTTGGATGGAAAGAAACAAATCATTTTCTCTTGCTTCAAGATTATTTTCTCAAACCCAATTTCTTTTGATAACCATTTTAGCCTAATGGTTTTCAGTAGTTCCGAAGTTTCTTCTGGAACATCTCCAAATCTATCTTTTAGGTTTTTTCTGTATGAATCTAACTCACCGATGTTTTTTACTTCGTCTAGTTCCTGGTATAAAGAGAGTCTTTCAGCAATTTGATTTACATACGTATCTGGAATTAATAACTCTAAATCTGTTTCCAACTGGAAGTCTTCTATTTCAAAAAACTTGTCGTTCTTTTCATCCTTAAATAATTCTTTAAACTCGTTTGTTTTAAGTTCTTCTATTGTTTCGTTGAGTATTTTTTGATAGGTAGCGAAACCTATGTCGTTGATGTAGCCACTTTGGCTCGCTCCAAGCAAATCTCCTGCTCCACGTATATCCAAATCTTTCATCGCTATATTAAACCCACTTCCTAGATCGCTATGTTGTTCAATGGCATTGAGTCTTTTTGTTGCATCGTCACTGAGCATGTGGCGTGGCGGGGTGATGAGATAACAAAACGCCTTTTTATTTGACCTTCCAATTCTTCCTCTCATTTGATGTAAATCACTCAATCCAAAATTATTGGCGTTGTTGATAATCATTGTGTTGGCGTTTGGAACATCTATCCCAGATTCTATAATTGAAGTTGCAACCAACACATCGTACATTCCGTTGATAAAATCCATGAGAGTCGCCTCCATCTTTTGGCCTTCCATTTGACCGTGAATGATGGCCACTTTTGCATCAGGCACCAATCGTTGAATCATACCTGCCACTTCTTTTATGTTTTGAACTCTATTGTTTACAAAATAGACCTGACCTCCTCTTTGCATTTCATACGACACAGCATTTCTTATTGTTTCTTCATTGAACGTATGAATTTGTGTGTCAATTGGCTGGCGGTTAGGGGGAGGAGTATTTATTACCGATAAATCTCTTGCACCCATCAAAGAAAACTGTAGCGTTCTGGGAATAGGAGTAGCGGTTAAGGTCAAAGAATCTACGTTCTCTTTCATTGTTTTAAGTTTGTCTTTTACTCCAACTCCAAATTTTTGTTCCTCATCTACAATCAACAGACCTAAGTCTTTGAATTTTACACTTTTTCCTGCAATTTTGTGTGTTCCAATCAATATATCTATTTCGCCTTTCTCCAGCCTTTCTAAAGTTTCCTTTACTTTTTTTGGAGATTTAAACCGGTTCAAATAATCCACTTTACAAGGGAAATCTTTCAATCTTTCGCTGAAACTCCTGAAGTGCTGTAGGCTCAAGATTGTGGTTGGCACCAAAATGGCTACCTGTTTGCTGTCTGCAACAGCCTTAAAGGCAGCACGAATTGCTATTTCTGTTTTTCCAAACCCAACATCTCCGCACACAAGTCTATCCATGGGAATGTCTTTTTCCATGTCTTCCTTTACCGCTAAGGTGGCTTTGTGTTGGTCCGGAGTATCTTCGTACATAAACGAAGCTTCGAGTTCGTGCTGAAGATAAGTGTCGGGCGCAAAAGCGAATCCCTCCTTCATTCTTCTTTTAGCGTAAAGCTGAATGAGGTCAAACGCTACTTCTTTAACACGTTTTTTTGTTTTGGCCTTCAAAGCCTTCCAAGCAGGAGTGCCTAACTTGTTTATTTTTGGCTTTTTACTGTCTTTTCCTGAAAACTTTGAAATCCTATGCAAAGAATGAATGCTCACGTACAATACATCGCCTCCTTCATATAAAAGCCTAATCGCTTCTTGTTCTTTGCCGTTTACGTCAATTTTTTCAAGTCCAGAAAATGTCCCCACTCCGTGGTCAATATGCACAATGTAATCTCCCTTTTTTAATCCATAAATCTCTTTTAAGCTAACTTGTTCTTTGGATTGTTTGTAACCCTCTTTTATTTTAAACTTATGGTAACGCTCAAATATTTGATGGTCTGTGTAACACGTAATTTTTAAATCATTGTCTATAAAACCATTGTCTATACTGGTGTGAATAGGAGTAAAATCGGCTTCTTTCTCGATGTCGGCAAAAATATCCTCGAGTCTTTGAACTTGATTGGAGTTATCCGAAAACAAATAGTTTTCATATTCGGCTTGGGTGTTTTCCTTGAGGTTTTGTGCCAATAAATCAAACTTCTTATTGAATGACGGTTGAGGAGATTGTTGAAAAACCACCGTCTCGTTACTGAAGTACTTTTCATTTCCAAATTCTACACCTGTAAACTGTTTGAGCTCAGTTTCAAACTCAATAGAGTTGATGTATAGCTCATTGGGAGGTAGTCTTTTTAGCTCATTATCCAGCTGATTGAAAGTGTACAGAGCTTTATCAAAGCCGTTTTCTATTTTCTTTTTAGAAGTAGAAAAGGCGTGTAACCATATTACAGACTTTTGAGAAATAAACTCAAAGAATGAAGTTCGAGAATCTTGCAACAACTCCGCCTGAACATTGGGTGTTATGGTTATTTTCTTGTGCGTGTTGATGGATAGCTGATCGGCTATATTGAAACTTCGGATTGAATCAACTTCATCTCCAAAAAACTCAATCCGAAAAGGAAAATCAAATGAAAAGGAAAAAACATCGACAATACCACCTCGCACAGAAAATTGACCAGGTTCGTACACATAATCTACTTTATGAAAATGACTTTCGATGAAAAGTTCATTTAAAAAATCAATGGAATACTTGTCGCCCACATGAATATCGAGCGTGCTTTTTCGTAATGATTTTTTTGTAACTACTTTTTCTACCATGGCTTCAGGGTATGAAACCACAACACTATTTCGCCTTTTTTTTGAAATGGCATTCAACACCTCAGTTCTGAGCAACACATTGGCATTGTCTGTAGATTCTATTTGATAGGGGCGTTTATACGAGGCAGGATAAAAATAAAACTTCTTCTTTTTGTTTCCCTCATTAATGTTTTCAAGCGTGTTGAAAAAATAAACAGCCTCTTCCTTATCTTGAAACATAAACAGCTGAAGCTCTTCCGTTTCGGAAAAAATAGCTGATGAAATGAAGGCCATAGACGAACCAACAACACCTTTGATATGGGTGTAGCCTTGCCTGTTTGAAATCGAATTTTGGAGATCAATTACATTGGTGGAGTTTTTATACTTCTCAATGATTAACGAAGAATCAGTTTTCATGCAGTGTTAATTGTGGCAAAGATAGTAAATGCAACTTGGAAATGGTGTTTGAATATTAAGGGTTTTTCTACAGGTCATTTTTCGAATAAAAACCTTAATTTTACGTGATACACCAAACCGTTAATGACCGATAACAAATCCATATTACTCAAAAAGCTAGACGAATTTGTCAGAAAGTTTTATAAAAACCAACTGATAAAAGGAGCTATCTATTCCTTCGCGATTGTTGTCATGTTCTTTCTCTCATTAGTTTTGTTGGAGTATTTTGGAAATTTTGACGTTCTGTTAAGAGCGGTTCTTTTCTTTAGTTTTATTCTTATTTCTGCTGCTACAGTTACAAAGTTTATTGTGATACCGTTGTTTAAGTTAAATAAGCTAGGGAAGCTCATTGATCACCAAACAGCCGCTGCGATTATTGGAACTCACTTTGGAGAGGTTAAGGATAGGTTAATTAACACGCTCCAATTGATGCAGGAAGATAAATCCTCCGAAAACGACCTGATTGAATACAGTATTAATCAAAAAATTGAGGAATTAAAACCTGTCAAATTTTCAAATGCTGTTGATTTTTCAGGTAACAAAAAATACTTGAAATTTGCTCTGGCACCTATTGTTCTTTTCTTTTTTATTCTTTTTGTAAATGCTAGAATACTAAAAGAAGGAACGACAAGAATTATTAATTATAATCAAGAATTTATTCCTGAGGCACCTTTTCAATTTAACCTTCTCAACAGAGATTTAAGTGTGGTAGAAAACGAAGATTTTGAATTGAAAATTGAGGTTACAGGACGCGAAACCCCAAATGAAGTTTTCCTAAAAATGGGCGAAAACTCAGTCAAATTGCGAAAAACTTCTAAAACTCAATTCGAATACACGTTTAAAAACGTACAAGGAAAGAAACAGTTTTTGCTCACAGCCAACGGGTTCAACTCCAAAACCTATGTGCTTTCCTCGGTAATCAAACCAATTGTAATGGGGTACGAAATCTCGTTAGATTTTCCTAGTTATACGGATTTAACCGATGTAACCTACGACAACCTAAATGAAGTATCGGTGCCAGAAGGAACTCAAATAACGTGGAGCTTCAAAACTAAAAACACTTCGGTAATTTCGTTTGCAGAACAAGGGTCTTCTTTGCCTTTGAAAGAGACGTATAAAGGAGTTTATGAAGCCATAAAGCAAATCAAAAATTCATCACAATTCTCGTTAAAAGTAGAGAATGACTTCATGGCTAATTTAGACACCCTAGAGTTCAGGGTTCAGTCTAAAAAAGATGAGTTTCCTAAAATCATAGCCAACCAGAAACAAGATAGCATAAGCCCCGAGCTCATCTATTTCAAAGGAAATATTTCGGACGATTACGGATTTACAAAACTCTCCTTCAACTACAGAAAATATAAAAAAGACAGCGCATCTGAAAGGCGTAAATTTACCTCTGTGCCCGTTGATTTTTCGAGCGGGTACGCTCAATCTTCTTTTTATCACATCTTAAATATTACAGAACTCAACCTGGGACTAGGAGAAGTTGTAGAATACTTTTTTGAAGTTTGGGACAACGATGAAGTGAACGGAAGCAAATCAGCTCGATCAGGGATTCAAAAAGTTGAAACGCCAAATGCTGAAGAGTTTGAATCTGAGCAAGAGAAAAAGAGTGACCAGATAAAAAACAAGCTGGAAAGGAACATTGAGAAGTCCGAGAAAATTCAAAAACAAATTAAGCAGCTTACGGAGTCCTTGCTCAACAAAAAAAGTGCAACTTGGCAGGATAAAAAAAGAATGAAAGAGCTTGTTCAGCAAAATAAAGAGTTGAATGCTCAGAACAAAACGCTACTGAACGAAACGAAGAAAAAAAATCAAGAAAAAAACAAGTTTGATAAAGCGAGTAAGCGTTCCCAAGACAAGCAAAAAAAATTGGAAAAGCTGATGGAAGAGTTGAACAGCGAAGAGATGGAAAAGCTGTATGAAAAACTTGAAAAGATGATGGAGAAGTTGGATAAAAAAGAGCTTCAAAAATCTTTGGAAAAGATGGATCTAGAAAACATGGATTTGCAAAAAGAAATGGAAAGAACGCTCGAAATTTTTAAGCAAATGGAGATGGATGACAAGTTAGAGGAATTTGCAGATAGAATGGAAAAACTTGCTGAAAAACAAGAAGAGTTATCAGAGAAAGAAGAAGAGTCTGAAGAAGAGCAAGAACAACTGAACGATGAATTTGAAAAAGCGGAAGAAGAACTAAAGGAAATCAAAGAGAAAAACGAAAGTCTTGAAAACAAAAAAGAACTAAATGAATTGGAGCAAGAAAAAGAGGAAATCAAAGAAAAGATGTCCGAAAGCTCCGAAAGCCTTGAAAAAAACAAGCAAGAAAAAGCTAACGACAGCCAAAAAAGTGCAGCAGATAAAATGAAATCAGCAGCAGCTAAGGCAAAAAAACAAATGTCTTCTAGTTCTTCCAGTTCGGCAGAAAACATGGAGGATTTAAGAGCCTTATTGGAAAATCTGTTGACCTTGTCCTTTGATCAGGAAACCGTGCTAACCGAAATTAAACAAACAAGTACGAATGACCCGAAATACGTTGTGCTGGGACAAGAACAAGTAAAACTAAAGTCTGATGCACAAATGATAGAAGATTCGTTGTTCGCTCTGAGTAAAAGAATTGAGCAAATTCAGTCAGTTGTGAATAAAGAAATGAATCAAATAAACCAAGGGATTAAAAATTCACTGCTATACATTGGTGAGCGAAAGACAAGAAATGCGGCACAGCAGCAACAATTCACAATGACTTCTATTAATAATTTGGCTCTTTTACTGGACGAAGCCCTGAAAGAGTTACAAAAACAAGCCGCTGGCGAAAAAAAACCTGGTAGCGGATCTTGCAACAATCCGGGTGGTTCTAACCCAAAACCTGGACTACTTCCTGGATTAAAAGAAGCTCAGGGAAAAGCAGGGGAAGCACTAAAAAAATTAAAAAAACAAGGAGAAAAAGGAAAAACGGAGGGCAAAGGGAAAAACGGAAACAGCAAAGAATTAGCTCAAATGGCTGCAGAACAGGCCATGCTAAGAAAAGCCATACAAGAACTTAGTCAAGAGCTCAATGGAGATGGTACAGGGTTAGGAAATGAGCTAAAGAAGATCAATAAAGAATTAGAAAAAGTTGAAGAAGATATTATTAACAACCAAGTTGATTCTGAAACAATAAAACGCCAGAAAGACATCATGACTAGACTCTTAAAGTCAGAAAAAGCGCTCATGGAGAGAGAGCTTGACGATAAGAGGGAGTCACAAGGTGTAAAAGACCCGCTAATCAGTAATCCCGAAGAATTCTTTGAATATCAACAACAGAAAGAAAAGGAAACAGAGTTATTAAAAACCATACCAGGCTCATTACTTCCCTACTATAAGAACAGGGTAAATGAGTACTTTAATTCTGTGCGATAGTTTCCTTAAGCCAATTAATTAGCCCAAAGTAAAACCGTATGTTAAGCTTTCAATCAAAAAATCATCATTGATTTGTACATTTGCCCTATGAAAGAAGACAAAATCTCATTTTTTTCAGAAGAAATCGACTTTGAACTAGAGGGCTCGGTATCCTACTCAAAATGGATAGAGGCGCTGATAACCTCATACGACAAACTTACTGGCGACATTAGCTACGTGTTTTGCTCAGATGACTATTTACATAAAATGAATGTTGAACACCTCAACCACGACACCCTTACCGACATCATAACCTTTGACTACACCCATGCCGGAATAATTTCTGGAGATATCTTTATCAGCATAGACAGAGTTAAAGAAAATTCGCAATCCTTTCAGGTTTCTTTCGAAACTGAATTACATAGAGTTATGTGCCATGGAGTCCTTCATTTGATAGGATTCAAGGATAAGTCGGAGGATGAAAAAACAGAAATGAGAATAGCCGAAGATGCAGCTATAGACCTTATTGAAACAATAAGTTAATTCAATCTAGGTTCAAATTTACTTGTCATTCCTTTATTAGTTATCTTTGTAAAAAAATTTAACTATGCATCCTAAGTACGACTTAATAGTAGTAGGAGGTGGTCATGCGGGTTGCGAAGCAGCAGCAGCAGCAGCCAACCTCGGTTCATCCGTATTATTGGTAACCATGAACATGGAAACCATTGCCCAAATGTCTTGCAATCCTGCCATGGGCGGAATAGCTAAAGGTCAGATAATCAGAGAAATAGATGCCTTAGGCGGGTATTCCGGAATCATCACAGACCAAACCGCGATTCAGTTTAAATTACTTAATAAATCTAAAGGCCCAGCCATGTGGAGTCCAAGAGCACAAAGCGACCGAAAAAGGTTTGCCGAAGCTTGGAGAATGGCTTTAGAAAACACACCAAATGTAAGTTTTTGGCAAGATACCGTAACGGATCTGATCATCGAAAACAACAAAATTGAAGGAGTTGTGACAGGAATGGGAATAGAGATAAAAGCGCATTCAGTCATTGTTACTGCCGGCACATTTCTTAACGGAACCATACACCTGGGAGAAAAACAATTTGGCGGAGGTAGAGCAGGAGAAAAAGCTTCAACAGGAATTACGGAGAGATTACGCAAAGTTGGGTTTGAATCTGGTCGTATGAAAACAGGAACACCACCTCGTGTAGACGGCAGAAGTTTGGACTACTCCAAAATGGAAGAACAACCTGGTGACGAAAACCCAGGTAAGTTTTCTTATTCGACCGAAACAACACCTCTTAAAAAACAAAGAAGTTGTTACATCACCTATACTAACCCAGCAGTTCATGATGTGTTGCGTGAAGGGTTCGAAAAATCACCGCTTTTCAACGGTAGAATTATGGGATCTGGACCAAGGTATTGCCCCTCTATTGAAGACAAACTAGACCGCTTTGCAGAACGAACCAGACATCAAATATTTGTGGAACCAGAAGGTTGGGACACCTGCGAAGTTTATGTAAACGGATTCTCAAGTTCCCTTCCAGAAGATGTTCAGTTTAATGCTATGCGATTAATACCCGGGTTTGAAAACGCCAAAATGTTCAGACCAGGATACGCAATTGAATATGACTATTTTCCACCCACACAACTCAACTACACGTTAGAAACGAAACTGGTTGAAAACCTCTATTTTGCTGGACAAATAAACGGAACAACAGGTTATGAAGAAGCTGCTTGTCAAGGACTAGTTGCCGGAATAAACTCGCACCAGAAAAAATACGACAAAGAAGAGTTTGTTTTAACCAGAGCCGAATCATACATTGGTGTGCTTATTGATGATTTAATCACAAAAGGAACCGAAGAGCCATACAGGATGTTTACCTCAAGAGCTGAGTACCGACTTTTGCTCAGGCAAGACAATGCAGACATCAGGCTTACACCAAAAGGGTACGTTCTCGGACTTGCCTCTGAAGAAAGGATGAAAAGGGTGGAAGAGAAGTTAAAAGAAACAAACTCACTCATTCAGTTGCTCAAAGATACAAGCGTAGATTTCGAGGCCCTCAATCCAATTTTAGAAAGCAAAAACAGCGCCAAGATTTCTCAAAAAATGAAGTTTGACAAGATTGTATCTAGGCCAAATATTTCACTAAAGGAAGTATTACCAACCTCACAAACACTCACTGAAAAAATCAAAACTCTTGATTCTTTGCAAGAAGAGGTGTTGGAACAAGCAGAAGTACAGATCAAGTACAACGGCTACATTTCAAAAGAACAAAACGTGGCAGACAAAATAGTACGACTGGAAAGCACACGAATTCCTGCGGATATGGACTACTCAAAACTCAGCTCCTTGTCAAACGAAAGCAAAGAAAAACTTGCCACAATCGCACCCAAAACTATTGGTCAAGCATCAAGAATATCTGGAATAAAACCAACCGACATCAATATTTTACTAATTTACCTCGGACGATAACACGTTTCACGTGAAACATTTCACAATCAAAAACAAAACCACCTGTGTTCCACGTGAAACACAAGTGGTTTTAATAAAACTGTAAGAAAAAACACATAAAACCCTGTTTTTTAGTTGTTTATGTTGGTTTCGGGGGTTTCTGCACAGCGCGAGCTCTAATCGCTTTTTATCTTTTTCTAATGCTAGGGCTTGTTTTTTTAATTTTCACCCCTTAAATCGCTTAAAAAAGAGTTTTTAGGCTTTCTGCTATAAATTTTAGTTGAAAAGGTTCAAAAATCAAACATGTACACAAAAACACACACAAATTTTAAAAGTTAATCGTAAATTAGACTCAATTAATCAAAACCTATATTAATATGAAATCAATTATCACAATCACAACATTACTATTTTTAGTGTTTACAATTTCCAGCTTCAACTCAAACTTTGTAGCCCAAGAAGGAGACGCAATAATCGGTCTTTGGGAACCTAGCAGTGGAAAAGCAAGAGTTAAAATCAGTAAAATTGGAAATAAATATTTTGGAAAAATAGTGTGGCTAAGAGAACCTATCGATCCAAAAACAAACAAACCTAAGACTGACAAAAATAACCCAGAAGAATCACTACGAAACGTACCGTTAAGAGGTTTTCGAATGTTGAAAGACTTCGTTTACTCAGGAGATAATGAGTGGACAGGAGGCACAATCTACGATCCAGAAAGTGGCAGCACCTATAGCTCTACCATTAATAAAGATGGAGATGTACTAAACATCAGAGGATATGTTGGGATTAAAGCATTGGGCAGAACAGATACTTGGAAGAGAATAAAATTAAAATCAAAGAAAAAATAATATGAAAAGCGTTAGTAAACAAAATATTCTCTTTTACTTTCTCTTGTTCCCATTATTGGGTATTACACAAGTTGATTCAACTTATCAAGAGGAAGAAGAGGATTACAGCATGTATGATGACGTTGAGGATGTGGGAACAATTATTACTTATTGCAGCCCAAAAATCTTTGATCTCAGCCCAAATCGTTTCGTCTCTTTGGGTTACGACTTCACTCCTGGGGGTGATTTTACAACTTCAGACGAAGGGGAGTTTGCCCCAGATGCAACTATTAATCAAACACAAACTTCTACACTTTCTTACCATGGTTTACGCCTGAACGCCAACATTCCGGTTATTTCTTTGTCAAAATTTGTTTGGCAACTTGGTGGAGGAATCAATCAATCAAGAATGACTATTGATGACGAAAAACTCGGAACTAATTTGGGTCATAATAGATTGTCAGATGCTATTTCCAAAAACCTCACAAGCGTTAACTTAAACACGACTTTATTCAAACCCTTGAATGAAAATAGTTTTGTGATCTTGCAAATGATGACGGAAATGAATGGTAACTATGATTTCAAAACAGAAAACACCACACCCGATTTAGCCAACACTAAGTTTTCAGCCACACTTCTTTACGGAAAAAGGCCGCATGACAGGTTGCAATGGGGGATAGGGATGTCTAGAACTTTTAGAGCTGGTGAGATGAATTATATACCGGTTGTGATGTATAATTATACCTCTAAAAACCGAAAATGGGGAACAGAAATATTATTTCCTGCAAAAGCTCATTACAGAAGAAAATTCAACCCAAGAAACATTTTGTTGGCAGGGTACGAACTAGAAGGTGCTTCATATCGCCTGTATGACACTGAATTAAACACAAAAGGCTTGGAACTGCGTAGAAGCGAAATTAGAGCAAGATTAGACTATCAAAGGCAGCTTGTTGGCTTTCTTTGGGTGGGAATTCAGGCTGGAGTAATTGTAAATTACAACCTCAATGTAGATGAATTGGATTCTCGTGATGATAGAGATTTTTACAGAGGATTTTTTGGGGATCAAACTTATGTTTTTAGCAATAACATGAGTCCTATGCCGTACATCAATCTCACTCTTAACTTGGTGAGTTTGTAACAGTAACATTCAAAGATACAAAGGCGCAATGAATACATTGCGCCTTTTTTATGTTTATACCGTTTGTTATTCAGTGCTATTACACCTTTAATAATCTCATAAAAAAAGGAGAACGAATCGTTTCTGGATCAGTTCTCCTCAATATTTTGTGACCCCGACAGGATTCAAACCTGTAACCCTCAGAGCCGAAATCTGATGCGCTATTCAGTTGCGCCACGGAGCCTATTCGTTCTTTTGTAGAAAAGAACAAACAAAAATAACAATACTATTCCAACCACAAACCCAATCCAGATATATTTATTTTCTTCTTCGGATTGTTTCTGTTTTCTGTTTGTTTCATTTGGCGTACCTTCTTTCACGGCAAACCATCCTTTTCTTATGGCTGCATCTACCCACTCAAGTGCCTGCATTTTCTTAAACTTGTTCTGAGACAAATCCAACGTGTCTATCCCTTCTTCAGTGTTTGAATAAAGCAAAAGTGTATCGTTCGATTTAATCTTAAACAAGCTATTTAATCTTTCGCTTGGACCATTTCTCTGATAGACAGTAAAAAAACCTTTTGATGTTAGCATACTTCCTTCTGGAATAACAAAATAAAGCCCATTTTGGTTCATTAATCGCCAACCGGACACGTTAATTATTTTATCGGTTAAGTTTTGTAATTCTATGTAACTGCCATGAATAGAATCCTTCTTGCCAATTTCATTAAAAATTACCTTTCCATTGAAGTCACTAGGTGGGTTTTTCTCAAAAACAGGAGTAAAACATCTATCCGCATCTAAACCAAACAAAAAAGTTGAAAGACGGTTTGTAGTATCCTCCTTCCAGTGTAAAAAATGATATCCATAACCTGGCTCTGCCGTTATGGAATAGCTCGTGTTAGAAAAGAACTTACCTTTCCAAGGAGATGAATGCGTCACATCGTTCAATCTACAAGTTCCGTTTTTCATAACTCCTATAGAAACAGAATAAATTGAATCCAAACCAAAAAAATCAACAAGGTGTTTTCTTAAAAAACTTGGCCTATGTTCTGCAAATTCAGTCAGTCTGTTGAGGCTGTTGTTCCATGTTTTAATCGGTCTGTGCCAACGTTCAAAATGGGTTGAGATTTCTGACTGTAACAGACTCTTAAGTCTTTCGATCTCCTTATTCACGGTCTCTTCACTTAGCTCATCATTCAAATAATTCGTAATCTTTTTGGTGTAGTTTTGCTTAACTTCTTCATTCTCCATTAGTTTCCTAATAATGAGAGTTGACCAGGCCGGATAAGGCCACCTTCTGTTACTTTTTACAAAATAATCTTCCACTGTATTCTCCTTGTATCCATTACTTTTACTGAGCCCAAACCCAAAATCTGTATCAAAGAGCATCCACCTCCAAACACTACCGGGTTTTATAGATCGCCAATAACGTATGTTTCCTCCCGCGTCAATGTTGTTGCAATATAATTGAGCAATGTTATAATCCAGGTAGTTATCAATGTCCATTAATTTGCTCAATGAGTCTATATTTTCATTTAAAGAAAAGTCTGTTTTCTCTATAAACTTAACCATTGAGGTGTAGTTCAGTCTTCCATAATGTTGCACATCCCTTTTGTGCTTCAGTATTGCCACACTGTCCTTGTCCACATCAAAATGTTGTTGAAGATAGTGTTCGTTCAGTTTTTCTCTGAGGTGATAAATTCCCCAGTAGTTTCCATTGAGATAAACTACACAAGACCTCGAAGCTTGAGTTTCAATGTTCCAATTCCTTACCAACCCCGTCATTAAAACGTCTCTAAAATGACTATTACAAAAGTCTGATCCTGAGTTTCTTAAAATAAGTGATTTGTATTTTTTTAATTCTAAATCAGGAAATACTCTTGATTTAATTTTCTTTTTTCCATACTTCCCTTTGGCATGAATCGAAAATGATTTTTGAGGCAGCATTGCGCTGTACTGACCAAATATTCGTATTCCTACTTTTTGATTAAGACTCGATGTGTTGTTTGTGTCAAGTAATTCAATGTTTGCAATTCGTTCCCAATTTTTATGAAAATTTGCACCATGATAGGGCGGTTCAGGTTTCGCACCAGGTCCTTTTACATACATACCAGAGATAGAATCAAACAAATCAGCAGGTTTTAAAGTAAGAAAAACAACGGGTAGTTGATGTTTTGTGAATAAAAAATTCCGGATATAATCTTTTGACTCGCCCTCATTCTTTACTCTCAAAGTTAAGGTTGACGAAACCAACATAGAGTCTTTGAACAGCCTATTTGGGTAATTTCCATCTACAGAATAATAAATAGTTCTGTGTGAATTATTGCTAATTTTTAAAGTAAAAGGGGTTGAATAATATCCCGAAGAATGAGAAAAAATAATAGTATCTGATTGCGAAGAACTCACAAAGGTGAGGAGCAAAAAAACTATTGTTAGAAATCTCATGGGTAAAGCTTATAAATCAAAATGTTCTTGAATTTACCAATTTCATTGTTCATGTAAGGTAAATATTCTTGAAAATCATTCATTTTATATTCACTTATGAATAAGTATTCAGCTCCAAAAGACTTAGCTAGTTCCACTTGATTCGGATAATCTCTCCTATCACAATAGTTTGTAAATCCTAGTTGATCCATGTTGTATAAAGAAATATTGATGCTTTTGTCTCCCAATACCATAACCACATCCTCTCTTTTTATACCTAGCGACCGTAAATAAGGAGTTATGTTTTCGAGGGCTTGTTGATTTTTTGCGTAATCAAATTGATACCAACCAAACACGTCTTTATCGTGTTGAGAAATATAATCATAACCTGCATGAGCTATTGGGTCCAGCACGTTATATCGGTGTCGTACATGCACCGAACCAATAAACACCAAATAAACTAATCCTGCCAGGAGAGTAATTTTATTGCTTAACTTACTCCATCTATGTTTACTTTGGGAAAGAAAATAAAAGAAGGTAACCCAAGTAAAAAGATAAAAAATAAGGCTATTTATTAAATAGTAATCATGAATATCAAACACTTGATAAAACAGAATAAAAAACAAAACTACCCCAAAAAACAAAAAGACATTTATAAGAACAAGAAACTTATTAATCTTCCGGTAGTTCCATATATTACTCAAGAAAAAAAATAATGTTAATCCGTGTATTACAGAATTAAACATCCGTGGTTTCTGAATCGCTAAAAACTGCTGAAAAGTCTCTGAAATTCTTTCAGAAGACAACTCCCAAATAGGTAAAATTCCTTTTAAAAAAACATAAGAATTTCCATTTACTTCGCTGTATGAAATAGCATAACTGTACCAAGCAACGATAGGAATAAATGGAACCAGAAAAAAGACTAGATGAACGGGTTTAAATAATTTTTTATCTCTTAGTTTTATCCAGCCAAGTGTTTCAAATAAAGCAAACCCACCCAAAGCAAAAAAACTAAACAACGAAGAAATTTTTATTAATCCTGCTAATAAAAACCAACCTAAAAAATAAAATAAGTATTTGTTTTTCTGTGTGTTATAGAATTTATAAACATGGTACCATCCAATAAAAACCAAATTTAAAGCTGTAGCATCAGCTAAAAAATTATTAGTGTAATAAATGTAAATAGGAGAGGTAAACAGAAAAAATGATAAAAATAACGAGGGAATTATAGATTTAAATAAATCATAAAATAACCGGAATAAATAAAACATTCCAAGAAAAGCGATGAGTACATTTAACAACCGAAATATCCATTCTTGTTGTCCAGTAATTTTCCAAATGTTACCTACAATGTAATATAAAATAGGAAATTCGCTCGCTACTCCTCTTTCGCCAGTTTTGTCACTTATATGATGAATTTTTGGGGTGTGAATTGGTAGGTTTTCTTTGTAATAATTTTGGGTAATTGACAAACAATCGGCTTGCCTCCATTGATGAATAGCACCATTCTTTTTTTGTAAAATTGCAGGATAATTGTAAAACAAAGAAATCCCAATAAAGGAAATAATAAATATGATTATCTCCTTTTTCACTTGTTATTTGTTTATTTCTAATCGTTCCGGTTTATTGGCTAATTCCCAAGCTGTGTAAAATACCAATTGAGTAATTGTTTCAACTTTGGAAAATATTATTTTATCTACTTCATCGGTGGGTTGATGATAGTCCTCGTGAACGCCACTGAAATAAAAGATAACTGGAATACCATTCTTAGCAAAATTATAATGATCACTTCGATAGTAAAAACGATTTGGATCATTCTCATTATTAAAGGTATAATCCAACTCCAACTTTGTGTATTTTTTGTTTGTAGCTTCGTTAATATCGTGTAATTCTTGACTTATTTTGTCCGCTCCAATGACATACACATAGTCTTCTTTTGTGTGGTTTTTATCTAACCTTCCTATCATATCAATATTCAAATTAGCTACCGTATTTTGTAATGGAAAAACAGGGTTTTCTGAATAAAACCGGGAACCTAATAAACCTTTTTCTTCACCTGAAACAGGCATAATTAACACCGATCGTTTAGGTCCATTCCCATCCTCTTTTGCTTTTTGAAATGCCTGAGCAATTTCCAATAAAGCCACTGTTCCTGTTCCATCATCATCTGCCCCGTTGTAAATTTCACCGTCTTGTATTCCTAAATGATCGTAATGCGCTGTGAGTATTACTAATTCATTTTTCAACACAGAATCACTTCCTTCTATTAATCCTAATACATTAGAAGATTCAACTTTACCTGATTTCTTTTCGTAAGTAAAATCTAATGTTTCGTATAAGGGAAATTGAGTAATCTCTTCGTGTTCCAGTTTTTCTTGTCGGTATATTTCGCTCAGGAAATTATCACTAAAAAAGAAAAAAGGTATATACGCTTCTTTTTTTTCGTTCTCATCGGTTACCAACTTCATTGATGATTTAGTAAGAAAATGGTGAAGTCTTTTGAGATTAGCCTCATAATTTTCAGAGGCAAATATAACTTGCTTTACACCTAGTTTTTCCGCTTGTTTTAGTTTTTTCTTCCAATCCCATGAAGAAAATTCTTGTGGTGATTCTAATTTTATCACCACAGTTTTTCCTTTAACATTTATAGAATTATAATCGTCTCTTTCTCCTTCAATTATTCCAAGTTCCACACTCACTATATCCTCTGATTTTAATTGAAATGGATTAAAACTCGAATAATTCTGAAAAAAATAAAAATCCTGAGCATAATAAAATTTCTTATTATGAAACTTAAACTCAGCCATCGGCTTTTGTATCTCGTACAAGGAAAAATATTGAAAACTACTTCCTTTATTTCCAGGAGTAATACCATAAGAATCAAATTCCTTCTTGAGAAAATCAGCTGTCATTTTCTGACCTTTCTTTCCAGTTTCTCTCCCTTCGTATTCATCCGAGGCTATAATTTCTAAATGGCTCTGTAATTCTTCTGCTGTTATCGTTTGGGCATATTTTTCTGAATTACCATCTTTTATAACCTTATAAGATGGTTTAATTAATACGCAAGAATAAAGTAAAATGAAACTAAAAGAATAAAGTATAATTTTCATAGGATTGCCAGTTAATTAAATTTTATTCACTCGTCTTTCGTGTCTTCCTCCTTCGAAATCTGTATGTAAAAAAGTATTTACAATTTCTAGAGCCTCATCATTTGAAATAAATCGTGCCGGTATAGAAAGAATATTTGCATCGTTATGCTGACGAGCTAATTCACAAATTTCGTTCGTCCAACATAAAGCCGCTCTCACATGTTTGTATTTGTTTACAGTCATGTTTATACCGTTTCCGCTTCCGCAAATAGCTATACCTTTTTCAAAATCTCCCGAATCTACCGATTCACCTACTTTATGACCAAAATCTGGATAATCCACACTTTCTTCACTGAATGGTCCAAAATCTTGAAAAGCAAGATTCTTCTCTCTTAATACTTCCTTTATTTTTTCCTTTAATTCGTAACCAGCGTGATCGGATCCTAATGCAATTTTCATAGTAATGGTTTGTTTTTTAGTTTATTATATACCTTCTTAACACTAATTTTACACTTATTAACAATACGTTAATCCAATAATGTAATCTATTATTTTTCAATTCATTATAAATGATAGTTATAAACACACAATTCGTGGATAAGAAATAATTGTATTCATAGCTTCTCACAAAACTAATAGGATAAATCAAAATAAAATTACAATTGGATGAATTAAAATAGTATCCTAATTATTTTACCTTCTTTTTGTACTCACTTTATCAAGAAATAAAAACAGTATAACAGTAAAAATTTAATTAACAATTGATAAGTTTAAAACTAAAATAAACAGATAAGAATAAATTAAACTCCTTCTTAATTAAAACTAGTTTATCGTATTATTTACTAATATTTTAACACAAAAATAAAGGAGTATATTTACACAACGAATAAGATGTTTATAAGTATTAACAAGTGGTAAAAACAAAAGAATATTCAATTTTTTATACACAGAATTAACACCTATAATAATAATAACATATTAAGTTTAAAAACTATTTATTTATAATGAATAGAGTTTATCCTGAAAGAGACGAAGAGTAAAAGTTGAGGATTTTAATTTATCTTTGGGTAATCGAAATCAATGAAATTAAAGAAACAAAATATCAAACTATTTTTAGCTGGAATTTTCTTTCCGCTGTGGATTTTTTCACAAGAAACAAATCCGAATGGATTTAATATTTTTTATTACGAAAACGGAAAAATTGCCAGCAAGGGGTTTTTGAAAGATGGAAAACCAAATGGATATTGGTTCAATTATTCTCAGGAAGGTGATTTAACATCAGAAGGAAATAGAAAAAACTTTTTACTAGATAGCACTTGGAAATTTTATTCGAATCAGCACGTCAAAGAGATTGTAAATTACGAAAAAAACAGAAAAAACGGGCCTTATATTCAGTTTTCCGATTCAGGTGTTTTATTTTCTAAATCAACATACATCAATGATACTCTGCAGGGAGAAAAATTTATTTATTATCCCACCGGTGAACTCCATTTTAAATACAATTATTTAGATGGAAATTATCATGGTTCCGCTTATGAATACCGAGAAGACTCTACAATTATTTCAATTTTTGAGTACAACAAAGGCAAGCTTGTACGAAGAGAAAAAATAAACAGATACGACAGCAATGGTAAAAAAGATGGTGTATGGAAGTTTTACACAGATAAAGGAATACTAAAAGAAGAGGGCGAATATAAAAATGGAGAAAAAAACGGAGTTTTTAAGTTGTATAAATACAATGGAGAACTGGATGCCTTACAAAAATACAATCAAGGTGAAATTTTGATTAACGATGAGGATCTTCAGTTTGTTCAATTTTATACTGAATATTACCCAACCGGAGAAATTCATTTTACCATAGCTAAAAACGACTTAGACCAACGACAAGGAATCACTCAAGAATATGATAAAAAAGGAAATATAATTGAGACTAAAATATATAAGAAAGACACATTGGTGGCTAAAGGTTATATTGATAAAGAAGGGTTGAAGCAAAAGGAGTGGAAGTTTTATAAAAATGGCGAGAAGATCATTACAAAAGGAAAATATAAAGATGATTTTAGAATAGATGAATGGGTTTTTTACTATCCTACTGGAAAAATAGAACAAAAAGGAAAATTTAGAAAAGGAAAATTGAACGGAAAATGGGTGTGGTATTATCCAAAAGGAATGGTTCACAGGGAAGAATACTATCGAAAGGGTAAGGAAAACGGAGAGTTTATTGAATACGATG
The DNA here is from genome assembly GCA_965660305.1 of Flavobacteriales bacterium. GTDB lineage: Bacteria > Bacteroidota > Bacteroidia > Flavobacteriales_D > CAJJDF01 > CAJJDF01. The sequence goes on along the minus strand of CBFHZD010000002.1, from coordinate 57,000 downwards.
AAGAAGGTAAAATAATAACTAAAGGGGATTATACTAACGGATTAAAAGATGGAAATTGGTTTTATGAGGTGGGAGATCACACAGAAATAGGAAAATATGTGGAGGGACAAAAAGACGGAGAATGGACTTATTTTTATATGACAGATCAATTGTATTTTAAAGGAAATTATAAAAACGGAAAACCTATTGGTAAGCATATTTATTATCATGTAAATGGAAATAAAAAATGGACAGGCAATTTTTCTTTAGGTAAAAGAGAAGGAAAATGGACACGCTATAATGAGTTGGGTGAGGTGTTAGTCACTTATACTTTCAGGAATAATGTAGTGATAAAAACCGATGGTAAAAAAATAAAACCTGCCTTCAAAGAAGAATTAAATAGAGAATGAAAACAACAGCCAAAATAATAATTTATTTATCTATTTCGGTTTTGGTGGGTTTGATCGTGACTCAATTCTTTATCGTAAAAAACTCATTAGAAATAGAATATGAAAATCGTGAGATAATAAAGGAAATAAAAGAATTAGAAAATAAAAATTTTAAAACAGAAGTTACCCTAGCTTTAACCAAAGTAAGAGATAAACTTATCTCTGTGAATAAAGAAAAATCTAATATTTATTTAGATCCCGTTAAACAAATTCAATCGAATTACTTTGTGGTAAGTTTTTATGACACCATCCCAAAGGAGTTTCTAAAACAATTAATTGAAGAAGAGTTTATAAGTTTTTATATCGATAAATCTTATCAAATTGGGATTTATGATTGTTTTACAGATTCTATAATTTTTGATGAGTTTACTACTGATAGTGCAACTAAATTTCCTTTTAAATGGGAACATGATGGGTATTATTTTGGTGTTTATTTTACGGATTTAAAAAAAATAGAAGCTGTAAAAAGTTCGTCTCTTCCCTATATGTTGATGTTGGCCACATTTGTAATATTAATTACTGGTTTGTTTAGTTTTTATTTAGCAAATGGAATTTTAAAACAGAAGAAAATTTCTAAAATCACCTATGATTTTATTAATAACATGACTCACGAATTAAAAACACCAATTTCTACCATTTCACTTTCAACGGATGTTTTACTGAATTCAGAAGAAACAACGAAGAACGAAAGATTAAACAGGTATTTATCTATCATAAAAACAGAGAATAAAAGATTAGAAAACCAAGTAGAGCGAGTACTTCAAATTGCAAAACTAGATCGCGATGTGATTAAACTAAAATTTGAAACTATACAACTTCATAAAGTCATTGAAACTTGCATTAATACCTTTAGTGTTCCTGTACAAGAACGAAACGGGGAAATTATTTTGCATCTTAACGCCTCAAATACGCATATCGAAGGAGATATTATTCACATTACTAATATTATTTATAACTTGCTTGATAATGCAAGTAAGTATTCGCCAAACAAACCAAAAATAACCATTACAACGGTGAATATAAATGGCAACATTGAATTAAGAATAACAGACAACGGAATAGGAATTACTAAAGAAGATATAAAGCAAATTTTCGAAAAATTCTATCGCGTTTCCACAGGAGATGTTCATAATGTAAAAGGTTTTGGATTAGGTCTTTATTATGTAAAACAAATGATGGAAAAACACGGTGGAGAAATTAATATAGAGAGTAAAATAGGAGAAGGAAGCACTTTTATTCTAACCTTTCCGATAGCCAAAAATTAAAATAAAGAATGGAAAAGAGAAATATTTTATTGGTAGAAGATGATTTTAATTTAGGAATTGTGGTACAAGATTTTTTGAATTTAGAAGGGTACACAGTTCACTTATGCAGAGATGGAAAAGAAGGGTTACAAAAATTTAATAAAAATAAATATGATGTATGTTTATTAGATGTAATGCTTCCGGAAAAAGATGGTTACGAAATAGCCGAAGACATAAGAAAAGTAGATAAAGAAATTCCTATTATTTTTCTCACAGCAAAATCTAATCCCGAAGACAAAGTAAAAGGATTTAAAGCGGGAGGAGATGATTACATTACAAAACCCTTTAATAGAGAAGAATTTTTGTTGAGGATAAAAGCTATTTTAAGAAGAGCTAACAACGAAATTGAGGAAGATGAAAACGAAGGAATAATTACTTTAGGAAGTTATGAACTGGATTTTCAAAATCTAAAATTAAACCACAAAGAAGAGAATAAAAAGTTAACAAAAAGAGAAACCGCAATTCTCAAATTACTTTCGGAAAACAGAAACAAAGTGATAGAAAGAAGCTTGGTTTTAAACTTAATTTGGGGAGATGATAATTACTTTAACGGAAGAAGCTTGGATGTATTTATCACCAAACTAAGAAAATACCTAAAACATGACGAAGGAATTCAAATAAGCAACATTCATGGAGTGGGGTTTAAGTTAGAATTAAATGAAAAATAAAATATATTTGTAAAAAATTTAAAAACAAGAATACACATGTCAATATCAGACGCATTTCAAGGAGGTCAACAAACAAGAAATCACTCACACTTAGAGAACTTGGTTGAGGTAGCTCTTACAGACGGAAAAATTGTAGCAGAGGAGAGAGAATTATTAGAAAAATTTGCTAAAAGACTAAGCATTTCTAACAATGAACTAGACGCTATCATTAATAATATAGGGAAGCACCCAATAAACCCACCAACAAATAGAGAGGACCGTTACAAAAGGTTTTACAGACTGATTCAGATGATGTTGGCTGACAGCATAATTGGTGAAAAACAAGACAAATTGATTCACAGATTTGCAATAGGATTGGGATATTCCGAAGAACGAACAGAAGAAATATATGCTCAAACAATAGATTTCATAAAAAACAAGGTAGATTTTGAGGATGCTTTTGAAAAAATTACAGACTAATTTTTTATCAAAAACTGTGTCAAAAAAAAGGCTGAAACATTTGTTTCAGCCTTTTTTTTGAATGTCATTTATACTAAAAAGTGACCTCAACTTTCACTTTTTTATCTTCCCTCAATACAGTTACCGTATGGGTAGATTCTTTTTCAAACTTACTTAAGCAACTCATATAATCTTTCATTGAATTCACTTCAAACTCTCCCATTTTTATTACAACATCACCTTTTTGTATTCCCGCTTTTGCTGCAGGTCTATCTTCTTTCACCCCATCAATTCTCATTCCGTTTCCATCAAATAAATAATCCGGGATAACCCCTAGTGTTACCTTAAAAGCTCTGGCTTTTTCAGATTTTTCTTTGGTTTTTGTAAAAGGAATAGAGTCATAATTATTGAGGCTCATCACTACTTTTTCGATGTAATCTGCTACTTTTTCAATTCCTTCAAAATTTATAAACTCAGTATCGTCAGTAGGTTTATGATAATCTTTGTGTTGTCCAGTAAAAAAATGAAGAACCGGCACGTCTTCTAAATAAAAAGAAGTGTGATCAGATGGTCCAACACCCGAAGAGTCAAACTTTGATTGAAAACCAAAAGTATTACAAGAATCTAAAATTGGTTTGAATATTGGAGAAGTACCAATTCCATAAATGGCCAATCTATTGTTGGTGTCCAATCTTCCTACCATATCCATATTTATCATATAAGCCATTTCTGAGGTAGGAACGGTAGCGTTTTTTACAAAATAATTAGAACCCCAAAGACCTTTTTCTTCGCCAGTAAAAGCAATAAACAGAACATTCGTTTTTAGTTTTTTTCCTTTCAGTTTTTTGGCTAATCCAAGCATAGCAGAAACTCCACTCGCATTGTCGTCTGCCCCGTTATGAATCTGTCCTGCGCTGTCTGCCAAAGAACCTTCTTCACCATAACCCAAATGATCGTAGTGAGCGCCTATTACAATAGTTTTGGAGGCCCCATTGTCCAGATAACCTAGAACATTTCGCCCCTCTATTTTCTCTCCAGTTCCGGCTGTATCATGAGGATGAGCCTTCATGTTTCGGGTAAATAATTGAAAATAAGTCTCCTCATTCCCCTTTGGAGAAAGTCCATTTTCTTTCATTCTTGCAGCAATGTAGTCCGCAGCAATCAATTCACCTTTTGTGCCAACTTCCCTTCCTTCGAGCGAGTCGTGTGCTAAGTAGGTCACATCTGCTGTATAATCCGCAATAAGCGAAACCGATTTGTTTTCTTGATTTTGTGTACCGCAGGCAAATAAAAGGATGCAAGCGAATGAAGTAATTGTAAATTTCATTGTATTTAAATATTTTTTAGTTTAAAAAAGAGTTTCAACTCTTTGGATTACAAAGATACAATTTCCTCTTCATCCTTTTTTATGATATTCATTATGTTTTGATTCAATAAGAACCCTTATTTTTGTTCAAAATAACCAAATAATGAAAAAACACATAGCACTTTTATTTATTCCAATAGCCATGAGCTGTGGAGGTAGCAAAGAAAAAGGAGACTCTTATTCTGGAGCAACAGAAAAATGGGAAGAACCAAAAGAAGAAGTCCATTTGGCAAACATCAAGCAATTAACATTTGGTGGCGACAATGCCGAGGCTTATTGGAGTTTCGACAACAAAAGCCTTGTTTTCCAGGCAAAAAACCCAAAATGGGGAGCTGAATGTGATCAAATATATGTTATGCCAATCGGCCAAGACCTGAGTGACGGAACTATTCCGCAATTGGTAAGTACAGGACTGGGACGAACAACTTGCAGTTATTTCATGCCTGGTGATACAACGATTATTTATGCCTCTACTCACTTAGCTGACTCTGCTTGCCCACCAGAACCACCAAGAGGAGATAAGTATGTGTGGCCAATCTACAGCAGTTTTGATATTTTTGTGGCGGACCTCAAAGGAAACCAAAAAAAGCAACTGACTTTCCGTGATGGATACGATGCCGAAGCAACAGTGTCGCCAAAAGGAGATTTAATTGTATTTACTTCCGATAGATCTGGAGATTTGGAATTGTACACAATGAATATTGACGGTACAAACATCAAACAAGTTACAACGGAATTAGGGTACGATGGAGGTGCGTTTTTCTCACCAGACGGTACAAAACTAATTTTCCGAGCATCTCGCCCAAGAACAGAATTAGAGAAAAAAGAATACAAAGATTTATTAGCAAAAGGATTGGTTCAGCCAACAGCTATGGAATTATTTGTGTGTAATGTGGATGGGAGTGATATGCAACAAATCACCAACTTAGGAGGTGCAAACTGGGCACCATTTTTTCACCCATCAGGAGAAAAAGTAATTTTTAGTTCTAATCATAAAACAAAATCATTTCCTTTTAATTTATTTATGATAAACCTAGACGGGTCTGGTTTAGAGCAAATTACTTACGACAAAACGTTTGATTCTTTCCCAATGTTTTCACCAGACGGAAAGAAACTGGTGTTCTCGTCAAATAGAGATAACGGAGGAACAAGAGAAACGAACATGTTTTATGCGGATTGGGTGGAGTAGGTCCTAACAATTAAGCAGCTTTTATAAGTCCTTAGTTCTTTTGAGCTAAGGACTTTTTTTATGATGGCTATGGTGTTCTCGATACAAATTAATTTCCTTTTTCGGTCAATTAATTCACTCGAACTGACAGCGTTTTTGATACAAATCGAGGGTTGTTCATTATCAGTTCGAGTGTTTTTTATGGAGCGGCAGCGGAAATAAAAAAAGTATCGAGAACAAGGTGTGATTTAAAATAATTCCCTACATTTGACCCATAGCTAGACCACCAAAAAGTGAAAAAAGCGAAATAAACAAATGAAAAACAGTAAGTTAAGCACATACAAGGTAAAAAAAATCATAAAGTACTTTTGTGCAGATGTAGATGCCACAAAAGCTAGTTTACTGCTGGGTTTCAATAGAAAAACAATCAACAGATACTATTCTATCTTCCGAAAATGTATCTACACTCACCAAAGAGAAAAATTAGAGAAAACAGCAAGTAGTTACTCATTATCAGCTGATTACGTTAACTCTTTGTACAATTATTTTGTAACAGGAAAGTTGCAAGGGGAGGAAGAAAAATTAGTTGTGGTTGTAGAAAATGGAAACAACTTGCACATTTATCAGCCATATAATTTTGTAGAACAATTTTCGGAAACGGTAAAAAAGGGAGTTTCCAACATTGAAGATTCTGTTCCTGACGTGTTGAAAAAATATTACAAAGGAATAAAAGAGCACAAATACATCAAATATATTTCCTTCAGCAATGAAGAAGGAAGTAGAACCAATCGTTTTTTGACTTACGTAAAAAACCGCCTGAGCAAATTTAATGGCGTTTCCAAATATTACACCTATCATTTGAAAGAGTGCGAGTGGAGATGGCAAAAGTCTCAAGAACAAATGGAAGATGAGTTGTGGCAGTTGTTTAAAAACCACGATGGAAATACACTTCTATTTAAACTTGAAAAAGAGCGTTAAATAAAAAGCTATGAATAAAATGCAGCAATCACTTTTAGATTCTATTGGAGGAACACCTTTGGTGAAACTTCAAGAGTTGAGTGATATATACAACACAAATGTGTATGCCAAGTTGGAGAGTTTTAATCCTGGTTTGTCGGTAAAAGACAGAACGGTATTGAACATGATTGAGGATGCAGAAAGTAGAGGAGAGTTGATAAAAGGTGAATCTACTTTGGTAGAAGCCACTTCTGGGAACACAGGATTTAGTTTAGCAATGATTTGTGCTATAAAAGGCTACAAATGTGTAGTTTGTGTAAAAGACAAAGCCTCTGCCGAGAAAATTAATGCGATAAAAGCTTTGGGCGCAAAAGTAGTACTTTGCCCAAGTAGCGTAAAAGCTACTGACCCAAGATCCTACTACCGAACAGCTGAAACATTGAGTAAATTAATTCCTAACGGATATTACATCAACCAAAATTACAACCTAAAAAACCTGGATGCGCATTACATCACAACGGGTCCAGAAATTTGGAAACAGACGGAAGGGGAAGTGACTCATTTTATTTCTTCAGCCAGTACAGGAGGAACGGTTTCTGGGATTGCAAAATACCTGAAAGAGCAAAACCCAGACATTGATATAACTGCAGTTGATTCGGAAGGCTCTGTATTGAAACATTTTCACGAAACCGGAGAATACGATACTTCTTTGAAAAGAAAAACAATGTTGGAAGGAGTAGGAAAAGACATTATTCCGCCCAATGTATTGATGGATGATATTGATAGATTTATCAAAATTAGTGATAAGGAAAGTATTAAAAACATATTACATCTTGCCAAAAATGAAGGAATTATGGCGGGAGGTTCGTGTGGAGCAACCATTGAAGGTTTGAAAGAAATTGCGCCAGGATTAAACAAAACGCATACGGTGGTTTTGTTATTCTCGGATCACGGAAGTAAATATTTATCGAAGTTTTATGACTTTGATTGGCAAAAAGAAAACGGCTATTCGGATGAGAATGAAGACGAATTAACCACAGTAATCAACGAATATTATTTTAATAACAACAACAAGTAAGAAAGATGAAAGATTTATTTGACAAAATCGCTAAAGGAGGAGAACTAGGAAGGTATCGATCCAAAACAGAAGGGTATTTTATGTTTCCTAAGTTAGAGGGAGAATTAGCTCCAAGAATGATGTTTAACGGAAAAGAAGTTCTAAACTGGAGTTTGAACAACTACCTTGGACTAGGAAATCATCCAGAAGTAAGAAAAACAGATGCGGCAGCAGCAGCAGACTGGGGACTAGCTTACCCAATGGGAAGTAGAATGATGAGTGGAAACACAAGGTATCATGAGCAATTAGAAAATGAACTGGCTGATTTTGTAAAAAAAGAAGCTGGATTGGTCGTGAATTTTGGGTACCAAGCAATCGCTTCTTGTGTAGACGCCCTTGTTGATAGACATGATGTTATTGTGTATGACCAAGAGTCGCACGCTTGTATCATTGATGGAGTAAGAATGCACCAAGGAAAGCGATACATGTTTAAGCACAATGACATGGAAAGCTTAGAAAAAAACTTGAAGAGAGCTGAAAAACTTGCCAACGAAACAGGCGGTGGAATTTTAGTGATTTCTGAAGGAGTTTTTGGAATGAGAGGAGACCAAGGGAAGCTGAAAGAGATAATGGAGTTTAAGAAACAATACAACTTCAGAATTTTGGTAGATGATGCTCACGGATTTGGTGTACTAGGAGAAACAGGTTATGGAACGGGAGAAGAACAAGGAATCCAAGACGATATTGACGTATATTTTGCCACTTTTGCCAAGTCAATGGCAGGAATTGGAGGGTTTATTGCAGGAAACAGAGACATAATTGATTTCTTGAAATATAACCTGCGTTCACAAGTATATGCTAAGTCGTTGCCAATGCCATTTGTGATTGGAGCTTTAAAAAGATTGGACATGATGAGAGGAGACATGTCTTTCAAAAACAAATTGTGGGATAATGTAAACATGCTTCAAAACGGACTGAAAGAAAGAGGGTTTGAAATTGGAACTACCAACTCATGTGTAACTCCAGTTTATATGAAAGGTTCATTAGAAGAGGCAACCCACTTAGCTTTTGACCTGAGAGAAAACCACCGAATTTTCTGTTCTATTGTGGTGTATCCTGTAATACCAAAAGGAATGATTATTTTCAGATTAATCCCAACAGCTTCGCACAGTGAAGCAGATGTGATTGAAACACTAGATGCTTTTGAAGTAGTGGCTAAGAAACTGGCAAACAAAGAATACGATTTACCAGAAATGGCGAAGTTTGAATTGCAGGAAAATTAAGTTTAAACTGTTATTTTTAAAAAGCAGAGTATTGAAAAAAAGCCCCGATTACGGGGCTTTTTTTCGTTATCAACCCATAGTTTTTTAATAAATACCGCGTTATTGGTTTTTCAACATAAACTCTAGAATAGGTTTGCACTTGTCGTGACAAGCTGGATAAAACCCAAGGTGTGTTTTTTCTTTGTTTTTGCTTGTCAATCCCCACCAAAACTCCGCTATGGCAATTGGTTTGAAGTTATAGGAATAGGCGTATTGTAGTAACTTAGGAGCAGCGCACTCGCCAGAGGCTGCGGGTGGGTTTCCGTGAGTGGATTCAGCGAATATTTGCTGTATGTTTTTTGCGTCACCTGTTGAGGTTGTGAAGGTGTAATTCTTGAACAGCCATTGTTGTAAACGGTGAGATTTTTGCTTTCGGACTTCTGTTAGTTCGTTTATTTGTTGTTGGTTAGTCAAGCTTTTTATGGTATTCCCAATCTCGGTGAGTTCGGTCATTCTTTTATTAATAAAGAAGTTGTCTGTGCTGGTATCAAACACAGAAGGCACAAATTTTTCACATGTTTTGCCTCCCGGAAATACGCCAGACATTGTACCTAAAAAACCTATTGTACCGTCATTGTTTTGTACAACCAACACCCCAAACATTTTACCTCTTTGCTGGCTAAAATCATAGTCCCAATTCTTACATTCTTTCGAAATAAAATCCTGAAACTGAACCGCTGCAATTTTCGCAATCACCGGAACCTCAACCCCAAAAGGGTCGTTGAGGTTTTCTGGGACGGCAACTTCGGCAAAGTCTCGATCGAAATGAAACAGGTAAGAATTACTCATTACTAAATTTGGTAAGGACACAAAGGTCATTAAAATTTAATAATCCGTATCCAAAAACCTCAAAGAAAATCTTGTAACTTTACTCTATGCCAAGAATAGATTCTTTTTTATGGTCGGTAAGGTTATACAAAACCCGTAGCAAAGCGACAGAAGCTTGTAAGAAAAACCGAATTCTTATCAATGAAACAGAAGCCAAACCCTCCAAAGAGGTGAAAGTTGGCGATGTGATTTTGATAAAAAAATCTGGGATAAAATTTGAGTACAAAGTGCTAGAAACTCTATCGAAAAGAGTAGGAGCTAAATTAGTGCCAGATTACCTGAGAGAAATTACCAAAATAGAAGAGCTAGAAAAACTGAAACTCCAACAATTGGCCCAAAAAACCTACCGTGACAAAGGATCAGGAAGACCAACCAAAAAAGATCGAAGAGACTTGGAGGATTTTTGGTAGTTGATGTTTACTAATTTTATGCTCTTTGAATGGGTGAGTCACATTTACAAGGCTACCTTCTCATGAAATAAGAACAGAAGTCGTAATTTCACGACTTTAAAACTCAATTCAATGATTTCAGTCAATAATTTAGCCGTAGAATTTAGCGGAAGTACTTTGTTTAGCGGAGTTTCGTTTGTAATAAACCCCACTGATAAAATAGCCCTTATGGGTAAAAATGGAGCTGGGAAAAGTACTATGATGAAAATTATAGCGGGCGAAACAAAGCCAACAAGTGGAAACGTAAGCAACAATAAAGAAACGGTTATTGCTTATTTGCCTCAGCATTTGTTAACGGAAGACAATTGCACGGTGTTTGAAGAGGCCGCAAAGGCATTCAAACAAGTCTTTGAGATCAAAGAGGAGATGGATAGGCTAAACAACGAACTCACAACCAGAACCGATTACGAAAGCGATGAATACATGGGAATCATCGAAAAAGTATCGGAATTGGGAGAAAAATATTACGCGCTTGAAGACGTAAACTACGATGCTGAGGTAGAAAAAGCGTTGAAAGGATTGGGGTTTAAACCCGAAGATTTTCACCGACCAACGAGCGAATTTAGCGGAGGATGGAGAATGAGAATTGAGCTAGCCAAAATTCTACTTCAGAAACCAGATTTAATTTTGTTGGATGAGCCAACCAACCACATTGATATAGAATCGGTAATCTGGCTAGAAGATTTTTTGGTAAACAAAGCAGATGCGGTGATGGTAATATCCCACGACAGAGCTTTTATTGACAACATTACCAACCGAACCATTGAAGTAACAATGGGGAAAATATATGATTACAAAGCCAATTATTCGCATTATTTACAACTGCGAGAAGAGCGAAGATCTCACCAAATAAAAGCCTACAAAGAGCAACAAAAATTCATTGCGGACAACCAAACTTTTATTGACCGTTTCAAAGGAACTTATTCCAAAACGAATCAAGTTACCGCCAGAGAAAGAATGTTGGAAAAACTGGAAATTATAGAAATTGACGAGATAGATACTTCGGCATTGAAGCTAAGGTTTCCGCCAGCGCCAAGATCAGGAGATTATCCGGTTTCGGTAAAGGAAGTTTCTAAATCTTATGAGGATCATGTGGTTTTTAATGAGGCTAACATGGTAATTTCACGAGGAGAAAAAGTATCGTTTGTAGGTCGAAATGGAGAAGGAAAATCTACAATGATTAAAGCAATTTTGGGAGAAATAGAAGTGGAAGGAGAATGCAAACTAGGACACAATGTACAGGTTGGGTATTTTGCTCAAAATCAAGCCAGTTTATTGGACGAAAGTCTCACCGTTTTTCAAACCATTGACGAAGTAGCCGTTGGAGAAATCCGGACTCAAATAAAAAATATGTTGGGCCGATTTATGTTCTCTGGTGATGATATTGATAAGAAAGTGAGTGTGCTTTCGGGAGGAGAAAAAACTAGGCTCGCCATGGTTAAACTCTTGCTCGAACCCGTAAATTTACTCATCCTAGATGAGCCAACAAACCACCTAGACTTAAAATCGAAAGATGTACTGAAAGAAGCCTTGATGGATTTTGATGGAACCCTTATTTTGGTGTCGCACGACAGAGATTTCTTACAAGGGTTATCCGAAAAAGTATTTGAGTTTAAGAACCAAAGAGTGATCGAACATTTTGAAACGATTGATGCTTTCCTGGAGCGAAATAAGATTGAGAAAATCGCAGACATCAACCTCTAATTTACGGTTGATTTTTTTTGATAGAAAGGTACTTGTACAAACTTAGTATCAGTAATAAAGTTGAAAGTATTAAGATGACAAAGGAAGTCTTATTTTCTTTCCAATGATAGTTGGCATGATGTAGAGTTATAAATTGGCCTAATGCTAAAAAGGCTTGCCCAATAGCAATAAGAAGGTAAAACAGAGGTTTTTCTTTTTTCATTGCGTTGGTTTTAATGCATAAATAAATGTAACTCTACGAGTTGTATTATATCAGGCTAGCCTTGCTTCTGTTTCTTTGTATTAAGATGAGAGAAGTCCATATTACTAGGGTTGCGTCCACTAAAAAAACGAACTTTTGAAGAAAAGGCATGTAGTAGATTCCAACCTTGGTTTCGAAACCAAGGTACAAACAAATACTCATTACAAAAACGATGTAGGTGAGTGTTTTGAATGGTTTGTTCTTGAACTTTACTAGCTCAATAAAAATTGGAACAAAGGCCATGGATGCGAAAACCCCCACTAGGGTCACTACCAAATCGTGAAGTTCCTCTTGATACATGAATGTGAAAATAGCCATAGACAATACACCTAATACCTTGATGAGTTTTGTGTTTCTGTTGCTTCGCTCAAAAATATTAGGCATCACATAAAAGAAAGACATCATCGTGAAGCTAAGCATAATGTGCGCCAGGTTAGCCAGGAGTTTTCCGTTGTTTTTTAATCCAGAATAAGTGTATTCGTTGTTGGTATCGCATAAAAAGTTATGAAAAAAACTATACCCGCTTGTGGCGGTCGGAACATTATCTGAGCCTCCAGGATACATCATTGCAGCAGTTGTGAACATGATGAGGTAGGCTATCATCCCAACGACTGGAAAATAGGCAGCTATTTGATTAAATTTTTTCACGTATTAATGGGATTTAAGCTCGAAAGTACAACGATTTATTTCAGAAATCTATTTTTACAACCTCGAAGGCTCTACCCACTTAAATTTATAACCACTTTCTGGCAGTTTCATTCTCTCGGCAATTCTAAGCATTCTGTTGGGTAATTTCATCAAGTAATCTCGGGCTTTTTCTGCCTCATCTGTTAAGTTGGTGATTTTATCAATTTCCCACCTTTTGATTAACTTTTCCAGAATATCTACGTAATCTTTAGCCGTATACACACCAATTCGTTGTGCGGTATTTGAAAATTCTTCGAAAGCAGTTCCCATTTTCATACCCGATTCTCTCAAAAAGTGGGCAGGCATAGTAATCTTCTTTTTCATCATATCTGTAAAAGCAAGCATCATTTGGCTTGGGTCAACCGTAAAAATTCGCTCTACAAACTCTGAGTAAGCAGTGTGATGGCGCATTTCATCGCCAGCCACCATTTTACACATTTTGGCAAGCTGTTTGTTTCCGTGTTTTTTTGCAATTTCGGCTACACGATTGTGAGAAACAAAGGTTGCAAGCTCCTGAAAACTGGTGTAAACAAAGTTTTTGTATGGATCACGGTCTGTGCCAATGTCAAAACCATCTGCAATCAAATGTTGCGTTGTGATTTCTATTTCTTTCATATTTACTTTTCCCGATAGGTAGAGGTATTTGTTCAATAAATCTCCATGTCTGTTTTCTTCGGCAGTCCATTGGGCCACCCAAGTTGCCCATCCATTTCCTTCCACTTGATCTACACCTTCCACATCCATCAGCCAACTTTCGTAAGTGGGCAAGGCTTCTTCTGTAATCATATCTCCTACCAAAACCACCCAGAAATCATAAGGCATTTCTTTGGCTAACTCCTGAAGCTCCTCTATTTTATCCGTAAAGTTATCTTCTCTAGCATCGGGCAAAAAATCCTGTGGCTGCCAAATAGAATCGATAGGAATAAGGTATTTTTGAATCAATGAATCTACATCTTTTTCAAGGTGTTTCATTACTTCAAGCCGTACATTTTTTTGGGACATAACAGGATGTTTTTTTATTCGATTACAAGGATAAGGAAATATTTACAAGGAAGTAAATTATCCATACAATATATCTTTTCAATCATTTTTCCCTTCTTTTTTAAGGCAGCTTAGCTCTTATTTTTCAATTACCTTGTTCACTTTATCAGCCTCATCACTTTTGGTAAGAGTCAGTCGAATTATACAATTTGTGTTTGCTTTAAGGTCTTGAAAAACTGATCTTTCTAGGGCGATAATACTTCCTTTTTCTAACGGAAAAACAGAATCTTTTACATCAAAATCTAGCATTCCCTCTACCAACTCCACCACAAAGGGAAAAGCGGTTTGGTGTTTTTTCATTTGAGTTCCAGCCTGCATGGCAGTTCTTATTTCTTTGGTAAAGGATGTTTCAAATAAAACCGTAATCACGGGTTTTTATTCATTGAATTCCAAATCTGTAAAAAGAGAGGCTTATTCCATTTTGGTTTAAATTTATAGAGAAATAAACATACCCCGTTTTTCAAACACACACTGATGTAAGTCAATAAAAAACCTGAATTAAAAAAACGCTCTTACTTCCACAGTTCCAGCGTGGATCACATTAAAGTTTTCCGGTTTTCGGCCGTTGTACGAAATACTCAAGTCTAGGTTTTTCCCAATTTTTTTATTTATTAAAAGTTCCCAAGTCATGTTATTTCCTTTTTTTAATCCTTCAAGCATCTCATACTCCAAAGAAGAGTTTTGTGCACCTAAAAAACTGATGGCAATGAAATTGAATCCAGCCGAGAGGTTCAACTTGTTTATTTCGGTGTATTTTACTCTGGTCCCCAAGGAAGAAAGAGAGGCAAACTCACCTTCTTGTGTATTGCTTTTTTCTTCGTAGGAAAACAAAAAATCGATATTGAAGTTGGCGCCCTTTTGATAGGTTAGAGTTGGAGCTGTTTTTTTGGTTTCGAGCGAAAAATTTCGGCTAGATAAAAAATCGGAATCCAGTGATTTTGTAGTTAACTCATTTTCTATTTTGACTAAAACTTTATCAAACCTATACCGTAAATTTACGCCATAAACAAGAGTTTCTCTTGAATCAAAACCATTGGAAAGCAGTATTTTATTACTCGTGTTTTGAAATAATGCTTCAACTCCATATTTATAACCTGTTCTATTAAAAAAAAGTGACGACCGTAATTGTTTATTCAGTGAAACCAGATTAGAATCATTGAGATTGGTAGCAAATGGATTCAGGCTAGACTCAGTACTTTCAAAGGTTGTTTTTCTGTCGATTCTGGCTGCTGATACAGAGGAAAGTTTAGAAATAAACCGGAATATTTTTTGTGTCTTATCCTGAAGTAAAACGCGAGGAGAAATGGAAACGGACTGTGTAAATTGATTGGAAAATGTTCTGATGTATTCGTTGCTTTGTGAGAAAACACGGATGTAATTCGCTTGATCTTGAAATGCCGCAATTTCAAATTCATTAATTTCCTTCGAGCCATTTCCGTTGTAATCGATCCAAGTAAAAACTCCTTGCCCGGGATTTACTTCTACGTACAAAAACTCTCTTTTTTGTTCCAAACCTGAGCCTATGCTGTAAAAAGTATTGAGGCTAACCAGCTCTTTCCAGAGTGAGGTAGAAAAATTGGTTTGGTTCAGAAATGTGTTTTCGGGAGCAAGTCCAAGTCCAGAGTCCACAGGAACTAATTGTCTGTAAGCTATATTTCCTTTCAGTTGTGTTCGTTTATTTTTGCTCAATAATGTGTAATCTATTCCGGCCTCTTGAGAATAAGCAGACTGAGAGAGTTTGTTTTGTTGCGAGGTTTTTTCGTTTCGGTATCCATAGTAAAGAGAGTAAAACCGAGACGGGTTTTGTTCGTTTTTTAAGTAAACTCTCCCGTCATAAAACGAATAACTTGTATTCAACAAAGTATCATTTCTAATGAAACTATTGCTTTCCACTTCATCTTTGTACCCTAATACGAACGGCCCTAGTTTTTGTTCCAGTACAGATTTGTGCCTGTAAAATTGCGTATTTGATTGGGATTGAGAGAGCAATAAACTTCCAGAATACTGTAAACTTGTTTTGTTCCAAGTCCCATTTCCTACCAAGTTGTTTTTTACTCCCCTAAACTGACTGCCCAAATCAAGAACATCAAGGTTATAAACGAACTTACCAACGCTATCTTTTTGCATTCCTACATTAAAGTTTCCCAACACCAATGGAGTGGTGATGTCGGACAACCCTATGTTCCAGTTTCTGTTAAATTCAATAGCTCTAAATTTTTCTACAGGACTAAAATGGATGCTAGTAAAATCAACAGAACCTCCAGTTTTTAGTATAGCAGACTTTTTGTTTTTCGATAGTTTTTTGGAGTAAAAAACTTCCAGTTTGGAACCCATTCCAACGTTTTGGTCGTTTCCAATTCCCGAAAAGGTATTCACATCTTCATTGGACAAAGCAAGGTCAGTTTTAATTCTTAGGTTTTTACTGGCTTGGAAATTATTTTCTAATGTAATCAGCTGCTTTCGTTTGGGTGTAATGAGTAGCACAGCCGGAACATAATTTCCGTTTTGTATAATTGTTCCACCAACAGTATCGGGCTTAACCCATTTGTAAATTTGCCCAAAAGGAGAAAAACCATCCTGAATGTAGTTTCCTTTTCCCATTCCTACATCAGAAAACTGAACCCGATATAGATTAGAATCTTGAGTAGAGGAAAACTCATAAATGGAATAGCCCAGCGAATCTTTTTTGACATAAGAAACCACATTCTCATCTCCGCCAACACTTGCTTCTCGCTCAATAAAAGCTCTTGAAACATTATTTCCTATGCCAGACATTAGTTCTTTTTCAGAATCTTCCAAATCCTGAAAAAGAGGTTGGTTTTTATGATCTTGTTCGCTGTATACTCGTAAATAGGTTTCAGAACTTTCGGTTTTAAATCCAGTTTCGGCACTTACAATTGAGCGCAAATAGTTTCGGTCAGAATATTGAAACTGAACCTCTATTCGTTTGTTTTTGGTGATTAAAAACTTGGGAGTAAAAATTATTTCAGCAGAATTATAATCTATCACATAGTCATTTTCTGCTCCTCGTTTTAGCAATATTCCATCCACAAAAACCTGTTCCGTTCCAGATAAAATAAGGACGAACAATTCATTGTCGGCACCAGTTAGTTTGTAGGGCCCCTGGTTTCCTTCTATTCCCTGAAAAAACTGAATGCGGTATTTTCCTCGAGATACCGCAGCACTTGCTTCAAGCGAAATAGAGCTGCTGTCTTTCGTTTCAAAGGCATTGGAATAAAGCAACCCCATTGATTTTTTTCGGTAACGCATGTAGTGCGAATCAAAGTTTTCTATCGAAAAATCTCCTGCTATCACTTTCCAGTTGTTCTCGGACAATTGAATAAACACATTATCAAAATCTTGCAATTGTTGAGTGTTTCCATCAGGTTGAATCGGAATATTTTCATCGGTAACTGATGCCAGTACTGAAATATTATCTCCAATTTTCCCCGAAAGCTGAAGGTTAAAATTAGAGTTTACACCCAAATCTTGTGCGTTCCCAAGAGAAATGCCTCGCGAAATACTTCCTGACTTGTTGAGGTTATCGCCTCCAAATAAATCCAATTCTTGGTTGCTACCCGAGTTACTTCTAAATGGGTTGGTATAGCTGAACAGAGGCTGAATAAGCGAGGTATCTTTGTTGTAATACCGTTTAGAAAAATCAATAGAAAACAAGATGTACTCGACCTTCACAGTAGAAGGAATTTTGCCTTTCCAAACAAGAGAAGATGAAGCAAAATCTAGCTCATACAAACTGTCAGGAACTGGCGTATTTGCATTAAACACAGCAAAGGATTCGGGCAGAATAGAAAGCGTATCTAGTTTTGTATAAGAAGAGTCAATCACAATGGTTTTGACAACTTTTTGACTTCTAGCCAAAAAAGAACCAAACACAATAAAAGCTATCGCGATATATACTCTTAAGAATTGCACTGTCAAACTTACGCTTTAACTCATAAATTGTTGTTTTTCCCTCTATTTAATTTAGTGCCATTACAAATCTCAATGCTGTATCGGCCACCTTTATTTTGGAAATGGACTTCGTTATAAACAAACAACTTTCAATAACCCACGAAATAATATAGTGAGGTCTGTCGTATCTTTTGGTAAGTTTGTATTCATACCTAAACAAAAAAAATCAAACAAATGAGAATAATTGGATTCATATTATTTATCAGTATCGCTCTACCTAGTTTTTCCCAAAAAGTAGTTCCTTACGAACTGGAAAGAACATATTGGGATAAGGAGAAAACCATAGTAAGAAGTGAAGGTTATGTAAACAACAATCCCTACCTCAGTTATTTTGGCTCAAAAGAAGGCGAGTGGAAGTTTTATCATAAAAACGGAAACATTCAAGAAATTTCTTATTTCAATCACGGAGTGTATGTGAATGAATCCATCCAGTTTTACCCTTCGGGAAAAAAAATGATTCAGAGTTTTTTCTATTTGGGTGAAAAGGACAGTGCTTACACCTCATTTTTTGAAAACGGAAGAATTGCCGAAAGTGGTCAGTACGACAAAGGAACCAAAGTAGGTGTTTGGGAATTTTGGTATGTAGATTCTACTAGAAGAAAAATATCTAACTATGATTCTTTAGGAGTAGAACATGTAGGATCTTTTTGGAACAAAAACAAAGTTCAAACGATACAAAATGGGGAAGGCGAGCAAGTTTCTTTCTACGAAAATGGAAACATCAAAGAGCTTTATCGGTATAAAGACAGCTTGCTGAATGGTGAAATGAAACTCTTAAAAGCCTCAGGAAAACCGAAGGTACTAGGAAACTATGTTCAAGGCAAAAAACAAGGAGAGTGGACAACTTATTTTTTATTAACAGATCAAATTAGCACGAAAAAAACATATGAGGCCGATAGTTTAGCAGGCGAATACGCCAAGTTTTTTGAAAACGGAAGGACTAATATTCAGGGTAGATTTGTAAACAACAAAAAAGAAGGCGATTGGAAATGGTATGATGTTAACGGAGGAAAAGACATGGAAGGTCAGTTTGAAAACGACAAACAATCTGGCGATTGGATTTATTATTATCCATCGGGTAAAACAAGGTCCAAAGGTCACTTTGAGAAAGGAAAAAAATCAGGAAAATGGGAGTTCTTTTACAAAAACGGAAAGAAGCAAAAAGAGGGAACTTACAAAAATGATGAGAAAAACGGAGAATGGATAGTTTGGTTTGAAAACTCCAACATGCTCCACAGAGGTAACTTTACGAACGGAAAAGAGAACGGATTTTGGGAATCTTGGTATGAAAACGGAGTGAAAAAAGACGCAGGAAACTATAAAAACGGAGAGTTTGAAGGGGAATGGAAAGGCTGGTATCCAAATAACAAGAAGAGGTATGAAGGCAGTTGGGAAAAGAATTTTAAAACAGGGAACTGGACGTATTGGCACTCCAATGGAATAAAAAAGGAAGAAGGAAAACACAAGGTAATTGAGGTAAAGAGAAAAAAGCTGAACATTGAGGAAACCATTGAAAAAAGTGTGAAACATGGAAAATGGACAAGAATGAGCGAAGCGGATGGATCCTTAGTGAGTTCAGAAAATTATAAGAACGGAAAAAAGCACGGAATGTGGGCTTTTTACTTTCCAGGAGGAGAGTTAGTTTCTACAGAAATGAGATATAAAAACGGACTGCTACACGGCACTTTTAAATCCTACGATCGAGGAGGAAGACTAACGAACGAGGTGAATTACAAGAAGAATGTAAAGCATGGCAATACTGTTATTTATGGCCAAAACGGGAATGTAATCAAGAAAATGGTGTACAAGAACGGAGTGAGAGTTGATCAAAAATCGAAAGGATATTCTCCTTTATAAAGCAAGATTGTTTAATCCTTCAAACTGAAATAGCTTGAGAAAAACAGAGATTCTTACAAAAACAATTTTACTGTCTGACATCGAAAAACTGGTAGATTTCTACGAACAGGTGGTATTTCTAAATTCCAATAGCTCCAACTCTATGTCGTATTTAGCTCTTGGAAAAAAAGAAGAGTTTGTACCTGCTGAAAATAAGGCGTTTGATGGATTAAAAAACTTCATTGACTTACACCAAGATTGGGCATTTGGATATTTGAGCTATGACCTAAAAAACGAAGTGGAACCCTCTTTATTCTCCAAGAATATAGACAACCTTGCTTTTCCTGAAGTTCATTTTTTTGTTCCAAAAATTGTGCTCGAAATCACAGTGGATTTTATTAAGATTCATTTTCTTGAAGAAGAAGAAAAAGAACAGTTTTTATCTTTTTTGGATAAAAAAAGTAAAATACCGACCAAAAAAACAGAAAAAGTAGAATTTAGGCAAAGAATGTCGAAAGATAATTATGAGCAAAGATTTGATGCAATCAAAGACCACATTCAGCAAGGAGATATTTACGAAATGAACTTTTGCCACGAGTTTTTTGCCGAAAATGCAGAACTAAATCCATTTGAGACTTATCAGAAACTAAACAAGCTGACAAGCGCTCCTTTTTCCACTTTCTATAAAAACAAGGACCTCTATATTTTGTGTGGAAGCCCAGAACGATACATAAGAAAAGAAGGAAGTAAAATCATGACCCAACCCATAAAGGGAACGGCAAAACGAGGTAATACTCCGGAGGAAGACGAAGCCATAAAACTTGCGCTTTCCCAAAACGAAAAAGAAAGAAGTGAAAACATTATGATTGTGGATTTGGTAAGAAATGACCTTTCCAAAACTGCAAAAAAAGCTTCTGTAACAGTGGAGGAATTATGCAAAGTGTATACGTTTGAAACGGTTCACCAAATGATTTCTACGGTAACTTCGGAGATTGAAAAAACCACTCACCCAGTTGAGGTATTGCGAACTACATTCCCAATGGGAAGCATGACGGGCGCGCCCAAAGTAGAGGCAATGAAAATAATAGAGGAGATAGAAACAACCAAAAGAGGAGTTTATTCCGGTGCAATAGGTTACTTTAAGCCCAACCAAGACTTTGATTTTAATGTTGTAATACGATCTTTGTTGTACAATAAAGAATCAAAGTATTTGAATTTTATGGTGGGCGGAGCCATAACCAGCAAGGCAAATGCCGAAGACGAGTACGAAGAAACACTCTTGAAGGCACAAGCAATGATTAAGAGTGTATCCCAGGCCTAACTCTTCGCCAAAAGATGTGAAAAACCTAGAACAAAACAATGAACAAAAAAACCTTAAACAGCGAACTTGAAAGACTGACAGTCGAAGAATTCAAATCCGAAGAAAAAACACCTTTGATTGTGATTTTGGATAACATTCGTAGCTTGGCCAATATTGGTTCTGTGTTTCGAACTTCTGATGCTTTTCGCATCGAAAAAATATACTTGTGTGGGTATACCGCTCAACCACCCAACAAGGATATTGCTAAAACTGCGCTGGGAGCAACCAAATCTGTGGATTGGGAACACCGAGAAGATATATTTGCATTGATGGATGAATTACTAGCCGAACAAGTCGAAATCTATTCCATTGAACAAACCTCTAATTCGATTATGTTGGATGAATTTCAACCAAAAAAAGACAAAAAAACTGCAGTAGTTTTTGGAAATGAGGTCCAAGGAGTTCAACAAGAGGTAATTGATAAAAGTACAGGAGTAATCGAAATCCCCCAAATTGGGACAAAACATTCACTCAACATTTCAGTTTCTAATGGCGTTGTGTTGTGGGATTTGTATGCTAAATTGATGAAATAAGATTTAAGAGAATTAGTCATTACGCAATTGATGAGGAATATGTTAGCAAATACCACCGAAATTAATTAACAGATTCTGGCTTAAGCCTAGAATGATAGTTAGGATTTCTTTTCTGTTCTTAACATTACTTATACCAAATACGCCTTAATTATTGCTAATTACTGAGGAAAATGATATTTTCGCTCATTACATTATAAATTAAATCGAATTATGTCATATTTATTCACTTCAGAGTCCGTTTCGGAGGGACATCCAGATAAAGTAGCCGATCAAGTATCGGATGCAATTATAGATAACTTTTTGGCTTTTGACCCCGACTCAAAAGTTGCCTGCGAAACACTTGTAACTACTGGTCAAGTTGTGCTTGCAGGAGAAGTGAAAACACAAACATACTTGGACGTACAAAAGATTGCGAGAGATGTAATCAACAAGATTGGATACACGAAAAGCGAGTACATGTTTGACGGAAACTCTTGTGGAGTATTTTCTGCCATTCACGAACAATCAGAAGACATTAACCAAGGAGTTGACAGAGCTGAAAAAGAAGCGCAAGGAGCTGGAGACCAAGGGATGATGTTTGGTTATGCAACTGACGAAACAGAAAACTACATGCCTTTGGCTTTGGAGCTTTCGCACAGGCTGTTGAAAGAATTAGCCGAATTGAGAAGAGAAAACAAAGACATTGATTACTTAAGACCTGATGCTAAGTCGCAAGTAACAATTGAATATTCTGACGACAATGTGCCGCAAAGAATTGACGCAATCGTTGTTTCTACGCAGCACGATGATTTTGTGAAAACAGGAAACAAAAAAGCGGATGACGATAAAATGTTGGCTAAGATTAAATCTGACATTGTAAACATTTTGATTCCAAGAGTAAAAGCTAAATTGCCAGCAAACATTCAAGCTTTGTTTACGGATGGAATTACTTATCATATTAACCCAACAGGAACTTTCGTAATTGGAGGACCACACGGAGATACAGGACTTACAGGAAGAAAAATTATTGTAGATACTTATGGAGGAAAAGGAGCACACGGAGGTGGAGCTTTTTCTGGAAAAGACCCATCCAAAGTAGATAGATCCGGAGCTTATGCTACTCGTCACATTGCAAAAAACTTGGTTGCTGCAGGATTGTGTAAAGAAGTATTGGTTCAGGTTTCTTACGCTATTGGAGTTGCAAAACCAACTAGTATCAATGTAGAAACTTACGGAACTGCCAATGTTGACTTAACGGATGGAGAAATCTCTAAAAAAGTAGAAGAGTTATTTGATATGAGACCTTATTTTATCGAACAAAGATTAAAATTAAGAACTCCTATTTATTCTGAAACGGCTGCTTACGGGCACATGGGAAGAACTCCAGAAATAAAAACAGTAACGTTTACTTCTCCAAGCGGAGAGACGGTTTCTCAAGAAGTTGAGACGTTTACTTGGGAAAAACTGGATTACGTAGACAAAGTGAAATCTGCTTTTGGACTGTAATAAATAGTAAAACTGAATGATATAAAATGACTGCTTTTTTAAGCAGTCATTTTTTTTGAGTAGATTCGATTCTTTCATCTTGAACTTGATTCAGGATATAGTCTTTTACAGAGAATTTTATTTAAAAACAGTCTAACCAAAAACCCAGAACTTTAGATTCCAAATCAAGTTTGGAATGACAGGCCTATGTTTTAATCTTATTCAGCGAGAACAAACCCAAAAAAATCCGTAATTTTGTACTTCAAAATAAAGAATACACATGGAAATTCCTGCAAAATATAATTCACAAGAAGTAGAAGACAAATGGTATGCTAATTGGCTCAAAAACGATCATTTTAAATCTACTCCAGACGATAGAGAAGCCTACACGATTGTAATCCCTCCACCAAACGTAACTGGAGTCTTGCACATGGGACACATGCTGAACAATACGATTCAAGATGTGTTGGTTCGTAGAGCTCGTTTGCTAGGAAAAAATGCATGTTGGGTTCCAGGGACAGATCATGCCTCTATTGCCACCGAAGCAAAAGTTGTGGCAAAATTAAAAGAAGAAGGAATTGACAAAAACGACCTAACTCGTGATGAATTTTTAGTTCACGCTTGGGATTGGACTCATAAGCACGGAGGAATTATTTTAGACCAATTGAAGAAGCTCGGTGCCTCTTGTGATTGGGATAGAACGGCTTTTACGATGGACGATGATTTGTCTGAATCTGTTACAAAGACTTTTGTTGACCTGTATGAAAAAGGATTGATTTATAGAGGTTACCGAATGGTAAATTGGGATCCATCTGCGAAAACAACTTTATCTGATGAAGAAGTAGTTCATATTGAGGAGGAAGGAAAGCTATACTATTTAGAATATAAAATAGAAGGGTCGGAAGATAGTTTGACAATTGCAACCACTCGCCCAGAAACCATATTTGGAGATACAGCAATTTGTATCAACCCAAATGACCCGCGTTTTTCTCACTTAAAGGGACAAAAAGCAATCGTACCTATTGTGGGAAGAGTCATACCGATTATTGAAGATGAGTACGTTGATATAGAGTTCGGGACAGGTTGTTTGAAAATTACTCCAGCACACGATCCTAACGATAAGGTAATTGGAGACACCCACAAACTGGAAGTAATTGATATTTTTAATGATGATGCTTCGCTTAATTCTTTCGGGATGCATTACGAAGGGAAAGATAGGTTTGTGGTGCGTGAAGAGATAGAAAAAGAATTAAAAGAAGCAGGCGCCTTGGTGAAGGTTGAGAAGCACACTCACAAAGTGGGAACAAGTGAAAGAACAAAAGCGGTAATTGAACCAAAAGTATCGGTTCAATGGTTTTTGAGTATGGAAAAACTGGCAAAACCAGCTTTGGATCACGTAATGAATGACGACATTCAGTTTCACCCGGCTAAGTTCAAAAACTCTTACCGGAACTGGATGGAGAACGTGAGAGACTGGAATATTTCTCGTCAGTTGTGGTGGGGACATCAAATTCCAGCTTTCTTTTATGGAGAAGGAATGGAAGACTTCGTAGTTGCCGAAAACATTGAAAAAGCACTGCCATTAGCACAAGAAAAAACAGGAAATACAGCTTTAACAGTTGCTGATTTAAAACAAGATGATGACGCGCTCGACACCTGGTTTAGCTCATGGTTATGGCCAATTAGTGTATTTGATGGAATAAATAATCCTGACAATGAAGAGATAAATTACTACTATCCAACCAATGACTTGGTAACTGCTCCAGAAATTATGTTTTTCTGGGTAGCACGAATGATTATTGCAGGGTATGAATACAAAGGAGAGTTGCCCTTCAAAAACGTTTACTATACAGGAATTGTAAGAGACAAGCAGGGAAGAAAGATGAGTAAATCCCTAGGAAACTCACCCGACCCAATTGAACTCATTCATAAATACGGAGCAGATGGTGTGAGGGTAGGAATGCTATTGAGCTCGCCTGCAGGAAACGATTTGCCATTTGACGAATCTTTGTGTGAAACAGGAAGAAACTTCACTACTAAAATTTGGAATGCCTTTAAATTGACTCAAATGTGGGAATTAGCAGAAATTGCACAACCTGAGTCCAGTAAAATTGCATTAGATTGGTTTGAAAACAAGTTGAATAAAACGCTAGAAGACATCAATTCTTCGTACGATAAATTCCGTATTTCAGAAGCTTTGATGAGTACTTACAAATTAGTGTATGATGATTTTTGTGGAGGATTATTGGAGATGGTAAAACCAGCTTACCAACAACCTATTGACAAAGTTACATTTGACAAATTGATCGATTTATTTGAAAAAGTATTGGTGGTAATGCACCCATTCACTCCTTTCGTTTCAGAGGAAATCTGGCATTTATTGCTAAAAAAAGACCAAAAAGAGACAATAAATTATCAAAATTGGCCAAAAATCACCAATACTGACGAAAACCTACTTTCTGAATTTGAGGTTGCAGCTGAGGCAATTTCATCCATCCGTACAATTAGAAAGGAAAACAATCTGGCTCAGAAAAATGCCATAGAGTTGAAGGTAAAAAAAGGAGGTAATTATTCCTCTACTTTTGATTCTGTGATTCAGAAAATGGGGAATATTTCTAGTTTTGATTTTGTAACCGAGAAGCAAGAAAACGCCTTTTCTTTCATTGTAAAAGGAAATGAATATTACATTCCTTTTGGAGATACGATTGATGTAGAAGCCGAAAAAGCTAAGTTGGAAGAAGAACTTAACTACACCAAAGGATTCTTAAACACAGTAATGAAAAAGCTAAGTAACGAACGTTTTGTAGCAGGAGCACCAGAGCAAGTTGTAGCCAACGAAAAAGCCAAACAACAAGATGCCGAGCAGAAGATTGCTATTTTGGAAGAGAAACTCAAAGGGTTGGTTTAGGAGATTTTCAGATAACTGGACTCTCGGATTTTCAGACTTTTTTATTCATCTGTCATTCCAAACTCTTGTACTGAGTTTATCGAAGTATGATTTGGAATCTAGTGTTTTACTGCGCAGTTTTAGGAGTCTACTTATTCATCAGTCATCCTGAATTTATTTCAGGATCTAGGAAAGCATATTTCACTTTGTCATCCTCGACTCCGATCGGGGATCTTAACTCGAGAATTTTACGATTTGAATTCCTTAAGTTGGGCTTCGAGACATTTTTCTTACAGAAAAACCCTCAGCCCGCAGATTCTGCTAAACCTTAAAAAAACTACAACCCATAACCCTGAGGGTTTTATTCCTTTTTTAGGAATAAAATGTCTCGAAGGCTGGCCTTAACCCATAAACTTTACCGTTTCACTATCATCTCCTGAATAAATTTCTGAAAAAGAAATTTTCCAGAATGACAGGTATTAATTGATTTTATTAAAACTTATACCAAAGGATAAAAAGCATCTTCAATGTGATTAATCTTATTTCCAAAAAGGGTAATTGCAATGATATCAAATCGGATATCCAGGTCAATGTCATTTTCTTGAATGTAGAAATTTGCTCCTAGCGTAATCTGTTTTTGTTTGGATTTGGTAACCGATAGTTCTGGCTCTTGAAAAAATGCGTTGGTTCTTGTTTTTACCTCCACAAAGGCAATCTTTTTCTCTTTTTGAGCTATGATGTCAATCTCCGATTTTTTGTATCTAAAATTACGCGCAACGATTTTATAGCCGTTATTTATCAGATGCAAAGCAGCCATTTCCTCTCCTTCTTTTCCAGTTTCGTTATGTTGAGCCATTGTTTTTAGATTTTCGGATTTTTAGAAGTTCAGATACTCGGACTTACAAGATAACGATAAAATAAAAAACCAATTAAAAGAGCTTGCTCTTTTAATTGGTTTTAAAGTCTGAACATCCGAGAATCCGAAGGTTTGAAAATCTAGCTTTAGCTATTCATCAACTCTTCTATCTCCTCAGCTTCCAAAGGAATATTCTTCATCATATTGAGTGGTGCACCCGATTTTTGAATGATATAATCATCTTCCAATCTTATTCCTAAGTTTTCTTCTGGGATGTAAATTCCTGGCTCAATGGTAAATGCATTTCCTGCTTGTATAGGCTCGTGCCATAATCCTACGTCATGTGTATCCAACCCAATAAAGTGAGAAGTTCCGTGCATAAAGTACTTTTTGTAGGCTGGCCAATTTGGGTTTTGGTTTTTGATATCTGTTTGGTCAATTAGCTTGAGTTTAAGCAATTGTTCCTCCATTAGTTTTCCAACTTCAGTGTGGTATTCATGTAAATTTACGCCTGGAGTCAATAGTTTTTCACATTCTTTTTTCACGTGAAGTACAGAGTTATAAACTGCTTTTTGTCTTTCGGTAAACTTTCCATTTACAGGTACACATCGTGTCATGTCACTGGCGTAATTGGCGTATTCTGCGCCAAAATCCATCAAGATTACATCTCCATCTTTGCACTCGGAATTGTTTTCAATGTAATGCAACACACAAGCATTATACCCAGAACCAATGATTGGAGTATAAGAGAAACCTTTCGAACGATTATTCAAAAACTCGTGCATCAATTCCGCTTCAATGTTATATTCCATCACACCAGGTTTGATAAAAGGAAGAATCCTTCTAAATCCTTTTTCGGTAATGTTACATGCATTTTGCATCAAATCAATTTCTATCTGGTGCTTTACCGAACGAATTCTGTGCATAATTGGAGCCGACTGTAAAAAAGTGAAAGTTGGATATTCATTTTTTATCCACTCAATAAAACGGTCTTCACGCGTTTGCATTTCTGTATTGGCACGCGTATGCATGTTTTGGTTGAGGTAAATGTTTTCGGCTTCCGAAATTATCATTTTCAATATTTTATTAAAATCAGGCAACCAATAAACTGTTCTAATTCCTGAAGTTTCGTAAGCAGTTTCTTTGGTTAATTTTTCCCCTTCCCAAATTTTTATTGATTCAGATGTTTCTTTCAAAAACAAAATTTCTCTGTGTTTTTCTTGGTGTGCATCTGGAAATAAAACCAAAATACTTTCTTCTTGGTCCACTCCCGAAAGAGCCAAAATATCTCTGTGTTGAACAAACGGAACCGTACTATCTGCCGAGGTAGAAAAAATATCGTTGCTATTAAAAATAGCAATCGAATTTGGCTTCATTTGTTTAGTGAATTCACTTCTTTGATGGATGTATAAGTCTTTGTTTATTCTGTGGTATTTCATGCGACTACTTTAATGTTTATTTAATGATTTAAAGGTAAGAAAAATGAGAGTTTATTGCTAACGAGAAAAAGTTTAGTTGATTGTTGTAAATTAGTAACTCAAATCAATCAACCATGAGGATACTTTTACCCCTAATTTTAATTTCCAGTTTTTCGTTTTCACAAATGAGAATTAACAGCGAATCTCAAGAAAATATAAACCGTCTTATTTCTCAGTCTAAAGAAAGCACTTTGACAGAATTAAAAAACAATAATCCGTTGTTACCAATTTACAGAGTAAACGGGGAATTGTGTTTGTCCACGTTGGCCAAAGTAACGGCTAACTTTACAGAGAATGATTTGAATGACAAAGCATCTATTGGCAGCCAGGTAGCAGATATTATCACCTTAAAAATTCCTTTAAAAAATTTATCAGCGATACAGCAATTCAGGAATATAATTCAGTTAAATATTTCTGAACGAATTTTGCCTCACAACCATAAAATGACTGCCGATACTCGAGTTGATAGTGTTTGGGAAGGTTATGGTTTAGCTCAAAGTTACACCGGAAAAAATGTATTGATTGGAATTACCGACTGGGGCTTTGATTACGACCACCCGATGTTTATGGATACAAGTTTAAGCACATCTAGAATAAGAGCAGCTTGGGATCATTTTAAGCATCAGGGAAATCAACCTGTAGGATTTGGATACGGAGTAGAATATGTAACCCCAACAGAATTAGACAATGCAAATAGCGATACAGCGGGAGATTATTATGATTATGCTACTCATGGAAATCACGTAGCTGGAATTGCTGGGGGAAGTGGCGGAGGAACTATTCATAGAGGTGTAGCTTTTGAATCGGAGTATTTGTTCAATTCTATTCAATTAGATGCAGGATCAGCGATTGATGCTTTTGTTTGGATGAAAAACATAGCCGATAACGACTGGAAAAGATTGGTAGTGAACATGAGTTGGGGATTATATTACATGGGAACCATGGACGGAACTTCTTTGGTGAGTCAAGCGATAGACTCTTTGAGTGCTCAGGGCGTTACTTTTGTAACTTCTGGAGGTAATAACGGAGATGCCGATTTTCATATCAAAAAAGTCTTTTCTAATGACAGTATAAGATCGAGAATTGGTTTTTATCCTTATTCGGCACACCAATCCATGTGGGGACAATGTATTTCTATGTGGGGAGAACCTTCAAATCCTTTTAACTCCAGGGTGGAAGTTTACAATTCATCCAACCAATTAGTTGCCAATTCAAGGTATTACAACACCGATTCTGACAACGGCTATCACAACAATTTTTTAGTTATTGGTTCGGACACGGTTTTTTATAATTATTCGATTGATTCTGCTCACCCAAACAACAATCGACCTCATCAGCGAATGAGAGTTAAAAACACCCATACAAGCTTGCGCGTTGTGTTGCATTCTTATGCAGCCTCCGGAACAGTTCATTATTGGAATGTCGTGGAATTGAGCAATGGAGTAGGAAACTGGGGATTGGATTTTTATTCCTATGGAAACGATGGGGTTGCAGGAGATAACTTGTATGGACTCGGTGAGCCAGCGTGTACCAAAAGTGCCATTACAGTTGCCGCTCATCAGTCTCAAAACGTTGCAATTACCGGTCAAGTTTTTCCGGGTAATATTGCCAGTTTTTCTAGCAGAGGTCCAACTTATGACGAGCGAATGAAACCAGATGTATCCGCACCGGGGATGAATGTTGTTTCTTCGATTAACTCATACACTACAGGTAGTTATACGACAGCAACAAGTACTACTTTCAATGGAAGAACCTATGATTTTGCCGCTTTTTCAGGAACCTCCATGAGTTCGCCAGCTACAGCTGGAGTTGTTGCTTTATTATTGCAAGCCAGCCCTACTATTGAGCCAAGACAAATAAAAGATATATTGATAGCAACAGCCAGAGAGGATTCTAGAACGGGGTCAATTCCCGCAAGCGGAAGCCCAGTTTGGGGGCATGGAAAAGTAACGGCAACAGCTGCTTTAAAAATGGCGGAGAATGTAGTTTCTGTAAATGAATATAAGACGAAAGAAAACCGATACAATGTTTTTCCTAACCCTAGTAATGGTAATGTTATTCTGCAGCTTGACAACGAACAAACGGTTACTTCCATTTTTATCACAGACCTAAACGGAAGACTGATAAAAGAAGTAACTCCACAAAACAGGTCTCAATACGAGATAAATTTTGGAGGAACTTCAGGAATTTACTTCTTGAACATTATGACTAAGAGCGAGACGAAAATCTTGAGGTTAGTAAAAGAATAAAAAAATCCCAACCTTTCAAATCACTGAAAGGTTGGGACTCACCTTAAGCTGAGGTTATCTACAACGCATTATCCATAATTTCTTGCACGCACTCTGGATTAAGTAGGGTAGAAGTATCACCTAAGTTTCCGGTGTCCTTACCTGCAATTTTCCTAAGAATTCTTCGCATGATTTTTCCCGATCGAGTTTTTGGTAATCCGTTGGTAAACTGAATCTTATCTAGTTTGGATATTGGTCCAATTCGCTCCGTTATCATTTGGTTTATTTCCTTTCTTAAGTTCTCGTGATCTCTGCCTTCACCAGCCTCTTTTAGGGTGATGTAACCATATAGTGCATTTCCTTTTATGTCATGAGGAAAACCAACAATGGCTGATTCTGCAACTGCAGGATGTTCGTTTATCGCATCTTCAATTGGCGCAGTTCCCAAGTTGTGTCCAGAAACAATGATGACATCATCTACTCTACCGGTAATTCGGTAATAACCTACCGCATCTCTCAAAGCCCCATCTCCAGTGAAATATTTGTCCTCATAAGCCGAAAAATAAGTTTCTTTATACCTCTGGTGATTCCCCCAAATAGTTCGCGCCATGGATGGCCATGGAAATTTCACACACAACCTTCCTTCCACTTGGTTGCCTTTCATTTCTTGTGCATTTTCATCCATTAAGCAAGGCTGAATTCCAGGCAAAGGCAAACTTGCAAAAGTAGGAATTGTAGGTGTTACGTAAGGTAATGGCGAAATCATAATTGCACCCGTTTCAGTTTGCCACCATGTATCCACGACTGGCGATTTGGCTTTTCCAATGTTTTCGTTGTACCAATGCCAAGCTTCTTCGTTTATCGGTTCTCCTACTGAACCAAGTACTTTTAAAGAGGATAAATCGTATTTATTTACAAAATCTAAACTCTCCTTTCCCAGTGCGCGAATTGCAGTAGGAGCGGTGTAAAATTGAGTCACTTTGTGTTTTTCTACCACTTCCCAGAACCTTCCCATATCAGGATAGCTAGGAACTCCCTCAAACATTACTGTGGTAGCTCCATTGGCTAATGGGCCATACACAATGTAACTGTGTCCCGTAATCCAGCCAATGTCTGCAGTACACCAATACACGTCATCTGCTCGGTAATTGAACACGTTTTTGAAAGTGTAGGCTGTATTAACCATATATCCAGCCGTAGTATGCACCATTCCTTTAGGTGTGCCAGTAGAACCTGAAGTATATAAAATGAATAATGGGTCTTCGGCATCCATAATTTCGGGTTCACAATCAGTAGAGGCGGTTTCTAGTAAAGGCTGCAACCATTTGTCTCTGCCATCTTTCATTGAAATGTCAGAATTTATTCTTTTTGCAACCAATACAGTATGCACTCCAGGGCAAGACTCCAAGGCTTCATCTACAATTCCTTTTAGGTTTATAGTTTTTGCTCCTCGGTATGAACCATCCGAAGTTATCACCATTTTGCAGTCGCTATCGTTTATTCTGGTAGAAAGTGCTGTGGATGAAAATCCCGCAAATACTACCGAATGAATAGCCCCGATTCTGGCACAAGCCAGGAGAGAAATTGCTAACTCCGGAATCATAGGTAAATAAATACAGACTCTATCTCCTTTTTCAATTCCATTATCCTTTAGTACATTGGCAAATTGATTCACTCTTTTTGCCAATTCTTTGTAGGTTATGTGTTGAGCAGATTCATTTGGATTATTCGGCTCAAACAAGATAGCAGTTTTATCGCCTTTCGTTCTCAAATGCCTGTCGATACAGTTTTCTGTGATGTTGAGTTTTGCTCCCTCAAACCATTTTACTTCAGGAGTTTTAAAATCCCAACTTAAAACGTTGTCCCATCTTTTTCTCCAGCTAAAGTGCTCTTCGGCTATTTCTTCCCAAAACACTTCTGGTTCTCTTACTGATTTTCTGTAAACCTTGTAGTATTCTTCTAAATGTTTGATATGATAATTACTCATTTTTTAGTTTTTTTTATTGGTGTATTCCTACTTTGTTAAATTTATATATTTCTTTAATTTCTTCAATAATTGCTGCATCATCAATCGTAGAGGGAACGTTAAATTCTTTTTCGTCCGCAATGTTTCTCAATAGCTTTCTTAGAATTTTTCCTGATCGTGTTTTTGGCAGTCTTTTTACCGCAAAAATATCCCTGAACGAGGCTACCGCTCCTATTTCTTTCCTCACTGCTGCAATAATTTCTTTCTGAATTTCTGCTTCCGATTTGGTCACCTCCGATTTTAAAACAACAAGCCCAAATGGTTTTTGACCTTTTAAATCACAATGAATTCCAAACACGGCACATTCGGCTACCGAATCGTGAGAAGAAACTATTTCTTCCATATCGGCAGTGGATAATCGGTGTCCTGCCACATTGATAACATCATCTACTCGGCCCGTGATAAACACATAGCCATCCTCGTCTTTGTAACCTCCATCTCCAGAAAAATAAAACCCAGGGAATTTTTGCAAATAACCCGATTCAAACCTCTCTGGATTTCCCCAAAGGTTTGTTAAAGTACCGGGAGGTAAGGGTAATTTTACAGCCACATATCCTTCAACGTCATGCTCTACCTCTTCCCCTTTTTCATTTAATATTTGAATGTCGTAGCCAGAGACTGGTAAAGTTGCCGAGCCAGGTTTTACTGGCAATAAACCAACTCCTACCATATTGGCAAGCATTGGCCAGCCAGATTCCGTTTGCCACCAGTGGTCAATTACAGGCACGTTTAATTTGTTTTCTGTCCAAGTTAATGTAGCTACATCACACCTTTCCCCCGCCAAAAATTGATACTTTAGACTGGACATATCGTATTGTCTGATAAAATTCCCTTCTGGATCTTCTTTTTTGATAGCTCTTATAGCGGTTGGAGCTGTGAACATCACATTTACTTTGTGTTCGCTTATTACTCTCCAAAAAGTAGAAGCATCTGGTGTTTTAATCGGTTTTCCTTCAAATAAGAGGGTTGTGTTTCTATGAAGTAAAGGTCCGTAAACAATATAACTATGACCTACCACCCAGCCCACATCGCTGGCCGCCCAAAAAACATCTCCTTCATCTGCCCCATAAATATATTTCATAGAGAATTTAAGTGCTGTAGCGTAACCACCAGTATCTCGAATAATTCCCTTGGGAGTACCTGTAGTTCCTGAAGTATATAAAATATAAAGCGGATGTGTGGAATCAACAGCAATAGGCTCCACACTTGGCGATGACTCCACTAAAGTTTCATAATCGATATCGCGCTCATTTTGGGTAAATTCTACCTCTTGCTTTCTGTCAAAAACTATCACATGATTTGGTTTGTGATTTGCTTCTTCTATAGCTGAATCTACGTAGGGTTTGTACGGAATGATTTTCTCAATTTCTATTCCGTTTGAGGCTGTTATAATTGCTTTCGGTTTGCAATCGTCTATCCGTATTGCCAATTCGTGAGGAGCAAACCCTCCAAAAACTACTGAATGAATCACTCCAATTCGGGCGCAAGCTAACATAGCATAAAGGGCTTGAGGTATCATAGGCATGTAAATAATTGCCGTATCACCAGGTTTCAAACCAAGTTTTTGTAATCCCCCAGCAAGCTTCGAAACTTCGTAATGAAGCATGTTGTAGCTAATAAACTCTTTGGAATTGGTGACTGGAGAGTCATAAATAATAGCGTGATTTTCGCCATAGCCATCCTTGATGTGTTTGTCTATACAGAGGTGACTCATGTTCAGCTCGCCATCAGCAAACCACTGGTCATAGTCGTGTTTATCCTTAGTAAGGATAGTGGAAGGACTCTTAAACCAGTCTAGTTTTTTGGCTTCATTTTCCCAAAATTCTTCGGGATTATCAATGCTTTTTTGGTAGAATTCTTGATAATTCATTTGGCCTTGGATTTTGTGTTAAACAATCCAAACCAGTTGGGGTTCAGTATTTTTAGCTTTATTAATGCCCATATCATTAGAATAAAGCTAGCGCCAATAAAAAGAGAATTCATTGGTGAAACTTGTCCGTTACCTTCCATTTGAAACCTTAAAAATAAGGTGACAGCAATGTAGACACTGATAAATATATCAGAGGTCAAGGGTTTTAATTGTAATTTCATTTTCGTTTACTTTTAAGTTAACATTCATCTGTTTGCACACAAGACCAAATTATTAACCTAATAGCTCATTTACTTCTGAAACTAATTTTTTTACTGAAAAGGGTTTTAATAAATATTTGTCCGCTCCTAGTTGTAGCCCTTTTTCTACATCAGAGGCTTTATTTTTTGCCGAAAGAAAAATAACTTTCGTTTCTTTTAACTTCTCGTTTTCTTTAATTTTTTTAATCGTCTGGTAGCCATCAACCTTTGGCATCATTACATCCAAAACAATAACGTCAGGAATATTACTTTCTAAAAGCTCCAACGCTTCACTTCCATCTCTCGCAATAAACACTTGAAATCCTTTTTTTTTAAAGGTATACTCCAGTGACATTACAATATTCGGTTCGTCATCTACAATTAAAATTTTCTTCATCACATAATCTTTCACAAGTTAATTAAATCGTAGCGAAAATACAAAAATAGAACCTTGATTATTCGATTTTTTCAACCAGATTTCTCCACCGTGCTTCTGCACTATTTGTTTCGATATAGCAAGACCTAGGCCACTACCACTTGGCTTTAGTGTGTTTTGGTTTTCACTTTGATAAAACTTATCGAATATATGATTTTTATCATTTTCGGGGATGCCTTTCCCATTGTCTGCAACATGAACCTCTACCCGTTCTTTTTTAACTAAAATACTAAAACGAATTTTTCCATTTGGTTTGTCTGAAAATTTAATAGAGTTCGATACTAAATTCGTCAGCACCTGCATGATTCTGTCCTCGTCATACAGGGCTCTAATTTTCTTATTCGTTTCTAATTCAAACGTTATATTCTTTTCTTTCGCCAATTGACTCAGGTTTCTTGTCACCTTCTCGATGGTTTCGATAATATTAGTTGGTTTCAATATTAATTTGGCACGGTTGTGTTCGAGTTTTTCTATATCTAAAATATGGTTCACTAATCGCGAGAGCCTGTCCACCTCTTGTTCAATATTGCCCATGAATTTATTTCTAAGCTCTGGAGGCATTTCTTCAAAATCATCTTGTAGAATTTCGGCAGATGCTTTGATACTCGTAAGAGGAGTTTTTAGTTCGTGCGCTACGGTGTCTAAGAATTCATCTTTTTGTTTGTATTGAAAAATCAACTCATGATTGGCAGATTGCAACTCAGAGGTGAGTTGAGTTAATTCGTTTGTTTTTTCGTTCAGTGCTTTGTTGTTTGCCAGTGCTTCTTTGGATTCATCGAGAATTTGGAGAACTTCAACTAAGCTAATTTCTTCTTCCTTCACCACATTGGCTATTAGTATTTTAGATGAAGCACTTCCGATGCTACCGGTCAAAAGTTTTTCGGAGAAATTAATTAATCTGGCATCGGCCATTTGTGTATCGGGAGGTAAATTATACTTCCTAAAGAAAAGACTCAAAGCTCTTTCGGTTCTGGCATTGCCCAAAAACTTAATGAGTACATTTTTTATATCAGCGACATAAGCTTCTCCTTTCCATATCAGCGCACTATCTCCCAACTTGGAGTAATTTCGAGTATCAATAAACATTTCAGCGTAGTTTCGTTCTCTGTAATTTCCCTTCCCAGATAGGGAGACAACGGCAAACGTTATGACATTAAAAAATAAGCTCCAAAAAGTAGCATGAGCGTGGGGTGACAAAAAATCTAATCCAAAAAGAGAATAAGGCTTCAAATAGTCTACTCCGAATAGACCTTGATTAACAAAGTAATCCGAATTTGTAAAGGCAGAGATACTTACGGGAATTACCAAGGTGTATAAAGTCACAATGAATCCAACGATAAGCCCAGCAATAGCTCCTTTAGAAGATCCTCGGTTCCAAAATAGTCCTAGAAAAAAGGAAGGCGCTAATTGGCTCACGATGACAAAGGAAACAAGTCCAATGGAATAAAGCGAAAGCGGCACCGAGAAATAATAGTAGAAATAGTAGGAAGCAATGATGACTACAAAAATAGAGACACGCCTTATTCCTTTGATGTAACGCGCGTTTTTATCATTTTGGCTTCTACTGAATTTATCCAAAAACCCATAAGGGATAATTAAATTATTACTCACCATCGTGGAAAGGGCAAGAGTGGAAACAACTACCATGGAGATGACAGCTGAAAAACCGCCAATGAAAACTAAACTAGCTAAAAAGTAATTTCCTTTTTGGAGTGGAAGCAGTAAGGTGAAATACTCTGAGTTGTTTGAACTTCCGAAAGTAATTATTCCGCCCCATGCAATGAAGATTACGAAAATATTGAAAAGCAGCAGGTAGAGCGGAAAGAGCCAAATCGCTTTTTTTAGGTGTTTTTCTCTGTTGTTTTCAACGACAGATACTTGAAACTGACGAGGCAATAAGAATATTGCAAAAAAGGAAAGAAGTATGGTAAAGAACCAGTTGAATCCATTTTCGAATCCATTCATGGTGGTTAATTGTTTCAGGTTGGTTGTATCAGAAACTTGACGATAAATGTCTTCCGTCCCTCCAAAAAGATAAAAAGTTACATAAATACCAATAATCAGAAAAAAGATTAGTTTAATAATGGATTCGAATGCCACTGAAGCAACAATTCCCTTGTGTTTTTCTGAAGCATCTGTTTTTTGCGTTCCGAAGAAGGTTGCAAACACAGCAATGAGTATAGCAATGTAAATGGTATAATCACTAAAAACTTTAGTTTTTTCAATCGAGACACTATGTGTCATGATTTCAAATGTTTCGGAGATAGCTTTGAGCTGAAGCGCTATGTAAGGTACAGTTCCTAATACGCAAATAACAGTAATAAGGGCTCCCAAAAACCTGTTGTTTCCGTATCTCAATGAAATAAAATCTGCAATTGAGGATATTTTGTGCTGCTTAGAAATACGAATGATTTTGCGCAGGATAAGAATCCAAAAAGGAGCAGCAATAACAGGCCCCAAATAAATAGCAAGAAAACTTATTCCCGTGGTTGCCGCCACACCAATGCTCCCATAGTATGTCCAGGCCGAACAATATACAGCTAATGATAGGGTGTAAATATATGGGTTGTTTACCCATTTGCTGGTAGCTCTCTTTTCTGCCAAAAATGCAATAAAGAACAGGACACCAAGGTAAAGAATGATGATGATAAAAAGAGACAGACTACTCATAATGTCTTTTTAGAATAAAAAAGGAAACAAGGATAGAGACGAGCCAAGCCGAAAACACATAGAAATAGAATATTGGAAAACCTAAAATAGAGTGCTGTGAATTAAAAAGAAGAATGAGAGGTAAATTAAAAGCAGCAACCAAAACAATTGCCAAAAGAATTAATTTTTGTTCGTGTCTTTTTTTCATTGTAATAAATATAGGTTTTTTAAAACAAAAAACAGCATTGAGAGACTTCTCAATGCTGTTTATCACTAAAAAAAGATATTTTAATGGCTTTGAGCCTCACCCGCACCACTTGGGATTCGGATGCTTTCTACCATTTCTTGAACCTCTTTTGGAGGCGCAGGAGTAAGTCTTGAAACCACTACAGATATAACAACGTTTACAATCATTGCTACCGTACCAAAGCCCTCTGGAGAGGTACCGAACCACCATTCAGACTGAGGTAAAGGGTCCATTACTCCAACAAGACCAGTTTTGAATCTAATCATGTAAAATAACATGAGTGATATTCCTACAACCATCCCAGCAATTGCCCCTTCTTTGTTCATTCTTTTATCAAAAATTCCTAGAATGATGGCAGGGAAGAATGACGCTGCAGCTAATCCAAATGCCAGCGCAACAACGGCAGCTACGAATCCTGGAGGGTATATTCCAAAGAGTCCTGCTATTATGATGGCAACTAAAATTGAAATTCTAGCCACTCGTAGTTCTCCTTTATCTGAAATGTCTGGTTTGAATTGTTTTTTCACCAAATCATGGGAAACTGAAGTAGAAATCACAAGCAATAAACCAGCTGCTGTAGAAAGAGCTGCTGCAATTCCACCAGCCGCAACTAAAGCAATCACCCAATTTGGTAGGTTCGCTATTTCTGGGTTTGCGAGTACCATGATGTCTCTATCCACATACAATTCATTTCTTTCTTCTGGATTTGGATTGGAAATAACTCTTTCCTTAAATAACCCTCTAGAAGGTTCTCCATTGGCATCGTAAACGAAGTTTGGTTTTTTGCCAATGATGGAACTTCCGTTAACATACTGAATTGCTCCATCCCCATTTTTGTCGCTCCAGGCAATGAGTCCTGTGTTTTCCCAATTGTTAAACCATTGAGGCATGTCTTCATATTTTTTGTCGCTCACCGTTTCAATTAAGTTTGTTCTTGCAAATACCGAAACTGCTGGCGCAGCTGTATAAAGCATTGCAATGAGTAACAACGCGTATCCTGCAGACTTTCTGGCATCTTTCACCTTAGGAACGGTAAAGAACCTTACAATTACATGAGGTAATCCCGCTGTACCTACCATCAATGCCATTGTGATAGCAAAAACATCCCAAGTAGTCTTGCTTCCCTTTGTATATTCTTTGAACCCTAATTGAGTATGAAGGGTATCTAACTTGTCAAGCAAATAGGTACCGTCTTCAACTTTTCCTCCCATTCCTAATTGTGGAATTGGGTTTCCTGTCATTTGCCAAGAAATAAACACAGCTGGCACTAAAAATGCGAAAATTAAAACACAGTATTGTGCAACCTGGGTGTAGGTTATACCTTTCATTCCACCCAAAAATGCAAAAACTAGAACTACCGTCATTCCTATAATCACTCCAAAGGTTATATCCACTTGAAGGAATTGAGAAAAGACAATCCCTACTCCTCTCATTTGACCTGCTACGTAGGTAAACGAAACAATTAGGGCGCAAAATACAGCTACCGTTCTCGCAATATTGGAGTAGTATCGATCTCCAATAAAATCAGGAACTGTAAACTTTCCAAATTTACGAAGATAGGGAGCTAGCAAAAGAGCCAACAACACATATCCGCCTGTCCAGCCCATTAGATAAACCGATCCGTCATACCCCACAAAAGAGATAATTCCTGCCATCGAAATAAATGAGGCTGCACTCATCCAGTCTGCAGCTGTTGCCATTCCATTTGCTAATGGGGAAACTCCACCTCCAGCAACATAAAATTCTTTAGTTGATCCAGCTCTTGCCCAAATTGCAATTCCAAAATATAGGGCAAATGTTACCCCAACCAATATCCAGGTCCATAATTCTACACTCATAATAGTTTGTTTTTATAAAGTTTTTAATGTGTTAGTTTTATTCGTCAAATCCGTATTTTTTGTCCAGCTTATTCATTAATCGTACATAAACGAAAATGAGGACTACAAATACATAGATTGAGCCTTGTTGGGCAAACCAAAATCCTAGTTTGAATCCACCCAGTGAAAACTCGTTTAGAGCATCCTTAAAAAGTATTCCTGCCAAGTAGGAAACTGAGAACCATATTGCTAAAAGAAAAGTGAGGTATTTCACATTCTCTTTCCAATAGGCATTTGCATGTTTCTGTTTTTCTTCCATTGTTGAGGTTTTTTATAAATAAATCATTGCTTGTAATCTAACTGTTCCCTGAGAAGTAGACCCAAACTCTTGTTTTTGATATTCTAAAGTTAGTTTTGAGTTGTGGCCGCTCATGTATGCATTAATTCCTACACCCAGAGTTGTTCGGCTATCGGATGAAGCATCGTAAGAGTGGTTTCCGTAAGAAACATAAGGCTGAAACCTGGTTTTGGCCTTATCGCCCGGAAGAACATAACCTACATGACCGTACACCATAGTTCCTGTTCCGTACGCACTGAATAAATAATCTGTTCCGTAATCATTGAATTGTACTGTTCCGTAAGCAGTGATTGCCGCATTTTTATTTCCAATAGGTGCTTCATAAAAAGCATCTACAGCGAATAGAGCCACATTTTCTCCGCTTATATTTCCTGCCGAGTCTGATGCTGCTGATCCATTCGGATGAAGGTGGAAACCAGCTCCAATATTGAAAATTCTTTTTGCTCCAAGGTAGCTCCCCACTTTGTATGGCAAAAAGTTTGACTCTTGATCCAAGAAATTGTACTCAAAATAACCAGCATAGGCAAATCCAGCGGTAGCTGAGCCAAGCAGTCTTTTTCCTCCATACACTGCTGTTCCAGAGGTGTCGGGAGTTCTTGTGTCCAATGAGTTAGTCATGGCGTCATTGATGGCTACTCGATATTGCAGTTTTCCAAACTTTCCTTTTCCAAACACACCTAGGTGTCTAGCAAATTGATCAGACAGTCCAATTGTACTCCATGACTGTCGGTTGTTATCCAGAGTTAGCATGTTTAATGTACTTTGGTTATTAAGTCTTGATATCCCATTGAAATAGTGTAAACCAGCTCCAATTGTATGGTTTTTGTTGATGGAGTATTGCCCCCAAAAATCATGAAAAAAGAGTTGAGACCTGTCTCCTGTTCCAATTGGACTCATGTTGTTTGCATTTAAACTATTAAGTCCAAAATGAGAGAGGATTAAGAATTTATCTGTAATTTGTGAGAACATGAGTACACGCGCTCGTCTCAAGTTAAAGCTCAATTGGCTTTGATTGGGCGCAACAAATTCATCGTAATTAGCTTGTACTTGAGCCCAAGAAATGAAACGCAGGTATTTTTTGCCAGTTTCATCGAATTTAATTTTGTAGCCTCCCTGGTAATCTGGAGACCCTTGTGAATAAGAATAATGAGTTGAAAGGAACATCCCACAACTCATTATAAGTAATAGTTTTTTCATAAGACATTTTGATTTTTGGTTAATAAATTAGTCCTTGTGTGCAGAATAAAACTATTAACAAAACATCCTGAAAAAAAATTAACTATAGCTTTTAGTTAATTAACTATAGTTATGGCTTAGAACGCTCAAATTCAGCAAGTGTAATTTTACTGAAAAGTAATTGAAAAGAAGCTTTTTACCCTAAAGCATTTGTCTTTTTTGAACATAGCCTGTCGATTCATTTTAGTTTAAGCTCTTGTGGGGGAGGTGACAATTTAAATTGCCAGAACTCTTTTTCTTCTGCTTTTTTATGCAACCAAGAGCTGTTTCATGCGAAACACCCGTTGTGCGTTTGTGCACCTGTAGAGCAACAAATAGAGCTTTGCTTTAAGAGCTCTTTAAACAGAACAATCAGTTGCTTACAAAGCTTCGTGACGTCAAAACAGCAGCTGAATTCATTGTGTTTAAAGTGTTTTGCTCTATTCGGCATACTGCTTATGACCCATGGCGCTGAGGGATAATTTGGACAATAATTTATGAAGCTATACCTATTAAGCATAAATATATTAAATTAGCACAAAAATAATTGCCTTTTGGTTTTATTTTTAATAATGAACACAAATCGTAGCTATGAGATTCTGGCTTTTTATAATTAAAGTTGTGTAATGACGAATTTAATTATGAGCTCTCCTCCTTTGTAAGTAATCGCGAATGAATTATAAACCTTAGTCCAAGCGGTATTTCTAGTGAAAAACTAGAGCCTCTTCCTTCTGTAATGTCAATCGTTAGATGAGTGTGTTTCCAATACTCAAATTGATCTTGGTTCATGTAATAATTAATACCTGCAAGATTACCAAGTAATACATCACTATCGTCAATATAGAAATCTTCTTTAGGTAAAATCATAGGAGAAGAACCGTCACAACATCCTCCACTTTGATGGAAAATTAATTCGCCATGTGTAGCTGTTAACTGTTCTACTATTTTTTTTGCTCTATCTGTAATTGCAACTCTTTCCATTTTTTATGTTATAAAAAAAGGCTGAATAATTTATTCAGCCTTTTGGTTAATATTGGTTTAAAATTTTAAAAGAAACCTAATTTGTTTTTATCGTAAGAGATTAACATGTTTTTGGTTTGTCTATAATGATTCATCATCATTAGGTGGTTTTCTCTACCAAAACCAGATTTTTTGTATCCTCCAAACGGTGCGTGTGCTGGATAAGCGTGGTAACAGTTTACCCAAACTCTTCCGGCTTTTATTGCTCTTGGAATTTGATATAATTGATGACTGTCTCTAGTCCAAACACCTGCTCCAAGTCCGTATAAGGTGTCATTGGCAATTTCTAAAGCCTCAGCTTCATCTTTAAATTTAGTTACACAAACTACAGGTCCAAATATTTCTTCCTGAAACACTCTCATTTTGTTGTGTCCTTCGAGAATAGTTGGTTGAATATAATAACCACCTGCTAAATCTCCAGACTGTTTGTTGGCTGCTCCTCCGGTTAATACTTTAGCCCCTTCCTCTACACCTATTTTTAGGTACGATTGAATTTTTTCATACTGATCATTAGAGGCTTGTGCTCCGACCATGGAGTTTGTATCATAAGGGTTAGTTTGTACAATGGCGTTAGTCCTTTCTACTACTCTCGCCATAAATGAATCATAAATATCTTCTTGCACCAATATTCTAGACGGACAAGTACAAACTTCTCCTTGGTTAAATGCAAAAAGTACTGCTCCTTCAATTGCTTTATCCAGGTATTCATCGTCATGATCCATTACACTGTTGAAGAAAATATTTGGTGATTTTCCACCAAGCTCCATGGTTACAGGGTTAAGGTTTTTTGAAGCATATTGCATAATTAATTGACCGGTTGTTGTTTCTCCGGTAAATGCAACTTTATCTATATCGGGACTAGAAGCCAGTGGTTTACCTGCTTCTGGACCAAAACCGTGTACTACATTTATTACTCCCGGAGGAAATACTTCGGCAATTTTTTCCATCAAAAGAGTAGCTGTGGACGGAGTTTGCTCGGCAGGTTTAAGAACAACACAGTTTCCGGTAGCTAGAGCTGGCGGTAATTTCCATGACAACATCAGCATTGGGAAATTCCACGGAATAATTTGACCTACAACACCAAGGGGTTCTTTAATGTTCATGGACAAAGTATTTTGGTCTAATTCTGTGGCAGAGCCCTCTTCTGCCCTTATACAAGCGGCAAAATATCTCCAATGGTCAATAGAAAGCGGAATGTCCGCATTCAAAGTCTCTCTTATTGGTTTTCCATTGTCGCAAGTTTCCATTACAGCAAACTCCTCTAAATTTTCCTCAATTATATCAGCTACTTTATTTAGTAAAGCAGACCGTTCTGCTGCCGAAGTATTTCCCCAAG
The DNA here is from genome assembly GCA_965660305.1 of Flavobacteriales bacterium. Classification (GTDB taxonomy): domain Bacteria; phylum Bacteroidota; class Bacteroidia; order Flavobacteriales_D; family CAJJDF01; genus CAJJDF01. Next base: position 13,515 of record CBFHZD010000002.1, on the reverse strand, counting down.
CTTCTTTAGCTTCGTTTGCGGCTTTTACTGCCATTTCTACATCATCCTTTTTTGATCTAGGGTATTTTGCGATTAAAGTACCATCTACAGGAGAGGTGTTGTCAAAGTATTCCCCGTCAATTGGGGCAACAAATTTTCCGTTAATGAAATTTGAATACTTCTCCTTAAAACTAGGTTTTGAATAACTCATAATTATTAATTTTTTGGTTTTGTGTTCGCTTTAAAGCTATTAACAATAAACGCTGAATAAAAAACAACTATAGTTATTGGTTTATTAACTATAGCTAATCTCTAAATCTCTCCCATTTTATAACCATAAATTTATCTCCAAGCTCTGTAACAACAACACCTGCTCCTGTTATATTTTGAGTGTTTTGAAAATAGGCTGCTAGTTCATTGGCGTTTAATATCTTGTAGGTGGGGTGGTAATTTGAGTTGTATGGGCGCTTTATGTTATACTTTTTTACCCAATTGAGCACTGTGACATGCGAAATCCCTAATATTCGTTCTATTTCTCTGTAGGTCAACCCCTCAAGGTAGAGCTGAAGGGCTTTGTTGACATAATAGTCATCAATTTTTTTACCTATTTTATTGACGCTAAAATAGTAGTTACACTCCTTACATTTAAAGCGCTGTCTGTTGTTTACTATGCCACTTTTGATATACGATTCTGAAGAGCAATTTGGACAAGAATTCATAAAACTATATTAATTAAGCATAAATATAGTAATTTAGCGCAATTATAGTAACCTCTTCACTTTATTTTTAATAAAAAACCCGAACCTCAACAAGGAGATTCGGGTTTCAATTTTTATTTCTCATAGACTAAAGTCAACAAGTCGCTAGTCATTTTAAAACTTTCGACTTTCAACTTAGAATTACATCATTCCAGGCATTCCCCCCATAGGTGGAGCTGCATGTTGGTGATCGTCTTCTTTTTCAGGGATATCAGTAATAACACACTCTGTAGTGAGTAACATACTGGCGATTGACGCGGCATTTTCAAGAGCCACTCTACTTACCTTTGCTGGATCTATAACTCCTGATTTTAGTAAATTTTCGTACTTGTCTGCTCTTGCATTGTAACCGTAGTCTTTTTTGCCTTCTTTGATTTTCTGAACAACCACAGATCCTTCTCCTCCAGCGTTAGAAACAATTTGTCTCAATGGTTCCTCAATAGCTCTTCGGATGATTGCAATTCCGGTGGCTTCATCATCGTTGTCGGCTTTTACAGAGTCTAATGCAGAACTAGCTCTGATATAGGCAACTCCACCACCTGGTACAATTCCTTCTTCCACAGCAGCTCTGGTTGCATGAAGCGCATCGTCCACTCTATCTTTTTTCTCTTTCATTTCTACTTCGGTGGTAGCACCAACGTAAAGCACAGCAACTCCACCAGCTAATTTTGCCAGCCTTTCTTGTAGTTTTTCTCTGTCATAATCAGAGGTTGTACTTTCAATTTGTGCCTTAATCTGTCCTACTCTTGCAGAGATATCATCTTTTTTTCCTGAACCATTGATGATAGTTGTATTGTCTTTATCAATTTCGATTTTATCAGCCGAACCTAGCATTTCAATAGTTGTGTTAGCTAAGGTTAACCCTGTTTCTTCCGAAATAACAGTTCCTCCAGTAAGAATCGCGATGTCGTCTAGCATAGCTTTTCTTCTGTCTCCAAATCCTGGAGCCTTTACAGCCGCTACTTTCATTTGACCTCTTAGCCTGTTTACCACCAACAATCCGAGTGCTTGTGACTCGATGTCTTCTGCAACAATAATTAAAGGTCTTCCTGTTCCCACAACAGCCTCTAAGATTGGAACAATATCTTGAATGTTAGATATTTTTTTGTCATAGATTAAGATGTAAGGATTGTCATACTCTGTAATCATCTTTTCAGCATCGGTAACGAAGTATGGCGATAAATATCCTCTATCGAATTGCATTCCTTCCACAACTTCTACATAGGTTTCTGTTCCTTTTGCTTCCTCAACAGTTATTACTCCTTCTTTCGTTACTTTTTTCATTGCCTCAGCAATTAAAGCACCAATTTCTTTGTCATTGTTTGCTGATACGGTAGCTACTTGCTCTATTTTTTTGTTATCGGCACCAACTGCTTCAGAGAACCCAGCCATTTCCTTAATGATGGCCTCAACTCCTTTGTCAATTCCTCTTTTCAAGTCCATTGGATTGGCACCTGCTACCAAACTTTTTAGTCCTGTATTGATGATAGATTGAGCCAATACTGTAGCGGTTGTTGTTCCATCTCCTGCTAATTCGGCAGTTCTGGAAGCGACCTCTTTTACCATTTGAGCTCCCATATTCTCTACAGGGTCACTTAATTCTATTTCTTTCGCCACGGATACCCCATCTTTTGTGATGTGTGGAGCACCAAATTTCTTGTCTATTACTACATTTCTTCCTCTAGGGCCTAGAGTTACTTTTACTGCATTTGCTAGTTTGTCAATTCCTTTTTTTAGGCTTTCTCTAGCTTCTAAGTCAAATGTTATTTGCTTTGCCATTTTATGTAATTTTTTTAATGATTAATTTAAGATTCCGAAGATGTCTGCTTCTCTCATTATGAGGTAAGTCACTCCATCTAATTTTACTTCAGTACCCGAGTACTGACCGTACAACACGGTGTCTCCAGACTTTACAGTCATTGGCTCGTCCACTTTACCTGGCCCGGCAGCAACAACTTTTCCTTTCAAAGGTTTTTCTTTTGATGCATCTGGTATTATGATTCCAGAAGCTGTTTTTTCTTCCACCGGAACTGGTTCTATTACAACTCTATCCGAGAGAGGTTTGATGTTTACTGACATAATTTTTTAAATTTTTAGGTGAATACTTAATTAAAAATACTAACCTAGCGCATGCACTTTTTATGCCAACTGAGAGAATGACAAAAATCTACATTTTAAGACTGAAATTGTTTCTGAATGCGTGACAGAATGACACAGAAACACAAAGATTTCTATATTCGATTGGATGTAACTCATCAAAACTCATCAAGAGAGAGAAAATTCCTTATGAATATCTTGCTTTATCCAGATAAAAGTCCTTCGTCAATTCATAATGCCTATCTGAATATACCTGTGGTGATTGATACACACAAAACGTTTCTTCAACCAATTCTTTTTCAAGCAAACAAAAGGTCATCATCACCCTATTGATTTGTTTATTTGGGTTAGGTTTTATAAAGGCTTTTCGTGTAAGGACTAAGCTTGATTTTTTTACCAGTTTTATGAAGATATCACTTTCTGTTTTTGGCAGAATAAGATTAAAAGTTCCCAATTGAGATAAGTGATTTTCTACAAATTGGATTAACTCTTCAAAAGATAACGAGTCAGTGTGGCGAGCTATTTTTTTTGTTTTGTCCTCGTTTTTTAAGTCGTTTTGAAAGTATGGCGGATTGGTAATGACACAATCTATTTTTTGTTTCGGCCTAAACTGTTGAACAGGTAAATTTACGGCTTTAAGCCTTTTTGAGAAAGGAGAGTTTTTAAAATTAAACTTAGACTCTTCAAATGCATTGGGCTCAATTTCTACTCCCAAAACCTCCATGTTTTTGTTTTTTTGAGCCAACATCAAAGTCAAAACTCCTGTGCCAGATCCAATGTCTAATCCGGTTTTTGCTCCTTCAGGAATTTCTGCCCAAGCTCCCAGTAATACCGAATCGGTATTTACCTTCATGGCGCTTTTGTCGTTCTGTACAGAAAATTGTTTGAAGTGAAATTCGGACATTTTATTTTTTGATTTAATCAGTCATTCTGAACTTGATTCAGAATCTTTATTCATTGAAATATTACCTGATGATTTGTCGTGAAATATTCGCTGTGATATTCCGGGCTTGACCTGGAATGACAATAAAGAATGATTGCCTTTAAAACTATAAATCCACCAGTCCTTCAGGGATTTCAATGTGGAGCTTTTTGTTTTTTTTATCCAATTGGATCATTAAGTTAAGAGGACAAAGTACCTCTTTTCCTTGAATCATAATTTCTGCAACCGGATTGTTTGGTAAATCATAAATCTCCAGCACCTCGCCCACTTCTTTTCCTTCTTCATCAAAAGCCATGAAACCAACAATTTCATGGAAATAAAATTCATCTTCGGATAAACGGGGCAATAGGGTATCAGGTAAATACAAGTCGCATTTTAGCAGTTTTTTCGCTTCCTCCTGTGTATTTACTCCTTTGAATTTGATTCGAACAAAACCGTTTAATTGCGGTTCTGCCTTTTCAACGAAATAAGGAACTAAACTCCCTTTTTCGTCAATAAAAATAGTTTTTAGGTTGTCGAATAAATGAGGGACTTCAACGGTAAATTTGGCTACAATTTCTCCCTTAAATGAAAAAACCTTGGAGATAGCTCCAAGGTTAAAATATTCATCAAATTTCATGGTAATGTTATTCTTCTTCAGCGCTTGCAGCTTCTTCAGCTGGTGCTTCCGTAGTAGCTTCTTCAGATTCTGCAACTACTTCTTCAGCAACTGGCTCAGGAGTGTTTGCAGCAGCAATGGCAGCAGCCTGTGCTTCTTTAGCAGCAGTCTCAGCCTTTAATCTTTCAGCTGCTATTTTGTTTGCTTTTGCAGCAACACTATCGGCTTGTTTTGCGTTTTTAGCTTCTTTTTCTTCTACCCAAGCAGCAAATTTTGCTTCAGCTTCTTCTACAGTCATTGCACCTTTCTTTACACCTCTCATCAAGTGTTTTTTGTACATTACACCTGTGTGAGAAAGAATGTTTCTGGCAGTATCTGTTGGTTGAGCACCATTATCTAGCCATTTCATTGCTAAATCAACATCCAAATCGATTGATGCTGGTGTTGTGATTGGGTTATAGGTTCCGATTTTTTCAAGAAATTTTCCATCTCTTGGCGCTCTGCTGTCTGCAGCTACGATGTGGTAAAAAGGTCTTCCTTTTCTACCTAGTCTTCTCAGTCTAATTTTTACTGGCATGTGTTGTTAAATTTTAGAGGGTCGAAACCCCTGATTATTAATTTGGACTGCAAATATCGTCTTTTTTTCTTAATTGCAAAGGTTTACGTGTATTTTTTTGCAATACAGAAGGGATGTATGAATAGAATTTCAATCTTTCAGTATTTCTCCTTTACATAGAATGTAATTTTACCTTATAATTTTTAACAAATTCCTTTCTTATCGAGATTCAAATTGTGTATTTTTGTTGCTTATGAGTTACACAATTTATCACAATCCCCGATGCTCGAAAAGCAGACAAGCCCTTGCTTTACTCGAGGCAAAAGACGATGATATTACCATCGTTAAGTACTTAGAAAGAGTTCCTACAAAACAGGAGTTTGAGAAGGTATTGGCAAAACTAAACCTAAAGCCTACTGATTTACTTAGAAGGGGAGAAGCGATTTACAAGGAACAATTTAAAAACTTGGAACTAAATGATCATGAATGGATTGAGGTAATGCTAGAGAATCCAAAATTGATTGAAAGACCCATTGTAATTAAAGGAAACAAGGCGGTAGTAGCTCGCCCAGCAGAATTGATAAACGAATTGTAATTTACAAATCAAACAACATGGAATACAGAATTGAAAAGGATACAATAGGAGAGGTAAAAGTTCCTGCCGACAAATATTGGGGAGCTCAAACAGAGCGATCTAGAAATAACTTTAAAATAGGGCCGTCAGCATCTATGCCAAGGGAAGTGGTAGAGGGTTTTGCTTATTTAAAAAAAGCTGCCGCTTACACCAATTCGGATTTGGGTGTGTTGTCGGAAGAAAAGAGAGACTTAATTGCCAAAGTATGTGATGAAATATTGGAGGGAAAACATTGGGACCAGTTTCCATTGGTAATTTGGCAAACTGGTTCGGGAACTCAGAGTAACATGAATGTGAACGAAGTAGTAGCTCATAGAGGACACGAATTGGCAGGGAACAAAATAGGAGAGGGAGAAAAAACATTATCACCCAACGATGATGTAAACAAATCACAATCGAGTAACGATACTTTTCCAACTGGTATGCATATTGCTTGTTATAAAATGATAATTGAAACAACAATTCCAGGAGTTGAACAATTGAGAAATACGCTTAAATCGAAATCTGAAGAATTTAGAAATGTTGTAAAAATTGGAAGAACTCACCTGATGGATGCAACTCCGTTGACAATTGGTCAAGAATTTTCTGGATATGTATCGCAATTGGATCATGGATTAAAAGCATTGAAAAACACCTTGGCTCACTTGAGTGAGTTGGCGCTAGGAGGAACGGCAGTAGGAACCGGATTAAATACACCAAAAGGTTATGATGTATTGGTGGCCAAATACATTGCTGAGTTTACAGGATTGCCATTTATAACAGCCGAAAATAAATTTGAAGCACTTGCAGCACACGATGCCATTGTAGAATCACATGGAGCATTAAAGCAACTGGCAGTTTCGTTGAATAAAATTGGAAACGACATTCGATTGATGGCTTCTGGGCCAAGATCAGGAATAGGGGAATTGATTATCCCTGCAAACGAGCCTGGATCATCCATAATGCCAGGAAAAGTAAATCCAACACAAGCCGAAGCTCTGACAATGGTTTGTGCTCAAGTAATGGGCAACGATGTAGCTATTTCTGTGGGAGGATTACAAGGACATTATGAACTCAATGTGTTCAAACCTATGATGGCTTCCAACTTTTTGGAATCAGCAAGATTGATTGGAGATGCTTGTGTATCGTTTGATGAAAACTGTGCACAAGGTATAGAGCCAAACTATGCACGTATTGAGGAATTACTGAACAATTCGTTGATGTTGGTTACAGCGCTAAATACTAAAATCGGGTATTATAAAGCGGCTGAAATCGCTAATACAGCTCACGAAAATGGAACTACACTCAAAGAAGAAGCAATTCGTTTGGGATATGTAACTGCAGAGGAATACGACCAATGGGTTGTTCCAATGAATATGACGGGTAGTTTGTAAAATTTTACGATTGACTTTTTTTAAGCCCTTTTCGATGTGAATTGAAAAGGGCTTTTTGTTTTGTCATTTTCTCATTCTTGACTTTTGATTAGTACTCAAGATAAATTAAGGTAGGAATTATTTGTTTTTTATTGTCACTCCTGCGCAGGAAGGAATCTTTCAATTTCTTATTGTCATTCCTGCGTAGGTAGGAATCTATATTGATTAGGATGATTCTCGAGTTACAGACTCCTTTCTTCAAAGGAATGACAGATGAAAAAAGTTTTATGAGGAAAAAACTTCCCACAAAAAAAACCTCATTCAATTACGAATGAGGTTTTTATAAATTGTAAAAAAAGCTAGAGCTTATTGCACTGCAACTTTTTTAGTTACTTTCTCCGTTCCATTGGTTAGAACAACAGCGTAAATTCCTTTAGCCACTCCATTCAAGTCAACTTGTTTGTTGCTTGTAAAGTTTCCTTGGCTTACAACTTGTCCTGTGATAGACAATACTGTGTAAGAAATATTGTCGTTAGTTGTAGAGCTCATATTCAACATTCCGTTTGCTACAAAAACAGTAGATGTTCCTTCCAATTCTATCTCTGGAGTAGAAACCAAAGATCTTGATAAAGTATAACAATCGATGTTGTTCGCTAACAATACAGATCCTGTATCTGAATATGAATCTTGAGGTAGGGCAAACACACAGACATTTTGGTATGTGATAGTTGTAGGGTGAGTTGTTGGAACAAGTGTTCTTGAAAAACTCAAACTATCTCCAGAGTTTAATGCAGATCCTAACAAGAATCCAGAGTTAAAAGCTAAAGCTCCGTCAATGTATACTCCGTAAAAGATAGTGTCTCCCGTAGACATGTTAGTTGGCCCTAGGTTTTTGAGTTGAGCAGTAAATTCGATTCCGTCATCATGCGTAGTGTCAGTTGCAGGCATGGTAACTGTCAATTCTAGGTCTGCTGACTGCCCAAAGGAGGTTGAGAATAAAGTTGCTGCTAAAGCAGTGATAAGTAATTTTTTCATCATAGTTGATTTTTTTAATTGATTAGGCGACAAATATAACAATGGTTTTTAAAATCAACAGAATTAAGGTAATAAAAATAAAAGGAAGCGAATTTTCGCTTCCTTTTATTTTTATTACCTCACTTTAAAGTTAATAGGTAAAACCATTCTTACCCGAACTGGATGGTGATTTTGTATACCAGGCTCCCATTTGTTTAGTTTTTTTACGGCTTGCAAGGCATTGTTGTCAAGGATTTCGTGCACCCCTCTTTTTACTATCACATTGCTCAAGCTTCCATCTTTTTCTACTACAAACTCTATGTACACTTTTCCGCTGATTCCAATTCTATTGGGCTCCAAGTTTTCGTTGAGTTCGCTGTACATATTTTCGAGACCTCCTTTGTACACAGGCTCGTTTTCAACAAAATCGAGAATTGGTTCAATTACTGGACCAGGATCAGCCTGAACAAAAGCAACGGTATCAATAATGTCTGTTACTAGTAAACTAGATGTGGTGTCCAATATTATCACTTCAGTTGTGTCTTCATTTTCAATAGGTTTTTTCTCGTATTTATCTACGATGGGATTTTTTGTTTTGAGCTTTGCTTTGGGTTGAGGTCTTACGATGATGATGTCCTGAACGACAACTTCGTCCTCAATCAGTTCTCCAACTTCTCCTTTTTTGAGTGTATAGGCTACTTCATGATTAGCCCATTCAAAAGCCATGAGCATAAATCCTGTTGCGATTACTAAACTGAAAAGAAAAATTCCATGTTTCTTTTTCTCAAGGTCTGCACCTCTGCTTTTTTTAACTTCCATAACGGTTTGGTTTTAATTGATTAGTACTGTCCTGTTTACTTCAATTACTATTCCGTTTAGTTGTTATGTTTTAATCAGTTATTTTAGGGTCTGTTTTAGGATGGGAAAGGTGAATTTATTTAATTTTCTAATAATCAATTTATTAAGAAAAATAAAAACACTTTCGTCCTCCGATTTCTGCCCACTGCCCACTGCTCACTTAACCATCAACTTAAATCCTTTTCCATGAATATTCACAATTTCTACTTTTTCGTCTTGGTTCAAATATTTTCTTAATTTGGTGATGTACACGTCCATACTTCTCCCATTAAAGTAATTGTCATCTCCCCAAACAGCTTTGAGCAAGTCGTTTCTATCTACTTCTTTTCCTAGGTTTTGCGCTAATATTTTAAACAGTTCACACTCTTTCGTAGTCAGTTTTTGTTCATTTCCTTGAAAAGACAAGATACGTGTATTGTAGTCAAACAAGTAATTGTGAACTGAATACAAGTGATTTTCTTCTTTTGTATTGGTTCTTTTTAGGATGGCATTTACCCTGGCGATGAGTTCATCCATGCTAAAGGGTTTGGTGAGATAATCGTCAGCGCCCAATTCAAATCCTTTTAATTTGTCGTCCTTCATGCTTTTGGCGGTCAGAAAAAGGATGGGAGTTTCTTTGTCAATCCCTCTAATGTCTTGGGCTACTGAAAACCCATCTTTTTTTGGCATCATGACGTCCAAAATAACAAAGTCAAAATTGGAATTGGTAAACTCCTGATAGGCAATTTCGCCATCCACAGCTAGCGTGCACGAAAACCCTTTGGCTCTCAAAAACTTACTCAATAGCATTCCCAAATTGGGATCGTCTTCGGCTAGTAAAATAGAAGCATTGTTCATAGTTTATGTTTTTTTTCGGTTATTGGAAGTGACAGAATAAACGTACTCCCTTTGTCTTTAGTACTTTTCACTTCAATCTTTCCGCCATGAAGCTCAATCATGGACTTTACGTAATTCAATCCCAATCCAAAACCTTTTACATTATGGAGGTCTCCAGTCGGCACTCGGTACAGTTTTTCAAATATTTTATCCAGATTTTCTTTGCTTATTCCAATGCCATTATCTACCACCTTTATGAGGTAAGAATCAATAGTTTTAGCTGTAGCAATAGTGATTTCTGGAACTTTGGATGTGTACTTTATTGCATTGTCAATTAGGTTTTGGAACACGTTTGTGAGGTGCTGACTGTCTCCTATAAATGGCATTTCAGACAACTCGTTATCCAGTGATATTTTTCCGTCTAGTTGATTTATTTGAAGAGAGAAATTTCCTCTAACCTTATGGATGATTTCTAATAAGTCGAGCTGTTCCTTCTGCAATTTCATTTGTCCTTTGTCCAGGATCGCGGTTTTCAAAACGGTATCAACCAATCCTTTTAGCCGGCTATTTTCATCTTTAATCATGGCAACAAAAGTTTGTTGTGTCTCCTTGGTATTCATGTCAGCATCATTTAGTGCTTCGCAAGCAAGTTGAATAGTACTAATAGGAGTTTTCAGCTCGTGAGTCATGTTATTGATAAAGTCATTCTTAATTTCGGAAAGCTGTTTTTGTTTAAAAATAGTATTCACCGTGAAATAGAAAGCATAGATAACTGCTAAAATAAGGAGTAATGAAATACTCAATATCAACCACATTTTTTTGAAAATGAAATTGTTCTTTTTTGGAAAAATAATACTGATGAAAGGCTGGGTAAGCATGAAATCATCTACAAATACGGGGATATTGATACCTTCGCTCAGCAGCTGTTTGGTATGCTTTTTTGAGACACTATCAGTTTCGTAAAGGTGATTCCCTGTGGCGTCAAATACACCAAAAATATAAGGAGTCGTTATTCCTCTTTTTTTCATTTGCGATTTAATCAAGGAATCTAATTGTTCCTTTGAAATTTTATCCGCAAACTGCTGAAAAGGGGTGTTGTCAAGCATGGCATCAATTAATGCGCTGATATCGGTAACACCTTGGTTGAGTTGTTGCTGACGCTGAAAAAACTTAGCCTCATGGTTTTTTCTTATTACCTTAGGAATTTCCTGAGTCACAACAACTAGTGAGGTTTTTACCTCTTGGTCAAATTGTGACTTTCTCACTTCAACGGCATTTGTAATCCAAACAATTTGAACAGCGATAAGTCCTATGATGGCAACGCTGCTGAGAATAACAATATTTTTTAGGTTCAATTTCATCTTTTCAAGAGATAAAGTTAAGTATTAATCTTGCCCAAAGCCGAAGGAGATACGTTTTTAACTTTCTTTAACAGAGAATCATTTCTTTAGTAATTCACTATATTTGTGGCTAACGAGAATTTACAAACACACCCAAACCATGGCAAAATCAATTGTACAAACGGCCAATGACCAGCTGAATAAAATAGTAGAAAACACAAAAATTGTAGGAGATATAGAATCTCAGACAAACATGCGTGTAGATGGAAAAATAAAAGGAACCCTCAAGATTAAGGGGAAGTTAGTACTGGGAACAAACGGATTGATAGAAGGAGAGATACACTGCGACAGTGCTGAAATAGAAGGAACAATAAATGGAAACATACAGGTTTCTGGATTACTGTCACTCAAGGCAAGTTCAAGAATCCAAGGAGACATCACTTCTCAAAAACTGTCAATGGAGGCAGGAGCTTTACATAATGGAAAAACCTCAATGGGAGCTGCTAGCGCTTCCAAAACGATTTCAACTCCAGCCAAAAATGGATAAAACACCTCTTTATTTTCTTTTTGTAGCAGCTGTTTTTGGAGGTATTTTGTGTGATACAACAATCAAATTTGGATTTCCGTTTTTTACGCTTGTATTTGTGCTCATAGCAGCAATTATTTTTTTAGTTGTAACCAAACCGCTCGGCAGAGATGAAGAAGAATAAGAAGTTTAATTCGATACTGGCTTTTTCTGGTTTGGGAATTCAAATAGGAGCTTCTATTTATTTTGGGGCTTATTTGGGTAAGTTGTTAGACCATAAGTATAATACGGCCAAACCTTACTTTACACTGGGATTGGTTACAGTAATTTTTGCAATCTCAATGTATGCGCTGGTAATTCGTTTGAACAGAATGAACAAAAAAGATGAAGAAGAGTAGCTCTATTTTTCAAGGAGTAACTTCCACTTTAGTTTTAGTTATTTTGTTTGTTGTTCATTTATACCTAAACAAAATGAATGAATGGGTGTCGCTAGATTTTTTATGGAAATCATATTTTGTTTTGGTAATTCTTACGGTTTTGTTCTTCAGTCTTTTTGGAATTGCTAAAATTAAATTTAAGGACCATTTGGGGTTTCTATACCTATTTTGGGTGTTGGTTAAATTTATAGTTTTGTTCATCATTTTTTATAGCGAGGTAAATGACAATTTAGCAACAAAAAAAACAGAAGTCATTTCGCTTTTAATTCCCTATTTAATCAGTATTTTTCTATCAGCTTTTCCGCTATCAAGGGAACTAAATAAGTCTGAAGTTTCATAAATTCTCACTAATAGGAATGTTTTTTGTCGAAAAAGGGATATGAATTGTTTAAAATTTTTACTTTTGCAGAATAAAATTTGCTCAAAACAGAATCATGACCAAAAAAGTGTTTAAATTTTTCGTTTTAATCGTATTCAGTCTTAGCTCGTTAGTTTCTGCAGCATCTGCTGAAGGTCACGGACATAACGACACCTTAGAAGTGAAGAAATCGATAAGAGAAGAAATCAAAGAGACAATCGCTCATCACCTTCAGGATTCCTATATTTTTGAGTTGACTCATGGAGTCAGTTTTCCTCTTCCAGTTATTTTGTGGGATGGAGGTTTGCATGTGTTTTCTGGAGCGGCTTTCCACCATGGAGAACACACTGTAGAGTCCAAAGGAAACTTTTACAAACTATACCACGGGAAGATTTACAAAACAGACAGTGAAGGTCACATCAATTACGATGCTGAGCACCACGTTCAAAACGCAAAACCTTTTGACTTTTCTATTACAAAGAATGTTTTTGTTATTCTATTAATGTCTGCATTCATGCTGTTTTTGTTCTCTAGAATGGCTAAGAAATATGCTAACTCTTTGAATCCAGGCGGTGCTGCCAAATTCTTGGAGCCCATCATTATTTTTATTAGAGATGATATTGCTATTCCAAACATCGGGAAAAAGCACTACAAAAGGTACATGAGTTATTTGCTCACCATCTTTTTCTTTATTTGGTTTTTGAACCTTGCAGGTATGACACCATTAGGAATTGGAGTAACAAACAATATCGCGGTAACTTTTGCTTTGGCTCTTATTACTTTCTTAATCACTCAATTTACTGCAAACAAAAATTATTGGGGTCACATATTCTGGATGCCAGGAGTGCCAAAACCAATGAGAATTATTCTTGCGCCAATTGAATTACTAGGAGTATTTATCAAACCGTTTGCTTTGATGATTCGTTTGTATGCGAACATGACAGCAGGTCACATCGTTATCATGAGTTTGATTGGGTTGATTTTTATCTTCCAAAACTACTTTGCGACAGGAGCTTTCTTCGGTCTTACTTTATTCTTATCAATTTTAGAGCTGCTTGTAGCTGCTTTACAAGCATACATTTTTACCATGTTATCTGCGCTGTATTTCGGTGCGGCAGTAGAGGAACATCACTAATTAGAATTTAAAACACATTTATTAACCAAAAAAAACAAACAACATGACAATTCCAAATATCGTAGGAGCAGGATTAATCGTAATCGGTGCTGCATTAGGAATCGGTAAAATTGG
>CBFHZD010000001.1:0-486850 GCA_965660305.1 Flavobacteriales bacterium | reverse complement strand
CATGAAAGATAGTAAAACAGCATCACGTTACGCAAAAGCTTTGTTAGGTTTGTCACAAGAAGGTGGTAAGCTTGAAGAAGTGGTGGCTGACATGAACTCTTTATCCGAAACATTGGCAGAAAGCGCTGATTTACGTTCGTTGGTAAAGAATCCAGTGATAAAAGGAGAAGAAAAACTAAAGGTGTTTACAGCTCTGTTTGGCTCACAGTTTAATGAATTAACAATGAATACAATTCAATTGTTAGTGGGCAACAAAAGAGAAACGTTATTGGCAGAAACTGCAAACCAGTTTGTAGGAATGTACAAAGAGAGTAAGAACATCGTAACGGCAGTAGTTACATCGGCAACTCAATTGGATGAAGAGCAAAAGAAAAGTATTCTTTCTTTATTAAAGCACAATGGAGAGGTTGAAATAGTAGAACAAATTGACGCATCGCTTATTGGTGGCTTTATCGTGAGAGTGAGCGACAAACAAATTGACGCCAGCGTATCTACGAAATTTAAAAACTTAAGAAAAGAGATTTCATTAAATTAATATAACCATTACAATAAAATCAAATGGCAGGAATAAAACCAGCAGAAGTATCTGCAATAATCAAGGAGCAATTATCAGGATTCAAAACTGAAGCTCAATTAGAAGAAGTAGGAACTGTATTGCAAGTAGGTGATGGAGTTGCGCGTATCCACGGATTGTCTAATGTACAGTCGGGAGAGCTTATCGAATTTGAAGATGGATTGCAAGCAATTGTATTGAACTTGGAGGAAGATAATGTTGGTGCAGTACTACTAGGAACTTCTGATGTGGTGAGAGAAGGAGCTTCTGTGAAAAGAACAAACAGAATTGCCTCTATCAGAACCGGAGAAGGAATTGTGGGAAGAGTAGTTGATACTTTAGGACAGCCGATTGATGGAAAAGGACCTATTGAAGGAGAGTTATATGAAATGCCAATTGAGAGAAAGGCACCAGGTGTAATTTACAGACAACCGGTAACTGAGCCTCTACAAACAGGAATTAAAGCGATTGATGCAATGATTCCAGTAGGAAGAGGACAAAGAGAGTTGATCATTGGAGATAAGCAAACGGGAAAAACAACCGTTGCGATTGACACCATCATCAACCAAAAAGAATTTTTTGATAAAGGAGAACCAGTTTATTGCGTGTATGTTGCTGTAGGTCAAAAGGCCTCTACGGTTGCAGGAATCGTTAAAAAATTGGAAGAAGCAGGAGCAATGGCTTATACGACTATCGTAGCAGCTAACGCATCTGATCCAGCACCATTACAATATTACGCACCATTTACAGGAGCTGCGATTGCAGAGTTTTTTAGAGACACTGGAAGACCAGCATTGATCGTATACGATGATTTATCTAAGCAAGCGGTAGCTTACCGTGAGGTTTCACTTCTATTGAAAAGACCTCCAGGAAGAGAAGCATACCCAGGAGATGTATTCTTCTTGCACTCAAGATTGTTGGAAAGAGCAGCTAAAGTCATTGAAATTGATGACATTGCAAAAGAAATGAATGACTTGCCAGATTCTATGAAAGGAATGGTAAAAGGAGGAGGTTCAATCACAGCTTTGCCAATTATTGAAACTCAAGCAGGAGATGTATCTGCTTATATTCCAACGAACGTAATTTCTATTACAGATGGACAAATTTTCTTGGAGCAGGATTTATTTAACTCAGGTGTGAGACCAGCGATTAACGTAGGAATCTCAGTATCAAGAGTAGGAGGAAATGCCCAGATTAAATCTATGAAGAAAGTGGCGGGAACCTTGAAATTGGATCAAGCTCAATACAGAGAACTGGAAGCATTTGCTAAGTTTGGTTCTGACCTGGATGCTAGTACAAAAGCCGTATTGGACAAAGGAGCGAGAAACGTGGAGTTATTGAAACAAAACGAAGGATCTCCGTTGTCAGTTGAGCACCAAATTGCTGTGTTGTATGTTGGAACTAAAGGATTAATTGGTAATGTGCCAGTGAACAAAGTGAAGCAGTTTGAAGAAGAGTACATTGCGTATTTAGAAGCAAAGCACAGAGATACATTGGACTTGTTACAAGCAGGAAAATATACTGATGAAGCAACTGATGTATTGACTAAAGTGGCTGCAGAATTGAGTGCAAAGTACTAAGAATGACATACGACTATTGGCTTAAGACATATGACTTGAGTTCGGTAGTTATTGAAAATAGAACTAAGAACATAGAATAAAGAACAAAGAGCAAAGAGAATAGAACAAAGAGTAAAAGAGGATAAATTTGAGTAATTCATTTAATATCTAGCTCCAAACTTCGGACTCCAAGCTCCAAACTTCGGACTTCCAACTTCTAAAAAATGGCAAACTTAAAAGAAATACGAAATAGGATTACCTCGGTAAATTCTACTATGCAGATTACTTCTGCAATGAAAATGGTATCGGCAGCTAAGCTCAAAAGAGCTCAAGATGCAATTACCCAATTGCTACCGTATGCCAATAAACTTCAAGAAATTCAAATGAACTTAAGTTCAAGTTTGGATAGTTCTGAGGGAGTATACTCGCAAGAAAGAGAAGTAAAGAACGTATTATTTGTTGCTGTGACTTCAAACAGAGGTTTATGTGGAGGGTTTAACAACAACATTACCAAAAAGGTGAACGCTTTAGCGAAAGAATATACGGATGCCACTATTCATTTTATGGCTATTGGTAAAAAGGCTCAAGAATTTTCAAATAAGTTTTATGCAGCCAGCAATCTAAAGGAAATCCCTACAGACTTAGAAAAGATTTACAATGATTTGAATTTCAAGTCGGTTTCGGAAGTAGCGGAGCAAATCATGGAGTTGTACAATGAAGAGAAGGTGGATAAAGTAGTGATGGTTTATAATCATTTTGTAAATGCTGCCAATCAAACCGTGATGGTAGAACAATTTTTACCTATCGAAAAAGTAGAAGCAGAAGAATCTACAGCGAGTAATACAGATTATATTTTCGTTCCTTCTAAGGAAAGAATAATTGAAGATATAGTGCCAAAATCATTGAAAGTTCAGTTGTACAAAGGTGTTTTGGATTCTCATGCTGGAGAGCACGGGGCAAGAATGACAGCGATGCATAAAGCGACAGACAATGCCGGAGATATGTTGTTCAACCTCAAACTTACTTACAACAAAGCAAGACAAGCTGCCATTACCAACGAAATCCTTGAGATTGTGGGTGGAGCTGAGGCTTTAAAAAATTAGGAATGAAAAATAATGATATGAACGAGCCCTACGAAAGTTAGGGCTTTTTTTATGTTTTTTTCTAATCGGTGTAATTGTCCTTTCTTATTAAAATGAGATTATAATTAGTACCTCATAGACGACTTGGCCCTATCTACTAGAGTTCTTAAAAAAGATTAAAGAGCCATGTAATGTAAATTCAAAATAATCGAAATCAATCTATTATCCAACTTTCGGTGAGGTCCCAATTAGATCGGATTGTGATTTCTATTGGGAAATTAAAAACTTGTTCTGGTTTTTTCTTTTTGTAATAATCACCCGTATCCCAATTTCCATTCGCATTGATATCCTCAATGGCTTGTATCGTGTATTTCCCTGGTGTTAACTTCAAAAAGGTGAGAGAGGTATCTCCTTTTGCTGGTTTAGTTTTTACTTTTTTTCCTTTTTCGTCCAACAGAGAAACGATGTAATTTAAGGAGCCTTTGGTTGGGATTAATTTGAGTGTAAAGCTTCCATAATAACTACTTTTTTTAACTGAAACTAGCCCTTCTAGTGTGTCTTTATTCGTTGTTTGGAACACATCCTTCACTGCGCCTGGTAACAGCGTATAATGGTAAGATTGATCTTCGTTTTTAGAGAAAAATAAGGATAAGGTTTTGAGGTCAGTTTTAATACTGTCAAACCTTACTAAAGTAGTATCTTTTTTAAGGGAAATGAAGTTTTGTTTTACCTCTGCGAGAGGCCTGTCGAAAACAAACTCTAGAGGTTGAGAAGCATCCAAGGATCGGGAAATAGATGGTTGAGAAAGGTCCAGGTTTTTGGTAGGGGTTTTGAAAGGGTAAATATTAACTGTCTGAGTGGTTGTGTCTAATTTGATATTCAAAGTAGATTTGGAGCTACCAATATTTACGCCCCAAAGAATGAGTGAATCTCTATTCTCACTCATTTCTTTTTCCAAAAATGCAACAGGTATACTATCCAAAAATGAAACTTGCCAATCCTCTACCGGACGGGCAAAGCCCAGTGTTAGTTTCCCTGGATATTCATACTTTTTTGTGGTTATTCCTTGTTTGATGTAGTCTTTTGTGTACAAAAATAAAGTTTGTCTCCTTTTGAGAGAATCGCTCGTCAAATTCAAAAGGGAATCGAGACTACCCACCTGTTCATTTGGCAAGTCATAGAGAAAGTTCCTGTTTTCATCTTTTAGAGCAAAAACTTTGTAGCTGCCAGACTTTAGGTTGGTGAGAGAATAATTTCCTTCTTTGCTGGATAAGGTGTAATAAGTGGGTCTTTGTTTGGAAACAATAGAATCTTCGGTTTGGT
Organism: Flavobacteriales bacterium; assembly: GCA_965660305.1. Taxonomy (GTDB): domain Bacteria; phylum Bacteroidota; class Bacteroidia; order Flavobacteriales_D; family CAJJDF01; genus CAJJDF01. Next base: position 482,333 of record CBFHZD010000001.1, on the reverse strand, counting down.
CGTAGAGCATTACCAAAACATCAGAAATAGGTTTTCCCGATAAGGCATCCAATACTTTTCCCTTTGTTTCCATAGAGTCGATAAAACTTCCAGTAGAGAATACATATTTAAAGTCTGGAATTTTGTTCCCAACGGTGTAATCCGAGATGGCATCGCCAAAATTTATGGTGTAAGTTGTGTTTGCTTTTAATTCATTGTTTAGCAGAACAGTAAGCGTTTTTCCTTTTACGATATACTCCGGTTCCTTTTCGATACTGGGTGAAAAAAACACATTAGATGTTGGGTTTTTAAGTACAAAGTATTCATCAAAAGTCATTACAATTTGGCTGCCTCGAAAATTTGTGGAATAATTTAATGGAAAAGTACCAATACTATCAAGAACAGGATAATCTGTGTCGGGCTCACCTCCCGAGGGAGCAGCTATTTGAGCACAACTTTGAATAAGTACAATGACGAAGACGGTGGATATAGATAAAAGTGTTTTCAATGGTAAAAGTGGGATAACCTAAAAGTTAAATGTTTATTTCATTCACAAGCAAAGATAAATACTTCTCATCAATCTCATCAAAAGCATTCAATTCTTTGCTATCTACGTCCAATATCGCTAACACTTCATTGTGTTTTATGAGCGGCAACACAATCTCAGACTTTGAGAACGAGCTACAAGCTATATGACCTTCAAATTGGTCAACATCGGGAACAATTAGAGTGTTTTTAGTTTGCCAAGAAGTTCCACAAACCCCCTTGCCTTTTTGAATTCGGGTGCAAGCCACTGGACCTTGAAAGGGTCCCAAGACTAATTCATCTTTTTTGACCAAGTAAAAACCCACCCAAAGAAAATCAAAGGCTTCTTTCAAGCCAGCTGAGACATTAGCAAGATTCGCAATCACATCTTCTTCGCCCAAGACGAGTGCTTTTAATTGTGGAATTAATTTTTGATATTTTTCCTCTTTTGAGGTTTTTGTTAGTGTTAAGTCTTCTGCCATAATTAGAGTAAAAATTCTTCGTAGTTCTTTTTCGAAATTACTTCAACGGTTGAGTTTGGATAATTATTCAAATAAGTTTTAGGAAATTTTGCTTTAGCTTTTTCATTCCATTTAAACTCGAAGGCTGCTAAAGAATCGCCTGTTTCTTCAATTAAATCGATTTCTTGTTGCTGAGTAGTTCGCCAAAAATAATAGGTAGCGCGTTTTCCTTCGTAATGTGATTTCTTTATTCTTTCGCTTATCAAGTAGTTTTCCCAAAGCGCACCAATATCAGTACGAGAATGAATAGGATTAAAATTTCCAATAATGGAATTGCGAATTCCTATATCGTAAAAATAAATCTTCTTACTCTTTTTGAGTTCGTTTCTTACATTTCTACTAAATGAAGGTAAGGTGAATATCACGAAGGTTTGCTCCAGCAATTCAATGTATTTTTCTACCGTTCCCTTATCTGCTCCTACCAATTGAGAAAGTTCGTTGTACGATACTTCGCTTCCCATTTGCAACGCGAGAGCTTTCAATATTTTGGCCAGTAGTTTTGGTCTTTTTATGGTTTCGATTAGGAGTAAATCTTTGTACAAATAACTGTCAGAGATAAGATTGAGTAGTTCTTCCGAATCTGTGGGATGAGTTACAATCTCTGGATAGGATCCGTATATAAGACGCTGTTCTAACTGTCTTTTTTCTTCCAATATTCCTTGATGATTCACCAATTCCTGAAATGAAAATGGAAACAAGTTATATTCAAATTTTCGTCCCGTAAGTGGTTCTTTAGATGAGTTGGCAATATCTAATGAGCTCGACCCTGTGGCTATAACTTGAATTTGGGGCAAATTATCTGTTATCAACTTCAAGGTTATACCAATATTCTGTATGCGCTGAGCTTCGTCAATAATTACTAGTTCATTTTCGCCAATGTAATTTTTGAGCTGAGAGGAGGCTACATTTGTTAATAATTCTCTCACATCAGGTTCGTCCCCATTCCAGTGGAGCACTTTTTTCTCACTCTTTTCTGCAAAAGTTTTAACGTAGGTAGTTTTTCCCACTTGACGAGCACCAAAAAGTAAGATGGCCTTTCCTTTGAATACTCTTTTTTGAAAAATATGGTCTAATAATCTCTCTATCATTAACTCAAAAGTATAACAATTTTCGATTTAAATCACAAATAAACATAATAATTTGCGATTGAACCCACAAATAAACCTAATAATTTTCGATTAACAGGCAGTGAACCAATGGTGTCACAGAATTATTTAGGCTCTATTTATCCTGTTATTTTAGAGGAATATTTATTCCGTTTCAAATTGAAAAGCCTCCATCATTTTATAAAAAATAGCTGTATTGTCATAAATTCCTGAGAATTTCTCGGCTCCTTTCCCGAAGGCAAATACTGGAATCATAGATGCGCTGTGGTGCTTCGTTGAAAAGCCTCCCGTCATTTGGCTGCCATCCATTTTTCCATCTATGATTGCGTATCCTCCCGTTTCGTGATCGGCAGTAATAATTACGAGTGTTTCACCATCTTTTTCTGCAAAATCCAATACTTTTTTTATAGTTTGGTTAAAGTCTAACATTTCATTAATGATGTATTCTGAGTCGTTGTTGTGTCCTCCCCAATCTATTTGAGAACCTTCAACCATCATAAAGAATCCATTTGTGTCTTTTTTCAAAACTTCAATTGCTTTTTCGGTGGCTAACGGTAACACAGGACCTCGGCTTGGCGCTTCATCACCCTCTGTGTACACAAGTTTCCCCGGCTGAGTGGGAGCGTACAGGCACACCATTTTTTCAATTTCTTTGGTGTTAAATTCAGGAGTTAAGGAGTCTATTATTGTATATCCCACAGTTGCTAATTCATTCAGTAAGTTTCGGTCGTCTGATCTGGTTTCAAAATATCTTTTACCTCCACCAATTAACACTTCTACACCGCTCTGTATAAATTGCGCAGAAATAGGTTCATTGGCATCATATCGCCTCGGGTAATGGGCATAAAAACTAGCAGGAGTAGCGTGTGTAACTGTACTGGTTACCACAATGCCAGTTGCTTTTTTATGTTCTTCTGCATATTCCACAAACGTTTTGTAATCCGAGGAGTCTTCCATGGCTTGAGAAATCATTCCGTTCCTTGTTTTTTTACCCGTGGCAAAGGCTGTAGCTCCAGCCGAAGAGTCGGTAATCAGTTCTTTTTTCGAATTCGTTTTTATCAGTCCAATCACTTTGCAACGTTCTAGCTCGAGCTTGTTGCCATTGCGGTACATTCCTGCGGTAATTTGAGAGATTCCCATACCATCGCCAATCATTAGGATGATGTTTTTTGGCAAGGAAATAGATTCTTTTGTTGTCGCTTTTGTTATGGGTGTTTTTTGCTCAATCCCAGAAGAATTTTCGTGGCAAGACATGAGTAATAAAAATGAAAAGGCTAAAGTGGGAAATGATTTTTTCATGACAGATATTTTATTCCTCAAAGATAAAGAACGGTTTTTAATATGGAGGTTAATTAAATATCATTTCTAAAACGGGGAGAGACTTTAATTCCCTCATATCCGTGTGATACCTATAATAAGTGATTAACAGTTGCAGTCCTCTTTTTCTTGTTGGATTCGAAATTTTGAGCTCTACGTTAGACTCAAATCCAGCATCATAGATTGATTTGAAAAGAAGGGACTCCTTTTCGTCAAAAAAGTTTGAATGCGCTGGAATTGCGAAGGTGAACTCTCCTTCGGCAAAATCATAATAAGTTCCATTTCCGTTAGTATCTGGTTCAAAACCCAAAAATGAGGTGAGCTGAATTAGAAATATCAGGTGAAAGTTAGGATTAAATGGCTTGTTTTCTAATTCTTTGATCTTACTTTCGATGAAAAGGTATTTTTCAGGATTTGATTCTTCTTCTTGAATCACATGGTTGAGAACTTCATTGATAAATAAAAGCACATTGGATTTGTAAATGTCTTGGTACACACTCCTCAAGGGAGGCGATAGGTTATACTCTTTCAGGGAATAAATCGTTTTTTTTGCTTGCTGGTAACCAGTTAAATCTACGATAGAAAGAGGTAGATATTTGTTCTTCATTTGCTTGCTTGTTCTTCCGAAATAAGAACGAATGCCGAACTCTAGCGTCAATATTTTTAGAATAAAGCCTCCGCCCGATAATTTCGTTTTACGCAATAGAATTCCCTTGGATTTATGGTACATAAAGTTTTTCTGGCGGTTAATGTTGCACTCTCAGAACAAAGTAAAATTAAAGATAAGACTCAGTTTATAAATTTTGTCAATAAATAAACTAAGTTCATCTACCCAAAGGTATTATATTTGTCGCATAATAGAACAACTACAATTGAATTTTGGTTAAAATTGCAGATATAGAATTAGGAGATTTTCCACTGCTGTTAGCTCCTATGGAAGACGTGAGTGATCCGCCCTTCCGTGCTTTGTGTAAGCAACACGGTGCAGATCTTATGTACACCGAATTTATTTCATCAGAAGGATTGATTCGTGATGCCGCCAAAAGTGTCAAAAAGCTGGATATTTTTGAATACGAGAGACCGGTAGGAATTCAAATTTTTGGTTCTAATATTGAGTCCATGCGAAAGGCAACTGAGGTAACTCAGGGCGCAAACCCAGATATCATTGATATAAACTACGGTTGTCCTGTGAAGAAAGTGGCAGGAAAAGGCGCTGGTGCGGGAATTTTACAAGACGTTCCTAAAATGGTTGAAATGACCAAAGAAATTGTAAACTCTACTCACTTGCCAGTAACTGTGAAAACGAGATTGGGCTGGGACGACAACTCCAAATATATTGTAGAAGTTGCTGAAAGACTTCAGGATGTTGGAATTAAGGCAATTTCTATTCACGGAAGAACCCGAAAGCAAATGTATAAGGGTGATGCTGATTGGTCCCTTATTTCTGAGGTAAAAAACAACCCGAGAATGTCCATCCCTGTTTTTGGAAATGGAGACATCAATACACCCCAAAAAGCCGTTGAGTACAAGAATAGATATGGTGTTGATGGTGTGATGATAGGCAGAGCTAGTATTGGAAACCCATGGTTTTTTAACCAAGTAAAGCATTTTATCAAAACGGGAGAAGAATTACCCCAGCCTACCATCAACGAAAGAGTAGATGTGGTAAGAAAACACTTGGAGATGTCCTTAGAATGGAAAGGTGAGCATGAAGGTATTGTAGAAATGAGAAGGCACTATGCTAACTATTTCAAAGGAATTAGAGATTTTAAACCTTTGAGAATGAAATTGGTTACCACCATGGAAACTCAAGAGATTTTTGATACTTTGGACGAGATTAAAAACTTTGATTTTACTTACGAATTATAGTTCTTTAGTAGTTTATACTTTTGTTTGGTTTCCCAAAATGTGATTTTTGCTATTGTCCACCCATATTTTCCGTCCAGGAATCCACGATGTAAAAAATAGCTTGACAAAAAGCGAGAAATAGGACTGAAAATGATCTTGAACCTGCTTGATTTTTTACCAGACTCGTGGTAGGCTTTTGCCGCAATTTTTGAGAACTTTTCGGCCTGTTGCCAATGTTCATTTACACTATAATAGCTGTAATGGAGTAAATCCCCCGAAATGTGAGTTCCTTTTTTTCCAGAATGCAATAAGAAGGTGTCATGAGGATTGTTTCCTCCCCACTTTCCTTTGGTGGAGTCCCAAAGCCTCAGTTTTGTATCTGGGTACCAATGTCCGTGGTTTATCCATTTTCCACAATAGTTGGTTTTGCGATTAAATGAATAACCCTCCTCTTTCCAATTGTTTTTAATCTTAAGGATAGACGATTCTAATTCCGGTGAGATGGCCTCATCAGCATCTAGCGACAGCACGTGCTTGAATTTGGCCTGAGTTATTGCCCAGTTTTTTTGTTGAATATGGCCTTCAAAAGAATGTTCAACAAACCGAACCTTATGTTGAAGGCAAATATCTTTTGTATTATCTGTAGAGAAAGAATCGACTACAACAATTTCGTCAGCAATGTTCTCCAATGATTCGATACATCTTGCGATGTTTTTTTCTTCATTAAAAGTGATGATTACAGCCGACAATTGAATTTTCATAGTGAGATTAAATGACATACAAAGATAAAAAAAAGAGCCTTACGAATAAGTAAGGCTCTTTTTTAGTTTTGTTCTATGGCTAAAGATTATTTCTTAACTAAGGTTTTAGTAATCAAACCAGTTTGAGATTCTATTCTCACAAAATAAACTCCTGCGTCTAAATTTGAAACATTCATTTGGTACAAGGCTGCTGAACCATTAAATGATTCTTGAGCACTGTAAACAGCTCTTCCCGTTGCGTCTAAAACAGAAACTGTCATGGTTTCATTAGATGCGTTATCTGCAACTATTCTTACATTTACTAGGTCGTTGCTAGGGTTAGGGAAAACAGAAACATCAAGAGAAGTCTCAAGTTCTTTAACCGAAACAATAGGTTCTGCAAGCATAGTATCAATAGACAAATAAACAATATCATTTATCACAGCAGGGTCCTCATCTCCAGAAATAGATTGTCCTGGGCTAAAATCTCTTTGATAAATGATGTGAATATTACTATCTACATGTTTTGCCATTGAAGGATAAACAGCCTCATAGATAGCAAAACTAAAATCTGGCGTGTAATCTTCTGGGTCAGACCAAGTAGTTCCGCCATCTGTAGAATTCATTACGTAAAGATGTCTGTATGTTTGCACACCATCAGAGTGTGTCTCTGCCAAGGCGGCATAAACCAAATACAATGTGTTATTTGCCGAAACTCCACAACTTGGCATACTGGACATCCCAACTTGGTAAGAAGGTAACGAACCACCAGAAGGCACCACCTCAAGTGCTCCAGAACCATCTAAATCTAACGCTCCAGTAATGACTTGAATGGAATCATTACCGAATCCTTCGTTCCAATATGCTAGTCCATTGGTGCCTGGAAAATAAGACGTTCCATCATCTGTTGTGTCTTCATCCAGGACTCTTACTAATCCATAAAATACATGCACAACCCCTTGGTTATCAATCATCATAGATCCTGACCCATCACAGCTTTCAATTGTGTCGTTTATCCCGTCTCCATTAATGTCTGAACCATCGTCAATAGCATATTTATTAATTGGAAAATCAGAAACAACTGAGCTTGTCCAAGTATCTCCATTATTTGCGGATTTAAATACCAGAACGTCACCCCAAGAGTTGTAAACTGCCATGGCAACAGTGTTTCCGCTTGCATCGATTGAGTAAGCGTCAGCAGAAACATAGGTGAATATACTTGAGTCTAATCCAGGTAGGATTGAGTCCTGAATGTCCCAAGTCAACCCTAGGTTTTGAGATCGATAATAAACTAAAGCGTTGGTTAATCCTTGGTATGGAATAGCGGGTGTTGCTGAACTTCTTACGATGGCTATCACGTGAATTGTACTGTCATTGGAACCACCAATTACTGCTCTTGGCCACAACACATCATATCCTGTAGGAATGTTAGTAGGGATGATAGTTTCTTTCCATACTCCCGTTCCTTTAGTTGTTCTTTCGTTCATTGTAAGTCCACCTGATCCAGAGTGACTCACGATAATTTCATTGTTTGAGTTGGCTCCAGAAGCCAGGGCTGGCCATCCATTTCTTGTTGACTCAACCTTACCTGTTGGAAAAGCACCCCAAGAAGTCCCATCGAAATAATTGTAACCGGCTCCTCTATTTGTGTATGGACTAACTCCGTTATCCATGGTCCAAACGGCTGAGACAGTTCCATCTGAGTGGTTAATTATTCTTCTTTGACTTGTTCCATTTGTTTGCAAGTCGTACACAGTAGTCCCAATAGTTGTTTCTGCTAGAGATCTTGCTGCGGAATAAGGAGCAACAGGCCCATTAATAGATTCTGAACCATCTGCAGCTTTCTCTTTTTTTACAGCATAGTCATTATTCGATTTTTTAATAATACTACTATTGCTTTGGGCAACAGCTGACCATGCCATCCCTAGTGAAAGTATGGTTAGTAGAGTTTTTTTCATAAGATTGAATTTTAACGTTATTAGTTTCACTAAATTAAGTAAAAATTGCGATATAATTATGAAAACATTAAATAAAAGCGCTATATTTGAGATTAGTTATAACATTAAAAACAACAACAATGAAAAAAATTTACTCTACATTGGCAGGAGTTTTACTTTCTGCAACAATGGTGGCTCAGGCACCAGTTAACCAGTCGGTTTTCAAGGAAGCGCCAGCACATCATACGGCAAGGGACTTAAAAGCTCCTCATAATTTTTCTAATAGATACACCATCGATAAAGTTAAGTTTAATTTTATTGATTTAAGTGCAAACTACTATTCTTCAACTCCGGATTATGACTATTACTACACCTTCCCGGATTCGACACCTTTTGCTGATTATGGAGGAACTTTAGCAGCTCCGTTCTCGCACTCTTTTGGTCAGGTTTACGATTTGACATCACCTGTGATGAACCAAAACCAACTAGGTTACCCTTCAATTTTTGATGTGTCTATGACTACAACTATTGATTCTATTGCTACCTATGGAGTATGGGCACAGGACAGATCAAACTCTGTAGACACAATAATCTTTAGAGTAGTTAAACCCGTTACAAACGGAAACTTATCTAGTGTATTTTATTTCACTGGTCAGTCAACTGACTATCCAGCAAGTAATGATACAACTAGATTTGTCATGCTTAACACAGATACCAATACTTGGGTTGCACCTGATGTAGTAGCGGAGTATAAAGTTGCTTTAAGACCGGAAGATACATTATCGAATGGTCTGCAATATGTGAAAACATTAGCAGGGATAACAGTTGATAGGTTGTTTGCTGTAACAATCGATTTTAAACCAGGGAACACTTTTACTCCATATGTGGATACAATGGGCTATGGTGTAGGAGCATGGACACAAGTAACTGCCGAATTGAATGGAGACGGAACCTTTAGTAATTACGTCCCAGGTGATTTAACGGCTTCTAATACTGTGACATCCTCTGTAAGACATGGGTTGTCTGCAGGTTGGGCAGGTAGATACATCCCTTACTTGGCATATGGAGCTGGACAATATGAGTCAATAGATATTGATTTAACACTTTCGCAGACTAACTCTATTTCGGTAAAAGAAAATGCAAGTGAAGCTAAATTGTTCCAAAACTTCCCTAATCCAGCAAATGGATTTACAACAGTAAGATATGCTTTGGAGAACAATGCAGAGGTTGCTTTTGAAGTGATGGATGTAACTGGTAAAAAAGTTATCTCAACTTTCGAAGGAAACAGAAATGCAGGAACGCACTCAATTGAAATCAATTCTAATGAGTTGAATGCAGGAATGTACTTCTACTCAATCGTTGTTAACGGAAAGAGAATTACTAAAAAAATGACTATCACGAAGTAAGCAAACGTTTTATTTTGTAACTTAAAGCTCCAGCCATATGGCTGGAGCTTTTTTTATGAACCAAACTTTGCAACATGAAAACAACAATCACCATAATTTTTTCGAGTATTCTATTAGCTGGATATACCTACTCACAATCTCCTGAGCAAGTGGCGAGGCACTTGATCCCTGAAGCTCCTAATCATCACACAGAACGCTCTTCAAGGTTACCTGCGAATAGCAACAGGGCGCTCGTCTCTCAATGGTTGAATTTTATTGATTTAACCTCATCTTATTATTCTTCTACTCCAGATTATGACTATTATTTTCTATTTCCAGACACTTCAGCTGTAGCTCCATATAGTGCTTCATTTGGAATTCCGTTTATCCATTCCTTTGGAATGACTTTCGATTTAAGTTCGGAGGTGATTAATGCTGGTGTGGGCACGTTAACCGATCAGTTTAACATTGCAAAAGATGCTTATATCGACAGCATTGCGACTTACGGTAGATATGTAAAAGGATCCGCAGGATATGTGGATACTCTTATTTTTAGGGTTGTGCCAAGAAGTACTAATAACCTAAATATTGTGGGGTTTTTCACAGGGCAATCAACGAAATACCCCTCTAGTAACGATACGGCTCGTTACAGGAGGTTGTATTGGGATTCTGTGGCAAGAGAGCCCTTTGGAGTTCTTGCTGAATACAAAGTCCCCTTACAATTAAGTGATACTCTGGCCAATGGATTAATTCATCCAAAGGTTGCCACTGGTGGTCTGGCTGTTCCTTCTATTTTTGCCGTAACAATTGACTACAAACCTGGAGGCTATACTCCTTTTGGTGATACCTTGGGAAGCCGTATTGGTTCTTACACTCAGGTGGTTGCCGAACATAATGGTAATGGTACTTATCACAATTACATTCCGGGAGATTTCACAGGGTCAAGTTCGGTTCATAGATCCGTAAGATACAATTACAGCACAACCGGATGGAATGGAAGGTATATTCCTTACTTGGCTTATGGAGCTACTCAATTTGAAGCGATTGATATAGATTTGTATATGAGACAGAATACGGTAAGCTTAGATGAAAACAAGCTTAACTCGAGTTTGATTCGGTCATACCCTAACCCAGCAAACGATAGAACAACAGTTTTGTATGGACTTCAAAATGAGGCGATCGTGAGCATAGAGGTGTTTGATATTTCTGGAAAAATAGTATTCAGCAAAGGATCTATTTCAGGAGTTTCTGGTGAAAACAAAATTCTCATTAATACCTCAAATTGGGAAGCTGGCACTTATTTTTATTCACTGTATTTAAATGGCGAAAGAGTAACTAAAAAATTGATTGTAACGCACTAGATAATAGGAATATGAAATTATGGAAGGGAGTTTGGTTGATAACTAAAACTCCCTTTTTTTTATACTTGATTTACTTGTTTGCCAAACATGGCATGAAAGAGAGAGAATTACTTGGTATCGAAAGTTACAGAAGTTTAATTTACCCTGAAACGGACGAAACTTTAAAGCATAAAAAAAGCCTCAGTAAAACTGAAGCTTTTTGGTGGGCAATGAGGGATTCGAACCCCCGACCCCCTCGGTGTAAACGAGGTGCTCTGAACCAACTGAGCTAATTGCCCTTTCTCGTTTGGGTTCGCAAATATAGAGATATTTTTAAATGTTAAACAAATATCTGAATAAAAAAGATGCGTAAACTTTTAATAAAAATTAATTTACACCCATAAACATCACTAAAACAGAGTTTTAAGTAGATCAAAAAAAGCTATGATTAATGCTGGATAAATACCCTCAAACTCAATTGAGTTGACTATCTTTGTGAAAAATGAAAAGTAATGTCCCGAAAAAGAATTAAATCAGCCTTAATTTCAGTTTTTTACAAAGAAGGATTGGAACCAATTGTTAGAGAATTAAATAAACAAGGAGTAACTATTTATTCCACCGGAGGAACTCAAAGCTTTATTGAAAACTTTGGAATAGATGTAGTACCTGTTGAGGAACTTACCTCATACCCATCAATTTTAGGTGGGAGAGTTAAAACGCTTCACCCGAAAGTTTTTGGCGGTATTTTGACAAGAAGAGAAAACGAAGGTGATCAAAAAGAAATAGCTGAATACGAAATACCAGAATTAGACTTGGTTATTGTGGACCTTTATCCGTTTGAAGAAACTGTGAAGTCCGGAGCCAGCGAGGCTGACATTATTGAGAAAATTGATATTGGAGGGATTTCATTAATCAGAGCTGCTGCGAAAAACTACAAGGATGTAACGATCGTTTCTTCTGTAAGTCAGTACGATAAGTTTTTAGATTTACTAACGGAAAATAACGGAGCATTGAATTTGGAGGAAAGAAGAGAATTGGCAAAAGAGTCATTCGATGTGTCTTCCAACTACGATTCCCATATTTTCAATTACTTTGACAACAACAATCAATCTTCATTCAAGCAGAGTATTGGCGAAAAATCAGCACTAAGATATGGAGAAAATCCTCATCAAAAAGGAAGTTTTTTTGGTGATTTAGACGGGTTTTTTGATAAACTACACGGGAAGGAACTTTCTTACAACAACCTGCTAGATGTAGATGCAGCGGTTAATTTAATTCTCGAGTTTCAGGACTCAAAACCAACTTTTGCTATTCTAAAACACAACAATGCTTGTGGCTTGGCAAGTAGAGATTCAATATCTCAGGCATATACTGATGCATTGGCTGGTGATCCAGTTTCTGCATTTGGAGGAGTACTAATTGCCAACACAGAAATAAACAAAGAAACAGCAGAAAAGATTCACACCCTGTTTTGTGAGGTAGTCATTGCCCCTTCCTATTCAAATGATGCTTTAGAAATTTTGAAAGGCAAGAAGAATAGAATTATATTGGTTCAGAAATCATTTGAACTGCCAAAGAATCAATACAGAACAATACTGAATGGAGTTTTGGTTCAAGATAAAGACTTTGTTTCAGACAAAAAAGAGGACTTTAAAACGGTAACAAATACCTCGCCTACAGCATCGCAAATGAACGATTTAGAATTTGCTGGAAAGATTTGTAAACACACAAAATCAAACACTATTGTATTGGCGAAAAACGGTCAATTGCTTGCAAGTGGTACAGGTCAAACTTCTAGGGTGGACGCTCTTAATCAAGCGATACACAAAGCTAAATCATTTGGGTTTGATTTGAATGATGCCGTAATGGCATCGGACGCCTTTTTTCCATTTCCAGACTGTGTGGAAATAGCAGGAAATGAAGGGGTTAATGCAGTAGTTCAACCGGGTGGCTCAATCAAAGACGAATTGTCTATTGAGTACTGTAACAACAATAAAATTTCAATGGTATTTACCGGTACCAGACACTTTAAACACTAATAAAATGGGACTATTTAGTTTTTTTCAACAAGAAATTGCCATTGATTTAGGTACAGCCAATACGATCATAATCCAAAACGGGAAGATTGTAGTTGATGAACCTTCGATTGTGGCCATGGACATCAAAACTGATAAAATTATTGCGATAGGAAAACGTGCTCAACAGATGCATGGAAAAACGCATGAAAACATAAAAACAATTCGTCCATTAAAGGATGGAGTGATTGCAGATTACAAAGCGACTGAGGAAATGATCAAAGGAATGATTAAAATGACTCAGGAGAAGAAAAATGCATTCAGTTCGTTATCAAAAATTAGAATGATGATTTGTATCCCTTCTGGAATTACAGAAGTGGAGAAGAGAGCAGTGAGTGACTCAGCTCAGCATGCAGGGGCGAGAGAAGTGTACTTGATTCACGAGCCAATGGCGGCAGCCATAGGAATTGGAATTGATGTGCAAGAGCCAATGGGAAACATGATTATTGATATTGGTGGAGGAACCTCAGAAATTGCGGTTATTGCCCTTGGCGGGATTGTATGTGATAAATCAATCCGAGTAGCAGGTGATGATTTTACCGCAGACATAGAGGAGTACATGAGACGTCAACACAATATTTTGATTGGGGAAAGAACTGCCGAGATGATTAAAATTGAAGTGGGAGCGGCCACTACCGACTTGGACGACCCGCCAGAAGATTACGCAGTAAGAGGAAGAGACTTGATGACAGGGATTCCAAAAGAAATAACTATTTCCTACAAAGAAATAGCTCAATCCTTGGATAAGTCCATTACCAAAATTGAAGAAGCCATTTTATCTGCATTGGAAATGACTCCTCCAGAATTGTCGGCAGATATTTACAAAACTGGAATTTACTTAGCAGGTGGAGGTTCTCTCTTAAGAGGATTGGATAAACGATTTTCGCTCAGGACGCAGTTGCCAATTCACATAGCGGACGAGCCATTGAGGTCTGTTGTTAGAGGAACGGGTATAGCGCTTGACAACATTGACAGATTCCAATTTTTGATGAAAGGAATATAATTGAATTAGCAGGCATACATGAAAAACGTACTTTTATTTTTTAATAAAATAAGATTTATCTTGTTTTTTATGTCCCTTCAAATGGTCGTTTTTTTTCTGATACAGAGGAATTCAAGCTACCAGCAGGCACAAATTTTAAATTCAAGCGCTGGAATTTCTGGTTGGGTATTTCAAAAGAAGAACTCATTTTTTCAGTATTTTAATTTGAAATCAGAGAATGAAGAGTTACTCAAGCAAAATGCTAAATTGAAACAAGATGCGTTTCATAATTATGCCACAGTTTCCAAACACCTCATTGAAATAAAAAAGAAGCAATATCATCGTCAATATTTATTTCAGCCTGCTACTGTACTACAAAACTCAACAAGTAAACAGAAGAATGTATTGACCTTGAATGTAGGGAGTTTAAAAGAAACTAAACGAGAAATGGGCGTAGTTAACTCCAAAGGAGTTGTGGGGTTTGTAAAAAATGTATCGGGGCATTTTTCAACAGTCATGAGCGCGATGAACACAGATTTTAAAATTCCGGTAAGACCTTTGAATGACAGCTGTGTAGGAACTTTGATGTGGCTTCCTGAGAACAAAGTAAATGAGTTAACAGTAAAAGGTATCCCAACTTATTTTCAAATTGAGGTAGGAGACACTCTTGTAACTCAAGGTGGCTCGGGGATATTTCCACAGGGTGAGTTGGTCGGAGTAGTGAAAGGGTCTAAGCCCGAATCAGGCAGCAATAATCAAGTATTAACATTGAGAACAATAGTCGATTTTTTTGCCGTTCATCACGTATTTGTGGTGAACAATTTATACCAATCTGAATTAGATTCAATAACTAACTCTAACCAGCAATAATGAACTTAGTTTTATCAAATATCTTAAGGTTCATGTTCCTTGTATTGACACAGGTTTTTATAGTAAACCAAATTGATGTAGGTGTTTTAAATTCATACATTTCTCCGGTTGTTTATATTTCTTTTTTGCTTACTTTTCCAACCAAAGTATCCAAGTACATGACCATGATAATTGCTCTTATTTTGGGAATAACAATGGATATGTTTTTGAACACTGAAGGAGTTCATTCCTCTGCATGTTTATTTTTGGCTTTAGTCAGACCCCTTTTATTGAGAAGAATTCAAACAGAAAACCCCTTGGATAATATTCAAGAACTAACTGTTTATACAGAGGATTTTCAAAAATACACCCTTTACTCGTTTTTACTGATTGGAGCATTTTTCTTCTGGCTCTTTTTGATTGAAGAATTTTCACTTTTTTCGCTTCCCCTTATTTTGTTAAAAACAATTTTGAGCACAGTTGTCTCTACTCTTCTTATTTTACTAGGACAATATTTGTTGTATAAAAAACCCAAAAATCAATAATTATGATAGACATTAAACTACTTTCTGAAATTTGTGAAACCCCTGGAGCACCAGGTTTTGAGGATAGAGTTAGAAAAGTTGTATTGAGAGAGATAGAATCTTTAGTGGATGAGTTTTTTATTGACAATTTGGGGAATGTAACTGCCATAAAGAGAGGGAAAGACAGCTCCAAAAAGGTGATGTTAGGAGCACACATGGACGAAATAGGCTTCATAGTAACTCACATAGATGACAATGGTTTTGTTAGGTTTCATACGCTGGGAGGTTTTGATCCCAAAACATTGACTGCCCAAAGGGTAATTGTACACGGAAAAAAAGATTTGATTGGAGTAATGGGGTCTAAGCCTATACATGTAATGAGTCCCGAAGAAAGAAATAAAGTGCCAAAGACAACAGACTACTTTATTGACATGGGAATGAACAAAGAGGAGGTAGAAAAATACATTGAAATAGGGAATCCTATAACGAGAGAAAGAGCCCTAATTGAGATGGGAGATTGTGTAAACTGCAAATCTATCGACAACAGGGTTTCGGTTTTTATTTTGATTGAAGTATTGAAAGAGTTGAAATCAGTTCCATATGATGTGTATGCAGTTTTCACTGTTCAGGAAGAGGTTGGCCTCAGAGGAGCCAATGTGTCTGCTTTAGATATAAATCCAGATTTTGGTTTTGGAATTGATACAACTATTGCGTTTGATGTACCAGGTGCTTCTGCGCACGAAAAAGTAACCGAATTAGGCAAAGGAACGGCAATCAAAATAATGGACTCACAAACAATTTGTGACCACCGAATGGTTTCTTTTATGAAGAAAACTGCCGATAAAAATAACATAACCTGGCAGCCAGAGATACTCACGGCAGGAGGAACAGATACAGCAGGAATTCAGAGGATGACACCTGGAGGTTCCATTGCTGGAGCAGTTTCTATTCCTACTCGTCACATTCATCAATCAATCGAAATGGCCAATAAAAAAGACATTAGAGGAAGTATTGATATTCTTGTGGCTTGTTTGAGTGAAATTGACACTTATGATTGGAGTTTTTAGTCATTTTTCAATCAGTGTAATGACTCATTGTTTTTTTACTTTTCTAACATAAGAGATGATTTTGCTCAAACTGAATTGATACCGATAACCGAAAAGAATAATTTTTTCTGTTTCTACTTCATCTAATTTTCACTGACAAATCTTGTATATTTAACCAATATGACCTGTTAGTTCTTCGTTTTTTCTTATTTTTATCAGCCAAATTGACTTGTAACTAATACAAGCACAGTTATTGTAATTGCAGTGACATCTAATAGTCAAAAATAACCAACTGATGATTCAAAATATCCTCAAAAAAATATTAGGAGACAACACAAAAAATGTCTTTAAAGATATAAACCCTTTGGTAGATCAAGCCAAAGAAGAATTCGCTAAACTCAATTCTATTTCTAACGATGAGTTGAGAGCAAAAACTCAAGATTTTAAGTCAAGAATAAAAGCCTACACAGCAGAAATAGACGGAAAAATAAGCGAACTGAAAGCTCAAACTCAGGACGAAAACACGGATGTAGATGCAAAAGACGAGATTTTTCAAGAGATTGAGAAGCTGGAACTAGAATCCAATGCACAACTTGAAGAGGTATTGCTAGAAATTTTACCAGAAGCGTTTGCAGTAGTGAAGGAAACAGCCCGAAGATTCACTGAGAACGAAGAAATTGAAGTGACTGCCTCGGAATTTGACAAAGTGATAGCGACACAAAAAGATGCGGTAGAGATAGAAGGTGACAAAGCGATTTGGTTCAACTCCTGGACAGCTGGAGGAACACAAGTAACCTGGGGAATGGTGCACTATGATGTGCAATTGATTGGTGGTGTAGCCCTGCATACCGGAAAGATTGCCGAAATGCAAACAGGAGAAGGGAAGACTTTAGTGGCTACTTTGCCGGTGTACCTCAATGCACTTGCGGGCAAAGGAGTTCATATGATTACCGTAAATGATTACCTAGCAAAAAGAGATAGTGAATGGATGGGGACGCTCTATGAGTTTCATGGGCTTTCGGTTGATTGTATCGACAAACACCAACCAAACTCGGATGCCAGAAGAAAGGCATACAATGCAGACATTACTTTTGGAACAAACAATGAGTTTGGATTCGATTACCTGAGAGATAACATGAGTAGCGAAGTAGATTCTTTGGTGCAAAGAAAACACCATTTTGCTATTATAGATGAGGTAGATTCTGTATTGATTGATGATGCAAGAACTCCACTAATCATTTCTGGACCAACCCCAAAAGGAGATGAACAAGAGTTCACTACCTTAAAACCAAAAGTTGAAAAACTCGTTTCTGCACAAAGGAAATTGGCGAAAGAAAACTTAGAGTTAGCCAAAGAAAATTTGTCAAAAGCCGAAGACGAATCCTTGGATAAAAAAACACGAGCGGAACACACAAAAGTGGGTCAAATGGCATTGCTTCGTTCGCACAGAGGAATGCCAAAAAATCCTGACTTAATCAAATATTTAAGTGAACCAGGAATAAAAGTACAATTGCAAAAAGTAGAAAATTTCTACATGCAAGACCAAAGCAAAGAAATGCACAAAGTGGATTGTGAATTGTACTTTGTGATTGAAGAAAAAAACAACCAAGTTGACTTAACAGAAAAAGGAATTGACCTAATCTCTGGAGTCGATGAGCCAGATTTTTATATACTTCCAGATTTAGGAGGATTGTTTGCCGATGTAGAAAATCAAAATTTACCTGCAGAACAAACTGTTGCCAAGAAGGACGAAGTAATTCGCGATTACACAGTGAAAGCAGAGCGAATTCACTCAATAAATCAGTTACTAAAAGCTTACACTTTATTTGAAAAAGACACTGAATACATCATGGTAGATGGTAAAGTGAAAATAGTAGACGAACAGACTGGGCGTGTAATGGAAGGAAGGCGTTATTCGGATGGACTTCACCAAGCGATTGAAGCCAAAGAGAGCGTAAAAATTGAAGCTTCTACGCAAACTTATGCAACGATTACTTTGCAGAACTATTTCAGAATGTACCACAAATTGGCAGGTATGACTGGAACTGCCGAAACGGAAGCAGGAGAATTCTGGGACATTTACAAACTAGATGTTGTGGTAATCCCAACAAATAAGCCGATTGCAAGAGATGACCGCGAAGATTTGGTGTATAAAACAGCTCGAGAGAAGTACCTTGCAGTTAGTGAGGAAATTGTGAGATTAGTGGGTGAAAATAGGCCAGTATTGGTTGGAACGACATCGGTTGACATTTCGGAATACCTGAGTAGTTTGTTGAATTCGAAAGGAATAAAACACAACGTACTGAACGCAAAAAAACACCAACAAGAAGCAGATATTGTAGCCGAAGCTGGAAAAGCTGGCGCTGTTACCATCGCAACAAACATGGCTGGTAGGGGAACAGACATTAAATTACAAGCTGGTGTAAAAGAAGCAGGAGGTTTAGCTATCATTGGAACTGAACGCCACGACTCCAGAAGGGTGGATAGACAATTGAGAGGAAGAGCAGGAAGACAAGGTGATCCGGGTTCATCTCAATTCTTTATTTCCCTGGAAGATAATTTGATGAGACTTTTTGGTTCTGAAAGAATTGGAAAAATGATGGATAGAATGGGCTTCAAAGAAGGTGAAGTTATTCAACATAAAATGATTTCAAAGTCTATTGAAAGAGCACAGAAAAAGGTAGAGGAAAACAACTTTGGAATAAGAAAGCACCTGCTCGAGTATGATGATGTGATGAACGCTCAGCGTAATTCTATTTACGCAAAAAGGAAGAATGCCTTGTATGGTGACAAACTTGATTTAGACATTGCTAACACCCTTTATGAAATCGCTGAGAACATAGTTTTTACTGCAAAAGACACGGAGGATTTCGAAGAATTTGAACTGGAATTGATCCGAATCATGTCTATCCAATCTCCTGTTACGCAAGAAGAATTCTTGAAAACAAATGAGCTACAACTGGTTGAAGCGGTATACCAAAAAGCTAAGGAAGCCTACAACAGAAAAGTAGAATTGATGGCTAGCATGACTTATCCTGTGATTGCCAATGTTTATCAAAACGAGTCTAACTCTTACGAAAACATTATTATACCAGTAACTGACGGAAGTAAAAGCACTCAAATTCTGGCAAACCTAAAAGATTCCTACGAAGCGAAAGGAAAAAATATATCCAAACTACTCGAGCGAAACATAACTCTGGGTGTAATTGACAACGAATGGAAAGAACACTTGCGAGAAATGGACGATTTGAGGCAATCCGTAAGAGGGGCACAATACGAGCAAAAAGACCCTTTATTGATTTATAAATTGGAGTCTTATGAATTGTTCAAGCAAATGGTGAGTAAGGTAAATAAAGAAATAATTTCTTTCTTGATGAGAGCAAATTTACCGCAAAACCAAGGGGTAGAGCAAACGAATAACGAAAAGATTCAGCGTAGCGCACAACCTCAATTACAAACGGGAAGAACCGACATAAATGAAGCAACACAAGCTAACCAGCAAGTAGCTAACCAGCAACAAAATGGACAGCGAGTGAAACAACAACCAGTTGTAAATGACACCAAAATTGGCCGTAATGACAAAGTAACGATTGTTAACCTGAGAAGTGGCGAATCTAAAGAAGTTAAGTACAAGCAAGCCGAGCCCTTAATTAAAGAAGGTTCATGGCAAATGGCTCAGAAATAAAAGTATAGCATTAATATTCGCTGAACTTTTGCCTTATTACTTGTTGGTTATTTTAAAAGATAGAAAGGAGCTGAGGTTTTTTCGCTTCTTTCGATGAAAGACGAATAAGAAAAATTGCAAAAATGAATAACCTAACTAAAACAATGAGAATGACCTTGTTAATCTCATTGTTTTTTTCTTGTAACCAAAAAGAAGAAGTTCGAATATTTGTATCCTGGCCGGGTGGTGAAGGACTTCCTCATTATGTTTGGAATAGAGGAGATGCGAAGCCAACAGGTATAGAGCCCTTATTTCTTGAAAGACTTCTTGAATTAGCCGAATTAAATTATTCTTACGTTACAGACTTTGAGTTTTCTGGAGAGGGTGATCCAAGAATTGAAGCTTTGGTGAGAGAAGAAGCAGATATTTGCATTAGAGCTTTATCCATCAATGAGTCGCGAAAAGAACAAATACTATTCACACATCCCTACTATTCCGATGGGCTTTCTGCTTTAGTCAGAAAGTCTGACTCCTTGTATTCGTTGAATGATTTAAACGGAAAAAAAGTTTATACATTGGAATTTACCTCTGCCCACGAATGGGCTCAAAAACACCTTAATAAAAGCAAGCTGTTGACCTACGAAAAATTTGATACCGCCTTTATTAAACCCGAAGGACTTTTGTTGAAAAATGAAATTGACGCCTACATTTTGGATAAAAGTTTCTTAAACGAGATTGCTCTTAAGAATCCAGAGCTAGAGGTGATGAGCCGAAAATTTACAGAAGAAAGTATAGGAATTGGAGTAACCAAAAGTAGGCCAGATTTAGCAGAAAAACTGAACAAAGCCATGGAAGAAATGAAAAGGTCAGGTGAGTTTGAAAGCTATTTGAAAAAGCTGAATTAGAGGTTTTCCGTTTTACTTTGGGGTGATAATATGAAAATGCATTTTCTTCTTTCCAATCTCTCTTTCCATGAGAAACTAGAGTTTGTACTTTCTATAAGTTGAATAAACTCCTTTCTGTTTTTCTTTTTTACTGAATAAGTGAGTTGGGTATAGGTGTTGTCAGAAAATACTAAATTCACTTGAAGCTTCAAATCCTTTAATTTTAACTTCTTTATGGTAATACTACCGGCAGTATACATGGTATCTGGAAAAGGAATAACAAAAAGAGAGGAATTAAATGTATCACTTGGTAAAATGATTGTTTCTAGCTCACCATTTCTTTGAAAATGATAGATATTGGTCTCTTGCGACAATCCTGTAAAAAAACTTCCAACTAAAATTAACACAATAAAAAAGCTACGATTTCTTGTCGTAGCTTTTTTTGATTTGGTAAATCGTAAATTACTCACCCGTAACGATTGTTGTTACAGTTGTTGAAAAGAATCCTCCAGTAATCTTTTGATCTACTGTAGCTACTTTGGTAATATCTCCATTTCTGGCAGCTGTTACGATTGAGGCATCCGCATTAAATGGCATGAAACCAAAAATCATAGTGTAGGAAGATTCTCCTGTTTTTGAGTTTGTTCCTCCCGCATTATCAGTGATATATAAAGGTCCTGAAATGCTACATGATGTTAATGCCAATATTGATAAAGCGACTAACGTATTTGTGATTATTTTTTTCATAATTATAAGTTTTTATTCTCCGGTTACTATTACTTCTACTCTTTGAAAAACAACATAGTTCGTAGTTTTTACATCTACTGAACCGATTTTTTCAATTCCTCCGTTTTTTGCAGCTTCAATTACACCAAAATTTTTGTTAGAAACTATCCCTGTTGATAATTGATCACCAGCAGATTGACCGAACAATATTGTTGTTTTAGAAACTCCTTGCTTATTTCCTATGTAGTTGTTTGTTACCGCGTAAGGTCTTGTTAAAGAACAAGAAGATACCAAAGCAACAACCAAAATTCCTCCTAATATTTTTTTCATTTTATTTTGTTTTAAATGAGTTATTATTCTCCAGTAACTTTTGTAGTTCCTGTATAAAAGATAAAAAATCCAGTCACTTTCGTTTCTGCAATTCCTGCTTTGGTAATGTTTCCGTTTTTCATGGCAGATTGGTAAGTGAAATCCGCGTCTACTTGGCCAACTTTTGCTTTCGCTTTTCCTGTTTTTGTTCCAACTGGATTATTTGTTACCACAGCAGTGTGATAAACCGTGCAGGAACCCAAAGAAAGAGTTGCCAAACCAATTAAGGCTAATTTTATTCTTTTCATAGTTAATAATTTAAGTTTAAACAATAATACACAAATGTTTTTGAAATTTCTAATACTTCTTCAATTGATGAATGAATAAGATGAGTTCTAACAATATTTGTAAAAACAACCCCTCTTTGTTATTCGTCTCCTTGTTAATTTGATTTTACTTTTGTTCAACCACATATCTTTATAAATATAGCTGGATGGAGTTAATTGATTCGTTCTCCTTATCTTTACCACAGATGAATAGAAAATTTGCAACTAATCTTATTTTTTTGCTCCTCCTTAATTTTTTGGTGAAGCCTTTCTATATTTTGGGAATTGATGCAGAAATCCAGAACCGTGTAGGAGCTGAAGAATACGGATTGTATTTTTCCTTGCTCGGCTTTACATTCATTTTCAATATCGTATTGGATCTTGGAATCGTAAATTTCAATACTCGAACAATTTCTCAGCAACCCTTTTTAATACAAAAGTATTTTTCCAAAATTGTTTCGTTGAGAGTTTTACTGGCGTTGATTTATGCAACACTCATTCTCGTATTTGGAGGGATAATTGGGTATAACCAAACTGAAATTTACCTGTTAATTTGGCTGATTGTTAACCAAATTTTAGCAGCTTTCACCTTGTATTTTCGCTCCAATTTGGCGGGATTAATGCTTTTTAAGTCCGACAGCATCGTTTCTGTTCTGGATAGGTTTCTGCTTATCATCATCTGCTCTATTTTGCTTTGGGGCGGAGTCACGGCACAACCGTTTCAGCTCTATTGGTTTGTATATGCCCAAACCTTTGCTTATTCAGTTTCGGCAGTTTCAGCTTTCCTATTTTTAATCAGTAAGCAAAGGGTTTCTAACATACACTGGGATAAGCTTTTTTCACTAGCAATTATTCGCCAAAGTGCTCCATACGCATTACTCATCTTACTCATGACATTTTACTACAGGGCAGACAGCGTTATGCTGGAAAGGTTGTTGCCCGATGGAAAAACTCAAGCCGGAATTTATGCCAATGGATTTCGATTTTTTGAGGCAGCTAACAACATTGCTTTTTTATTTGCTTCTCTTCTTTTGCCTCTGTTTGCAAATCTTCTTAAAAAGAAAATGTCGGTGGCGCCACTCGTGAAATTGGCAAGTAGCATTTTGTTACCTGGAGCAATTTTAGTAGCAATTACCAGTGTTTTTTTCAGTCAAGAACTAATAGGTGCTCGTTACATCAATAGCACAATACAGTCAGGTGAAGTATTTAGTTTACTCATGGTATGTTTTATTTTTATTGCCTCCACTTATATTTTTGGGACCTTGCTAACTGCAAATGGCAATTTAAAAACTCTTAATAAGATTGCTTTCGCTGGGGTTGTTCTTAATATAATTTTAAATCTTATCCTAATCCCTACCTATAAAGCTTTTGGAGCAGCTCTGGCAAGTCTCATTACGCAAGGAATTACCGCCATTGCTCAAATCTTTTTGTGCAAATCCTATTTCAAATTAAGTATTAACTCTTCTTTACTGGTAAGAGGAATACTCTATACTCTTCTTACAATCGCCCTTGGATTTCTTCTCAATTCTTCCGTATTGGATTTTATCCCTTGGTTCTATTCGATTCTTATTCTTTTTGGTTCGGGCACTTTATTCTTGTTCGTTTTTCAATTGATTGAGTTGAAAAACGTAAAAAAGTTGTTTCGAAAACCTTAAAAGAACTCTTATATTTAAGGAATGAAATCCACAAAAGGAACTATAATACCGTTGGCGTGGCCCGAAACACCTGTCATAAAAGAGGGGAAATGGTACGATGGCATCATGTCTGTTTTGGGGTTCCTTAGAAATGGGTTTTACAAAGCTGGTCATGCGGCTGTTGTCATTGCTAATCACGAAACTTCAGAGTTTCATTATTTTGATTTTGGGAGGTATCAAACACCAAACAAACACGGCCGAGTTCGCGACAGCTGGACAGATCCAGATTTAAGCCTAAAGACTAAACCCATTATTGAAAACAATGAAGTTGTGAATTTAGAAGAGCTCATGAACGAACTGGCCAAACTGGAAGCTACTCATGGTGAAGGAAGACTTATAGCTTCAACTTTGTTTGTAAGCGATGCAGAAAAAGCGCTACAAAAGGCAAAAGAAATACAGTCGCGAGAAGCCATTATTTACGGACCATTTAATATTGGCGGAACAAACTGCTCGAGATTTGTAGCCCAAACTGCTAAAGCCAGTAATTTAGGTGGAATAAAAAATATATTAATACGTATTCCATACACCGTAACTCATACCACCATTACCAATGTAAAAATCATCAATGATAAGAAGTATTATTACGAGTTAAAAAATGGAGTGATGACCAAGAGAATGAATATTTTGTATCCTTTAAAAAAGAATTAAAATGGATTTAACTGGCAGACTTACTCCTCCAAAAAAAACTAAAACAGTGCCCAAAAACGCTCAGTGGCTTCCGGGAGAAGGAGGTGGCGCTTGGTTTTATATTCAATCCGAAGAATCACATTTTAGAATTCAAAGATTCACACCCCAAGGGTTGATGGATTGTAACAGGTTATTTCAACTCAGTGAATCAACCGTTCCTTTTGACACAGAACGAGACTTTGAGGTAAATCATATTTCACATTGCGCAAAAGTGAGAGTTACCCAATCGAATAAACAGTTTGTTTTTGACTTCATTTCTGAATAAACACCTCTGCCTCTGTTACTTTTTGAAAAAGCAGCGTTATACATTTAGAAAAAAGACTGTTTTTGACTGAAAAAGAGAAACATATCGAGGAAGCCTTTGTGGGGCGCCTTCAAACTTAATTTCTATATAACCAAACAGCTGGGTTTTGCGGATTCATTCCGGAGCTAGAAATTTTCCAAATTTCGAAATGAGATTCCGAAATACTCCCTGAGTTATCGGGAAGTAAAGTGCCTAAAGTTTGTTTAGTTTTTAGCTTTTGATTTAGCTGTACGTCCACTGTTTTGAGGTTGGAGTATACGGTTCGGTAGGCTCCGTGACTCACGATCACTGTTTGTCCACTTCCGGGAATTGTAAAAATACTGGTAACAGTTCCATCAAATACTACGCGTACATTTGCTCCTTTTAGGGTACTAATGTCTATTCCATTATTTTGAATGTAGGCCGTTGCCACTTGGCTATGTCTCTGTTTTCCAAATCTTTTTGTTATAGTTCCACGAGTTACAGGCCAAGGCAAACTTCCTCTGTTTTTTTCAAAACTACTGGAAGCCAATTTTGCCTCCGGACTTATTTTAAAACTATTATTCTTATTGGCTCGGGCTAATTCTTTTTCAATTTCGGCTCTTATAGCTGCTGCAATTCTTTCTTGTTCGGCTTTTTGTTGTGCTAGCTTTTGTTGCAGGGATTCTTTGTTTGCCTTTATTTTTGTAAGCACTTCTTGTTGTTCCTTCTTCACCTCTAAGAACTTTTGCTTTTCTTTATCAAAACTCTCTACCAGTTCTTTTTTCGATTCGATATTGGCAATTAATACTAAGTTTTGCTCATTCAAATCCTCTTGCATCAAAGTAATTTCTTTGGCCTTTCTGGTCCTATTTGCAGTGTACTGCTCTATGTATTTCATTCTGCGATAAGCCTGCGAATAACTCTCTGATGAAAATAAATACATAGCGTTGTATTCTTTTTTTCTGTTTTTGTAGGCAAACCTTACCATCTCCACAAATTCTTTCTTTAACCGTTCAAGATCATCCTCTAGAATTTTTATTTCTTCTTTATTCTTGTTTATCTGCCTCTCAGTTTCTCTGATTTGGCTCTTCATATTCATCAATAGCTCTTCTTTGTAGGCAATTTGTTTGTTAATAATCCTCAACTCGCTTAAAGTTGTTTGTTGGGAGCTTCTGGTTGCTTCAAGCAACTCTTGTGTTTCCGAAAGCTGCTTTTTTAGCAGCTCTTCCTTCGCTTTTAATCGTTGAGTTTTTGATTTCTGAGAAAAGGAATTTACTCCAATTAACAAAAATAACATGAGAACGATTACACGGTGTATGTAGCTTATTTTACTCATGGGTTAATACGATTTATAATGATCTGGAATGGCAAACTCGAAATCTACCCCTGAATTAATTTTCACGCGTTGGTAATTCAGTTGAATGGATATCGAATCCTTTCGAGTCACAATTTCTGCTTGTGTACGATTCGGAAATAATTGGCCTTCTACTTTATTGTAATCCGCCTGAATAATCTCAATTGTAGTTTTTGCAGAGTCATTTTCCACCAGAGTTCTTCCCGTCTTGTATAGCTCATTGACCCAATATTTCACCAGCCATTCTCCACTTGGCTCTTCGTTAAGTTTCAATTTTTGCAAAGCTCCCTTGCTTTTAGAACTCAAAAAAACCTCACTTTCCTCTTCTATCAAGTAATGCGATTCGGAGGGTTTTAGTTTCACTGGGTTACCAACCAACAGGTCTTGTATTTCGTAAAAATTTATCTCAGTTTTTAATATTCCTTGTATGAAGTTAAAATCTCCAACAAAATATTTTTGATCAAGCTTATTGATAAATTTGAGTGAATCTGGTGTAATTACAGCAATCACAACGGGGAAAGAAGCCTTTGAAATTGTGGCGTGGATAACAGAGTCTTTGATGATTTTCACGAATGTACCGAGCGTGATATTTTGTTTCTCTCGGCTCTTAAACTTCGTTTTTACTTTTGCTTTTAAATTTACAAATTCGAAATTATTCGATACCACCTGACTTACCACCGTATCGGCCTTTTGCTTTGATATCAATTCCTGATTTGGACTCTCAACAATCAATGGTTTTTTAGCTCTACATTGCCAAAACAAGATAGAAACACAAACTATTATCAGTTGCAATGTCAACTTATTCTTCATTCTTTCCCTCTTTTATTTTTTTATCGAGCCACTCGGAATACTCTCCAGTTTCTTTTGCTTTCTTCCAGAACTCGAGTGCTCTAGCATCGTTATTATTCAACTTGAAGAGTACATCTCCGTAATGTTCTAGTACCGTTCCAGAAGAATTCCCACCATTACTCAATGATTTTTTTATCCATTTTTCAGCTTCTACAAAATCTCCTTTTTGATATAAAATCCATCCGTACGTATCATTGAAAGAAGCATTATTTGGAAACAAGTCATTAGCTGTTTTTGCCATTTCTTCTGCCTTTTCTAGTTTCTCTTTTCTCAACGAAAGGTAATAGCTGTAATTATTAAGTAAATAAGCGTCTAGTCCATTTATTTTCATGGCGTTATCAAATGATTCATCCGATAACTTGTAGTTCTTGAGTTCATGGTAAGTTTCACCTAATTTGGACCAAAATTCATAGTCTAATTTCTCGTTATCAACCACAATCCCTTGACCTCCTTTAAACGCTCTGACTGCCAATTCGTTTTGCTTCAATTCTTTGTGTGCCATACCTTTGTACAAATACAAAACAGGCTGAGTAGGATAGGATTCTAAAGCTTGGCTCGCATACATGGTAACCTGCTTAAAATGCTTTAAATTGAAAGCATTATCCATCAATTGCAGATAAATAGGGTAGGACTGAGTAGCGTAAACCAGCGCTTTTTCGTAATATCCATTTGCCTTTTTCAATTCTTTGAGGTTGGTATATAAGTCTCCTGCCACGGCAAATGATTTTACATCAGAAGGGTGTGTTTTCAGCATGATATCAACTAGTTTCACGGCTTCGTTTTCTGCTTTCTTATCGGACTTCATTTGTTTCATGTAATCTTCAAGGATCGACAATTTGGTATCGGTTCTTATTTCTGGATCTTCAAAAACAAATACGAGTTTCTCAAACACCTTTTCCTCTTCTCCAGCTTTGGTGTAATGCTGTGCCAGTGCCAAATTACCCATTCCGTTTTTTGGTTCTAGTTTCAGTAACTCTTCAATTTCTAGGAGCGCTTCTTTTTCTTTTCCACCTTGGAGCAACAACAAGTATTTTTGATAGCTCATTTGAGGGTTTTTTCCTGTAATAACCTCAACCCTATCAATCGTATTTACTGCTTCTAAGGGTTTTTCGGATCGCTGATACAATTCTGCCAACTCATACAAAGCATCGAGATTGTTAGACTCTATAGAAATCAATTCTTCAAAAGCCTCAATGGCCTTTTCGTGTTGTCCTGTTCGGTTCAGAACCTGGGCTTTTTGCAACAAGTACCACTTGTTGTTAGGATTCAGCTCATTGGCCTTTTCTGCATTTTCATAAGCCAATTGTGCATTTCTTTGCTTTGCATACAACCGAGATAACTCAAAGTAAACTGCCGGTTCTTTCGGGTTTAATTTTTTGCATTGCTCATACATCTCAATGGCTTTGTCGTCATTTTCTATCTGAGCTTGATTCGTTGCCTTGATAAATAAACTCATGAACTTCTTGTGATTTGTTTCAACCAAGGTAGGAGCCGTAGGAGAAACCACCTGTTTCTTAGGAGCGCAAGAAATCCCCAAAAGCAATGAAAAAAATATAACCGAAGTTCTTATCATGCTATTATTTTATCTCTGTGTAATCTCCAATACTCAAATCCTGGGACTTTCCTTTATAGCTTACCTTGTTACCAATCATAGAATCGTTTATAATTCCGTTTTCAATAATTGAATCATTTTGTATGATAGTGTTTTTTATCACAGAGTTTTCAATTCGTGTATGGTTACCAATCGAAACGTGAGGACCAACTACTGTATTCACTAAAGTAACGTTGTCACCAATAAAACAAGGGGCAATTACCACAGAGTTAATCGACTCATAATTCCCTTCGATGATAGTTTCACCTACAAAGTCCAGAACTCGTTGATTGGTTTCAACAGTAACTTTTTTGTTGCCACAGTCCATCCAAGCGTTTACTTTTCCGGTTTTAAATTTAGCTCCCTTTTGCTTCATGTTTTCCAAAGCATTGGTAATCTGATATTCTCCATTCTCACGAATGTTATTGTCAATTAAATATTGCAATTCGTTTTTCAAGTATTCTCCATCTTTAAAATAATAAATTCCAATAATGGCTAGGTCAGAAACAAATTCCTTAGGCTTTTCAACAAAATCGGTAATTGTACCTTCTGCATCTAATTTTACAACCCCGAATGCACTCGGGTTATCAATTTGGTTCACCCAAATAATTCCGTCATCTTCTGTATTCAGTTTAAAATCTGCGCGGAATAAAGTGTCTGCAAATGCCACTACAACATTTCCTTTCAAAGAATCTTGTGCACACAAAATTGCATGGGCCGTCCCCAGCGCTTCTTCCTGATGAAACACACTACCTTTAGCTCCCAAACTTTCTGCAATTCCTTTTAATTGTTCTTCGGTTTCCGAACCAAAATCTCCTATTATAAAAGCAATTTCATCAATTGGCTCATTACTAACAGCCGCAATATCCTCTACCAGTCTTTGTACAATTGGTTTTCCTGCTACAGGCATTAAAGGTTTTGGAATGGTTAAAGTATGTGGTCTTAAACGCGAGCCTCTACCCGCCATTGGTACGATAATTTTCATCTATTTCTTTGTATTTGATTACCCAACGAAGATAGGAATTTCATCACTTTTTTTGGTATCTTCTTGTGAATAATGTGATTCAGGAAACAATCGCAAGTTAAAAGTTTTGATAACAGCTCCCGAACCATTGAAAACTTGATTTAAAATAATGGAAACGGAATAATAGAGAAATTAGTCCGTTATGGTTAAATAATTTCTGAAATGAGTAAGATATTAGTAATTTAGTCTCTTTATTTTTTAACACCCGTATGAGCATGACACAAAAAGAAAACAACCAAGCCGAAGACCTTATTCAATTCATTTGGAACAAAAAAGGGATGCTTGTGTTAATCACGGCTATTGCCGCTGTTGCCGCTATTGTTTATTCTTTGATGATTGAAGAAAAATTTAAATCAGTGGTTACTTTGTACCCTGCTATGTCCAATACAGTTGCCTTCACAGATGAAGTTCATCCAGAGCAAAGTGCGGCTCAGTTTGGTGAAGAAGAACAAGCAGAACAGATGATTCAGGTGCTACAGTCTGCCGAAATTAGAAATGTAATTATCGGAAAATATGACCTGATGAATCATTATGAAATTGATACTACGAGTAAAATTAAATTTACTGCTCTAAATAAAACCTACGAGGAAAATGTTTCATTCTCGAGAACAAAATACGGTTCAGTTTTGATTGAAGTCATGGATAAAAACCCACAAATTGCTGCGGATATCGCCAATGACATTGCCAACCTGTTTGACAACGCAAAAAACAGAATGATCAACGAACGTTCTTCTGAAGCTCTAGAGGTAGCCGAATCTGAAAGAAACAAATTGAAAGAAAACATCGAAGCTATTGTTGATACTTTGGCTAAACTTAATCAGTTGGGAGTGGTAGATAAAGAAACAAGACCTACCTTGATTACAGCCTTGGCTAATGCCAAGGATGCAGGCACTAAACAGTTGATTGAGTCCAAAATAAAGGCCACAGATCAGTTTGGAAGTATTTATTCAAACTACGAAAACAAGTTAGAGTGGATGAACATAAGGCTGTCAACAAAAGATGCTGTTTATGAGCAATTAAAATCGGATGCCAATTCAAAGTTTTCGCATAAATTTACAGTTGAAAAAGCCTCAGCTTCAGAGAAGAAAGCATACCCAATCAGGTGGTTAATTGTGGTTGTTTCTACCCTGTCTGCTTTTTTGTTTGCTATTGTTCTTCTGTTGGTTTTTGAAAAAATCAAAGAACTAAAAAGAAAAGAATCCTAGTTTGCCAAGGGCATCTTCAAGATATCAACTTCTTTTACTTTTCCTTAGTATTGCATTTATTGGGGTTAACGGGTATTTTTTGTTCAATGGAAATTACTTTTTTTCGTTTATCCCTTTAGCCATAAGCATTGTTTATTTTAGTTTTTACAAAACGAAAGAACTCTTGTTTTTTGTCATTCTTTGCACTCCGTTTTCATTAAATTTAGAACAGCTTGCACTGGGAAATATTGGATTCTATTTACCCACTGAACCCATTTTGTTTGGGTTAATGATCTTGTTGAGCATCAGGGCATTGTTGCGAGGAACTTACGACAAAAAGTTAATCAAACACCCGATTACAATTTCCGTTTTATTCTATTTGTTCTGGATGGCGATCACTGTTCTTACAAGTTCCAATCCCCTTGTTTCGGTCAAATTCTTAATCGCCAAGCTCTGGTTTATTATTCCATTGTTTTTTTATTTGATTATTGTTTTTAAACAAAAAGAAAACATGTACAGAGTGGTTTGGCTTTACCTTATTTCTCTGGCTGTAGTAGTGTTCATTACGCTTATTCGCCATTATGGTTGGGGATTCGATCAAAAAGCTGCTCACTGGATTATGTCACCTTTTTACAAAGACCATACTTCATACGGAGCGATTGTGGCCTTTTACATTCCTTTAGCAATAGGACTTCTTTATCGTAAAAAAAACTCGGCAATCATTCAATATGTCCTCATTCTTTTTCTTGTCATATTAAGTGTTGGGTTACTTTATTCTTATACCAGAGCCGCATGGGTAAGTTTGGTGGCTGCATTAGGTGTTTGGGGTCTTTTTAAGTTGAAAATTAACATCAAATATGTTGCGATTCTAGGAATATTTGGAGCTTTTGTCGGTTTTCAATATTACACAGACATTTCCATTGCCTTGAGCAAAAATAAAACAGACTCATCCGAAAACCTGAGTAAACATATAGAATCCATTTCAAATGTATCGACCGATGCATCGAATTTAGAAAGAATAAACAGGTGGAATTGTGCCCTGAGAATGTTTGAAGAAAGACCAGTTTTTGGTTGGGGCCCAGGAACCTATGCATTTGAGTATGCACCCTTTCAGCACTCAAGTGAAATTACGGTAATTAGTACAAACTTTGGAAACAGAGGAAATGCACACAGTGAGTATTTAGGAGCACTTTCTGAAATGGGAGTTCTCGGTTTGCTCTCCTTTCTCACTCTTCTATTTTTTGTGTTTTATAAAGGAAGTTTGCTCTACATCAAATTGGAAGACAAAGAACTGAAGACTCTTCTCTTATCCGTATTGTTAGCATTAGTGTCCTATTTTGTTCACGGAGTTTTAAATAATTATTTGGATACTGACAAAGCCTCAGTGCCAGTTTGGACTTGTATTGCTATTATTGTTGCGATGGATATTTACCATTCAAAAAAACAGAAATCTCTTACCGAAAATAATCTAGAAAGGAGTTAAGCTTTTTTTCTAAACTTTCCTGTAATCCATTTCACGAGCACTTTTATTTTACTACCAATGATTTCAAAATCCATGATTTTTGATTCGGTAGCGGCCTGGTAGGTCAGAATTAATCCCAATGGAAGCAAAACAATGGAGCTTAGCCACATTCCGATGTAAGGAGGAAGTGCCAACCCTCTTCCCAATCGCTGACCTGTGATGGAAATGATGTAATAAATAATGAATAGCACAATGGCAATGGCAATAGGAATACCAAGCCCTCCTTTTTTTACAATGGCTCCTAAAGGTGCCCCTACTAAAAACAACACAATACAGGCAAATGAAAGCGTAAATTTACGGTGCCATTCTGTTTCAACTTTTGCCTTGGCTTTGGCTCTATTCACAATGTCTATCGACCTATTTTCGAGGTAGTTGATGGAGTTTTCTAGCCTGTTGGCGGCATTTTGAAGTACTACTTTCCTTTCTTGTGGTAGTATAGAATCTAAATGAAAATATGCAGCCATAACAGTGTCAAACTGCACCAATTTTGCTTGCTGGTTAATGGAGTATGTATTTTCATAATAAGGCAGCAAGGTTCTCATTACCGTGTCGTATTCCGCCTGCATAGAATCTACTACTTTTGTAAGTTCCAAAACAGGAAGTAAACTGGGCTGCCTGGCATAATCTTCTTCCGAAGTCCTATTTAAACTAAGCGAGGAAATATCAATTTTCTGGGTAGTTTTAGTAAATTGTATTTTCTGGTAAGGCAACTTACTTTTTTCTTCCATCGGATTTCCCACAGGATTCATTACCTCATTAATTTCTCCATTGTGTAAGGTCAAAACAAGAAAGTCTCCCGTTTTTGATTTGTTCATTTCGCCACGTTCAGCACGAATTACTTTTCGGAACTTAAATGTCGGGTTGTGCTGATAAATAAGTACATCTTCCAGTTCATTTGTTTCCTTATTTACTTTGTCGGCTCTTATACTATAATTGTCAATTTCATTGAAAAACACTCCTTCTTTCAGCACCAAAGAAAGCTTTTTATTAGTCATGTCAGAAATCAAAATTTTCTTTTTGAGATAAGCTTCTCCCCACACATAATTTGAGAAATAAAAAGAAACCCCAGCCAACAAAATCATGGTAAAAAAGAGAGGTCGCATGACACGAAGCAAAGAAACTCCGGCAGCTTTCATGGCTGTGAGTTCATTTTTTTCACCTAAATTCCCCATTGCCATGATAGAAGAAAGCAAAATTGCTAATGGAAGTGCCATTGGAACAACTTCCAGAAAAGCATAAAAAACAAGCTCAGAGTATAAGTTTACTCCTACTCCTTTTCCCACAAAATCATCTAGGTAGATAAATATAAATTGCAGAATAAGAACAAACTCAGCAATGAAAAAAGTAACAACGAACGGTACGATGTAAGATTTTATGATGAACCAATCTAATTTCTTCAACATAAATCGATAAACATTTAATATTTCGAATTATTGCTTAGGCTCCAATAACTCTTTTTAGGTCATTAATTTGACTCTCCCAAAGTAAGGTGTTTTCCTCTACGCCATCTTCATCATCAGCGAAATCTGTAACGACTAGAGCTACATCTTTTGTAATTCCGTCTATTTTTATTTTTAGCTCAAAATAAGTATTGTCCTCTTCGTCTTCTAACCATTTAAAACGAACAAAGTCATTTTTGCTCATTCTCAATAATTCCGCTTTTTCTGGTTCTCCATCCCAAAAGAAACTGTAAATATCCCCATCGATGTTTACATCATCACAAAACCAATCAGATAAACCACTTGGTGTTGTCATCATATCGTAAAGGATTCCTACCGATGTTTTGATAGGTATTTCTGTTTGAAACATTATTTTGTTTGGCATCTTATTCTGTAATTTGCACCAATATAGTAAAAAAGTTGAATCTAAATAATGATTCAAAGTTTTTAATAACAATCAATTAAGAATTCAAAGTGTTTTTTGGAAAATCATACCATTCCACCGTGCCTGTTCCTTTGGAAATTTCTTGCCAACTATCTGCCGCAAAAGTAACTTTGGCAATGGCCAAAGTAGGAAAGTAAAATTCGACATCAGTCAGATAATCACAGAGTTCTGAAATTCCGGGATTGTGCCCAACTAGCATCAATCCATTACAATCGTCCTGAGTTTGACAAACTTTATGAAGCATTACAGGGACTCCAGCGTGGTATAAATCCTGACGAAATTCTAGGCGGCTTGAGTCCAATTGAAAAGCTTGATTTAGACCAAAAGTTGTGGCTGTGGTACGCTTGGCTGAACTTGCCAAAAACCTTTCGACTTTAACGTCTCTTTTCTTAAGTCTTTTAGCCATGAGTTTCACATCGTTTCGCCCTCTTTCGTTGAGAGGTCGATCATAATCTAAAACATTGTTTTGATTCCAGCTTGATTTTGCATGACGAACGATGTACAGTGTTTTCATTGTTGACCTGTTTTGTTACAAATTTAATCAGATTATTCACTTCTATCTCACTTTCTTTAGGTAAGATTCTCTACCTTTGAGGTCGTAAAAAACTAATCGAAAAAAAGCCTTTTCATTCAATTTCTATACCTTGAATAAATCCGAACACATACACATCAAAGGTGCCAAAGTGCATAACTTAAAAGACATTGAACTTAAGATTGCTAAAAACAAACTGACAGTTATCACCGGACTTTCTGGATCAGGAAAGTCATCTTTGGCTTTTGATACTTTGTATGCCGAAGGTCAGAGGCGATATATTGAAAGTCTTTCCTCCTATGCGCGACAGTTTTTGGGTAAACTCGAAAAACCGCAAGTTGACTTCATCAAAGGAATTGCGCCAGCTATTGCGATTGAACAAAAGGTAAACTCCAGAAACCCACGCTCCACGGTTGGTACGTCAACAGAAGTTTACGATTATCTCAAATTGTTTTTTGCTCGTATAGGAAAAACTATTTCACCGGTTTCGGGGAATGAGGTAAAAAAAGACACGAGCGAAGATGTTCTCATCTATTTAAATAGTCTCCAGAAAGGAACAAAAGCCCTTATTTTATCTGAACTCGCAATCAGAGAAAAGGATAAATTAGCCCTTTACCTCCAAAATGTACAAACAGAGGGATTCAATAGAATTCAAGTAGATGGAGAGAATCAATTGATAGAAGATGTTATTGATAATCCTCCTGCATCATTTAGATCGGTAAAAATTGTAATCGACCGAATTTTGGTAGATCAGGAAAACGAAGAAAACAATGCGCGAATTTATGATTCGGCAGAAACAGCCTTTCAACAAAGCAATGGAACTTGCGAAATACAGCTGGCAAAAGAAAACACATCTCGTCTTTTCTCAAATAAATTTGAACTAGATGGAATAGAGTTTTCTGAACCAAATGAATACTTGTTCAGTTTTAATAATCCATTGGGAGCCTGCTCTAGCTGCGAAGGTTACGGAAAAATCATCGGTATAGACGAGGATTTAGTCATCCCAAACAAAAATAAATCGGTGTACGAAGAGGCAATTGTATGCTGGAAAGGAGAAAAAATGAGTCAATGGGCCTATGACTTATTCAATAATGCACATCATTTTGATTTCCCCATTCACAAACCCTACTATGACCTAACGGCAGCACAAAAAAAAGTATTATGGACAGGGAATAAGTATTTTAAGGGAATCAATGAATTCTTTTCATTTGTGGAGAGTCAATCCTACAAAATTCAGTATCGAATTATGTTGAGTCGATACAGAGGAAAAACTGTGTGTGACACTTGTGAAGGAAAGAGATTAAAACCTGAGGCAAGTTACATCCAAATAAATGGAAAAAACATTACTGATTTGGTGGATATTTCACTTGAAAAATGTGCCGAATTTTTTGAAAACCTAACTCTGAGCGACCATGACAAGGAAGTTTCAAAACGAATTTTGAAAGAAATCACCCTTCGTATTCAGTTTTTACTCGATGTTGGCTTGGGCTATCTCACACTTAATCGTTTGTCCTCTACTTTATCTGGAGGAGAGTCTCAGCGAATCAATTTGGCAACTTCGTTAGGAAGCAGTTTGGTAGGTTCTATGTACATTTTGGACGAACCAAGTATTGGTTTACACTCGCGTGACACGGAGCGATTAATTAAAGTATTACAATCTTTAAGAGATATAGGAAATACAGTAATTGTGGTGGAGCATGATGAAGACATCATGAAAATTGCTGATGAAATTATAGACATGGGGCCTTTGGCAGGAACTCATGGTGGCGAAGTTATTTTTCAGGGAAACCATGCAAAACTAATTTCATCTGACGATAGTTTAACTGCTCAGTACTTAACCTTAAGAAAAGTAATTCCGATTCCCGAAAGCAGAAAAAAGAGCACAAGAAAAATAGAGTTTTTAGGCTGTAGAGAAAATAATTTACAAGGAATAGATGTTTCCATTCCTCTGAATGTGTTTTCGGCTATTACGGGTGTAAGTGGAAGTGGAAAATCATCTTTAATTAAGCAAATAATTTATCCTGCCTTAAAAAAGGTGAAAGGAGGGGTAGCCAACAAAACAGGAGAGTTTGCTAAAATGATTGGCGACATTGATCACATTGACGATGTGGAATTCATTGACCAAAACCCGATAGGAAAATCTTCTAGATCTAATCCGGCCACTTACGTAAAAGCGTATGATGATATCAGAGCTTTATTTGCAAGCCTAAAACATGCACAAGTAAATGGCTTTAAACCGAAACACTTTTCTTTCAATACCGAAGGAGGAAGGTGCGAAAGCTGCAGTGGAGATGGTGAGCTAAAAGTGAACATGCAGTTTATGGCTGATATTTCTTTGGTATGCGATGAGTGCAAAGGTAAAAGGTTCAAACAAGAAGTGCTTGAAATCAAATTCAAAGAAAATTCCATCTTCGATATTCTGGAGATGACTATTTCTGATGCCATTGAATTTTTTAAAGAATCTGGGGATAAATATGGTAAGAAAATTGTAACTAAACTTACTCCATTGGAAAATGTAGGTCTTGGATATTTGAAACTGGGTCAATCCTCAAATACGCTTTCAGGCGGTGAAGCGCAACGAATCAAACTAGCTTCGTTTTTGGTGAAAGAAAAGTCCTCGAAAAGAACCTTGTTTATATTTGATGAACCTACAACTGGGTTGCATTTTGAAGACATACAAAAACTCCTCACAGCTTTTTATGCTCTGATTGACAAAGGGAATTCTTTGCTCGTCATAGAGCACAATTTAGATGTGATCAAATGCTCAGATTGGGTTATTGATTTGGGTCCTGAAGGCGGAGAAAAAGGCGGTAAAATTGTGGCAGAAGGTACTCCTGAGGCTATTTCAAAAAACAAATACTCTGTAACAGGAATCTATCTAAAAGAAAAATTGAGGTAGGAATTATACTTTTCCAATGCAAAACTGATGAATAAGATTCCTGATTGAGCCAGTAATTATAATGCTGTTTTATCTAGCTGAAGTGTTTATTAAGGAGCAAAAGTACGAGCATCTGAAACTCTGGTAACACAATGGTTTTGCAAGTCTGTAACAGCACTATTAAAACCAGCTAAACCTCCCGTTAAGAATGTGTAATTTGGCTCTTCATTGGCAGCAGAATTTGTTAACAATGATTGTTGTGATGAGATAATTGCACTCATCCTACTTGTAGCAAAGGAGGTTGTATAGAAATCTTTTACATAAGATTTATAAGTCGCCTTATAAGTTGCATCTGCAATTATATAATTGATTAATGGCCATTTTAAGCCGCTTACCTCGTTCATATCAAAAGATAGGGATGTTCTTGCTCCAGAACCTGGGCTAAATGATAAATTACAATCCCAAACTATCCATCTCAGTTTACCCATTATAGGGTCATTGTACAAATAATAATTGTGAGGAGCATTTCCATAGCAATCCCAATTTTGAATCGTATTCATGGCTGCTAAATATTTCAAAAACCCATCTACATCAAATACTGCTTCCAGTCCTGCCTTCCATGCTGTTGGATTAGATGTTCTTGTTGAAGCATGTAAAGCACTAAACAATCCTTGAATGTCACTGTGGTCAGATGTTTCGTTTGTTTTATTAGGAAAGCTTATGGCTACAAATCCATTATTTCTGAAAGTTGCACCTTGTCCATCTGGCTTGTAACAGTTTCCTGTATTTGTCCCAAAATAATTTTTCAAAAATGTATCTTCCACAACTTCATTCATAGTGTAAGAGCCAAAATATTGATACTCCCCATCTCCTTTATCAATATACACCTCATAAAAAGAAGCTCTTGTTGCTGGAACTCCAAAATGCCGAAACACATCAGAAGCTGTTTTATCTCTCATCAATGATTCATCTTTATAACCACTCCCCATTGCGAGTTTTTTAAATCCATAGAACCTTTGATTATTTATCTCGGGGTATTCATCTTCGAAATAATCGAAATTAAATTTAAAAGGAAATTTTTCATTTGTAGGCCCTTTCAGGCTTGAATTTCCCTTATATCTTATTCCTACGTGATTCCATTTTATATTATTAAAATAAAAGTCTACTGGAACATAAGCCGGTTCTACTTGGTAATTCCCAGCTTTTACGCTTGCCAAGTCTGTTTGCATATCGGCCCATTCTTGGGACGTAAAAACAATGTGAATTTCATTGACTTTGGTTTCGTTAAAAACTACTCCATAGTTTGGATCGACATTATTTGAATGTGTTTCTTTAGTCCAACCTTCAGGTCTGCTAGAGTTACTGTCTCCGGTTATAAAAACTTCTTTTCTGCACGAAAAAGAAAGTGCTATTAATAAAATAATGGCACTCAATTTATATTGAATTGATGTCATATTATAAATAAATTAAGGCGCATAAACGTTAGCAGCAGCTACTCTTGACGTGTTGTGAGAATTTAGTCCGCCCACTGCTGTGTTAAAAGTTGAAAGAGTATTGTTCCCTAAATGTGTATACCCATTTTCTTCATTACTTGCCGAAGTAGTTAATAAAGTTTGTTGAGCATTGAAAATGGCGCTCATTCTGCTACTTGAAAAAGTTGAGTTTGCAAAATCCTTGACATAAGCCTTGTATGTTGCTTCGTAATCACTGTTGTTGATTAAGTAATTTATCAATGGCCAATCAGTTCCCGTTGTGTTCATTGCAAAAGGAATAGCTCTGTTGTTAGAACTCAAAGCTTCGTTGTTATCCCACACAATCCATCTTAGTTTCCCCATTGCTGGATCATGATATAAATAATAGTTGTGAGTCATTACTCCGTAAGTATCCCAGTTTTGAATGGTGTTGTTCACAGCCAAATATTTCAAGAATCCATCGACATCAAAGGTTGCTTCTAGTCCTGCTTTCCATGCTGCTGGATCAGAAGTTCTTGTTGATGCATGCAAGGCAGTATGCATTGCAGTAATATCATTTCGGTTACTTCCCTCGTTTGTTTTCTGTTCAAACTCAGATAAATCAAACCCCGTAGTTGCAAACTTTGCTCCATCACCATCTGGTTTGTAGCAGTTTCCTGTTTCGCTTCCAAAATAATTAGTTAAAAAAGAATCAAAAACAACTTCACACATTGTGTACAAGCCAAAATACTGGTATGAACCTGTTCCCATGTCGATATAAATTTCATAGAAAGCTGTTCTTACCGCAGGCACTCCGTAACTTCTGAAAATATCGCTAGCAGATTTTTCTCTCATTAAGGATTCATCTTTATAGGCGCTACTCATTGATAATTCTTTGAAACCATAGAATCTTTGGTTATATATCTCTGGATATTCATCTTCAAATTCATCAAATTTAAATCTGAAAGGTAGTTTTCCATTATTTGCTCTAAGGCTAGAGTTTCCTTTGTACCTAATTCCTACGTTAAACCATTTTTTGTTGTCATAATAAAAATCGGCTGCAAAATACTTAGGGGTTTGCTCCGAAAAATTTCCGCCTCCACCTGGACCTCCAGGTCCACCTTGTACATCAATTAAATCGGCTTGCATTGCTGCCCATTCTTCAGCTGTAAAAACAATATGTATTTTGTGAACCTTGTTTTCTTTAAAAACTACCCCATAGTTTGGATCTACATTATTTGAATGTGTTTCTTTTGTCCAACCTTCAGGTCTATCTTTTCCTTGTTCATCCTGAATGAAAATCTCTTTACGGCAGCTATATCCTATAAACAAGAGCCCTGTAATGGCAATTAATTTTAATTTATTCATTTTGTTTTAATTTTAAATGCGTATACGTAGCTCAGTCCAGCAATGTGAGTCGTTTTAGGAAACCCAACCAGTACTGGATTTAGTTCGTGCTCAATCCTGTAAAATCCTTTTATTTCCCCAAATTTTTTGAAATCATAAGACGTACCGAAAGTAAATCTCATTTTTTCAAATTTTGATTCGCTATTTTCTTGGGTACGGTAAAATAATTCTGCTGAAATTTTTGGGTCTAATTTCCAATTCTTTATATTATATCCTATTCCGAGCTTAAATCTCATCTTATTGACAGCAAAATTCTCCGTCAATTCATCTAACCCAAGTTCACTTTTATTTTGATACCTTATTCTGTAATTCAATTTAAATCGGTCTAGTTTGTGCTTGTAACCCAAATCAAGTTGGTACCTCAAGTGTGTTTCAGTTCCCTGAATTTTTCCTGTATTGTCGTTTTCTTTAATGTATCTTAGTCCAACTCCCAAATCAAAATTCCCAAAACCTGAATATTCCGCATCCAATTGAGTAAAATAATTATCCCAAATGGTTGAATTTGATTTTAATCTCAATTGTTCCGACAATCCAAAACTCCATTTTTTATTCAGTTTCATTTTGACTCCCAAAGAAGACCAAGTTTCAAAATCCCTAACCTCAATCCATTCGCCATCTTGAGAAAAAAACGGATTTGCTAGAGAGGTCAATGCTGCAATAAGAGTTAATTTTTTTATAAAATTCATAGGATAAAAATTGGGTTAATTTTGTGTTCTTACATTTGTTGGATGAGAAGTATGAAATAATACTTTCCTATTGCTAAAGTAAAACAAATATTTGGTCTTTCGAAGTGGCCTTATTCCACAAAACAATCAATTAAACCTTTTGAATTCGAATCTAGGCAGTATCTTTGATTCATGAAATATTTATTGTCTATATCGCTTATTCTGGTTTTGATTTCTTGTGGCAACCAAATCAAGGAAGAAAAAAATTCAAAGGAAATTGTTGAATCCAGTTCAAAAAATCAACGGAGTAAAAATATATTTTCTTCTAGCTATTTCCCGATTTCATTAAGTGTCCCAAATAATTGGGAAATCATGAATGATACAAATCTCAATATGATTCATGTTTTGTCGCCCACAAGCGATCAAGATTTTTTTCAGGAAATGGTTAATATTGTTGTTGGAGGAACGAACGGAAAAGATTTGGACACATTTTTTGAAGGGAACCTGAATATGATACAAGGTATGTTTGAAGAGCTAGATCAAACCGAAGAGCCCAACTATCAGGAGATAAATGGTGTGCAATTTAAAAAAGTACGTTACAATTATTTATTTGAAGGTTTGCCGTTAACAGCTCAACTCTATGTGACAATCAAAGGAGACAACTCTTTTATAATTAACTGTTCAGCTCTGCAGAACACCTTTGATAGTTTTGAAGAAGAGTTTATGAGTATCATCAATTCTATTGCGATTAATTAACCCCAATTACCTTCAAATTAAGATTATCAATCCTAAATGATTCATTCTCTTTATTCCAAATGTAGAGTTTTAGCCTGTCGCCAACTTGCCTGAGTTTTGGCAATTCAATTTGATATTCTTCTCTTTTCCATCCTTTTTGTCTTGGCGGAATAGAGCGCAGGGGAAAGGTGTAATAATGATAATTTTTTCCGTTAGAATCCTGCATGTCAATAACAAATAAAGCTTCGTTTTGTCTCGATAATGTGGAGTCATTTAATTCTAAATCCACTTGCACATAGATTCCTCTTCGCGTTAGAAAATCGGGAGTGGCAACAAACAATTGCTCCCATCCAAACTCCTTGCCGCTGTAATTAAATGAGCCGCTTTCTGTGGACTCAAATTCGTAATTTGCCCGCGCTAGTTCTTTCGTTTTTGCCTCGTACAGCATAATATCGTTGTTTCCTCCCAGTGAATTTTGGTAATCGGAACTTACTCTAAGAAAGGTATATTGGTACTTTTTCAAGTTCATATCCCAAGAAGAAATAATTCCATTATGATATTGATAGGTTTGAACAAGATTGAGCAGAATAAAGAATAGAGCCAAAATTCCCACTACTAGTTTTGCCCAAAGCTGCTTTATTTCATTTAGAAAAGAAGCAACAAATAAGAATGAAAGCCCATAAAATTCCACCAAAGGACGTTGAGAAAAGGATGGGCCATAATACCAGTTCCACCAACTACTTAAGACGTAAATTAACAGCACAAAAAACAGGAAGAATCCTATTCCTTGGTACTTTTTTTTTCTGATTAAAATTCTCAATCCAGCAATTGACAGAAACAGGATAGGCGTATAAATTAAGGCTCCTTTTCTGAAGCCGAATAAAAACTCTGACCATTGCGGCCGGCCGAAATTGAACCCTTCGTCTCCATAACTCCAGACGAAAAAATTACCTGATTGCAAGTACCAAAGTACAGGTTGAACAAATAAGATTATGAATAGTATGAGAATGGAAACAATTCCTTTTTTCGCACCCAGAGTGGAACTCAATACTTTTTTAAACTCAGAAAAAGAGCCAACCAAAAAAGGAGTTGCAAAAATAACGATGCCATTAATTGGTCGCACTAATATCACAAATGCGAGAAAAAACATAGCCCAGTAGAGTTGATTTGTCTTACCGGATTCAAAGTAGCGTTTTGTTAAAAATAAAAAACCAGTTATCCAAAAGAAAGAATAAATATGCGACATGGAAGGCATTAAGAATGCATAGGCAAATAAATTGGTACCAAAAACCAGTAACAAAATAGTCATAGAAACGATGGTGACAGAATAATCAAACAGGCCCAAAAATCTGACAAGAAAAAGCAAACCTCCTAATAAAAACAGAAACCCAGCAAAAGAAATTGCCCAATGATAAGGCCAAGAAAAACCGTCCGTTTTTTCACCAGATATTTTGGCAATTAAATGACCCAAACCAAAAAACGGAAGAGCAGAAACTGCTGTTCCTACATAGTATTTGTTCACTCCTTTGCCTTCAACTTCCTCAATAAATCTTCCGTCAGGAATTTGGTTACCTAGGTCTTGATTCAGGAAAGTATGTGGCAAATATTGGTAGTATCCCACTCCGTCTCCGGCAATGGAATTGGGCTCCGAATAATTAAATTGAAATACCAACTGATACACCCCAAAGAGGGAAATAAGAGCTAGAATTAGTTGAGGTTTTTTGAATATGTTGGCCACTTTATTCACTTGGAATAAAGGTAGAAAACTATTTGGAAATTTAGATTATCGCATCTGGTCCAACTTCATTTTGTCTGCGAAATGTGCACAATAATCTCTCAAATCTTCCACAATTGCATCCTCTCCAGTGGCTTTTTGAAAATTATCTGCCATAGTAACCAAAGTTTGGTAAAAAAACATTTTCATTTCATCCACCATCATTTCTTTGGTCCACAAATCCATACGAAGTGCTGCCTTATCTTCTTTATCCCACACCGATAAAATCATTGCTTTGCATTCTTTGTTAGCAATATTTGCATCGGTCGCAGTCCAATTCATCGCTTCTGGAACGTTGTGTTCATCAGTTTTTACCGCTATATTTATTTGTGAAGTTTTTTCCTTTGACATGGTTTACCTATTTTGAATTACAAAGGTCTGAAAATTATAATTAATAGAGGAGATTCTTTTAAAAAGTATCAATTTGAAGCCAACCTTTTCAAGATGTGTTGCCCTCTGTTTTTTAACCCAGCGGATGCATTTGGCAATATATCCTTGATAGTTGTCACTAATTCATTTTCGAGTTCCGGGTATAGCTTTACCATGTTCTCCAAAACCCCCATAGAAAACGCTTTGACCGCGATTGCCGTTTCTTTCTTTTGCAAAAGATGAAAACAAGCATTGATAATAGAGCCTTGAAGATCAAGCGGGATTTCCTTAAACTGAAA
Organism: Flavobacteriales bacterium; assembly: GCA_965660305.1. GTDB lineage: Bacteria > Bacteroidota > Bacteroidia > Flavobacteriales_D > CAJJDF01 > CAJJDF01. Next base: position 438,086 of record CBFHZD010000001.1, on the reverse strand, counting down.
AATCCTTACAACATTTCTCTTTATGGAATCGGAGTAACAAGAATCTGCAAGTATTTGCGCAAAATCTTCGAAGTAATCATCAAAAAAACCAGTGCCATTCTCAAAACAGTGGTTAACGGCCCAAGCTGCCTTTTCACTGTATGGGCTTATATTTTCTTTTACAATCTCTACCAATTCTCGGTACTTATCAGCATCATTTGCAACGTAAGCAACTACTGCATAACTGTTGGCACGCGATGCTTTTTTGGCTAGTAACTCTCTCATTCTTGGGTAAATCGGGTGTTAATTGTTCTTAATAATAGAAAAAAAGAAAGACAATTTTGCTGAAGACTTTGGATATTTTCTACATTTGTATATGTCCAAGCCAAAAAAAAATAGATACAAAACGACCTCGTTTTATGTGACCATAAGCATGGGGTTTATTCTTTTTTTGCTACTTATTTTCGGAATGGCAATTTTGCGTCTAGATAAAATTTACGGAGAGCAAAAAGAGAAAATAGAGGTTGACGTATTTTTCCGTGAAAACGCAAAAATGGCTAAAATGCAACAGATTGAGAAAGAAATAAGCCTCGATCACAGAGTGAATTCCACGACCTACATTCCCAAGGAAAAGGCCGTTGAATTCATGATTGAAGGAATGGGAGAAGAATTTCTTGATGAATTTTTGGGAGGAAACCCTTTGTACAACAGTATCAATCTTACCTTAAAAAAGGAATATGCTCAATTGGATAGCGTTCAGCTATTTGAACAAAACGTACTTGAAAAGTATGAAGATTTTGTCAGTGAAATTTCTTACAGCAAGGCCCAATTTCAAACTATAAACGACACTTTTTATAACGGACTTTGGTACGCTTTAGGACTCAGTAGTATTTTACTTATTATTGCAGTTATTCTTATAAACAATACCATTAGGCTGGCTATTTTCTCAAAGCGATTCCTGATCAGAACGATGCAGTTTGTAGGAGCAAAACACAGTTTCATCAAAAAACCATTTCTGCTTAACTCTATCATCCAAGGGATCACATCGGCTTTATTGGCAATTATACTTTACATCTTTTTGAGCTTGGTATTAGAAAACTACAATTCTATCATTGGGGAATTAGTTTTTAATGCTGAGAACATCAATTCCAACCTTATTATATTTGGAATTATTATCGCTGTTGGAATTTTGGTTAGCTTTGGATCCACTTATTTTTCGATGAATAAGTATTTAAAACTAAGCCAAGACAAACTCTACAAACAATAACACTTTATGGAAAACGAAAATATTTATTTTACGAAAAAAAATTACTTCATGATTCTTGCTGGAATCTTAGTATTTGTATTGGGTTATATTCTCATGTCTGGAGGAAATCCAGAAGATCCGACTGATTACAGCGATGAAATTTTCAATTTTAGAAGAATTACCCTAGCCCCATTCATTGTAATTTCAGGTTATGTTATTGTGTTGTTTGGAATAATTAAAAACTTCAAGAGAGCATCATCTTCGGAAGAAGCAGATACGCTAACAAAAAAATAATCCTTTAACAGGTTCTCTTTATGGGTTTATTAGAAGCAATTATTCTTGGAATAGTCCAAGGACTCACGGAGTTTTTGCCAGTGAGTAGCAGCGGTCACATCGAACTTGTCAAGGCTATTTTTGGTAGAGAAATACAAGAAAGTATGACTATGACGGTTGTTCTTCACTTTGCTACCGCACTTAGTACGTGTGTCATTTTTAGAACAGATATTCTTGAAATAATTAAAGGATTATTTCAGTTCAAAAATAATTCTCAGTTTCAATTTTCACTAAAAATTGTTTTGTCGATGATTCCTGCCGCCCTGGTGGGTCTGATGTACGATGATTTTATAGAATCATTTTTTGCAGGTAAAATAATGCTCGTAGGTTTTATGCTCTTGGTTACCGGAGCACTTTTGTTTGTTGCCGACAAAGCCAAAACAACGAACAAAGAAGTGAGCTTAGTCAATTCATTTATTATTGGAATATCACAGATGATTGCCATACTACCAGGAATTTCTAGATCAGGCGCCACCATTTCTACTTCTGTCTTGTTGGGAATTGATAGAGAAAAAGCGGCCCGTTTCTCTTTTTTGATGGTTGTTCCACTTATTTTTGGAAAAATCGCCAAGGATTTGTTAGACCTTACTAGGGGTGAATCTGTAGTTAATTCCTCTGAGTCATTAACTTTCGTGGTAGGATTTGTTTTCGCCTTCTTTACGGGGCTTATTGCTTGTCAATGGATGATTAGACTTGTGAAAAACTCGAAGTTAACTTCTTTTTCAATCTATTGTTTTGTTGTGGGAATGGCTGCAATACTTTATTCATTTTTGTAACATAGCGCATGAATCACTCAGTAAACTTTCATGATGGAGAGGTCATATTGGTTGATAAACCACTCAAAATAACCTCGTTTGGGGCGGTGAACAGAATAAAACGAGTGTTCATACAACAAACCAAAAAGAAACGCTACAAAATAGGTCACGCTGGCACGTTGGATCCCTTGGCTACCGGCCTACTAATCATGTGTTCGGGCAAGAAAACCAAAACAATTTCTTCTTTTCAAGATTTACCAAAAGAATACACTGCTACCATAAAATTAGGAGCAACAACTCCATCCTACGACCTAGAAACCGAAGTGGACAAAACATTTGATATTTCGGAAATTACTGAGGACGAAATTATGAACTGCGCAGCCTCCTTTATAGGAGAACAAGATCAATTACCACCTATATTTTCGGCAAAAAAAATTAACGGAAAAAGAGCTTATGACCTGGCGCGTGCCGGTGAAGAAGTAAAAGTTAAGACAAATAGGATTACTATTTATGAAATGGAAGTACTAGAAATAAAACTCCCAGAAATAAAAGTAAGAATTGCTTGCAGCAAAGGAACTTACATACGCTCTATTGCCTACGATTTTGGTCTAAAACTGAAGAATGGAGCACACTTAACCGAACTACGAAGAACAAAAATTGGAGAATACAATGTGAATGATGCCCGCACGATTGAAGAAGTACAGCAATGGATTTTCGATTCGGAATTTATTCCTCTAGACTAATCTTTTGTCCTTATTTTGAAGCCCTCCTTATTGTTAGGAAAAAAGGTAGTAAAATCGTATTTTTGTATTCTGAAATAAAAACTACCTATGAAATTATCAAAATTTGGATTCGAATTACCGGAAGAGTTATTGGCAGAGTACCCAGCCGAAAACAGAGACGAAGCAAGATTAATGGTGCTGAACAGAGAAAAGCAAACCATTGAGCACAAGCAATTCAAAGACCTTATTGAATACTTTGATGATGAAGATGTACTAATCATGAACAACACAAAAGTATTTCCTGCCCGAATGATTGGGAATAAGGAAAAAACGGGTGCTGAAATTGAAGTATTTCTTTTGAGAGAATTGAATAAGGACAGCTTACTTTGGGATGTTTTGGTAGATCCAGCAAGAAAAATAAGAATAGGGAATAAGTTGTACTTTGGTGAGGATGAAGAGTTGGTTGCTGAAGTAATAGACAATACGACTTCGAGAGGAAGAACACTTAGGTTTTTATTTGATGGGACTTACGAGGAATTTCAGGACAAAGTAAGACAACTGGGAAAAACACCACTCCCAAAATACATAAAAAGAGAGGTAGAACCTGAAGACGAAGAAAGATACCAAACCATTTATGCAAGGCATGAAGGATCGGTTGCAGCTCCAACGGCTGGACTTCACTTCAGTAAAAATTTATTAAAAAGATTAGAGATAAAGGGAGTCAACTTTGCAGAAGTTACTCTTCACGTAGGGTTAGGAACATTTCAACCTGTGGAGGTTGAAGATTTGACGAAACACAAAATGGGATCAGAAAGAGCCTACGTGAGTCAAATGAATGCAGACATCATTAACAAAGGAATAAAAAATAAGAAGAATGTGTGTGCAATTGGAACTACCTCGGTAAGAACAATTGAATCTTCTGTTTCTTCAGAAAATCTTTTGAAACCTTTCGATGGTTGGACCAATAAGTTTATCTTCCCACCATACGAATTCAGCATTCCAAATAGATTGATTACTAACTTTCACACGCCATACTCTACTTTACTGATGATGGTTTGTGCCTTTGGTGGGTACGATTTTGTAATGAGAGCCTACGAAGAAGCAGTGAAAGAGAAATATAAGTTTTTCTCCTACGGAGATGCGATGTTAATCATCTAAACTATTTTCAAGATAAACTAATAATGAGAAATCAAAATTAATCCTGCCCTTTGGGTGGGATTTTTTTGTGTTGATTGTTCACACCATAATTGGAGCTTCCCATTTTAATTGTATGCTGTACTTTTGTTACCTTTAGGTCTAAACAAAAAGAATGGAAACAAATCATTATGTAATCATTGTGGCTGGAGGAGTTGGCAAAAGAATGAACTCTCCTTTACCCAAGCAGTTTATAAAAATCAATGATAAGCCTATTATTTTTCATACCATAGAAAAGTTTTTGAAGGCAGATAGTTCCATTCAATTTATCATTTCGCTTCATCCAGACTATATTGAATATTGGGAAGAACTCATTCAGCTTTACAATTTCCAATTCAACCATAAGACGGTAAAGGGAGGAAATGAACGGTTTTTTTCAGTAAAAAACGCATTAGATTTAGTACCTCGAAATGCCATTGTTGGCATTCACGATTCAGTAAGACCTTTAGTATCTTTGGGAACAATTACTCGATGTTTTCAAGAAACTCAAACACACTATTCTGCCATCCCAGTGGAAGACTCTGTGAACAGCCTGAGGTACATTACCGAGCACAGAAATGAAATTTTGGACAGAAGTCTTGTAAAACAAGTTCAAACTCCTCAATACTTTAATGCTCAGCTCATAAAAGAGTCTTATTGTAAGGATTTCTCTCGTAAATTTACGGATGACGCTTCTGTTTATGAAGCCAGTGGCCATGATATTCACCCCGTAAAAGGGAACCCAGAAAACATAAAAATCACTTCGCCTATTGATTTGATTGTGGCGAAGGAGTTGTTGAGGTAAGATTGAATTTCTAAAGCTGGGCTTCGAGACATTTCGAACAAGTTCGAAACCCTCAGCCCTCAGATTTGTGTACATCGAACCTTGGTTCTTATGTTTAAAAAACCTCATTTCCCAGATTTCAGTGAACCAGAACCCTGAGTGTTTTAAATACTAAAATTATCTGCCTCGTTATTTAGGGTAGGTTTGAATCTTAAACTTGTCCTTGTGAAATTTACGTGAAAAAAAATTGATTTCAAATCGTAAAGAAAACAAAAACTGTTTGAGTCCTAATCAATTTGTATCGCTAATATGTTCCTCGCGGACGAGTCTTTTTGTTTTTAGATTTTAATTCAATTTTTTAGTCATTTTCGCGAAGACTTGAACTTTTTTTGCTTCTTTTTTTGTTTCAAGACAAAAAGAAGAAGGATTAATTTATAAATTCACTCTATGAAAACAACCCTACGCAAAGCCACCAAAAAGGACCTACAATCCGTTTTAGATTTAGTAAATGAATTAGCTGTTTACGAAAAAGCTCCTGAAGAAGTAACTGTCACCTTAGCTGATTACGAAGCCGATTTTGAGAACAACATTTTCGAAATTATTCTTGCTGAGCAAAACAATGAAATTGTGGGAATCGCTTTTTATTACATGGCTTATTCCACTTGGAAAGGAAAGATGCTTTACCTAGAAGATTTTGTAGTAAAAGAAGCCTTACGAGGACATGGAATTGGGAAGCTTTTGTTCAAAGCCTTTTTGGAAGAAGCACAAAAGTCTGAAGCTAGCTTAGCCAAATGGCAGGTTCTCGACTGGAACGAACCGGCTATTAATTTCTATGAAAAATACAATGCTACGATTGAGAAAGAATGGTACAATGGGAAGATTTTGAATAAGGATTTTGAGGAAATAATCGGGATGATGAGTTAAATCTAATTGATGTTGTCACTCCAAACCTTTATCCTGAGCGCAGTTGTGGGGTGATTAGGAATCTGGTGTTTTACAGAAAAAACTAGTAAGCAGAGTGTTGGCTTTATAATACTCTCATCAATGTAGACTCCCAATTAGAGTCTGGAATGTCAAATTGAAAAAACAAAGAAAATGTCATTCCGAATTTATTTCGGAATCTCTATTCATTGAAATATGGCCTGAATAACTAATGTGAAATTTTGTCACTTGACGATTCGGGCTCTTAGGCCGGAACTACGAATGAAGAAAAACAGCGCCAAACCGCGGGCTGAGGTTTTTGTTCCTACTTTTCGGGGCAAAATGTCTCGAAGCCCAACTTCATTCTACTCCTCTTCCCCTTTTCTTTTCAATTCTTCTTCCATTTCTTTTTTCAAAAAAGCATCCCAACCTTGCGCAGTTAAAGGTTGTGAAGAACCGTCACGGGTAATTAGATTTACTCCTGAGTTTTTATCTGTTATGTGACCAATAATACTTAAATGCGGATTTCCTTTTACTTTTTCAAAATCACTTTGCTTGATAGTAAACAACAATTCGTAATCTTCGCCTCCATTTAATGCCACAATGGTGGGCGACATATCAAAATCTTGAGCTGTCAATACCGTTTGTGGGTCAATAGGCAATTTATCCTCATAAATGCTGCAACCTACTTCACTTTGAGTGGCAATATGAAAAATCTCCGAAGCCAATCCATCCGAAATATCAATCATACTGGTAGGTTTAACTTCCATTTTTTTCAATAATTCCAAGATATCTAATCTGGCTTCTGGTTTTAAAATTCTTTCCAACACATAATCGTTTCCTTCCAAATCAGGTTGGATTTTGTCGTTGGCTTTAAATACTTGTTTTTCTCTTTCTAGTAATTGTAATCCCACATAGGCACTTCCCAAATCTCCAGAGACTACCAACAAATCATTTTCTTTTGCTCCATTTCGGTACACCAATTCATCCTCATCAGCCACTCCCATTGCCGTGATATTAATTATCAATCCCGAAAGCGAAGAAGTAGTATCTCCACCAATCACTTCAACTCCATACATGTTGGCTGCCAATAAAATTCCTTCGTACAATTCGTCAATAGCTTCGACAGGATAGCGGCTCGAAAAACTCAAGGCTACCGTAATTGCCTTGGGTTGAGCATTCATGGCTACAATATCCGAAACATTAACAACTACCGCCTTGTACCCCAGGTGCTTAAGGGGAGTGTATGAAACATCAAAATGAACCCCTTCAGTCAAGGTATCCGTTGTGACGACTGTTTTTTTGTTTCCAAAATCTACCACAGCCGCATCATCGCCTATTCCTTTCAGCACATCTTTATCTGTTAACTTTATTTTTTCAGTCAGTCTATTGATAAATCCAAATTCTCCTAACTCGCTAATGTTTGTATGATTGTTTTCCATGGGGCAAAATTACGGATTATTATCAGTATATTTCAATTCTAAAAAATAAATTCTATTGGACTCTATATTCCAAAATAGTGATTCAATAATCTCTGTTATTTCTAATTAAAATTGTCACTATTTATGAAAAGATTAATTGTATCTCTAATACTTCTGTCCACTGTTATTCAATGCCAAGAAGAAAAACCCTTGATTGACCAGGCTATTGAGGCAAGATGTTCTTGTCTCGACATGTACGAGAAAGAAAAGAACAATATATTGGAGGTGTTACAATGTTCAGATGAAGTGACATCCAATGAAAAATTTGCAGAGCTCGATCAATTAAAGATTATCGAAGGAGTGCAAGAGTTTTGTCCAAATTCGTCACTTCCATTAGATGAAATGGTGCAATAAAAACTGACATTTATCAGTTAAGACTTTTCATAAATTTTTCTTAATTTTAGGAAGAAATTAAAAGAGTAAACTCAACTACTCGCTAATCTAATTTTTTTTAAATGAAAACAAGCTGGGAAAACATCTTTTCATTAAAGCTTTCTGTGATTATCAAAAATCCAGAGTAAAGGGTAGTTTACGCCTATTTTCACTTAAAACTCCTATTAATTCATTACATTTAAAGCATGCCAAGATACCACACACTGGGAAATATCCCACCAAAACGACACACCGTTTTCAAAAAGCCAGACGGTAGTTTTTATTACGAAGAACTATTTGGAACTATTGGTTTTGATGGAATGTCGTCACTTTTATACCACACTCAACGACCCACTCAGGTAAAAGAAGTGGTAAAATCCTATTCGGTTGCACCCAAAATTGCTGTGGAAAAGAACATGAAATCTTTGGCGCTTAAAGGATTTAAGGTTCCGCCTATCAATGATTTTCTGGAAAGCAGAAAGTGTGTGTTGATGAATTCGGATTGTCAAATTATTTTGGCTTCGCCAAAAAAATCACTCACCGATTATTTTTACAAAAATACCGACAGTGACGAAGTAATATTTATCCACGAAGGTTCTGGAAAGCTGAGAACGATGATGGGGAATATTGATTTTGAATATGGAGATTATTTGGTGATTCCACGAGGAATGATTTACCAAATAAATTTTGACTCGGAAGACAACAGATTGTTTATCGTAGAGTCAAAAAGTCCTGTTTACACTCCAAAAAGGTACAGAAATTGGTTTGGACAGCACCTGGAACATTCGCCATTTTGCGAACGAGATTTACACGGCCCTTCCGAGCTTGAAACGTTTAACGAAAAAGGCGACTTTCTGGTAAAAGTGAAGAAGCAAGACATGATTCACGAATACAATTATGCGGCTCATCCATTTAGTGTGGTTGGTTGGGATGGATACAATTTTCCTTACAAATTCTCTATTCACGATTTTGAACCTATCACAGGAAGAGTCCATTTACCACCTCCAATTCACCAAACATTTGAAACAGATACGTTTGTCATTTGTTCATTTGTACCTAGGTTATATGATTACCATCCAAAAGCAGTTCCTGCGCCCTACAACCACAGCAACATAGATTCTGATGAAGTGCTGTATTACGTAGATGGTGATTTTATGAGTAGAAACAACATCGAAAAAGGACAAATTACGCTTCACCCAGCAGGAATTCCTCACGGACCTCACCCAGGAGCTATGGAACGAAGCATTGGAAAAACTGAAACGGAAGAATTAGCCGTGATGGTAGATACTTTTAAACCGCTGATGGTGACAGAAGAGGCTGTGAAATTGGAAGATGGGGATTACTACAAATCTTGGTTGGAACATTAAACGAGAATCATCCTTTCTAGAGAGGGGAATTAAAGGGGTGTGTTTTGCACATTACTATTATTAGAGGATAATAAAAAAAACTGCTGTCACCTTCCTATCCCTCCTCAAAGAGGGAAAGTTAGATGAAAAATAATAAAACTTCCTCCCTTGAGGGAGGATTGAGGTGGGTGACTGCTTTGACTATAAAAATGAATACTATGAAAGAAGAAATTAAAAACGTTGAATACGGCCTAGAAAAAATATTTGAAGGAGCGCAAGATTTTTTGCCTCTTTTGGGAACAGATTACGTGGAATTTATTGTGGGAAATGCCAAGCAGGCGGCTCACTTTTACAAAACTGCTTTTGGATTTCAGTCGCATGCCTACAAAGGACTTGAAACAGGATGTAAAGAATATGCTTCTTACGTATTAAAACAAGATAAAATAAGGATAGTATTAACTACTCCTCTGAACTCAAGCAGCTGGATGAATGATCACTTAGCCAAACATGGCGATGGTGTAAAATTCGTGGCTCTTTGGGTAGAGGATGCCAAAAAATCTTGGGAGGAAACGACCAAAAGAGGCGCTAAATCCTACATGGAACCGACTGTAGAAAAAGACGAACACGGAGAGGTAGTGAGAGCAGGAATATACACGTATGGAGAAACGGTTCATATGTTTGTAGAGAGAAAAAATTACAACGGAGAGTTTTTGCCGGGTTACGAAAAGTGGGAATCGGATTACAATCCTGAGCCAACTGGCCTTAAATTTATTGACCACATGGTAGGAAATGTAGGGTGGAACGAAATGAATACTTGGGTTAAATGGTATGAAGATGTAATGGGATTTGTCAATTTCTTGTCTTTTGACGACAAGCAAATTCACACCGAATACTCAGCCTTGATGAGTAAGGTGATGAGCAACGGAAACGGGCGAATAAAATTCCCGATAAACGAACCAGCTGAAGGTAAAAAAAGGTCGCAGATAGAAGAATATTTGGACTACTATGAAGGGCCAGGTGTGCAACATATAGCCGTTGCTACGGATGATATTATTACCACGGTGAGCAAACTAAGAGCAAGAGGAATTGAGTTTTTATCTACACCACCCGAAGAATATTACAGAGCGGTTCCAGGAAGATTAGAAGAGCATTCACACGAATTGAGAGAAGATATAGAAACCCTGAAAGGCTTAGGAATCATGATTGATGCCGATGAGGAGGGATATTTATTACAGATATTTACCAAACCTATTGAAGACAGACCGACTTTGTTTTTTGAAATAATTCAGAGAATGGGAGCTAGAGGATTTGGTGCAGGTAACTTTAAAGCATTGTTTGAATCTATTGAGAGAGAGCAAGCTAAGAGAGGGACGCTTTAATAATTAGCTGATTTGCCAATTTTATAATCAGCTAATAGTAAAGAATAAATAACCACAAACATCATTAGCTCATTAAAACAGAAATGAAATTTACTGATAGTCCAAAATACAAAAACAATATTATTCTTAAACTTACTTTTGAGTTTGCGGTGTTAGTGTTGTTAAGTTTTCAGAACTACTGGATAAAAAAGACTTCGTTCATAAATTAAAAATTGCAATAAAAGAAGCGGATGAACTTGAATATTGGTTGTACATCTGTAATGAAATAGATACCTATGAAAATGCAGATGAATTAATTGAAAAATTAGTCCCAATCAAGAAAATTTTAAATTCAATAATTTCAAAATCGAAAACTAATTTGTAAAACCATTGGCTAATTAGCTTATCAGCTTATCAGCTCATTAATAAAAACATGAACAGAGAAGAATTATTAAAGGCAATAGACGAAAAGTATGAAGCGATGGGGCAAAACCCAGACGTTCATTTATCGGGATTATTGCATGCAGAACCCATGACTTATTGGGATTTTGCTCAGGTTGATGCTTTGCTTAGCCTTCAAACCCAGAGAACACAACTTAAAGACGAAATGGTATTTATTATGTATCATCAAGTTAACGAATTGTTGTTCAAAATGATTCTTTGGGAAATTGCTCAGATTGCGGAGGAAGATAAAATTCAGCCCGAAAAGTTCACGATGCATTTAGGGAGAATAAGTAGGTATTTTGATGTACTGGCCAACTCATTTACCGTAATGGGTGATGGAATGGAACTGGAGCAATACATGAAATTCCGAGACACTTTAACTCCAGCTAGTGGATTCCAAAGTGCACAATACCGTCAAATAGAAATAGCATCAACCGAACTGATTAACCTGATTGATGCGCGTTACAGAGCAACTATTGATAGAAATACCCCTTACGAACATGCCTTTGAGCATATGTATTGGCAAGCTGCTGGTAAAGACTTTAAAACAGGGAAGAAAAACGCCCTTCTTGTTAATTTTGAAAAAAAGTACAAAGGGAAATTGATTGATTTCATGAAGGATTACAACACAGTTAATTTATGGACAAAATTTAAAGAACTGCCAGAAGAATTTCAGAAAAACGTAGAATTGGTCAATGCAATGCGTCATTATGACCACACGGTAAACATTGATTGGGTTATGCATCATTACCATGCCGCAGGAAAATACTTGGATAGCGGAAAAGGAAACGCTGAAGCTACCGGTGGAAGTGATTGGCATAAATATATGCACCCTAAATACCAAAGACGGATTTTTTTTCCAGATCTCTGGAGTGAAGAGGAACTGAAAAATTGGGGAATAACAAACATTGAAGGATACAAGTCTTTAACTGAAATAGACTAAACTTGGCAACATTTATTTGAAATAGCTGATGAAAAAAATCCGTCTCATATTTTATTTTTTTATCCTCGCAATGCTAAGTGTGGGCTATTATTTCTACCCAAAAATCGAGCAATATCTCTACGGGATAAATGAGGTTAAGAATCAAAAATCCATAGAGTTTTATATTCCCACAGGTACAACCTTGAGTGCTTTAGCTGATTCTCTGGTGGCGCGTGAAGTGATTGATAGGCCAGAGAGATTTAAAAGATATGGAATCTTTAGAAATTTGAAAGATAGAACAGTGGAGCCGGGAAAGTACAAGATTACTGCCAAATCTACCTTACACGAATTAGTGAACGATTTAAGGAAGGGGAATGGTGAAAAAGAGGTTCAAATTACCCTCAATAATACAAGAACATTGGAGGATATTGCCAACAAGATTACAGAGAATGTTGAGGTGTCTTCGCATGACTTTTTGAAGTTGTTGAAAACGAAAGAAATCCAAACCAAATACGGTTTTGATTCTGAAACGATTCGAACATTATTTATTCCTAACACTTACAACGTATGGTGGGATGTTTCCAAAGAAGAGCTGTTGGCCAGAATGGCCAAAGAATACAAGCGGTTTTGGAATTCTGAAAGAATCACAAAGGCGAAACAAATCGGTCTTTCCCAATCCGAGGTTTCTACATTGGCCTCAATTGTTTATTCCGAGACAAAAAAGGCAGATGAAGCTCCAAAAGTTGCTGGAGTATATATGAATCGATTAAAGAAAAGAATGCTCTTACAAGCTGACCCTACTTTGGTCTATGCCCTTGGTGATTTCTCTATTCGGAGAGTGTTGAATAAACATAAATTAATCGATTCACCTTACAATACTTACAAAAATTTAGGATTACCTCCTGGGCCAATCGTGACTCCACCAATCAGTTACTTGGATGCAGTCTTGAATTATGCAAAACACGATTATATTTTCTTTTGTGCTAAACCCAATTACTCAGGATATCATGCTTTTGCCAAAACAAATGCTCAACACAACATAAATGCAAGAAAGTATTATGCCTTTTTGAACAAAGAAGGGATAAGGTAAATGACTGACCACTCTTTTTTAATGTCATTCCTGCGAAGGCAGGAATGACAAACGTGTATTGTTATGAACCCCAAGGATTAAACAAGTTCTCTTGTTCTCCTCTTCCTGGTTCCTCTTCGGTTAAAGGTTCACAAGGCTTTAGGGTTTCGTGACAATCTTTGGGTAATTGTTGGTACAATTTGGTTCCTTTTGTTTTCCAAGCTATCATTTCGTCCGATACTTCTTTGATTAGTTTGGCCGGATTTCCTGCCATCAAACTTCTTCTTGGAATGATTGATTTTGCTTTCACAAAACTCAATGCTCCTACAATACATTCTTCGCCAATTTCTACCTCATCCATAATTACGGCATTCATTCCAATCAATGAATTTTTACCAATAATACCTCCATGAATAATAGCTCCGTGACCTATGTGAGCACCTTCGTGCAGAATTGTATCTTTCCCTGGAAACATATGAACTGTACAATTTTCTTGTACGTTACAGCCATCTTTAATGATTATTTTTCCCCAATCGCCACGCAAGCAACAACCAGGACCAATGTACACGTTTTTTCCAATAATTACGTTACCAGTAACAGTTGCTTGCGGATGCACAAACGAAGAAGGATGGACTACGGGTTTAAACCCTTTGAATTCGTAGATCATGGTTTTTGTTATTATTTCTATTAAAAAAAACAAAAAAATAGTAGTCACCCTGAACTTGATTCAGGGTCTGTCAATTATTGGCACCGCTGCTTACCAACAGATTCCGCCTCAAGTGCGGAATGACCGGTTGTTTTGTTTCGGTATCGTTATTTATTAATCTTTTTAAAGTTTACACTCTTCTATTTCTAATTCAGTAAACCAATCAATTGCCAAATCAATTAACTCAAGATTAGTCTCTTTTATCAATTCCCATTTCCAATCACTATTCCAATTTTTCAATTGTTTTTCTCTTTCAATGGCTCGTTCTATTCCATTTATTTGTTCAAAATAGAGTAAATCAAACAAGTTATATTCTTTCGTGGATTTACTTTTTCCTGCTTTGTGTTCTAGGATTCTTCTTTTTAAATCATTAGTAACTCCAATATACAAAGTTGTTCTGTTTTTGTTTGATAATATATACACGAAACCTTGTTTTTTCATAGTTGTTGTTTTTAGCATCACAAAAAAGAGTATGGTCATTCCTTGCCACGACACGGAATCTGTTAATTAATTACATCACTGTCCACTAACAGATTCTGAATCAAGTTCAGAATGACGTGTTATTTTTTTGTGGCTCAATATAGAGAGTGCACTTTTGTATTAAAAAAATTAGTACCCACTCCCACTAGCTCCAATCTTTTCAATAGGATGCCAAGTAGTTTTTACTTCGGTAAATTTTGTAATAAAATAAGGCGATTCGTTATCGTTTTTCATCCAATCAATGTCTTTTTTTACAACAATACGTTTCAAGTTAGTCGCAGAGTTTTCTTTGATTAACTGAATGGCGCTTTTGTCACTTCCACAATACAACATGCTATTTACATCCATGTGAGTTGAGAAATGAGAAATTAGTTCCTCTGCATTTCCTGTTAAGATATTGATGACTCCGCCTGGGACATCTGAAGAATTAATTACTTCAGCAAAAGAAATAGAGCAAAGCGCTTTACTTTCTGAAGCCAACACAACACAAGTATTCCCAGAAACGATAATCGGAGCAATAGTCGAAACTAAACCAATTAATCCATTTTCTTCGGGTGCAATAACTGAAACAACACCAGTTGGTTCTTGTACAGAGAAATTGAAAAATGCTCCAGAAACTGGATTTACAGAACTGCTTATTTGTTGGTATTTATCTGCCCAGCCCGCATAGTAAATTAATCTGTCGATAGATGTAAATACTTCGTTTTCGGCTTGCTTTTTAGTAGAACCCATTTGTATCAATTCTTCAATGAATTGTCCTTTTCTACCCTCTAGCATTTCTGCTATTCGGTATAAGATTTGACTTCGGTTGTAGGCCGTTCTATTTGCCCAAGGTTCTTGTGCTTTTCGGGCTTCCACCACTGCATTTCTAAAATCTTTTCTCGATCCTGTGCACATATTGGCTATTTCTTCTCCTTTGGTATTTTTCAACTTAAAATACCTTCCAGATTCTGTCCTTGGAAATTTCCCTCCAATGTATAGTTTGTGTGTTTTTAAAACTTCTATTCTACTCATAGTTTTTTTGTTCTAAGCTGGGCTTCGAGACAATTTTTCTTTCAGAAAAATCCCTCAGCCCGCAGTTTTTATCTCCAAACCAAACCCTGAGGGTTCCGACATCAGTCGAAATGTCTCGAAGGGTGATTTTGTTTATTCTAAGTCACCCTTCGAGATTTTTTTATTTTCCGTTTCACTTCAAATAAAAAACCTCAGGGTTCAGTTCATGATTATCAATTATCAATTATCAATTATCAATTATCAATTATCAATTATCAATTGAAAGGTAAGCCTCCAATCCATGCAATCCTCCTTCTCGTCCAAATCCACTTTCTTTGTAACCTCCAAATGGAGAAGTTGGGTCAAATTTATTGAAAGTATTTGCCCATACAATTCCTGCTCTAAGTTGGTTGGTCATGTTGAATATCTTTGAGCCTTTATCTGTCCAAACTCCAGCAGAAAGTCCGTAAGGGGTATTGTTGGCTTTTGTAATTGCCTCTTCAATCGTACGGAAAGTTTGGATAGCCAATACAGGCCCAAAAATCTCTTCTTGTACAATTCTATTACTCTGAGCCACACCAGTAAATAAGGTTGGTTTACACCAATAACCTTTCTTTTCTAGTTTCCCTTCAGGTTGGTAAATTTCCGCTCCTTCTTCTTTCCCTAATTTGATATAATGATTAATCGTATCCAATTGAGATTTAGAATTAATAGCCCCAATGTCTGTGTTTTTATCTAATGGATTCCCCACAATCAGGCTTTCCATTCGGTCTTTTAGTTTTCTTAGCACGATATCATAAACCGATTCTTGAACCAATAATCGTGAACCTGCACAACACACATGACCTTGATTAAAGAAAATCCCGTTTACAATTCCTTCCACAGCTTGGTCAAGTGGAGCATCTTCAAACACGATGTTTGCTGCTTTTCCACCTAATTCTAAAGTGACTTTTTTGTCCGTACCAGAAATAGCTTGTTGGATTATTTTTCCAACACCCGTAGAACCTGTAAAAGCAATTTTATCAATTCCATTGTGGTTCACAATTTCTGCTCCAGTATCTCCAGCTCCGGTTACAATATTTACAACTCCATCAGGTAAGCCAGCTTGTTCGCAAATTTCGGCAAGTAGGAGAGTAGTAAGTGAAGTAGTTTCGGCAGGTTTTAATACTACTGTATTTCCACAAGCTAAGGCTGGTGCTATTTTCCAAGCAGCCATTAATAAAGGAAAATTCCAAGGAGTAATTTGCCCTGCAACACCCAATGATTTAGGGTTTCTGTTTGGAAAAGCATACTCCAATTTATCTGCCCAACCTGCATAGTAGAAAAAGTGATTTGCTGCCAAAGGAATATCTATATCTCTCGATTCTCTAATTGGTTTCCCTCCGTCCAAAGTTTCTACCACAGCTAATTCTTTAGCTCTTTCTTGCATGATACGAGCAATTCGGAAAATGTATTTTCCTCTTTCTTTTCCAGACAATTTGCTCCAAGTGGTATCGTATGCTTTTCGAGCAGCTTTCACAGCCAAATCCACATCGGTTGCATTAGCATTCGCAATTGAGGCTAATTTTTCTTCAGTAGCAGGATTATTAGTGTCAAAATATTTCTTTGAAGAGGGTTTTACCCATTTTCCTCCAATAAATAAATCGTATTGTTTTTTAAGATTTACATGGCTTGTGCTTTCCAAAGATGGAGCCAAGTCCCAGTTGCTTTTTAAATCTAGTTTAGTTTCTTTTTTAGACATAATTGTTTAATTAATCTTTCGAAAAATAATCTTTAGATTGGTAATTCCCTGTTCTCTGCTTCTCCAATTGCATCAGCACATCATTGGCAAGACTACTCGCTCCAAATCGGAACCATCGGTTAGTCAACCATTTATCACCAAGAGTTTCTTTCACTAACATCAAATATTGCAAAGCCAATTTAGCATTAGAAATTCCGCCCGCAGGTTTCATTCCTACCTGTATTCCTGTTTCGTAATAATAATCTTTTATCGCTTCTAGCATCACCAAAGTAACTGGTAAAGTAGCTGCAGGTTTTATTTTCCCTGTTGAGGTTTTTATAAAATCACTTCCTGCCCGCATAGCAATGTCACTTGCTCTTCGCACATTGTCCAAACTTCCCAACTCTCCTGTTTCTAAAATTGTTTTTAGTCGGGCGTGTTTCCCACACACTTCTTTTATTTTGGCAATTTCATCAAAGACATAATTGTGTTCTCCTTGATGGAATTTCCCTCTCGAGATTACCATATCTACTTCATCTGCTCCAGCATCAATTGCCATTTTGGTATCGGTAATCTTCACTTCAAGCGAAGAATTACCTGAAGGAAAAGCTGTTGCAACAGAGGCCACATTTATTCCACTTCCTTTTAGTTGCTCCTTGGCCAATCCTACAAAATTAGGATACACACAAATAGCTGCCACAGTTGGTAAATCAGGATAAGCATCATGTAAATGCATTCCTTTGTAGCACAATTGCTTCACTTTGTTTACAGAGTCAGCCCCTTCCAAAGTAGTCAGGTCAATCATATTCAAAGCCATTTTCAACCCATGGACTTTAGCTTCGCTTTTTACTGAACGAGCTGTTATTCTGGAAACACGGTCGCTTATTCCTACTTGGTCGACTCTTGTAATTGACAATGGATAATTCATAATTGATATTTTTTTTGTACCCATTACTTATTTTGTTTTGAAGTTTTAATAATACTTGTTAATAGTTTGATTAATTCAATAACTGCCGATGAAAGCTGCTCAAATTATTTATCATCAAGATAGTCAGATTTGTGTAATAACTCTATACAATACTCGGTTTCATTTGCTTCTTTTAATGAGATAGATAATTTATGAATAAAATCAGTCCTACTTTGCCCATGTTCAGATTCTCGAATATTAGCTCCGATTGAAGTTCCACTTCTAAGTAACTGTTTAGACAAAACATATTCTTTCTTTTCATTAGTCAGAAACTTATAACAATTGACGATAATCAGAGCAAACTCAAAACTTTTATCTTTAACTACATTCTTCTTCATTATCTTTTCATCTTGCAGGTTTCTATATGGCAATTATCAATTATCCACTATTAACTATCAATTATAAAAAGTACCTAAAATCATGTCCCTCCTTAATATTCTGCAATACTTCAATGTAGAGTTTGATCAAATTCTCCACATCATCTCTATGAGCAGTTTCTACTGTAGTATGCATGTATTTGAGTGGTAACGAAATCAAAGCTGAAGCCACACCTTCGTTGGAATATGCAAATGCATCAGTATCTGTTCCAGTTCGGCTAGAAAGAGCCATTCGCTGGAAAGGGATCTTATTTTTCTGAGCCGTTTCAATCAATAATTTCAATAAGTTGTTTTGAACTGCTGGTGCGTAAGATAAAACAGGACCATCTCCCGATTTAAAATCTCCTTGTTCAATTTTATCAATCATTGGAGTGTTCGTATCATGGCACACATCATTGATTATGGCTACATCAGGTTTTATTCTGGCTGCAATCATTTCTGCTCCTCTCAATCCTATTTCTTCTTGCACCGAGTTTACGATGTACAATCCAAATGGCAGTTTGATTTTCTCTTCTTTTAGTTTACGAGCTACCTCGGCAATGATAAATCCACCCATTCGGTTATCCAGTGCTCTTCCGGTAAAATATTTGTCATTGAGAACCGTAAATTCATCAGGGTAGGTGATGACACACCCCACATGAATTCCCATGGCTTCCACTTCCTCTTTTGAATTTGCACCGCAGTCTAGAAATATGTTCTCAAGTTTAGGTGTTTTTTCCGTTGCATCTTTTCTGGTGTGGATAGCGGGCCATCCAAAAATAGCAGGAACAATTCCTTTATCTGTATGAATATTCACTCTCTTTGATGGAGCAATTTGATGATCAGAACCTCCATTTCTTCGTACGTAAATAAACCCATCTTTGTTGATATAATGAACAAACCAAGAAATTTCATCTGCATGAGCTTCAATCACTACTTTATATTTGGCTTTTGGATTGATGACAGCCACAGCGGTTCCGTAAGTGTCAACAAAATATTCATCGGTATAAGGTTTGAGGTATTCCAACCAAAGTTTTTGTCCTTCGCTCTCAAACCCAGTAGGGGAGGCATTATTCAAATATTTTTCTAAAAATTTGATTGATTTTGCATTCAGTATTTTTGCCATTATTTTTTTATTTTAAAGTTATTTTCTAATACTTGGTAAAGTTATTTAACGAAGGTTATCAAAGCATTCGCAAAGTTACACAAAGAAAAATGCTTCAAACTTTACTTTAATTCTAATTGTCAGTCATTTTTTTTCCAACTTTTGACTTACATCTTCGAGCATCCCTAAATTTACAGAACTTCTTGTATTGTTTCTAATTTTATTCCTCTCGACCCCTTGATTAAGAACAGAGTGTTGGTTTTCCGATTAGTGTTTAAGAATTTTTTGGCAGCTTCATTGTTTGAGAAGGTAATGTATTCGCCTTGTTTTAGAGATTTGAAAATCTTTCCTACTAAAACTCCTTTCAGCTCATTCTCCATTAGCATTTCTACAATGTCAAGATGTTCTTTCTTGGTGTCTTCGCCTAATTCCAGCATATCGCCTAGTATGAAAAACTTCTTGTCGCTTTCCGATTTTGTCAAATTAATGATCGCTTCTTTCATACTCGAAGGATTTGCGTTGTAGCAGTCTAGGATTATTTTGTTACTTCCCTGATGAACAAGTTGAGAACGGTTGTTACTAGGCTGGTATCCTTCTATTCCTTTTTTAATTGAATTGGGTTTTACCTGATAGTAGTCCGCTACGACCACAGCTGCCATTATATTGTTCCAATTGTAAGTTCCAATTAATTGCGAGTGCAGTTCAAATTTGTGTTGGCCATAAGTCACTTCTATCTTAAGGAATGGTGAGTTAGAGATTATTTTGGCTAAATAGTCCGATGATTCCAATCCGTAGGTGATGGCTTTTGTTTGTTCAGTATATTGAGAGAGCCTTTCGTCTGTCGTGTTAATGAATACTTGTTTGCCTCTTGAGGTAAGATTTGTGAATAGTTCTGTTTTTCCTTTTTCTACTCCTTCTATACCTCCAAACCCTTCGAGATGTGATTTTCCTATATTGGTAATTAGTCCACAGTCAGGGTTGCAAATTTGGGCTAAAAATTCAATTTCTTTTTGATGATTTGCTCCCATTTCGATAATAGCAATTTCATGCTCAGTTGTAATAGAAAGAAGAGAAAGAGGAACCCCAATATGGTTGTTTAAATTTCCTTTTGTAGCGAAAACTTTATGTTTTTCGGCAAGGACACTTTTTATGAGCTCCTTTGTGGTGGTTTTTCCATTGCTTCCTGTTATTCCAATTATGGGAATTGTGAGTTTACTTCTGTGGTGTTTAGCTAATTCTTGTAGTGCAACCAAAGGATCTTCAACCCAAAAAAATCTTGAATCGTTTTTTAGTTTGGGATCACTTACAACCGCTAGAATAGCTCCTTTATTAAGCGCCTCTTCTGCAAATTGATTTCCATTAAAGTTCTCTCCTGATAGAGCAAAGAAAATTGAATTTTCTTCAATTTTTCTGGTATCTGTAGAAATTTTGGGATGAGCTAAATATCTCTGGTATAATTCTTCTGTTCGTTGGTCCATCTTTTAAACATATAAAAAGCCTTGATAGATTTTTCTACCAAGGCTTTAATTTTATCACTCGTTATTTTTATTTTCCTCCTAGCCCAACTGGACTTCCTACTCTTGTCATGGCACATCTAAATCCAATGTAATCCGTAGAGCGGTAATCATCATAAAACCTTCTGTTTCCTGGAGATAACCAATACGCTCTGTCTTTCCATGATCCACCTTTGTAGACTCTCGACTTATCCGTAATCAAAGTTGTGGGCTGAGATGGTTTTCCTTTATCAACGGTAGTCGATTGGTAAACTAGGTTTTGAGGGTTTTTTCCTGTTCTGTTTCTTGCAGCTCCAGATTGTTGTTCAAACTCATTCACCCCAGAAATCGTCTCTTCATTGTTGTAGTAAATACTAGATTGTAAATCACCATCTAAATAATCAATGTAGTTAGACTGCTCGTAGTTTCTTCTGTCCAGGTTTTCTTCTTTTGTTTCGTTTCTTACTTTTAAGCTGCCTGGTTCGTTGACAACATAATCAGCTATCCCATCAATTAGTTTTGGGATAATTTCGAACTGGAATTCCTCTAACCCTGGAATTCCTTGAACTCTAAATGCAATGTCTAATAATTTTTCATCTACAACGTCTCTCATGTATCTTGATGCTTCAAGCTTTCTACCATCGTTAAACAGCTCGTTTGCAATGTCAATCATAGAATCCAATTCAGTCAAAAGAACATTATCCAAAGAATCGGTAATCGTACCAGCTCTTCTTCTTTTTCTTTCTGCTGTGAAATCAACTAAATACTCTTTGATTCCGTTCACATCGTACATCGCTTCATCTAACTTTTCGTCAATAAAACCTTCCGAGTTCAAGACTTTTGTTTTAAATACATTTCCTCTGAATGGACTGAAATCATCCATGTCTTCTGAAGAAAGCGGTCTGTAAACATCCATAACCCATTCGGCTACGTTACCAGCCATATTGTATAATCCATAGTCGTTTGGCCAATAAGCTGTAACAGGTGCTGTAACAGCGGCATTATCATTTAGTTGACCTGCAACTCCCATGTAATCACCTCTACCTCTCATGAAATTCGCTTGAATATCACCTTGAAACTTTTCGTCAGGATTTCTTACCCAGTGACCATCCCAAGGATAAATTCTTCTGTTTGATATTCTTTCTTCCTCCGAATTTCCAATTAACCCATAGGCAGCATATTCCCATTCAGCTTCAGTTGGAAGCCTGTAACTTGGTAGAGTAATTCCATCTTCCATTCTTACAATTCTGGTGGCAAGGTCCTTTTTTTTGATTTTTTTCTTTCCATTAGATCCGCTCCCATTACTCGGGTCTAAATCTTGGAGCTGTCCGTTAGGGTTGTCACTGTTGCTGAATTTTCCAGCTAAATAGGCATCAGTGTTAAATGGTTCATTTTGTTGGTCGTTGTTCCACAATAAGATACCTTCTCTGATAAGGATAAATTCATTTACTCTATCGCTTCTCCATGAACAATAGTTTGATGCCTGTAACCAGCTTACTCCTACAACAGGATAATCTTGGTAGGCCGGGTGCCTCAAGTAGTATTCTGCCAAAGGTTCGTTATATCCAAGTTTGCTACGCCATACATTTTCGTCAGGAGTAGCTTTTTTCAAAATAAGTGGAAAATCTGTATAAGTTCTCTTTGTCCAGTGCATGTAATCTCTCCAGTGCTGGTTCGTTACCTCTGTCTCATCCATGTAAAATGACCTTACGGTGACTCTTCGGGGAGTGTTGTCCCAGTCATAGGTAACTTCTTGCTCGGTTCGCCCCATGGTAAATGTTCCTCCTTCTATGAGCACTAATCCAGGACCTGTTTCTTGCTCTACGTAATTAGTTTTTAAGAACCCTCCATTCTGTGGGTCATTGTAATTCCATCCGGTGGCAGTCGATTGTTCTTTCTTTTTACAAGACAAAACTAACATACTCATCGCCATCCCGGCAACCAATATTTTACTCATGTTTTTTCTCATCTTCATATCGTTTCTTTTTCTTCTTTCTACTAAATAACTGATTGTCTATAACTAAAATGATGGGCAACTTATTGTTCTATATTTCCTTTTTGGAGGTTTACATTTGAAGTTCATGGAAAATGAAATCTCATGTGAACCTGCCGTTGCTAAAGTCAATTCACTTGTAGTTACATCATAGCTGTATCCCAATCGCATTAATTCTGTTTGTATTCCTAGCATAACGATGAATGCATCTCCGTTCCTATACCAAACACCGGTCCAAATTGGACCTTTGTTTACATAAACACCTAAGTTGATTTGCTGAAATGGTCCTTGGTTTCTGTAAAGGATATTTGGTGATATTTTAGTGTCGCTTTTTTTATACCGGCTTTTTCTTAGAGGAATAACAGCCCCTGCATGTCCGGTAATCTTCATTGGAAGTTTACTTTCTCCTAGGACCAACGATTCATTTGGCTCGGTAATATGGTGAGCAGAAAAACCAAAAAAGAATTTTTCGCTAAATCCTAAAATCCCACCCGAAAAATCAATTCCTGACTTTCTTCCATTGCCATTGGGTACTTCATTGGTATTATAAACAAAACCCCTTCTTGGGTCAATCATGTCACCGAATGTAAGCTTACTCCAATCTAAACTTTTCTGAAAGAAGGTAGCTTGAAAACCAACCCGAATAGCAAATTTTCTTGTAATTGGCAGGTGGTAAGAGAAAATAGCACTAGCGTTTAGTGTATTTAAAGTTTTGGCAGCCTCATCATTTGTAACAAGAAAACCAATTCCCGCTCCCTTGTTGTAACCTAACCTTTGATCATAAGATACACTTTGCGTAACAAACGAACCAGAAGAACCTGGCCACTGATTTCTGTAATTCAAAGCAACTCTTGGGCAATTGTTTGATCCAGCAAAGGCAGGATTTAAGTATAGTGGATTGGCATAAAATTGGCTGAATTCTGGGTCCTGCGCAAGGGCAGAAGTGCTCAGAAAAACACCTACAATAGCCACAAATGTTTTCAACAAAAAATTGTTCATAAGGACGAATTAATTTCAATCAATACGGTAAAAATAGGAATAAGTTTCATATTAATGGCATAAAATGGAAAGAAATTACTGGGGGTACTATTCTAATACTTAGATTAATTAATTGTAATTTTCAAACCTGAAATATGGTTTAATTGGCAAGACCACAATAAAACAACCCCAGAGATACGTTTACATTGTCGAGAATCTTCAATTATTTAATTTTAACAACACTTTTTTATGAAAACCGTCCTAAATTTTTTGTTCATTCTTATTTCGGTAGCAGCGCTTAGTCAAAAAATCGATAAAGTAGAGTTAGATTGGACTCTTTCAGAACTTAATGAAGAGGTGGTTATTTCTCTTTCGGGATACGGAGCAAACATAAATACATTGCCTGGCTACCAAGAAAAACAATCGCTTGGAAGAAATCAATCTGTTACTGTTAGAGCCTCAATAATAAACTCTCAGCCATTGACCGCTGACGAACTGAAAGGTGTTCCTAATTCGTGGAAAAGTCAAATATTTCCTGAAATCAATACTTCTATTCATTATTCATTTAAGAACAAGCAGAAGGAGGCTATTATTACCTTTTTTCCTTTAATCACTAAGGGTGGTGTCCTACATAAGGTGCTTTCTTTTGAGAGGAGCATTACAATTTTGAATAATGTCCAAGCGAATTCAGCAAACAGATCGGGTAATCGAAGCTTTGCTGCATTATCACACTTAGCAACAGGAACTATTTATAAATACTCCATTCGAAATAATGGGGTGTATAAAATCACTTATGAAGAGTTGGAAGCGAGCCAAGTGGTTTCAGCGAGCATAAACTCGGACCTAATTAATTTATATGCAAACCACGATGGAATGCTGCCAGAAAGAAACGGTGCTCCGAGGATAGATGACTTGAAAAAAAATGCAATTAAGATGATGGATGGAGGCGATGGTTCCTTCGATGCCGGAGATTACTTTTTGTTCTATGCCGCTGGTCCGCACAAGTGGAAACTGAACCAAGCAAGCGGCCTTTTTGAATACGAAATGCATTTGTATGAGGATAAATCCTATGTGTTTATAAAAGTTGATGATGGTAGTGGAGCTAAAAGAATTCAAAACACCTCCGCTACAGGAGTTCATACGGGTGTTACAGTATCTTCATTCAATGATTATCAAGTGAAGGAGGATGATCGGATTAATCTTTTAGGTATTAACGGAAGAGGAGGCTCTGGTAAAAATTGGTTGGGAGATATATTTGATGTGAATTTAAATAACAGCTACGGGTTTAATTTTCCAAATATTGACGGGACTTCTCCCGTGAATATTAAATCTTCCTTATTTGCACTCACGGCTAATCCCAATTCAGCATCTTTCTCAATGTCAGTTTCCGGAATGGGTTCTGTAACAATTCCCATTCCAGGTATTACCCCAAGCTCTCACTCTTCATTCGCCTTGCAGCGTTTTGGAAATCTATCCTTTACACCAACCTCAAGCTCTTTTTCAGTGGTCTTGAATTACAACAAGCCTGCTGGAATTAGAAGCGTAGGGTATTTAGATTATCTGGAACTAAACTGCAGAAGAAGGTTAAGAATGGCAGGAAATCAAATGGAGTTCAGGGATTTGAACTCTGTTGGACCCGGAAACGTTAGTAAATTCGAGATTCAAAACGCCTCCGTGATTCAAGAGGTGTGGGACGTGACAAGTGCTTGGGAGGCAAAAAACGTGGTATATTCAAGCTCAAATGGGTCATTGGAATTTCTACAAGAAACCGATTCACTTAGAACTTTTATAGCTTTCGGTAGTTCAGGTTTTCTATCTCCACAGTTTGAATCCAAAGTAGAAAATCAAAATTTACATGGAGTAGCTGTCCCAGATATGCTTATCGTGTATCATCCTTTGTTTGAGAATCAAGTAGATCAGCTCATTTCGTTTCACCAATCCAATGGATTAGATGTATTGAAAGCTTCTGTTGGGGAAATTTATAATGAGTTTTCGGGGGGAAAACAAGATGTTTCAGCAATCAAAACTTTTGCTAAGATGTTGTATGACAGAAGTTTTGGGTCTAAATTTAAGTACCTGTTGCTTTTTGGCGATTGCAGTTACGACTACAAGGGAAGAGTCACTCCTAATCATAATTTTGTGCCAGTTTGGGAATCTTGGAATTCTGAATCTGATATCAGTTCTTTTGCAACGGATGATTTTTTCGCTCTACTTGATGATGGTGAAAGTATGGGAGATTACGAACAAATGGATGTGGCAGTGGGAAGATTGACTGTAGTTTCGGCATCTCAAGCTCAAAATGTGGTGAATAAAATAATTAATTACCAAAAAACTGGATCTTCCTCAGAGCTCGCAAGTTGCAATGATGCCGCTTCTGGTTCTGCTTTTGGCGATTGGCGAAATAAATTAACTTATGTGACAGACGATGTTGATGAATCGTGGGAATTAGCTTTTACGAGACATGTGGAAAGAATCATCGATTCAGTTGAGAGGAATTATCCCACCTTTAATCATAATAAAATTTACATGGATGCTTTTAATCAGACCTCTTTGTCAGGTGGAGCTAGGTATATAGACGGAGCTGAGCAACTAAGGAAATCCGTACAGGAAGGAACACTGATTACCTCATACGAAGGCCACGGTGGTGAAATTGGATGGGGAAATGAGCGATTTTTGGATATTCCCACAATCAATGGTTGGTCTAATAAAGAACGGCTTACAGTCATGTTGACCGCTACCTGCGAGTTTACAAAATATGATGATCCGGGTAGAACATCTGCTGGTGAACTGTGTTTTTTGAACCCAAACGGGGCTGCAATTGCATTGTTTACAACAACTCGGCCAGTTTTTCAATTCTCGAACGAAAGATTGATAGAATCCTTTTTTGAAGAGGCTTTTGTGAAGAAAAATGATGGAACACCAAGAACTTTAGGTGAGATATACATGGAAACAAAAAACAGCAGCAGAGTTATTGGAGACAACAATGTGAGACGTTTTGGACTAATAGGCGACCCTGCTTTGCAATTGGCATTTCCAAAACAGTCTATTGTTACTACAGAGATAAATAATGTGCCTGTGGGTTCAGCAAACATAGATACACTAAAAGCTCTGAGTAAGATGACTATTAAGGGATATGTTGCCGATAATAATGGGGTAAAGTTAAGTTCTTACAACGGAGTTGTTTTCCCAACAGCCTACGACAAACCTCTTCAGTTAGCAACTTTAGGAAACAGAACTCCATCAGATGTTATTCCTTTTACACAGCAATCCAATGTACTTTATAGAGGTAAAGCAACGGTAAAAAATGGTGAATTTGAATTTTCTTTTGTAGTGCCAAAGGACATTAATTATCAATTTGGTCTTGGAAAAATTAGTTACTACTGTTTTGACGGTGCCGAGGATGGAGCAGGATATTTTTTAGATGCAGTTGTTGGTGGAACTGATTTAACGGCTGTTTCAGACAACAAAGGCCCTGAGGTTGGCCTCTTTATGAATGATGCCAGTTTTGTGACAGGTGGTATGACTGACGAGAATCCATCTATTTATGCCGAAATTTTTGACTCAAATGGAATCAATACAACAGGAAATGGAATAGGACACGACATTACAGCCATTTTGGATGAAAAATCGAGTAACCCAATTATTTTGAATAATTATTATGAAAGTGATATCGATTCTTATCAAAGTGGAAAAGTAAACTATCCCCTCGAGAATATTGCCGAAGGAGCCCATACTCTGAGTCTTAAGACATGGGATACGCAAAACAATTCATCAGAGCGAACTATAGACTTTGTAGTGGTGCAAGAGGCTAAATTGGCGATAGAACATGTATTAAATTACCCTAACCCATTTACGACTCGTACCGAATTTTATTTTGAACACAACCAACATTGTGATTTTTTAGAGGTACAAGTTCAGGTATTTACAATATCTGGAAAGCTCGTTAAAACAATCAATCAGCTTGTACGAACAAAAGGATTTAGAACGGATGGTATTGCGTGGGATGGAAGAGATGATTTTGGTGATAGAATAGGAAGAGGAACTTATGTATACAAAATAAAGGTAGAAGACAATCAGGGAAATAAAGTAGAGAAATATGAAAAACTCGTGTTGTTAAAATAAAACTTCTCTAAGTTTATCTTATATTTGTCATTCATAAATTTAGAACCGCAGATTATTCGAATAAAAAATTACTTTTTTTGACTTAATTTTAATTGAACCATTCCCTTTGCAGTCTGCGAAAAGGAAAAATTTATGTACACCCAAATCACCATGATAAATACACAAAACATTACACGGTTTTTATTTTTGAGCCTAGCCGTTCTTCTTGGAAACGGGGCTTTCTCTCAATCTACGGCAAAAGGAGGGAATAATTTTGATTTGCAATTGAATACCATAACTACGGCTGTTCCCTTTTTGCTCATTTCACCGGACTCTAGGGCAAGTGCAATGGGAGATATGGGAGTGGCATCTAGTCCAGACATTAACTCACAGCATTGGAACGCATCTAAATATGTATTTGCCGAAGAGGAAAGTGGGGTTTCTTTTTCTTATTCACCTTGGTTGCGAAGTCTGGGAATTAATGACATCAACCTTGTGTACTTGGCAGGATATAAAAAATTAAATAAAAACTCTTCGCTTTCGGGGAGTATGAGGTACTTTTCTTTAGGGGAAATAAACTTTACCAACAACGTAGGAACGCCCATAAAGACTGCAAACCCTAAGGAGTTTGCTTTTGATGTGGCTTACGGAACACGATTGGGTAAAAACTTGTCGGGATCTATGACAGCCAGATTCATAAACTCTAACCTGACTGAAGGTTTAACTGCTAACGGAGTAGATACTAAACCAGGAAGGTCTATTGCAATTGATTTAGGGATGTTTTACCAGTCAAAGAAGTTTGACATTGGAGATTACAAATCAACGATAAATGTGGGAATGAATATTTCCAACATTGGAGCAAAAATATCTTACACAAACTCAGCAACAGAGGATTTTTTACCTGCTAATTTAAGATTGGGAACTGTTCTAAACATGGATATCGATAAGTATAATGACTTCTCGATTGGAGTCGATTTTAACAAGTTATTGGTACCAACACCGCCAGCTTTGTTAAGGACTAATCCGAATGAAATTGCCTCCGGAAGAGACGGAAACATAGGAGTTGCTCCTGGAATTTTTGGTTCATTTAATGACGCCCCTGGTAATGTTCTATATAATGATAACGATGAGTTCATAGGGGTAGAAGAGGGAAGTGTGTTGTTAGAAGAATTTAGAGAAATAAATATTTCATTGGGTATGGAATACACTTATGCAGAGAGATTCTCTGTAAGAGCAGGTTATTTTCACGAGCATTTCACAAAAGGAAACAGGAGGTATGTAACTATGGGAGTGGGACTGAAATACAGTAGGTTCTTATTAGATTTTTCGTACTTGGTCACTGTTACCAATCAAAACCCATTGGCAAATACCATAAGATTCTCGCTTGCCTTTAACTTGGCCGAAGAGATTACTGAATAATAGTTTATGTTAAATATTCGAACAGGAATAGGATACGATGTACATCAATTAGCTGAAGGTGAAGAATTCTGGCTAGGAGGAATTTTATTGGATTATCACAAGGGAGGAGTGGGTCATTCCGATGCTGATGTGCTGATTCACACCATTTGCGATGCTCTTTTGGGAGCTGCTAATTTAGGGGATATCGGAAAGCATTTTCCTGATACAGCAAAAGAATATAAAGGAATTGACAGTAAAATACTTCTGGCAAGAGTAGCCGAATTAATTGAAGAAAAAGGGTATTCTATTTCTAACATTGATTCTACAGTTTGTCTTCAGAAGCCCAAGTTGGCTCCGCATCTTGAAACCATGAAAAAAGTAATGGCTGACATTCTGAAATTGGACATTGATCAAGTATCTGTCAAAGCGACAACCACTGAAAAACTCGGTTTTGTAGGAAGAGAAGAAGGGGTTAGTGCTTACAGTTCGGTTCTTATCTATAAATAATACGGCCAAAAGCCTCTTGTCAGATCGAGTGTCATTCTCTCAGAACGGCAAAAGAATTGATTAAGCCACACGAGAGGTTAAGATTTTTTGTTAAATTTGCGTTCTTGTTTATTCAAGAGTAAAAATTTAGAAAAAAACAATACACCACATGGCTTTAAATATCCAAGAATTATTAGGAGAAAATAGCGACCTGCTATTGAATCACACTTGTAAAACAATTGATAAAAGTATGCTGACCTTGCCCAGTTCAACTTTTGTTGATGAGGCATTTTCTATGACAAATAGAAGTCCTCAGGTCATGAGAAACTTACAAGCGATTTATAACCACGGTAGGTTGGCAGGAACAGGATATGTTTCCATTCTACCAGTTGACCAAGGAATTGAGCATTCTGCGGGTGCATCTTTTGCACCAAATCCAATTTATTTTGACCCTGAAAATATTGTGAAGCTCGCTATTGAAGGTGGTTGTAATGCTGTAGCTTCTACTTTTGGAGTATTAGCTTCTTGTTCAAGAAAGTACGCTCATAAAATACCGTTTGTCGTAAAATTGAATCACAACGAAATGATGACGTATCCAGAGACTTATAGTCAAATTTCTTTTGGATCAGTAGATGAGGCTTGGAACCTTGGAGCTGCTGCCGTAGGGGCAACTATCTATTTTGGTTCAGAGGATAGTAATCGTCAAATAGTGGAAATTGCGCAAGCATTTGAAAGAGCTCACGAATTAGGAATGGCAACCATTTTATGGTGCTATTTACGAAATAGTGATTTCAAAAAAGATGGAGTAGATTACCATACAGCTACTGATATAACTGCGCAGGCAAACCACTTGGGAGTGACAATTCAGGCCGATATTATCAAACAAAAATTACCTACGAACAACGGAGGTTACACCAACATTAATTTTGGGAAAACACATCCAAAAGTTTATACAGAATTGAATACAGATAATCCAATTGATTTGTGTCGATACCAAGCGGCAAATTGCTACATGGGAAAAATAGGATTAATTAACTCTGGTGGTGCTTCAACTGGAAGTAAGTCATCTGACATGACTGATGCTATTACAACCGCAGTAATCAATAAGAGAGCTGGTGGACACGGATTGATTTCGGGAAGAAAAGCCTTCCAAAAAGAAATGCAAGAAGGAGTAAAATTATTGAATGCAATTCAGGATGTTTACTTAGATGAATCGATTACAATCGCATAAATTGACTGTGCGAGAGTAAATTGCACTCACAAACACTTACAAATATTTGAATTATGGGATGGTTTACTAGAAAGAATAAGAATATTGTAACCCCAACCGAACAGAAGAAAGAAACTCCTGACGGATTGTGGCACAAAACACCAAGTGGAAATATTGTTGACAAAGACAATTTGGAAGAAAACAGCTGGGTAAGTATTGAAGATGGATATCACTTTAAAATTGGTTCTAAAGAATATTTTTCAATCATTTTTGATGACAATAAGTTCACAGAATTGGATGCTGATATGACAGCAAAGGATCCTCTGAAATTTACTGACACCAAGTCTTATCAAAAACGATTGGCAGCCTCTCAGAAAAAATCGAACTTAAAGGATGCGGTAAGAACAGCTTATGGTAAAACAACAGGGCAACCTATTGTGGTCGCTTGTATGGATTTTGCATTCATCGGAGGTTCTATGGGATCTGTTGTGGGTGAAAAGATTGCAAGAGCCATAGATTATGCAATAAAGAAGAAATGCCCATTCATGATGATTTCAAAATCGGGTGGAGCCAGAATGATGGAAGCGGGTTTTTCTTTGATGCAAATGGCTAAAACTTCGGCAAAATTAACCTTGCTATCGAAGGCTAAACAGCCCTATATATCCTTGCTTACAGATCCTACAACTGGAGGTGTTACTGCTTCGTTTGCTATGCTTGGCGATGTGAATATTGCAGAACCAGGAGCGCTAATCGCTTTTGCTGGACCAAGAGTCGTAAAAGAAACTATCGGTAAAGATTTACCTGAAGGTTTCCAAACTTCTGAATTTTTATTGGAGCACGGATTCTTGGATTTTATTGTCGATAGAAGAAACCTAAAAGAGAAGCTAAGCTTATTGACAAAGATGTTTTAATTCTATTGTTGGGAGAACAAAAAAAGCGATGAAAATACTCATCGCTTTTTTTATGATATTTATTTTCTTATCCTCTTCTGTGTATATACTTTTCCATTTGCGCAATTTGATCTTTTAGCTCACTAGTTTGAGGTTTCAATTGTTTAGCTTTTTTGAAATAATTATTTGCGGGTCCAAAACGTCTGGATTGCATTTCCAGACCGGCTAATTGAAGATAAGCCGTTGCCTTTGTTTCTTTATCACCAAGTCCTTTGTCAAGAGCGATTCTCAGGTTTTTTTTGGCTTCACTCATTTTACCATTTTGGGCAGCAATCATTCCTAATTGCAGGTAAGACGATCCTTCTCCTGTGCTCCCTAGCGCTTTACTTTTACTTTTTATACTCTTGTTCATTAGAGTTTCAGCAGAGCTAAAATCCTTTTCTGCCATAGCCATGTTGGACTGAAGCATATAAAACCCTTGTCTCACTGGCTTGAATAAGAGTCGTGGGAAATAAACTTGTTTGATGTATTTTTTTGCAGTTTCCATGTCTCCACTTTGAATGGCTTCTTGAATAAAGCGAATAGGCCCAAAGAATACATGTGAGCCAATTGCAATAAAAGCAAGGATTAAACTAAACCAAAACCATCCATCGTATCGCGTAAACCCGAGAGCGATGGTAATTGCAATTAATGTAAACCCAATGTAGAGTCTAAATTGTAAAAGCTTTTTATAGATTGTTAACCAAATCATAGTAGTTACGTGTGTTTAAATTATGTTGCAAATTTAGTGAAAATTGAAGTACTGTGTGCAAGGAATGGTGTATTTATCCAAGCTCTTATTTAGGCTTGAGAAACCTACTCTTCTAAAAATAAACTTTTAAGAGCTTTTTCTGCTAAGTACAGTTCGGCTTCTTTTTTTGAATCCTTTGCAGTAGAATGTATTTTCTTGGAGTTGATGTAAAGTGTACTTTTGTACTTATTGGATTCTGGAAGCTTTTTACCTTTAAAAACAACCTGATTATTACTTTTTTGACCCCAAACGATCAATACACTTTTATAATTCGTTTTTGTTCTGTCTAGTTCTTCTAAATCAATATGGCGAAGCAGAGATTTTTTAACACTTTTCACAGTTTTGTCAAATCCTTGGTCAAGAAAGATGGCTCCAATTATGGCCTCAAAAGCATTTCCCACTATATTTTTATAGCCTCTCTGAAACTCCACGGCAATGATATGTTTGTTAAGCCCAATGAGTGAACCTATTTCGTTGAGCTTGTTTCTGGTGACAATTTTGGAACTGAGGACCGTAAGTCCTCCTTCATCTTTTTCGGGGAATTTATTGTACAAATAAGAAGACACGATACCAGAAAGTATCGTGTCTCCTAAATATTCTAATCGTTCATTGTTACAATCTGTAGAAACAGATTTATGAGTTAGAGCTTGTTTGAATAAATCAATGTTTTTTGGTTTTACACCAAAATTTGAGCGAAAATAGGAGGTAAGTTCATCTTTTGACGCAAAGGCAGATTTGCCTGAAGCCAAAAGAGCTTTTATCCTAGTCATAATCTACCTATTACTTAAGAGTTTTAGCAACTTCTACTTCATGATAAGCCTCAAACTGATCGCCTACCTGCAGGTCGTTGAATTTCTCCAGAGCAATACCACATTCGTAACCAAACTTAACTTCCTTCACATCGTCTTTGAAACGCTTGAGTGTGGCTAATTTACCGTTATAAATAACAATTCCATCTCTTATCAATCTCACTTTAGCGCTTCGTGTGATGTTTCCTTCCAACACATAACTTCCTGCAATCGTACCCACTTTAGAAATCTTGAATATATCTCTTACCTCAGCTGTACCTAACACTTCCTCTACAATGTCTGGAGATAGCATTCCTTCCATGGCATCTTTCATTTCTTCGATAGCTTGGTAAATGATTGAGTACAATCGGATATCGATTTCTTCTGTTTCTGCAATTCTTCTTGCCTGAGCTGTAGGTCTTACCTGGAATCCAATGATGATGGCATCGGAAGCAGAAGCTAACAACACATCAGATTCTGAGATTGCTCCAACTGCCTTATGTATCACATTTACTGCAATTTCCTCGGTAGATAGTTTCAGTAAAGAATCTGTCAATGCTTCGATAGATCCATCTACATCTCCTTTTACAATTACGTTTAATTCTTTGAAATCTCCAATCGCAAGCCTTCTTCCAATTTCTTCTAGGGTAATGTGTTTCTTTGTTCTTACACCCTGTTCTCTCTGTAGTTGTTCTCTCTTTGTTGCAATTTGTTTAGCCTCTTTTTCATCTTCCAATACATTGAACTTATCTCCGGCATTTGGAGCTCCATTCAAACCGATGATAGAGACTGGTGTAGCAGGCCCCACTTCTTTTACTTTTTTACCATGTTCGTTGTGCATTGCCTTTACTTTTCCGTAAAAATGACCGGATAAGAGCATATCTCCAACTTTTAGTGTTCCTTTTTCAACCAAGATGTTTGTTACATAACCTCTTCCTTTGTCCAAAGAAGATTCTAGAACGGCACCTTGTGCATTTCTGTTTGGGTTTGCTTTTAACTCTAGCAGTTCTGCTTCTAACAACACTTTTTCGAGTAAATCTTCAATCCCTTGACCAGTCTTCGCTGAAATATCCATGGATTGGTATTTTCCACCCCATTCTTCAACCAATAAATTCATGGCAGATAGTTGAGTCTTAACGTTATCTGGATTTGCCCCTGGTTTATCTATTTTGTTAATAGCAAATACCATAGGTACACCAGCTGCTTGACAGTGGTTTATTGCTTCCTTCGTCTGCGGCATGATGGCATCGTCTGCGGCAACAATAATAATAGCAATATCTGTTACAGCGGCTCCCCTGGCTCTCATCGCAGTAAAGGCTTCGTGACCAGGTGTATCTAGGAAAGTAATCTGTCTTCCTGTATCTTTTCCGGTTACTTTATAAGCACCAATATGTTGTGTAATTCCTCCAGCTTCGCCATCGGCAATTTTTGCTTCTCGGATGTAATCTAGCAACGAAGTTTTTCCGTGATCTACGTGACCCATTACAGTAACGATTGGTGCTCTGTCCACCAAATCCTCTGGTGCATCTACAATTTCTTCTTCTTCTACACCAATTTGATCTTCGGCAGAAATGAACTCTACATCAAATCCAAATTCGTCCGCAATAATTGAAATGGTTTCTGCATCTATTCTTTGATTAATTGATGCAAAAATTCCGAGTGACATACAAGCCGAAATAACATCTGTTGGAGTTACATTCATCAAAGATGCTAAATCCGAAACAGTCACAAATTCTGTGAGTTTCAGGATTTTACTTTCTGCATCTTGTTTTTGTAAATCTTCTTCTCTTTTATCGGCAACAGCCTGTCTTTTCTCTCTTCGGTATTTATCACCTTTTTTCTTTCCACCCTTTCCACTCAAACGTGCAAGAGTTTCTTTGATTTCTTTTTGTATTTCTTCTGGAGTAGCCTCTGCTTTTTGAGGTTTTTTTCCTCTAGGACCATTGTTATTGTTTCCACCACGTTTTATGGTTTTCTCAATATTCACTTTCTTAATCCTTTTTCTCTTGGATTTTTCTTTGCTTTTATCAACAGGCAATTCAATTTTTCCCAGAACAGTAGTTCCAGTAAGCCTGTCAGCTTTCGCTTTTATGGTAGTTTCCTCTGTTTTCCCTTTTGGCTTTTCGGCAGCTGGAGCTTCGGTTTTTGGTTCTTCCTTTTTCTCAGGCACTTCCTCTTTCACTGGTTCTTTTGCTACCTCAGGCTTAGGTTCTTCTTTTTTTGCTTCTACTTTCTTCTTTGGTTTGCTAGTTGCCTCCAAGTCAATTTTACCGAGAACTTCGAGCTTTTCTAGCTTCGCGGCAGAAGCTTTGATAGTTTCTTGCTCTACTTTTTTCTTTGGCTCTTGTTTTACTTCTTCTTTTTTCGGCTCTTCTTTGATTTCTTGAACAGGTTCAGGTTTAGGCGGCTCTACCTTTTTTGGTTTTGGATTGAGGTCTACCGTGCCCAAAACTTCTGGCTTTTTGAATTCCTCAACTTTAGCTTTAATAACCTCCTCTTCCACTTTTGGAGCTTCTTCAACTGCAGGTTTCTTTTCCCTGCTTGCAACCACTTCTTTGGCTTTGGCTTTTTCTATTTTAGCATCCTCAAATTCT
The DNA here is from genome assembly GCA_965660305.1 of Flavobacteriales bacterium. Lineage (GTDB taxonomy): Bacteria > Bacteroidota > Bacteroidia > Flavobacteriales_D > CAJJDF01 > CAJJDF01. The sequence goes on along the minus strand of CBFHZD010000001.1, from coordinate 402,133 downwards.
TCAAGAAGAATGTTGTATGCGTCTTCCTCCACTTTTGTGTTCGGACTTGACTCTATCTCCACACCCTTTGATTTCAAATGATCAACCAGGGAAGATATTCCAACGTTCAACTCTTTTGCTATTTTACTTAGTCTTTTAACCGCCATGTAGTAATGTTGTTTTGCTCTTTTTCTTAAAAATATAGTTTATTTGGTGAAATTCAAATTATTTTATTCAAACTCAGACTTCAGAATCGATAAAATCTCTTCTATCGTTTCTTCTTCAAGGTCTGTTCTTTGAACTAAATCTGCTTTTCCAATCGCTAACACGCTTTTTGCAGAATCGCACCCAATAGCTTTTAACTCATCGATGATCCACGCATCAATTTCATCAGAAAATTCATTTAAATCCACATCTTCAATATCCTCTGCACCTTCTCTGTAAACGTCAATTTCGTAACCAGTTAGTTTACCTGCTAATTTGATGTTTTGCCCTCCTCTTCCAATTGCTTTGGAAACTTCATCTGGATGTAAATAAACATTTGCTCTTCCTGTTTCTGCAACAAGTTCTACTGAACCTACTTTTGCAGGGCTAAGGGCTCTTTGTATCAATAACTGTTCGTTTTCTGTAAAGTTTATGACATCAATGTTTTCATTTCTCAATTCTCTCACAATTCCGTGAATTCTGGCTCCTTTCATTCCTACACAAGCTCCAACTGGATCTACCCTGTCATCATAACTTTCTACTGCTACTTTTGCCCTGTCACCAGGAGTTCTCACAATCTTTTTTATCGTGATTAATCCATCAAAAATCTCAGGAATCTCCAATTCAAATAATCTCTCAAGGAAATGCGGAGAAGTTCTAGATAAAATGATTCTTGGTGAATTGTTAATGTGATCTACTCTTTCAATCACTGCTCTTATTGTGTCTCCTTTTTTAAAAAAATCTCCAGGAATTTGTTCCATTTTAGGCAGTATCAACTCATTCCCTTCTTCGTCCAAGATAAGCATCTCTCTTTTCCAGATTTGATACACTTCACCTGTCATTAGTTCACCCAGCTTGTCTTTGTATTTTTTGTACACGTTGTCTTTTTCCAATTCCATGATTTTATTAATCAGGTTTTGTCTCAAAGCCAATATGTTTCTTCTTCCAAAGTCCTCAATTTTTACTTCAATAGCAATTTCTTCTCCTACTTCAAAATCATCCTCAATCTTCAGAGCATCAGACAATTCAATTTCCAAAGCATCGTCTTCGCTCATTCCGTCTTCCACAATTACTTTGTTTATCCAAAGTTCCAGATCGCCTTTATCCACGTTTATGATGACATCCAAGTTTTCATCTGTTCCGTTTTGCTTTCTTATCATTGCACGGAAAACCTCTTCTAACACACCAAGCATCGTAACTCTGTCGATGTTTTTAAACTCTTTAAACTCAGAAAATGAGTCAATTAAATTGATACTGTCCATCCCTTAATTATTTAAATTTTACTATTATTTTGGTTTCTTTAATTTCTTCAAACGAAAGTTTGAATTCGTTTTTCACTTTAATTTTTTTCTTTTTTCCTTCTACTCTTTCTTTGGTTTCGTTCGTTAAAACTATTCCAGATTCAGATACTTCTTCCAGCACTCCTTCAATCGTTTTGCTAGAAGCCAACATTACTTTTACTTCTTTTCCTAAGTTTTTGATATATTGCTGTGTCACTTTAAAGGGAACGCTCAGGCCAGGAGATGTTACTTCTAGTTCAAAGTCTTCTTCCTCCCGGTCCAGATTGTGCTCCACTTGACGACTAAAAGCAATGCAATCGTTAATTGAGATAGGATCTGTTTTGTGGTCTATTTCGATGTAAATTTTACTTGCGCTACTAATCTTTAAATCAACTAGATAAAACTCTGGGTTTTCTTCTAGTTTTTCATTAATTAGTTCGAGTACGATTTCTTTTTTTATCATTTTTATCCCAATAAAAAAGGAGCTATTCAGCTCCTTCCTTTCTTCTATTACGATGCAAACTTACATAAATATTTGGTTTTACACTAATTTGGTAAGGTTTTCTTTTATTTACGAAAGACTTAACGTTCCTGATACACCACTTCCATTACAGTTTGTCCTACTGCTTTCAGGGTGTTTTTATCAATGATTTCCATGTTGTCTTCGTGAGTATGATGAAAATCTCCGAAAGAATTTTCGTTTGGGTCGTAACTAATGATGTCTATGCTAGGAATATTAGCCAAGGCATTTACGTACAAATGGTCATCGGTTATAGCTTGATATTGTGTGAGTTCCGTGTCAATAAAATAATTACTGAACCCCAATTTTTTTGCTGTACTCCATACTTTTTCTACTACATTTCTGGCGTGATACATGGAGATATATTCTTTGGGAAATTTGGCATTTGAGCCACCAACCATATCTAACAGGATTCCATATTTGGGTTGATAGTTGAGCACCGGAGGATTGTTTGCCCAATATTGACTTCCCAAACACCAACTGTCTGGCATAGAGCTTATACTCCCTTCAAAAGTTCCGTAATCTTCCGCGTCAAACAAAATAATATCTACACCAACTGTAGGTTCTTTTAAGCTAAATTGTCTTGCAATTTCTAACAGAACTCCTACACCACTGCCTCCGTCATTGGCACCGTCTATGGGTTCCGATTTTCGCTTGTCGTCTTTGTCGGCAACGGGCCTTGTATCCCAATGAGCAAATAACATAATTCTTCGACTCTTTTCAGGTGAAAATTGCGCAATGATATTTTTCATGTTGAGCTTATCTCCATTGAATGCCGTTACCACTGCTTCTTGAACGAGGGTAGTTGCTCCGTAGTCATTCAGTTTTTTTTCCATCCAAATGGCACAATTGGAATGTGCTTTTGAGTTGGGCACCCTTGGACCAAAATCTACTTGTGATTGGATAAATTGAAACGCTGAGTCTTGATTGAAACTGGGTGTGACAACCGCAGGTAAATGCTGATTTGTTTTAGTTCTGGCAGCCGGTTTTATGGGTCGATTTTCGTTACCTCCGCAACTTCCCAGGAACATCAATACTACTACAAATATAACTAGTTTCTTTCCCATGTAGTTCCTTCTCTAGAGTCTTTCAATTCAATGGATAGGCTCGTTAATTTATTTCTTATTTCATCTGCCAAAGCAAAGTTCTTATTGTCTTTTGCTTCTTTTCGTAATTGAATAAAAAGCTGCATCAGTTCTTCTGTAACGCTGTCTTGGTTTGTAGTTTTTGTCGTGGCTGTAAGACCCAAAACATTCATCACAAAATCATACATAGTTTCTTTCAGCTTATCTAGATCTGTTGATGATATTGTTTCTTTGTCTGTGGCAACTCCGTTGATTATTTTTACTCCGTCAAATAAGTGTGCGATAAGAATAGGAGTGTTGAAATCATCGTTCATGGCAGCTACACATTTTTCTCTTAAGCCATCTACATCAACCGTTGAGGTATCACCAGGACTCAAAGTGTTTATTGTCTCCATGGCCTTCATCAATTTTTCAAATCCTTTTTCGGACGCAGAAAGTGCTGCGCTAGAAATATCTAGAGTGCTTGAGTAGTGGGATTGGAGAATAAAAAATCGTATCACATTTTCCGAGAATCCTTTTTCTAATAACTCGTGATTTCCAGTTTTTAGTTCTTCTATAGACACTACATTTCCTACAGATTTACTCATTTTTGCACCGTTCATCGTGAGCATGTTGGTATGCATCCAATAATTGGCTGGGTCTGATTTTCCTCCTGCTTTACTCTGAGCAATTTCACACTCGTGATGAGGGAACTTTAAGTCCATTCCACCTCCATGAATATCAAATGTATCGCCTAAGTATTTTGTGCTCATTACTGTACATTCCAAGTGCCAACCCGGAAAACCTTGTCCCCAAGGAGAATTCCAACGCATGATATGGCTTTCGTCTGCATTTTTCCAAATTGCAAAATCCAAAGGATTTCTTTTCTCACTTTGTCCATCGAGCTCACGGGTATTCGAGATTAAATCTTCAATTTTTCTTCCTGATAGTTGTCCGTAGTGGTGAGATTCATTGTATTTTTGAACATCAAAATAAACCGAACCTCCCGCTTCATAGGCAAAGCCTTGGTCTATGATTTCCTGAACGAGCTCTATTTGTTCTATCAAATGTCCCGTAGCCGAAGGCTCAATGCTCGGTGGGATGATGTTATAGGCTTTCATCACATCGTGAAACCCATTGGTATAGTGTTGAACTACCTCCATCGGCTCAAGGTTCAGTAGTTTTGCCTGTTTTCCTATTTTGTCTTCGCCAGAATCTGCATCGTTGAGAAGATGGCCAACATCTGTAATATTACGGACATACCGCACAGAGTAACCTAAGTATTTCAAGTAACGATATACAATATCAAAGGATAAAAATGTTCGCACATTTCCAATGTGAACATCGCTATAAACCGTAGGACCACATACATACATACCTACATGATTTTCAATGATAGATTTGAATTCTTCTTTTTTTCCTGTTAAGGTATTGTAAATATGTAGTTTGCTCATTTCTTATTAATTATTAGTGTAAAATTAATAAAATTGAATGATGAAAAGACAAATATGAATTATCAATTGTTATTAATTCATTTTCAATTACAATTTAATTAGCTTTGTAACATGATAAATCAGGACCAATTAAATGGACTATCACAAAGACTGGCGGACTTAAACCGCTATCTTTGACTTAGATAGTAAGAGAGTAGAAATTGAGGAAGAAGAGATAAAAACTCACGACCCCAATTTTTGGGATGATCCAGCGTCTGCCGAAAAGCTACTCAAGATTATTAACGGTAAAAAATACTGGACTCAATCTTTTGATTCCCTTGTTGGAATGAAGGAAGATTTGGAGGTATTGATAGAGTTTTTTAATGAAGGTGAGGACAATGAACTAGAAATAGATCAGCTGCATACCAAGTTAATTGAGAAACTAGAAGATTTAGAATTCAAAAACATGCTGTCGTCCGATGAGGATAAACTAAGTGCTGTACTTCAGATAACGGCTGGTGCGGGAGGAACTGAAAGTTGCGATTTTGCAGAGATGCTCATGAGGATGTACTTGATGTGGAGCGAAAAAAGTAAGTTTAAGGTGAAAGAGCTCAATTTTCAGGCTGGCGATGCAGCTGGAATAAAAACCGTAACGATTGAGATTGAGGGAGAGTTTGCTTTTGGATATTTGAAGGGTGAAAATGGTGTACATCGACTAGTAAGAGTAAGTCCTTTTAATGCTCAAGGAAAAAGAATGACATCTTTTGCATCGGTTTACGTATATCCGTTGGTTGACGAAACCATTGATATTAAAATAAATCCTGCGGACATCTCTTGGGATACTTTCCGTAGTGGTGGAGCAGGTGGACAAAACGTAAACAAAGTGGAAACCGGTGTGCGATTGAAACATGCACCCTCTGGAATTGTAATTGAGAATACCGAAACTAGATCCCAACTTGGAAATAGAGAAAAGGCTATGCAACTCCTTAAATCTCAATTGTATGAGATTGAAATGCAAAAACAGCTCGAGGCTAGAAATGAAATTGAGGGAGAAAAGAAAAAAATAGAGTGGGGTTCTCAAATTAGAAGTTATGTGCTAGACGATAGAAGAGTGAAGGACCATAGAACAAACTACCAAGAAAGTAATCCAGATGCGGTCTTGGACGGGAACTTAGATGGTTTTTTGAAAGCTTATTTAATGGAGAATTAAGATGGGGATAGAGGTTTTATACGAAGACAATCACTTGATTGTGATAAATAAGCGATCTGGTGATCTGGTTCAAGGAGACAAGACTGGCGACAAACCTTTGTCGGAAATGGTAAAGGAATACATCAAAGTAAAATACAACAAGCCGGGCGATGTTTACCTGGGAGTTGCTCACCGGATAGACAGACCCACCTCCGGAATTGTAATGTTTGCCAGAACCAGTAAAGCGCTTACTCGGCTGAACAAAATGTTTCAAGAAAAAGAAATTCAGAAAACTTATTGGGCGGTTGTTCAGCATGCCCCAGAAGCCGATTCGGCAGTATTGACTCATTGGTTAAAAAGAAATACCCAGCAAAATAAGTCCTATGCACATTACAAAAGTATTGGTGCTGGCTCCAAGGAATCTACGTTGAGCTACGAATTAAAAGCAAAATCAAAGAATTATTTTCTGCTAGAAGTTTTACCAAAAACGGGAAGACATCATCAAATAAGATGTCAATTGAGTTTCATAGGTTGTCCTATAAAGGGAGACCTTAAATATGGAGCAAAACGCTCTAATCCAGACGGGTCTATTCATTTGCATGCCCGAGCAGTTGAGTTTTTACACCCTGTCAAGAAAGAACCTCTGAAAATTATGGCTCCGCCACCCCGCGAAGTGGTATGGGACAGTTTTGTTTAGCATAGTCAGAAAATGGAATTATTATAGTAATTTTCCATTCAATACCACCTGCTCAATGTGATTTCCTCCAAATGCATAGGGAATGTAATTGTAGCTCGAAATTTCTTTGGTAATAATAAGGTTAGCTTTTTTTCCGATGGTAATAGAGCCATGCGTGTCGCTTATTCCCATGGCATAAGCCGAATTTAGTGTAACTGCATTAATGGCTTCTTCTGGAGTTAATCCTTGGTAAATACAAGCAAGAGAGATTACAAAAGGAATTTTTCCTGAAGGAGTAGAGCCTGGGTTATAATCTGTTGCCAAAGCTATAGCTAAGCCATCGTCAATCATTTTACGAACTGGTGCAAAAGGGATTTTCAAGAAAAAGGAACAAGAAGGTAGGGCAGTAGGCATAGCTTCTGAATGATGCAAATCAGCTATGTCTTTGTCTGTCATAACTTCAAGGTGATCAAGCGACAAGGCGTTGTGTTTTATTCCAGCTTGAATTCCTCCAATACTGGTAAATTGATTCACATGAATTTTCGATTTCAATCCATATTCTGCACCTGCCTTCATGATTCGCTCTGCATCAGAAACCGAGAAGTAGTTTGTTTCGCAAAAGATATCAATGTAGTCGGCAAGCTTTTCCTCTTTGATTACGGGTAAAATTTCGTTTATTAACATATCAAGGTAACCCTCTTTGTTGCCTTTGTATTCAGGAGGAACAGCGTGCGCTCCCAAGAAAGTTGATTTAATGGTCAGATCAGAATCTGATTTTAATCGTTTGATTACTCTTAAAATTTTCAGTTCAGCTTCAAGGGATAATCCGTATCCGCTTTTTATTTCAACCGCACCTGTTCCGTGGCTTTTTATTTCTTCTAATCGCTTCCAGGCTGAGTCATACAACTCTTTTTCTGTTGCTTGCTGCAAACGCTTAGCCGAATTTATGATTCCTCCACCTCTTGAGGCAATTTCTTCATAGGTTAACCCATTAATTCTATCTACAAATTCATTTTCTCTAGTTCCGGCAAATACCAAGTGGGTGTGTGAATCACACCAGGCCGGCAGGATAACTTTTCCTGTACAATCTATAATTTCGCCACAGTCTGAATCAGATAAGTTTTTCATTTCTCCAAAATCAGATATCAAACCATCTTCTGTTACAAGGTAGGCTTGTTCAATCATATTCAACACCCCCATTTCTTTTCCTCTTAATTTAAGAATAGAAGTATCTTTTTGAATTCCAGACAGTTGCTTGATATTGATGTAGGTAATCTTCATAGGCTTAAAACTTTATATTCAAATGTAAAAGAAATATGTGGAACACAAAGAAAAGATGAGTCAAGTGTTTGCTCATCATAAGGTCAATGAGCAAAATTTTTACGCCTGTTAGGTATTACTCAGATGTTGTTATAGGTTGTTTGATGAATTTTGACTATATTGTAATTGATGAAGCCCAACCCTTTCTAATTTGTTATGTGCGAGTTCATAGGGTTCGGTTTGTTTTGTCAAAAAAATAGGTGTGATTCCTACAAGATAGTTTTTAATTCAAATTTAACGGTAAAAAGTTGTTTTGTAGAAAATTATGAATACCTTTGCATTTACATAGAAATTTTAAGCAAAAAAATATGAAACTTTTTAAAACTATTTTGGCGTCCATTTTGGTGCTCATGGCAGTATCCAACCTAAACGCGCAATGTACAAACACGTTCTCGATAGACTTTCAAACTCATTGCGAAAGTTACACTTGGATGAATGGGGTGACTTACACTTCAAGCAACTCCTCTGCAAAGGATACCATTCCAAATGCAGCAGGGTGTGATAGTATAATTACTCTTGCTCTTGTCATAAGAGACGCTTCAACTTTCACAGACACTGTAGTTGCTTGTGATAGTTTTACTTGGACAAATGGAGTTACTTATTTTACTAATAATACAGTTGCAAAAGACACCTTTTCAAATAGTTTTGGGTGTGATTCTATAGTAACGCTTCACTTAGTCGTTTCTTCAACTACAACTTTTACTGATGTTCAAACGAGTTGCGATAGCTTTACTTGGGTAAATGGTATTACTTATTATGAAGATAATGATTCTGCTGAATTTACTTTGCCTAATTCTCAGGGATGTGATTCGATCATGACACTTGACTTAACAATTAACAGCGCTTCATTTTCAATAGATACAATTGTAGCTTGTGATTCTGCGTTGTGGAATGGAGTGACTTATTTCTCGAGCAATACAGTAGCTAAAGATACTTTGGTTAATGCCGTAGGTTGTGATTCTATTATTACATTGAATCTAACTATTAACAACTCAACAAGAGATACGCTTACTATTTCGGCCTGTGATTCCTTCACTGGAGCTAGTGGTACAGTATGGACAATTGATGGAACTTACACCGACACCGTTCCTAGTAGCGCATCTTGCGACTCCATTATAACGTATGCACTTACCTTTAATTATTCTACGTCAAGCACGGTAGTCGATACAGCTTGTGATTTTTATGTTGGGGCAAATGGAACTGTTTGGGATTCAACCGGCATATACAATGATACCATTTCAAATTCGGTAGGTTGTGATTCAGTTATAGTTTACAACTTACATATAAAGAATTCAACAGCTTTTACCGATGTTCGTGTCGCTTGTGATACTTTTACTTGGATAAACGGAGTAACTTACTCATCAAGCGTTGATTCGATCAAAGATACGCTTACTAATTCAGTAGGGTGTGATTCTATTGTTACTTTGGATTTGACAATTAATTCGTCCTATTCCGTAGTAGATACAAATGTGGCATGTGATAGTTTTACATGGGTAAACGGTGTGACTTACACGTCAAATAATACTTCAGCTATTGATACCTTGCAATCTGTCGCTGGATGTGACTCAATTGTCACTCTTCATTTGACAATTAATCAGTCAAGTCAATTTATCGATACAGTTGTGGCTTGTGATAGCTTCACTTGGATAGATGGTGTGACTTATACATCAAGTAATAATACCGCGAAAGATACGCTAACAAATGTTACTGGATGTGATTCGATTGTCACTCTCGATTTAACTATAAACAGTGCTACTTACTTTACCCAGTCCGTTGTTCGTTGTAACGAATACACATGGATTAATGGTGTAACTTACGACTCAAATAACAATACAGCGATGGATACGCTTACCAACTCAGTAGGATGTGATTCAATTATCACTTTAGACCTTGTGTTGACTAAGTCATATGCCATAGATACGGTAGTTGCTTGTGATAGCTTTACATGGATAAATGGAGTTACTTATTTTAATGATACAGTTGGTGTTAAAGACACATTGTTTAATGGGAATTCAACGCTATGTGATTCGATTATTACTTTAGATTTAACAATTAACCCTTCTTATTCGGTTATCGATAGCAATGTAGCTTGTGATAGTTTTACGTGGATAAATGGTTTAACATATTACTCTAGTAATAACGTAGCTGTTGATACTTTGCAAACTGCTGCTGGATGTGATTCAGTAGTTTTGCTTCATTTGACAATCAATGAGTCAAATCACCTTATTGACACAATTGTTGCATGTGATAGTTTTACTTGGATAGACGGAGTAACATATACTTCAAGTAATAATACTGCGAAAGATACGCTAACAAATGTTTTTGGATGTGATTCAATAATTAGTTTATATTTAACAATAAATAGTACAACTTATTTTACTCAACAAGTTACGAGATGTAATGAATTTACGTGGATCAATGGCGTTACTTATACCTCGAATAACAACACGGCAATAGATACACTTACTAATTCAGTAGGATGTGATTCAATTGTGACATTGGACCTTACATTAACCAAGTCATATGCTATAGACACGGTGGTGGCTTGTGATAGTTTTACATGGATAGATGGTATAACATATTATGCAAGTAATAATACAGCTACAGATACTTTGTTCAATGCAAACGCTACATCATGTGATTCGATTATCACTTTAGATTTAACTATCAACAATTCTTATTCTGTTATTGATAGCAATGTAGCTTGTGATAGTTTTACATGGATAAACGGTGTGACATATTATGCAAGCAACAACACCGCAGTTGATACATTACAAACTGTAGCAGGATGTGATTCAATTGTAACTCTTCATTTGACAATTAATGAAACGGCACGTACTACAGATTCAATAGTCGCATGCGATAGTTATACCTGGATAAACGGAGTGACTTACACTGCTAACAATAATACGGCTGTTGATACCTTACAAACTGTTGATGGATGTGATTCAATTGTATCTCTTGACTTGACAATAACTCAGTCTACTAATTTCACAGATTATCAGACTCACTGTTACAGCTATACATGGATAAACGGTGTGACGTATACCAGTAGTAATATCGTTACTGATACGCTTGTGAATGCTGCGGGATGTGACAGTATCATTACCTTGGTCTTGGTAATCAGAGAGTCCACGTATTCAACAGATACGGTGATGGCATGCAACGAGTATACATGGACAAACGGTGTTACATACACAATGAATAACACAATGGCAAAAGATACTTTTACTAATGTTGCTGGATGTGATTCTATTGTAACGCTTCACCTGACTTTAAACAAAACTTACTACACCGATACTGTGGTTGCTTGTGATAGTTTTACTTGGCAAAACGGTGTTACTTATTATGCATCAACGAATAGCGTGAACGATACTTTAGTGAACAACGCTGGTTGTGATTCAATCCTGACACTTCATTTAACTATGAATAATGCTGTTAATGTCACAGAAACAGTAGTGGCATGCGATAGCTTTACATGGATCAATGGAGTTACTTATTATTCTAGTACCATGTCTGCAATTGATACATTGCAAACAGCTAGTGGTTGTGATTCAGTCATTACTTTGGACTTGACAATAAACTCAACTTCCTTCAACTCTGTAATTGCAACCTCTTGCAATAGTTACATGGGAGCTAGTGGTGTAATTTGGACTACCTCAGGAACTTATATGGATACTATATTAAACTCCAATGGGTGTGATTCAATTTCTACCTATAACTTAACAATTATTAACTCTACTTTTGACACAGTCACTGCAACAGTATGTGACGCGTTTACTGGATTAAGTGGATCGATTTGGAATGTTTCTGGCACTTACACTGACACAATTGTAAACGCAGCAGGATGTGATTCAATTACTACTTACGTTTTAACAGTTAATAATTCGATAAACGTGACTGACGCAGTCGTTGCTTGTGACAGTTATACTTGGTTGGACGGAGTGACTTATACTTCAAGTAATAATACAGCTACATTGAACCTTACTACAGTTAACGGATGTGACTCAATTGTAACACTTAACTTGACTATTAACAATTCAACTTCTTCTACGGATGTTCAAACTCACTGTGGAAGCTATACTTGGATCGATGGTGTAACTTATACAGCTAGTAACAATACTGCAACTGCAGTTCTAACTAACAATGCGGGATGTGATTCTGTTGTGACCTTGGATTTAACTATAAACCCAACTTCAACAACAAACAGAACTGCCTTTAGCTGCTTTAGCTACACAGTTCCTGAAACTGGTAATGTATATACTACAAGTGGAGTTTACACAGACTCTGTTGCAAATGGTTCTGGATGTTATGATTATTACGTAACTACTCTTACTATTAACACTGTAACTGCAGGAACTATAACAACTAATCTTGGATTGTTAACTATACCAGCAACTGGAGACTTCTACAGATGGTTAGATTGTGACAACAACTTTGCTCCTGTAAGTTTAGGAGATAGTAGCAACACTTTCCGACCGACTAGTAATGGAAACTACGCTTGTATGGTGTTTACAAACGAAGGTTGTATTGACACTTCAGCTTGTTTCTCTGTGAACAACGTTGGAATTGATGATAACGGGTCTTTTGAGAATAATCTAACAATTTTCCCTAACCCATCTAACAGCGTTATAAATGTTGAAATGGCAGGGTACGACAAAGTTGTTGAAATTAGAATTCTAAACTCAGTAGGTAAATTGGTTTACTCATTGAACGAGGTAAGAGCAGATCAAATGGAGACTATTGACGTATCTGGATTTACTGCTGGAATGTACTTTGTTTCAGTTTCTAATAATGAAATTCAAATAACCAAAAAGGTTATCATTACGGAATAGTTATATAAGAGACATTTAAAAAATGTAAAGCCACCTCGTATTCGAGGTGGCTTTTTTTGTACAGATAGAACTTGTTTGATGTCTCTTATTAATGGAGGTTTTGGAGTCTGTCAACCATATTGTTTGCTATGTTTGAAGTAAATTGATTATTGTGAATAGATAATATAATTTGTTTTGCATCATTCCATTGTTCTGAAGTAAAGTTTGGATAAGTTGTTTTTGTATGATTTTGAGATTATACTCAATTCTTATCATATGCTAATCATCCTTATTTAACCCCTATTGAATAATTTAACACTTTAATTAAAGTGATTGTTTTACATTTGTTCCTTAAACTCTAACAAATGAATAAAATTTTTATCCTGCTTATTGTTTTAATTCCTTTTGGTATTAATGCGCAACAATTTACAATAAGCGGAACATTAAAGGATGCAGCTAATGGCGAGGATCTAATTGGTGCAACAGTAAAAGTAAAAGAGGACCCAGCCACAGGAGCCGTTTCGAATGTATACGGTTTTTTCTCACTTACTTTAGAAAAAGGTAACTACACCTTGATTTTTACCTCTTTGGGTTACGAACCCATTGTAAAGACAATTACGTTGAATGAGAATCTACGATTTAATCTCGAGCTAAATGAACAGTCTACTAAGCTGAAAGAATTTGAGGTTACTGGAGAGATTGAGGATGCCAATGTTTCTTCCACAGAAATGAGTATCGAAAAACTAGACCCTAAATCAATCGAGGCTATCCCTGTACTACTGGGAGAGAAAGATATTGTAAAAACTTTTACCCTTATGCCTGGGATTAAAAGCGGTGGTGAAGGGAACGGAGGTTTTTTTGTAAGAGGTGGTGGAGTAGATCAAAACCTTATCTTATTAGATGAGGCGGTTGTGTATAACGCTTCTCACCTGCTTGGGTTTTTCTCGGTTTTTAATTCTGATGCCATCAAAGATGTTTCGCTTTATAAGGGCGGAATGCCAGCCGAGTATGGAGGTAGAGGTTCTTCTGTCATGGATATCACTATGAAGGATGGAAATAACAAGAAGTTCGGTGCTACGGGTGGATTGGGCGTTATTTCCTCCCGTCTCACACTGGAAGGACCTATCGTTAAGGACAAAGGTTCTTTTGTCGTTTCAGGAAGAAGAAGCTATGCCGATTTATTCTTGAAATTATCACCCGATGAAGATTTGAGAGATTCTAAACTATATTTCTATGACTTGAATCTAAAAGCCAACTACAAAATCAATGAGAAAAACAGGGTTTACCTATCTGGATATTTTGGAAGAGATGTACTTGGTGTAGGCGAAACCTTTGGATTTAACTGGGGGAATGCAACTGGAACACTCAGATGGAATCATTTGTTTAGTGATAAATTATTTTCTAATACCTCTTTAATCGTTAGTAACTACGATTATGAGTTCAAAATAGGAAGTGATGAAGAGTCGTTTGGTTTCAAAGCTTCTATTTTAGATTACAACATCAAACAGGATTTTTCTTACTTTTTGAACGATAAAAACACAATCAAGTTTGGGTTAAATATGATTTACCACACCTTTGATCCAGGAGAGTTGTTTAGTTCTATTTCTGGTTTTAATCCCATAAACTTGAACGATAGATTGGCAACTGAAAACGCACTTTATCTCCAAAATGAACAGAAGGTTTCTGAACTGTTTAGCATCCAGTACGGACTGAGGTATTCCTTCTTTAATTACCTTGGAAATAACGACTCTATTTTTGATTACAATGATGCCGGAAATACGATTAATTCTCAATATTATAGTCGACATGAAAACGCCAAGTTTTACGGTGGTTTTGAACCTAGGTTAGCTGCGAAGTATATGTTGACTGAAGTGTCATCTATCAAAGCATCTTACAACAGAAACTATCAATACATTCACTTGTTGTCCAACGCAACCACCTCGTCTCCCACAGATTCTTGGGTGCCGAGTTCAAACAATGTTAAGCCCCAAATTATAGATCAAGTTGCTCTGGGATACTTCAGGAACTTTAAGAAAAACACTTACGAATTCTCTGTGGAAGGTTATTATAAAAATCTACAAAATCAAATAGATTATAGAGATGGGGCAGACTTGTTTCTGAATGGAGAGGTTGAAAGAGAACTGACTTACGGAAGTGGAATTGCCTATGGAGCGGAGTTTTATTTAAAGAAAAGGAAGGGAAAGTTTACGGGTTGGTTGAGTTATACTTATTCGCGATCGTTGAGGAAATTTGACGCCATTAACGATGGAGAGTATTACCCAGCACGTCAGGATTTAATTCATGATATTTCTGCGGTAGGAATCTATAAATTTAATGAAAAGTGGACCGCTTCTGCGAGTTGGGTTTACACTACGGGACTAGCCGTAACTTATCCCGCAGGAGGTTACCAAATAGAGGGTGTAAATGTACCTTATTATTCGGGCAGAAACCAATCTAGGTTTCCAGATTACCACAGAATGGATGTAGGTGTAACTTGGTACAACAAAAAAACGGACAAATTTGAATCCAATTGGAATTTCTCTATTTATAACCTATATGGAAGGGAAAATACTTTTTCAATCAGCTTTATTGATGATGAAAGCAATCCCGGACAAACTGCTGCTGAGCAAGTGGCCTTGTTCAAGATCATTCCTTCTGTCACCTATAATTTTAAATTTTAATACCATGAAACATTTATTTTTACCACTCATTATGATTGCTATCACAGCAGTGTCGTGTCGAAAAATTATAGATATTGAGCAAGAAGAGGCAGATAAAAAAACTGTTATTGAAGCTACTTTGATTCAAGGAACAAATAATTTTAATGTAAACATATCCGAAACGTCCAATTTTTTTGGTGATAATACACCCGTTCCAATTACCAACGCTTCAGTAATATTGAATGACGGAACAACCGATTATACTTTAGCGAGTTTCGCGGATGGCAACTATCAGTTGGTTGGTTTCAACGCGATATCGGGAACAGAATATACACTTACTGTCAATGAAAACGGAAATAGTTTTGTTGCTAGGGGCATCATGCCTGATAGGGTTACAATCGATACGATTGCTTATCAATTCATAGAACAAAGCACATTTAGCGATAGTGGCTATATTACTCAAATACAATTTACTGATCCTGGAGCAACTGAAAATTATTACCGAATAGAGGTGGATGTAGAAGGTATTTCTTATGGAGATGTTTCTGATTTAATTTTATTGGATGATGGTTTTTTGAATGGCAATAGAATACAGTTTCCACTTTTTGCAATCGGTGTGGCTCAAGCTTATGATAACATCACTATGAAACTCTCGTCTTGTGACCAATCCACTTTTACTTATCTAGAAGGAGTAGATGCGCTTATAAATAGTGGAAATGGGGCCCCTCCAGCAAACCCACCAAGTAATTTTACAAATGGGGCCTTGGGTAATTTTAACCTCTATGCTACGGATACCCAGAGCATCGTTATCATTCCATAGACAACCAAAAATTGGTATAAATAGAATCACCTTGACTTAATATCTGTCAAGATGAAGGTTCAGTTCAGGTTTTTATTCTGTCTCTTGTTTTTCTTCTGGCTGAGGATAAATGTTGTTTTTTCTATTCACGTCTGAAAGTCTCAAGCTAGGATCAATTTCAATGCGGGCAATATTTTCCATTTTCTCATCAATACACAAGTTAAAAGTGGGATTAGTCCATGGCCAATCTTCCGATACAACCTCGTAGTTATCGTATTTAGAATTGGTCTTCGATCCTCGCATTACCGCTAGAGGTATGTTGTAAGTTTTTGTTTTGCCGTCCACAAGGGTAACCACTAAATCAATTGGCATAGGCATATCTCCAATTTTTTGTAAATGAATTCTCGTTGTTTTGTTGTCACAAACAGAAAGGCTATCTACTCCATAATCAATAAAATTGGTAGTACCAATAAATTGCTCTAGATACCAATCTAGCTCTAGCCCAGATGTTTGTTCAGCAACTCGTTTGAAATCATTTGAATTTGGGTGTTTAAATTTCCATTGATTGTAATAATTCATCATGGTTGTTGCAAAATCTTTTTCTCCTATAATATATTCTAATTGATCCAAAAAAACCTCTCCTTTTGAATAGACAGAAATCCCATATGTTCTATTTTTCTTGTAATGATCGGCATGAGTTGTAAGAGGTTCTTGTTCGTTTTTCATTACCAAGTAGTGGTAGTTTCTATGTGCACCTAAATGTGGGTTCAAGGCATTTTTTCCATATACATAATCCATTGCATCATGCTGTGCATAAGAGGTAAAACCTTCATCCATCCAAGGATATTTGGATTCGTTTGTGGCCATCATTCCCTGGTACCAGCTATGTAATCCTTCGTGAATAATCACACTCACTAATCCGCCAAATGAACCGTGTGCAGTAATTAAAGTCGCCATTGGATATTCCATTCCGCCATCTCCACCTTGAATGATTGAATATTCGCTGTAAGGATATTCGCCATATTTTTTGTTCACATATTCAAAAGCTCGCACTGCGTAGTCTTGACACTTCTCCCAGTTTTCGACCAAAGTATCTGTTTGGTAAAAGAAATGCAGTCTTGTTCCGTTGTTCAATAACTTGATGTCATGTTTGTAATCTGGATCAGCTGCCCAAGCAAAATCATGTACATTTTTGGCAACAAAATGCCAAGATAATTTCCCTTTTTTGTTTACTTTTTCGGTTACTGCTTCTTTGGTATAGCCTTTACCAATTTCTGTAGGGTTTTGCAAAACTCCCGTTCCGCCTATGGTGTAATTTTTATTCATATGAATGGTCACGTCAAAATCTCCCCATACACCATGAAACTCTCGCCCTACATATGGATTGGCATGCCAACCTTCGTAGTCATATTCACTCATTTTTGGGTACCACTGAGTCATAGAATAGTCGATTCCTTCAGCACTATTTCTTCCGCTTCTTCTTATTTGAATAGGAACTTGTGCTTCAAATTCCATATCGAATGTTACCGATTCTCCTGGTTTAATAGAATGGGGTAAATCTACTTCCAAGATAGTACCCACGGTCTTGAATGTTACTTTTTTTCCATTCATTCTTAAAGATTTCACTTTCTGAAAACCTTGCTCCTCGGGAGTCAATTTAGAAATCCTATCGCCCACTCTTCTGTCCGGATCTACGATGGTTAAGGACCTTATGTCCATCATACTTCCAGGCTGAAAGGCATTGAAATAGAGGTGGTAAAAAACTTTTGAGAGTTCATCAGGTGAATTGTTAGTGTAAACCAGTTTTTGTTTTCCCTCAAATTGATGTGTTGTTTCATCAAAATCAATTTCCATGGTGTACTCAACTTTTTGTTGCCAATAAGATTGACCATAACTTTGAGCAACAGAAAGCAATAAAATAAGTGAGAATAGTTGTTTCATAGGTTTAATATTTGAATTGGCAAAATACCAAAAATTCTATCAAAAAAGAAAGCTTAGAATCAATATTTGAAAGAAATAAATGATTAACTTTGGGAAAATCAACGAACCTTATGAAGCATTTGAAAATAGGAGATAAAGCTCCTGATTTTAAGACAGAAGACCAGAGTGGAAACCCGATAAATCTTGGTGATTTTAGTGGAAGCAAAGTGATTTTGTATTTTTACCCCAAGGATAGTACTCCAGGTTGCACAGCTCAGGCTTGTAATTTGAGAGACAATTACGACTCTCTCATAAAGAAGGGCTACAAAGTATTGGGAGTAAGTGCCGATAGCGCAAAAAAGCATCAAAATTTCATCGCCAAGAATGAATTGCCTTTCCCTTTACTTATGGACGAAGACAAAACTATAATTCAGGACTATGGGGTTTGGGGAGAAAAGAAATTCATGGGTAAAGTTTATGATGGCATTCACCGAACCACATTTGTGATAGATGAAAAGGGAATTATTGAGGACATCATTGAGAAAGTGAAAACAAAAGATCACACAGCGCAGATTATAGGTAATTAGAGAAAAGAGAAAAAATAGAAGTTTTTAAAGGGAGAGTACACCCTCCTGTTTAGCTTTCTAAAACTCTGATAAATAAAAGAAATAAGAAATAAGAGAAAATAAATTAGGTTGTAGCATATTACAAGAGTTCAAAAATCAGTATTCTCGTTGCAACCCTTCTGTAATTCTCAGTAATAAAAATAAAAAATGGCAAAAGCAAAAGAAGTAAACAGTGATAAACTGAAAGCACTAAAGGCTACCATGGAAAGAATGGATAAGCAATATGGGAAAGGAGCAGTAATGAAACTAGGAGACAGAGCAGTAGCAGACGTGGAAGTAATACCATCGGGTTCGCTTACCCTTGATATGGCTCTTGGAGTAAAAGGTTATCCAAAAGGTAGAATTATTGAAATATATGGGCCAGAATCTTCTGGAAAAACAACATTGACGATTCATGCGATTGCAGAGTGTCAAAAACAAGGAGGGATTTGTGCTTTTATAGATGCTGAGCATGCTTTTGATGCGGTATATGCAAAAGCACTGGGCGTTGATGTAGATAACTTAATCATTTCTCAACCAGACAATGGAGAGCAAGCCCTAGAAATAGCGGATAATTTAATTCGCTCGGGAGCAATTGATTTAATCATTGTGGATTCTGTAGCGGCACTTACGCCAAAAGCTGAAATTGAAGGCGAAATGGGAGATTCTCAAATGGGACTTCAAGCAAGATTAATGTCCAAGGCGCTCAGAAAGCTTACAGCATCAATTAGCAAAGCTCATACTTGTTGTATTTTTATTAATCAGTTGAGAGAAAAAATTGGTGTGATGTTTGGTAACCCAGAAACAACTTCAGGGGGAAATGCATTGAAGTTTTATTCTTCTATTCGTCTGGATATCAGAAGATCTACACAGATAAAAGGAGGTGAAGATGTGACAGGTAACCGAACTAGAGTGAAAGTTGTGAAGAATAAAGTAGCGCCACCGTTCCGAAAAGCTGAATTTGATATCATGTATGGTCAAGGAATTTCAAAAACTGGGGAGATTTTGGATATTGCAGTAGATAAGAATATTGTGAAGAAAAGTGGTTCATGGTTTAGCTATGGAGACACGAAGCTTGGTCAAGGAAGAGACGCGGTAAAAGAATTGATTGGTGATAATCCTGAGCTAATGGAAGAATTGGAAGGAAAAATCTATGAGTTGCTAGCTGAGGAATCAGCTTAAGTGATGGTATAAATGAAATGAAAATGCTCTCTCGTTGATTCGAGAGGGCATTTTTTTCGAAGTAGTAATCGAAAATTGTTTTGAAATGAAAAAAATAACAGTCTTAATTTTAAGTGCTCTTCTTATTTTTTCTTGTAAAGAGGAAAACCCAACGGTCAATTCGAAACCAGAAAAGACACCAACTGAAACAGTTGCAACTGACACTCGTTTGGAAGAGATTAACAAATTGATAATAGACAATCCAAATTCCGAAACTGGATATTACCAACTGGCACAATATCATTTGGACAATAACAACCCAGAGCAAGCTCTTAAACAAATAAATCAGGCGATGAAAATTGCTCCAAAAGATGCGAATATCAATTTTGTAAAGGCAATGTCTTACTTGGGTTTGAATAAAATAGAACAAGGTCTCCCGTTTCTAGAAAGAACAGTAGAGCTTGATAGTAATCACACCGAAGGGATGCTGGAATTGGCTTATTATTATTTGGCTGGAAAGAACTACGAACCGTCCTTGGAACTTATAAATAGAGTCATTTCACTGAATATGTACAAAGCTAAACCTTATTATTTAAAGGGAATGTGGTATGAACAACAAGATAGAAATGACTTGGCAATTTCCTCTTATCAAACTGCTGTAGAACGAGACCCAAATTATTACAATGCATATTTGGCCTTGGGTTCAATTCACAATAGCATGGATAACCCTTTAGCGATTCAATACTTCAATTCTGCCATTGCAACCTGGCCAGAAAGCATAGAAGCCTGGAGGCTAAAAGGTATGAGTCATTACGAACACAACGAGTATGAAGAGGCAATCGTTTGTTTTGATACAATTCTGTATTTCGATTCTACTTTTGAAGTTTCTTATTTTGACATTGGACGTACACTCATCAACTTGTGTTACGACAACAACCCAAAGGAAAAAAATGATTCCTTATTAAATCTAGCTATCGAAAACTTTGACAAAGCCCTCGATTTGAACTCCAATTATGTTCCTGCAAAATACAACAGAGCCTTGTGTTATGAGACTAAAGGAAAAAAGGAATTGGCGAAATCAGAATACAAAGAAATCTTGAGGTTGGAAACAAATTATGAGCCAGCCATTGATGCCCTAAACAGACTCGACAGGAGGTAGTGAGGGAAGATTAGAATAATTTTTAGCTTAAAAACTTGTAGGGTTCCACCAATTCAATCGATATAGAGTCTGTTATCTCTTTTGTTTTTGGTAATTTCAACTAAAATAAGTTCTCATGAAAAAAATCGGGTTAGGCATATTCATTCTAGCATTTCTGTTTTTTATAGCCTTGCTTTCCATGGGAAAATATGTCGTTTCCAAAGAAATTATAGAAAAAAGTATTCCGAATAAGGCTGAACTAATTCTAAAAACAAGTTCTTTTCAGCAAAATGAGAACAGCATATTTTTTAATCAGTTTGCATTTGTAGAGCAATTAAAATTGATGTTGAATCAAGCCAATGAATCCATCCTTAAAAATGAGGGAATTAATGAAGTGGATGTTACAAAATTGGTTGAGCTTTCGGGCAGTGATGCTAAACTCAACTTTACAGAGGTTGTCGTTAATGAAACGTTTTCTGACCGAACTGCGTTGGATTCTGCTAAGCAAAAACTGATAAAGGAAAACTTAAGTTGGTTGTTTGGCCGAGAATTATCTGGAAAAGAGGAGCTGTACTCCATTTTAATTGATAAGAAACAAGCCATAAATAACTCCATTCTTGCCAAGAAAGGATTTGAGAAAAGTAAAATTGGAGAATATTTATTTCCAATCGCAAAAAACTCTACACAAGGAATTTCAGCTTCTTCGCCTTGGTGGATGTTCTTTTTCACTTTGGTTCTAGCCTCTTTGGGTGTGGTTTTTCATGTATTGCCCGACTTAAAAAAATACCCAGGTATAAAGAACGATGGCATTTACAAAAACGCGGCAACTAACCGAGGTTGGATAGGAGTTTTGGTTGGAACTTTTTTAATTGGTTTCTATATTTTGTTGTATTGGTTCCCCTACTACATTACCACGTGGATTGTTATGGTAGAACCACTTAAGAAGTCACTAAACGGAGGAGAAGCTTCCCAATGGTTTTTATATGGTTTGATGTACACTTTGGCCATGCTTGTAATGGGGGTTCGAATGCTAATTAAGTATCGTCATAATAAATATCAAATTTTCAGAACGATTTCGGTAATGTTTTTTCAATTGGGATTTGCTTTTTTAATTCCAGAAATTTTGGCAAAACTCAACCAACCCGAATTTAATTTTGCCAATATGTGGCCGCTCGATTACGACTTCTTTTTTGAGTGGAATCTTGAAAAATTGCAAAATAGCGGAGGCCTCGGGCTGTTTATGTTAGTTTGGGGAATCGCTTTGTTTGCTATTGGAGTTCCAATATTTGTCTATTTTTTTGGTAAAAGGTGGTATTGCTCATGGGTTTGCGGTTGCGGAGGATTAGCCGAAACTCTAGGGGATCCTTACCGTCAATTATCCAATAAAACTCTTAAAGCTTGGAAAGTAGAACGATGGCTTATTCATGGAGTTTTGGTTTTTGCAGTAGTTATGACAGGGATGGTCCTGTACACTTATTTTTCAGGTCAAAGTCAAATATTAGGCTTTAACTCTTTCAGTGTGCGTAAAACATACGGATTCTTAATTGGTTCGGTTTTTTCAGGCGTAGTAGGAACAGGTTTTTACCCTTTATTGGGGAACAGAACCTGGTGTAGATTTGGATGTCCGTTGGCCGCATATTTGGGATTGGTACAGAAGTTTAAATCTCGGTTTAGAATCACAACCAATGGAGGTCAATGTATTTCTTGTGGAAACTGTTCCACCTATTGCGAAATGGGAATTGATGTAAGAGCTTACGCTCAAAAAGGTCAAAACATTGTAAGGTCCTCCTGTGTTGGCTGCGGAGTGTGCAGCGCTGTTTGTCCAAGAGGAGTTCTTAAACTAGAAAATGGACCAACCGAAAATAGAGTGGACGATTTGCCCATTATTTTGGGTAATGATGGAATTGCAAAGCTGAACGAGAACCTGAAGTAAAAATAATGCCAACACAGAATTAGAACGCAACATATTGAGGCGTCAAAAAACTTCGAACGAGTAAATGGCAACTTGAATAAAATCAGCTAACTTTGTAACTCAAAGCAGAAAAAAATGTCAAAAACAGTAGTAGTAGGATTATCGGGAGGAGTAGATTCTAGTGTAGCTGCTCATTTACTCATAGAGCAAGGTTACAATGTAATAGGACTTTTTATGAAAAACTGGCACGATGAAACAGTCGTGATAAATAATGAATGTCCCTGGATAGATGACAGCAATGACGCACTCGCTATAGCGGAACAACTCGGGATTCCTTTTCAAACTTTAGACCTAAGTGCGGAATACAAAGAGCGAATTGTAGATTATATGTTTGCCGAATATCAGGCTGGCAGAACTCCCAATCCTGATGTACTGTGCAACAGAGAAATAAAATTTGATGTCTTTTTGGAGGCAGCGCTCAAATTGGGTGCCGATTTTGTAGCTACAGGACATTATTGCAGAAAAGGGAGCGAAGATATCAATGGTAACAAGATTCATAAACTGTTGGCGGGCAAAGATGACAACAAAGATCAAAGTTATTTTTTGTGTCAATTGAATCAATTTCAGTTGTCAAAAGCTCTCTTTCCAATTGGTGAGTTACAAAAAAGTGAGGTAAGGGATATAGCAAGAGAACAAAACCTCATTACTGCCAACAAAAAAGATTCGCAAGGATTGTGTTTTGTTGGAAAAATAAAACTACCCGATTTTTTACAGCAACAGTTGAAGCCAAAGAAAGGTAGAATTATTGAAATCCCTGAAGATTTTGAGGCCTACCAAGAATACCAAGAAAAATCGGAGGTGACTGAAATGGCAGCTTCTTTCATTTATGAACAGACCGATGGAAAATACAAAGGAGAGCACCAAGGGGCTCATTACTTTACCGTTGGCCAGCGAAAGGGATTGGGTGTTGGAGGAACGCCACTGCCTTTGTTTGTGATAGCTACCGATGTTAATGAAAATGTGGTTTATGTAGGTCAAGGGGATTCTCATCCGGGACTTTATCGTAAAGCGTTGAAGGTAGCCAAAGATGAAATTCATTGGATTAGAGAGGATTTGAGTCTCGATGCAGGACAAGAACTCACATGCGAAGTAAGAATTAGATACCGACAAGATTTGGAGAAGGCGACACTCTTCAAAACAAACACGGATTTGTACATCCAATTCGAAAATCCACAACGAGGAATTACCTCGGGACAGTTTGCAGCTTGGTACGTTAATGAAGAATTACTGGGCTCTGGAGTTATTGCTTAATTCAAAACAAAATCAAAAAGGAAATAAAAAAACCTTGTCCCGTTTTATACGAGACAAGGTTTTTAATTAAAATAAGTGCCGAATCTATTTTATAAATTTTGCTCTTCCCACAGAGCCAGAAGATTCTACAGTGAGAAAATAGACCCCTGATGGCAGGCTTTGAACATCAATTCTATTATTCGTACTATTTTCTTGTGACAGAACTACTTTTCCTGAAATATCCAAAATCGTTACTTTTTCAATACTTCCTTCCATTTCAATAGTCACAAAATCATTGGCAGGATTAGGATAAACTGAAACTGATAAAGCCTCTTTTTCTTCAATTCCAATGGATGGATTTGGCGAATAACTCATCATCCAAACAATTTGTCCGGTAAGGCTTCCATTAGAATCTATGTCATAGGAAATAAGTGGATATTTTGCATTAGTTGCATCTGACCAATATTGATGACTGTAAGCTGTATCACTCAGAGTTAGCAGCGGAGATGGGTTCCAAAACCCCGCTATTTTTGCGTAAACCAATGAAGTTGTTCTTCGCTCTAGATGCTGTCGAATACATGAAAAAACTCCCATGGGAGTAGTAGCAGTTCCCGAAGCATCAAAATTAGAAATAATGGAAGTTGTACTGCTCACACGAATAGAATCTGCAGCTGGAAATCCACCAGCTGCACCCGAGACAACAGTTTGGGTAACAGCTAAATCTGTGAAAGTACTTCCGTAGGAGC
Organism: Flavobacteriales bacterium; assembly: GCA_965660305.1. GTDB lineage: Bacteria > Bacteroidota > Bacteroidia > Flavobacteriales_D > CAJJDF01 > CAJJDF01. The sequence continues at coordinate 377,423 of CBFHZD010000001.1, read as the reverse complement.
TCGGAAATTCAATGATTGTTTCAGGGTTTTGAGAGGCAACACAAATGTTACCACTTGATAACCCTAATAGCTCTAGAGAATTAGATGATTTCTGTAAAAAACCATAGTTTGTATCTTGCACAAATTTGTAACTGGCATTGCTGAATGACGTGGCTGCGCATGCCACAGTTGATGGGTTTGAAAAAACAATTGTATCCAGTTGGTTAGGCAACAGAGATAAAAAATTCCATGTGTTTCCGGTTCCTGATGTGCCGATTGATACAGAAGGAGATATATCAATAGCATTGAAAACGGTATCTCCCAAATTTACAATGTTAGAGGAATTGATAGTCTGCGAAAAACCTGTCCCTAATAACAGGAGCGCACTCATTGATAAAATTGATTTTTTCATAGGTTTTTTGATTTATTGTGAGGTTAAATTTAGACGTAATTTTTTGTTTACCATTTTATTTAACAAATATTTCTGACTCTATCAGAATATAAAGCAAGGATATGAGAGTGATTCCACCTCGATATTGTACCCAACAATTTAATCAAAAAATAACAGTTATACCCTCAAGAACCCAGTAAAAATGTAGTAACTTCGTAAAAAATTTAATAAGCATGAAATACTATCTAACCCTTTTGTTTGCCAGCTTCAGTTTTTTAACGATTTCTCAGACAGATACCTTGCAAACTAAAACTGATACTTTAGAACCTACAACCAAAGAGATTGATTTTGGTAATGTAAAGGTGATTGTGAAAGACAAAAAGAAACACTCCGTAATAAAGGATACTACCCATAATTCGGAAGAAGATGATTGGTTTTACACCGATAAAGAATCTTATCCAGCAGTTAACTTTGAGCCAACTTTTGGAATAGGGATAGCTGGACTTACCCAAGATGTAAAGGAAATAGGGAGTTTGTCGCCAACCTCTAATGCATCTCTAGATATTGATTTAGTTCAGTCTCGTAATTATGTAATCAATGGCAATGTTCTGATTGACTTTACAAGGAACTTTGGTCTTCTCACAGGTTTTGGTTTTGAGTTCAATCGTTTTGTATTCGAGGAAAACATGCAAATAAGCCCAAAGGACGGTCATTTTGTTTCGGATACTGTCACAGCCTTCAGTTCTTATAAATTTAAAACAAACTATGTCCATATTCCTTTGATGCTTAAGTTTCAGACTAACAACGAGAGTTTTAAAATGGCTGTTGGAGGAACAATAAGCTACAACATTGGAACTAAAGTGAAAGCAGCTTTTGCTGAGCCTGATGCCGAAATAGAAACTACCATTAAAGGAAACTTTAATGTGGCTCCTGTAAAATTTGGTTTAGGATTAAGAGTAGCATACAAGGGAATAGGCTTGTACGCCAATTATGCCTTAACTCCTATGAATGAAAAGGAGATTGCACATACGGATGGAAAAATGAATATAACTCCGTTTTCTGTGGGGATCACTTTAGGGGGATTGTAAAAGAAACTTCCTATATTTGAATTCTTAATTAAACAAACATCTAAAAACAAATGAAAAAATTTATAACATTAGCAGTTGCCGGAGCTATGCTAGCATCTTGTGGAACTGAGACAAAAACAACAGAGGAAGTAACAAAAGACCAAACCGAAGAAGGGGTTGAGGCAATTCAAACGGTAGAGGGGTTTACTCATTTTGGAGTAGAAAAAGTGCCTATGGAATCTGCCATTTCTGTTAATGATTTTGCCACGGCTTTTGCAAATGGTGCAAAAAACAATTACACGATAAAAGCGGAATTATCGAGCATTTGTGCAAAAGCAGGATGTTTTGTAATTGTAACGTTACCTGACTCGGTGGATATGAGGGTGATGTTCAAAGACCACTTTACCATCCCAACAGATACTGAAATAGGAACTACTGCTATTTTTACGGGTGAGGCCAAAATGGATACAACCTCCATTGAAGACTTGCAACATTACATCATGGATGAAATGGAAGGTGAAGGAGTAAGTGAGGAGAAAAAAGCTGAATTACAAAAGAAACACGATGCAATTAACGCACCTGTTTTTGAGCCAATCTTTATTGCTTCTGGAATTTTAGTTAAAGACTAAGAAACAGCTTGTTAAGCAGCCCACTCTCTGAACATAAAAAATTGCGAAACTATCTAAAACCTGTAACATACTTTGTTACAGGTTTTTTTGTAATCCAATAAGAAAATCTTTCAGCGGGTTACGGGATTAATTGATTACCGAACTTAACCATCTTCTCATTTTTTCTTCTTCCATTCCTTTTCTTTCCGCAATATGCTTCACTTGGTCCATTTCTATTTTTCCTAATCCAAAATACTTGGCTTGTGGGTGAGCATAATAAAATCCACTTACCGAAGCTGCTGGATACATAGCCAACGAATCGGTAAGTTCCACACCAATTTCTTCTGTTGCCTTCAACTTATTGAACAAAGTAATTTTCTCTGTGTGGTCTGGGCAAGCCGGATAACCTGGTGCTGGACGAATTCCTTGGTATTTTTCTTTAATCAACTCTTCGTTGTCCAAGGTTTCGTTGGGCGCATATCCCCACAATTCTTCACGCACTTTTTTATGCATCAATTCGGCAAAAGCTTCTGCCAATCTATCGGCTAAGGCTTTGAGCAAAATAGAACTGTAATCGTCTAAGTTTTCTTTGTACTGCTTTACGTATTTTTCAATTCCAAGTCCTGCGGTTACGACAAATCCACCCAAGTAATCTTGTAACCCTGTTTCTTGTGGTGCAATGTAATCTGCCAAAGAAAAATTAGGTAATTGCTTGGCTTTTTGTGTTTGCTGGCGCAACGAGTAAAAAGTGTCTGCTACTTCCGTTCGAGAATCATCGGTGTAGGCGAATACATCATCTTTTCCGTTTGAGTTTGCTGGCCAAATTCCAATTACTGCTTTGGCAGTCAGCCACTTTTCTTTCTCTATTTTGGCTAGCATTTCCTGAGCATCGGCATATAGTTTAGTGGCTTCTTCGCCCACTACTTCATCTTCCAATATTCTTGGGAAACGCCCTGCCAATTGCCAAGTTTGGAAAAAAGGTGTCCAATCAATAAAAGGAATGATTTCGGACAAAGGAAAGTTATCGTAGGTTTTGTTTCCTATAAAATTAGGCGTGTATATATCTTCTGGCTTCCAGTCGATTTTCAATTTATTTTCAAGTGCTACATCATAAGGAAGAAGTCTTTTTTGCGCCTTTTTATTCGCATGATTTAATCTTACTTTTTCGTATTCGGTTTTAATGTCACTGACAAATTCTTTGGAAGTATTTCCCAATAACTTTTCCACTACAGTTACCGATCGCGAAGCATCCAATACGTGAATCGTCTGTCCTTTTTTGTAGTTTTCTTCAATTTTCACAGCCGTGTGAACCCTTGAAGTAGTGGCTCCACCAATCAACAACGGAATATTTAATCCTGCTTTTTCCATTTCCGAAGCTACATCCACCATTTCATCCAGAGAAGGAGTAATTAAACCACTCAATCCAATGACATCTACGTTTTCTTCGATGGCTTTTTTGATAATGTCTTGGGTAGGAACCATCACGCCCATATCCACAATGTCGTAATTATTGCAACCCAAAACTATACCCACAATATTTTTTCCAATGTCGTGCACATCTCCTTTTACAGTTGCCATTAGCACTTTTCCGTTGGCTTGAACTGCTCCGTTTTTTGCCGCTTCAATAAACGGATTCAAATAAGCAACGGCCTGTTTCATCACTCGAGCAGACTTTACCACCTGAGGCAAAAACATTTTTCCTGATCCAAATAAATCTCCCACTACATTCATTCCATCCATCAATGGGCCTTCAATTACCTGAATAGGCTCTGGATAAAGCAAACGGCATTCTTCGGTATCTTCCTCAATAAATTCAGTAATTCCTTTGACCAATGAATGAGTAATTCTCTCTTTTACATCTTGCTCTCTCCAAGTTAAATCTCGTTCTTTTTTCTTTCCATCCCCTTTTACGCTTTCAGCATAATCAAGTAAAACTTCAGTAGCATTATCGTTTCTGTTTAAAAGAACATCTTCTACTTTGTCCAGTAATTCTTTTGGAATTTCATCATAAATCTCCAACATAGTTGGGTTTACAATTCCCATGTCCATTCCGTTTTTTATGGCGTGATACAAAAACGCTGAGTGCATGGCTTCACGCACGGCATTATTTCCTCTAAACGAAAAAGATACATTGCTCACACCTCCACTTACTCTGGCTCCAGGCAAATTATCTTTTATCCATTTAGTAGCTTTAAAAAAATCAACTGCATAATTATTATGGGCAGGTATTCCTGTGGCTACTGGAAAAATATTGGGATCAAAAATAATGTCTTGTGGAGGGAATTTCACTTTTTCCACCAAGATTTCGTAAGACCTTTTACAAATTTCAATTCTTCTCTCGTAAGTATCTGCTTGTCCATCTTCGTCAAATGCCATGACGATGGTTGCAGCACCATAAATTTTTACTTTTTTGGCTTGTTCAATAAACTTCTCTTCTCCTTCTTTCAAACTAATGGAGTTTACCACTCCTTTTCCCTGAATGCATTTCAAACCTGCTTCAATGATTTCCCATTTACTGGAATCAATCATCACAGGAATTCGTGCGATGTCGGGTTCAGAGGCGATTAGGTTCAAAAACGTAACCATCGCTTCTTTTCCGTCCAACATTCCCTCGTCCATATTTACATCTAGAATCTGGGCGCCACCTTCCACTTGGTCCCGAGCCACATCCAGTGCTTCGTCAAATTTCTCCTCTTTAATTAATCGCAAAAACTTCCTCGAACCCGTTACATTAGTTCGTTCCCCAATGTTCACAAAATTGGTTTCTGGAGTTACAATCAACGGTTCAAGTCCGCTTAGTTTTAAGGTATAGTTTTTCATTTAATTTAGTCTTAGGTCCATTGTAATTAGTCCTTAGTTTTTGGTTCAATATTTAAAAAAAACCTGGTCACCCTGAACTTGATTCTGGGTCTGTTAATTTGCAACACTGCAATGAATGAACAGATTCCGTGTCAAGCACGGAATAACTGTGAGTTTTTTTGATAATTCTATATGTAAAAAAAGTCTTTTTTCTCGTCAAATAACACACCCCTTAATCCCCTCTCAAGATGGGAGATTCTTTGTGAAATATTCTTTGAAAAGTCCCATCCTAAATCCTTCCCAAAGGGAAGGACTTCTTTTGCAATGCTTCTGTTCCCTTCCCTTTGGGAAGGGTTAGGGATGGGACATTACATCACCACACTCCAATTATCCGTTCCAGGAGTATTCATCCAATCTTTGTATTTTTCGTCTCCACCTCTTGCGCTCCAATCCGAATCAATAGCAAGTTTTGCAGATATTCCTCCTCTTGGGTTACAAATCATTTCAATTCTCAATCTGTCTGGCTCGTAAACCTCCATCAAATGGTTATAGAATATATTGATTAGTCGTTCGTAAGAAACCACGATATCACGCAAATGAAACGCATATTGTTTCAATGATTTTAGCTCAATGATTTTGTTCTTTGGATACATGGTTAAGAAAACCGTAGCAAAATCGGGTTGTTCTTTTACTCCCAAGAAAGTAAATTCTGGAATTTTGATTTTAATCTCATACGCTTCTTTCGAAGGATTTGGAATTGCTTCCAAGATAGTTTTGTCTATTTCTTTGTAAAGTTTGGGTGCCATTTTGTTTTTATCTTTTTTTACTGTCATTCCTGCGGAGGCAGGAATCTATTGGCGAGAATCAGCCAGATGAATAAGATTCCTGCCTTCGCAGGAATGACAATGTTGTTAATTTAATTTTCTATTTTGTTAATCTGAACCCTGAGTGTTTTGTCTTTTTTCAGGACAAAAAGTATCGAAGGGTGTTTTAATTTTCTTTTATTTCTCTAGGTTCATAATTCTTTGCCAAATCTGCAATTGCTTTTATATGAGCAGGACTTGTTCCACAGCATCCGCCTACAATGTTTAGCAGACCTTCGTCAAGGAAAACCTTTATCTGGTCAGCCATCATTTCTGGAGTTTCATCATATTCTCCAAATTCATTGGGCAATCCAGCATTGGGATGCGCACTCACCAGAAATGGAGATTTCTTTGCCATCACCTGCAAATAAGGGCGAAGTTCTTTTGCTCCTAAAGCGCAGTTAAGTCCAATACTAGTTACGGGGGCATGTTCTGTAGAAATCATAAATGCTTCTGTAGTTTGCCCAGAAAGTGTTCTTCCACTTTGGTCGGTAATGGTTCCCGAAACCATAATGGGCAATTCAATTCCTTTTTCTTCAAATACTTGTTCAATGGCAAAAAGAGCTGCCTTTGCATTGAGTGTATCAATAATGGTTTCAACTAACAATAAATCTACGCCTCCTTCAATAAGGGCCGTGGCTTGTTGCTTGAATGCTTCTACTAATTCTTCGAAAGTAATGGCTCTGTAGCCAGGGTCGTTAATTACAGGCGAAATGGATGCTGTTTTGTTTGTTGGCCCTATTGAGCCAGCCACAAATCTTGGTTTGTTAGGTTCTTTGGCAGTAAATTCATCTGCTACTTCACGGGCAATTTTTGCCGAATGATAATTAATGTCATACACATTCCCTTGAGTTCCGTAATCTTCTTGGGCAATGGTAGTTCCACTAAAAGTATTGGTTTCTACAATGTCGGATCCAGCTTCAAAGTACTTGGCGTGAATGGCTTTAATAATATCTGGACGAGTAAGAGATAATAAATCGTTGTTTCCTTTCAAGGGAAATTCACTGTTCTCGAACCATCCTTTCCTAAAATCTTCTTCGGTAAGCTGGTATTGCTGAATCATGGTTCCCATCGCTCCGTCTAGGACTAGGATTCTCTTTTTTAATTCTTCCTTAATGTTGCTCACTTTTCTTCTTTTTATATCTCAATTTTTCAGAAGTTTTTCCCATAAAAAAACCTCTCTGCAAGTTGCAAAGAGGTTTTTTAATTTCCTTTTGTGCAACTTATATTTCCCATTTGAATGAAATCAAAACGAGAAGGATTTAGCACCTTTTTCCGAAATATCGGAACGGTTGCTAAGGTTTCGCAGGGCCTTTTCCCTCCACCTTTCTTTATAAGTTTGTCTCCTTTAAAGAGAGACTATATAATATTTCTGAAGTACTCTAATAAATTCGGCATTTCAAAACTGGCCCCAGAAAGTATTTGGCTTGTTTCGTTTACTTCGGATGAGTTGATGTCACCGCTCTTAGAATTTATTTTTTCTGTTTTTAAATTTGTAATGGTGTATTTATTGTCTGCCATTTTTTCAACCATCGATACAATCTCATCTATCTCTGCTGTTTCGCTGTCATAACTCACTGTAGCTCTGTTGTTTTCAAAATCAACTTCGCATTCTTTTACTCCTTCAGTTCGAGCAATTTTGTCCTCAATTCTTCCAGCACACATTTCTTGGCAAGTCATTCCTTCAATTTTCATTGATGTAATGGTATTCGCCTCTACATTATTATCAATGGATGTATTGCTACAACCCATAAAAAACAACACTACTACTAGTAAACCTAAAATCTTTTTCATATTTCTTAGAAAATTTAGATAAGTAAAATTACAACTATTTGTTACATAATCAAGCTAATTGAGGTGTAAACAACCTTTTTTAACTTGTTTTATGAATAAAACGACTTAAAAGGTTAAAAGTTACAGGTAATTACTTTTCAAAAGTTTTAAATGATATAAGGCTTTACACTTTTACAAATCGCTTCACTACTTTTTGGTTTTTGTGACTTACTTCCACCAAATATACACCATTGGATAAAGAAGAAACATCAATGGAATATTCCTTGGAGTTAATAACATTCACTGCAATTTGCCTTCCTTTTAAATCGATTACTTTTACAGAAACATTTTCAAGAGAAGGTAAACCCGCTATTTGCACATTGATAATATGTGTAGTTGGATTTGGAAATAACTCAATTTCTATTTCATTTTTATCAAACGCAGTAATTTTTCTTTCAGGTTCTTGAATGAAATTTGGATTTAACAGCCCTCTTTTTATTTCGTTGGCTTTGTATTTGTTACTTCTACAAAACTGCTTTAATTCCGCCACTGTCATTTATCGTGAGGCAGGAAAATTATAAAAATCCTTTTTCACGGTCAATTCAATTGCACTTAAATCGATGGTAGGATTGACCTCAACGTCCCAAAAAGCTTCAATTATTGCTTTGTAGCCATCTGCTACAGTCAATTCGCCTTCTAATTTTATATGTTCTGCTTTGATGTAAATGTTAGTTCCAATAACTTCCCAAACATAGGGTGAAGTAGGTGTTATCTCCTCGTTTTTTATTGTAATAACACCTTGTCGGTACTTCTGAACTTCCTTTCTCTCTTCCTTCCATTCCCCTTTCTCAGAAATTTTATCCAATTCTTTTTCTTTGTCAAACAATTCGTAAGTAAAAACTTGAACCGTATTCAATTCTTTTCCATCTGCGCCTAAAGTATCAAAATAGATATCGGCCATTAGACTCAATTTTACTTTGTTTATTTCGGGATCTAAGGGGTTGGTTGATATTGTTTTATTTTCATAGCAATCTTGGCAGTCTTGTGCCGAAGCGTATGAAAAAAAACAAAAAACGAATATCAAGATTACATTAATTCTCATAGTTTAGAAATTAGTTTATTTTTCTACCTTTAAATTTGTATTTGTCGCTAGAGCCATCAGCTCTGAATATAAAATACTCAGCATTAACCCGCCAAGTATCTGGATTGATTTTAAAAGAGCCATTGTAACAGGCATTTATGGTACTGCCAGTTGGGTTAAAAATCAAATTAGAATTGGTTTGAAGACCTGCAGTAGATCCAGCAGAATTACCCCAAAGAGTATCGCTCCTGCTATTTCTGTCAAAACCAATAATATTTGTTCCATCGTCACAGTCTGGAGTATAATCGCCAGGTCTTCTATAGTCCCAATTTCGAATAGATACTATTGAGCTATCGCTCTTTCCATCAAACAACACTTTAAAATCTCCATTTGTCAAGAAGTCACATTTATCGTCAACAAGTTTTATATACTTTACAATTGAATCATAGCCATCGTCATTGGGATAGCATTCTTTGTTAGGGGTTTTTCGTATTACCATAGTTATTGGGATGTTATTTTCTCCTGTGGCAATAGTAGGACTAAAGTCTCTTTGGAATTGAGAGCCAGTTAAAACCTCTGTTCCTAAATACCAGGTATAGGTTGCATCAGGGTCTTGAGGCATGGCTCTAAACGTAATATAATTACGAGTAAAAGCTACATCAGGAGTAAAGTCATAAAAATTAAGAAATGTGCCTGTAATATTCATCATCCCAAAATCTGCTTTTACTTCTGTTTCATTTAAGCAAGGGTCGCATATAGGGTCTTTTTCTTTTTTACAACTGTAAAAAAGAAAGGAGATAAGTGTTATGGCTATAATTTTTCTCATGACTCAGTGGTTTTTATTTGATTTAACGATAGTGACTGGAATATACTGCCGTTATTACGACCCCAATCAAATGAATTTAAAAATTGGTTGTTTTTCCCGTTGGCATATATATCCATTTCACAATTTTCAGGTTCAACTGGGTTTGTGCTGATATTTTTATCTTCAAAACAGTCTTGACAGTCTTGCCCAAGTGTATATGAAGTTAAAACGATGGTGATTAGTAAGGTGAAATATTTCATAATAGATTTAGTTTGTTTTTCTTCCTTTAAAGCTGAAAGCATCATGAGTTCCATCACTTCTAAAAATCTGATAACTTGCTGAAACTGCATGATTATCTGGATTTACGATAAAACTTCCGTTGAATATGGCATCAATTGTAGAAGAACGTTTAGTAAAAACTAACTGAGAGTAAAATTGACCATCAGGCACAAAAGTATTCCAAGAAGTATCAGTTTTGCTAGCCCCATCAAATCCAATTAGTGTTGGTAGTCTTTGGTCGCAGTCTGGTGTAAAATACCCCGGATACATTACATCCCAATTCCTAACTCTAACCATAGAACTATCCGTAGCTCCTTTAAAAAGTACTTTAAAATCTCCATTAGTGAGGTAATCACAATAATCATCTACCAGCCTAATTGTTTTGGTAATAGAGTCATACCCATCGTCATTCGGAAAACACTCTTTGTTAGGTGGTTTTCGTATTACCATCGAGACAGGGATGTTGTTTTCTCCAGTTAGTTTGGTAGGACTAAAATCTCTCTGGAAACTAGCCCCATTTATCACTTCTGTCCCTAAATACCAGGTATAAGTTGCTTCTGGGTCTTCAGGTGTAGCTTTGAAAGTGATAAATTCTCTAGCGAATGCCACATCTGGATAGAAACCCACAAACCTTAAAGTAAGCGAAGTTCCATTCATCATCCCAAAATCTGCTTTTACTTCGGATTCATTTAGGCATGGATCGCAAATAGGCTCTTCTTCTTTTTTACAGTTGTAAAAGAATAAAGAGATAAGTGATATAACTAGTATTTTTTTCATGACTCAGCAGTTTTTATTTCTTTGATAGTCAAAGGCAGATTATTCTTGCTCTTCGATTTCCTTTAACCTCTCTTCCATTTTTATAAGGTGAAGGGTTAACTCTTCCACTTTTTCCAATAAAATTTTATTCATTTCAAAAACATCAACTCCATTTCCTGCAACTTCAGTAGCACTGGGGACATTCGGTAAATGTCGGTTAATTTCTATAAATTGTTTTACTTCAGATAAAGGCAATAAATTATAGTCAGCAGCAAATACATAATCGGCCCATTCGGGCCCATTTGTTACAATTATTTTTTTTGTCACAATCTTTCCATCAACGGCTAACTTAAAATCACTGTGAGTCCCATAAATGGATTCCTCTCCAATTCTTACTTTTCCAGCTTTATCTACCGTCATTCCTTTTTTCCAAGCATTGGCATTAATTACATTACTCCCCTGTTTTGCCACAGAGTAGAACTCAATTCCCTCAGAACTAAACTCAATTTTACTAGCTGTATTCTATCCAGGATTGAACATAGAATTTGTTCCTCCAATTGCATAGGCTCCTCCTATCCAATAACTATTATTAGTTGTATTGATTCCTATTTCGCTAGAGTTAATTTGTGAACCAGTAGTGCTTTTATAGGATAGACTTAGAATTCCTTGTTTTGTTGTAGTTTTATTTAACTGTAGGATAGACGTTGGGCTAGAGCTACCTAATCCTAAATTTCCGCCAGAATTCATAAATAACTTGACATTTCTGCTCCCTCCACTAGTCTCAATCCCGGATATTCTTAACAAAGGTCTGTTGCTGATAAATTGCCCTTCGGATATATCAAGCTTTAGCGATGCTTTATAATAAGGGGTTGGAAATGGCATAACGATCCCTAAAGGAGGGGTTTGAATCCATATGTCGTTTACTTGAGCATTTAAATTCAAAAAAAATAGAATAGGGACAGATGATTTTAATTAAGATAGTTTTTAACATAATACATTGAATTTCGGTTATAATGTATTAAACATAAATATAAACATAAACAAAACTTTTGAGCGATAAAATCATCACACTTCCGTTTCTTATTTTATTTTCAAAAAGTTTTGAAAATTTAAAAAATAAAATTAACTTAGTGTAAAACAAGAAAAGGTGGATTTACAAGAAGCAAAATATAAGTTTATTCAAGAATGGGGAGTTCTAGGAAGCTCATGGGGTATAAATCGAGCGATGGCCCAAATTCATGCCCTGCTGATGTTGGCTCCTGAGAGCAAAACCACCGATGAGGTAATGGAAGAGTTAAAAATATCCAGGGGAAACGCAAACATGAATATGCGCGCATTGATAGATTGGGGATTGGTTTTTAAAGAGTTCAAACCTGGAGAAAGAAAAGAATATTTTTATGCAGAAAAAGATTTGTGGAATGTGATGAAGCAAATTGCGAAAGAAAGAAGGAAAAGAGAAATTGTGCCAATTAGAGATGTGTTGGCAGAAGTGTCCGAAGCAGATTTGGGAAACACAGCAGAAGGAAAAGAATTTAAAAAAGTAACGAAAGACATTGATGCTATCATTAGTAAGTTTGATGGGTTTATCGATATTGCAGCTAAATCGGACCAAAATTGGTTTCTTAAAGTACTGAGTAAATTGATTAAATAATTCCTTCACTTATGCCTACAATTCAAAAACCAATTATTTTGTTTGATGGCGAATGTAAGTTCTGCAATTTTTGGATTGCGCTAATTCAAAGGCAAAAGGCCCAACACAAATTCAATTATTATCCCTTAAATTCTGCGAAAGGAGGGGAACTGAAAGAAGAGTATAAAATAAACCCTAACATCGATTCCGTGTTGGTTTTGGACGGAGGAAAAGTTTTTGATAAGTCTAGTGCAGCATTTCGAATTGTGAGAGTTTTGGGTGGAGGATGGAACATGCTATTTGTCTTTTGGTTAATTCCCAAACCACTTAGAGATTGGATGTACGATAAAGTGGCAAAAAACCGTCATCGATTGTTTAAAAACAGAACCAATTGCGAAATTCATCGGTAGGTGAGTTTTCTCTTTATTTTGAAGAAAGAAAAACCTACTTTTACCCCATGGATTTTGAATTTGAAAAAAAGTGGCGTGATTTACTCACAGAGGTTTCCCAAAACATGGATGAACCACTGGATATGCAATCGCTTATTTTTATGATTGGAGTGCAGGAGCTGAATCAAGGATTCGTAAAGTTATCTAAAGATCAAAAACTGGATGTAATGCACATTGCCATTTGTACCCTGATGGAACCTTATGGGTTTTATGAATATACGGGACACGATGATGATGGTTGGCCTCACTTTAAACTGGTGAAGGAATTGCCTCAGCTCAAAGCAGATGAACAAGAGACTTTCATGAAAAAAGCCATCATTGAATATTTCGAGGAAAATAAGTAGTCAAAAAAAAATCCTTCCTGCATGAGCAAAAAGGATTCTATCAAAAATTTATTTTATTAACTTATTAAGGGCATGTTTGACAAACAATCGTTTGTTCGTTTTCCTGTTCTTCCTCAATTTTTATTACTCCGGTAGCGTCTGGCGACACTGAACCAATTTGAGTCACTTCCACATCCAATACAGCAAAACCAGCTTGCCCTAGTTGATAATCCTCTGTGTAATTGAATTTAACTTTTCCGCTGCTATTTGTAATATCTTCTCGATCCATGTCTTCGTTAAGTGATCCATTAGCACAGGTAGCAGTGGGGCAATAAACTCTAACAGAAACTCCAGCAACAGGCTCTTGGAAAGAGTTTACAACAATTACAGTCGCTGTAGTGTCTTTTTCTTTTCTACAACTGTAAAAAGAAATCGCTATTAGAGCAACGAAAAGGATGGGTAAAATTTGTCTCATGTTTGGTGTTTTTTACTGCTATTGAAAGAATGTAACTCTAATTTTAGTAGTTTTATACTTTCAAAAATAAGAATAAATATGGGATTTCTTCGAAATATCGCTTTGTTTTGTGCTGTTATTGCCTTGATTCAGTGTTCGGTGATTCAAAAAGCGCCAAAAAACACAGGAGAACCTTTGGTGAAAATTACCACTCCAATGGGTGAAATGTTCATAGAATTATCAGACAAAACACCCTTGCATAAGGCAAACTTTATAAAGTTGGTGAATGATGGATTTTATGACAGTTTACTGTTTCACAGAGTGATAAACAACTTTATGATTCAGGGTGGAGATCCAGATTCCAAAAACGCAAAAAGTGGAATGCAATTAGGAAATGGAGGTCCAGGTTATAGAATTCCAGCCGAATTTGACTCTACATTGTATCACAAAAAAGGAGCTTTGGCCACTGCCAGATTGGGTGATGCACAAAACCCCAAAAAGGAATCATCAGGTTCTCAATTTTATTTGGCTCATGGTAAAGTTTACACCAGAGAGCAGCTCAAAAGAATAGAAGAAAGCAAACAAAAAACTTCACCCGAGATGAATTTGGAGGAAATTCCAACATTTCGATTTACAGAAGAGCAAATAGAAACCTACACAACGGTAGGTGGAATTCCGTTCTTGGATGCGAGTTACACCGTGTTTGGGCAAGTGATAAAAGGAATAGAAGTGATAGATAAAATTGCTGCGGTCAAAGTGAACAGATCCAATGGAAATAGACCGCTGGATGATGTGAGAATGAAGATGGAAATGATTTACTTGAGTAAAGAAGAAAAAGCAACGTTACTGAATAAAGAGGAAAAATAGATGAAAGATAGAATTGAACAATTGTTAGCCGAAGTAGAGACATTTAAGGCAGAAAAACTCGAAGAAGTTGAGCAGTTAAGGATAAAGATACTGGGTAAGAAGGGAGAATTAAACGACTTGTTTGCTTCCTTCAAGGAAGTAGCAAATGACCAAAAAAAGGAGGTAGGTCAGTTGCTGAACCAATTGAAAGTAAAAACTCAAGAGAAAATTGTACAGTTATCCTCAAGTTTTGCTCAGAAAGAGGATGATGGCGATAACTTTATAGATTTGTCTTTGCCTATTTCTGACGATAATTTGGGTTCTCGTCATCCGCTTTCCATTGTGAAAAACGAAATCATTGACATCTTTTCAAGAATAGGATATTCCATTTCAGAAGGACCAGAAATTGAGGACGATTGGCACAACTTTTCAGCGTTGAATTTCCCAAAAGAGCACCCGGCAAGAGATATGCAGGATACTTTTTTTATAGATAAAGAAAATGCCTTGCGAACTCATACTTCGAGTGTACAAGTTCGAGTGATGGAAAATTCAACTCCACCAATCCGAACCATTTCCCCGGGAAGAGTATTTAGAAACGAAGCAATTTCTGCTCGTGCTCATTGTATTTTTCACCAAGTAGAAGGGTTGTATATCGACAAAAATGTATCCTTTGCAGATTTGAAACAAACCTTGCTTTATTTTGCCAAAGAAATGTTTGGAGAGAAAACAGAAATCAGATTAAGGCCTTCCTATTTTCCATTTACTGAGCCAAGTGCTGAGGTAGATGTGAGCTGTAATATTTGTTCAGGAAAAGGATGTAATGTGTGTAAACACACAGGGTTTTTAGAGATTTTGGGATGCGGAATGGTAGATCCAAATGTGTTGGAAAACTGTGGGATTGATTCCAAAGTGTATTCAGGATTTGCTTTTGGGATGGGAGTGGAGCGAATTGCCATGCTGAAGTATCAAATCAATGATTTGAGGATGTTTTTTGAAAACGACATACGATTTTTAGACCAATTTAAATCTACCATTTAAAATGGTAAAAAAGCTCTATTTTTTGCCTTATTTGATGGTGTTTTTCGCCATTACCTCTTGTTCCATTTATGAAGATGTTGAATTATTGGGTGTGGAAGGGTATAGTTTCCAGAAAATGGAAGGGAATCAATCTCTGGCCTCAATTGTTTTTAAAATAAATAACCCAAACTTTTATTCCATTAAGCTCAAGAAATCAGCTTTCGAAGTGTTTTTGGACGACAAGAAACTAGGAGATGCAGTGATGGCCAGCGAGGTGGTTGTGTTAAAAAAGACGGAAGGTAATTACACTTTAGATTTATTACTCAGCGACAAAGATTTGAGAAGGGCGGCTATGCCACTACTGGCAAAAGCTTTGTTTAAGAAAAACATAAATCTTACCGTGAAGGGCAAAGCAAAGTGTAGAGTATTTGGTGTCTTGGGCAAAAAGATTGATATCAATGAATCTAAAACACTTAAATTAAGTGAATTACTGAACAAAATTGAACTCTAAACTATCGACATGAAAAATATTTTTGAAAAAGCTGTAACCGAAGAGGTAGTTGCTCGAATTAATAACCTGACCTCCAATACGCAACCTGTTTGGGGTAAGATGAATGTAGGACAAATGTTGGCTCATTGCAGCGTTACTTATGACTATATTTACGACCCTAAGCACCAGAGTTCGAAAGCTAAAGGGTTGAAAAAATTTCTTCTGAAAGCTTTGATAAAAAAAGGAGTTTGTGGCGAAAAGCCTTATCCCAAAAATGGAAGAACAGCTCCACAATTCTTGATTACAGACCAAAAAGATTTTGAGCAAGAAAAATCAAAATTGATTGGTTACATTAAACAAACACAGGAGGAAGGTGCAGAATCATTTGACGGAAAAGAATCTCATTCCTTTGGTGTGCTAAACAAAACAGAATGGAATAACATGTTTTACAAACACCTAGATCATCATTTGACTCAGTTTGGGGTTTAGTAGGTAATCTATCTCTACTCTCTCGTATTCCCCTCAATTTTAGACAAATTTTAATGAAACAAATCCGTTGTTTTTGAATTGTACATAGGTGAGTTTTATTGGATCAGTATAGCATGTTCAGTTGGTTAATTGTAGCTGCAATGGAATAGTTAACACAATCCGATATGGTGATATTCGCTGAGGGAAGTGAATAGAGTTTCAAGCGATGTTAGGATGAACTCAGTCCGGAATCTTGGTACCATGAGGAAAGGCGGTTAGTTATTGTATAATTTCAGTTTATTAGCGTATTTTTGAAAAAAAATTGAACACATGGCATTGAAATGCGGAATTGTTGGGCTGCCCAACGTAGGAAAATCGACATTATTTAATTGTTTATCGAATGCGAAAGCGCAATCGGCAAACTTTCCTTTTTGTACCATAGAACCCAATTTAGGGACTATTTCGGTGCCAGATAAAAGGTTAACTGAGCTTGAAAAATTGGTAAACCCTGAAAGAGTAATGCCAACGACCATAGAGATTGTCGATATTGCAGGGCTTGTGAAGGGAGCGAGTAAAGGCGAAGGTTTAGGAAATAAGTTTTTAGCAAACATTCGTGAGACTGATGCCATTATTCACGTATTGAGATGCTTTGATGACGACAACATTGTACATGTGGACGGAAGTGTTGATCCAGTGAGAGACAAAGAAATCATTGATATAGAATTACAAATGAAGGATTTGGAAGCGGTTGAAAGTAAAATAAAGTCGCTCGGTAAGGCGGCTGCTTCTGGAGATAAAACGGCCGTTCGTCAACATTCAATTTTAACACAATTGAAAGAGAAATTGGAGGCAGGAAAATCAGGAAGAGAAGTGGTTGTAGAGGCTGAAGATGACTTGAAATTTGTAAAAGAATTACAACTATTGACCACTAAGCCGGTTCTTTATTTATGCAATGTAGATGAAGGTTCAGTGAGTAAGGGCAATAAATATGTGGAGCAAGTGAAAGAGGCTGTTGCGGCTGAAAATGCAGAAGTATTATTTTTGGGCGCTGCAATTGAAGCAGACATCAATGAGTTAGAATCTTTTGAAGATCGTCAGGAGTTCTTGGGAGATATGGGACTAGAAGAACCAGGTGTAAATAAACTCATTACAAGCGCCTATAAGTTATTGAATTTGAGCACTTATTTTACGGCAGGAGTAAAAGAAGTAAGAGCCTGGACCATCACAAAAGGAATGACTGCACCGCAAGCAGCAGGAGTTATTCATACTGATTTTGAAAAGGGTTTTATTAGAGCTGAGGTAATTAAATACGATAATTTTATCGAGTATGGTTCTGAGGCAAAAGTAAAAGAGGCTGGAAAAATGGGTGTAGAAGGGAAAGAATACATCGTTGAAGATGGAGATGTTATGCATTTCCGATTCAATGTGTAAGTAACCTTGGTACCTTAAATTCCAGGGAAAAGAGAGTGCCTTGTTTTTTTTACTCAAACATTAAAAGTTTTATTCTATGCAAAAATTCGCACATTTTTTAGCTGACTACTTTGTGTCAAAGGGCGTAGCTATTTCTACTGCACAGTTTTTTAATGCAACTATTTTACTTTTGTTGCTCGTTGTTTTGGTGGCGATTGTTGATGTTTCTTTTAAAACTATTATCAGAAAAATCTCGGCAAGAATTGCGTTAGGAACTAAAACTAAATTTGATGACATACTCATTACCAATAAATTGCCAAGGAATGTTGCTCATGTGCCAGCGATATTACTATTTCATTTTTTTATTCCACTTGTATTTACAGATTTTGTAAAAGTGGGAAATACCCTAGAAAAAGGGGTCGAGGTTTTAGGGATTGTTCTTACCCTATATATTGTAAGGAGTTTTCTTAACTCGGTAAAAGACTTCTTAAAAACAAAGCAAAAGTACAAGGATAAACCTATTGATAGTTACATACAGGTTTTTATGATATTTGCTTGGTTTACAGGTTTTTTATTTTCGTTCACTGTCATTACAGAAATTGAAATTTGGAAATTTTTCACTGCCTTAGGAACCGTTTCAGCAGTAATCATTTTGGTATTTAGAGATACCATTTTAGGTTTTGTAGCAAGCATTCAAGTTTCTATCAATGATATGGTAAGAATAGGGGATTGGATTACTTTTGAAAAATTTGGAGCAGATGGAGATGTAATCGAAATAAACCTAGCTACTGTTAAGGTGCAAAATTTTGATCATACGATTACAACAATTCCTACTTACGGTTTGATATCGGATAGCTTTAAAAATTGGAGAGGTATGCTTGATTCTCAGGGCAGAAGAATAAAGCGAGCTTTGTACATTCGTCAGGATACCGTGAAGCATTTATCGGATGAGGATATCCAAAAACTAATGAAAATTGATTTTTTAAAACAGTACCTTACTCAAAAACAAGAGGAAATTGCAAAGCATAACGAAGCAAATGTCTTGAATAAAGAACTGATAATTAACGGCAGGAGATTAACCAATTTGGGAGTGTTTAGGAAATATGTTGAGCTATACTTGCAACAGCATTCTGCTGTGCACAAAGATCTGATGTTTATGGCGAGGCAATTACAGCCTACGCCACATGGAATACCTGTAGAAATTTATGCTTTTAGTAAAGACAAGGTTTGGCAAAACTATGAATACATTCAAGCAGATATTTTTGATCATCTGCTAGCCTCAATTCGACATTTCGACCTCGAAATATTTGAATCCCCAAACAGTAAAAGCTTTAATCAATAGATTGCGGAAGTAGAAAAATACGAAACAAAAAAGCTCGCTAGAGAAATCTAGCGAGCTTTTTTAAATGGTTTCAATTTCACTAATCGTTGTTAGGAGTAGTGATAGGTGTTTGTGTCTGTAAAGTGTTTCTGTAGTTCGGGTCAACTCTTGTTTCAGTTGCCACCTCCTCTGCTCCAGGTGTTCCTATAATTAAGGAAGAACCAAGGGCAAGAACTACGATAAAAATAGCTAGGTACCAAGTAGCTTTTTCAACTACATCGTTTGTTTTCTTTACACTACCCAACTGATTGGCAGAACCAAAAGTTGAATCAATTCCTCCACCTTTAGGGTTTTGAATAAGAATTACCAGCATCAACAAAACTGCTGCAATGATGGATAAAATAAATACTAAAGTGCTCATTATATTAAGGTTTAATTGTGTTCGTTTTCTCTAATTTTTTCAATTAGGTCAGCAAAGTAAGCTCTTTTTTCTGGATTTTTCAAACTTAAACGCTCATAAATTCTTATTGCCTTATCCGATAATCCTTGGTTTAGATATATCCTAGCTAGTGTTTCGGTAGCAAAGTTATCCTTTTCCAAAAGACTTTCTCCGGCTACTTTTACAGGTGAATAAAATACTTTCTTGGGATTGTTCTTATCTAATTTTATGTGGTTGGTTTCGGTTTTTCTCTCCAAAATAAATTTATCCACAAGTTGCTCAATACTCGGTTTTGCTTTCGTTTCAGAGGTTTGGTCTGGTTCAGTTATTTTTTCGTTTGGGGCGAGCCAATCGTAAAAACTAGCCGGTGAAGGCTCAGTCACATTTTCTTCCTTTACACTTACCTTCGGTATTTGCTCTTGAGATTCCGCTGGAAATTCTGAGATGGTTTCTTCTTCATCTTCTTCAAGAAGAGAAATAGAACTCATGGCGCTCGACAGAATTAGTTGATCCAGCTGAGTATGTTCTGAACCCTTTTTGGATTCTTTTTTCTCCGAAACAAGTTTTTCTATGTTGTGGATCGGCTTCTCCAGTGTTTCGCTCTCATCAGCGGCAGATGACTTTACTTTTTGCTCTGTTTCTGCGTGAGTAGAAGAAACCTCCTCAGTAATGTCTTTTTTCTGTTCTGAATGGATGAAAGCATAGAGTTTTTCTCTGTCAGGAACAGAAATTGCAGTGTGCTTGAGTTGTGATTCAAACAATACATTTTCTTGCGTGTGGTAACTTTTGGCAAGTAAAAAAGATAAATTACTAGAATAAGGATACTTTTTCAACAGGTTTTCGAGTTCGGCAACCGAACTTTCCTCCAAAGAAAAAGGATGATGTATCCACTGTATGAAATCTGATTTAGTTACCAATCGCCTAAAGTTTTATCAAAAATATCCTGTGTAATCTGATCAAAGATTTCTTCTATCAGTCTGTCTTGAATGGACGAAATGTCACTTGTACTAGCATAATCAGCAAAACGCGTAAATGATTGGTCAAAATTCTTTTTGTCATTAATTTGATTCACAAAAATAACTTGAACCGAAATCGTCAATCTGTTTTGAGCGGCTGTTTGGTTGCCCTGGACAGAAATTGGTTGAATGGTGTAACTTGAAATAGTTCCTTCATAGCTCAAATCTCCATTGCTTGCTATGAGTTCTAATTTGGTTTGAGACTGAAACAAATCCCTCAGTTTTTCTGTAAAGAGAAATCCGATAGTAGAAGGTCCTAGGGAAGCTTGATTCGAAAATTGATCGATTGAAATCGTTTTTAAGTTCGGATCAATAGGCCCTCCTTGCGAAGAATAATTGATTTTGCAACTGGCAAAACTCAATAAAAGTATGCAATATGGGAGCACTTTTTTTATCATTAGGACAAAAATAACGAAAACAAGATGATTTTGGTGTAAAAAAATAAGGAGATACGTCAAACAAAACTTAAATGATTTTTTTTATCCTTAATTAAGTTTGTGCCAGAGCAACCTTTTTTCCCTTATCTTTGTGTCATGGAAGAAAGATTACCCATAGAATCGTGGTTGCCAATCACAAAAAAGGAAGTAGAGAAAAGAGGCTGGGAAGAGCTTGATGTTATCCTAATTTCTGGTGACGCTTATGTGGATCATCCTGCTTTTGGTACAGCAGTAGTAGGCAGGTTGATTGAAAGAGAGGGATTTAGGATTGCAATCATTCCACAGCCCAACTGGAAAGATGATTTGCGGGATTTCAAGAAAATGGGGAAACCAAGGTACTTCTTTGGTGTAACTTCTGGCTGCATGGATACCATGGTTAATCATTACACAGCTAACCTAAGGTTGCGCTCGACCGATGCATATACTCCCGGAGGAAAAGCTGGTTTTAGGCCAGATTATGCGGTAACTACCTACAGTAAAATCATTAAAGAATTATATCCCGATGTGCCTTTGCTCATTGGTGGAATTGAAGCTTCGTTAAGAAGAATAACCCACTACGATTATTGGAGTAATAAATTGATGCCCACAATCTTAGAAGATTCTGGAGCCGATTTATTAGTTTACGGAATGGGAGAAAAAGCCCTTAAAGAGATTTTACAGATGTTGAAAAAAGGAGTTCCCTTTCATCAACTTACCATGGTTCCGCAAACTGCTTATTTGAGACCAAAAGAGGATGGAATTCCCAAGAATAAAAACTGGACAGATTTAATGCTTCATTCTCACGAAGAATGTTTGAAAGACAAACGTAAATATGCGGGTAACTTTAAGCATGTTGAGCAAGAATCAAATAAACTAATCGCAGACAGAATTATTCAGGAGGTAAATGGTAAAAATTTAATTATCAATCCGCCCTACGATACCATGACCGAAACTGAGATTGATGCTAGTTTTGATTTGCCTTACACCAGGTTGCCTCACCCGAAGTACAACAAAAGAGGACCAATACCGGCTTACGAAATGATTAAGTTTTCGGTGAACACTCACCGAGGTTGTTTTGGAGGATGTAGTTTCTGTACTATTTCTGCTCACCAAGGAAAATTCATTGCCAGTAGAAGCGAAGAATCCATTTTAAAGGAAGTAGATAAAGTTGCTTCCATGCCTGATTTTAAAGGCTATTTATCCGATTTGGCTGGGCCTTCTGCCAATATGTACAAAATGAAAGGAAAAGTGCAGTCCATTTGTGATAAATGTGTGAGTCCATCTTGTATTCATCCTGTGGTTTGTAGTAATTTGGATACTAGTCATAAACCGATGACCGATTTATACAAAAAAGTGGACGCCAACCCTAAGATTAAAAAAGCATTTATTGGTTCGGGAATTCGGTATGATTTATTGACAGAATCCTACAACAAAAACGGAGATTCTAAAGACATGGAAGAGTACATGGAGCAACTCCAAACCCGACATGTTTCTGGAAGACTGAAAGTAGCGCCTGAACACACAGCTCCCGATACTTTGAAATTAATGCGAAAGCCTGACTTTAAGCATTTTCATTCTTTTAAAGAAAAATACGACAAGATTGACAAGAAATTTAATTTGAAACAAAAGTTGATTCCTTATTTTATTTCTTCGCACCCAGGTTGCAAAGAAGAGGATATGGCAAACTTAGCTGCTGAAACTAAAGACATGGGATTCCAGTTGGAACAAGTTCAGGATTTTACACCAACACCTATGACTGTGGCAACAGTAATTTATTACGCAGGAATTCATCCTTACACCATGAAACCGTACTTTACTCCTAAAACAAAGGAGGAAAAACAAAATCAACACAAGTTTTTCTTTTGGTATAAAAAAGAAAATCATCAATGGATAAAAAATCAGTTGACCAAAGCAAAGCGATTTGATTTGCTAGATCAATTATTGGGAAAACCAAGAGGAAATAATGCTAATAGCAATCGAAATAGAGGAAACAATGAGTTTTCTAATTCTAGAAAACCTGAATCAAATTCAGGAAATAAACCGAAATGGTTAGCTGAAAAACACAAGCAAACTTCGAAAGGAAGAAAGAAGAAAAGGAGATAAAGAATATTGTTTATTTCGGTTCTAGTGTTAATGTGATAGCTAGTACTTTTTTTTATTCTTATCGAAGGCCGTAATTATTTGAGCGTTCGCTGAGTCATTAGGCGAATATGGAGGACAGGAGCTTCTTGCTAATTAATATCAACGGACTATTTATTGGCATCAGATAGCTTTTGGTAATGGTTTTATTTTCTGGGAATAAGCCTCAATAATGGATTCTAAATGACTTCTGTAAATTCCTTTCAAATTCTTAATAAAATCCGTAGTTTTGTACCTTAAAATTTCATTGCAAAACACATGTCTAAAGCATCTACACAAATTGCCACGCTAGAACAAGCAGTTGAATTGGGATTACTTCCAGAAGAATTCGACAAAATCAAAGAAATTTTGGGACGAACTCCCAACTTTACGGAAATGAGTATTTACTCTGTAATGTGGAGTGAACATTGTTCGTACAAAAACTCAATTAAGTATTTGAAAACTCTTCCAAAAGAAGGCGATCACATGTTGGTGGAAGCGGGTGAAGAAAATGCAGGACTAGTAGATATTGGAAATGGATTGGCGTGTGCATTTAAAATAGAATCACACAATCACCCATCTGCACTAGAACCTTATCAAGGAGCAGCAACAGGAGTTGGAGGAATAAACAGAGATATTTTTACAATGGGTGCTAGACCTATTGCGCAATTGAACTCATTGAGATTTGGAAACATTGAAGAAGACCGTACAAAATGGTTGGTAAAAGGAGTTTCTAAAGGAATTGGTGATTACGGAAATGCGTTTGGAATTCCAATCGTAGGTGGAGAAGTATTTTTTGATGAATCATACAATACAAATCCCTTAGTAAATGCATTTTCTGCTGGAATTATGAAAGTGGGAGGTACCATTTCTGCAACTTCTTATGGAGAAGGAAATCCAGTATTTATTGTAGGTTCAGCAACTGGAAAAGATGGAATTCATGGTGCAGCTTTTGCCTCTAAAGACATTACAGAAGATTCAGTAAATGATTTACCTGCTGTACAAGTAGGAGATCCTTTTCAAGAAAAATTATTGTTGGAAGCAACTCTAGAATTGGCTGAAACAGATGCCATTGTGGGAATGCAAGATATGGGTGCTGCCGGAATTACTTGTTCTACCTCAGAAATGAGTGGAAAAGAAGGGTTTGGTATGGATATTTGGTTGGAAAAAGTACCGACTAGACAAGAAAATATGCAACCTTACGAAATTCTATTGTCAGAATCTCAGGAGAGAATGCTGGTGGTGGCGCATAAAGGGAAGGAAAAAATAGTTCAAGATATTTTTGATAAATGGGATTTGAATTGTGTGCAAATTGGAGTGGTTACCAAAGGTGGAACACTTAATTACTTCGAAAATGGAGAATTAATAGCGACTACGCCTGCCGAACCTCTTATTTTGGGTGGTGGTGCTCCCGTTTACGACAGAGAATTTAAAGAACCAGCCTATTACGAAGAGTTCAAAAAGTTTGATATCAACTCAGTTCCAGAACCTAAAGATTTGAAAGAAGTGGCAATGAAATTGATTTCTATGCCCAATATTGCTTCTAAAAGATGGATTTATGAGCAGTACGATTCTATGGTGGGAACCAAAAACATGAGCACGAACAATCCTTCGGATGCTGGGATTGTGAATGTAAAAGGAACAGACACAGCGCTAGCAATGACAGTGGATTGTAATTCTCGTTATGTAAATGCAGACCCTATCAAAGGAACCGAAATTGCCGTATCAGAAGCAGCAAGAAACATTGTGGTTTCAGGAGGAATTCCTTCTGCAATTACTAACTGCTTGAATTTTGGAAATCCTTACAATCCAGAATCTTACTGGCAATTTGTAGGAGCGATTGAAGGAATGAGTAATGCGTGTAGAAAATTTAAAACTCCGGTAACTGGAGGAAACGTAAGTTTCTACAACCAAACAAAAATTGATGGAGTAGAAACTCCTGTATTCCCAACTCCAACTATTGGCATGATAGGAATTGTGCCAAACAAAGACAATGTAATGACCCTGAATTTCAAAAACGAAGGTGACTCTATATTCTTGTTAGGAAAATCAATGAACGACATCAATTCTTCGGAATATTTGGCAAACATTGTGGGGATTAAAGAATCTACAGCTCCCTATTTTGAATTGGAGGAAGAATTTGAATTGCAAAACACCACCAAAGGTTTGATTGAAAATAAATTGATAAACGCTGCTCACGATTGTGCAGATGGAGGTTTATTTGTGACACTTGCCGAAATGGGGTTTGTAAACAACATCGGATTTGATATAGCTACTGATAGTGAGCTAAGAAAAGATGCTTTCTTGTTTGGAGAAACACAAAGCAGAATTGTGGTAACGGTAACGGAGGCAAACAAAGAGAAATTTATCGAATTCATGGCAGAAACTGATACACCATACAGTTTGTTAGGGGAAACCACCGGCAAGAATGTAACGGTAGATGGAGCTAATTGGGGAAGCCTAGAAGGAATGAAAACAACATACAACGATTCATTAGGGAAACACTTAAACTAAAAATAATGAAGAAGAATATTTTAATTTTTGGAACAGCTACTTTACTACTTACCTCTTGCGTGGTGAGTAAAAAGAAATATACTGCACTTGAAAAAGAGAACACCGCTTTGAAAAAAGAAATGGCAGAAGCGAAAGAAGTAGATTTAGCGAATAAAATGACCAAGGTGAGTTATTCTTTGGGTGTGAATGTGGCAGAAAGTATCCAGAATCAAGGAATGACAGAAATTGACGTGGATGCTATGGCAGCAGGTATAAATGATAAACTGGAAGGAACTGGAACAAAAATAGAAATGCAAGAAGCTCAGCAAACTTTGCAGGCTTACTTTAGTGAGGTGCAATCAAAGATGATTGAAAAGCAAACAGCTGAAGGTGCAAAATTTTTAGAGGATAACGCGAAAAAAGAAGGTGTGATAACACTGCCAAGTGGATTACAGTACAGGATTATTAAGGCAGGTACGGGAGAAAAACCAACCACAGCGGACAGAGTAAAAACACATTACACAGGAACTTTAATTGATGGTAAGAAATTTGACAGTTCTTTAGATAGAGGACAACCAGCCACTTTTGGAGTAACTCAGGTAATAAAAGGCTGGACCGAAGCGCTTCAATTAATGCCAGAAGGAAGTAAATGGGAATTGTTCATTCCTCACACTTTAGCCTACGGAGCTCAAGGGCAAGGAAGTATTCCTCCATACAGCACGCTCATTTTTGAGATTGAATTAATAGAAATAGTAAAATAAAACATAGAAAAATAAACCGAATGGATTTAAACAACGAGGTAAACAAAATTAGTTACAGTTTAGGAGTAAATATTGGTCAAAGTTTGGCTGAACAAGGACTGAAAGAAGTGAATGGAGAAATATTTGCTCAGGCAGTTAACGATTTCTTTGAGGGGAACGACTTGGCAATTAAAAGTGATGAAGCACAAATGAACTTACAACAGTTCTTTGGTAAATTACAGGCTGAAATGGCTGAGGTACAAGCAAAAGCTGGAATCGAGTTCTTGGCAGAAAACAAGAAAAAAGAAGGAGTAGTAACTTTACCAAGTGGACTTCAATACGAAATTATTACTGAAGGAAATGGTGATAAACCAGCCGAAACAGATACAGTAAAAACACATTACCACGGAACACTAATAGACGGAACCGTATTTGATAGTTCGGTTCAAAGAGGAGAACCAATTTCTTTTCCATTGAATGGCGTAATTAGCGGTTGGACAGAAGGATTACAATTGATGCCAGTAGGAAGTAAATGGAGACTATTCGTTCCTTCTCATTTGGCATATGGAGAAAGAGGACAAGGAGCTATTCAGCCTCACTCAACTTTGATTTTTGAAGTTGAACTACTTGGAATAGAAAAATAAAAACACTTTAAAAAAACAATACAAATGAAAAAAATAGCAGTTGTTATTTCTTTATCGGCATTGGCGTTGGCCTCTTGCTCAAAGAAATCTGGTAGTACCATGGCAGAAGGGTTTGAATCTGTTTCCACTCAAGCAGATAGCGTAAGTTATTTCATTGGATTAGATATCGCTCAAAACTTCAAAACAAATAACATTGACAGATTATTTTCTGCTTCTTCCTTCAATCAAGGGTTAAAAGATGGGTTTTCTGGAGGAGAACTGAAGTTATCAAAAGAAGAAGGAAATAGCTTGATTATGGCAAACTTGAAAGAGATCAAAAACGATTCTTCCGCTTTTACATTCAAGCCTACCTCTATCAATGAGTTCACTTCATTGACTAATATGAGGGACAGTATCAGCTACTTTTTAGGAACCGATATTGCAGGAGGATTAACTGGGAACGGGTTTAACAAATACTATTCTGAATCTGCCTTTTATAAAGGTTTAGAAGATGGGTTTATGGGAAATGCTGAGTTAGTTTCTAAGGAAGCTGGTGAAAAAGTAGCAATGAAAATAATGGCGTCTGAAAAAGAGAACATTATGGCTGCTCAAAAAGAACAATTTGCTGGAAAAATAGCAGAAGGCGAAGCGTTTTTGGCGGAGAAGACGGCACAGGAAGATGTAGTCACTTTACCTAGTGGATTGCGTTACAAGATTATCAAAGAAGGAACTGGAGGTAAACCAGCTGCAACTGATATTGTTTCTACTCACTACCACGGAACCTTGATTGATGGAACTGTTTTTGATAGCTCTGTGGATAGAGGAGAACCAACAGAATTCCCCGTAAATAGAGTAATTCCAGGTTGGACTGAGGCACTTCAGTTAATGTCCGTAGGGAGTAAGTGGGAATTGTATATCCCTTACAGCTTGGCTTACGGAGAACAAGGTGCAGGAGGTTTAATCGAACCTTACTCAACCTTAATTTTTGAAGTAGAATTATTAGAAATCAAGAAAGAGGAAGAATAATTTTTAATTTTTTATTTATTTTTAAAAGCACTCCGCAAAAGCGTGGGTGCTTTTTTTATACCTTACACTATGAAAACAATTATTTATTTTTCGGTTTTTCTGTATTTAGGACTTGTCGCTTGTACTTCTGTAAAAGAGTCAGGTAGGTCATTCCGGAAAGAAACTACCATCGCAAGAGATGAGGCAAAAATAGGAGATACGATAACTCTTGAAAGTGGGTTGAGGTATAAAATAATACGAGAGGGTTTGGGCAAAAAGCCAAAGCCAACCAGCAAAGTGCGTGTTCATTACGAGGGAACGCTCAACGATGGAACTGTGTTTGATAGTTCGATTCAGAGAGGGAAACCCTTAGTTTTTAGATTGAACCAAGTAATACAAGGTTGGCAAGAGGGCTTATTGTTGATGAAAGAAGGAGCAATTTATGAGTTATATATTCCAGCAAATTTAGGCTATGGAGCAAGAGCAGCTGGAAAAATCCCGCCATTTTCACCCCTTAATTTTACCGTAGAATTACTCGAGGTTTTATAAAGTTTCCAATATGGCAAATGAAAAAGATGTAGGTTTTGGCGAAAAATTCAATTCCAAAGAAAAAAGACTCATTAATAAAGATGGCTCATTTAATGTTCTGAGGCAGGGTTCAATTTCAAAGTTAAGAGACGCTTACACGCATCTTTTGGATATGTCTTGGAGTAAGTTTATTCTCTTTTTGTTTCTTTCTTATTTTAGCTTGAATATACTGTTTGCCTTTATTTATTTTGCACTCGGAGCCGAAAACTTAATTGGAGCTGACAGAGGCGATTTTTTTCTCGATTTTATGAGCTGTCTTTACTTCAGCTCCCAAACTTTTACAACAGTAGGCTACGGAACTATTTCACCCAAAGGAATTCCCGTAAATCTCATTGCATCCATTGAAGCTATGGTTGGTTTACTATCGTTTTCTTTGGCAACGGGTTTATTATTTGGTCGGTTTTCAAAGCCTAAGTTAAAACTGGTATTCAGTGAAAATGCTTTGGTTTCTGATTATTCCAAAAACAATGGAAAGGGGCTCATGTTTAAGTTGGCGAATAAGAGAAATAGTGTTTTGCTTGAAACGAGTGTCCAAGTAATTGCAACGTACAACATATCCGAAAATGGATTGGTAAAAAGAGGGTATACTAGGCTAGATCTGGAATTAAGCGAAGTAAAAATGCTACCCTCTCAATGGACTGTGGTTCACCCGATAGATGAGGAAAGTTTGTTCAGTAAATATACGCTAAATCAATTGATAGAAATGAGGCTAGAGCTTTTGGTTTTGGTAAAATCCATAGAAGAAACCTACAGCCATCCAGTATTTGCACGAACTTCCTACAAAGCAGAAGAAATTATTAATAATGCCAATTTTAAGAAGACCAATACCACTGGAGCCGATGGCAGTGTTTTGATAGATTTGGAAGCGATTAATGACTATTACAGCATTAAATAATTGTTTGAAAAATATTAAAAAGAGGAAAGATATTTAAAAAATAAATGCCGTACATTTGACAAGCATTTTTGGAAGCAAAGATGCTCTTAACACTTATTGATTTGCCTATGCTTTCTTTCGAGAACACTGAAGTAGCTTTTTCTGGTAAAACCAATTCTGAATTGAAATGGGCCTACCGATTGTTTAAATTAATTGGAAATAATGCACTAATTGCATTTGGAAAAGTAGCAACCAATATTGCGTTGGGATTGAGACTGCCCATTACTGGCGTTATTAAAAAAACTATTTTCAAACAGTTTTGTGGAGGAGAAAACATACAAGAGTGTAAACCCGTAATTAATAAGCTACACGACTACGGTGTAGGAACAATTTTAGATTATTCCTTAGAGGCAAAAGAGGAAGAAGCAGAACTAGAAAAATGTTGTCAAGAGCTGGAACGAGGAATTGAATTGGCAAAAGTGAGCAAAGAGATTCCTTTTATTGTTTTCAAAACTTCAGGTGTTATTCAGTTCGAATTACTTGAAAGATATAACACTCATTCTGAAAATTACAGTGCCGATTATTTGTCTGGAGTGGCTCGTGTAGAAAGATTGTGTAAAGCTGCTTTTGAGGCAGACACACCAATTTTAATAGATGCTGAAGAATCCTGGATTCAGGATGCGATTGATAGGATTTGTGAGGAAATGATGGAAAAATTCAATCAAGACAAAGCAATTGTTTACAATACAATACAACTTTACCGCTGGGATAGGCTACAGTTTTTGAAAAATTCATTTCATAAAGGAGAAAAATCGGGATACAAAATCGGGGCAAAACTTGTGAGAGGAGCCTACATGGAAAAGGAAAGAAAGCGAGCTGAAGTAAAAGGATATAAGTCTCCAATTCAGCCCGACAAACCAGCTACAGATAGAGATTATGATTTGGCTGTGGAGTTTTGTGTAGAGAATAAAATTGCTGTGTGTGTAGGAACTCACAATGAAAAAAGCTCAATGCTTATGGTAGATTTGTTGTCAGAAAAGGGCTTGGATAAGTCTGATTCTGCTTATTATTTTGCGCAATTACTAGGAATGAGCGATCACATTAGTTTCAATCTGTCTAGCAAAGGATTCAATGTGGCTAAGTATGTTCCTTACGGACCAGTAAAAGAGGTTATCCCATATTTAATCAGAAGGGCGGAAGAAAACACATCTGTTGCAGGTCAAACGAGTAGAGAGCTAGCTTTAATCTCCTCCGAAATGAAAAGAAGAAAATTGACGGCTTCAAGGCGTTAATTCAGTCAAAGTAATTAACAATCTCCTTTTATTTACTTCTCTTTTCAGAGAGATTCATGCCGTTCATTATCCTTATATTTGTGTGTTATTATCCCATAATCCGTATAACCGAACAGGGTAAAATTTAAATGATTATTATGAAAAGAGTAGCTAGTTTATTGGTAGTTTCTACCTTGGTTTTTGCTTGTGTACCTGCAAAGAAATATGAAGATTTGAAAGCCAAAAGTGACCAATGTCAAGAAGATTTGGCAAAATTTCAGGCCGAAAATCAACAATTCAAAAACGAGAATACAGAGCTGAATCAGCTACTTGCTGCAAAAAAGGACGAACTTGCCAAAACTCAGGAGGAGCTTACAAATGCAAAAAGAAAATTCTTAGAAAAAGAGCAACAATATGATAAGCTTAAATCTTTACACGATGATATTTTGTTGAGATACGATAGATTATTGGATAACTCATCAAGAGAAAATTCCTCGTTGACAGCAAAGCTGGATAAAACTCAAAAAGAATTACAGGTGAAAGAAGATGAGTTGAACAAACTCGAAAAGACTCTAAATGAACTGAAAATTACTCTGGAAAACAAACAAAGAGCTTTGGAGTTGAGAGAGCAAAGGGTAAAAGAATTAGAGGAATTGATTGCTGAAAAAGATGCTGCAGTAAACGCACTGAAAGAAAAAGTTTCGAATGCTTTGTTAGCTTTTGAAAACAAAGGATTAACTGTAGTCCAAAAGAATGGAAAAGTGTATGTAAGCTTGGAGGCTAAATTATTGTTTGCTTCAGGAAGTACCAAAGTAGGCACAGAAGGGAAAGTAGCGGTAATTCAATTAGCAAAAGCGCTGGAAGGAGAAGAGGAGCTGGAAATTGTAGTTGAAGGTCACACAGACTCTGATGCATTAAAATCGAGTGCTCATCCAAAAAACAACTGGGAATTGAGTGTGTTGCGAGCTACCTCTGTAGTTGAAATTATGGTCGATAATAGTGAGATTAGCCCAAAAATTCTGTCAGCAGCAGGAAGGAGTCAATTCAATCCGCTGGGAGAAGATAAGGCTGCAAACAGAAGGATAGAAGTGATTTTAACTCCAAAGTTGGATAAATTATACGATATTATTTCTAAGTAGAAAGATAAAACCGAATCGTTCACTTCATCCTGGCATTATCCTTGCCAATTTCAACCTTAAACTATCAAATCATGAAAAAACTCAGTGTTCTACTCTTATCGACTTTCCTTATTGTGGGATCTGTCTTAGCTCAAGACTCAACTCAAAACGGAAGTTGGAAACTGTTTCCGACAAAAAATGACAGTGTTAAATCAACAGTTTCAACGGATACCATTTACAAACTCGAAAAATCTGAAACGCCTGGTAAAGTTAAGGTGATGAAGGATTCGAGAATTGATAAAGTGTCGGTAGCAATAGCCGGTGGAGAATCAAAAAAACCGAAAACAAACGGCTACAGAGTTCAAGTGATTTCATCCTCCACAAAATCTGTTGTAGATGGAGAAAGAGCAAAATTAATTGCAGCTAACCGGAAGCATAAAACCTACATCGATTACAAAGCGCCAAACTTTAGGTTGAGAGTTGGGAATTTTAGAACAAGATTGGAAGCCGAAAAATTTCAATATGAAATAAAGGAGGATTATCCAGACACCTTTGTTGTGTTTGATTTAATTGACTTACCCGAATTAGATTAAAGATGGAATCAGAAATCAAAAAGAGAAATATAAGAGCTCTTTCACAAGAAGAGTTAATTGCTTTTTTTGAAACCCATGGAGAGAAAAAATTCAGAGCTAATCAGGTGTTTGATTGGGTTTGGAAAAAATCTTTTACAGATTTTGACTCGATGAGCAACATCTCCTTGGAGACAAGAGAACTGCTCAAAAACCACTTTTATTTCAATAAACTCACCATTGATACCAAACAAATAAGTAAGGATGGCACTATTAAGTGCGGTTTTAAGTTGTATGATGGAAGTATCGTGGAAGGAGTATTGATTCCTACAAAGAAGCGAATGACTGCTTGTATTTCTTCTCAAGTAGGTTGCAGTTTGGCATGTTCTTTCTGTGCTACGGGAAAGCTAAAACGAATGAGAAACCTCACCTACGATGAAATTTATGATCAAGTGGTAGAGATAAATAATTTGGCCAAGGAGAATTATCAAAAAGGGCTTACCAATATCGTGTATATGGGAATGGGAGAACCGCTTCTCAATTATAAAAACACCCTGGAATCGGTAAAGAAAATTACTTCAGATGAGGGATTGGGAATGGCTTCGAGGCGAATTACAGTGTCAACCGCAGGAATTGCCAAAATGATTACAAAGCTAGGAGACGATGAAGTGAAATTTAATTTAGCTCTTTCTTTACATGCTACTAATGATGAAGCTAGGGATAAAATTATGGAAATTAATCATCAAAATTCGCTTGAGTCCTTGGCGGAAGCTTTGAAATATTATTACGAAAAGACAGGCAATATGGTGACTTATGAGTATTGCTTATTCAATGGAGTGAATGACTCCTTGAAGGAAGCACAGGAGTTAGTAGATTTTTGCCAGCATGTTCCCTCAAAAGTTAATTTGATTGAGTACAACCCTATTGATGGAGGCGAATTTGAAAAGTCAGATCCAAAATCTACGGATAGGTTTGCCAATTTCTTGGAAAGAAATGGAGTACCTGCTAACGTAAGAAGAAGCCGAGGGAAAGACATTGATGCAGCTTGTGGCCAATTAGCGAACAAAAACTAATTGGATTACGATTACTGTAGGTATTTTAGGTTTCTTGAATACATAATTACAAAGGCAATTGTGAAGAAAAGAAAAAATCCGTAAGTAATAAATACGGGCAAAGAAAGAGTGAAAAAAAGCAGAGGAACCATGCTAATTACTTTTGAACCGAGGTACAAGTGAAACCCCGTTTTTTTCATCCGGTACATCATAATTGCACCTAACAAACTCAGAATCGACCCTAATACATTGATAGAGAGGATAACAGGAGCATTTTCTATATTTTCAGTATTGAATACTTCCATGGAAGGAATGATTTGGCTCATTGTTCCTGTTTCATCATCTGAGGCCATAGTGTACATTTGTTCTATCGCTTTTTCATTGGCTATAATTTGCGCCTCTTTATCATAGGTAAGGGCACTGGAGATAGACGAAAGTGAAAAAATTCCGCTGACAATAAACGTGATGATGCACAAAACGGTAAGAAAAGTGGGCCGCTCATTTTCGATAAGTAGTGAATCTTCATCTAAAAAATGTTGATTTTCCATAAGTATAAGTTTTCTTGAAATATGAAAGATTGGGAAAAGAATTTTCGGCTAAAATCACCTCTTTACCCTCCCATTTCTTCTGAACAAATATAGAAAATTTAATGGAGTTTAAACCCTAATTAACCTCTCTAAGCTGTTTCATAAGTTGGTTTGAACAATTAAGAGTTAATTGCGACCAATAATGCGAAGAATTCCTCTTTTTTGGCCGAAGATAAGGGGATGGAGGTGTTATCTTTCATGATGATGTATCCTCCATCTTTTTTCTCGTACCTATCCACATAGTTCAGGTTAATAAGGTGGGAACGATGAGAACGATAAAATGATAATCCACTGAGCATTTCATCAAATTCCTTCAGTTTACGAGAAATCATGATTTTTCGATCTTGAAAGTAAACCAAGGTGTAACTCCCGTCCGATTCGCACCTAGAAATTTCATTGCTATTTACCACATGAACGGTTTCTTGAGTATTCAAAACCAGTTTTTTAGAGGTTTTATTGCTGGTTAAGTTTTCAATCAAATTCTTAATTTTGAGTTGTTGATCGTCAGCCGAAAAATGAGTTTTTGCCTTTTCTATAGCGGAGTAAAACACCTCTGGTTCAATAGGCTTTACCACATAATCGAGCGCACTATATTTAAATGCTTTGATGGCAAACTCTTCATGAGAGGTCACAAATATAACTCTGTATTCCCTGTGGGTAAGTCCTTCCAATATTTCGAACCCATTTCCATCCGGCAATTGAATATCAAGCAGAATGAGATCTGGTTTTGTTTCGTTGATGAGCGAAATAGCGTTCTTTACATTTTCTGCTTCGCCCACTATTTCAATACCATTTACATTGCCCAATAATTGAGTAATAAATTCTCTGATGCTGTTTCTATCGTCTACAATTACTGTTTTCATATAGGTTGGGTTTAGTATACGTTTTTTAAAGGAAGTAGAAGTTCAACACGAGTTCCAGAAACTTCTCCATTGGTATGCACATCACTAATCATCGAGCTTATGTTTCCTCTTAGCTCAGTATTCATTTTATCAATTCTTTCATTCGTAATGTTCGTTGAAAAAGATAAATGACTCGATTTTCTTTTTTCGTAGATTTCGTTCACTTTGGCTCTTCCTATTCCATCATCTGTCACGGTTACTTTGAGCGATTCTTTCTCTTTTTCAAACTTCAATTCTACTTTTCCTGGTTCATTTTTTAATTCAATTCCGTGTACGATGGCATTTTCTACAAATGGCTGAATGAGCATTGGTGGAATTTTGTAATCTTCTGGATTCAATTCAGAAGATACATGAATTTCGAAGGATAACTTATCTTCTAATAAGAGTTTTTGCAAGTCTAAATAATTCGATAAACTCACTATTTCTTTTTCTAAGAGCACCTCTTTTTCTCGGGAACTTTCTAGTATAAAGCGCATCAGTTTAGCAAACTTAGATAAATAGGTTACCGATTTTTCTTTGTCCTGCTTGTAAATATTTCCTTGAATTGCTGCCAAAGCATTGGCAATAAAATGAGGATTCATCTGTGTTCTTAAGAGCTTCTGTTCTAGCTGGATACTTTCCTGTTCTAACCTAAGTTTTTCTCTTTCAGATTTCATTTTATTCTGACGATAGAATAAAAAAGAAACTAGAGTAACCAACAAAAGTAGAATCGAAATACCAACAAGAAACCAAGTAATGTATCGGTTTTCTTTCAAGGTTAGTTCGTTAATTTCGGCTTCTTTTTCAAGGGTTTCAAGTCTGTTTTGCGCCTCTACTTCAGAAACCACACTTTCCATGAGTTTATCTCTTTGCAAGCGAGCCAAACTATCCTGAATACTTTTGGATGCTTCCAAATAATCCAACGAAGCGGAAGTTTTATTCATCGATTTATTAATCAAATAGAGTAATTCTAGGGCATATAATCGTTGGTCAGACATCACACTGGAATCTTCCTCCACCTCTTTCACTACTTTTATTGCTTTATTGAATTCCTTTTTCCGGAAATAGATTTCCCCTTTTATCAATTTGCAATTGTTTAATTCCAGTGTATTGTTCGATTCCTCAAAAATTGCCATGGCACTATCCAAATATTGAATGGCAGTTTTAAATTCATCCTTTTTGTTATTCACTCGGGCCAAAGTCATGTAACTCTGAGCCATTCTGTTCCGCTGATTTAGCTCTCTAAACAGAATCAAAGCATTGATTGAGTTTTGGAGTGCTTTGTCCAGTTGATCTAAGTCATAATGAGTAAAGGAAACGGCATTGTAGGATTTAGCAAGCAATAGTTTTTCTTTCGCTTTTTTTGAGAAATTTACCGCTTGATTAAAGTGTTCTAGGGCTACTTCTTTTTTTCCTTTTTGCTTGTGATATAGAAATCCTAAATTGTATTCGCAGGAAGCCAATCCTGAAATGTCATCAATGGATGCTGCGATTTTTTTGGCTTCAGTAAACTCTAGTAAAGCTTTTTGAGTGTTATTGCGATTGTCATAAAACTCTCCTAACAACACTTTGGTGGAAACCAAATAGTTTTTTGATTCAATGGATTTGGCAAGTTCAATGGCTTTCTCGATATCTTTTTGAGCCTGAGCAGGTTGGTTGAACCGATTTTGCTGAAAAGAAATAATAAGCAGTTGTATTTGCGATTCATTTTGAGCGTTGTTCTGCCCGGTTGCTTTACTGGTAAACATGAAGCAAAATCCCAAAATAAGAAAAGCCAATTTGTTTTTCATGCAAGTAAGTTACTGTTATTTTTTAAAACAGGGAAAAGTAGTTTGTTGTCGCTTGGATTTTTTGCTTCAGTACGCTGATTTCGTTCATAAACCCATTGTTTTCATTAGTTTTTTGGTCGTATTTTCCCAATCAAAGTTAGCCGAAACATAGCGTTTGCCTTTTCTTCCAATTTCTTGTCTCAGTGCTTGGTTGTCGAGAAGATCACACATCAACTTAGCATACTCTTCTTTGCTTTTTCCAATCAAAATAGTTTCGTTGTGAATCGCTTTTAGAGCGTTGTTGGCAAGTTTAGAAGTAACCGAAGGCAGATTCATGGCCATGGCTTCGAGCAACTTGTTTTGGAGGCCAGTTCCAATTTGCATTGGAGCTATAAATACTTGTGCCGAGTTGTAGGCATCTCGAATATCATCCATCCAACCTGAAACAACTATTTGG
Source organism: Flavobacteriales bacterium (assembly GCA_965660305.1). GTDB lineage: Bacteria > Bacteroidota > Bacteroidia > Flavobacteriales_D > CAJJDF01 > CAJJDF01. The sequence goes on along the minus strand of CBFHZD010000001.1, from coordinate 340,598 downwards.
TGGTTCGCTAAATTTTTAACCTCTTGAGTGGGACTCGTTCCCGAAATGAGTAAAGTCGCTTCTGGATGAGTTTTCCATACCAAAGGCATTATTTTCTGAGCAATGTAAATAGCCGATGTCACATTCGGTTGATATTGCATGTTTCCATTAAACAGGAAGTTATACTTCTTTTCCACTTCTAAATCAGGTGAAAAATAAGCTGTATCAATTCCATTGGGTATAATGGTTATGTTGTTGCGTTGGGTGTGGTATATTAATTCTTGATCTTGCGATGAAATTATGCTGTGATTATCAAAATACTCAAACATGATGTTTTCGTATATTTTTAATCTTTGGGCCTCAATTTCCAGGAGTCTTTTTAGGTAGAACGGAGAAGAGGCTATTCTTCGCTCTATTCCTTTTGACAACACATCCATAAAATCGATGGTTTTTGGTATTGAAAATTCGTCTTTGGCATATTCTGCCGCTCTTATTAGTTGGCAATAAATATGATCTGGTTCAATATCCCTTATCTCTTTAGAAATTCTTGTTTTTATTCCTCTGTTGTAAAACAGTCCCACCTGAAATGGTTTGCCTCTGAGCAGGGCCCAAATCAGACCAAAAAAGGATTGAAAGATGGAAAGTGAATGTACAGAAATTGAAGTGCAATATTTTTCTAGTTCAGCGAGCTGTTGAGGGTTCACTTTTTCGCGCGATATTGAAATCAAATGAATGTCGCAACTTTTCGACATTTCTTTCAGTTGATAATAAGCCCTCAGTTTATCGCCTTTGTCCAAGGGAAATGGAAACCTAGAAGTGATAAAAACAACCTTTTTCATTCTTCTAAGTTAAGAACGGAATTAATAAAAGGCAAAATCTCTTTTTCTCGCGCTTGTGCGCTGTACTTTTGCTGAACTAACTGTTGTGCATTTTTTCCAATTTCAATGGCTTTATTTGGATTTGAATTCAGATCCAAAATTATTTTTTTGAATTCATCCGCGCTATTTGCAATTAGGATATGGAAGTTGGGTGTAGCTGAAATTCCCTCTGCGCCAATGGATGTAGAAATTACACACTTCCCGTAAGACATAGCCTCAATTATTTTTATTCGCATTCCACTTCCGCTAAGAAGAGGAACCACCATTACATCATGTTCTTGAATAAATGCTTTGGCATTTTTTACAAATCCATGTTCGGTTATATTCAGTTCCGAAAAAAGGGGTTTTTCCATCCCTTTTCCTGCTAAATGTATAGGTCCTGATAAGGGAAGAGTGTTCCAAATTTCATTCACGAACCAGTCCATTCCTTCTTTATTTGGTGTCCAGTCCATGGCCCCAATATGAAAAAATGAAAGGTCATTGTGTTTGGTTGTTGATGAAATTAATTCTGTTTTTTCTACAAAATAGGGTAGAACTGTCGTTGCGATAGGAACGTGAGACAGTATGGTCTTTTCAACCTCAGGAGTGATACAAAATACTGCGTCCATTTCTCTCCAAATCTTGAGCTCTTCCGCTTTTAGTTTTTTTGTGAGCAATCGGTAAAATGCTTTTTTAATTCCTCGAGCAACTTGTGTGTATTGTTCCCATAATTGATGCTCTATGTTTGGGGTATTCAAGATGAGTTTGGCCTTGGAATGAGTTCTTACTACTTGCCAGAGCTGCGCTGCATAGATACTCTCAAACTGAATGACATCAAACTCTTTCTGATTTAAAATCCGAATGAGATTCGACTCAACATCGGTTGAACGGAATCGACTAAGATTAAAAGAATTTCCGGATAAAAAAGCTTTAATTCCTCCCCAAATTGTAGGTTTTGTTTTAACAGTTACATGGTTAATTTTCTCCTCAGAAATTCCTGCATTAGTGAATGCTTCGAGTGACCAAGGATGCTTGAAAGTACACAGAGTAAAAACGGAAAGATCAAATTCCGAGTGATTCAAATAAAACTGAGTCATTTTGGCCATCTCCAAACAACCGCCATCTATTGCTGGAAAAGCAGGTTTATGAGTGATTTGAAGAATTTTTTTTGGCATGTATCTGGCTTGATTTTTTCCAAATCAAATATAAGTAAACTAAATCATTACCGCTGAAAGCCTCTCAATAATTCGTATGAATTATTTGTTCTTGTTCAGGTCGTTCATTGTTCTATTCAGCCCAATTGTTACAAAAGACTGGATGTAGCGTATAGATGTTTCAATTAATGCTGGGAGTTCTTTATTTTCCTCTTTGTTCCAGGTTCCAAGAACGTAATCTACCTGCTTACCTCTCGAGAAATCTGCACCAATTCCAAACCTGAGTCGGGCATATTGAGCAGTTTTGAGGACTTGAATCAAATGCTTGAGTCCATTATGACCTCCATCACTACCTTTACCCTTTAGTCTGAGTTTGCCAAAAGGCAATGCCAAGTCATCTGTGATAATTAAGGTGTTGGACAGTGGTATTTTTTCCTCCTGCATCCAGTAATTTACTGCGTTACCGCTTAAATTCATGTAGGTAGAAGGTTTCAAAAGAATAAGAGTTCTTCCTTTGTGTTTTATTTTGGCAACATCTCCATAACGAGCTGTCTCAAAAAAAGAACTGGACGACTCAATAAGAGCGTCCAGTACTTTAAATCCTATGTTGTGGCGGGTATTCGAGTATTCTTCACCAATATTTCCCAAGCCAACAATCAGGTACTTCATATCAATATGAATTATTCGGCAGCAGCTTCACCTTCGGCAGCAGCTTCACCTTCAGTTACTGCTTCTTCCTCTTCTTCCGCTACTGCGTTTCTAGAAGTTTTAACAGATACTGCAACGTCTCTCATATCGCCAAGCAATGTTACATTAGGGATTTCTATTTCACCCAAACGGATAGCCATACCAATTTTCAAGGTGCTGATATCCAAAGTAATGAATTCTGGCAAGTCTTTTGCTAGCGCTTTTACCTTAAGCTTTCTGTAGTTTTGTCTTAACTTACCACCGTTCAATACACCTGGTGAATTTCCTGTAAGTCTCACTGGTAATGCAATGGTTACTAATTTTTCGTCAGTTACCGCCATCAAATCAAAGTGTGTGATTCTGTCGGTTACTGGATGAAATTGAATTTCTTTGAAAATCGCTTTGTATGATTTTCCGTCCATTTCAATTTGAATGAATGTAACTTCTGGTGTAAAAACCAATTTGTTTAATTCAGTTTCTTTTACATGAAAATGAAGGTTTTCTCCGTTCCCGTATAATACTCCTGGCACACGTCCTTCTTTTCTCAAGATCTTCGCATCTTTACTCCCTACGTTCTCTCTAGAAGAACCGCTCAATGATACTGTTTTCATTTGTTTTTTGTTTTGTTTGTTTTTATTTATTGTACAAAATGAGTACTAATCGACTCATGTTTTTCAACTCTATTTATGACGTCTGCAAATAATTTTGAAACGCTTAATACTGTTATTTTACTTGTGTCTTTATCCGTTCTCAAGGGGATTGAATCTGTTACAATCAATTCCGTCAAAATGGAATCAGAAATTCTTTCGTAGGCAGGCCCCGAAAGTACCGCATGAGAACACATCGCTCTCACTGAAAGTGCTCCTTGATCTGCAATCATTTGAGCAGCTTTCACCATCGTTCCGGCTGTATCTATCATGTCATCCATGATGATTACATTTCTTCCCTTTACTTCTCCAATTAAAGTCATGTCAGACACCTCATTGGCAACTTTTCTTTGCTTGTAACAAATGGCCAAATCTGCATTCAAGTATTTTGCATAATTATTGGCTCTTTTTGTGGCTCCTGTGTCGGGAGCAACAATGGTGAGGTTAGGTATTTTTTGTTCTTCCAAGTAAGGCAAAAATATAGATGAAGCAAACATGTGGTCAATAGGGAAGGCAAAGAAACCTTGTATCTGATCCGCATGTAAATCCATAGTCATGATTCTGTGAGCTCCTGCAGCAGCTAGCATTTTGGCAACTAACTTTGCTCCTATGGCAACTCTTGGTCTATCTTTTCTGTCTTGTCTTGCATAACCATAGTAAGGAACAACGGCAATTATTTTTGCAGCAGACGCCCTTTTTGCGGCATCTATCATGATCATAAGTTCCATCAAGCTGTCTGAACTAATGGTTGGTTGGATGATGTAAACTTCTTTTCCCCTCACTGTTTCTTCGTAAGAAGCTTGAATTTCGCCATCACTAAATTTTTGCAATTTTACATTACCTAGTTTACACCCTTTTTGGTCTGCAACTTTTTGTGCAAATTCTCTGTGGGCGCTTCCTGAAAATAAGATAGTATTGGACATAATTCCTTTTAATGGGTTACAAAATTAAGGATTTAATTGGGAATGCCTTAATATTTTACGATAAATTTGTTGGTAAAGTAAAAACTATACTTAAATTTGCATCCGCTTATTTTGATACGGGCAGTTTTGTCTTAATTAAAATACTACCAGAGTGGAAAGTGAAGAATAAAATTGCCCGAGTGGCGGAACTGGTAGACGCGCACGACTCAAACTCGTGTTCCTTTGGAGTGCCGGTTCGATTCCGGCCTCGGGTACTAATAAAAAGCTCCTTCAAGGGGCTTTTTTTATGCAGTCATTTATTCTGAATTCTGCGATTTATCGATGGTTATCAGAAATTAATTTGAACGAATCATGCTTTTGTTTGGTCCGTATCGCGTGTATAATGTTCTTCAACACCCTGTGAAAATTGATTTATGTCGTAAAACTTAAAAAAAAACAATATATTTGAAGTGGAATACCTAATCCATGAATAAAAAAAATACGCTATGAAAAGAATTACCATATTATTAGGACTGACTTTGATCACTTTTGCTTCTTGTAAAAAAGATTATTCGTGCGAGTGTACCAGAACAGATTCTTCTAAAACTTTACCAACTGATTCTTCTATTGAATCAATGAATGGAAAAAAGAATGACGTGATTGAACAGTGTGAAAAAGGGGACACTACATACGGAACAATTAAAATAAAATGTGAAGTAAGTTAATTTGTTTTTTACAAAAATAGTGCAAAGGAAAGGGCTTACTCTTTCCTTTTTTTATGAAACGATTTTATGAAACTGATAGCCAGAATTTACATTGTAATTGCATTAAGCACACTCGGATTTCTCTTTTTTCAGAGCTGTTTCGATTTTGAATTAAAACTCTATGAAACAGGCTTGACCTCTTATTTTATCTCGGGAATTGTTGCCAGAATTCTTCTTTCTCTGTATTTTGTTTTGTCCGTGTTCTGGTTGCTTGGAAAGGCCAATCGCATAATTAAACTCCTTTCGGCTATTCTGTTTTTTATTCCTCTTTACTTTTTTCTTTTTGATAGCCTGCAAAATGAAATCATAGTAAACTATATGGCCTTTAATGTGACTAAATGGATACAAGTGCCATTGATATTATTAGGGTTAATTTCTTTGTTTTTTGCTAGCAAAAGTGGCCGTGAGTTTTTGCCGCAAAAATTGTGGATAAAGCTCACAAAATATTTGTTTGCCACTGGATTAGTCGTTTTGGTGTTTGTCATAAACCCCTTATTTTTGGATGAATTCACGGATGAGTCGCAAGCCTTTGTCACAACGGAAATTTTACAAGGAGACCTGGGCGAGATTGCAAAAAAAACGGAGCTCAGAGCTTATTTTAGTACCTCTTGCCAGTATTGCGAGATGGCGAGTAAAAAGTTGATGCTTTTGCAAAAAAAATACTCAGGATTTCCAGAAGTCAAACTCTATTTTTTTGGTTCTCAGGAAGGAGTGAATTGGTTTTTGGAGGACACCAAAACAGAGTTTGAGTATGAAATTATGGAAACTGAAAAATTTCTTAAAATTACCAGTGGTTCTTTTCCAAAATTTATCTCTATCAAAGATAGCTCTGCTAATTTGCTCTACTCTGGAAGGACATTCAATTATCTTTCTCCCCAAATAATTTCGAGAAAGTAACGGGTAATTTAGTTGTTTCTCTTCTTCATTTATCTTGTTTTTGTGTCTATTCTAAAATGAGAATAGTATCTTTATGGAAATTTTTACAGCCTTGAAAAATCCTAAAAAATATACAGTAACAGCAGCACTTCCCTATGCTAACGGACCTTTACATCTTGGTCATTTAGCCGGAGCATACTTACCTGCCGATATCTACGTACGTTATTTAAAATTGAATAACAAAGATGTTGCCTTCGTTTGTGGCTCAGACGAACACGGAGCAGCCATCACGATAAGAGCAAAAAAAGAAGGTGTGTCACCCCAAGAAATTGTGGACAGATATCATGAAATCAACAAAAAAGCTTTTGAAGATATTGGAATAGATTTTTCTATTTATGACCGAACATCTTCTGCGGATCATCACAAAATGGCGCAGGATTTTTTCTTGGCACTGAATGACAAAAACACCTTCACTAAGGAGACCAATGAGCAGTATTTTGACGAAGAAAACAATCAGTTTTTGGCAGATAGATACATTACAGGAGAATGTCCTAAATGCTCAAACCCTAATGCCTACGGAGACCAATGTGAAAAATGCGGGAGTGATTTGAGTCCGTTAGATTTAATTGATCCGGTTTCGGCAATAAGTGGTAACAAGCCTATTTTGAAGGAAACTTCTCATTGGTTTCTACCTATGGAAAGGCACGAACAGTGGCTCACTTCTTGGATTCAAGAAGGCTCATTAGAAGGTAATCAGCTTCACAATCCAAAAGAATGGAAGAATCAGGTTACAGGTCAGGTTATGAGTTGGATAAATGCTGGGCTCAAGCCCAGAGCAATGACGAGAGACTTGGACTGGGGAGTAAAAGTGCCCCTGGAAAACGCTGAGGGTAAAGTTCTCTATGTTTGGTTAGATGCGCCAATTGGATACATTTCTGCGACCAAGAAGTGGGCGGATGCCGCTGGAAAAAACTGGGAAGATTATTGGAAAAAAAACAAAGAAACAGGAGAAGCTGAAACAAAGCTAGTTCACTTTATTGGAAAGGATAATATTGTATTTCACGCTATAATATTTCCAATTTTATTAAAACAACAAGGCGAGTATGTGTTGCCGGATAATGTTCCTGCCAATGAGTTTTTGAACCTAGAAGGAGACAAGTTATCTACCTCAAGAAATTGGGCGGTATGGTTGCATGAGTACCTGAATGAATTTCCCGACAAGGGCGATGAGTTGAGGTATGTACTAACTTCTATCTTGCCTGAAAATAAGGATTCTGAATTCACTTGGAAGGACTATCAGGATAGAGTGAATAACGAGTTAGTCGCTATCTTTGGAAACTTTGTGAATAGGGTAGTAGTTTTGACAAATAAATATTACGAGGGAGCCGTTCCGGTTTCGGATGATGTGTTGGATTCAGATAAATCTATCATTGAGGAGGTACAAGAAACTGCCAAACAAATTGGTCAAAGTATTGAGGCATATAGATTCAGAGAAGCTCTTGCTGGCGCAATGAATATTGCACGAATAGGAAATAAATACCTTCAGGATTCGGAGCCATGGAAGCTGATAAAAACTGACCCAGAAAGAGTGAAAACTATCATGAAAATTGCCTTGCAAATTTCGGCAAACTTAGCCATTGCTTTTGAGCCATTTATGCCTAGCAAGTCAAAAAAACTAGCGGAAATGTTGGGGTTAGACGACAAGCTAAACTGGAAACAATTGGGTAGTTTTTTACTGATACAAGAAGGCACATCAATCAATGCGGCTGAGTTATTATTCACAAAAATTGAAGACAAAATGGTGGAAGATCAATTGGCAAAACTTGCAGCAAGTAAAGCAAATAATATTCCTGCAGATCCCATAAAAGAGGAGATATCTTTTGAAGATTTCACAAAACTGGATGTAAGAATAGGAACTATTCTGGAGGCTGAAAAAGTAAAAAAGACAAAAAAACTACTTCATTTGAAGGTGGATATTGGTTCAGAAGTTCGAACCATTGTATCGGGAATAGCTGAGAGTTATTCGCCAGAGGAAGTTGTTGGAAAACAAGTAAGCGTACTGGTGAATTTGGCACCTAGAGCTATCAAAGGAATAGAATCTCAAGGTATGATTTTGATGGCAGAAAACAACGAAGGGAAACTTTCTTTTGTAAATCCGTCTGAAGATTATATCAAATCTGGAAATTCGGTGAGTTAATAAAAAGGATAAAACGGGGAGACTATCCTCAAAACCAAACATTTTTAAGGCGTTTTAACGAGGATTTTTTACAAACTAATCGTATATTCGCCACTTAAATTTTAAACAAAAGAGAACCAGAATGGCAGCAATTGGAGAAATTAGAAAAAGATCTTGGCTATTAGTTGTAGTAATTGTAGTAGGAATGTTGGCTTTTATCCTAGGAGATACATTGTCTCGAGGAGGTGGAGCAATTGAACAAGCGGCAATCGCAACAGTAAACGGTGAAGAAATTACGAGTCTTGATTATCAAAAAATGGTAGAAGCAGAATTTGACAAAACAAATAGAGCTTTCCAAGCTTTGAATGGTCAACCAGCTCCTTCATCTATGAAACAGCAATTAACAGACAATTACTTGAGTCAATATTTGAACCAAGCAATGTTTCAAGCAGAATATGATAAATTGGGAATAGAGGTTACAAACGAAGAGTTTAATGACTTATTGCAGGGAAACAATGTAGACGGACAGCTTTATGAGCCTTACGGGTTTTTTGTAGGTCCGGATAGAAAGTTTAGCAGAGATTCATTGAATAAACTGTTACCAGCTTATTTGCAAAACCCAGGATTTCAATTCTTTTTTGAAAATATAATTGGTGAGCAGGCTGAAAAGTCTCAGCTACAAAACAAGTACTTTAACATGTTGGAAAAAGGGTTATATGTGACTTCTTACGAAGCAAAAAAATCTTTTGAAGCGGATGGAAATACAGTCAGTTTTGATTTTGTTCACGCTCCTTTTTCATCTGTTACAATGGAAGAAGCCAATGTTACAGAAGCGGATATGAAAGCTTACTATGCAGATCACAAAAACGAAAAACGATACAAACAAAACGATAAAGTTTCTTTTCAGTTTGTTGAGTTTGAAATTATTCCATCAGAAGATGATTTAGCTGGAGCTAGAGATTACTTGGTTGACAGAGTTGAGTTATTCAAAGAAGCCAAGAATGACACGACATTTGTAATGAACAATAGTGATTCTAAAAACACAAACTTTGGAACGGCAAACTTTCCTTCAGAGATTGATTCTATTGTAAACAACGCTGAAAATGGAGATGTGATCGGACCTTACCGTGATGGAGATTTTTTCAAGATTTCTAAAGTATTGAAAAACAGTTATAAAAAAGAGGCTGAAGTGCGTCATATTTTGCTTGGAAACAACGAATATCCAAATCAAGTATTGCAGCAAGAAAGAGCGGATAGCTTGGTAAAAGCCTTGAAAAGAAACCGAAGAGGATTTGAAGATGCTGTAGAAAAATTCTCAACAGATTTGGGATCGAAGGAAAAAGGAGGAAAGTATGAGTGGTTTGATGAAAAAACAATGGTGCCAGAATTTACAAAAGTAAGTTTTGAGGAGCCAGTAGGAACGATTACTCAAACAAGAACTCAATTTGGAATCCATATCATTGAGGTGTTGGACAGAAGGCAATCAGAGGAAAAAGAATTGGTTGTAGCTACTGTAGATAGCGAGATCAGAAGATCTAGAGAAACGATAAACTCGGTAAGAGACAAAGCACTTGAGTTTATCACTTCATTTGATAAAAGTAATGTGTCTGATTCTGCTTTCAGATCGGCAGCTACAAAAGCGGGTCTAGCAGTGACTCCTGCAGATGATATCCTAATCGTTCAAAAGGATATGCCTGAGTTTGGAAGCAATTTTGAGCAAGTGAAAAAATGGGCCTTTAACAAAAATACAGACAACGGAGATATTTCTGATGAATTGGTGTTTGAGAGAACAGTAGCTGTAGCTCATTTATTATCAAGAAGTAAAGCGGGCGTTCCTTCATGGGAAGACTTAAGTCAAAGCTTGAAAAACTCCGTAGAGTATGAAGTAATGAATGAAAAGAAGGCGGAAATCTTGAAGGCAAGAATGGCAGGTTCTAGCTTAGATGAAATTGCAGGAAAGGTGAACTCTTCAGTGATGTCTGCTGAGAATGTAACCTTATCTAGCTCTAACATTACGAACATTGGAAATGAGCCAGCAGTGGTTGGTACAGCTTTTGGAATGGAAGCAAATTCAATGTCCAGTCCTGTAGCTGGAAATTCAGGTGTGTTTGTTGTGAAACTAAAATCGAGCAATGCCGTTGCAATACCAGATAACTTTGATCAACAGAAATCAACCGGTACTGGTCAGCTGAGAGCCAATGCAAAAAACAGAGCATTTGAGGCACTAAAAGAACTTTCGGGAATGGAAGATAACAGAGAAAGAGTAAACGTAATGGGAGAGTAACTCTCGGGTTTAAAATAAATTTAAAAGCCTTGTCACGAAACTTCGTGACAAGGCTTTTTTTGTTGTTAGTTATTTTGAGCTAATAGGAGTTAAATAAATTCCAATCAGAGAAATACTCTTACTCAGTTGGAAGTTTATTTGGCGTTACACTTTAGCAGTAGGCTCTTACGTTCTTTCCTTCGTAGTAATTGATGAAAGCTTGGTTTACAGCTTTATTCCCACCAGGTGTAGGATAATCTCCAGAGAAATACCAATCGCCTGTGTTTTCTGGGCAGGACTCATGCAATCCTTCCAAGGTTTGATAGATAATCTCTACTTCCACATTGTCCATTCCTTCTGGTTTCAGGATTTGTGCAATTTTAGCTGAAATCTCATCAGGTGTGAAAGGAGCGTAAATGTCTTTTACAAAGTTTCTCATTTCTTCTTTAGGTAAGTGCGCTTGAGCGACACTTTGTGCATACACATCGTCAATTACATGTTGTCTACCACTTTCTTTCAAAAGAGCAATAGCAGCCTGAAATGCGATAAACTCGCCCATTTTACTCATGTCAATTCCGTAGCAATCTGGATATCGAATTTGAGGTGCGGAGGAAACAACCACAATTTTTTTAGGTTTCATTCGGCCTAACATCCTCAGAATAGAAGTTCTGAGAGTCGTTCCTCTCACGATGGAGTCATCTACAACAACAAGGTTGTCTTTGTCTTCATTTACAGTTCCATAGGTCAAATCATAAACATGAGCAACAAAATCGTCTCTGTCGTCATCCTGTGTAATGAAAGTACGTAATTTTGCATCTTTTATGGCAATCTTTTCTGCCCTGTAAGTAAACTCCAGAATTTCTCTCAGTGCTTCGGGAGTTTTGTTCTCACCCAATGCCTGAATTTCATTTATTTTTACTTGGTTCAAATGAGCATCTACTCCTTTTATCATTCCATAAAAAGCTGTCTCAGCTGTATTCGGAATGAACGAGAAAACAGAATTTCTTAAATCTTGATTGATGGAGGTAAGAATCTGTGGAACTAGTTTTTTACCTAGTTCAATTCTTTCTCTGTAGATATCTTTATCACTTCCTCTTGAAAAATAGATTCTTTCAAATGAACAGGATTTCCTCTCTTTTGGAGCAATGATTTCTTTTTGCGAAACCTCGCCATTTTTCTTTATGATTAAAGCACTACCTGGAGTTACTTCTCTTATTTCTTCGAGCGGCACATTAAAAACAGTCTGTATCACTGGCCTTTCCGAGGTTGCCACTGCAATTTCATCATCTTCGTACCAATAAGCAGGTCTTATTCCATTTGGATCTCTAAACACAAACGCATCACCATGACCAAGAATTCCTGCCATAGCGTATCCACCGTCCCAATCCACTGATGAGTTTTTTAAAATTTGTTGGATATCTATATTCTCCATGATAAGCTCAGTAATCTGCTGATAGCTGTAGCCTAAAGCCTTATACTTATCAAAGAGCACCTGATTTTCTTCGTCCAAAAAATGACCTATTTTTTCTAGAATGGTAACTGTGTCTGATTTTTCCTTTGGATGTTGCCCAATATTAACCAATACATCAAATAACTCATCTACATTGGTCAGGTTGAAATTTCCTGCAAGAATTAAATTTTTTGTCATCCAGTTGTTGGCTCGATGAAAAGGATGAGTGTTTTCCACGCTATTTTTTCCATAAGTACCATAACGTAAATGCCCCAAGAAAACTTCACCAGTAAAAGCCTCATTCTGTTTAAGCCATTCTGGACTGTTGAGCTGTTCTTCCGTTAAGTTGTCAAATCTTCTGTTGATGTGATTAAAAACAGCCTGGATGTTATTGTTTCCTGTAAATCTTGAGCGGCTTACATACCTCGTTCCAGGTTCCATGTTCAACTTTATGTTGGCGAGTCCCGATCCATCTTGTCCACGGTTGTGCTGTTTCTCCATGAGGAGGTACATTTTTCTTAATCCGTAAAATGAAGTTCCATACTTTTCAAGATAAAAATCTAACGGTTTTTTTAGTCTTAAAAGGGCTATTCCGCACTCGTGTTTGATTGAATCACTCATGAACTGGTACTATTTTTTGTGTGAGCACAAAGTTAATATAAATTGTGATACCAAAAATTGAAAATAGAAACTCTGTGAGTATCTCTTTAGCATATTTTGATAGAGTAAATTGTGTTAAAACTGAAAAGCCCTGAACTGAAAGTTATGTCGTCTTCTTTTCTGCCCAATTCATAAAAAGAGGCCTAATTGATTTTAGCCCAATGCTTCAACAGCCATTTCCCATTGCCCTTCTTTTTCCGAAAGGGAGTTTTTAAGTCCCTTGTATTCTTCAATTATTTTATTTGCTTTTTCTTCATCGGAGTAATCTAAACTGAGCATTGTAGAGTCGTATTCTTTGATTTGTGCTTCTAACTTTTCAATTTCTCTTTCCAGTTTTTGAACTTTGTTCTCTAGTTTTTTTAGCTCTTTTTGCTCCTCATAACTGAGTTTTTCGCCCGCTTTCTCTTCCTTTTTTTCTACAACAACTTCTGTCTTTTTCTTTCCAGTATTCTCAAATAAGGCAATGCTCTCTTTTTTCTTTCTTTTCAAAAAGCTACTCACATCTTCATGATGCACACTTATTTGTTGGTTGTTTATTTCAAATACTCTGTTTGTGAGCATATCTAAAAAATCTCTGTCGTGAGAAACCACCAAAAGAGTTCCATCGAACTTCATGAGCGCATCTTTCAATACATTTTTTGAGGCAATGTCCAGGTGATTAGTCGGTTCATCCAATATTAAGAAATTGTGAGGCTCAAGTAGTAATTTACACAACGCAAGACGTGTTTTTTCTCCACCAGACAGCACCTTTACTTTCTTATCTTGGTCTTCACCACTGAATAAAAATGAGCCCAGAATATTACGAACTTTTGTTCGCATATCTCCCACGGCAATGTCGTCAATGGTCTCAAAAATAGTTTTGTTGCCATCCAGTTTTTCGGCCTCATCTTGAGCAAAATAGCCCACCGAAATATTGTGACCGAGCTCCAGTTCACCTTCTTGGTGGCTTTCGTCACCAACCAATAGTTTGATGATAGTAGTTTTTCCTACACCATTTTTTCCTATGAGGGAAATCCTGTCTTTGGCATTAATCATCAAATCTGCCTTGTTCAAAATTGTCTTCTCGGGAAATGTCTTGGTGAGTCCTTCAAATTTAGCCGCAAACTTTCCTGACCTTGGCGCAGGCTGAAACCTAAATTTTAGATTTCCGTTATCCACTTCATCTACTTCAACAATCTCGAGTTTGTCTAGCTTTTTTATTAAAGATTGGGCAAAAGCAGCTTTATTTTTCTTGGCTCTAAATTTATTGATGAGCTCTTCAGTTTCTTTGATGTACTTTTCTTGGTTCTTTGCAGCAGCTTTTTGCACGATAAGTTCCTCTTCTCGGATAACTTTATACTTAGAATAAGAAAATTTATAGTCATAAATTTTACCTGCATTAATTTCAATGGTACGGTTGGTTACGAAATCTAAAAATGCTCTGTCATGTGAAATGAGGATAATGGCTCCGTTGTAGTTTTTCAAAAAATCTTCTAGCCACTGAATCGATTCGATATCAAGGTGGTTTGTTGGTTCATCTAGAAGTAGAACATCGGGTTGTTCCAGTAATATTTTACACAGCTCAACTCTCATTTTCCATCCTCCGGAAAATTCGCTCATTTTTCTTTCAAAATCCTGAGCGTTGAACCCAAGCCCTAATAGAAACTTTTCTATGTTTTCTCGCATGTTGAATCCACCTTGTAGCGAAAATTGTTCGTTCAGTTCATTGAGTTCCTCAATAAGCTGCATGTACGAATCACTTTCGTAGTCAGTTCTGGTTTGTAAAAGATGATTAATTTCTTCCAACCTTTCTTCAATGGTGGTGATTTTTGAGTTAGCACTTTCTACCTCATCTATAATTCTTGCCCCATTGTTATGTTTCATTTCTTGTGGCAAGTAGCCAATCGTCACACCTTTCTGCGAACTCACTGTTCCGCCAGATGGAGGAAGTAACCCCATTATGGCTTTAAGCATGGTAGATTTACCTGCACCATTTTTACCAACAAGACCTATTCGGTCCTTTTTGTCAATCATAAATGACACATTATCAAAGAGGTCTTTGCCTCCTAAAAACACCGAAAGATTATTTACTGAAACCATTGTGCAAAGGTAAGTAAAGCTTTTAGTTTTTTTTGTGTAGGAATACTAAGAATACCGAGAAGTCGTCTTTTGTTTAAAAACAGATCATTTCTTATCTAGCAAACCAGGGACTGTTGATTTACCCTATATTACAATAAAAAAAGAAAGCTGAACAATGATAAAATTGTTCAGCTTTACTGAAGAGTAGCTTATATTGATTCGTGTTAAAGGTACACTTACTGAAAAGGTTTCAGATAAAATGAGTTTATCTCGTTGACTGACTCACTCTGTATGATCCTTTACTTGAGTGGATACCAAAATCACTATTTAATAGTTAGTTGGATGCAATCATATCTTTGATTCGTCTGTATCTTTCTAGAGGAATTTTTCCTTCTAGAGAAACACCATCCTTTTCCATAGAGACTAAGATTTCATCTGAAACTAGTTCAAGATTGATGTGATTTTGTGGGTTCATTTCTTGTACATCTTCTGACACGCCTGTAGGAACTTCAATAGCGTGATTTCCATTCATATCGTGATTGTTTTCGGCAGTATGTCCTCCCAAGATTGGGGCAATTACCAAACCAATCAAACAAGTCAATTTAATTAAAATATTCATAGATGGGCCAGAAGTATCTTTAAATGGATCTCCCACCGTATCTCCAGTCACTGCTGCTTTGTGAGCATCAGAACCTTTGTAAGTCATTTCTCCATTGATTTCTACACCTGCTTCAAATGATTTTTTGGCGTTATCCCAAGCTCCTCCCGCATTGTTTTGGAAAATTGCCCAAAGCACACCCGATACAGTAACTCCAGCCATATAACCTCCTAGCATTTCTGCCACAAGTTGCTTTCCTTCCATTTCTGTTCCGTAAATGGCTAATCCTAATAAAACGATTGCAATTGGGAAACCAATAGTTAAAATCCCTGGTAATAACATTTGTTTCAACGATGCTTTAGTAGAAATATCTACACATTTATCGTATTCTGGTTTTCCAGTCCCTTCCATAATTCCAGGAATGTCTCTGAATTGTCTTCTTACTTCTTCCACCATTTCCATGGCTGCTTTTCCTACAGCGTTCATCGCTAAGGCAGAAAATACTACAGGAACCATTCCTCCTACAAATAGCATAGCAAGAACCGGTGCTTTAAAAATATTAATTCCGTCAATTCCAGTAAACGTTACATAAGCAGCAAACAAAGCTAGTGCAGTAAGAGCAGCAGAAGCAATAGCAAACCCTTTACCAGTTGCAGCTGTTGTGTTTCCTACTGAATCTAAAATATCAGTTCTTTCTCTTACGATAGGTTCTTGCTCACTCATTTCGGCAATTCCTCCTGCGTTATCCGCAATAGGTCCAAAAGCATCAATAGCTAATTGCATAGCTGTAGTTGCCATCATTGCTGAGGCTGCCATGGCTACTCCATAGAATCCTGCAAATGCATAAGATGCCCAGATTGCTCCTGCAAATAATAATACCGAAGAAAAAGTAGAAATCATCCCTGTTGCCAATCCTGCAATGATGTTTGTTCCTGCACCTGTACTCGATTGTTTCACAATGTTCAAAATTGGTTTTTTACCCAATCCCGTGTAATATTCTGTAAAAGAAGAAATAGCTCCTCCTACAACCAATCCAACTAATGTTGCATAAAATACCATCATGGATGACACTTCTTTTGTTCCTTCACCAAAGAAATTCATTTGCATAGTTTCTGGCAACATCCATCTTACCAATACGAAACAAGCAACTGCTACTAGTGCAATTGAAGTCCAGTTTCCTATGTTCAATGCTTTTTGTACTTGTGCCTCTTTTGCCTCGTTGGAAGTAATCTTTACCAAGAATGTTCCAATGATAGAAATAATGATTCCGAAACCTGCGATAGCAACTGGCAATAAAATTGGGCCAATTCCTCCAAATCCTTCAGCAGTGATATCACCACCCATGTCTTTAATGATGTAGTTTCCTAAAACCATCGCAGCTAATACAGTTGCTACATACGAACCAAATAAATCTGCTCCCATACCTGCAACATCCCCTACGTTATCGCCCACGTTATCCGCAATAGTTGCTGGGTTACGAGGATCATCTTCAGGAATTCCTGCTTCTACCTTTCCTACTAAATCCGCTCCAACATCTGCAGCTTTTGTGTAGATTCCTCCACCTACTCTAGCAAATAGGGCTATTGATTCAGCTCCTAGAGAGAATCCAGCTAATGTTTCCAATACAATAGTCATCTGGTCTGTGGTTGTCCACTCACCTCCCATGTATAATTGGAAGAAAAGAATAAAGAAGGCAGACAATCCTAAAACGGCTAGTCCTGCAACTCCAAGTCCCATTACAGTTCCACCTCCAAAAGACACTTTAAGTGCATTTGGCAAACTAGTTTTGGCTGCTTGTGTTGTTCTTACATTTGTTTTGGTTGCAATTCTCATCCCCATGTTTCCTGCCACTGCAGAAAAAATGGCTCCAATAATAAAAGCAACTATTATTAAATATTCCGTGGTTGGCACGAAATAAGCTACTGCTGCTAGAACAACACTCGCTCCGATTACAAAAAAGGTAAGGAGTTTATATTCTGCTTTCAAAAAAGCGAGAGCTCCCTCATAAATGTGGTCAGAAATTTCTTTCATTTTTCCGTCCCCAGCGTCTTGTTTCATTACCCAGCCTCTTTTTATGAGCATATAAAGCAATCCTGTTACTGCCAAAATAATTGGCAAGTAAATCATTAATTTTTCCATGTGTTTATAGTTTTTTTAGTTTGTATAACTGCTAAAAATAGCGTTTTAGGTGGAATAATCCAAAATTCTTTTTTGCATTTAATAATGGGTTTATCTCTCGTTACAGAGCCTTAAACTGAACGCTAAGATTAAAACTAATTTACCTGAATACATATTTATATGGTATGCTTTGGATTTACTTATTTTAGTTTGTGAGAGTAGTAGCCTCCTTTTTGTTTAATCTCACGGTATATTTCGTTCGCTTGGCGAAACATTCCATTGTTTTCGTAACTATTGGCAATGAACCATTGGGCATCTTCTTCAAAAAAATCGAAACCATTATTTTGAGCTTTTTCAAAATATGAAATGGCTTTTGAGAAGCTTCCGAGCTCGTAGTGGCAGTATCCCAAATAAAACTCAGCATTTACATCTTTGGGAAATTGTTTCAAGATAAGATTGAAATTATAAATAGCATTGGTGAAGTTTCGTTCTTTCATAAAATAACAAGATTGCTTCAAAAATTCTCTGTAGGTGTAAGTGTTTCGAGTAAATTCCTGTTCTAAAATGGAGTTGTTCTCCTTCAGGTTTGCCTGGCTTGCGGCTGTGCCAGTAAATTCATGCTCGGTTTCAATGGTATTCGTGTATATTTGAGAATAATCAACAGCTAAGAATCCAAAAAAACCAATCGATTTTGTTGTTGCTTTTTTAACTGAATAATCTATTTTTTCTTGAAACTCAATGGGAGACAAGGTTATTTTTGGAAGTTCAATTTGTTCTCTTACAGTCTCGTTTCTTTCCTGAGACAAGGATTTTTCTTTATTTTCATTCTCTTTAACTCTCACCGAAACTGGGATGCTGTTCTCTTCCATTTCATTATCCATGCCTACAAATTGCTCCACAGCAACTTTTGCTTGGTTTTCTTTTACGATTGTCTCGTTTGTTGTTAGCTGGTTTGATTTAGCCTCTTCAGTATATTTGGTTGGGAATAGGAAAAATGAGATCGTAGCTGTTGTCACTACCAAAGCAATTGTACTCACCCATTTCCAGCTGTGTGATTTTCCGGTCTTGAATTCTGGAATTTCTGAAAGCGCATCGGGGAAGTCCTGAAACCCTTCCATGGCTTCAGCTAAAAATGAATCCGATTCAGCATTCTTCTCTATCAACTCCTTTTCTGTGGGAGACAATGAATTCTCGTAATAAGCGCTCAAAAGCTCATTCATGGATTTTTCGGATATGGGATTGGTTGAGTTCATTTTCTTTGTTTATGATTTGGAGAGTATTTTGTTCATCATAAGCTCCAAGTTTCTCTTGCCATTTTGGATGTTGCTTTTTACTTCCTTTAGGCTAAATTGGGTCTGTTCAGCAATTTCGGCATAGCTTTTTTTATTCAAATAAAAGAGCTCGATACACACTCTTTGGTTTCCTTTCAGTGAAGGAATTACTTCCTCTAATAGGTTAAGCAATCTTTCTTTTTCTTCTAGTTTTTCAAGGTTACTTTCCTCACTAATTTGTACACTTTCGATGTCAGTAAATGAGGCTTTTTTCTTTTTCCTCAAAGCCATGAGGCATTCGTTTTTGGTAAGTTGAAAAAGCCATGGCTTTACAGTCAGAACTTCAGTTTTTAGTTCTAGGTTCATGAGTTTTTCATACACCTTCATCAGGTTGTCCTGAGCTTCATTTTTGTTTTGTAAATATTTTAAACTTACACCTAAAACCAAAGCAGAATAACGAACATATAGTTCTCCTATATAGGTTTTGTCTTTCGATTTCCTATATTGAAGAACTAATTGTTCGTCACTCATAGATTTTATATGTTTTTGTTTTTTGTTCAAATGTTTGAGATTACTTGCCTTACAGAAAGATTTGTCTTGTATAAAGATACAATTTAAGGATAAGTAACTCCTCTTTCTGCCATTCTTTGGTTATACAAATCAAAGTAGCTTTTTGTTTCAATTTCTATTACACCTCCCGATGTGTCGCCATATTTTGCAGGTAATCCTCCAGTAAATACAGCATAACTCTTTATAGAAACTGCAGGTACAGCTGGCAGAGAGCCTTGTATTTTTAACCCATCTAGGTAGGTAGAAATCCCATTACTTCTTGAGCCTCTGAAATACACTTCTTGTGTGGACTCATTGATAGTAAACGCTCCCTCTCCGATTACCTTGAGTAGGTTTGCGGGATTCCTTAATTCTGCCATTTTTCCCAATTGTTCTGCTTGTAAAGTGGGTTTCGATACTTCGTAAGGATCTATCAATGGGTTTACATATTCTACCTTTGTGTAGGTCGTTAACATTCCAGAAGTGTCAAAAAGAAATACGGTATCGCGGTAAGCCACTTGTCCAGATTTTACTGTTATTGATTTTCTTGATGTGGCCTTTCCCATGTAGGATACCTCAAGGATGTAGGTTCCTGGTTGCAATGAGCCAATTAAGAACTTTCCTTTTTCATCTGAGGTAGAGCCAATTGTATTTCCCACATGAGTTACTTTGGCTGTTGCAAAAAAGAGAGGTTCTTCGGTGTCTCCGTCAAATATATACCCTTTTATTTGTCCTACATCTGATTGTCCGTTTGCTTGAATTCCTCCTAACACGAGCAGTGCAAGAAAGAGTAATTTAATTGTTTTCATAGTGTTTGTTTTATAGAATTAATAGATATGTTTTTGCCGGTCTTTGGTAATAAGATGCAAGGCATAGATTAATTCCATAAAAAAGATCAAGAAATTTTTTCGAATCAGTTACTTTACCCGGCTCGGGTTGTTTTTAAGCCGTGATTCTTCACCCCAAAAAGAGCTTAATAATTATCCGAGAAAATCAGTAATCAAGGACATGAGCTCTTGCGGTTTTTCGGCATGTACCCAATGTCCTGCATTGTTAATGGTAGCAATTTCGGAATTAGGAAATAAGGATTCTATTCGTTCAAAATCAGAGTCTAAAATGTAACCAGAATTTCCTCCCCGGATAAAAAGAGCTTGTAACGGAATGGGAAAAGGGATTTCTGTTACATCAATCACTTTTTCTATGTTTTCGGTTAACATATCTAAGTTCATTTTCCAGGAGTAACCTCCTTTTTTTTCTCTGTTCAAGTTTTTCAACAAAAACAATCGAGTACCGTCATTAGAAATAACTTTTTTCATTTCTTCATCTGCCTCTCTTCTGGACGAAATAGAGGTTAAATTAAGAGAATAAAGAGCTTTTATTATTTCATCGTGATGAGGAGCATATCGTTTTGGAGCAATATCTACAACGATCAATTTATCTAAATAATGAGGATATTCAACTGCAAAAGTCATCGTTGTTTTTCCACCCATCGAGTGTCCAATGATGGAAACCTTATCGAGTTGTTCGTCTTGTATCAGTTCGGCAATATCTTGAGCCATGTCCTGATAAGAAAAGTCTTGACTATGAGGCGATTTTCCATGGTTTCGCAGGTCAATCAAATATACTTTATGGTTTTCTGCTAATTGTTTCCCCAATGTTTGCCAGTTATCCAAAGAACCAAATAGTCCATGCAGAATAAACAGAGGTTGTCCTTCACCAAAAGTTTTAAAGTTAAGTTTCATCTATATCTTTCTTTATGATTCGTTTCTCTTACCCAAAAGATTGCATTTCAATTAACTTGGTGTAAGTTCCGTTCAGCGCTATGAGTTCCTCGTGATTTCCTCTTTCAATGATTTCTCCTTCCTGCATAACAAGGATTTCATCGGCATGTTGAATGGTAGATAATCGGTGTGCAATGATGAGAGAAGTTCTGTTTTTCATTAAGTTATTCAGAGCGTCTTGAACTAGTTTTTCACTTTCCGTATCAAGCGCTGAGGTCGCTTCGTCCAGAACTAAGATGTCCGGGTTTTTTAATACAGCTCGGGCTATACTAATTCTTTGTTTTTGTCCGCCCGATAATTTCCCTCCACCGTCTCCGATATTCGTGTCGTAACCTTGAGGAAGCTGAAGGATAAAATCGTGTGCATTCGCAATTTTTGCGGCTTCCTCAATTTTTTCAGGGGTGGAGTTTTCAATACCAAAAGAAATGTTGTTCGAGATGGTATCGTTGAATAAAATAGCTTCTTGGGTAACGACACCCATTAAGCTTCTCAAATTTTTAAGCGTAGTATCTTTTATGTTCACGGAGTCAAGGGTGATTTCTCCTTCCTCTATGTCGTAAAATCTAGGAAGTAAATTGGCGATAGTACTTTTTCCAGAACCTGATTGCCCCACAAGAGCAACCGATTTTCCCTTTGGAATTTCAAAGTTTATGTTTTTGAGCACATAGTCTTCAGCATATTTAAACTGAATATTCTTGAATTCAACGGAGTTTCTCAAAGTAGCTATTTCCTTAGGGTTGTTGGGGTCAACAATTTTATCATCGGCATGGAGAATTTCGCTAATTCTATCCATGGAGGCAATTCCCCTTTGAGCATTTGAAACTGCATCTGTCAAAGATTTTGCTGGAGCAATAACGGTGTAAAAAATGGCAAGATAACCGATGAGTGAACTTCCTGTCATTTCTCCTTCAAAAACTAAATTTCCTCCGTAAAGCATGGTGGAAATAATAACCGAAACACCCAAAAACTCGCTTAATGGGGAAGCTAAATCTATACGCCTAAACATCTTTGTCATTTGTTGGGTATATGTTTCATTTTCAGCTTCAAATTGTTTGCTTTTTATTTTTTCTCCATTAAAACCTTTGATGATTTTCAGTCCTGTCAAAGTTTCTTCGGTGGTAGCAATCATATCTCCAATAAGACTCTGAGAATTGGCGGAAGATTTCCTCAGTTTACGAGTAATTAGAGCAATTATCACAACAATAGGAATCAATAACAAAATGAATAAGGACATTTTTGGACTTTGAAATATAAGCCAACTAATTGTAATAAAAATGGCAATTGGATCACGGTACACTGCCTCTAAAGAACGAAGAACAGACCATTCAATTTCCTTTACGTCATTTGTCATTTTACTGATAATATCTCCTTTTCGCTCACCCGAAAAATAGGAAATAGGCAATGACAGGACTTTATTATAAATCTTGTTTCGGTAATCTCTCACAATTCCATTTCTTACTCCTGCCATAAAATACAAGGCAGCATATCGAGTAAAGTTTTTAGCCAATATCATAGAAATAATTACGCCACACAAAACGAGTAATAATTCGAACTTTGAGTGGGTTTGTAAAAATTGAGCCATCCAATAATTTCCGTGCTCCTGAAGGCTTTCGTTATTAAAGGAAAGTGCTGGTGGCGCTGGCTGATTTGCTAAGTTTTCTAATTTATCTGGACTAAAAAGAGCCTCTAAAAACGGCATGAAAAGTACAAACGAAAAGAGACCGAAGATTACCGCTAAGAGATTAAAAAAGACGTTGAGTCTCAAACTAGATTTGTAGTCTTTAGCTAAGGAAATTATGGTGAAAAAATTCTTCATATATGAGTTTGACCCTCCAAAGGTACTCGAATATCTCTATAATTAAATGGAATTGAGTTCGTTTTGGGGATTAAAAGTAATAATTTCTGTAATTTTACGCGAACCCAAAACGGAAGGAATCATGGCGAGCATAAGGCAAAATAAAATAGCAGAACTGTTGAAAAGAGAATTGAGTATGATTTTTCAGCAGAATGCTGCCGGATATTGTAAGGGTGCGATGGTTACTGTAACCATTGTAAGAGTCACAAAAGATTTGTCGATGGCTAAGGTTTATCTGAGTATTTTTGGAGGAAAAGACAACGCGGATTCATACAGGGAAATTGTTAAAAAATCTGCTCAAATCAGAAGTGAACTCGCTAAAATTGTCAAAAATCAATTAAGAAAAACTCCAGAGTTACAATTTTACGTGGACGACTCATTGGATTATGCCATGAAAATTGACGAATTGTTGAGATAATCTTTTTTTTTTGAATCTTCCTTTTCACATAGCCAAACGGTATTTATTCGCCAAGAAATCACAAAACATTATCAATGTGGTGAGTATGATTTCTGTGATAGGAATTGCAGTGAGCACTATGGCCATGGTGATTGTTTTGTCTGGGTTTAACGGGATAGAGAAAATTGTTTCAGACATGTACAATTCTTTTGATGCTGATTTAAAAGTGACTTTAAAAGAAGGGAAAACTTTCCAAACCAAACAAATAGACAGTGACAAAATAAAGCAGCTGAAAGGAGTTAGTTTTGCAAGCTTGGTCATTGAAGAAACAATCATTTTACAAAACGAAGACAAATTCGAAACCTGTAAGCTAAAAGGAGTGGAGATGCCTTATTTCCATAAAACTCATCTTGATACTTTACTGGTAGAAGGTTTGCCAGATTTGGAGTACGAAGGGGTAAGTTACTGTATCCCTGGAGCAGCACTCCAAAGTAGATTAGGCTTTACCTCAGATCCTCGATTCCAAAATAAAGTTACCATTAACGGAATGGTTAGGGACAAAAAGATTTCTTTAACAACTCAGCCTTTCAACCAGAAAAACATTGAGGTGGGAGGTGTTTTTATGACAGGAATTTATACCAATGATTCTAAGTACGTTTTTGTTTCAATGAGTTTTGCAGAAAAATTATTGGAATTCAACAAGGAAGCTACTGGATTAGAAATTTTCACAGACAACTTATCAGAAAGTGAGTTGGCTAATCTTCAATCAAAGGTTTCCAATCTTGTAGGTGATGAATTTAAGGTAGAAACAAGGGAAGAACAGAATGCGCTTATATTTTCGGCTACCAAAAGTGAAAAAATAGCTGTCTTCATCATTTTATGTTTTGTTTTGGTTATTGCAGCGTTTTCAATGATTGCCTCTTTAACGATGCTTATTCTAGAAAAAAGAAAAGATGTTTTTACACTTTATTCTGTTGGTTTTACAAAAAGGGAAGTGAGAAGATTATTTTTTTACGAAGGACTTTTAATTAATATGTTGGGAGGTATTGTAGGTCTTTTATTGGGTGTTTTTATTTGTTATCTACAAATATGGTATGGGTTTGTTCCCATCCAAGATTCTATTATAGAAGCTCAACCCATGGAAGTCGAGGGGATGGATATTTTATATATTCTAATTACCATTCTTTCTGTAGGGCTTCTGTCTTCTTATTTTCCAGTGCGGTATTTGGTAAAAAGATTAGAAATATGAGTGTAAAGGTATGTCACATATCTACGGCTCATCCTCCTTTTGATGTAAGGATTTTTCATAAGGAATGTGTGTCTCTAGCCAAAGCGGGATTTGATGTTTCGTTGGTTGTTACGCATGATAAAGAAGAAGTTGTTGATGGCGTTAAAATAATTCCATTACCGAAAAGTAAAGGACGACTGCACAGGATGTTTATCAAAACTCACTTTGCTTTTTATAGGTCTTTAAAAACCAAATCGAAAATTTTTCATTTCCATGATCCAGAGTTAATTGGGTTGGGGATTTTGCTCAAAATCCTAGGTAAAAAAGTAATTTACGATTCGCATGAAAATGTCTCTTCGCAAATTGAGAGTAAAAAATGGTTGGGAAACTCATTGTCGCGTAAGATTGTGAAAAGTGGATTTCGAGGTATAGAGAAATTAGGCATTTGGTTTTTTGATTCAGTTATTTCGGTAACCCCCGAAATTGTTGACTTTTTATCTCCAAAAAAAGGGTTGCTGTTAAGAAACTATCCTATTACGACACTTATTTCTGAGGCTAGAGTTCAAGAATACGAATCAGACAAACCAATTTTGATTTATGTAGGAGGTTTGACCAGAATAAGAGGAATTAAAGAATTGTGTGAGGCTGTGACAATGACCAACAACAAAACAGAATTGTGGTTGGTTGGTCCTTGGGAGTCAGCTGAATTTCAAACAGAGTGTATGGAGGGAGGTGAACATATAAAGTATTGGGGTTTTAAGCCTTTGGCTGAAGTTTATCCGTTGATTAAAAAAGCGGACATTGGATTTGTAACCCTATATCCAGAAAAAAATTACCTCAATAGTTTACCCATCAAAGCATTTGAATATATGGCATGTTCCAAACCAATGATTATGTCGGACATATCTTATTGGGAAAATACATTTAGTGGTTCTGCTTTGTTCGTCAACCCTAAACTTCCTAGTGAAATTGCCAAGAAAATTGATGAGTTGGTTGACGATAAACACTTTGCTCAACAATTAGGAAAGCATGGAAAAGTGGAGGTTGATACAAATTTTAGCTGGGAAGCAGAGTCTCAAAAATTGGTTAACTTGTACCAGTCTATTTTAAAGTAAATTAAAGCATGTACATAAAAAAAGTCGATCCTACAGAGTTAAAGAAACTGCATCTATCAAGGGTGTTTAGTTCTTCTGATTGGCTAAGTGTATACGCTGACACCAATATAGAAACTCATGGGGTTTTCAATAAGAACGATGAGTTAATAGGTTTTTTTTATTACCAAAAACACAAAAGAGCTAAGGTTTTAGCCCATGTCTCTCCTCCTTTTTTGTCTCCCACTTGCGGCTTGCACATCCAAGATAAAAGTTCTAATCCGGCAAAGAAAAATTCATTCGAAAAGAAGATTCACGAATTATTGGTGAATCATTTAAAAAAGGAAAAGTTTGATGTGATGACCTTGCCTTTTCCGGATGATTTTGCCGATATGCAGCCCTACATTTGGGCAGGATTTGAAGTTTCGCCAAAGTACACGTATCATATTAACTTATTATCGGATGAACAGATGCTGTTGGCATCCATGTCGCCAGAGAGAAGAAAGAACATTTCCAAATCGGAGAAAGAAGGACTAGTTGTGAAAGAGAGTTTGGGTTGTATGGATTCTCAGAAATTAATAGAAAGAACATTTCAGGACCAGAGTTTGTGGTATGACAAACAAGTATTGATCAATCTTTTTTCAGTTTTTACTACCTCAAATAAAGCTATTTCATATTCTGCTTATCATCAAAATAAGTTGCTAGCTACCGTATTTTGTGTTCGGGATGAGGAAAAGGCTTATTACATTTTAGGTGGTTTTGATAAACAAAGTTCTTTCTCTGGAGCTGGCGCATTTGCCATGTGGCATGCAATCAAAAAGGCCAAGGAATTGGGATGTAAGGTATTTGATTTTGAAGGATCGATGCATCCATCTATCGAAAAGTATTTTAGAGGTTTTGGAGGGGAAATGGTTCCTTATTTTTGTTTAGAAAAAGCAAACTTGAAGGGGAAAGCATTACTAAAATTGAGAGGTAAATAAGGATGGAAAACTTGCCAACCATAAGTGTGATTATTCCGTGTAGAAACGAAGAAAACTACATTGTGCAGAACATTAATTCTATCCTAAATCAGAGTTATAAAGGAAAGGTTGAGGTGCTTGTAGTGGACGGAATGAGTACGGATAACACTCGGAGTTTAGTTGCTCAGTTCAACAATCCGTTGGTGAAATTAATTGATAATCCACATCAGTTTACTCCGCATGCCATGAACATTGGAGTGGACAATGCCGAAGGTGAATTTTTTGTGATTTTGGGTGGGCATTCTTATTTGGATAAACAATTTATCGAAAAAAACGTTGAGATTCTTCTTTCAGACTCCTCTATTGGTTGCAGTGGTGGCCAAATCAAAAACATTTACGAAAACGAGGAAGGAGAAATCATTTCCAAAGCTATGGCATCCAAATTTGGAGTAGGAAATGCTACCTTTAGAGTAGGAGGCAAACCAGGATTTGTAGATACTGTGGCCTTTGGGATGTACCGAAAAGAGGTTCATTACGCGATCCATAAATTTGACGAAACCTTAGTTCGGAATCAGGACGATGATTATAATTTTAAACTCACTCAGGCAGGTTACAAAGTATTTTTTGATCCAGAAATTGTATCTTATTATTATGTAAGAGGTTCATACTCCAAATTGTATCGGCAATATTTTCAATATGGGTATTGGAAAGTGTTTGTGAATAAAAAACACAAAACCGTGACCTCTATTCGTCAGTTATTTCCATTCCTTTTTGTTTCTGGAATTTTGGCAGGAATGCTTCTTTCTTTATTTTCATGGGTTTTTGGAGGATTACTCACTATTGTTTTAGTCATGTATGGTGCCTTGGCCATATTGTTTGGTATTCAAGAAGGAAAATCACTGCCCGAAGGTTTTAAAATCGCTTTTGTTTTTGCTATTTTGCACACTAGTTATGGTTTTGGATATTTGAAAGGAATTGTTGAGTTTTTGGTTCTCAATAAGAAACCATCCAATAGAAACAAAGAACTAACAAGGAAATAGATGAAAATATTAACGGTAATAGGAGCTAGGCCTCAATTTATTAAAGCAGCTGCTCTGAGTAGAGAATTCGCTAAACACCCTGAAATTGAGGAAATTATTGTTCACACGGGCCAGCATTTTGATGCCAACATGAGCGAGGTGTTTTTTGCCGAAATGGAAATTCCAAAACCATCGTACAACTTAGAAATAAATAGTCTGTCTCACGGAGCCATGACGGGAAGAATGATTGAGGGAATAGAAGAAATTCTACTCAAAGAAAAACCGGATTTATTGCTTGTATTTGGAGACACCAACTCTACCATTGCAGGAGCTTTGGCAGCCAAAAAGCTTCACGTAAAAGTGGCTCATGTAGAAGCTGGGTTGAGAAGTTTTAATATGGAAATGCCCGAAGAGGTAAACCGAATTTTAACAGATAGAATCTCAGATTACTTGTTCTGTCCTACCCAAAGTGCTATTGATAATCTTAAAAAAGAAGGGTATGACAACATTGATTGTGAAGTGTTAAGAACGGGAGATGTGATGCAAGATGCTGCTTTGTTTTATGCTCATAAATCAGCAGAGAAATCCGCTGTTGTTTCCCAAATAGGATTGGATAAATTTGCTCTAGCAACTTTGCACCGAGCAGAAAATACAGATTCGCCCGAAAGGCTCACAAACTTAGTGGAAGGACTGAATGAGATACATGAAACAATTTGTCCTGTGGTTTTGCCTTTGCACCCACGAACAAAAGCCAAACTCGAGCAGTTTGGTTTAGAATTGAAAGTGAAACTGATAGACCCCGTGGGCTATTTCGATATAATAGAATTGCTAAAGAATTGTTCTGTCGTAATGACCGATAGCGGAGGATTGCAAAAAGAGGCTTTTTTCTTCAGAAAAAACTGTGTTACCATGCGGGATCAAACGGAATGGGTGGAGTTAATAGAAAACGAAGTAAATGTATTAACAGGAGCTGACAAAGAGCTATTGATTGATTCCGTACAAAAGATGCTGACTAAATCTTCAGATTTTGACGTGAATTTGTATGGAAATGGAAAAGCAAGTGAAGCCATTGTAACAGCTATTCAAAGTTCCTTATAAACAGATGTTACGAATTCATGTAGAGTTCCATCACCTCCTTTGTTTCTCCAGCTGCTTTTAGTTCACCTTCGTGAATCCAAATACATTTGTTAGAGTACTCGCGGATGGTTTCTGCGTCATGACTTACCAGTATTATTGTGATTTCGCTGTTTATCAACTCAATCATTTTTTTTCTACTTTTCTCTCTGAATTTAAAATCACCCACGCCCAATATTTCATCCACGAGCATGATGTCTCTTTTGAGCGAAGTAGCGATTGAAAACCCTAGTCTAGCTTTCATCCCAGAAGAGTATGACTTTACTGGCTGGTAAATGAAATCTCCCAACTCTGAGAAGTCTACAATTTCCTTGAATTTACTTTTTATTTCATCTTCAGTAAATCCGGTGATTACACCAATCAGATAAATGTTTTCTATTCCCGACAAGTCTTCTTTGAACCCTGAAGACAAAGTGAGCATGGAAGAGACAGTTCCGTTTACAGTTAGGCTGCCTTCATCGGGCAGATAAATTCCAGCAATCGTTCTCAGAAGTGTACTTTTTCCAGATCCATTTTTCCCCAATACTCCAAGTATATCCCCAGGTTCTACCTCAAAATTTAGATTTTTGAGAGCCCAAAATTCACTGTCTGACTTCAGGGAGTTTCTAGTTCCTACTACTTTCAATAAGTCCTTGACAGAGCTTCTCTTAAATTTGCTAATCTTGTATTTTATACCCAGATTATCTGCTTGTATGATTTTTGGTTGTTTAGACATCTTTGGCAAAATTATTTTCTTTTTTAGTAAAATAGTAACTTCCCCATAGAAGAGAAATTATTGTAAAGCCAACGAATACTAAAAAGTAAAGGCTTGGCGCTTCTCCTTTTACCAAAATACACTTATAGGTATTGAAAAGCGAAGCAAACGGATTGAGGAATAAATAGATTTTTTGATACTTTTCTGGGATCAAAGATAATTCGTAAAGAGCTGGTGAAAGGTATAATACAATTCTTAACACAAACATAAGTATATGCTGTAAATCTCTGAAATACAACCCAGCCACACTCACCAAAAGACCTACTCCTACCGTGAACATATATTGGATACCTATAATAAGAGGCAACCACAAGAGATGAATGGAGAGCGTGGCATTAAAAATAAATAGCATGGGAGCGAGAACCACTAGTCCTAGGAGGAAGTTGAATAGTCCAATATTCACTTCGTTAAAAACAAGTATTCCAAAAGGAAATTTGACGGTTTGTAAGAGTTTAGAGTTTTTTACTAAAACGGTTACGTTGTTTCCTGTTGAAAAAGTAAACCAACGATACGAGAGAAGGGCAGAAAACAACAAAATAGGGTATTGTTCACCGCCTCTCTTGAATACAAAACTAACAAGGATGATGTAAATTAACATCATGAAGAACGGGTCGAGTACAGCCCAAAGAAATCCCAATGCCTTATTTTTATAACGAACTTTTAGGTCGCTCTTCATGAGGTATTTTGCAAGATCTTTCCTCGATATTAAGTTGCGGATTAGTTGAATTAAATCCTTCATTTACGGGTTAGTTATTTGGTTGTATAAAGCTAGTAATTTTTTTTCTTCATTCTCCCATTTATAAGTGTCGGTTAACTTCTTAACGTTTTCTTTAAATTTGGTCATTTTATTTCGGTTGTTAATTACCTCATTAATTACCTTGGCAATTTCGGTATGAGAATCTGGATCGAAAACAGCACCGATGTCATTGTCTAAAACAACACTTTTCATGTCTGGAAAGTCACTCGAAACTACTGGAATTCCTCCTTGGATGTATTCGAAAACCTTGTTAGGAGCGCAATAATAATAGCTCAAACAAACATTTTCGATAGGAGCGATACCCAAATCAGCACTTTGAATGTAGGAGGTTACTTCGTGCGAGCCAACTGGCCCATAAAAATGAAATCTGTCATTTACGCCACTTTCCGTGGCAATAGCTGATAAGTATTCCTTAAATTTTTCATTTCCTCTTCCCAAAAAGACCATATGACAATTTGGTATGAGGGCAAGTGCTTGGATCAATTTATCCAAACCTCGGTTAAAAGAAATTCCTCCAGAATAGATTAACAGTTGCTTTTCATCTGAGATGTTTAATATTTTTTTAAGGTTATTGGAGTCTGAAAGCTCATCTTTTTTTTGTTTGAAAGGTGCGTTCATAATCAAATGGGGAGCCGAGATCTTGTAAGTTTTTTCTAGATAATCTACTATCGATTGGCTCACTGTAATAACGGCATCACATTTACGAATTAGCCTTTGCTCAGCTTTAAACTGCCATTTTGTGTACCACTTTGGAGTTTTGTATGGTTTGTTACGGTGGATGTACAATTCGTGAGAGTCGTAAACCAGTTTCGAGTTGTATCTTTTTGCGATTTTATTGCCCAGCGGAAGTGTGTTGAGGTCGTGAGCATGAACTATGTTTGGGTGTATGTCTAAACTCTTAACCTCTGATTTTACCTTGGTATAAAAACCTTTGAAAGTCAGAAGTTTATTTGCAGTGCTAAATATGAACTTGAAACCATTTAATTCAACTTTTTTATTCCAGTCGGGCCGCACTGTTTTGGCGTTTGTCTGCGGACTTACTTGAACCGGCTTGTTTGCCAGTTTTCGGTAAACTTTTCTCTTTAAAAATTCAAAAATATGCTCTCCCAATAAAAACTTGTGAAAGGGCATAAATTCTTGTCTGTAAACAGTTGTGTTTTTATCAAGTTTTTCCACCTTTGGTAACCCTTTTTTCCATAAAGAAAAAATACTAACCGTGAAGCCTGCTTGAGATAGTGTTGCTGCTTCCTTCAAAACTCTCGAGTCGTTTTCGAAGTAATTGTATACCAGCATTACTATATTTTTCCCCTCCATTTAAGTTCTATTAATTTCTTCACAAATCTAAAACAATAAATAGAAACCACAATTTGGGGAAATTGCATATACAATTAGTATTTTTATCAAGGGTCTATTAACTTTAATAAAATTTAAGAAAAAGAACCAAGCTCATTATGCAACTAACACAAATAAGAAATGGCCTATTGTCCTTATTCATAGTGGCATTTTTCTTTTTTCCTCAGTTACAAACAATCATTATTTCTGCCTGTTTTGTTTTGGTTTTGGTAGATAAAAAGTTCTACAGTCAGTTTAGAAGTTTAATTGGCAATAACTTCATCGTGGCTTTGGTGTTGTATTTTATTCTTGTCGCACTCTCTTTGGCTTACACTACTAATATAGAAAGTGGATTAAGGGCGATAGAAACTAAATTTTCTTTTTTAGTTTTTCCGTTATTTCTTCCCTATGTTTTGTCAAACAAAGAAATGGCTCACAGAGCTATGAACGTATTTTGGTTAGGAGGAATGGCATACATTTTTGTTTCTTTTATAGATGCATTTTTTAGTTACCTCACTAGCCATTCGGTTTCTTCCTTTTTTTATTCGGAGCTTGGGGTTGGCTTTTTTCAAGAAGGAAGTTTTATTCACCCTACCTATGCTTCATTTTTTTACAACATATTGTTCGCTTATATAGCTCTTCAGTGGATTCAACATTCACCCAAAGGAAAGTCTAAATTCCTCATTATCGTATCACTTATTTTTATATCGGCTTTCATTTTTATGCTTTCATCGAAATTCGGAATTTTGGCGCTAACTATAAATTTTCTTTTACTACTTTGGAAGTATGCAAAAAACACCAATCAAGTGCTGAGAGCCACTATTTTTTTTGTCATCTTCTTGATTTCTTCCATCCTTGTTGTTTGGCAGTCTCCTCTCAAAAAACGCTTTGTTTCGGCATACTCAGCGGTTACTACTGCCAATCATCATCCAAGCAGCACTCAAACTAGATTAGATGTTTGGGGAGTTACGTCAGTCATCATCTCTGAAAATCCGATGTTGGGAGTAGGAGCTGGTGATATTAGAGACGAACTACTGCAAAAATATCAGGAAAATGGGTTTCACTTGTACGCAGAAAGAGCATACGATTCGCACCAAGAGTTTTTACAAACTTTTGCTTCGTTGGGACTGCCTGGAATAATGGCTCTGTTACTCATTTTTGTTTTTCTGTGGAAAAGAGCCATTGCTACTAAAAATTATTTGTTGTTCATCTTTACCACTTTGTTTTTTCTATTTGGAATGGTTGAATCTATGCTAGAAAGACAAGCGGGAGTTGTCTTTTTTGTTTTTTTTAGTTTGTTTTTGTATTCATTTAATCCAGTAACTAAGAGAATTTGAAACGAATTTTAGCCATATCGTTTTTTTGTTTCTTGGCGCTGACAGTTCAATCCCAGAAGTTTACATTTTTGAGTTATTCAACCAAGGAAGGATTGGCTCAAAGTCAGGTAAATGATATAAAACAGGATAAGAAAAAATACATTTGGATAGCAACTTTGGATGGGTTAAGCAAATTCAATGGAAAAACCTTTCAGAATTTTTATCAAAAAGATGGTTTGCTTTCCAACAGAATTTCTACTCTGTCTATCGATAGTAAAGATAATGTGTGGGCAGTCACTTCAGGTGGAATATCCATAGTTAAGTCTGATACTATTCATGATTTTCAATACAATCATTTATTCAAAAACGACAAAGTAATTGCTGTGACCCATTTGTCTCAAAAAGTTGTGGTGTCCACTGAATCCTCTGGAGTTTTTGTATTCATTGAATCGGATGGAGAACTGAAACTAAATCGGATTTACAAAAAGTCATTTGAAAAATTAAAGATAAGAGCTGTTTGTCTCGAGGATTACAAGTTGCATATTGCTACCAGTAAGGGGTTGTATCAGCTGTGGAATGATAAAGTGGTAAAAGTCTCCCTGCCTTGGAAATATGATTTTACTGGTGTAGGAGTGACTAAACAAGGAGAGATTTGGTTGTCATCCTCTGAGCATGGAGTATGTTTTTATTCAAAAATCAGGCAGTTTGAGGTGAATCAAAAAAACTCTGCTCTTCTCAATAATTTTTCCACCAGTATGACAGTTGATAACAATGGTTCGGCTTGGGTTGCATCCAACTCTGCTCTGTCAGAAATATCGAGAAAAAAAGTAGTCCAAAACTATTCGAGCGCTAATGGATTTGAATCCATAGCCCAAGAAGTGTTTCAGGATAGCGAAGGAAATGTTTGGATAGGGACAAATGGAAAAGGACTGATGAAATTCGCTAACAAAGAATTTAAGTTTCTTACCAGAGAGAAAAATCTCCCGAGTGACTTGGTCATTGCTATTAGTGAAGATGCGGAAGGGAATATTTGGCTCGGTTCCTTGGGCGAGGGAGTGAGTAGATTAGGAGCTAATGAGGTAACTTCATTTAACGCCAGGAAAACAAACTTTCCAAACAACAATTGCTGGGTGATTCATAAAGATTTGGAGAGTCGAATGTGGTTTGGTACTTCCCAAGGATTGGCAGTATTTAATGGGGCTTCGTTTAAAACCTATACCCAAGATGACGGACTTCCATCCAACAAGGTGCAGTCTATCTTTCAAGAAACAGCGGATGTAATGTGGCTTGGTACAAGAGATGGAGTAGCTTACATGAAAAACAATAAATTTCATCTTTTGGATGATTTTCTTTACCGAAATACTCGTTCCATAGCCTCCACTCAGGACGGGATGTATTGGTTTGGAACGTCTGATGGACTCGTGAAATACGATGGTTTTGTTACTGAATTAGTGGATGACTCTCTTTTTTTGGGAGCTACAGTATACGCAATTGAGTCCTTTGGGAACAAATTGTGGGTGGGAACCGACAAAGGGTTAATTTATTTTGATGGAAAGCATTTTGAGAAAATTGGGATTGTATCAGGACTGAACTCAGCAGCTATAAATTTTTTAAAATCAGATAAAGAAAATAACCTGTGGATAGGAACCAATAATGGGATTTTTAAACTAGATGTAAATTTATTTTTACAAGGAAAAAGGGAATTAACCTCTTACACCATCAACAATGGATTGATAGGAATGGAGACAAATTTAAATGCAGTTTTTCAGGATTCGGAAAATAACATTTGGATGGGAACTAGCGAAGGGATTAATGTTTATAAAAAGTCTGTGGTTAATCAGGGAATTCTTACTGAGCCAACTGTGCACTTAACGAGTATCAAGCTTCTTTTTGGGGAACAGGAGTGGCTTTCCAAATTCCGAGAGCCAGAAGGTATTCGTTTTGGTTTCAAAAAAAACACCTTTACTTTTTATTACCACAGCAACTATTTCAAAGACCCAGAAAAAGTGAAGTATTCCTATTACCTCCAAGGCTTTGATGACACTTGGTCACCAATGGAAACTGCAAGTTTCTCGAGGTATCCTAGCTTACCTCATGGGAGCTATGTATTCAAAGTAAAAGCGACTTATGACGGTGTCATCTGGAGCGAAATAGATGAAGTGAGTTTTTCTATCCAAGCACCTTTCTGGCTCACTTGGTGGTTTAGGATATCAACCCTGGTAGCTTTGGCATTGATTGTCTATTATTTTTTTCGAAGAAGAAGGCTGACCCTCATGAAAGAGCGAGAAGTTGAATTGTTGAACTACAAAAACAAGTTAGTAAAGCTCGAGCAGCAATCGTTGAATGCCAGTATGAATAGGCACTTTATTTTTAACTCTTTGAACTCTATTCAGTTTTACATCAATAAAGAAGATAAATTATCGGCCAACAGGTACTTGTCAAACTTCTCTAAATTGATTCGAAAAAATTTGGATAGCTCTTCTGCCGAAGATAACCTCATTCCTTTGTCTGAAGAGATAGAGAGGCTGACCCTTTATTTGTCGCTCGAAAACATGCGGTTTAAAGAAAAATTCACCTACAACATTCGTATTGACGAAAACGTAGAAACAGAATTGACAAAAGTTCCTGCCATGTTCATGCAGCCTTTTGTTGAAAATAGCATTTGGCATGGCGTTTTGCCGAAGGAAACACCAGGCGAAATTACCATAGATATTTTTAAAAAAGGAGACAAAACCATTTTTGAAATTATAGACAATGGTATTGGAATAACAACGAGTCTAAAAAACAAGTCTAAACAGCAAAGCGAGCATTCTTCCAAGGGAATGAAAATCGCTGCCAATCGCATAGAATTGCTACAAAAAGTAATAGAAAGAGAAATCTCTATCGAAGGTCCGTTTGAAATGAAAGAAAACGGAAAAGTATTGGGTACTAAAGTGGTAATTGTATTTGGTTAAAAAAAGACAGAAATGAAATAAAAAAGAGTGTCAAAACTTTCGAGTATTAGAAAAAAGTAGCATCTTTATATTTCCAAAGAAAAAGAGAGTAAATGTACTCTCTTACGATAATGAATTTGCAAAAATATTATGGACAAATTTTCTTTTCTAAGTAATGGTGATGTCAACGCATTCGAAGACCTTTACAAGAAATACAAACAAGATCCCTCATCAATAGAAACAGGCTGGGCCCGATTTTTCGAAGGATTTGAATTCCAAAAATCCAATTACGAAAACACCGGTAGCGATTCCACAGGCATAACAAGCAAGGAGTTTAAAGTCTTGACGCTCATAGAGGATTACCGTCAGAGAGGTCACTTATTCACAAAAACAAACCCAGTAAGAGAAAGAAGAAAATATTCTCCTTCACTGGAATTGACAAATTACGGCCTTGTCGAAGCTGATTTAACTGAAGTTTTTCAGGCTGGAGAACAAATTGGGATTGGAGCTGCATCTTTAGCCTCAATTATCGACCACTTGGAACAAACTTACTGCCAGTCAATTGGGCTTGAGTTCATGTACATTCGTGCTAATGATAGATTGGAGTGGCTTAGAAATAAGATTGAATTAAAAAATAGACCGAAATTTTCCAAAGAAGATAAGAAACACATTCTTCACAAGTTAAATCAGTCAACTGAATTTGAGAATTTTCTGCAAAAGAAATTTGTCGGTCAAAAGAGATTTTCGATTGAAGGAGGTGAGTCTTTAATCCCAGCATTGGATGCTTTGATAGAGAGAGGCGCAGAAATGGGAATTAAGGAGTTTGTCATGGGAATGGCTCACAGAGGAAGATTGAATGTTTTGGCTAATATTTTCAACAAACCCATGGAAAAGATTTTCAGTGAGTTTGAAGGGAAAGATTACGAAGATGAAAATTTTAGTGGAGATGTAAAATATCACCTTGGTTGGTCTTGTGACATAGAGACTGATAACGGAAACGATGTACACTTAACGCTTTCTCCAAACCCTTCGCACCTCGAGGCAGTAGCTCCGGTTGTTCAGGGAATTACAAGAGGAAAGATTGATCAATATTTGAAGGACGAAGGGAAAATCATACCAATCGTAATTCATGGAGATGCAGCAATTGCAGGGCAAGGTATTGTGTATGAAGTGTTGCAGATGGCTCAGCTTGACGGATACAGAACTGGAGGTTCGGTTCACATTGTCATCAATAATCAAGTTGGGTTTACGACCAACTATTTAGATGCTCGCTCAAGTACTTATTGCACAGATATTGCTAAGACTACCTTGGCTCCCGTTTTCCATGTAAATGGAGATGACGTTGAATCGGTAGTTCAAGCGATGACTATTGCATTAGAATACAGACAAACATTCAAAAGAGATGTGTTTGTAGATTTATTGTGTTACAGAAAATATGGACACAACGAAGGAGATGAGCCTAAATTTACTCAGCCTAAATTATACAAAGCAATAGCTAAACACCCGAATCCAAGAGAGATTTATTTAGATAAATTGCTTTCTGATAAAGTAATTTCGGAGGCTGAGGCTGAAGAATTGAAAAACAAGTTTCACGAAGTTCTAGAGGATGATTTTGGAGCGTCAAAGCAAATCAAAAAAGCAACAGTGAAGCACTTCCTGAATAGAACTTGGGAAGATTTTAAGTTCGCCAAGGGTGATCAGTTATTCGCTGAGGTGAACACAAAAGTAACGAAGAAAAGCCTGCTAGAGTTAGGAAGTAAAATTACTGCCTTGCCGGAAGGAAAGAAATATTTCAGAAAGATTGTTAAGTTGATGAAGGATCGAAATGAAATGATTCAGTCGGATAACTTAGATTGGGGAAGCGCAGAAATGCTAGCCTATGCAACTCTCCTTGAAGAAGGACATCCAGTGAGGATATCTGGTCAAGATGTAGAAAGAGGAACTTTTTCTCACAGGCACGCAGTAGTAATAACAGAAGATGCTGAGGAAGAAGTGGTTACGCTAAACAATCTCAGTGATAAACAAGCTAATTTCTCCATCTACAACTCTCTTCTTTCAGAATATGGAGTACTTGGGTTCGAGTACGGATATTCCTTTGCAGTACCCAAAGGGTTAACAATATGGGAAGCACAATTCGGAGATTTCTTCAATGGGGCGCAAATTATGATAGACCAATTTATTGTAGCAGCTGAAGAAAAATGGGGCGTGAGTAATGGTTTAGTAATGCTGTTGCCGCATGGATATGAAGACATGGGAAGTGAGCATTCAAGCGGTAGGTTGGAGAGGTTCTTGCAGCAATGTGCCGACAATAATATACAAATTGCGAACTGCACAACTCCCGCCAATCATTACCATTTATTGAGAAGACAGATTAAGAGAAACTTCAGAAAACCTTTGGTTGTATTTACACCAAAGAAGCTATTGAGGTATCCAAAAGCAGTTTCCACATTGGATGAATTGTCTAAAGGAGGTTTTCAAGAAGTATTGGACGATACAAGAGTGGAAAAGAAAAATGTAAAAACTGTAGCGTTCTGTTCGGGTAAGATTTATTACGATGTATTGGAGCAAATGGAATCCCAAGGAAAAGGTGATCACATTGCTTTGGTTAGATTGGAGCAGATTTACCCATTTCCAGAAGCTCAAATGCAAGAAATAATTAAGAAATACGGATCAGATAAAAAGTACGTTTGGCTACAAGAAGAGCCAGAAAATATGGGTGCTTGGTCCTTTATTATGGGTAAAACAAGAAACTTTGATGTGAGGTTAGATGTAGTTTCAAGGCCAGAGTCTGGTTCGCCAGCAAGTGGTTCTCCAATTGCCTCTAAATTGAGACATCAAGCTTTAATTACTCAATTGTTTGAGATAAAATAAAGAACAACATTGAAAGTGAAGCTTAACTTATTTAATCGTCACGAGTCATAGGGTTGATTTTATAGGAAAACATGCTCTGTGAGAGATTGAACTGAGTTCAGTTCGATAATAAAAAAGAACAAAAGAATAGAAAAAAACATACGACTATGTTAGAAATGAAAGTGCCTTCACCAGGCGAGTCAATATCAGAAGTAGAAATTGCAGAATGGTTAGTAGAAACTGGCGATTGGGTAGAAAAAGATCAGGCTATTGCTGAGGTAGACTCAGACAAAGCAACTTTGGAATTGCCAGCAGAAGAATCGGGTATTATTACAATAAAAGCCGAAGAAGGTGATACTGTGGCAGTAGGTGCAGTAGTGTGTTTGATTGACACAAAAGCAGAGAGACCAGCAGGAAGTGCTGCTCCAAAAGAAGAACCAAAGAAAGAAGAGCCAAAACCAGAGGCTGCAGCTCCTAATCCAAATCCGGTGCAACCTGCACCAGCCAAGGAAACTTATGCCAAAGATGTTCCTTCCGTTTCAGCAAAGAAATTGATGGATGAAAATGGAATTTCTAAAGTGACTGGAACTGGAAAGGACGGTAGAGTGCTGAAACAAGACGTGATTGCAGCAATGTCAGCAGGTTTTGCTACTGACAACGCAAGCGGATGGGGTGGAACCAGAGATAAGGAACGAGTAAAGATGAGCATGCTCCGAAGAAAAGTAGCGGAACGATTAGTTTCTGTGAAAAACGATACAGCTATGCTGACTACCTTTAATGAGGTGGATATGAAACCCATTATGGACATTCGTAACAAATACAAAATGAAATTCAAAGAGCAGTTGGGAACAAGTCTCGGTTTTATGTCGTTCTTTACGAAAGCCGTTACCGAAGCCTTGAATCATTACCCTGCTGTAAACGGAATGATTGACGGAAAAGAAATGGTGCTTCATAATTATGCAGATATTGGTATTGCTGTATCTTCTCCCAAAGGGCTGATGGTACCAATAGTAAGAAATGCCGAAACTATGAGTTTGGCTGAGATAGAGGCCGAAATAAAAAGACTTGCTATTAAAGCTAGAGACGGAAAAATTTCTATTGATGAAATGCAGGGAGGAACGTTTACTATTACCAATGGTGGAGTATTTGGTTCTATGCTTTCTACACCAATTATAAACCCACCGCAATCCGCAATTTTGGGAATGCATAATATCGTGGAGAGGGCGGTTGTTGTAGATGGAGAAATTGTGGTAAGACCAATTATGTATGTAGCTCTTTCTTATGACCATCGAATTATCGATGGGAAAGAATCTGTAGGATTCTTAGTGAAAGTAAAAGAAATGCTCGAAAATCCAGAGAGAATGTTATTCGGAGCAAAAGATCCAGTAGAAGTATTGCTCGGGCTATAAATTGTAAGCGATTGAAATTCTTTTAGGCGTTCTCAAGAAATTGGGAGCGCCTATTTTTTTTGATTTAAATAGGTTCTTCCGCAGCTTTTTGTCGAAAGGTGAATTTAAAAAGAGTAACATCATGTCTAAAATAGACTTTACTCGCTTGTTCTTATTTTGACATAATATTAAAACAAAAAACCCGATTCAACAGTCAGTTAAATCGGGTTTCTTTACATTCATTTAGTTTGTCAATACTCATCTTCATTAAAGAAGAAGTCATCCTTGGTAGGATAATCAGGCCAAATGTCTTCGATAGATTCGTAGATTTCTCCTTCTTCCTCGATACTCTGAAGATTTTCTACCACTTCCAAAGGGGCAGCTCTCCTCATTGAATAATCAATCAACTCCTCTTTCGTAGCTGGCCATGGCGCATCTTCTAAATAAGATGCTAGTTCTAACGTCCAATACATAATTTTCAGTTTTTAAATTTCTATTCTTACGCAAAAGTAATTTTTTTGTTGCCATTAGCAACTAATTATTGAATTAATTTAATAATAAATGATAATTTTGTAAAAAAAATCCCACATGAATATTTTAATCTTAGGCTCCGGAGGTAGAGAGCATGCTCTTTCTTGGAAAATTGCGCAAAGTCCACTTCTTTCTAATTTATTTATTGCACCCGGAAATGCGGGTACTTCTGAGGTGGGGAAAAACATAGATCTTTCGGTAACCGACTTTGAGAGCATAGCTGAATTTTGCATAAAAAACAGCATTGAAATTTTGGTCGTTGGGCCTGAAGTTCCTTTAGTAGAGGGCATTCATGACTTTTTTGAGTCAAATTCAGAAACCAAGGACATTCATGTAATTGGACCAAAAAAATTAGGAGCTCAGTTGGAAGGAAGTAAAAAGTTCTCAAAGGAATTTATGCAAAAGCATAATATCCCTACCGCAAAATATCAAGCTTTTACGCCAGACACTTTGAAGGAAGGATTGGCATTTTTAGAGACTTTATCGCCTCCTTTTGTTCTAAAAGCAGATGGGTTGGCAGCAGGTAAAGGGGTTGTGATTCCTGATAACTTGGAGGACGCAAAAAGTGAGTTGACTGAAATGCTAGCAAACTCAAAATTTGGAGCAGCTAGCCAAGAAGTAGTAATTGAAGAATTTTTGGATGGAATTGAATTGTCCGTTTTTGTTTTGACTGATGGGACGAACTACAAAGTGCTGCCAACAGCCAAAGATTATAAAAGAATAGGAGAAGGTGACAAAGGGTTGAATACAGGAGGAATGGGAGCTGTATCACCGGTACCTTTTGCGGATGAGGAGTTTTTAACTAAAGTGGAAGAAAGAATTATAAAGCCATCTGTTGAAGGATTAAAAAAAGACAACATTGATTTTGTAGGATTCCTATTTATCGGTCTTATGAAAGTGGGAGACGATCCTTTTGTTATTGAATACAACGTAAGAATGGGAGATCCTGAAACCGAAGTTGTAATTCCTAGAATTGAATCAGATTTAGTGGAAGTTTTTCAAGCGGTAGGGAATAAAACTTTGGATAAAATAGAATTCAAAGTGTCCGAAAAATCGGTCTGTACCGTTATGGCGGTTTCTGGAGGTTATCCGGAAAACTATGAAAAATCCAAAGAGATCACCGGGTTAGATACTGTCACTGAGAGCATTGCATTTCATGCAGGAACAACATCCATGAATGGAAAAATTATGACAAGCGGAGGAAGAGTGATCGCTATGAGCTCGTTTGGAGAAACAAAAAAAGAAGCGCTTGAAAAATCATACGCTTCTTTGTCTAAAATTAATTTTGATAAAATGTACTACCGAACCGACATTGGATTCGATTTGGACTGATACTTACTTTAGTTGATTTGGGTCAGCTTCAGCTTGCTTGTTG
Source organism: Flavobacteriales bacterium (assembly GCA_965660305.1). GTDB lineage: Bacteria > Bacteroidota > Bacteroidia > Flavobacteriales_D > CAJJDF01 > CAJJDF01. The sequence continues at coordinate 298,889 of CBFHZD010000001.1, read as the reverse complement.
TATTTTTGTTGGCATCTCAACCAGTAAATTAAGCCAAAAACAATTAGCGACCAAAAGACAATCCATGGACCATTTTCTGCTACTTTCAAAATTCCAAATGTAGATTGAAATAATCCTTCCAATAAATCAACTAACCAATTCATAAGCGTAATTTTTTCTTTGTTGTCCACAAATATAAATAACTTTACCTGATTACTTCAAACAACTTTGGGCATTTTTTATTTTAATTATGATTACATCCCTTTTCAAAAACACAATTCTCGGATATTTTCTCATAGGGTTTATTTCGCTTGTAACTTGGGGCTATGCGTTTTTTGGAGCTGGAACAGAAGCTGTAGTTTCTCTCGATTTTGCTGGAGAATCCTACGAATTGGGTAAAAGAACGGCAATTATTATTTCCTTTTTTTCTACATTAATTAGCGGCTTTTTCTTAAATAACAGACTGAATAAATACTTGTTTAGTTATGAACCCAACAGCTTTTTTTTACTGTTTTATCTGGTGATTTTCTCAGTAGAGTTATCAAATTCCAATTTTTTGGGATATGATATCGTCTCGTTCATACTTATAATTTTTGTCCATTACTTGCTTACCTTTGTCTCCAGTAAAAACAGTCAGAATCAAGTCTTTAATTCCGCGTTTTTGATTGGGGTTTTGTGTTTTCAAAACTTATTTTTTATTGCTTTTCTCTTGTTGTTAATTCACAATCTCAGTACAACGCGCAGGGTGGGTGTGTCCGAGCTAATACTAATTTTTACAGGATTTTTAATTCCTATTCTTTTGGTTCTGTCACTCTCGGTGCTCACCGAGAATTATCGATTAATTTCCTCCTTGTGGCAAATGGAATTTAGAGTTCCCACAGTAACTTGGCAATTCATTGTTTTTATTGCAATTACCTCTGTCTTTTCTTTCTTGGGTTATCAACTCGCTGCTAACAAAAGATCCGGAACAGACATCAGCACATTAAAACTGGTGAATAATTTAATTGTTTATTTCGGTATTTCACTTGCCATTGGATTAGGAAGTTTATTCGTTTATCCGCAGTATTATAGTGTGTTTTTGTTCTCCTTGCCATTGTCTATTTTTCTTAGCTTTTTTGTGCTAGAATCTTCATCTCGATGGAAAGAATTAGCTTTTTTGGGACTCTTGGCTCTCACAATTTTGATGAGATAACTTCTTCTGCTTTCTTTGTGTCTAAACGGAGCTAAAATGCTACATTTTTTTATTACTTTTGAGCATAAATTGTAAAAAAAACCTTTCCATATGAAATTCGGTGTTATCACTTTTCCAGGGTCCAATTGTGACGAAGACATGATTTACGTGTTAGAAAACATTATGAAACAAGAGGTGGTTAACCTTTGGCATAAAGACACTGATTTGCAAGGTGTAGATGTGGTGGTTGTTCCGGGAGGTTTTTCTTATGGAGATTACCTTCGTTCGGGTGCAATTGCACGTTTTTCGCCTATCATGGAAAAAGTGGTTGAACACGTGAATAACGGTGGTTTTGCAATAGGTGTTTGCAATGGATTTCAAATTCTTTGTGAAACTGGATTGTTGCCAGGAGCCTTATTGCACAATGATTCTCAAAAGTTTATTTGTAAAAATATATTCATTGCTCCTCAAACGAATGATACGGCCATTACGGCTAACCTCCGAAAAGGAAAGGGATATAAAATTCCAATTGCTCACGGAGAAGGAAGGTATTTTGCATCAGCAGAAACAATCCAAGAATTGAATGACAATGACCAAGTATTGTTCAGATATTGTGACGAGAACGGATCTATTGATTCTGAAAATAATCCAAATGGTTCGGTTGAGAATATTGCGGGAGTAACCAATAAGCAGAGAACAGTGTTTGGAATGATGCCACACCCAGAAAGAGCCGCTGACGATGAGTTAGGAAACACGGATGGAAGACTTTTCTTTGAATCTATGATTAAGGAGATTGAGGGAAAGTTGGTTTAATTTACCATTAATAGTTCAAATGCCTCAGGAGCAACTCGAGTTTTTAGAAAAGAAATTCTTGCAATACTTCAATTTTCCAAAAAAAACATAGGAAGTCTTGATCTTTTGTTTCTTTTGGATCAAACCAAAAGAAAGCTAGGCTATACATAGATTAAAAAATGAGGCAGAAATAATATGTTTAGCTGAATATCCGATGAAAACAATTTGACTCTCCTGAAAAGTCGGGACAGGCTGCTAAACTTTTCAAATTAAAAAGCTGATGAATAAGATTCCCTTTTTCAAGGGAATGACACCAGAAGGGAGAATAGGATAAGTGCTTATTAAAATTCGATTCATAGTCATATTCAATTGGCGTAGATTTCATCAAGTTTCACCGACCTATTATGTTTTTTTAGGAAATTAGAAATAAAATTGAGTGAGGGTCACAAGTAAGAAACCCTTGAATAACTTACAACAATAACAGAGGCTTTCTTGAATCCTCCGATAAATAAATCAAATACAACCGAAGGTTTCAGGGCTTGGGTTTCGCGGAGGAATTTTATTTTGTCAATTTCCCAAAAAACATAGGAAGTCTTGATCTTTTGTTTCTTTTGGATCAAACCAAAAGAAAGCTAGGCTATACATGGATTAAAAAATGAGGCAGAAATAATATGTTTAGCTGAATATCCGATGAAAACAATTTGACAGATGAAAAAGCAAATCAATAGGAGATTTCCTTTTTCAAGGAAATGATAATCATAAAGGCAAACAGTTTATTTATAAAAATTCATTTCGTCTATATATTTAGCAACTTTATCAGTCAATAAATAAGTAACAGGTTTACCTTCTTTTATTCGTTTACGAATATAGCTAGCCGATATTTTCATCACAGGAATATCATTCAATACCGAAACATTTTTATGCGATAAAATCTCTGGATTTGCAGAATTAGAATCATCTACACCTATTCTTGGATAAACAACAACCGAATGGTTGTTAAGAATGACTTCATGGTTTTTCCATTTGTGAAAAGACTTGATGTTGTCTTCTCCCATGATTAATGAAAATTTATATTTTGGATGTTTATCCATCAAAAACGCCAGAGTATCTGCTGTGTAGGAAGGTTTAGGCATGTTGAATTCAATGTCGCAAGACTTTAAACGTTCCTCATTTTCAATTGCTTCATTCACTAAAGCCAATCTGTGGTAATCTTCCAATAGGGATTTTTTTTCTTTGAAAGGGTTTTGTGGCGAAACCACAAACCATACTTCATCCACCAACTCAGACTCAGCAATATGGCTGGCAATAACTAGGTGACCGATGTGAATGGGATTGAAGGAACCAAAAAATAAACCAATCTTTTTCATTTACAATGGATTTTTCAAAAATGACAGAACAGCCAAAACAGCTTCTTTTTTTGCTTTGTCCAGGTGGTTGTTCACCAAAATATAATCGAATTTTTCAGCGGATTGTATTTCCTCGTTCGCTTTTCCAACTCTTCGCTTTATGCTTTCTTCTGTTTCTGTTCCTCTGTTTCTCAATCTGTTTTCAAGTTCTTGAATGGATGGAGGTTGAACAAAAACGGATAGAGCTTTGTCGCCAAAAATTGACTTTAGCTTAATTCCTCCTTGAACATCAACATCAAAAATAACGTGTTTTTCTTTGTCCCAAATTCTCTTCATTTCAGATTTGAGTGTGCCATAATAATTATTCGCGTATACCTCTTCCCACTCCACAAAACTGTCGTTGTTGATAGCAGATTTAAATTCTTCCACACTCAAAAAATGGTAGTCTTTTCCGTTTTTTTCTCCCTCTCTTTTATTTCTACTTGTGGCAGAAATAGAGAATTCGAGCTCATTCATTTGAGAGAGTAAGTGATGAACAATTGTTGTTTTTCCCGCCCCTGAAGGCGCAGAAAAAATGATGCATTTTCCTTGAAATTCCATGTGTAAAAGTAATAAAAATAAAGAATGATTGGTGTAATGCATTAACTCAATGTGATACGAATTATGCTGAATTCATTTCAGTATTCCTTATTGTGTAAAGTTGACGTCAGAACAAGCGTTATAAATCGATTTTTTTTCAGTTTCTCTCCCTCATAAAATGAGTCCGTAATTGAGGTCATGCAAGAATTCTATTATCAATTTGATAGGATTGAAATAGTTCGTGAAATGCTCTTTGAGCGATCTTTAACTAATATCAGGAGAACTAGGTGTGATAATACAAAAAACCCGTCAGGTTTTGAAAACCTGACGGGTTTGATTTTTTTTTGAATTTGTAATGGACCATAAAATGGTTCTAGTACACCGTTAGATTTACCTTGTTGGTTTCTATAATTTTACGTAAATTGATTAAGGCGTACCTCATTCTTCCTAAGGCTGTATTGATGCTAATGTCTTTGGCTTCGGCAATGTCCTTGAAGCTCATTTCCTTAAAGTGCCTGAGGTAAATGATTTCCTTTTGCTCTTGGGGCAAATAGTCAATTACTTTTCTCACATCTTTGTGGATTTGGTCTTCAATCATTTCATCCTCGATGCTTGCCTCATGCATATTTAAAATTGAAAAAATATCAAAATCATCGTCCTCACTTTTCGAAGGGTTCTGACTCACAGTAGGCATTTTTTTTACTTTTCTGAAATGATCAATCGCGAGGTTGTGCGCAATTCTCATTGCCCAAGGGAGAAACTTTCCTTCTTCGTTGTATTTTCCTTTTTGTAAGGTATTGATGATTTTGAAAAAGGCATCTTGAAAAATGTCTTCGGCTATTTTTTTGTTTTTAACCAATGAGATTAAATAACTAAAAATTCTGTCTTTGTATCGAGATAGTAGGATTTCAAACGCCAAATCCTTTCCTTCTAAATAACTTCTAATTAGCTCTTGGTCAGAGCTTTTTCTGTTAATTTCCATCATACTACTTGTTTTATTAATTGAGTTAATAATGTGTGTTTAAGTAGTCTTTTGGTATAGGCGTTTAATTTAGATTTGTGTTCTGTGAGTTGTAAATATACAAAATATTCTTATTCGTCCAAATTTATTTTTTTTCTGAGGCGGTTAGTTTTGTGTCGTTCTTCTCATTGATTTTTAAATAATCTTGGCTTCAAATTCTGAAAGGATTTGGATTGTAACCCGTTTTAATATAATAAAGTGAATGACTTTTTTTTCCGTTCACTTATCCTTAATTTTAGGGAGAATTTATAACAAACCAAAACAGTTAAGAATGTCAAAAGGATTTTATAACGTACCGTTTCAAGGAAACGAAGATGTATGGGGATATGAGCCAGGCTCTGCAGAAAGAGCTGAACTTCAGGCTACATACAAGGAAATGTATAACAGCAAAGTGGAGGTGCCGCTTTACATAGGAGGTGAAGAAATTCATACAGATAAGAAATTTACAATGTCGCCACCGCACGATCATAAGCATAGTTTGGGGACCTACAGCTACGGAACTAAAAAACATGTAGAAGATGCAATTGAAGCAGCTTTGGCTGCAAAAAGTGATTGGGAAAACATGTCGTGGCACAGTAGAGCAGCGATTTTCCTGAAAGCAGCCGATTTGCTGGCTGGACCGTACAGAGCTAAGATGAACGCAGCAACTATGTTGGCACAGTCAAAAAATTGCTATCAATCTGAAATTGATTCGGTGTGTGAGTTAATTGATTTCTTAAGAATGAATGTAGCTTACATGCAAGAAATAATGGAAATTCAGCCAGACTCCAATCCAGGGTTATGGAATAGATTGGAATACAGACCGCTTGAAGGATTTGTATTTGCAATCACTCCATTTAACTTTACAGCAATTGCGGCTAACTTATGTGCAGCTCCAGCCATGTTAGGAAATGTAGTGGTATGGAAACCAGCAGAATCTCAAATTTATTCTGCACAAGTAATTATGGAACTATTCAAGGAAGCAGGTTTGCCAGATGGTGTAATTAACATGGTAATGGTAGACGGACCAGAAGCGGGAGAAGTGGTTTTCAATCACAAAGATTTTGCAGGGTTACACTTTACAGGTTCTACAGGAGTGTTTAGACATTTATGGAAAACAATAGGAGAGAACATTGCCTCTTACAGAACTTACCCAAAAATTGTAGGGGAAACTGGAGGAAAAGATTTTATTGTGGCACACAAATCTGCAAGACCTAAGCAAGTTGCTACTGGAATTTCAAGAGGAGCTTTTGAGTTCCAAGGACAAAAATGTTCGGCAGCATCCAGAGTTTACTTGCCATCCAACATGGCAGATGAAGTAATTGGATATGTGAAAGAAGATGTAGCTTCTATGAAAATGGGGTCTCCAGAAGATTTTGGAAACTTTATTACAGCAGTGATTGATGAGAATGCATTTGATAAAATAGCTGGATACATTGATTACATCAAGCAGCAAGATGATGCTGAAATTGTAGCTGGAGGAAATTACGACAAATCAAAAGGATACTTTATTGAGCCAACTGTTGTAGTTACCAAAAGTGCAAAATTCAGAACCATGTGTGAAGAAATTTTTGGGCCAGTTGTTACCATCTATATCTATGACGAAAATAAGTTTGAAGAAACGTTGGACTTGGTAGATGCAACCTCTGAGTATGCATTGACTGGTTCTATCTTTTCGCAAGACAGGTATATGGTTGAGTTAGCAGCAGAAAAATTGAAAAATGCTGCAGGAAACTTCTACATCAATGATAAGCCAACTGGTGCAGTTGTAGGTCAACAACCATTTGGTGGAGCAAGAGGATCTGGAACAAACGACAAGGCAGGTTCTGTTTTGAACATGTTGAGATGGGTTTCTCCAAGAACAATCAAAGAGACTTTTGTTACTCCTACGGATTATAGATATCCGTTTTTGGGATAATTGTCAGTTCAATAATTAATTTGGTTTTATTCCCTTGAAGGGATTAAAGGGTGACTATTCATCTGAAAAGTCATCCACCTAGCCTCCCTCAAGGGAGGAATAACTATCACAAAAAAATGTAAAAGCTCCTTCTGATTCATTCAGGAGGAGCTTTTTTTATGTAAGTTTACGCCATGAAGATTTATACAAAAACAGGAGACAAAGGAGAGACTTCTTTGTTAGGTGGAGCCAGAGTTCCTAAATACCATTTGAGAATAGAGGCCTATGGAACTGTAGATGAATTAAACTCTCAGTTGGGATTGATACGAGACCAGGAAATAGAAAAAGAAACGAAAGAGTTTTTGATTCAAATACAGAACAACCTTTTTGTTATCGGTTCGCATTTAGCCAAAGAGCCTGGAAAAGATAAAGTAAAGTTGCCCTCCATTTCAGAGGAAATGATTGTAGAGTTAGAGCAAAAAATAGATGAAATGAACGAGGAATTACCCGATATGAAATTCTTTGTGTTGCCCGGTGGTCATCCAACGGTGAGCTATTGCCACATTGCGAGGTGTGTTTGCCGAAGAGCTGAACGAGTTTCGGTTCATCTTTCAAACGAAAGTCAAGTGAATCCAATTATTACTAAATACCTCAATCGTCTTTCGGATTATTTATTTGTTTTGAGTCGTAAATTTACGCAAGATTTGAATGCAGAAGAAATTCCTTGGGTTTCTAATAAAGAGTAAACTTCTCATTACCTAAGCTCAATTCTATACAATTTATGAAATCCGTTTTTATTGAGATTAATAAAATATGCCCAGCCATCTATTACTTTTAGGTTTTTGGGATAGGTAACTCCTTTTAACTCGTAACTTTCTGTAGTTGTTCCTGTTTGCAAATTGAGTTTATCTAAGGTTACTATTCCGCTATTTAACGAATATGCGTAAAAGATGTTTTGGTCTCTATCCAACACTACTTCTTTGGTAAATCCTTTGTTGGAAACGGTTAATTTGGTTTGGTGCAGCCTATCTCCATTTATGTTTTGAACTGTGAGGCTGTCATTCAAAAAATCAAAGGTCAACAAAGAGTTTTTTATAGCAAAGGTTTCGACTTTGATTTCTTTGGCTCTGAGGTTTTTATATTCAGAAACTAATTCTATCAGATCATCATTAATAGCTAACGACAGAACATCTCCATTCCAAGAATCGTGTAAAATTATATTTTGAACAAAAGGAGCAGTAGCGTGGTACAAAGCAATAATTTCTGAATAATTATGCCGAGCAACGTTTTCCTCCAATTCACTAAAAATTTTCAATGCAACCTTACTTTCCGCCCCTTGTAACTTTGATAAAAGATACTTTTTGTTATGATTTGAAAAATCGAACCTCACAACCAAGGAATCATTTGTAATAATTAACGGAAATAGCTTGTTTTTGAATGTTTTTTCATCAATTACTGTGATTATTTGTAGAGTATCGGCAATATAAATTTGCCGTATCGAATCTGTACAAACGAGGTGAAAATTTCCAAACACATCTAAAAAAAGTGATTTTGGTTTAATATCATTAATTGGATAGGTTTTATATACGGTGTCAACCCCTTCAATGGTCAATTGATAATCTCTAAGTTTTTTCTTTAGAACCAAAAAAGTGTTTTTACCCAGAGAATAGTAATCTAAAATATTATCATTTTCCTCAGCGCTAACCTCCTTTATTCGTTTTCCATCTACCACAAATTCCTTGAGTTGGGTTAAATCTTCTTTTAATACTATCACCAAAAAACTACTGTCTTTGGGTTGAATAGTATAGTACTTAGTTTGAGCTCCAATGTATGAAAACCTGAGTATTTCACCCTGCTTGGCAGTTATACCAAATTGTCCATTTACATTCGTAATTGTACCAACTTTAGTAGTTTGATTTATTACAGTAACTCCCTGTAAACTGTTTTCGTTTTGGTCCACTACCCATCCATTCACGGATTGGGAAATTACAGAATGATAACCCAACGAAATAACCAAAATCAAAACTAATCTCATAATACCGGAATTAATCAATCAACTTAATAGCATTTGAATATCCATGATAAGCTAAGATTAAAATCATAACTCTTCATAATCAGTTCTAGCGCATTTGATAGTGTGTACATTTTCTTTTTAAGAATGTTGACACTCCTTTAAACTTACTGATTTTTTTTCAAAAACGATTCTGCATTGCTGTTAAATCGGGTTTAAGAGAGAGGAATAGTCTTGTTTTTACTTTTGTTTTTGAACTAGGTGGCTTAAAGAAGTTTGTTTTTCATTCTTGTTTTTCATTCAGTGGCGTGCCCAAACTCCTCCTTTTAACATATTTTACAACCCTTTAACAATATTTTGTTAGAGGGTTCTTTTTTTTCCATTACATTAGTGTAGAGTCAACCTTCCCCAATCCATTGATTCAATAAAAAAAGAAAATAAATGAATCGTTTAATCTCCCTTCTTTTCATATGTTTTTCATCCGTATTGATTTCGCAATCTATGTCGGGATTTGTACTGGATGTCACCAACGCACCTGTTCCCTTTGCCAATTTGTATATAAAAAACACGGCACTAGGAACCACAACAGATGGGAACGGTCGGTTTACTTATCAGTTTGCGAATCAAGGAATATATACCGTTGTGGTGACTGCTGTTGGATACAAAACGCAGGAATTCTCGGTGTCGGCCGAGGACAATGGTGAAGTGGTAAAAAACATTTGGTTGGAAACCGATGTGAAGCAATTGAAGGAGGTTCAAATTAGGGGAAAAGGAAGAGATCCAGCTTATGGAATTATTGCCAAAGCGATTGAGGAGAAAAAGAGATGGAACTCTCAAATTAAATCGAGTAAAACGGATGTTTACATAAAGGCAAAAGAGGTGATAAGTGAGAAGGAAAAGAAAAAAAGAGAGAAGAAAGAGAGGGCAAGAAAGAGACAAAAAAAAGCGCAGGAGGCAGCCAAGGAAAAGACAGATGAAGAATTGCTAGAGGAGGCTCTGAATAAAGAAAAAAGAGAGCTAAATCGATTTGCCAACAGCATCAATATGCTGGAGGTAAAGCTCGAACGACAATATCAATATCCCGATAAAATAAAAGAAATACGCAGTGCATACAAGGAGTACGGAAGTACATTTGGGTTGTTTTACAAAAATACAATTCAAAGCGAATTTAATTTTTATGACAACCTCATGAACCTTTATAAATTAAATGAGGTGCCTTTGGTCTCTCCACTTAATTCTTTGTCTATCCTTACTTACCAGTTCAAATTAATTGAAACAACTTTTGATCAAGGTGTGATGGTATGGAAAATAGAAGTAACTCCCCGAAAACAAGGTAATGCTACTTGGCAAGGGCATATTTGGATAAGAGACAATACTTTTAACCTAGACAAAGTTGAACTCAATTTGCATAAAGGAGGACTCCTAAAATACACAGATTTTAGCATCAAACAAGATTATTTTTTTAATGAAGATTCTGTCTTACTTCTCAAAAAACAAGAGTTTGATTACACCGAAAAAAGCGGAAGGCAAGAGTTTACAGGAAATACCACTGTGGTGTACTCCAATTACCGATTGAATGTGGAATTTCCAAAACGTTATTTTGGAAACGAAGTAGGAGTAACAACCTCAGAGGCTTATGAAAGAGACTCCAGCTATTGGGATAAAATACGGCCAGAACCCTTGACAGAGGAGGAGCAGAGGTTTCAGTTTATAAAAGACAGTATTCATGATTACGTCACTTCTCCGGCCTATTTAGATTCCGTAGATTCTGTGTACAATCAGGTAACATTTCTGGATGTGGTTTGGAATGGAGTTGGTTTTAGAAACAGAGCAAAAAAACAATCTTGGAACTTTGGCTCTTTGCCCGAGATGTTGCTAAATTTTGATCCAATTAATCCATTCAGAGTTGGACCAGGAGCTTCCTACTTCAAGAGGTTCGATAACGAAAGAACATTCAATGCTGCTGGAGATATAAGCATGGGACTTTCCAATAGAGATATAAAAGGGAATTTGAGAGTTGGCGCAAAATATGATCCCATGCATCTGGGAAGGGTAGATCTTTATGTAGGAAAGCGATTTGATTTACTAGTGTTTGATGATGCCCTTTTTAATAAATTTCAGCGAAACAACTGGATAGAAACAGGTTATCTTGTGGCCCGAACTTCCAGGGAATTGTTCAATGGTTTTTATTCTTCCTTATACTACAGTTACGATGATCGTAATTCCATAGCCGGATATAATTTTACTCCTATCTTTGATTCTTTATTTCCGGGACAGCCTAATGTGGCTGCTGATTTTGATGGATATCGGTCTTCAAGAATTGGAATTGGTTTTTCGTTTACGCCTTTTCAGAAATTTATGATGGAGCCTAAAAGAAAAGTAGTATTGGGAAGTAAATGGCCAGAGTTTTCTGTGGGGTATGAAAAAGGTGTTCCAGGCTTGTTTGGAAGTGTAATCAACTACGATTATGTAAATTTCTCCATTTTGCATACGTTTAATGTCCGAACCCTAGGTACTTCTTCCTATCGATTTGAAGCCGGGAAATTCCTCAACCGAGAGAACTTAAAGCGAGAAGACAATAAAATTTTTGGACAAAGCGACAGGTGGTTTTTCGCCTCATTTCTTACTTCCATGCAGTTGCAAGACACAACACTCAATGTAACGGATAGTTACCTCAAGCTAAATTACATTCATCATTTCAATGGAGCCATCATCAATTTTGTTCCACTCATAAAAAAACTCGGAATACATACCGTGGTGGGAGCAAGCGGGCTCATGGTTCCCCAATACCATTATCGTTATGCCGAAGCTTTTGCAGGTATTGAAAGATCTTTTAGAATATCTAGAACAAGATTTAGGCTAGGAGTTTATGCTGTAGATGGCGTTTCTAACCTCAATAAAATAGAACCAAGAATTAAATTTGGAATCAATTTCTATAGTTTCAGAAATGATGACTGGGGGTACTAATGAAACTCAACTTTTCAAAGTTGCGAAGCAACGCCTGAAAATTGAGGATGAATTGTCCCGAGCCTTCGGGACTGTTTGATAACAGACAAACCTTAATTGATAGTGATTTCTTGAATTCCACCTTATTTTTCAAAGTTGCGAAGCAAATTCTAATAACGATAATCTCTTTCAGAGCAGTCTTATAGCAGTGAGAGTCTAAAATCAGTGATAACTTACTCTGCTAAAAATTCATGAATGGTATCTACCATATTGCTAGAACCCACAATAAACGGAACCCTTTGGTGCAACTCAGTTGGTTTTAATTCCATGATTCGTTTTTTTCCATCCGTAGCTTTTCCGCCTGCTTGTTCAATAACAAAAGCAAGAGGATTGCATTCATACAACAACCTTAATTTTCCGTTGGGAGAAGAGGTAGTTGAGGGATACACATACACACCACCTTTGAGTAAGTTTCTGTGAAAATCGGCTACTAATGAGCCAATGTATCGAGCCGTGTAGGGTCTTTTTGTTGCTTTATCAATTTCCTTGGTATAGTCAATGTAATTTCTCAATCCCTGAGAAGTTTTATTGTAATTCCCTTCGTTCATCGAGAAAATTTTCCCGTCTTTGCTAGTTTGCATATCAGGATGAGATAAGTAAAAAACACCCAAAGAAGAATCATAAGTAAATCCATTTGTTCCTTTTCCAGTGGTGTAAATTAACATGGTAGAAGAGCCATACAAGACATATCCGGCAGCAACTTGCTCGGTTCCTGGTTGTAAAAAATCATCCAACACAACAGGTTCTCCAGCTGTTGAAATTCTTCGGTAAACCGAAAAAATTGTTCCCACCGATACATTTACATCAATGTTAGAAGAACCATCCAAAGGATCCATGGCTACTACATAGTTTCCATTCATGGAATCTCCATCAAAAGCTACAAAGTCATCGTCTTCTTCCGAAGCAATTCCACAAATTACGCCTCTGTTTTTTAAAGCTTTAATGAATACATCGTTGGCATAAACATCTAGTTTCTGTTGTTCTTCACCTTGTATGTTTTCAGTTCCAACAGCACCTAATATATGTTCGGCTAATCCAGCTTTGTTTATTTCGTGGTGCACAATTTTTGAAGCCAATCGAATAGAGCTTAAAATACTGGATAATTCACCCGTAGCATATTGAAAATCTTTTTGATTTTCGATGATAAACTCTCCTAATGTGATAGACTTCATAGCGTGATTTGTTAGTTGATGCGTAAAAATACGGTTATTACCCGATTGTAGAAAATATACACGCTAAGATTTTACTTTGTGTCTTGGTTTCGGTAATTTTAGGGGTGAAACGAATACAAAAAATAGAAACTATTCTAAAACAAAAACAGATTGGGTTATTCCGTGTTTGACACATAATCTGACAATAAAGTGTCATGATATGAATGAGTTGATTTTGCATCAACTTAGGAAGGAAATCTGCTTTTTTTTTGATCCAGAAAATTTTAAAATACAATGAGTAAAATAAAAGACTACCTAAACGAAAACAAAGACCAGTTGGTGAATGAATTGGTGGATTTATTAAAAATACCTTCCGTAAGTGCTGATCCGGCATATAAAGCAGAGGTAAATAAATGTGCAGAGCACGTAAAGCAAAAATTGATAGATGCTGGAGCGGATAATGCAGAGATTTGTGAAACTGCGGGTCACCCTATCGTGTATGCAGAAAAAATAATAGATCCAGCTTTGCCAACTGTTTTGGTTTATGGACACTATGATGTGCAACCTGCCGACCCAATTGACTTGTGGACAAGCCCACCTTTTGAGCCAGTTATTAAGGATGGGTATATTTACGCAAGGGGAGCAGCCGATGACAAAGGACAGTTTTACATGCATGTAAAAGCCTTTGAATACATGATGAAAACGGATTCTTTACCGTGCAATGCCAAGTTTATGATTGAGGGTGAGGAAGAAGTTGGTTCAGAAAACTTGGGCCATTTTGTGAAAGCAAACAAAGAAAAATTGAAGGCCGATACCATCCTGATTTCAGATACCTCTATGATTTCGAATGATACACCTTCCATTTCGGTAGGATTGAGAGGCTTGAGTTATTTAGAGGTAGAAGTGACTGGTCCAAATCGTGATTTACACTCCGGATTGTATGGTGGAGCCGTAGGGAATCCAATTAATATATTGTGTAATATGATTGCTTCGTTAACGGACGAAAACAACCACATTACAATTCCTGGATTTTATGACAATGTAGAAGAAGTGAGCGCTGAAGATAGAGCAGAAATGGCTCGCGCCCCTTTTAATCAAGACGATTACAATAAGGAATTAAACATAAATTCTGGTTTTGGAGAAAAAGGATTTTCTACCAATGAGCGCACTTCCATTCGCCCTACTTTGGATGTAAACGGAATTTGGGGAGGATACATTGGCGAAGGTGCGAAAACAGTATTGCCTTCGAAAGCTTACGCAAAGATTTCGATGAGATTAGTACCCAACCAAAGTTCAGAAGAGATTACAGAAAAGTTTCAAAAGCATTTTGAATCCATTGCACCCGATGCAGTAAAAGTATTGGTAAAACCTCACCACGGAGGAGAACCGTTTTTAATTCCTACCAATTTCTCTGCCTACCAAGCGGCCAGCAGAGCGATGGAAACAACGTTTGGAGTAAAGCCAATTCCTGTGCGAAGTGGAGGAAGTATTCCAATTACTTCCTTGTTTGAGGAAGAATTAGGACTAAAATCTGTATTGATGGGGTTTGGGTTAGCTACGGATGACATTCACTCGCCAGATGAGCATTACGGAATATTTAATTACTTGAAAGGGATTGAAACCATTCCGTATTTCTATCAGTATTTTACTGAGGAGTTTAAATAATTAACTGATTAGCAAATTTAAAAATGAGCTAATTCTGTTGGCTCATTTTTTATTCATCAGTCATGTTGAGCTTGATTCAGCATCTTTATTCATTGAAATATTGCTTGATAAGGTAAACGTGAAACATTCTTTACTAGATCCTGAAACAAGTTCAGGATGATTGGGGTTATTTATTTAGCTAACTTAATTTGAAAATAAGCCGACTGTGTTGGCTCATTTTTTATTTTTTAAAAACTGTTGCCTTAAAGTTCAATGGTTAAATAAAGGTTTTTAATTTTTTCATCAAAAACAAGCAAAATCTTCGACAGCTGCTTTTCCGTTTAAATGCAACTATCTTGAGTTGAAAGATTAAATGTTATGATTCTGTATTTACCTACCTCTCTATTTTGAGTTAAGATTATTAGAAAAGCATTAAATTACTTTTGATTGAAAAACCTGAGATAAACAAAAAAAGGATTGAAGTTTTCTCCAATCCTTTCTTCCTTTCTGGTTTATTGATTAATCAAGAAACTCAACTTTTCCGTTATCCATATCATAAACAGCACCTATAATTTTTATTTCTCCATTCTCTTCCATTTCTTTTAGGATAGGACTCTGTTTTCTTATTTCGTTCATGGTGTTTTTTACATTGCTTTGGCAAGCCATATGAACAAATTTCGGGTTTGCCGAAGTTCTGTCGCCATCATAATCTAAAGAAGCTACAGCAGGCTTGATTTTAGCTAACATTGGAGTGATATTACCAAGTTTCACGTCATCCACTGCAGCCTTTACAGCTCCACAATGTTCGTGTCCCATTACCAAAATAACTTTGGAACCTGATACTTTACAAGCAAACTCCATACTTCCAAGAATGTCTTCGTTTACAAAGTTTCCAGCTACACGAGCCACAAAAATATCTCCAATTCCTCTGTCGAAGACATCCTCAACTGGCACTCGACTATCCACACAAGATAGCACAATTGCTTTTGGATATTGTCCGTTGGTAGTTTTTCTTACCTGCGCAGAATGGTCTCTTGCCGTAAGGTCATTGTTTTGAAAACGAAGGTTACCTTCTTTGAATGAGTTGATGACCTCGGTTGGAGTCAGAGCATCTCTTTCTTCTTTGGTTAATACTTTTTGAACTAACCCTGTGATTTGTTCTATTGGTTCGGCTGCTTTTTCTTGTGTTGGAACTTCAGAATTAGAGTTACAGCTTATCATTAAAGTTGATAATGCGATTGCGATGATTGATGTTTTTTTCATGTTTTATTGTTTGTTTTCGGTTAAAAATTTATAATTCCTATCAGATTAATTTGGTCTCTTGACCCTCGATTAAATAGTTGCTTCATATATCCGACTTCTATGTTGATGTGGTCCGAGATTTTATAGCCCATACCGCCATAGATTCTGTTTCGGTCGAATAAGTTGTCTCGGTCATTCACAAATAGTTCGTTGTAGGCTGATAAGTAAAAGGTATTAGCCACAAGTGTTTTGTTTGTTAGCGCTATGTTAATGGAAAGAAAATAGCGAAACCTCATTTTGAATCCAGCCTCCAAGAAACGCTGTTCAAACCGATACCTGTGCTGAAAACTAACACGCCCAAATGCTTGTCTGGTAATAAATTGTTGGAAGATTCTGTGTTCGCTATTGGACTGTTTTTCATCCAACCCTATGTAATTGTCACTAAGGATATAGGCATATCCCAAAAGTAGATTGTTGTTCTTGGGCGATAAGTTGTAGCCTACACCAGTTCTTAGAAGTAACTGTTCTAGATCGCCAATAGCATTGTAATTTCTGTACTGGATTTCATTGTGAATATTCCAGCCGTTGTTTAGTTTTTTATTGCCGATGTACATGAGCCAATTTCCCAGGTCGCTTTCTTGAGAAATTCCAGCCAAGGGGAATAAAAGTAGAGAGAGAATTATTTTTTTCATGAGCCAATATTAGTAATAATTATTTTACAATAGTAGTATTACTACCATAAAAATTTGTTATACTTCAATATTTGCATTTTAATAGGCTAATACTGCATTTCAATGGGGTTTTGAGAGGTCACTTTTATTCTAAAAACTGATTTTTCAATAAAATCAGCAAGAAATTCGAAATATGAATACTACTTTTTTATCTTATCAATAAGGATGATTTTATTTTTGAAATAGGACGATAGTTATAGTGGATTGGAAGAACATTTTCTACCAGAAATGTAGCCATAGAATCGAGTATTAAAAGTCTATCATTTGGAGTTCCGGTATTCTTTGTAAACTATAAATGCTGGGTTGTTATGCTTTGAGAACAAAAGCGATAAATTCCATGGTGTAGGCCACACCCAAATGAACTGCAATTCCGCCATAAATATTTCGGGATTCAAAGGCTAGAATTCCAAGAGCGAACCCACCAAAAACAGAGCCAATTGTTTCTAACATTGGTTTACCAAAATGGAGAAAAGTGTAACAAGCTACCATGGGGAGAATAGCATGTTTCCCAACAAAACGAGAAAGACCCACAACCATAAAACCTCTAAATATTACCTCTACTGATATAAAATCCACCCCGTAGAATAGTTCGTAAATCGTAATTTTCAGCCAGTTTACATAAGGTGTTGCATCATTGGCTTGAGGCTTATAAGAAGGGTAGTAGTTGAGTAGTGTTTCATCAATACTCGCAGCAATATAAATAACAGGAATCATGATGCCGATGAATACGAAATATGGCGCTATGTTTGCCCCATTTCGTTTTAATCCATACAGTTCGGGTTTAAATTTCTTGACTATCTTATATATGATTAGGCAGGGAAGGAGAATTGAAAATAGACTGATTCCGTTTGCTATTAATTTGTAATAAAAGCGAGCGTTTGGTGAATCGATTGGGATGAGTTGCTTGCCATATTTTAGGAGGTAATAAGAAGAATCCAGGGATATAAAAAATAGTGCAAGCAATCCTAATACGATGAAAGACACACTAAACCTAATCTTGTTTTGTTTTTCGAGTGCAGCGATTAGGCCGATGGTACCCAAAAAAGCAAAAGCAAACATGCCCCACAATTTGAGAACACCCCATTCGCTGTATCTAGAAACTCTAAAATAATTTGGATAAATAGAATAGTTATAATTTAAACCAATACAAATGCCCAGAAATGCAAGAACAGCAAGGTGCGTAGTTAGGTTGAACTCCCTGGTAAAATAGTTTTTGAAATAGGATAGGAGCACTTTCATTATTAGGAAATACTAATAATGCTACTGGTGCTTTTTGATAATAAGAGTAGCGTTGTGTCCACCAAAGCCAAATGTGTTAGAAAGAGCGTAGTTTACCGTCTTTTCTTGCGCTTGGTTGAAGGTGAAGTTGAGTTTTTCATCCAACTCAGGATCTACTTCTGTATGATTGATGGTTGGAGGAACGATATTTTCTGTTACCGCCATCACGCAAGCCAAGGCTTCTATAACTCCTGCGGCACCCAATAAGTGTCCAGTCATTGATTTTGTTGAACTTATGTTGAGGTTGTATGCATGATCTCCAAATACTTGTTGAATAGCTTTTGCTTCGGCTACGTCTCCTAATGGAGTTGAAGTTCCATGCACATTAATGTAGTCAATGGCACTTGGTTCAATTCCTGCATCTCTTAGAGCTTCTTTCATTGCATTTCTTGCACCCAATCCTTCTGGGTGTGGAGCGGTAATGTGATGTGCATCTCCTGACGCACCTCCACCTACAACTTCTGCATAAATTTTGGCTCCTCTTGCGATAGCATGGTCGTATTCTTCTAACATTAAGGCACCTGCACCTTCACCAAGTACAAAACCATTTCTGTTTTTGTCAAATGGTCTTGAGGCTTTTTCTGGCGCATGATTGTCTTGTGATAGGGCATGTAGGGCATTAAAACCTCCTATTCCGGTTTCTGTCACAGCGGCCTCTGAGCCACCAGCAAGAATGGCATTTGCTTTGCCTAATCTAATGTAGTTGAAGGCATCTATCAAAGCATTGGTAGAGGAAGCGCAGGCTGAAACAGTTGCGAAATTTGGCCCTCTAAATCCATATTTGATAGAAATATGACCGGCAGCAATATCTGCGATCATTTTTGGTATAAAAAACGGATTGAATTTAGGTGTACCGTCTCCTGCGAAAAAGTTTTCACATTCGTCTTGAAGTGTTTTAAGACCTCCGATACCAGCTCCCCAAATTACCCCGATTCTTTCAGTGTTTATTGTTTCCAGATCCATTCCGGAATCCTTCACAGCCTCTTCAGCTGTAACAAGTGCATAATGAGAAAAAACATCTAGTCTTCGGGCTTCACGTCTATCGATGTGATCCTCAACTTTGAAGTTTTTTACTTCACAAGCAAATTGTGTTTTGAATTTTTCAGCGTTAAATTTTGTGATTGGTGCACCGCCAGACACCCCTTTTTTTAGCGAATCAAAATAATCGGAGGCACTATTACCGATAGGTGTTAGTGCTCCGATTCCAGTTATTACAACTCTTTTTAATTCCATGAGTAGCTAATTTTTATTTAGCGTCATTAATAAATGATACTGCATCTCCAACTGTAGCAATTTTTTCTGCTTGGTCGTCTGGGATAGCAATGTTAAATTCTTTTTCGAATTCCATGATTAGTTCAACAGTATCCAATGAATCTGCTCCTAAATCGTTAGTGAAGTTTGATTCTAAAGTTACTTCAGATGCGTCAACTCCTAATTTATCAACGATTATTTCTATTACTTTCGACTGTATTTCTGCCATTTTTATTGTTTTTTAATGTTTAGATTGTGCAAATAAAATTAAATTTCAGTTATAAAACAAAAATAAATCTCTCACTTTGTACACAATCACTGTGTCATAATTACTTTAAATGCTGGATTTCAAGAACTCTCGGTTCATTCTGGCAATGTTATCTAATGATATTCCTTTCGGACATTCTACTTCGCATGCACCTGTGTTGGTACAGTTTCCAAACCCTTCGTTATCCATTTGGTTTACCATATTCAATACTCTATCCTTGGCTTCAACTTGCCCTTGAGGTAACAGTGCATACTGAGAAACTTTAGCAGAAACAAAAAGCATAGCAGACGAATTCTTACAAGAAGCTACACAAGCACCACAACCAATACAAGTAGCAGCGTCCATAGCAAGATCAGCATTTGCTTTAGGAATAGGAAGTGCGTTGGCATCCTGCGTATTTCCTGAAGTATTTACTGAAATATACCCTCCAGCTTGTTGAATTCTATCGAAAGCACTTCTATCAACCATCAAGTCTTTGACTACCGGGAAAGAGTTAGCACGGAATGGTTCGATATGAATGGTTTCACCGTCCTTGAACATGCGCATGTGCAATTGGCAAGTAGTAACTCTTCTGTCTGGTCCATGGGCTTCACCATTGATATACATAGAGCACATACCACAAATACCTTCTCTACAGTCGTGATCAAAAGCAACTGGCTCTTCACCTTTTTCAATCAGTTCATCATTGAGAATATCCATCATCTCTAGGAAAGACATGTGTCCTTCGATGTTTGATATAGGATAGGTTACCATTTTTCCTGGTGACTTAGCGTCTTTTTGACGCCATATTTTTAATGTTAAATTCATACTTTTTAATTTAAAAATGTATCAATATAGAAATGCAGCAAGTCTTCATTTGTTGCATTAAGAAATTGTGTAATTATTTATAACTTCTTTGCTTTAACTCGATATTTTCGTACTTCAATTCTTCTTTATGCAATTTTGCTTCGGAAGGTAAACCTTGGTATTCCCAAGCAGATACAAAGGTGTAGTTTTCATCGTCACGCTTTGCTTCTCCTTTTTGTTCACCGTCTAATTCAACTGATTCCTCTCTAAAGTGACCTCCACAAGATTCTTCTCTTGTCAAGGCATCCTGAGCGAATAACTCTCCTAATTCGAGGAAATCTGCTACTCTAAGTGCTTTTTCTAGTTCTCTATTTACTTCGTCAGTCTTTCCAGGAACTCTCACGTTTTTCCAAAAATCGGCTCTCAGTTCTTGAATTTCAGCAATAGCCTCTTTAAGTCCTGTCTCGTTTCTGGACATTCCTACTTTGTTCCACATAATTAAACCGAGCTTTTTGTGGAAATAATCCACCGGCTTAGTTCCGCCTGTTCCAACAAGTTTGTTCAATGTTTCTTTTACCGCGTTTTCCGCTTCTGCAAATTCAGAAGTATCAGTTGGGATTTTACCAGTTCTGATGTCATTTGATAAATAATCTCCGATGGTGTATGGTAGAACGAAATATCCGTCTGCTAGTCCTTGCATCAGTGCAGAAGCTCCCAATCTGTTTGCTCCATGATCCGAGAAGTTTGCTTCACCAATTGCGTAACATCCTTCGATGGTAGTCATCAAATTATAATCTACCCATAGTCCACCCATTGTGTAGTGAGTAGCTGGATAAATCATCATTGGAGTTTCGTATGGATTTTCGTCCACAATTTTTTCGTACATCTGGAAGAGGTTACCATATTTTGCTTCTACGATAGCTTTTCCTAAGTCATATATTCTAGATGCCGAAGCATTTTCTTCGTTGTTAATTTTTGCCTGCTCTTTACCGTATCTTTCTATTGCTGCTTGAAAATCCAGGTAAACAGCTTCACCAGTTTTGTTTACTCCAAAACCTGCATCACATCTTTCTTTTGCCGCTCTAGATGCTACGTCTCTAGGTACTAAGTTTCCGAATGCAGGGTATCTTCTTTCTAGGTAATAATCTCTTTCGTCTTCGCTTAGTTCTGTTGGTTTTTTCTTTCCTTCTCTAATTGCTTGTGCGTCCTCCAATGATTTTGGAACCCAAATTCTTCCATCATTTCTCAACGACTCTGACATTAATGTAAGCTTCGATTGGTAATCTCCTGATCTTGGAATACAGGTTGGGTGAATTTGAGTGAAACATGGGTTGGCAAAGTAAGCACCTTTTTTGTGTGTTTTCCATGCAGCAGTTACGTTACTTCCCATCGCGTTGGTTGACAAGAAATAAACATTACCGTATCCACCAGAAGCGATAACAACTGCGTGAGCTGAGTGTCTTTCCAGTTCTCCTGTTACAAGATTTCTTGCTATAATTCCTCTTGCTTTTCCGTTTACTTTTACCACATCCAACATTTCATGTCGGTTGTACATTTCAATTTTTCCTCTTGCTATTTGCCTGTTCATTGCAGAGTAAGCTCCCAAAAGCAATTGTTGACCTGTTTGTCCTTTTGCATAAAAAGTCCTAGAAACCAAAACTCCTCCAAACGATCTATTATCAAGTAGTCCTCCATAATCTCTAGCGAACGGAACTCCTTGTGCTACGCATTGATCGATGATATTCACAGATACTTCTGCCAACCTATATACGTTAGCTTCTCTAGATCTGTAATCTCCACCTTTTACTGTATCGTAAAATAATCGGTAAGTTGAATCTCCATCACCTTGGTAGTTTTTTGCAGCATTAATACCTCCTTGGGCGGCAATTGAGTGGGCTCTCCTTGGAGAATCCTGATAGCAAAAAGCTTTTACATTATAACCCTGCTCTGCAAGAGTAGCAGCGGCAGAACCTCCTGCAAGTCCAGTTCCAATTACAATCACATCAATGTGACGTTTATTAGCAGGATTTACTAGGTTAATTTTATCTTTATAGGTTGTCCATTTATCTTTTAATGGACCTTCTGGTATTTTTGAATCAAGTGTGCTCATACTCTAAATTAATGTTGGATGTAATGATAAATTGCAATAAATACATATCCTGCTGGTACAGCTATTCCAAATATGTTTCCAAACTTTTTGATGTTGTTTTTTCCTCTTGAAACTCCTACTGATTGGAAAGAGGATTGAAATCCATGTAATAAATGGAGTGCCAATAATACAAAGGATACGATGTATAAAATAACTCGTACTGGGTCAGCGAATTTTTCAACCAAATGCTCGTGGAAATCTTTACCAATTTGGCTGTCGCCAACGATGTACTTTTCAGTGATTTCAGGTATCCAAAAATCGTAAAAGTGCAACCCTAAAAATGCTAAAATCACCAATCCTGAGTATATCATATTTCTAGAAATCCATGAAGAATTTTCACCAGGTTTACTGTAGGCATATTTGATGGAACGTGCTCCTCTGTTTTTTGCTTCAAGTACAAACCCCATAATGAAATGGAAGAATACGGCAAAAATCAGAACAGGTTGCAGTGCAAACTGAACTACTGGATTGTTACCCATAAAGTAAGAAACTTCATTGAATGCTTCCACATTGATAACTGACAATAAATTTATCGTGAGGTGTTGAAGCAAGAAAAACATCAAGAAGAATCCGGAGAAGGCCATTAGAACTTTTCTACCTACGGTTGTAAATTTAGATTTAGACATGTTTGAGTTTAGTTTTTTTCTATATGATCGTAAAAGTAATTCTTGCATTAATTTAAAGCAAGTATTGAATACAAAAATAGCTTATTTATAAGTATTCTTGATAATTAATTTATCTTTATCTCTATGAATTTTATAGATATTTTTGTTGCGGCCTTGCTACTCTGGTTTGGATACAAGGGCTTTAAGAAGGGTTTGGTGTTCGAGTTAGTTAGTATTATCGCACTTTCTTTAGGTATTTATGGAGGGTTGAAGTTTTCTGACAGATCATCGGTTTATTTGATGGAGTTTGTAGATTCCCAATATTTGCCTGTTGTGTCATTCACGGTTACTTTTTTGGTGATCCTTGTACTCGTGTTTGCTGCAGGAAAGGTAGTTGAGAAAATTGTGAACCTAGCAGCATTGAAGCTTGTAAATAAATCCCTTGGCGCTGCATTTGGAGTTGTAAAGACCTTGTTGATTTTATCTATTTTGATCGTAATCGTAGAGTCTTACGATACCAAACTAAACTTTGTTCCTCGCGAAACAAAAAGGTCTTCGATGTTGTACAATCCACTTCTGAATTTTGCTAATCAAGTACTTCCTGAGATTGAAAAAAACAACCTTTACAGAGATTTAACATCAAGTTCCTATGAAGAAACGGAATAAGTTTGGTTGTTTTTTGTAAATTTATTTTTAATGAAAATTAAAGGACTACATATTTTAATATTGTTCCCACTCTTTCTGGGGTTGAACAGATATGGTTTGTCTCAATTTTACACTGGTTCGTTTCAAGAATTTGGTAAAAACAGGGTTCAAGAGGTTACCTTTTTTTGGCAGTATTACGATTTTCAAAGATTTCGTGTTTTTTTCTACGGAAATGGCCAAGAGCACGCGGAATATGTTGCAAAATCGGTACATAAAAATTTACAGGAATTGGAAAAGTTCTTTGAAACAGAATTGGACGGTAAACTTGATATTTTAGTATTCAATCGTCAATCAGATTTCAGACAAAGTAATATTGGATTGACCAATGATATCACTTCAAATGTTGGAGGAAAAAACAGCATCCAAGGGAATAAGATGTTTTTGTTCTTTGAAGAAACTCACGCAGACTTAGACCAACAGATTCGTGCTAGTTTGAGTGAAGTTTTGGTGAATAAGCTTGTTTACCAAGGAAATTGGAAGCAAGTGGTTAGAGGTTCAGCAAAAATTGATTTACCCGCTTGGTTTACCGAGGGTTTGTATTCATACAAATCAAAAGATTGGAACAGTGGTATTAGTAGTGTTGTAAGAGATTACGTGTTGGGTGAAGAGTTTTCGAGCTTGGGGAGAATAAAGGAACATCAAGCTAAGTATGTTGGGCATGCGCTTTGGAATTACATAGCACAGGTTTATGGAAAGGAGGTGATTCCCCAAATTATTTACCTGGTTAGCATTTCTAGAAGTTTTGAGTCTAGCTTTCGTTTTGTGCTCGGGAAATCCACAAAATCACTGAATGACGACATGGTTAGGTATTATAAAAATCAATACTCTAAAGAAGAAAAATACAAGAAGTTACCAAGTCAAGATCGGATTGAATTAAAACATCGAAAAAGTAAAGGGGATATCACTCAAATAAGTGTAAGCCCTGATGGAAAACACATAGCTTATTCTACCAATGACCTCGGACGGTATTATTTGTGGATATACAATGTTGAAACAGGGAAATACACCAAAGTACTCAGAACAGGATATAAAATTGATAGAAAAACAGATCATTCGTTTCCGTTGATTGATTGGCACCCTAATGGAAAAGTTCTGGCATTTATTGAGGAACGTGAAGGGGCAGTTTTTTTTAACTTTTACAATACTGAAACGAAAAAGAAAAGAAAACTTCAGGTACAAAAAATTGATAAAATAACAAGCTTTAGTTACAACCATACGGGGACTCAGTTTGTGTTTTCGGGAGTTCAAAATGGCCAGAAGGATTTATTCTTGTATACAATTTTGGGGAATGGATACTTGAAATTAACCAATGACTTTTTTGACGAGATTCACCCTTCATTCATTGAGAATTCATCAAAAATTATATTTTCATCCAACAGAAAAACGGATTCAATATACACCAAAGAGAATAAAACGCCTGGCAACCAATCGTTTGACATCTTTATTTATGACCTTACCAATAAATTTCAACGAAGATTAAAGCGAGTTACGAATACTCCACATCTAGATGAGTACTATCCATTTGAACTCAAAAACAAGGAGTACACTTACTTAGCAAGCGAAAACGGAATACAAAATAGATATTTGGCAGTTTTTGATAGCACGATTAGCTCGGTAGACACCGTGATTAGTTACCGTTACTTTTCAAGAACATCTCTACTTACCAATTATAGAAGAAGCATAACACAACTAGATTACGATCCTACTTCTGAGCAAATAGCAATGCTTATGTTTCAGGATGGTGAGTATCGATTGTTTAAAGGAGATGCCTCTTTGGACGGAACGGTTGCTAATAGCTTTTTACCTTCTGAGTTTGAAAATAAACCAGAAGATTTTTGGAAAAATAAAAAGCAGAGCACCATCGAAATCATTGCAGTGAGTCCTATTCCTGTGGATAATAAAAAAATTGACACGAAGAATTATCAATTTCACACGGAAGAAAAAAAGAAGGAGGAAAAGAAAGAGAAAATCCAAGTGGTTAAATCAGAAAAGAAGGCTAAGGATGAGAATGAGATGGTGTTTCTGAATCCAACCAATTCTATCTCATTAAAAAAATCGGGCGTTACTCCCGAATTCGAATTACCTACACGAAAATTATACAACATTAATTTTACATTAGATGAGGTTGTAAGCCAACTAGACAATAACTTCATTAATAACAGTTATCAAGTTTTTAACGCTTCTCAGCCTACATTTAACAACCCAACTGTAAACTACTTTAATTTGGTTCAGATGAAAGATTTGATGGAGGATTATCGATTAATTGGCGGTGTAAATTTAAGTTTCAACCTTCAAGACAATGATTACCTGATTGCTTTTGAGGATTTATCTCAAAGAATTGATAAAAAATATATGTTCACAAGGCAGGTTTATACTAATGACAATGGAATAGTACCTCTAAGAACAATGATTCATGAACTAAAATATAGGTTGAAATATCCTTTTTCTGAGGTAGCGTCAGTGGGATTGACTTTTAATCTAAGAAACGACATGACAATCGTATCCTCTGTGAATAGATCTAGCCTAGAAGCTCCTGATGCATATAGAAATATGGGAGGTTTAAAGCTGGAATATGTTTTTGATAACACCTTTAATAAAGGAATCAATTTGTATGAAGGAACAAGATTGAAACTGTTTGGTGAATTTTACAACGAACTGGATGAAGAACAAACAGATTTTTTTGTCCTAGGTGCAGACATTCGGAATTATCAAAAAATTCATCGAGAACTTATATTTGCTTCGCGTTTGGCAACTAGTACTTCCTTTGGCAACAGAAAACTCGTTTATTACATGGGAGGTGTTGATGGAGGATTTAATCCAGAGTTTAATCAGGATAACATTATACCAACAGACCAAGGGTTTGCTTTTCAAACCATTGCAACTCCGATGCGTGGATTTATTCAGAATACACGTTTTGGAAATAGTTTTGCAGTGGTAAATACCGAATTGCGATGGCCTGTGTTCAGGTATTTTAGTGAATATCCTGTTCAAAGTAAGTTTTTGGCTTCTTTTCAGGTAGTTGGTTTTGCCGATGCTGGAACAGCCTGGACTGGACCAAATCCTTATTCCATTGAAAATTCATTCAACAAAAGAGAAGTTTCCCAAAAACCCATTACGGTAGTCATAGAAAATCAACGAGAGCCTGTCATCTTTGGCTATGGTTTTGGACTAAGAGCGGAGTTGTTTGGATATTTTGTGCGGTACGATTGGTCCTGGGGAATCGAGGATGGTGTCAATCAAGGTCGCATCAGTTACTTTTCCTTATCTTTGGACTTTTAATACAATAACAAGTTTATGACAATTGATTTTCAAACAATTATAGTTCTCGTACTCATTGGTGTTACGGCAGGAATTTTATCTGGTTTCATCGGAATAGGAGGGGGAATAATAATTGTGCCAGGACTCATTTATTTAGTAGGATTAACACAAATACAAGCTCAGGGAACTAGTCTAGCCCTCATGTTACCGCCAATTGGAATCTTGGCGTTTATGCAGTATTATAGAGCCGGAAACGTTGATTTAAAAGTGGCTGGAATAGTAGCTATTACTTTTGTGGTTGGAGGATTCTTTGGAGCTAAACTTGCTCACAAATTAGACCAGAATATTGTGAAAATGGTATTTGGAGTTATCATGCTGCTCTTATCCATTAAGTTAATTGTAAGTGGATTTAAATTGTACTTTGGGAAATGACACATAATTTAATTGAAAAAATAAAAGAGCTTACAGCAAAAAATAGTTCCCAGGTTTTGGAAAATAGAAGGTGGCTGCATCAGCACCCTGAACTTTCGTTTGATGAAGTAAATACATCAAAATACATTCAAGAAAAATTAACGGAACTGGGAATTGAATTTACTGCTGGAATTGTAAATACAGGTGTAGTAGGAATTATTAAAGGAAAAAATCCAGACTCCAAAGTTATAGCCTTGAGAGCGGATATGGATGCACTGCCCATAGTGGAAGAAAATGACATTTCATATAAATCTCAGAACGAGGGTGTAATGCATGCTTGCGGACACGATGTTCATTCAGCCTCATTGCTCGGAGTAGCGGCAGTTTTAAGTAAGTTGAAAGACGATTTTGAAGGTTCAATTAAGCTCATATTTCAGCCGGGTGAGGAGAAGCTTCCAGGAGGAGCGTCACTCATGATAAAGGAAGGAGTTCTCGAAAACCCTCAACCAAGCTCCATTCTAGGGCAGCATGTTTTTCCGGATTTGCCAGCGGGTAAAGTAGGATTTAGGCCTGGAATGTATATGGCCTCTTGCGATGAGTTATATCTCACTGTAAAAGGGAAAGGAGGGCATGCTGCACTTCCCCATAAATTCAAGGATACGGTACTCATTGCCTGTCAAATAATCAATTCACTTCAGACTATTGTGAGCAGAAATGCAAAGCCAGATGTGCCCAGTGTTCTGTCGTTTGGTAAAATAAATACAGTAGGTGGAGCTACGAATATTATTCCTGATGAAGTGAAAATAGAAGGTACTTTTAGAACGATGAACGAGGAATGGCGAGGCGAGGCGCACAAAAGAATGATAGATTTGGCCGAGGGTGTCGCTCATTCCATGGGAGGTACTTGTGAGTTCGAAGTAAGAAAGGGATATCCGTTTTTGAAAAACGACCAACAATTGACTCACCTGGCCAAAAAGGCTGCAATTGCTTATTTAGGAGAGGATAAGGTAGTGGATTTGGATTTACGGATGACTGGAGAGGATTTTTCTTACTATACTCAATCTATGAAAGGATGTTTTTACAGGCTGGGAACAGGAGAAAGCTCTGGGCTTCATACTTCTACTTTTAATGTAGATGAAAGTTCCCTTGAGATTGGTGTAGGACTTATGAGCTGGATTGCAATTAATATGCTAAATGAACAATAGAATAAATCTGTTCATCGTTCACAACCAAACCATTTTTATGAAATTTAGAATAATATTTTGCTTCATTTTTATACTGAATCCATTGATGGAGTTTGCTCAAGGTGCAGCTATTGGCCAATGGAAAAGTTATTTCCCGTTCAATGATGTAATTGATATTACTTATCACCAAGGCGTTTCTTATGGTGTAACTTCAAATGCTTTAATCATTAATGATTACAACGAAAACTCAATAGAAAGATTGACGGAAGTGGATGCATTGTCTGATATTGGATTGTCGGCAGTTGGTTACAACCGACAAAATGAAGCTCTATTGATAGGTTATGAAAATGGGAATATCGATTTAATTCAAGGAAATATTACGTACAATTTATTTGAGATTAGGGAAAGCACGATTACGGGCGATAAAAAAATAAATCACATTTATTCAAAAGGTGATTTGACTTATTTTTCTTGCGGTTTTGGTGTGGTTGTGTATGACATTAACAGAAAGGAAGTGAAAGCTACCTATGTGATTGGGCCAGGAGGATCTCAAATCCGCATCAATCAGCTCGCCATTCTCAACGGAAATATATTTTTGGCAACCGAAATAGGATTGTTTTCTGCAACCGAAACAAGTAATTTTCTCTCCGATTTTAATTCGTGGACCAAAATCACTTCTTTTCCCAATTTCAACAACGAAGTAAAGCACCTTGGCGCTACACAAAACACACTTATCATGAGCGTTGCTCAAAGTCCTTCGTCAGACTCTATTTATTGGTTTAGAAATAACACCTGGACAAGTTTGCCTAACTATTGCGACCAAGTAACAACCTCGGTTTCTGCTGATAATGGAATGCTGATGATCAATCAGCTGGATACGGTTTATGCACTGGATACCTCCTTGAACCTCATTCATACAATCACGAATTATGATGCGTTTTGGAAGCCAAGATGTAACAACATTACGTTTGATGGAACATACTTTTACTTGGCCGATAAAGAAAATGCAGCGGTAAGATTAAAAGATAATTTTGATGCCAATTGGCAAACCCCAGAATTTATGTACAGTACAAATGTGTTAGACATAGAAGTGGAAGACGGAAACTTGTGGGGCTCTACAGGATCATTGGTTGGTGGAGGATGGAATAAAACCTACAGCAATGACGGAGCTTTTCATTACAACATTCGAGAGGATAAATGGCAACAATACAATGCAGCGAATCAGTACAATGGGTATAACTTTTCCAACGGAAGTATGAATGACTTTGTTGGAATGGTGGTGAACCCAAAACAACCAACGAAGGGATATGTGTGTTCGTTTTCGGCAAAAGGAGTGGCAGAACTTCAAAACAATCAGGTTGGAAATGCTTATGATACGGCAAATTCAGAGCTAGGAATAAGCACCATTCACAACGATAGAATTGCTGTGAAAGATGGAGCTTTTGATGATAATGAGAATTTGTGGCTTGCAAATTCATGGGTAAGAAATCCGCTTGTTCTAAAAACGAAGGGAGGTGTTTGGAAATCATTTTTTTGTGGTTCAGAATTTCAAAATAGAATTGCAGCAGCCGTTACGATAGATAAAGAGAATGGATTTAAATGGATGGTGTTTAAGGATTACCGAATATTAGTTTATAATGACAACGGCACACCAACTGATGAGACCGATGATCAATACAAGCAAATTTCTAAGGGAGAAACTAATGGTAATTTAAACTCCACTCCCATTTGTGTTACAGAGGACCTAGACGGTGAAATGTGGATAGGAACCGATGAAGGAATTTATGTTTTTTATTCCCCTTCCGAATTGTTTTCATCTTCTGGTTTTGAAGTTCAAAAAATTAAAGTAACCCTTGACGGAAATGTTGAATTACTGCTAGAGAGTGAACGAGTTACCTGTATTACTATTGATGGGGCTAATCGAAAATGGATAGGAACGGAGGGTTCAGGGATATTTGTGTTATCCCCAGATGGGACAGAACAAGTGCTGGGATTTACCAAAGAAAATAGTCCGCTTTTATCCAATAATATTTATGACATTGCTATTGACGGGGAAACGGGAGAGGTTTTTGTTTCCACTGACAAGGGTTTAATCTCCTATAAAGGCGAAGCTACGGAAGGAGCTCCAGCATACACAGATGTTTACGCTTACCCAAACCCTGTACCGCCAGGATTTCAAGGAAAGATAGCAGTAAAAGGACTCGTGGCAGATTCTGACGTGCGAATTACCGATATTTCAGGAAATGTTGTTTTTACCTCTAAATCTGTTGGTGGACAAGCGATATGGGAAGGTACGAACCTGAATGGAGAAAGGGTAAGTTCGGGAATTTATTTGGTATTTATGACTTCTCCAGATGGAGCTTCGGAGCAAGTGAGTAAAATTCTTTTTATGAAATAGGAAGAGCGAAAGGATTAATTCTTGTAAGTTAGTGCCTTATTAATACCCAAAATGACTCATTTATTTACCAGTTTGAAAAACTCCTTGTCAACCAGGATAATGTTGGTTCTTTGCCTTATTATTTTAATATTTAGGCTAGGAAATGTTTCTGAAAAAGAAACTTCGTGGGATGTTTTGGGCTACTATTTGCCCTTGCCAGCTACATTTATTTACGAGGATCCCTTAATGGAAAATAGGCAGTGGATAGAGGAAATCAATGACGAAAAGCAGCTTACCGATACTTTGTACCAAATATCTGTAACACCAGATGGAAAACCGATGTATTTTTTTCTTTTGGGAATGGCTATGCTTTTTTTGCCCTTTTTTCTTTTGGGTCATGGGTCGGCCTATTTATTGGGCTACCCAATAGATGGGTTTAGCGAACCTTATCAGTATGCTCTTGTTGTTGGAGGTCTGTTTTATACTTTTCTCGGACTGTTTTATTTAAGGAAGATACTGCGTCATTTTTTTACCGAAAAAATAACAGCAATTGTTTTAGTCATTATCGTTTTGGGTACAAATTATTCGCATCACCTTACTCTCAAAAATTTAGAAACCGTTAATGTCTTGTTTTTCTTTGTAGCTGTTCTAATTTGGAATACAACTCAGTGGCACAAAACCCAAAAAATAATCAATTTATTGGCGATAGGCGCTTCAATAACTTTCATGTCCTTGGTAAAGCCTAGCGAAATTCTCATTCTTTTCCTGCCTGTTTTATATGGAGTTTACAACAAAAAAACGATTAAAAAAAAGTGGGAGTTAATTCTCAAAAACAAAACTCAATTTGTTTGGATGTTGCTACTTTGTATCCTGATTGCATTGCCGCAAATGAGCTACTGGTTTGTGAAAACAGGCACTTTGTTTTATGACAGTTATATCAATCCTGGAGTAGGCTTAGATGTTACTTCGCCTTACATTTTTGAATCTCTATTTAGTTTTAAAAAAGGTTGGCTCATTTACACACCCGTTATGACATTGTCGCTCTTAGGTTTTTATTTTTTCTTCCGCGAAAAGAAAGAGATTGCACTTTCATTTTTATTGTATTTTCTATTTACAGCTTATATTATTTTTAGTTGGACAGAGTGGTGGTACGGGGCTGCCTTTTCTAATAGGCCACTCATTACTGTTTATCCAATTCTTGCAGTTTCTCTTGGCTTTTTCTTGAAATTTTTGGTTAGCCAAAAATATTGGGCAAAGGGAATTGTTTTGCTTTTTGTCTTGTTTGCTATTTTTCTTAATCAGTTCCAATGGTGGCAACTGCGAGCTGGGATTTTGGATCCCTACCGAATGACTAAAGATTATTATGTCGCTACTTTCTTAAAAACTGCTGTGGGCGATTCAGATAAAGAGTTACTCTCCGTGTTTCGAAACTTTAATGGGTCTCATGATTTTGGAAGTAGATCAGAGTATAAAATTGTTTCAGAAACTGTTGTTGACGGTTTTCCTTTGGCGTTTAATTCGACTAATGAATTTTCTCCAAGTTTTGAAAAGGCATTCGGAGAACTCACAAACAAAGATCATATTTGGATTGAGACAGAAGTAGTATTTCAAAACCCCAAGAAATTAGATTCTTTGGATTTTCCTCTACTCGTGAGTCACATAAATAGAAGGGAAGGTGCCTACGGGTATTTCAGTTCTCGTATTGATAATAAGTCAAGCAAAGAGAGCAGTCAGAGCGTCTTTACTTCAACCTACATGACCCCAAACATCAGGAGCCAGAAAGATGGTGTGAAGATTTATATCTGGAACAAGCATAAAGCTGATTTGGTGGTGAATAAGATGACAGTTAGAATTTTCGAAAAAAAATAGCATGAAACAATTTGTACAGTCACATTGGGAGTTTGTCATTGCCGCAGTGGTCATAACCATTTTGGTAGCTGCTTCATTAGATCATATTTTCTTTTGGGATACGGTTCAGTTGGGTGCAAAACATGGAACGTTTTATTTTGAAAACGATTTAAAAATTCAGTTTTTGCCCAATGAAATTGATAGTGGTCACATTCCTACTTTTGGTTATTTACTTGCGTTGTTATGGACCGTTTTCGGAAAATCCTTGTGGATTAGTCATCTTCTGGTATTGCCCTTCGCTGTGGGAATAACTTGGCAACTTTATTCCATAACCACATATTTTTTCAATAAAAACAATATTAAATGGGTGATGCTGATCGTCCTGTTGGATACCACAATCCTGAGTCAAATCTCTTTGGTTTCGCCTGACGTACCGTTGCTTTTTTTCTTTTTGTTTGCTGTCAATTCTATTCTAAATAAAAAACACTGGCTTATTGCTGTTGCTTTTAGTGGCTTGTTTTTAATTAGCCTGCGAGGTATGATTCTTACCGTTCCACTTTTTCTTTTCGAAGTAATTTGGTTTTGGAATTCGACTCAGATTAAAAACAAATTACTTTACTTAGTTAAAACTGGAATTCCATATATTCCTGCTGCTATTATTTTTGTTTCTTTTAGTTACTTTCATTATCAAGATAAAGGATGGATTGGTTATCACGAGAACTCTCCATGGGCTGTGTTTTTTGAAAAAGAAAGCGCAAAGGGAATGTTAAAAAACAGCCTTATTTACGGTTGGAGAATAATAGATTTCGGAAGAATATTCGTTTGGTTAGTGGCTGTATCAACTTTTATAATAGTTGGTTTTAAGGCTGTTGTCACAAACCCAAAGTTCAAGCAAGTTTCTTTGCTATTTGTGTTGATTATTGGCTTTTTGTCAATTCCTGCAATCCTATACGTGGATCTGAAAGGTCACCGATATTTTATGCCGGTTTATATTGCATTTTCGCTCGTGAGTCTATACCTTTTGCTTGAAATCAATCAGAATTTAAAATGGCGTAGATCAGGAATTTTAATTCTTACAGTTGGACTAATGAGTGGAAGTTTTTGGGTTTATCCCCGGAATGTATCTCAGGGTTGGGATTCTACATTAGGGCATTGGCCTTACTATCAACTTCGCTCAAAAATGATTCAGTTTATGGATCAAAACGGCATTGAAAAGGAACAGGTTGGATTTGATTTCCCAGGAGCATATCCCCAAAAATTTCTCCACCTTTCTGAGGACACCTGGAGTTTTCCAGAGGTGAATATGGGAGAACAAGAATATGTTTTATATTCGAATGTTGTCAATGAATTTTTAGATGCTGAGCTTAAAGAATTAGATACAAAGTGGGAGGTTGTTCATCGAGAAAATAGTCTAACGGTTGAGTTTGTTTTATACAAAAGAGTCTAATATTCTGAAACAGAATCAGGTACTTGTCTCTTTTTTTTGTAAATTTACGTTCTTATTAACCGAAACTTTTAAATCAATGTCAAGACTCATTTCTTGCATCATCGTGGATGATGACGATACCTCACGATTTATTTTGACTAACCTTGTCAGAAAAAATGGTTCACTTGATTTAATTACGGCTTGTTCTAGTGCTAGAGAGGCTAGAGAAATAATAGAGTCTACCGAAGTGGAGCTGATCTTTTTGGATATTCAGATGCCTTACGAAAATGGGCTTGATATGCTTGAAAAGTTAGAGACTAAACCGATGGTTATTTTTACCACGTCTCATACGAATCATGCAGTAAAAGCTTTTGAATTTGATGCGATTGATTACATTATAAAACCAATAGAATTGAACAGGCTCAGTAAAGCAGTAGAAAAGGCCAAAAGAAGAATAGTTGGTTCTACCGAAGCTGAAACCAAAACAGAGTCAGATGAAGGATTTGTGGTAATAAAAAGAAATCGTGAGACACAGAGAATTCCAGCAAGAAATGTGGCTTACATTGAAGGGAGTAGTAGCTACATTACTTATGCCACTATTGACCAAAAAATAACAACAACAGGGATTTTAAAACAAATTGAAGAAACTTTAGATCCTGATATTTTTGTAAGAGTCCACAGATCATTTTTAGTTAATTTGAAAAAAATAGACAAAATTTCAACGCAGCAAGTAGAAGTTAGGAATAAAGTAATTCCTTTGTCGCGCAAGTATAAAAAGGAAGTGAAAGAGAAGTTTGATAAACAGAATAAGGCAAAAAATGACAATAGCTTTAATTGATGATGATGTGACCACAAATTTCATTAACAGAAGAAAACTTACCAATCAAATTGAAGATTGCGAAGTTCTTCCTTTTTTTAATGGTAAAGAAGCGCTAGACTACCTCATTTCTGGCGAAAAAGTAAATGTGGCTTTACTCGACATGAACATGCCTATTATGAATGGATTAGAGTTCATTAAGGCTCACAGTGAATTGCCAGAAGAGAATAAAATTGAAAAAATATTTTTGTTTGCAGAGGATGGAGTAGATGAAGATTTTTTTTTAAAACATGGTTTGCATCAAGTTTTGAGAAAACCACTTACGTTAGAAATTATAGAACTCATTACTAGTGATTAAAAAAAGTATCGAAAAAGAATTGGGAAGCGATATTTTTGCTCAGGCCCTACAGATTTACATCAATAATGCCGAAAAGGACTTTGTGTTAATGAATCTGTACATTGAGGCTGAGGATTATCTTAGCGCTAGGCAGTTAAGTCATAAATTAATAGGCAGTTGCGAAGCAATCGGAGTTAAAAAACTTCCGAGATGCTTAAGAGAATTAAATAGGGACTTGAGGTTGAGATACCTTAAAAGAGAGAATCTTGCTCTCATCAATTCTCAATATGAAGAGCTTAAATCTTATCTCAAAACTGAGTATTTAATCGAAATTCAGGATTAATTTTAGGCCTAACACATAAAATTTTAGTTACTTTGAATTGAAAAATTCATACTACCCAGATGGCAAGAATACTTACAGGAATACAAAGCACAGGAACACCTCACCTCGGAAACTTGTTAGGAGCAATTATTCCCGCAATTGAAATGGCAAAAAACGAAGAGAATGAATCGTTTTTATTCATAGCGAACTTACATACACTTACTCAAATTAAGAACGGAGAAGAGTTGAAAAACAACACATTGCAAACTGCTGCAGCGTGGTTGGCATTCGGTTTGGATGTAAATAAAACTGTGTTTTACAGGCAAAGTGATATTCCCCAAGTAACAGAATTAACCTGGTATCTCAATTGTTTTTTTCCATACCAAAGACTCAAGCTAGCGCACTCTTTTAAGGACAAAGCCGACAGATTGGATGATGTAAATGCAGGATTATTCGATTATCCTATGCTGATGGCGGCTGATATTTTGTTGTATGAGTCGGAAATCATTCCGGTAGGCAAAGATCAGTTGCAGCACATTGAAATGACTCGAGATGTTGCCAGTAGATTCAATAATTTGATGGGTGAAACTTTAGTGTTACCCGAACCAAAAATTCAAGAAAATACGCAGCTTATTCCGGGCACAAACGGAGGTAAAATGAGTAAATCTCAAGGAAATATAATTAACTTGTTTTTGCCAGATAAGAAATTAAGAAAACAAATAATGGGGATTGAGACGGATAGTACACCATTGGAAGATCCAAAAAATCCCGACTCATGCAATTGTTTTGCTCTATATAAATTACTGGCAACCGAAGAGCAAATTGCTGTTATGAGAAAGAATTACTTGGCAGGAGGGTATGGATACGGTCATGCAAAGCAAGCGTTATTTGAGTTGATTATTGACAAGTATAAAGACGAAAGAGAAAAGTTCAATTACTACATAGAAAATCCACATTTGATAGAAGAGCAATTGCTAATAGGAGCGAAAAAAGCTTCTGAAATTGCAAATGAAGTACTGGGAAAAGTGAGGAGTAAATTGGGGTACTAGTTGTAACACCTATTTTGCATTTGTTGTTGCTTGTATGAATTCAGGCAACTACTGGGATTGGTTATGTTATATCTTAAAACAATCCTTTTTCTTCTTTCTGAGATTCCTCATAGCCCTTGTCTACCAATAAATTTTCGCCATTTGCAGCGGCCACAGCCAATTGGTCGCATACTTCGTTGTATTTGTTTCCGGCATGGCCTTTTACCCAAACGAATTTCACCTCGTGTTTTGGGTAAATCTCAAGAAAACGCTTCCATAAATCGGCATTTTTCTTTCCTTTAAAATTCTTTTTTACCCAACCAAACACCCATTTCTTTTCCACAGCATCTACTACATATTTACTATCAGAATAGATGGTGACTGAGTAACCCGGATTTTTTAGCTTTTCAAGACCTACAATTACGCTTAAGAGTTCCATTCTGTTGTTAGTAGTATGGCGATATCCTTCTTTGAATTCTTTGTAGTGTTTTCCCGCCATGAGCACAATTCCATAACCTCCTGGACCTGGATTACCCAAAGCAGAGCCATCGGTATACATTTTTATTTGACTCATTGAGTAATAAGTTTTTCAATCACCTGTGGAAAATTCTGGTGTTCTAGTTTATGTATTTTTTGCTGTAAATCCTCTACTGAATCTTCTGGTAAAACTTCGCACTCAAATTGTTCGATAATATTCCCTTCATCATAGTTTTCATTTACGTAATGAAAGGTGATTCCAGATTTTGTTTCTTTGGCCTCAATTACAGCTTTGTGCACATGCTTTCCATACATTCCTTTTCCTCCAAATTTTGGCAATAGCGAGGGGTGTACATTAATGATTTTATTTTCAAAAGAGGAAGTGAATTCTTTGGGTAATTTTAATAAAAATCCTGCGAGAACAATTAAATCGACATTCAATAGTTTCACTAACTCGGTTACTTTTCCTGTTTCCAATTCTTGTTTGGAGAAAGCTACGGTATTGATTCCTGCTTTTTGTGCATTTAACACGCCAAGACAGTCTTGTTTATTAGAAAAAACAGCTTCGACATTTACCAAGGGATTATCATCAAAATGAGTAATAATATGACTCATGTTACTTCCGTTTCCGGAGACAAAAATGACAATGTTTTTAACTTTTTCCATAATGATCGGGTGGTCAAAAATCCGCTTTTCAGATTAAGACTGATTTTCTTAACTTTACGGTTCAAAGATAACGGAATATTCATATTCTGCCCAACAGGCAGATTACAAATAAATAACTATGTCAGGACACAGTAAATGGTCAACCATTAAGCACAAAAAAGGAGCAAAAGATGCCAAGAGAGGGAAAATTTTTACTCGAATTATTAAAGAAATAACCATTGCAGCCAGAGATGGCGGAGCAGATCCAGACACAAACCCTTCGTTGCGATTGGCAATCCAGAATGCCAAAGGAGCCAACATGCCTAAAGATACGATGGAGCGTGCCATTAAAAAAGGTTCGGGAGATGATGCGGCTGACCTGCAAGAATACACATTTGAAGGATACGCATCCAATGGAATTGCCGTTTTTGTAGAAGCTACATCTGACAACAATAACAGAGTAGTGGCAAACGTAAGAGCAGTTTTTAGTAAATACGGTGGAGAGCTGGGAACGCATGGTTCACTTTCCTTTATGTTCGATAGAAAAGGTGTGTTTACCATAGAAAAGGAATTGCTAAAAGATTGGGAATTAGAAGATTTAGAATTTGAGCTGATTGACGCAGGTTTGGAAGAAATTGACGTACAAGAAGAAGATGTTTTAATCTACACTTCATTCGATAGCTATGGAGACATGCAAAGTAAACTGGATGAAATGAAAATTTCGGCAAAAAGCACAGAGCTACAACGAATTCCTACAACTACCAAAGCGTTGGATGTGGAAAAATCAAAATCTGTATTGAAGCTAATTGAAAAAATGGAAGAGGATGATGATGTGAATGTGGTGTATCACACCCTCGAAATGACGGATGAATTGGCTGCAGCGCTGGAGGCGGAAGGGTGATTTATTCTTAATTAATCCTAACACGTGTCATTCCGCCCTTAATGCGGAGTCTTATTCATGGAAATATTACCAAAAGCAAACGTGACATATTCTCTGTAAGATCTTTAATCAAGTTCAGGATGACAGTTGAAGTAACATAAACTATAATAATGGTTGGTTAATTCAGAAAATTCGAAAATCCGAAAATCGAATAACTATGAAATCCCATCAAAAACCTCATAAATAACTCCACAAACTTCCTTTATTTCTTCCTCAGAAATAGTGAGCGGTGGAGCTAACCTAAAACTCGCTGGGCAGGATAAAAACCAAAAGGTAATAATTCCTTT
Organism: Flavobacteriales bacterium; assembly: GCA_965660305.1. Lineage (GTDB taxonomy): Bacteria > Bacteroidota > Bacteroidia > Flavobacteriales_D > CAJJDF01 > CAJJDF01. The sequence goes on along the minus strand of CBFHZD010000001.1, from coordinate 259,941 downwards.
TTCCATGCAACTTTCTACTACTTTTTGAGTTATTTCTTCGCTTTCTAGGTCAATGGCAAACATTAATCCTATTTGGCGAATTTCTTTCACAAGGGAATGAGAAAGTAATTCCTTCATCAACTTTCCTTTTTTGTGAACTGCCTCAATAAGATTTTCTTCCTGAATGACTCCAATATTTGCTACTGCCGCAGCACAATTCACAGGGTGACCACCAAAAGTAGTGATGTGACCCAATATCGGATTATGCGTCAAGCAATCCATAATTTCTTTACTCGAAACAAAGGCTCCAATGGGCATTCCGCCACCAAGCGCTTTGGCAATGACCAAAATATCGGGTGTAATTCCATATTGCTCAAAAGCAAAAAAGCTACCCGTTCGGCCAAATCCTGTTTGGATTTCATCCAGAATTAATAAGGTGCCCGTTTCGGTACATTTTTTTCTCAATTGTTGGAGGTAGCACAAGTCAGGAATTCGCACTCCGGCATCGCCTTGCACGGTTTCAATAATTACGCAAGCAGTTTTCTCTGTTATGGATTGTAGCTCGGCCAATTCATTAAACTGAATGAAATTAACATGAGGCAAAAGAGGTTTAAAAGCCGACTGCTTCACTGGATTCCCTGAAACACTCAAGGCTCCGTGTGTACTGCCGTGATAAGATTTGTGGCAGGCTATAATTTCTTGCCTTCCGGTATATCTTTTAGCAAGTTTTAAAGCTCCTTCCACAGCTTCAGCCCCAGAATTTACAAAGTAACTTGTTGTGAGATTTTCCGGCAGAATTTCATTGAGTTTCTCTGCAAGCTCAAGTTGCGGAGTCTGAATAAATTCTCCGTAAGGCATCACATGCAAATGTGTGTCAATTTGTTTTTTGATAGCCGCAATCACCTTTGGGTGTCTGTGGCCAATATTGGTCACAGCCAACCCTGAAACTAAGTCGTAGTATGCTTTCCCTGATTTATCGAATATAAACAAGCCCTCAGCACGTTCAATTTCCAATCCAATGGGGAAAGGAGTAGTTTGTGCTTGGAGGGAATGGAATATATCTTTGTTATTCATGGAGTAAAAGTAAAATTATTTTTCGAATCCTTCTTGATTTTAATAGCCATTAGTCACAAAAAAAAATCTCTTTGACTTGTAAAGTCAAAGAGATTTTTTTGCCCGTTATTCAAAAGTCAAATGCTCTTTTTCCCTTAGTAAAAATTAAGTCTACTATGTCTTGGTCTTTCAAATTCACCTTTCAGTTTTAACAACAATTCTTGGATTAATATAAATTCAAAAAGTTTAATCGATTCGCATTTTTTTTGAAATGATACACTAAACCAAAATTGAGGTCGTTATATGAGAAACTAAATCGCATATATGGATAAAAAGACTACTCTAAATGACTTATCGGAATTTTATAAAAACGAAAAAAAGTTTTCCCAATTCCTTACAGATATGAAAGATAGTAATTCTTTTTTGGAGCCGGTAAGCAACTTCACAACTTCAAATATCTTGGCTTATTCAAAAGCCTTAAGTGTTAGGAATTCTAATCTACTGGGAAAAATTGATTTTGTATTGAATTAATTTTTCTTTTCCCCCTAAAGCAAAGCGTATCTAGTTTGTTAGATGCGCTTTTTTTATAACTCAACTGAACCCTGAGTTGAAGCTCCAGCTTCAGAATCGAAGGGTGGCTTCAGTTTCGTATATTTTTCGTAATCTTGTAATCTATGAAATTCCTATATGACATTTCTATCCGGTTGTATGCGCTGACAATTCGCCTTGTTTCATTCTGGAATCCCAAAGCCAAACTTTGGATAGATGGAAGGAAAAACTGGCAAGAAAAGTTAACTAATAGACTCAAAGGAAAAGAAAATATTCATTGGTTTCATTGCGCTTCTTTAGGGGAATTTGAGCAAGCTCGACCACTTATTGAGAAAGTAAAACAGGAAGCTCCATCAACTTCCGTGTTGGTTACTTTTTTTTCTCCTTCGGGGTATGAATCTCGAAAAAATTATGAGTTAGCGGACTATGTTTGTTACCTGCCTTTGGATACCAAATCAAATGCCTTGAAGTTTGTTTCAGGATTAAATTTAGCCAAAGTATACTTTGTTAAATATGAGGTGTGGCCACATTTTTTTCAGGCATTAAAGAGTAGAAATATTCCGTTTTACCTGATTTCCGCTACTTTCCGAGAAAATCAAATTTATTTCAAACCATTGGGAAAGTGGTTCAAGGGAGTTTTGTCACTGGCAACTTATATTTTTGTCCAGGACGAGTCGTCCAAGGAAGTTTTAAACTCCCACGATATAGAGTGCTACGTTTCGGGCGACACGCGATACGACAGAGTTTTTGAAACTGTGCAAAAAGCTGTTTCTAACCCAATAATTGAAGATTTTTGCAAGAGTAAATTTACACTTATAGCAGGAAGTTGTTGGGAAAAGGAAGAAGAAATGATAGCTACTTTTTTATCTCCTTCATCGACAATAAAAGTGATGTTTGCACCTCATGACATTGGAGAGAATCATGTAAATTCTCTCATCAAGAGATTACACCCTGAGATAAAATACATTCGTTATTCTGAGCTGAATGAAGGTGTAAATTTACAGGAATACACGGTGTTAATTTTAGATAACATCGGTTTGCTTTCCAATGCATACCAATATGGCTCAGTAGCATTTGTTGGGGGAGGATTTACAAATGCTCTTCACAATATCTTGGAGCCAGCAACATTCGGGCTTCCCGTATTTTATGGAAACAATCACCCCAAATTTCCCGAAGGTGAAGAAATGGAAAATTACGGTGCAGGATTTACTGTGGACAGCTATGGAAGATTTGAATCTCAGTTGCTCTCGTTGATTTATCACGAAGGTGAGCTTGAGAAATACGCTAAAATAAACCGAGAATTTATTGAATCCAGAATAGGCGCTACTAATAAAGTTTACACCAGAACAATCAGGAATTAAACCGTATAAAAATTAGTTTTATTCGTTTTCATTGTCGGTCAAACTTTCTTACATTCACACTTTAAAAAATAATTTTAAATCAATGAGGAATTTTTTAATAATTCTAGCCTCTTTTTTTATTTCGTTAAGTGCTTATTCACAGACTGGTACGGTGAAAGGTTTTGTGTACGACAAAGAATCAGGTGAGCCAGTAATGTTTACTACTGTTCAGCTTAAGGGAACAGCTATTGGAATTACCACTGATGTAAATGGGTATTACAGCATTACACAAATTCCTCCCGGTGAGTATGTTTTGACTGTATCTAATTTGTCTTATGCGAATTTTGAAGAGAAAATATCTGTCACTAAAAATAGAGTGATTTCAAAGAATATTTACTTGGTGGAAGATACCAAAACATTAAAGGTATTTGATGTAAACGGAGAAGCTCAAGAAGCCAAAACCGAGGTGAAAATGTCGATCATTAAGGCGACCGGAGATGACATTAAACAAATTCCTGCCATTGGTGGAGATGCCGATATTGCGACTTATTTTCAAACTGTACCGGGAGTTGTAACCACAGGAGATCAGGGGGGACAAATGTATGTGAGAGGAGGTTCGCCAATTCAAAATAAAGTTATGATGGACGGAATGGTGATTTACAATCCATTTCACTCTATTGGTTTTTTCTCAGTTTTTGAAACGGAAATTATCAGAAATGCAGACATATACACTGGAGGTTTTAATGCGGAACACGGAGGAAGAATATCCTCAATCATGGACATTACAACTCGTGATGGAAACCCAAATGGACTAAAGGGAAGAGTTTCTGTTTCGCCATTTATGGCAAAAGCTTTGATAGAAGGACCTTTAATGAAGCCAAAAAAAGAAGGAGACGGAAGTATTTCTTTTATTCTTACAGGAAAGCATTCTTACCTTGATGAGTCATCCAAAGTATTGTACCCATACATTGATACAACTGGCGAAGGGCTGCCCTTTGGATTTACCGATTTGTACGGAAAATTAACGTTTAAGGGAAGAAATGGAAGTAAATTCAATTTGTTTGGGTTTAATTTTCAAGACAATGTGAATTACCAAGCTATTTCTGATTTGAGTTGGAACTCTTGGGGAGTAGGGTCAAATTTTTTATTAGTACCCGGAACTTCCAAAGTGTTAATCGAAGGAAAGTTCTCAGTTTCGGATTATAAAATTAGGTTGCTAGAAGAAAATGGACAGGAGAGAACAAGTGGAGTGAATTCATTTAATTTTGGATTTGATTTTAAATATTTTATCAAAGAAAATGAGCTAAAATATGGGGTTGAAGTTTCAGGATTTGGAACAGACTTTAGTTACGTAAACTCAACCAACAGAAGAATAGAACAGAATGAAAACACCACGGAGCTGGGTTCTTATTTTTCATACAGAATCGTGAAACCTCTGCTGGTAATTGAACCAAGTTTTAGGATGCAGTATTATGCTACTCTCAAAACATTTTCACCAGAGCCAAGATTGGGATTAAAATATAACGTGACCGAAAATGTAAGACTTAAATTAGCCGCAGGAATGTATTCTCAGAACCTGATTAGTGCAAACTCCGACAGGGATGTAGTAAACTTGTTTTATGGGTTCTTGTCTGGGCCAGATAACTTGCAGAATCAGTTTACGGATGAGGACGGAAACACAAGAGACGTGACTCATTCCTTACAAAAGGCCAATCACTTGATTGTAGGGACAGAGTTTGATATCACAAGAAATATTAGCTTGAATGTAGAAGGGTATTACAAGCGATTTACTCAATTGACTAACATAAATAGAAACAAAATATTTGATGAAAACGATGAAGTGGACGCTCCCGATATTTTGAAGAAAGATTATATCGTGGAAACTGGAGATGCTTATGGAGTAGATTTTGTTGCGAAATACACAAATAAGAAATGGTATTTGTGGGGAGTTTATTCTTTAGGAAAAGTAACAAGGTGGGATGGTGTGAGAACTTATGCACCAGTTTTTGACAGAAGACATTCAGTAAATTTATTAGCGACATACAAATTTGGAAAGGACGACAGCTGGCAACTGAATGCAAGATGGAATTTTGGTTCAGGTTTGCCGTTTACCCAAACTCAAGGGTATTACCAAAAGATTGATTTTACTGATGGAACAGGTACTGACATTACTCAGGCGAATGCGAATGAGTTAACCGCAGTGTACGCTGGGTTAAATGAGGGAAGACTGCCCACTTACCACAGATTTGATGTAAATGTGAAGAAAATTGTAGAATTCAAAACATCTGAATTGGAATTGAACTTTGGCGTAACCAATATTTACAACAGAGAGAACATCTTTTATGTAGATAGAATTACTGCAGAAAAAGTGTACCAACTGCCTATTCTTCCAAGTTTAGGAGTGGCTTGGAGTTTTTAATCTTCCAGGTTTTTGAAAATATCACTGAATTCATTCCAGAAATCATGTGCCGCTACAATGTTTTGTTCAAGAAACGGGAACACATCGTGCCAATCGTTTTTGTTAAAAACCGAAACATTTTCTAGTTCGGTATAAATTCTGGCTGAGGTGCCAAATTCAGTTTCAAATTCAGGATCCCAGGTCATTACGCTATCAAAGCTGTCGTTGATTAATCCTCTTAATTCTGTAAATTGCTCGTAGAACAACTCGCGCATTCCAGAATCGCGATGTTGTAAATCAAAAGAAAATGATGCTTTTTTCTTTGTCACATCTAGCCTAAAATAAATGTCTTTACATTTTGTGTTGTAATTGACCCAGTTTATTTTTCCTTGATACACCTTGTTGTACTTCTTCATGTAAACCCCAAACGAGGTCCAAAATTCTTTACGTAATGCTCTTGATTCTTCTTTTGAATACATGGGTTATTCTTTTTTGTAAAGAAACTAATAATTTTGAAAACAGCTCGAGTTTGATGATGAATCCAATATCCCGAAAACGGATAAATAGACCAGAGTGACCGATAACTCAAAATAAGCAACACATGAACTATTATAGCTTCACGATTCAAACATAATCTCGTAAATTAAGAATGAATTAAAAAATAACTGAGCCATGAAACTATCTACTGTAATAATCGATGACGAGCCCAATGCGAGAGAAAATTTACAATTATTAATAGAGCAATACTGCTCCGACTTGCATATTGTGGGAATGGCAGCCAACATAAAACAAGGTGAAATTCTAATCAATCAGTATGAACCAGATCTTGTGTTTTTGGATATTGCTATGCCTGGAGGTGACGGATTTGAATTACTGAAAAAATTCGAAGATCGTGATTTTTCTGTTGTATTTATCACAGCTCATTCAGAGTTTGCGCTCAAAGCTTTCAAAGCGGATGCAATCGACTACCTTCAAAAACCCATTGATATTGAAGAGTTGCAAAAGGCACAAGATAAGGCAATGAAGTTTTCTTACGCTGATACACTGGAGGCAAAATCAGACAAGGTTACTATGGAAGATGAAATAGAAAAAATATCTATTCCCACTCGTAGTGGATATATTTTTATTGAAAACAAGGATATTTTATATTTCAAGGCAGATGAAAACTACACAGAATTGTTTTTGGCAGATGGCTCTAAAATATTGAGCAGCAAAACAATAAAACGTTATGAGGAAAAAGTGAACACTCATATTTTTTATAGGGTTCATAAGTCCTATATCATTAATAAACACAATCATCTGAAAGAACTATCTAGGCAGACGGGAAATTTTGCTGTTATGAGCAACGGAGATAATATTCCAATAGCGCGTAGGCGGTTGTCCGATTTTATGAAAGAAATAGCTTAACCTACTAAGTACAATTCATTTTTGTCGTTGTAATTGAGGGAGTTGTCGTCTAATTTCCATTGAATTACCTCAATAATTTCTTTAGATTTAAATCCTTTTATTTCACCCACAAGATGGGTTATGTTTAGATTCTTTGTTTCCAAAACTTCGGTTATTTTTTGCTCTATCTGCGCAAAAGAACTGTTACTAAGGCTTTTCTTTTTTCTGTCTAGACACACGTCACAGGAGCCACAATCGCTAAATTCGGTTTCGTCAAAATAAGAAAGCAGTAATTTTGACCTGCAAGTAGTATCTGATTCGCAGTACCTAATCATAAAGTCTAGTTGTTCTTTTTTTACGGTCTTTCGGTCAAGGTAAATCTCTTTGGGAAGTTTCAGCCTGTCTTCATGAATTCGATCTAAGGTATAAGTAAGTAAAGGTTTATTCGAAGTAGGGAGGAATTCTAAAATATCAAAAGATTTTAGCTTTTGTAAAATTACCTCTATCTCTTTTACGGATTTCTTCAAGGATTCAGCAATTGAATTTAAGTTGATTCCAATAAGCGAATCAAAAATCCCTTCATGCTTTCGCAGTAGGAGCTGTATCAACCTTTCGTGCTCAGGGTGTTTTACCTGATAGTTATACAAAGCACTGTTGCTCACCTCAAATTTCACTCTGTTGGGGCGGGTAATGGCCTCCGATAAATGGATATAGCCGGCCAAACTCAAGATTGAAAGGCAATGATGAGCGGTAATAACTTCAAAATTAAATTTGTTGCAAAAATCCACGATATCAAACTCATAGTTAGAGTTTTCGCCACCGCCAATAGCTAGCCTAAAATAGTTTCCCAAGGCGTTGTAAACCTTTTTGATTTGAGCTTTTTCTGGAAACTCTAACTCATGAAATCGCTCTAGAGTAATTTTGTCGCTCGGTTTGTAAAGCAAAACCGCAAACGATTTTTTTCCATCTCTACCGCCTCGTCCGGCTTCTTGGAAGTAGGCCTCTGGAGATGCGGGTGGTTCTAAATGAACGACAATACGTACATCAGGTTTGTCGATTCCCATCCCAAAAGCATTGGTCGCTACAATAATTTGAGTACGATTATTTATCCAATCAGTTTGTTTTTTGTCTCTCTCGTCTTGGGCAAGCCCACCGTGATAAAAATCAGCTGTTATTCCGTTCCTTTGCAGTAGCTGCGAAACTTCTTTGGTTTTTCTGCGAGTATTGACATACACAATACCGCAGCTATTTATTTTTTTAATGATCTGAATTAATTTTTGATCCCTGTTTTCTTCTTTTAAGACTAGGTATCCTAAATTTTCTCTGGCAAAACTCTGTTTAATTATGTGTTGTTTTTCAATGGATAGTTGAGCTGCAATATCCTGAATTACTCGCGTATTTGCTGTGGCTGTAACCGCCAAAAAAGGAACTGATTTACCGATGATATCTCGAAGTTCCTTTATTTTTTGATATGCTGGTCTAAAATCATGGCCCCATTGAGAAATACAATGCGACTCATCCACGGCCACTAGGTTTATCTTCATTTTGGTGGCACGCACTCTGAAAATTTCTGTTTGCAACCGCTCGGGCGAGACATACAAAAATTTATAATCACCATACACGCAATTGTCCAGAGCGATATCTATTTCTCTTTTGTTCATCCCCGAGAAAATAGCCAAAGCCTTTATGCCTCTTTTCTTTAGGTTTTCAACTTGGTCTTTCATTAGAGCAATAAGAGGAGAAACTACGATGCAAATTCCTTCATTCATGAGCGCAGGAACTTGGTAGCAAATGGATTTTCCTCCGCCAGTTGGCAGTAAAGCCAAGGTGTCATTCTCATCCAGTACCGAGTTGATGATTTCCTCCTGCGAATCGCGATAGGACTCGTAGCCCCAGTATTGTTTTAATATGTCATGAATAGTCTGGCTCATTGATTGGATAAAAATACAAAATGCCATTTGTTTTTTCTTCAATTGTTTCTATTCATTCTTATCTTTGACCAAACAAAATTGAATTATGCTGACAATCGATCCAAAAGAAATACCTGTACCCAAATTACATCACTATTTGTTGGGAGCTGTTGGGCCTCGTCCCATTGCATTTGCTAGCACTATAGACAAAGATGGAAACAGGAATTTAGCCCCATTTAGTTTTTTTAATGTGTTCAGTGCCAATCCGCCTATTATGGTTTTTTCGCCTGCCAGGAGTGGACGAACGAATACAACCAAAAACACATTTGACAATGTGAAAGAAGTGGCTGAGGTGGTCATTAATATTGTGAATTATGATATAGTTGAGCAAATGTCGCTTGCCAGTTCACCTTTTGACTCTGATGTAGATGAATTTGTAAAATCTGGATTAACTCCAATTGCATCTGAAACCGTAAGACCATTTAGGGTAAAAGAATCGCCCGTACAATTTGAGTGTAAAGTTAACGAAGTGGTGGAGTTAGGAAGTGAAGGAGGAGCAGGGAACTTAGTGATTTGTGAAGTGACCAAAATTCATATTCAAGAAGATGTTTTGGATGAAAATGGTGCTATTGATCAGCATAAAATAGATTTAGTTTCTCGAATGGGAGGAAACTGGTATTGCCGAGCCAATGCCGAATCTATGTTCGAAATAAAAAAACCAATAATGACAATTGGGATTGGGTACGATGCCATTCCTGAAGATATAAGAAACAGTTCGGTTTTATCTGGAAACGATTTGGGTAAGTTGGGAGGAATAGAAGAGTTGCCAAATGAAACGGACGTAAACGACCACAAATTAATAGAGCTGAGCGAATTGTTTGTAGAGTTAGAGGATGAGCAAGAAAAACTGGAGCTAGAACTTCACAAAAGAGCGAAAGAAGAATTGAGAGAAGACAAACTCAAAGAAGCTTGGATGACATTGTTAGCTTTTAATGAGTAGAATAATCTCATTTTTTTTACCTTTGTAATCCTTAAATAATATAAAAAATAAGACATGGAATTAGCAGGAAAAGTAAAAGTAATATTTGACAAACAAACCTTCGGTAGTGGATTTGAAAAGAGAGAAATAGTGGTTACAACCGCTGAACAATATCCACAAGACATAAAATTTGAGGTGTACAAAGAGAAATGTGACATGTTGAACAATTTCAATGTAAACGATGAGGTAAATGTTCACTTTAATTTGAGAGGAAACGAATACAACGGAAAGTATTTTGTAAATCTAAATGCTTGGAAAATAGACAAAGGACCTGCTGCCGCACCAAACGCAAATGTAGTTCCTGATAATGCAGCCCCTCTTCCTTCATCCGAATCGCCTTTTGATTCTAAAAGTGATTTTGAAGGGGATGATTTGCCATTTTAATTCGGCTAAGAAATTATTGATGAATCTGGTAGGTGTTAAAACCTACCAGATTTTTTTTTGATAAAATTTTGGTTTCAATATTACTAACCAAATCCCTATCTTTGCCTCCAAATTCGTGGCATTATGGAAAAAATTATCAGTGGAATACAGCAAATGGGTATCGGAGTTCCCGATGTAGAGAAAATATTTGCTTGGTATAGAGAAATGTTTGGTATTGATATTAAAGTTTTCGAAGAAGCTGCTGAAGCACCTTTGATGACCGATTATACAGGAAATAAAGTGCAGAGTAGAACCGCTACTTTGGCATTGAGTATGGAAAGTGGTGGAGGGTTTGAAATATGGCAATACACCAGTAGAAATACCGAAAAAGCTGATTTCGAGATACAATTAGGTGATTTAGGAATTTACAGTTGCAAAATTAAATCGAAAGATGTGAAAGCAACTTTCAATTATTTAACTAAAAAAGGAGTGGATGTTTTGGGTGATATCACCAGAAATCCGAAAGGACAAGAAAACTTCTTTGTGAAGGATCCAAATGGAAATATTTTTAATATTGTGGAGGGCGAAGGTTTTTTTGTAGACACAAAACACCCTGCCAAAACTGGTGGAGTTGCTGGTGCAATCCTGGGAGTTTCGGATATAGAAAAATCATTAAAATTGTACCGTGATGTATTAGGTTACGATACCATAGATTTTGATGAAACAGCTGAATTTTCATGTTTCAAGGGTTTGCCTTCTGGAGGAAAGACTTTCAGAAGAGTCCAGTTGTCACACAGTAAACCAAAAGTTGGAGCTTTTGCAAAATTACTTGGTCCTACAACCATAGAGTTAGTTCAGGAAATTGGGGGCAACCCAAGAAAAATATTCGAAAACAGATTTTGGGGGGATTGGGGCTTTATTCATTTGTGTTTTGATGTACAGCGAATGGAGTTGCTCAAGAAGGATTGTGAATCAGCTGGTTTTCCATTTACTGTAGATAGCGATAATTCGTTTGACATGGGAGAAGCAGCTGGTAGATTTTCTTACATCGAAGATCCAGACGGTGCTTTGATTGAGTTTGTTGAAACTCATAAAGTACCATTGATGAAAAAAATAGGATGGTACATCAATCTAAAGAAAAGAAATCCAGAAAAAAGCTTGCCTACATGGATGTTGAAGGCGATGAAAATGAGTAGAGTGAAAAGTTAGAAGAGCCAAGATAGAAGTCAGGAGGCGAATGTATTGCGTGAATCAGCGGAGAATTCCCCTTCTTGAGACGCTGTGATAAGCTTGAGGGGCAACTAGAGAAAAGAGAAAAAAGAAAAAGAATCGGGAAGAAAAGAAAGTTAACCTGCGAGTGTTATACCTCCAGATTCTAAAATTTTATAAAAAGTATGTCAGAAAAAGTAAGAGTAAGATTTGCACCAAGTCCAACGGGGCCGCTTCATATTGGAGGGGTGAGAACCGCCTTGTTTAATTATTTGTTTGCAAAAAAGCACGGAGGAGATTTTATTCTTCGGATAGAGGATACCGACCAAAAGCGATTTGTGGAAGGTGCCGAGGAGTATGTGATAGAATCATTGAAATGGGCAGGTATTCCTCACAACGAAGGACAAGGAGTAGGAGGTGATTTTGGTCCCTACAAACAAAGCGAAAGAATGCATTTGTACAAAGAATATGCAGATTTCTTATTGGAAAATGACAAAGCTTATTACGCATTCGATACTTCGGAAGAATTGACCGAGGCGAGAGAAAGAAGTCAAAAGGAGGGAAAAACTTTTGCTTATGATGCCATAACACGACAATATTTAAAAAACTCTACTAGTCTATCCGCAGACGAAGTTACTCAGAGAATAGAAAGCGGTGAGCCTTACGTAATCAGAATGAAACTTCCTAGAAACGAGGAGGTGCGATTTCATGATGAAATAAGAGGTTGGGTTGTGGTGAATACTGCCAATATGGATGACAAAGTGTTGTACAAATCCGATGGATTGCCAACGTATCATTTAGCAAATATTGTGGACGATCATTTGATGAAAATTACACACGTAATTCGTGGAGAAGAATGGTTGCCAAGTGCACCTTTGCACGTACTTTTGTACACCTATTTGGGATGGGAAGACTCTATGCCCAAGTTTGCTCATTTGCCCCTGATTTTGAAACCAGATGGAAAAGGGAAACTCAGTAAAAGAGACGGTGTAAAAGGAGGCTTTCCAGTATTTCCATTGGAATGGAAAGATCCTGCTAGTGGCGAAATTTCTGCAGGATACAGAGAAGATGGTTATTTCAAAGAGGCTTTTGTAAATATGTTGGCGTTTTTGGGATGGAACCCCGGAACGGAACAAGAAATTTTTAATTTGGAAGAACTTGTACAAGCTTTTTCATTGGAAAGGGTGGGAAAATCTGGAGCTAAGTTTGATCCGGTAAAGACAAAATGGTACAACGAGCAGTTTTTGCGAATGAAATCAAATGAAGAGCTTGCTGCCTTGTTAAAGCCTCTCATTGAATTTGAAGTAGAAGATGATTATTTGGCTAAAGTTTCCGAATTATTAAAAGAGAGAGCTGTTTTTGTGGCCGACATGACCGAAGATGACTTTTATTTTCAATCGCCAAAGGAGTATGATGAGAAAACCATCAGGAAAAAATGGAAGGAAGGAACTCCGGCTATTATAGAAGCAATGATTCAAAAATTTGAAGAAATTGAAGATTTTTCGACAGAAAATGTAGAAAGTGCTTTCAAGTCTTACCTCTCCGATAATGAATTGGGAATGGGGGCGGTTTTGCCAAATTTCCGAGTTCTAGTTACAGGGAAAGGAATGGGGCCTTCTATGTTCCAAATAGCCTCTATTCTCGGTAAAGCTGAGACTTTGTCTCGTTTGAAAGATGGATTACAAAAAATGAGTTAACTGAGGTATAGATAGATTTGTTAAAATTTTATAACTTTCGTTAATCAGTCACAACATTTTACTTTTTTTGACGTAAATTTATCTGTACTCAAAAAGAATAAAGTCATGTTAGAATTTTGTAAAACTGTATTAGGTAAAATAAGTTTCGACAAGTATTTATTTAAAAAAGAATTGCAAAAAGCAAGAAAATGGCTCAAACCAAAAGATGCTTTGATTCTCAAGGTATGGTGTTTGGCACAATTCGGACATCTTTATAAAGATGTGATTCTTGAAGTATTCGAATCTTAAAAAAAATTAAACCACAAAAAAAGACCGATTGAAATTCTCAATCGGTCTTTTTTGCATCTATATATTTCGGCAATTATTGAATAATCAATTTTTCTATTTTTTGGTTTCCATTTAAGTTAACAGATAGAAAATAGATGCCAGGTACCAGATTTCCTTTCTCAATCGTTAAGTTATGTTCTCCTTGGCTGAGGTTAGCATCACCTGCAATTGTTTGGACGGTTTGTCCCAGAGCATTAAGTAGAGTTACGTTCACTTCACTTTCCTTGCTTAAGTTCAAGGAAACAGTAGAGAAATTATTCATTGGGTTTGGATATAGATTTATATTGGTTAACCCTTCCACTTCTTCTATACCCACTGTGGTGTTGATGTTAATGTCATCTAGGAAGAAGTTATTTCCATTACCATTGATTACCTTGATTTTGAATCTGAAATTAGAAGAGTAGAAAGAGTTATTAATAGTAATGTTTTGCATTCCCCATTGATTTGATGTAGGGAAAAATTCAGAGTTAGTAGCTGCCGTAGTTGGGTTTAGTCCTCTTGCAATTACCCAGCTTTCGCCACAGTTGTTAGAGATTAAAAACTGAACAGATTCTCCGCTTGAGGTCGTTTTTCTTGCATAGGCATATCTGAAAGAAATATTTACTGCTGTGTTCCCTGTAAGATTCAACGAGGGACTTATAATCTCACTTTCTAATCCATCGCTAATCGTGTAATTTCTTAACATTGCGCTATTAGATCCACTGAAGTTTGCGCTATTGAGAGACCAAGAATTAGTATCATCGGCAACAGTTTCCCAGCTGTCATTAAACTGAGCTGAAGTCATTTCAAACCCTTCTGAGAAAGGCATGGATAATCCCCAGTTTGGCAGTACTCTCATGTATTGTACTTTGGAAACAGAAACTGTTCCGCTGGCGTTGGTAACTGTCAATGAAACAGAGTGTCTTCCTGGGTTATTATATGTAATAACAGGATTTTGCTGGTTAGAGGAAGATGGTGTTCCACCAGGGAAACTCCAATTCCATGAAGTTGCATTGTGGTAAGAGTTATCATAAAATTGAATAGGTTCATTTTGGCAAACTGATTCATTTTCTGCTTCAAAATCTGCACGGCACAAAATATCATCAAAAATTCCAGTAGCGGCATGGTTGGCTGCAGTGATGAGGTTGTTTCTTCCTCCGATAATTGAAGTTGCTGCGGCTCTCATTCGAGTTCTCTGTCCTTGGGTAAACATTTTTGAGCAGTATGAATACTCCATTACGTTTTCTACATTATCTAAAGTGCCACAGGAAACGCCAGAGGTGTTACAAGAAGTCCAGCCTATGCTGTTTGGTGTGTCCGAGACACCATCGTCCCCTCCGCAATTTGAGGATAAACCAGGATTGTTGGAGTTTCCCCACGTGTGAGCTAAATTTAACCAATGACCCGCTTCATGCGAGATGGTTGTATTGTAACCGGTTTGGGTAGAAGTACCAATCGTTCCTACGTATGTGTGTAACACGTGAATTCCGTTTCTCATGTCGGCATAAAAAGGAGGTCCAGGTCTGTAGGTGTATCCAGCAGCTCCACCAATGTCTTTTGCAATATAAATGTTCATGTATTTGTTTCCTGGAAAATCACCGTGGGCTGCTTTAACGGCATCAACTGCTGCATTTCCTCCAGTGTTAGTGGAAGAAGAGTAGGTTCTGGTGATTCCGCTGAAACAAGAGCCATCATTTTTCTTTTGAGCTAATCTAAACTCGATTTCGATGTCAGCAGAGATTCCAGCAAAAGCAGGGTTTACTGCTCCAACATTGGCGTTTCTTTTTCGGTATGTGTCATTCAAATCGATCAAATCACTTTTGATTTGAGCATCTGAGATATTCTCAACACCACCTTCATGAAGTATGTGATACACAACAGGAATGTAATAAACCGTTGCGGCTCTGTTTTGATTTTCTTGGTAGGTCGAAAGATGAAGATTCTGTAATGCTTCAACTGAATCAACTTCCCTAGCGAAATTTATGTCTGTTTTGTATCGTTCGTATAATTCATGATCGTGAGAACAAAATTTGTCTCTATCTATTGTTCCCTGCGCAAATCCAAATCCAGCGAAAATTAAAAAAGCGAAAGTGGTTTGTAATTTATTAATTATCATTATTTTATTGTGTGAAGTCCTCAGTTTTATTACTGAGGACAAGGGTAAAAGTAAGGATTTTAATTCTCAAAATCCAATGATTTTTTTTAATTTTCTATCTTTCTAAACACAAAAATGTATAGAACATGAATGGTTTTGCGCTAAAATGAATTGCAATTCTCCCGATTAATAAAGAAGATTTATGTACATTTGCAGTTCGAAAAACATCACGTTAAAAGATATGGCAAAAAAAATTCAAACTGTTGAAGATAAATTGAGATCAATTTATACACTTCAATTAATCGACTCGAATATAGATAGAATCAGAACAATCAGAGGAGAACTACCTTTGGAAGTTCAAGATTTGGAAGATGAAATCGCTGGACTTACAATCAGAAAAGAAAACATTGAAAATGAAATCGCTGATCTGGATACAAAAGTTTCTGACAGAAAAAATATGATGGTTGAAGCGAGTGAAATAATTTTGAAGTACAAGGATCAACAAGGAAATGTGAGAAACAATAGAGAGTTTGATTCTTTGTCAAAAGAAATAGAGTTCCAAGAATTGGAAATTCAGTTGTGCGAGAAGAAAATAAAGGAGTTTAAGTTTAAATCTGAGAGCAAAAAAGAAGTTTTGGAAGAGGCTATTGCTAGAGTTCAGGAGAAACAAGACATGCTCGACCAAAAGAATAAGGAGTTGAACGAAATTATTTCTGAAACAGAAAATGAAGAAGCTTTACTGATTGAAAAATCTGAGAAAGAGGCTAAGAAGGTGGATGAAAGATTATTAAGAGCTTACAAGAGAATAAGAGGAGGTGCCAAAAATGGTTTGGCAGTAGTACCAGTAGAAAGAGGCGCATCTGGAGGTTCGTTCATTAGTATCCCACCACAAAGACAAATAGAAATAGCTTCTCGTAAGAAAATAATTTACGATGAGCACAGTGGTAGAATTCTTATTGATGCTGAAATGGCTGAGGAATTAAATGAGACTGTGACTAAAATGATTGACAAATTATTGAAGAAGTAATTAAGACGTTATAAAACGGTTAAGGAATGGCTAACTTTATTTAAGGTTAGCCATTTTTTTATTAATTTTATAAAAAACAATTTTGGGAGAAAAACTTGCACACTTTATACTTAATTTTAGAATTATTATCCTACTGGTTTTAGCTCTAATTACAGCGTTTTTTGGTTACTATGCAACTACTGTTGAGTTGGATTATGAGATGCCCAAGCTTCTTCCTCAAGATCATCCTGATTACATTGCTTATGAAGAATTTAAAGAGTTGTTTGGAAGTGATGGATTTAACATATTAATTGGCGTTCAAGATGATGAGTTTTATTCGGTGGAGAAATTCAATAAATGGAAAGAATTAGGTGCTGAATTTTCCAAAGTACAGGGGATTGATTCCTCGTTTTCTGAAGCAAATTTTTATACCATTGAGAAGCCTGATAGCACCGCAGATTTTGCTGTTGTTGCGATCTCTCCTAATACAGTAAAAGAGCAAAAGGAGCTCGAACTTATTAAAAACAAAATAAGAAGCTTACCTTTTTACAAGGGAACAGTATTCAATGATAAAGAGAATTTTCATGCCATGATGCTCATGGTAAATCCCGATTTTTTCAATTCTAAGGAGAGAGGAAAGTTTGTGGAAGAAATAAGGGCTATTGGATCCAAATATGAAAAGGATTTCAAAGGTGAATTCTACTACACAGGTCTGCCGTTTATCAGGGCCACTAATATGCTCAAGATAAGATCTGAGCTGAGCAAATTCATGGCTTTGTCGTTATTGGCAACTGTTTTGGTTTTGTTTTTCTTTTTTCGTTCGGTCCGTGTTGTGGCCATTTCAGTTCTCATCGTTCTTATTGGAGTGGCATGGACTATGGGAATTGTTGGTTTGTATGGGTACAAACTTACCGTGATTATGGGGTTACTTCCTCCTCTGATTATCGTAATTGGTATACCAAACTGCGTCTATCTTATTAATAAATACCAACAGCTCTACTTAGATTCCAATGACCAAGAATACGCATTAAAAAATGTGATTAAGAAAATTGGACATATTACGTTCTTGACTAACGTGACTACAGCATTTGGATTCGGTACCTTTGTATTCACAAATAGTCTGTTATTGTTTGAGTTTGGGTCAGTGGCATTTTTCAGTATCATCTTGCTCTTTCTTTTAACCACTGTGCTCATTCCAATTTTATTCAGCTTTCTTAATCCGCCAAAAAAGCGGCATATGAAACATCTTGAAAAAAATTGGATTGGAAAGTTGCTTACTATTTTGCGTCATACAGTTAGGCATAAGAAAAAACTGGTGTTTAGAATTGCATTTATTGTAGTAGCAATATGTTTGTATGGAATTTCGTTTCTCAAGCCTTCAGGGAAAATGGTGGATGATTTACCAAATGGAGATAAGGTGAAGACGGATTTAGTTATGTTTCAAGACCACTTGGCAGGAACCATGCCTTTTGAAATTGTATTGGATGTAAAGAATAAAAGGAGCAGATTCAGACGAAATACACTTGAAAAAGTAGATAGTGTTCAGCGCTATTTAGAATCGTACCCTGTTGTATCCAGAACAACCTCTCTGGTTGACGCACTTAAGTTTGTGAATCAATCCGTAATTTATAACGGTGCACCCAGTGATTATCAAATTCCCGAAACAAAATACCTTAGGAAAATAGCACGTAAACTGGAGGAAGACACCATAACTTCGGTAGGTATCTCCCTGAATATGTTTATGGATAGTACGGGTACAAAAACACGAATCACCTCACAGATTTATGACATGGGAGTGGATAAACTGGATAGTTTGATAGAAAAAGTGAAGCCAGATGTGGATGGAATTTTAAATCCCGATAAGCAAGAAATAAGTAGGATAGTCACAAAGATTCAATCTGTAAACAAGGAAGAAAAACCGGCCTACTTAGATTCTCTTATTTCTGATTTTCCTTACATAGAGTTTGCTTATTTAGCTTACCTCAAGGATATTGATGCCGAAGAATATGAGGAATATGACTTAAATGGAATGGATTATAATAAGGTGGTTACTCAAGACATGGAGGGATTGCTAGCGGCTATTGACCTAACCTATATTGGAAATCAAGTGACTGGATTTACAGTTCCGTTTGCAAAAGGTACCAAATACCTTATTATTAATCTTTTAATTAGTTTGATGTTTGCAATTATTGGTATCGCGCTCTTAATGGCTTTCTTGTTTAGGTCATTTTGGATTGTTTTGATTTCGATCATCTCCAACATTATTCCGTTACTTTTTACAGCTGGTTTAATGGGGTATTTTGGAGTCGATTTAAAGCCTTCAACCATTTTAGTTTTTAGTATTTCGCTTGGTATTGCAGTAGACGATGCTATTCATTTCTTAGCAAAATTTAAGCAAGAATTGAAACTCAATAACAACGACATTAGTATTGCGGTTTATAATGCCTTGAGAGAAACAGGTGTAAGTATGTTTTATACTTCTATCATCTTGTTTTTTGGGTTTTCAATCTTTATCGCTTCCAGCTATGGAGGAACTCAAGCCTTAGGAATTCTTGTTTCTATTACCTTGTTGGTAGCTATGTTGTGTAATTTGGTCTTGTTGCCATCTTTGTTGTTGCGTTTTAAGAACAGAATAGAACGATAATATGCTCAAACGATTTGCACTTTCGGTTTCATCAGGCCTTCTCCTTGGATTGAGTTGGGTGGAAATCACCAATTTCTTTCCACTTGTGTTTGTTGCGTTAGTGCCGTTTTTGTTATTAGAAAATCAAATTTTAGAACAAAAACTATCTTCAGCAAAAGTGTATGTGCATGCTTTTGTCGTATTCTCTATTTTCAATATTATAACCACCTGGTGGATTTATCATGCCACTCTATCCGGAGCTTTGATGGCATTTTTCTTTAGTGCAATATTGGTGGCATTTCCATTTTGGTTATTTCACCTTACTCGCAAGCACATCGGAAATAAAGAAGGTTATATTGCTTTTGTAATCAACATTTTGGCTTTTGAATGGTTGGATTATAACTGGGCTTTGTCTCATCCTTGGTTGCCTTTTGGCAATGTATTTGCCTCAGCGCCAAGCATTGTACAATGGTACGAATTTACGGGCGTTGCAGGCGGAAGTCTGTGGGTTGTTTTAGTGAATCTGCTCTTTTTCTTTTTGGGTAAAAAATGGTTAGAAACAAAACGCATTTCAGCTGCAAAGAGCTTGTCTTTGGTCTTGGTTGCTCTCATTGTTGTGCCCATACTCATTTCTTATGTAATTGGAAGGAAGGTAAGCTTGGGAGAGCAAAACCGCAAGATGGAAATAGTTTTGTCTCAGCCCAATGTAAATCCTTACCAAAAATTCGGAGGGAAAGAGTTGGCTTTGGAACAGGTGAAAAATATGCTCGCAGTAACCCAGGAAGTTATGACTCAGCAAACAGACTTAATTATAACTCCCGAAACTGCCCTTTCATCTTCTTTGGAAGAAAGTGGGTTGATTTACTCTGACGAAGTTCGGGTAATTCAGCAGTTTTTGTCTAAATATCCAAAAGCAAAACTACTCACGGGAGCTTCCACTCATGCTTTTTTTGAAACTGAGAATTCTTCTGCTTCGCGAGAATTGGAATACGGAGGGTTTTGGGAGGCATACAATTCTACCTTGCTCATTGATACGTCCGCTAATATCGAAACCTATCATAAAATGAAACTGGTACTTGGTGTTGAAACTTTGCCGTTTCAGTTTATTACAAAACCTTTGGAAACCATGTTTGACCTTGGAGGAACGAGCGGTACCCTAGGAAGAGAAAAGAAACCGAAAAATTTTGTTGTTGGAGGTGCCAAAGTCGCTCCAACCATTTGTTACGAATCTATCTACGGTGAGTTTATGGGAGAGTTTTGTGCCAAAGGTGCGGGAATTATTGCTGTGAGCACAAATGATGCTTGGTGGTACGATACGCCAGGTTATAAACAGCTGTTGGCCTACACGCAATTACGAGCCATTGAAAACCGAAAATGGATTGCACGATCTGCCAATACCGGTATTTCTTGCTTCATCAACCCTAAAGGAGAGATAGTAAAGAAAACCAAATGGGAAGAAGCAACAGCTATCTCTATGGAAGTACCTGTAATGAAGCGAGTTACATTCTATGCGAAGAACGGTGATTTTATTTCTCGAATTGCTTTATTCATAGCGCCTCTATTGATTTTATTGACATTCGTCAGAAGATTCAAAAACAAAGGAGTTTAATTAATTATTTTTTTGCGTTTATTAGAATTAAGTATATATTTGCACCCTGTTAAGGAGGTTCCTTAGCTCAGTTGGTAGAGCAATGGACTGAAAATCCATGTGTCCCCGGTTCGAATCCGGGAGGAGCCACTAACAAAAAAAAGTCCCTTCTGCGAAAGTAGAAGGGACTTTTTGGTTATAAAAAGTTTAAACAGAGGCATAAAAATTCTCTTTTTAGAAAAGATGTGATAGAGGTTGACCTAACTCAAATTTTTTTTGTGCCAGTTCTGTGTTTTTTAGTCTGAAACTAAATTCTAATGGGAGATTTATTTATTGAAATAAATTCACTCTTATGGCAAACCCAACATTTTGATTCATAGTGGGAAAGGATGTAGAGATGTAAGGGTTCGTCATTACTCGGTCGAAATAGAAACGAATCGTAAATTGCTTATTGAGAACATAATCAGCTGATCCTTTGATTGCAATGTATCTTTGTCCAGCAGTTAATTGATTTTGGTTTTGATCAATTTTTCTGATAATTGTTTTGTTATCTCTAAATGAAACATCTAGTCTCGCATTGATATCGCTTATCGGTGTTTTCTTTCCGATTTTAATTGGGAATTTTATGTTTTGAAAACGATATCCCGTACCGATAGTAATTTCTGTTCCCTTCAGTTCAGTAATTTGGTTATTTGCTAAACTTAATGCAATATTTCGGTTAGAACGGTATTCAAATTTTGTTATTAAGCTGTTTTGCCAGGTGGCGTCTACTTTAAATAAAGGGTTGAATTGTTCCGTAATTGAAACCGCCATGACTTGTTGTTCTGGTCTTATATTTCCGCTTTCATCCCGAGATTGGCTGTTTCCGTTTTCATCTACAACTGCCTCCAAATCTGTATTGAAAGATGCTACTGTAAAAGTAGAATTATAGGCGTGAGAAAAGACAATACTTCTAAATATTTTTCGAATTGCCGGCATTCTATTTAAACCGTCTATTGTTACTCTCCAATTCAAATTAGGTAACGCGCTAAGAGGATTAAGAGTTTTTTGAGTTAAATTTTTCCCGGAGTATGCTGCAATAAAGGATGCCATAACTACTTGCTGCTGTGAGGCTCCATACCCATCGTAATATCCCGCAGAATCCGTGGCCAAGGATGAGTAAGGATTTTTTTGCTGTAATAGGGCTGAGGCGGTTTTTCTGTTTTCGAGAAGCCTAGTGAATAATTGTGAATTTCCATTGGAGTCATCTTTAGCGAATGCGGTTCGAATGCTGTTGAAGGAGTAATTATAATTACCAACCCTCATAGTATTAAAGTTCTGATAGGAACCGAGTGAATCATCCCAAATGAAGTTTTCATTCATGTTTTCGGAATACAAATAGTTGGCTGTAAGCTCTACTCTAACCCCTTTAAAAGGTTCGAAAGTTGCCCTAGTATTAAAGTTTTTACTGTGATTGGTTGTCCTTTGAGTGTTTATGAATCTGCTAGTGGGTCCAACTAACCATCCCTTTTGAGCTGAGGTGATTGCAAAGTCATTGTTTGTTTCTCGCCCCAAAACATCTCTTTCTTGCTCTCCTCCAAATACAAATGCCATTCCTGGTGTGGTAAATCCATTGCTCATACCAAAGAGTTCCGTTCCGGGTTTATAACCTGGTAGTAACTGGCCATCAATGGTGCTGTAGCTGAATGTTACATTCTGCAGGGACATAAGGATTTTTGCAATTCCATCTGTAATGGTTAGTGCATTAGGATCTTTATTTTTCGACTTTTTTTCGTCCTCACTTTTTTTACCATCGTCCTTGTCTAACGTTCTTGATTTTACTCTACTGCTTGATATTCGTCTTGAATTACTTCTGCTCTTTTGATTAACTTTCTTGAAGTAAGGCACTTTGTTGTAAAGATTTTTCATGTTGAAACTTCCGTTCCATGCTATGTTCCTTGAATTCTGAATCGTGTTACCTAATGAATCCTGCGATAATGGTGCTCTCTGCCAGTCATAAGTGGCCTGATACTTCGTTGTAAGATTTACAAAGCTCAAAACGGGGATCTTCTTAAATGGCCAGGTATATGTTAAATTGGTTGATTGAAGAAAGTGATTATTCTCACCGAAGTTTCCGAAACTCTCAAGAACACTGTCTCGATTTATTTCAAATTCATCAGGGTATAAAGTCCTATCTACTTTCAGGTCGCCTGGTTCTCTAATTAACCCCTGGTTATTTGCATTGTAGTTTATCCGAAGACCCTCCATAATGCTCCAATTCAGATTGTAGTTTCTGTCCCAGGTAAAGGTTTTGGTAAACTGAGGTATTATCAATGCATTGCCAGTGATATCTCGAGCTTTACTTTCTGAATAGGTTCGGTCTATATTTGTTGTAAATGCAACTTGCTTGGGCAATGGATTAATGTTGATGTCTCGAATTAAACGAAACCAAGGCGATGACCTCAAAAATTTACTGTTTCTGAAAGGTGTAAACGGCTTCATGTTAGTTTGATATGTATAGTTCAATGCTCCATTGTAGGTTCTTATTGTGTTGTACTCTGTTTGAATGTCTCTGCGGTACAATTCATTGTAGGCGTAGGTAAAGCCAAAGTTTTTTAGATCCCAAGGGTATTGATTCTTAGAAAGTTTTTTGGGTGATAATCGAACATTAGTGAAGTTCATGCTTCGTCTCACTGTGATATCTCGAGCATCCCTAATTCTTTGTCGCTGTTCCTCAGCCGAGATATCAGAAATAGATTGATTGAATTCGATGTCTGGATTTAGTGGGTCAAACTGAGGATCAATAACTCCTTCGGAAAATCCAAGGAATAAAGGGAACTGAAGCCCTACATTTTTACCAAAGAATTTACCGAGCTGAATGCTGGTTGCAGCATCTACTTGCCTTATTGTTTCTCTTTGTCTTTCGCTCACTCGCTGCTCTATTCCTCCAAATCCTGGCGTACTTATTTGTCCTGCCAGAGAGACAGTAGCAAGATCAGCCAAGGTAGCTTGAACTCTCGACTGGGCTGCCCAACCACCGGAGTTTTCAAAATCTGCCATACGAAGCTCATTCACCCAAACTTTCACACATTTCTCTTTCCCATCATCCGGCTGCCAAGGATGCGCTTTGTCTTTGTTTGGGTTTCTTACTCCAATCATAATAGTTTTGAGATCCCTTAAATTTGGATTACCAATAACTTTAATCACGTGATCTTGTTTCCCTGGAACTCTTTGTTCAAAAACAGATAAAATAGATGCATTCACACCCAAAGAGTTATTTCTTGCAATCTTTAGGTTTTTTAAATCCTGTAATATAATTTCAAGATTATTGGCTTCTGGCCATACATCTGATTCTGATACAGCTCCATAGGCTGTCATTTTAATTGGCATTTCGTACTCGTAGTAATTGTACTGAAAATCTGTTCCTATTCTTACAAATATGGTAACATCATCATCCAACACTGGATCATTGGTGATGGTGTGTTGCTCACCATGAACAAACATTTTAATTTTTTTGTAATTCAATACATCAAAATCCACACTTCTGAATGCTGCCTTAGCAACTCCGTCCTTTAGTCCACACAACTCCATTTCCAATGATTGTTCATTCAAATAGGCCTGTACAGCAGAATTTGGATTTATTTCTCTTTGGAAATTTGGAGGAAGCGTATAATTTATAGGGTTTCTTTCTGAATTTTCTTCGATGTTGACAGCAGAAATATTGAATATAGTTCCTGAAGGATCAGATTGAATGTACTCTCCGTCATCTACAATATCTTGGTCGTATCTTCTCCAGGTTCCACGTAAAAGTTCTAATCTTGCAAAACGCAATATCATGGGCTCCTGAAACCCTTTCATGAATATTCTCATAAATCGAATTGACCTAAAATCTTGAATTCCATTTACAATTTTATTCGGTTGTCGCACTGGAACTCTGTACTGATACCAAGTCACCTGTTTTCCCGAAGCATCATGAGTCCTTACTACCTTATCTACAATATAGTTTTTTCCCACCTCCATCTCACCTGGCTTCATCATAATTTTGTACTGGTAATAACTTTCAGTTTCATTCAGGTTATTATCTCTATTGATGTCTTCCAAATCTGGCAAGGTTGTTTTTGATGTGGGGTATCCTGCCGCGTTCAAATTCTGCGATTGTTCGTCTGTCGCTGAATTTCCTTCTAGCCCGTTGAACCTTTTGTATCTTTCAATGATATTGGCAGTTTGGCTATCGTACTGATCGTTTCTGTAAAAAGTATAATCATCTCCCGAAGGATCATTTCTTAGTGCTGTTTTTACCGCTGGAGGTAGGGAAGAGGCGTTTACCCAGTTTATGTAATCGGTAAAGTATGCCTGTTCTTGATTGTTGGATAGTCCGTCTAATCCTACGTCTTGAAATGCTCGGCTAGCTGGGGTATTGTCAAAAGCAGTGATAATTTGCTGAACTGTTGGCACTCTTCCCCAGCTGGTTTGCGTCAGTGTAGCTCCGTCAAAAACTCCATCAGTGGGCAATCCATTTTCAAACGTTTTTATTCCATCTCTCAATATATCTTCAGAAACATTTCCTAAATTGATATAAAGCTCACCACCTGTTGAGTTTGGCGAATTATCATTGTCTCCTCCACCAACAGAATTAAAGGGTTCCATTACCCAGAATTGAATGTACTCTATATTGGCATTTTCAAAATCATTGGTTTGTAGCTGCCTCATAATTCCTCCCCATCTAGAGCTTGGATCATTCAGTGTTCCATCATTTGCCAGTCCTTTGGAAACAGCTGTGGGGTCAGTATCATAATTATAAGGCCCTCTTTCTGAAGGGAAATAGGCTAAATTGAAAATGGCTATTCTATCAATTTGTCCTGCTGTTGGGTCTATACTTCTATTCGGGAAAAGTTCACTTTCTTGAACCAATCTCATAGTATGGTCATTCTGAATTAGATCCGCTTCAACATAGCTTGGAACTAACCCTCTTTCTTCATAAAAAACGGAAGGGTCATACACATTCCAGTTTATCAGAGCTCTATTTTTCCCATAGTTTTCGTTGTTAATTAAACTAGCCTCTGGAAATAAGTCCGGCTGTCCCTGAGGAACACTAGCAATAACCCACGTATTGAACGAGCGAATGTCAATTGCAGATTGGCTGCCCTCAAAATCATCAATAAATGATTGCCCTTCATCTCCAATAGCGGGATTGTGACCTGGAATGAGGTATGCTGCTTCAAGTGAAGCGGTAATACTCGATTTTTCTTTAGTATTAATGAATGGAATTTTATCTACTAGTTTGGTTAAAAATGGTGCATCTCTTTGAAAGTTACCATTTATTCCAAGCATCGTGTTTCTCACTGGTTCATCACCCAGGTTTACTTTTTGTGTCAAGGGCTTTTCTGATAATCGAAGCATGGTAGCTCCCAGATTAAAATTCTTGTTAAATTGATAGTCAAAATGAGTACCAATCATGGTTTTTTGAATGGCCGTAAACAGCGAATTACTTTCTAGTGAAATTTTAATAGGAGTACCAGAATTCAGGACACCATCGTTTAATATTTTCAATCTTCCTATGTTATAATCTACTGTGTAATCTTGATTTTCTACCAATTGAACACCTCCTGCAGTCACGGTAACAGAACCTTGTGGGATATTAAATGCATTTAAAGAGATTTCAGAACTATTTGAAGACTCATAAGTTCCTTTAATTTTAAATCGATTGAGTTCAGGGTATTGCAATGCAATAATCTGAGTGCTGTCGTATAGTTCGTTGTAAGCTATTGTGTTAATAATAGCCGGAGATACTCCTGCATTTTGTAATTGTTCTTCCAGATAAGCCCCAAAAGGTTCTACTTTGCTGAAAATAATACGCCCATTCTGTGGATTAATTGTACCACCATTTTCTACCCTGTTTCCATTATATTGTAGAGGAATAAAATCGAATAATCCATCGGCATAGGGCTGTTGCTGCTGATTGATGATGTCACCTCCAATTAGCTGTAGCACTAATTTATTGTCAACTCCTTGTTGCGGAATATAGTTTATTTCTACTCCTGTTTTTGGGTTATTGTACCAAATATCTAGCTTAAAATTTTCTTGGCTTATTTGGTAAGCCCCGATTGAGTATATGTTTTTCATCATCAAATCCCACACTTTGTTCTGCGGAGAATTGACAGTACCTTTTAGCATTTTAACAAAAAGCGCATCATTTCCTTTGATTCCATCTGTAGAAAATTCTCCCACTTGGTATGTTTTGCCTTGGTATGTGTATTGATATGCCACACCCAATATCTCATCATTATTTAAGGGTTGATTTAGCGATAAATATCCAAGTATAGAGTTGTAGTTATACTCCGAAACGGATAATAATCTTGCGTTTTCTAGCTTTTCATAGTGTTTACTCTGAACCAGAGGCCCTGGTGCTCCAGAAACATTGTTCAATGTTGAAGTAACAGTAGTTAAATTTCTTGCGCCTGGTGTATTCGACAGAAATCCATATAACCCATTTGCTCCATTGAAAGGAACGCTTGCGGTATTACTTATTCCTTGAGGGTTACCCTCAAGTACTCGGGTTTCTCCTAAATCTGAGAAAGCAATAATATTCCTTGTGTCCTCAAAGTCGTTTACCCTATTTGTCACCCAAACTTCCATTTTGGTAATTCTTACCTGAGAGGAAACGTTGGGCAAGGATTTCATTGCTTGGTCATAGTTGTCTCTATGGTAATGATTTAAGAAATAGTGTCTATTCGCCTCATAGTTGTTTATCGGCAATTCATATTCTTTTTGCTGTGCACCATTTTTTATGTTGATTTCTTTTCGTTCTCCTCTGTTTTGAGAAACCACAGTGGAGATGTTTAGTTTTCCAAATCTCAAATCTGTTCTTAATCCGAACAAACTTTGACTTCCCTGAATCAGACTGTTTTGAATAGGGTAGGTGACATTACCTGCCTCTATTTTTTGCAAAATTTGATCCTCATTTCCCTCGTAGGCTAGCTTTGTTTGATTTTCAAAATCAAATGTGGCCTCTGTGTTGTAATTAAAGTTTAGATTAAATTTGTCGCAAATACTTCCTTGCACATTCAATTGGATTTGCTGACCAAAATCAAAAGTTGTGAGTTGTCTCTGTCTCACAGGTATTGCTGGGTTTTCTGTTCGTGTTGTATTCAGTCCAAATCTCAACTCTGCTGATCCCTGAGGGTTTATTTCAATTAACTTTCCTTCGCAGATATCACCAAACTCTCTATTAGTTTTATCTAATTTAGGTGCAAAACTTCCCGAGTTTGTACTGTTTTCTTCAGCGATTTTGTTTTTCCAATAATTCTCTTGGGCCTTTTGTTCCTGATATTTTCTGTATTCTTCTAAAGACATGCTAGAAGGCCAATTCAGGCTATTACTATCTCCCAGTGTGGTAACAAATTCGTATCTACCTGTTTTGGCGTTGTATCGAGTGGTTCTTTTCACATTTAAGGGATCTTGTAACCCTATAATGCTTGATTTTGTTCTGAATTGGCTGTTGTTTTCGGTGTATGGATATTGTAATTTAATGTCCGGAGAGTCTATAACAGCAGGAAGCTCTATCTCCTTTGGTGTTTTTATATGCTTTTTATGTGCAACCTCTTTATTATTAACAGAATAACCTACAAAAAAAAGAGAGGATAATCCTAGAAATAGAAAAAGCCGTGTTGATATGTTGTACAATTGATTCAAGTTGTTCTTAAAAGGACTTCAAACTCTTTTTTATTAGTTCTTCGACATTCGTGATTGTAGGTTCTTTTAACAAAATTTTAGTTAAGGCAGACTCTGCCATTTTTTTGTCAAATCCTAGAACCACAAGTGCAGATAACGCTTCATTTTTGATTGTATTGTCCATCAATCCAGATTTATTCTCGAGGGTATCTGATGTTTTAAGAATTTTGTCTTTTAAGTCTAAAATAATGCGCTGAGCTGTCTTTCCTCCAATTCCTTTAATGCTGGTAAGAGAGGTTACATTGTTGGAAGCAATAGATGAAACCAACTCGCTTGAGGTCATGGATGACAGCATCATTCTTGCCGTGTTGGTACCCACTCCGGAAACTGATATGAGTTGTTTAAAGAGTTCTCTTTCTTGTGTGTCTGCAAATCCATACAAGGTATGAGAGTCTTCCTTGATTGATAAATAAGTGTGGATTTTACACAGTTCTTGATTTCCAATTTTGGAATAGGTTTGTAAAGAGATATGAACATAATACCCAATTCCATTGCACTCTATAACTACATTTGCAGGGTTTTTTTCTACAAGTTTTCCGTTTAAATAGGTAATCATTTAAGGATAATTATTTATGAAAGCCATAAAGGTAAGGATTTATCAAGTATTAGAGCAATTACCCTTCTATAATTCAAAAAAAAGGAGAAGTTTATGAACTTCTCCTTTTACATATAAGTTGCGTACGATCTATTTTGTAATGATTATTTTTTCTGTTTTGATAGAGTTATTGTTGGCTTTTACAGATACGAAATAAACTCCTGGTTTAAAGTTTATTGTGTTTATTTTAAAGTTAGCTGATTCGGAAGGGACAGTTCTACTGTAAACCTGCTTTCCTAGTAAGTCGATAATATCCACTCGCTTGTTGCTTTCAGAAGAATTCAACACAACATTCAGTTCAGTTGTTGCAGGATTGGGAAACAAGGACAAAGTAGTTTCTTTCTTCGTTTCATCAATGCTTACAGAGTTTGGGTTAGTAATGTTAAACGTTACATCAATCCATGTACTATCATTGGTGTTAGCCATGTCATAAAATACGTATCTAAAAACAGTGGTTCCGTGATCTAGTTTTGGGTATAAATGACCTGAATATAACACAGTTGCTCCCGCATTTATTGGCGATGGATCGCTTACTACAATTGGTTGCGTACCCCAAACTACTCCAATAGTACAGAGTCCCCAGCAAATTGCATTTTCTGATAACGGAGCAGTAGATGATTTTTCTATTTTTTTTACACGCAGTGTTTTAGTCGTTGAATAAAGGCTTTTTACATCAATTTCTACAGGAACGTCTTGATTTATATCATTGGTAAGAGCCGCATTTACTGTGAAATTTGTTTCGTTAAGCAGAGTTGAGGAACCATTATGCTCTCTTAATTCAATTTGAGCATTACTCATTGAAAAGGAGATGATTAAACCAAGTGTTAGTAATTTTTTCGTCATAATCGTGTCGGTTATATAAATGTTAATGGGTGAAAATGACTGCTTTTTAAAACAGTTATGTGTATATTCACAGCGAGTAAAAATACAAAAAAAAAGTACAAAATGACTAAATCAATAAAGTTTTCAATATTAGTAGCTCTTGCCGCTTTAGTGTTTTCATTTACTGGTGGTAACGGAAAAACGGTTCCTTCGGTAGAGATAAAAACTTTGGAAGGAAAAACGATTAACACATCTAACTTATCGAATGACGGAATGCCAATGGTTATTTCTTTTTGGGCGACTTGGTGTAGCCCTTGTAAAAAGGAATTAAATAATATTTCGGAATTATACCCAGATTGGCAAGATGAAACAGGTGTTAAGGTAGTGGCGATCTCCATCGATGATGCTAGAAACAAGCATAAAGTTAAACCTTATGTAGATTCTAAAGCTTGGGATTTTGAAGTATATTTGGATGCAAACCAGGATTTGAAAAGAGCCATGAATGTGAATAATGTTCCTTATACTTTTTTGGTTAATGGAGAGGGAAAAATCGTATACGAACACAATAATTACGTGCCTGGAGACGAGAAAAAATTATATAAAAAAATATTAGAGTTGACTAAATAAGAATTGAGAATTGAGATTCTCTTCTTGGAAAAGCGAAGTTTATAAAAACTTCGCTTTTTTTATGCACTTTATTCTTACATTTGTTGTAATAAAATAATCAAAAATTATGGATTCATTCTTGTTTTTAGCCATTGGTGGTTATCAAATCGTACTTATTGCAGTTGTTGTCTTGTTGTTGTTTGGAGGAAAAAAAATCCCTGAATTAATGAAAGGATTGGGGAGTGGAATAAAGGAGTTCAAAGACGCCTCTAAAGGAGAAGAAACTGACTCTAAAAAAGACGCTGTTGACAACGTATTAGAAGACAAATAAACCCACACAGTTTGTACCAAAATTACCAACAATTACTTGCCGAATTAAAAAGCAATTCAACTACTTGTGTTCAAGTGGTGAAGAGCTACATCGCTGCTATTGAAAAGAAAAAACACCTCAATGCGTTTCTTGAAGTTTTTGAGACAAGTGCCTTAGAAAAAGCCCAAGAGGTGGATGATAAATTGGCAAACGGAACTGCTGGTAAACTTGCAGGCTTTGTCATTGGCATAAAAGACAACATTTGCTATGCTGGTCACAAGGTGTCTGCATCTTCCAAAATCCTTGATGGATTTGAATCTCTTTTCTCTGCAACGGCAGTAGAGCGATTGCTTAATGAAGATGCGATCATTATTGGAAGATTAAATTGCGATGAATTTGCGATGGGTAGTTCCAATGAAAATTCATCCAAAGGAAATGTCCTGAATCCAATTCAAGAAGACAAAGTTCCGGGTGGTTCTTCCGGAGGTTCGGCCGCAGCAGTAGCTGCTGGTCTGTGTTTGGCAACATTAGGTTCCGATACAGGAGGTTCCATTAGGCAGCCTGCATCCTTTTGCGGTGTTGTTGGAATGAAGCCAACTTATGGAAGAGTGTCTCGATGGGGTTTGTTGGCTTATGCTTCTTCTTTTGATCAAATAGGACCATTTACCCAAACTGTTCAAGACGCTGCTTTACTCACAGAAATAATGGCTGGAAAGGATGAGATGGATAGTACTTCTTCTTCTCATGAGGTTAATCAATATGGAAGTTTATTGGCTAATGAGCAAAAGCTTAAAATTGGAATACCTAAACAAGTAATCGAAAGCGAAGGCTTGAATAAGGAAATAAAACAAAAGGTGCTCGCCTTAGCAGACGATCTAAGAACTAAGGGACACGAGGTTGAAACTTTTGATTTTCCTTATTTGGATTACATGGTACCAACATATTATGTGCTGACCACAGCCGAAGCTTCTTCCAATTTTTCTCGCTATGATGGGATCCACTTCGGTTACAGAAGCGAAAATGCGAGTGATATAGATTCAACTTACGTTTTGTCAAGGTCAGAGGGTTTTGGTGAAGAAGTAAAAAGAAGAATTATGTTAGGAACTTTTGTGTTGAGCTCTGGTTACTACGATGCGTATTATACCAAAGCAATGAAGGTTAGGCGGGTGATTCAGCAAAAAACGGAACAAGTTTTTAAAGATTTTGATGTGATTTTAGGCCCTACGGCACCAGACACAGCTTTTAAAATTGGCGAAAATGTAAAAGATCCTATCACCATGTATTTGCAAGATATCTTTACAGTGCATGCTAATATTTCTGGTAATCCAGCAATTTCCTTGCCTCTAGGAAAACATACCAATGGACTGCCGTTTGGTATTCAATTGATGACAAAGCCTTTTGAAGAAGAACTGTTATTTCAGTTTTCGAAAGAATTGATGGACTAATTTTTTTTCACTATTTTTTTATCACGCTTAATGGTAGACTCTCTCCTTTGTACCACAGTTGGTAGGTCATAGAGGTGTCAGAGGTGGAGCCAATCCTACTTCCTCTTTCCACAAATTCGCCCAATTTAGTTTTGAAATTGGAAATACCAGTGAATTGACTAACAAAATCATGAGAATGTTGAATAATAACACTGTTTTCGGCTAGTCCAATCACGCTTCCGTCCATTGAGTTCGATATGTTCTCTCCTTTTTTACATGAAATGGAAAATGAGGTGATGGAATTCGAAGTTACTTCTGTTATGTTTCCCTCTATTGGCCAATCGAACAAAAGAACCTCGTTCAAAATAGTTTTTGTAAGTGAGTGTTTTCCAGTTGTTTCAGCCTTACTTACTTTTTTTCTGAGGATAGAGTCTTCCTTCGTTCGCTGAAATACAATTGACTTGAACTCGAAACTACTATCGCTGTTAAGCGCTTCACCTAAATCAGAAATTGAAATAGAATCATTGTCCGAAAGGATAGATTGTAAGTTTTTGATCCAAAGGTTTCGATTGTTATTTTGATCCCCAAGTTCAGCAAGCTTTTTTTGATTCTCCTTGTCCATTCGGAAAACTTCAGTTCCTCTGCTGGGGTATCCTGGGACTAAATTTTTCAGCGAAGTAAATGAAATAATTAAGAACACAATAAAACCAAAAAAAAGAGTGCTACCGGTTAGGACTAATATGGTGTTTCGTTTGGTGAGTGTTAATGAAAACTTTTGTTGAAATGTAACAGGATCCTGAACAATGAATCGGTTTTTCTCTTTGAGGTGTTTTTTTATTTTACTGAACCAATTCTTCATTTCAATGAGTTTTTATTTTCTGAGTAATAATAACGGTTTAAAGATAAAATATTTTAATTTATTATTAGTTATAGGCTCAGTTTATTGATTAATTTTTACTTTTACCCCTTAGCTTAATCTTCAATCTGGCTATTCTTTTATGACTTTATTTAAAAAATACTTTTTTGTGCTTTTCTTGATAGCCCTTGTTGTTGGCTGTTCAACAGAAAAGGATAAGAGATTGAATAAATTTTATCACAACACTACGGCCTACTACAATGGTTATTTCAATGCCCGTGAAATCATTAAAGTATCAGATAGAGATTACAAAAGAAATACCCCCGAAGACTTTACCGTTCTCATACCTGTAAATAGATACCCCAATGAAGAAGAGTCAAAGGCATTCTTTCCTGAAATGAACCGTGCCATTGATAAAACATCGACAGTAATCAGCAAGCATGCGATGCCAAATGTAAAAAAAGGGCGAGACGCAAAGGATGAATATGGAAACTGGATGGATGAGAATTGGTTGGTAATGGGGATTGGTTATTTTTATAAAAGAGAATATGATCCTGCGATTGAGAAATTTGAATACATCATTAAGATGTATCCCAAGGATCAATCTAAGTATTACGCCAAGTTATGGTTAGCAAAGACTTACATTGAAATGGGAGACTTTACCAAAGCTCTTACCTACCTCAATGAAATAGAAGTTGAAAAGGAAGCAAAAGAAATCAAAGACGTAAAGAAGGAGAAGACCAAGGAGAGGAGAAAAAAGTACAAAAAAAGGACAAAGAAAAGAGTAAATAAAAGGTCGAGGATTAAAAGAACAAAAAAGAGAGAGGAGACAAAAGAAGAACGTTCAGTTTTGGTAAAATTTCCAGAAAAAATGAGGGCGGATTATTTTGCGACTATTGCCGATTTTCACTTAAGGAGGAATGAATTTACAGATGCTGTTCAGTATTTAGATAGCGCGATTCAATACCAGAAAAGTAAAAAGTTAAGAGTGAGATATAACTTTATTCAGGCGCAACTTTTTCAGGAATTGGGTAGTTTGCCGCTGGCCTACCAAAAATACACCTACGTAATGAAGAAAAGTAATTCCTATCAAATGGTGTTTTATTCAAAAATAAACCGAGCACTTTCTGCCAGTAATAGAGATAGAGGTAATTTGAAAGAAGAACTTGTCGACCTAGCAAAAGATGAAAAATACTTAGAGTTTGGAGACCAAATTTATTATGCTTTGGCGGATATTGAGCTTCAAGAGTATAACAAAAATGAAGGGATAAGGTATTTAGAGAAATCTGCATCCTCTCCGCCTTCCAACCCTAAGCAAAAAGCAAAGACATTTAAAAGACTTGCCGATGTGTATTTTGAGGATAAGGAGTATGTGTTTGCACAAAAATATTACGACAGTACTTTGCGAGAGATAAATCCTGAGAGTGCTGTTTTTGAGCTGATCAAGGAGAGGAATGAAAATCTAACGAGATTGGTGTCTTACATTAATACGATAGAACTAAAAGACAGTATGCTGGTTTTAGGTTCTTTATCGGAAAAACAAAGAAGAGATAAGATTGAAGACATTCTTTACAAAGAAAAAATAAAAAGAATAGAGGAGGAGCGACTAAAGAATAGCGATCAGGGTGGTGATCAAATTGCTCCTGTTTTGCAACCAACGGCATTGGGAGAGAAAGGTAGTTTTTGGATTTATAACGAAAAAACAAAAGCGAGTGGAGTAAAATCATTTAAGGCAACCTGGGGAAATGTTTCTCTAGAAGACAACTGGAGAAGATCGAATAAAAGTCAATCTTTGGCTGCTGAGGTTGTAAATGTGAATAATTCACCGGTAGTTAGCGACCAAGAGATAGACGACTTTTTGAAACAAGTGCCAGTTTCTGAAGAAGAAATGAAGGCTGCAAACATCTCCATTCTTAATGCTAACTATTTGTCAGGGTTGATTTATACAAACATCCTCCAGAATAATAAGGAAGCCATCAAATCCTTTAAGGACAATAAAAAGAGGTTTCATCCAAACCCCAAGATAACTCCTTCGCTTTATCAGCTCTATGTTATCTATCAAAACCTGAATCAAAAGGACGATGAGATAGCTGTAAAGAATTTCGTTCTGGAGAATTATCCAAAATCAAAAGAAGCTAAAATAATCTTAGATCCCGACTATGCAAGTAAAATGCAGGAAGGAAAAGGTAAATTTGAGCAGTTGTACGAAGAAGCATATAATGGGGTAGAAGCAAAAAATTATGCCTCAAGTTTAGTGAAAATAAACTCATTGCTTACTCAAGAGCAAAACCCATATCAGTGTCAATTATTGTATCTGAAATCAAAAGTTCTATCCGAGTTAGATAGGAAGAAAGAGTTAGATTCTTCGCTTCAAAAAATAGTTGACAATTGTGGCAACACGAAGCTTGGCGACATTGCTGAAATAGCTCTCGGAAAATTGAGAAACGAAAGATTGAATAAGGAAGCAGAAAGTGAGGTGGTATTTACCAAGGACGAACAATCAATTCATTATTTCTGTATGGTTCTTCCGGTTTCTGAAGATTTGAACAAGTTAAAAATTGCATTGAGTAATTTTAATAGTTCTTCTTTCGATGAAAAAGGACTTAAGGTTTCAAACATTGGACTAAATGCCAATTCACAAACTGTATTGGTCAAACAGTTTGCAAATAAAAAAGAAGCGAATAGCTACATGATTGCATTTAAAGTAAATCCGGAGATGCAACAATTTGTTTCTAAATACAGTTATTTCACCATAACTCCGGTCAATTATTCGGTCTTGTTTAAGTCCAAAGCACTGAAAGAATACGAAGCATTTTTTAACCTCAATTACTACTAACTATGCGAGTTGCTTTCTTGTTTTTTGTTTTACTTGCTTTTTACAACTGTACGTCAAAATCTAAGTTTGAGATTGATGTTGAACCGCTAAGTAAGGAGCTTATCGTTCAGAGATTTGACCGAGAATTGCTCGATGCTGATGTTTATTCGCTCAAGACACTCAATAAGGAATGGGCAGCCAAGTACGGTCTTTTATATGAATCTTTTTTGGGTCAAATGATAAATGCTGGTTCGGCTCAGGACCCCATGATTGACTATAGATTGGAGCAATTTCTTACCGATTCGATTATTCAATTAATCAACCAACGCATGTCGGAAGTGTTTCCTGATTTTGAGCCCTATAAAAAAGAGTTAGAAAAGGCTTTTGCTTATTATCAGCACTATTTTCCCGAAACCAAACTGCCAGTGATTGTTCCTTTTTACTCTAGTTTTAATGCTAAAGCTTTTCCTTTCAACGATACCTTGGGGATTGGGTTGGATATGTTTCTGGGTAGAGATGAGGAGGTAGTTTCTTTGTTGCCACCGGAGTTTTTTCCGCAGTATCTAAAACAAGATATGGATCCAGAAAACTTAGTGGTTGAAGCAGTCAAAAATTGGGTTTATGTAAATCATTCAAAGCAGGGAGAATATGAAAACTCTCTACTTTACGCCAGTAGAGAAGATTTTCTTACTTCAATTATCTACCACGGAAAAATGATGCTGATACTTAAAGCTATGTTTCCTAATAAACCCGAGAATCAGTTATTTTCATACTCTCAGGCCGAATGGAAGTGGTGTGAAAAAAATGAACCTTTTATTTTTCAAAATCTTATTGAATTTAACTTATTGTATTCAAAAAATCAGAAAGAGATTGGAGCATATGTAAAACCAGGAGCGTTTACCCCAGGCTTGCCTCAAGATTCGCCAGGTGAACTAGGCAAGTGGATAGGTTATCAAATGGTTATGCAGTACGTAAAAGAAAATGAAATAGCTCTTACAGAGCTATTGAATCAAGAAAATGATTCGAGAAAAATACTACAGCATTACCGTCCTTAATAATAGAATTCTTTTGGAGGTCTTTTATACAAGGGCAAAATCCATCCAAATTGAAATGAAACCATCGTATCCATTCTGGCGCCAAAACGAGGGTCGTTCACTTCAAAATCTACTTGGTATCCTCTTCTTATTTTGGTGTAAGCCTGAGTAAACTCTAATCCCGCATAAAAATTCACAAGCCTGTTGTTACTTAGAAATTGATAGCCGACAAATTCTGTAAAAGAATGTCCAGCTGTGTATCTGTCGTAGCCTTTGCTGTATTCTCCGTTAAGCTGCAATAAATCTCCACTTATGTTATTGAAATTGATTTTATAGGTAAACACTCCTATACCCACCGAGGCGATAAAACCAGAATTTGGATTTGGAGCAAGCACCGAAAACAATCGGCCAGCATGAATCCCAACATGGTGTCCTCTTTGTAACATTTCAAAAGTCCCAAACTCTCCGTTTGTATTGATGATACCACCGCCATCAGTAATCAGTTCCGAAAGCATACCGGAATCTTTGACAGAACCACCAAATAAAAAATTATACTGAGCCCCGACAAACCACTGAGATTTAAACTTTACATCGAACTTTGTGTTGATAACTGCTGAGGTTCCAAAAACCTGTTTCAAATCATTGGACGGGAAACCAACAGATGCGCCCAGTTTTAAATTGGGAAGTAAAATGGAAGAATCACTGATGTTCGCTTGCGAAATGATGGAGCTCGAGAATCCAAACAATACAAGGAAGAAAACGACAGATTTAAAATGACGTACCATTAAATTGAATTTTTGTACCATGTGTAGGATTTTCATTTCTATCGTATGATTAGTTAAAGTAATAGCCTAAGTAGCGAATTTAAGGTTTATTCTTCAGAGTTTAATAAAAAATTCACTCGTTTCATTCATAGCAGTAAAAACATAAGAGGCTCTAATGATTGTGTTCACTCAGTATGTTCTTTTAGTCAAAAGTTATTTTTAAATTCTTGTTTGGCAAATAGAACGGACCTTCTTATTTTCGATCATGAAACGCATAGATACCAAATTTTTAGTTTTTCTTCTTGGCCTCATAATTATTGCCGGAAGTTGTTCTCTAACTAATAAGGGCAAGTCTTCCTATAAAAAAAGACAGAAAGTTGAAAAACAAAAGGAAAAACAAAAGGCGAAAGTGTTAAAGAAAGCTAAAAAGAACGCTAAAAAACAACATTTGTCTATTCAGGATAAAAAAGTGAGGCGTAGATTGAAGAAAAACAGAAGAAAATCGAACAAGAGAAAATAGTCGTTTTTTACATTTAACAGCCATTCGATACAGCAAAACAAGGAAATTAAACCGATTAATAACTCAGCTCTTCAAAAACTAAATAATTGAAATGTATATTTTTATCTTTTTTTTAGAAGTTGAGACTTCCTTTTTGAAAAATTTACCAATACATTTGATTTAATTATATGTTAAAAAAACTTAAAAATATTTTATATTTACGACTTATTACTTTTACGGTGAGTAAAATCTCGAGAAGAAATAGAGCTTGAAAAGAAAGTTTTTCAGACACATTTAAGAACAAAACATCAATAACATGATTAAAAAAATTATTCTAACATTTATTGCGATTGCTGTCGTTACCGCTGGGTTCTCTCAAGCCGGAACGGGGACACTAAAAGGAAAGATAACGGATAAGTCAACAGGTGAGACTTTGCCTTTCGTAAATTTGGTGGTGTTGCAAAACGGTACCCAAAAAGCTGGAGCGGCATCCGACCTTGACGGGAATTTTTCAATCAGTTCGTTGCAAGCAGGTACGTATACCTTAAAAGTTAGTTTTGTTGGATATAAAAAGTTTCAAGTGAATGACCTTCTTATTAAAGGAGATAAAATTACATTTCAAGACGTTCCTTTGGAGTCGGGTGATGTGACTCTAGATGAATTTACAGTTGTTGATTACGAGGTGCCACTTATTGATAAAGATGGTGGAGCTTCTGGGGGTACAATGACAAAAGATGAGATTGCAAAGATGCCAGGTCGTTCTGCGGGTTCCATTGCAGCGCAAGTTGGAGGGGTGCAGACAGATGGAAATGGATCTATTTCGAGCGTGAGAGGAGCAAGATCTGCAGCTACCTATTACTACATAGACGGAATTAAGGTAAGAGGTTCTTCTAACCTGCCTAAATCTGCTATTCAAGAAGTATCAGTAATTACTGGTGGTTTACCAGCAAGTTACGGAGATGCGACCGGAGGAATTATTTCCATTACTACAAGAGGTCCTTCTAGTTTTTATTTTGGAGGTGTAGAGTATGTGACATCGGGCTATAAGTTTGGAGACAACACTTATGGTTTAGATAATTACGGGTACAACCTTTTGGAGGGAAGTATTGCAGGGCCTTTGTGGATGAAAAAGGACAGTACTGGAAAAAAGACCAAACCAATTCTAGGGTTTTTCTTATCTGGTAACTTAAGTCATATAGTAGATACAAGACCATTTGCAATTGATCAATATCAATTGAAAGAAGATGTGCGTGAAGATATATTAGCAAATCCAGTGGTGCGAAATGCTGGAAGTGGAATTAATTATAAAACTGAATTTTTGTCGATGGACGATTTTGAAACAATTGACTTCAGACAAAATGTAGCCCAAAGAAGAGCTTCCATTTCAACTAAGATTGATGTTAATACAGGTACCAATGTTAATGTATCTTTTGGAGGGACATTGGATTGGGCAAACGGAAATGGATACAGCTTTGCTAGTTCATTGCTGAATTCAGATAACCTTTCAAATACCACCAACAATACTTGGAGGGTTTACGGTAAAATGACTCAGAGGTTCCAAAACAACCTAGATAGAGATTCAGAACAACAGTCAAAAATAAAGAATGCCTATTATACTTTGATGGTAGATTATTCGAGAAACTCAAGTAAAACAACAAATACGAGGCATGGTGATAACTTGTTTGATTACGGATATGTAGGGAAATTTGACAGACAATTTGAAAATAGTTACGAATATGATGCAGCTTCAAATACCTATATCCATAACGGATTCCAAGAAACAAGTGCAGATTTTACTGCCTCAGAAATTAATTCTGATTTAGCTGCTGTTACTCAATCTTTTTATAATTTCAATGCGGGAGGAGTAACTGCAATTGACCAAGTTTTACAAGGTCAGGCACTTAGAAATGGAGACGGGCCAAGATCTGTTTACGGACTATTTACCAACCTAGGGGCGCAACCAAGTGCTTATGGATATTCCGATTTTAGTCAGTTCAGAGTTACGGCTTCAGGTTCTGCCAATGTGGGAGATCATGCAATCACAGTTGGATTCGAATACGAGCAACGATCCGATAGATCTTACAGTATTGCACCAAACGGATTGTGGACAAGAATGAGGCTGTTGGCGAATAGCCACATTAATGAGTTGGATCTTGAAAATTATACGGATGAATACAGAGGTACTTTCTTGTACAGAACTTACGACCGTTTAATAAGTTCAGATGCACAGTCATTTTTCGATTACAACTTAAGAAACTCATTAGGATTGGATCCAAATGGATCTGATTTTATTGTGGTAGACGCTTTAGACCCATCTCAATTTAATGTTGACTTCTTTAGTGCGGATGAGTTGACGAATGGTGGTTTTGATCAAAGTTTTGTAAATTATTATGGATATGATCATACAGGGAAAAGACTTTCTTCAAACCCTAGTTTAGATGATTTCTTTACTCAAAAAGATGAATTTGGAAACTTCACAAGACCTGTTGCAGCTTTCGAACCTATTTATTTTGCAGGATTTATTATGGATAAGTTCGCTTTCAACGACATTATTTTCAACGTAGGTCTTAGAGTTGATAGATTTGACGCGAACCAACCAGTCTTGAAAGATAAGTATTTGTTAAGACCAGCTAAAACAGTTGCAGAAGTTGCAGATCTAGGGCCTCACCCATCAAACATGGGAGATGACTTTGTGGTGTATGTAAACGATATAAATGCGCCAACAGCCATTAATGGATACAGAAGCGGAAACACATGGTATAATGCAGATGGAATTGAAATTACAGACCCGAGGACTATAGAGTCACCGAATGGAATTGCACCTTATTTGGCTGACGGTGTGTCCCCAACGGATCAAGTTAACTCCAATGCCTTTGAAGATTATCAACCTTCTATCATTGTCATGCCAAGGATTTCATTTTCATTCCCAATTTCTGAAGACGCTTTGTTCTTTGCACACTATGATATCTTGTCTCAGAGACCAACTACAGGAATAAGAAGTAATCCTCTTGATTATCTTTACATAGAAAATATTTCGGCTAATACCATCAATAACCCAGATTTAAGACCAACTAGAACAATTGATTATGAAGTAGGATTTCAGCAAGTGTTAAGTAGATCATCATCGCTTAAAATTGCCGGATTCTATCGTGAGCAAAGAGATGAAATTACAGTAATCAATGTAGCTGGTGCTTACCCAAAAACATACAGGTCCTTTGGTAACTTAGATTTTGGAACGGTTAAAGGTGTAACATTAACTTACGATAAGAGAAAATCAAAGAACTTATGGATGAAAGTATCCTACACTCTTCAATTCGCAGAAGGTACTGGTTCTTCTGCAGGGTCGTCCTTAGCTTTAATTAATTCTGGACAGCCTAATTTAAGAGCAATTTTCCCATACAGCTACGACCAAAGACATGCCGTAAACGCTACCGTTGATTTTAGATACGGAGAAGGTAAGGACTACAATGGTCCTGTTATCGCTGGAAAAAAGATATTGCAGAATACAGGAGTTAACTTTACGGCAAACTTTGCTTCAGGAACTCCATACTCTGCTGCTAAATCGGCAGTGCCATTGACTGGAGAACTTGCTCCAGTTTTATCTGGAACGCCAAATGGTTCAAGAAACCCAAGCCAGTTTAGAGTTGCTTTACAATTGGACAAGAACTTTATGCTTAAGATGGGATCAAAGAAACAAAAAACTGCAGCCCTTAATGTTTATTTATTATTCAACAACTTATTGAATGCACAAAACATATTGGGAGTATACAGAGCAACAGGAAATGCAAATGATGATGGATATTTGGCAGATGCGCAATTTCAGTCAATCATAGCAGCACAAATTGACGAGGCTTCTTTCAGAGAATACTATGCATTAAGAATGAACAATCCTTTCAATTATTCTTTACCAAGAACAATTAGATTAGGTGTAAAACTTGACTTTTAAAAATAACTACCATGAAAAAAAGTAATAGATATAATCTTTTTCTATTAGGTGTTGGACTTACGCTTTCTATGTCGGTAACGGCAAGGGAATGGGTAGGAACTTCCTCTAGAACAAATAGTAGCACAATATCTAGCAGAGCGGCAGCTTGTGCTCCAGCTAGTCAGAATAGAACTTTGGCGTTTAACAACGCAAGTGCATACATTGAGAACAGTGGGCTTTTATGGTATAATCGTTCGTTAGGAAGAGCTTCTTACCTCATCCCTAAAGACGCTGGTACATCTCCAATATTTGCTGGAGGTCTTTGGATGGGAGGAGTAGATGCTACCAATCAATTGAAATTAGCGGCAATTCGTTTCCGTTCAGATGGAAACGATTACTGGCCAGGACCGTTAACAACGGTTCCAGGTTCTGGGAACGGAGTGGATAAAAGAGACTTTGGTCCAGCAGACATTACGGCTGACGTATGTGCAGAATGGGATAAGTTCTTCATTGTAACGCGCCAGGAAGTAGAGCAGTTTAGAGCTTGGTATCAGTGTTCACAAGATCCATCTTGTGATGCTGCAGTTGATTTTCCAGGATATGCTATTCCTTCCAGTATAACGGATTGGCCTGCTCACGGTGATGTTTCTAAATTTCAAGATTATTACATTGCTCCGTTTTATGACAACGATGGTGATGGAACATATGACGTAGCCAATGGCGACTACCCATGGTATGACTTGGATGGTGAAGTGGATTGTAGAACCAGTCGTCAAGTCACTTTGTATGGAGATTTTACCATTTGGTGGATTTTTAATGATAGAGGAAATATTCATACTGAATCGGGAGGTGAACCGATTGGTATGGAAATAAGAGGTCAAGCTTTTTCATTTGCAACTAACGATGAGATTAACGACATGACTTTCTACAACTATGAATTGATAAACAGATCAACACAAACATTATTTGACACCTATTTTGGTCAAAATGTAGATACAGATTTAGGTTGTGCTCAAGATGACTACGTAGGATGTGATGTAGGAAGAGGTCTTGGTTATGCCTATAACGCAGACGCAACAGATGATAACTGTTCGGGTGGTGCTATTCCATATGGGAGTAACCCTCCAGCAATTGGTGTTGACTTTTTTGAAGGACCTTATCAGGATAATGATGGTTTAGCTAATCCATATTTTGTGAATGGTTCACCTAACTTCTTGACAGAGGCTGTCCCAGGTAATGGAATTGGATATGGAGATTCAATTGTGGATAATGAGAGATTTGGAATGAGACGTTTTGTTTACTACAACAACTCTGCAGGAGGGAATCAAAGTGATCCAGATAACCAAATTGAGCATTACAATTACTTAAGAGGTTTATGGAAAGATGGTGTTAAGTTTCAATATGGTGGGAATGCTTATCCTGCACCAATTGGTACCTCAACGTCAGGGGTTGACTGTGATTTCATGTTCCCAAGTGACCCTGCAACAGGAAGAAATACAGATCCAGAAGGATGGGGGACTGGTGGTAACACAGCAGTAGCCTCCTTGCCATGGTCTGAGTCTTCTGTAGGAAATGCAGCCGGTGATAGAAGGTTCTTACAATCTGCAGGTCCTTTCGTATTAGAGCCAGGCGCACTAAACAATATTACTGTGGGTTTGGTTTACGGTAGAGGAACAAGTGGAAACTTATCTGCCATTGCTAAATTGACTCAGGCAGATGATAAGGCACAAAGTTTATTCGACAATTGTTTCGAGATTTTGGAAGGTCCAGATGCACCTAGATTATCTATACAAGAGCTAGAAAACGAATTGATTTTAACGATTGATCCAAAGGCGAACGGAAGTGATATAGAAAATTATGCAAAATTAGATCCAACTATTGATACCAGTTTATTGGTTGATAGCTTGAAAGGTGTCAATGGAAAAAACAATTACTATACTTTCGAGGGTTACCAAGTATTCCAATTGAAGGACAATTCAGTTTCAGCTTCGGATATTTATGACATCGATAAATCGAGATTAGTTGCTCAATTCGACATTAAAAATGGAATTACTAAATTAATTAATTATTCGGTAGATCCTGTGATGGGAGTTGGAGTTCCAGAATTGATGGCAAATGGTGCCGATGAAGGAATCAAACATTCTTTTAGAGTAACAGAAGATTTATTTGCTAAAGGGAACACACGTTTAGTGAATCACAAAACTTATTATTTCTTGATTATTGCCTATGGTTACAATGAATTCAA
The DNA here is from genome assembly GCA_965660305.1 of Flavobacteriales bacterium. GTDB lineage: Bacteria > Bacteroidota > Bacteroidia > Flavobacteriales_D > CAJJDF01 > CAJJDF01. Next base: position 215,795 of record CBFHZD010000001.1, on the reverse strand, counting down.
GAAATACGATCCATCTAGTGCACTAGCTTTGGACGGTCAACAAAAGCCTTATATTGCCTCAAGAAAAGGATTTGACGGAGGAGAAATAGCTGCCTACCCAGGTATTCCTCATAACCCTACACCAGAGGCCGGTGGAACAGTACAGAATGCCAATTACGGAGATGGTGTAGAAATCACTAGATTAGAAGGAATGGGTAACGGGGGTAGAGAGTTAGATTTGACCATTGAATCTAGAAATGAAATAGCAAGAAATAATAGAGCAGACGAGGTTACTTATGTGGCAGGTAAAGGACCTGTTGACATCAAAGTAATTGATCCATTGAATTTGATTGCAGATGAATATGAATTGAGATTTATCAAAGATGCAGATAATACATTGGATTCTGCCACTTGGGAATTAACAAGTCTATCAACAGGAAACGTTTATACTTCTGACGAAAGTATTGCTTTGGGGTACGAACAATTGTTTCCAGATTTAGGATTTTCAATTAATGTTGAGCAATATGTGCATGAGTCGGTTTTGGTAAAGACTGATCCAGCTACCGTTGGAGGAGCATCTGATAGAACAACAAACCTGATATCTTGGAGTTTGGAATATAGCGACCCGTCAAAGGCATGGTTAACTGGAATGCCGGATCAAGACGGGAACTCTGAGTTCAACTGGATACGAAGTGGAACACAAATTAGTGATCCTGCAACACCTGACGGTGATTACAACGATTACCAAGGATTAGATGATCAGCAACAATTTGAAGGAATTGCCAATGGAACATTTGCCCCATTTAGATTAATGGGATCACAAGCAGTTCCCAACTCACCATTAGGAGGTGTAGGAGAGGCAACTGGTGCTTTAAGATCCTACAACAGTATGTTAGAGTTACACAGTATTGATGTTGTTTACACAAGAGACAAAAGCTTATGGACTCGCTGTGTAGTTTTGGAGACTCAAGAAAATACCACACGAGCAGAAGGTGGTGCGAATAAATTAAGACCAAGAGCTGCGGCTTCTATCGATAAAGAAGGAAGACAAGCTGGTGACCCAGGCTACAATAGTGGAGAGGGAGACTTAGTAAGTTCCACAGGAATGGGTTGGTTCCCTGGCTATGTTATAGACCTAGAGACAGGTGAAAGATTGAACCTTGCTTACGGAGAAGATTCTTGGTTGGCAGGTGATAATGGAAGAGATATGATGTTCAATCCTACTTCAACATTCACGGAGGGTCTTGGTAGTTGGGTTGCTGGAGGAAAGCACTATCTGTACATATTTAGAAACCAGAACATTGTTACAGAACCTGTGATTATGGCAAATGATGCTGATGCGATTGCCCAATATGACAACGGACAGAGAGTATGGGATAAAATCAATGATGCAGCGAAGCGAGGATCTTTGTGGAGGTCTTGTATGTGGGTAGGAATGCCTATGACAAGTCCTGGAAGAACATTCTTGGAAACTGACGCAGTCCTAAAAGTAAGGGTAGAAACTGATTACGAAAGGTATGCAACAGGAGGAAATGTTGTGAATTTCGTAGCTTCGTTAACTAACAATAATGAGGCTGCAAGTAGAAACGAGTGGTTTAACTTATACAAGTTTAATACCAACTCGGTAGCAACTGGAAGAGGAGTGTTAGATACGGCAGAATCTGCTTTGGATATGATTAATGTCGTTCCTAACCCCTATTATGCTTATTCTAATTATGAGTCGAGTAGATTGGATTCTCGAATTAAAATCACTAATCTGCCTGATAAATGTACCGTTAGGATTTATAACGTGGGAGGATCTTTGATAAGAACATTAACAAAAGATGATCCTTTGACATCCATTGATTGGGATTTGAAGAATATTAACGGAGTGCCTATTGCTGGTGGTGTTTACATTATTCATGTAGATGTGCCGGAAGTAGGTGAGAAAGTAATTAAGTGGTTTGGTGCTTTAAGACCACCAGATTTGACAAACTTTTAACGTTGAATTCGTTTAATTAAATTATTTAAAGAAACATACTTTTATGAAACTTAAATTAACAATACTATCAATAGCGGCTCTTTTCTCTGTGAATACCTTTGCCGGTAATGAAGACAGGATAGGAGCAGCGGGAGCAACTCAGTTGCTTATCAATCCATGGGGTAGAACTTCGGGTTGGGCAGGCGCATCAGGTGCTCATGTAAAAGGATTAGAGGCAATCCAATTGAATGTTGCCGGACTTGCTTTGGCTGGTAAGACACAAATTAGCTTTAGCAACACGACCTGGATGCAATCTACTGACATTAATATCAATTCATTTGGATTAGCCCAGCGTGTGGGTGAGTCAAGTGTATTGGGAGTTACTGTGATGACAACAAACTATGGAGACATTCCTGTAACTACTACAGAATTGCCGGAAGGTGGTTTAGGTACCTTTTCTCCTACTAGTTTTTTAATGAACTTAGCCTATGCTAAGGAATTTTCAGCTTCTATTACTGGGGGAATAAACATCAAGATATTGAACGAAGGAAACTCTAACGCTCGTTCATCTGGTGTTGCCTTTGATGCGGGTGTAAGGTATGTGACTGGGGAAAATGATCAAATTAAAATAGGTTTGGCACTTAAAAATGTCGGACCTCCATTGAGATTCAGAGGAGATGGGTTTGCTATTGAAACAATGAATCCATTTACTGAGATTGCTACAACAACTGAACAACGTACAGCTAATTTTGAATTACCTTCTTTAATTAATATCGCGGCAGCATATGATTTCTTAATTAACGAAAATAATAAACTGACATTGGCAGGAACGTTTACATCTAATTCTTTTCAGAGAGATCAGTTTAGAGTGGGAGGTGAGTATTCTTTAAACGCAAAAAAAATAGTGGTTATCTTAAGAGCGGGACTGGCTTACGAAGAAGGAATATTTTCCGATGAAGAAACGTTGTCTGCCCTTTCAGGTCCTACTGCCGGAGTGTCATTGGATTTTCCATTTGGAAAAAGCGAATCGAGTTTGGGAATTGACTACTCATATAGAACTGCGCCTGTGTTAGGGGGTATTCATTCTGTGGGAGTTACTTTGAAGCTTGGAAATAACGATGAAAACTAGATGTAAATCAGTTTTTCTGAACATGTAAATAATATTTTGTATCTTTGTATAGATACAAAATCAAAAAGAGAGTCGTAAGATTCTCTTTTTTTGCGTTATATAAACGCCTTAAAAAGAAAAGAATATGTCTGATATTACTTATTACACGGAAGAAGGATTAAAAGCATTGAAGGATGAATTACATCAGTTAGAGACTTTTGAAAGACCAAGAGTATCACAGCAAATTGCGGAGGCGAGAGATAAAGGAGATTTATCAGAGAATGCCGAGTACGATGCGGCTAAAGAAGCTCAGGGGCTTTTAGAAATGAAAATTTCTCAACTCAAAACTTTAATCTCTACTGCAAGAGTATTGGATGATTCAGAGATGGATACTTCCAAAGTCTTAATTTTGTCCAAGGTGAAAATTAAGAATTTAAAAAATGGAATGGAGGTAACCTATACTTTGGTTGCAGAGAATGAGGCTAATTTAAAAGAAAAAAAGATTTCTGTTGATTCACCTATTGGTAAAGGTTTGCTGGGACACAGTGTTGGAGATATTGCAGATGTACAAACACCAGGAGGAATTATTCAATTTGAGATTATCGAAATCAACAGATAATGGCAACTATTTTCACCAAAATAATAGAAGGAGAAATTCCTTGTTATAAGATTGCAGAGAATGCCCGGTTTTTGGCATTCTTGGACATCAATCCATTGGCAAAGGGTCATACTTTAGTTATTCCTAAAGTGGAAACTGATTATCTATTTGATTTGGAAGACGGCATGTTGGCAGACATGATGGTTTTTGCCAAGGAGGTTGCACTTAAAGTTGAAAAGGCAATTTCTTGTGAACGAATGGGTGTAGCCGTAATTGGATTAGAAGTGCCTCACGCTCATATTCATTTAGTTCCTTTGAATACTGTTGAGGATATTAATTTTTCTCGTCCGAAACTTTCTCTCACTCAGGAGGAGATGGAAGAAACCCTTAGTACCATTGTCTCTTAATAAATAACACTCGGGATGTAGCTTAGTCCGGTTAAAGTGCTGGTCTGGGGGACCAGAGATCGGAGGTTCGAATCCTCTCATCCCGACAAATATTGAGTGTAAAAAAAAGCCTTGTTACTAATTTAGTAACAAGGCTTTTTTAATGATTCAGTTGAGTCTTATTTTTTCAAAGCCTCAGCAACTTTCTTTCCTATTTCTGCAGGAGAACTAGCAACGCTAATTCCACATTCTGCCATTATCTTCATTTTGGCTTGTGCTGTATCATCAGCTCCACCTACGATTGCTCCGGCATGCCCCATTTTTCTTCCTTTAGGAGCAGTTTGACCTGCAATAAAACCAATTACGGGTTTTTTATTATTCTCTTTTACCCATCTTGCTGCGTTCGCTTCCATGTCTCCTCCAATTTCACCAATCATTACGATTGCATCTGTCTCTGGGTCGTTCATAAACATTTCTACAGCTTCTTTAGTAGTTGTTCCAATGATAGGATCTCCTCCAATACCAATGGCAGTGGATACTCCTAATCCAGCTTTTACAACTTGGTCTGCAGCCTCATAGGTCAAAGTTCCTGATTTTGAAACAATACCAACTCGTCCTCTTTTGAAAACAAATCCAGGCATAATTCCTATTTTAGCTTCATCAGCAGTTATAATTCCTGGGCAGTTTGGTCCAATCAATCTAGAGTCTTTATCTGAGAGGTAAGCTTTTACTTTTACCATGTCATTTGTTGGAATTCCTTCGGTAATACAAACGATTACTCCGATTCCAGAGTCAGCAGCTTCCATGATTGCGTCAGCAGCAAAAGCTGGTGGTACAAAAATAATAGAAACGTTAGCTCCGGTTTCTTTCACAGCATCTGCTACCGTATTGAATACAGGTTTGTCAAGGTGCTTTTGTCCACCTTTTCCTGGAGTAACACCTCCAACAACATTTGTACCGTACTCAATCATTTGTCCGGCATGGAAAGTACCTTCATTTCCTGTAAAACCTTGAACAATTATTTTAGAATCTTTATTTACTAGTATACTCATTGGATTTGATTGATTTTTTATGAATATTCAAAAGTAGTAGTTTAAACTATCTTTTACAAGATTTAAAGTTTATAAATATTCCTCTTTTAACTATAAAGCATAAGTCGTAGGTCATAAGTCAAATAGTCGTAGGTCTTTTAACAAAATTAACCTTAATTTTGTACTATGATTTTAGATTCTACCGATACAATTTGTGCACTTTCTACAGCTAATGGAATGGGTGCCATAGCCATGATAAGAGTTTCTGGGCAAAATGCTTTTGATGTTGTTTCGAGTGTTTTTTCGAAAGAGATAGGTGTCCAAGCCAGTCATACCGCTCATTTTGGAGTGTTGAAAAAAGGAAAAGAAATTGTAGATGAAGTAGTCGTTACCGTTTTTAAGAATCCTGCCTCTTTTACTGGAGAAAATGTGGTAGAAATTGCTTGCCACGGTTCGGTGTTTATCCAACAAGAAATCTTGAAATTATTACTGTCCAAGGGGTGCAGATTGGCCAAGGCTGGGGAATTTTCGATGAGAGCATTTGCTAACGGTAAATTTGATTTGTCACAAGCCGAAGCCATATCCGATTTGATTTCGTCTACGACCGAATCATCTCATAAGTTAGCGATGCAACAAATGAGAGGTGGGTTTTCGGATGAAATAAATGGATTGCGAGAGGAACTGGTAAATTTTGCCTCACTTATCGAATTGGAATTGGATTTTAGTGAGGAGGATGTTGAGTTCGCAGATAGAACCCAACTGAATGAGCTCTTAATAAGAATTTCGGAAAAGCTAATGAGTCTAATCGACTCGTTTTCCTTCGGTAATGCTATTAAAAATGGAGTCCCTATTTCTATTATTGGTGCACCAAATTCAGGAAAATCAACCCTGTTGAACCGTTTTCTTAAGGAAGAGAAGGCAATAGTATCGAACATTGCAGGAACTACTCGGGATATTGTAGAAGATGAAATAGTGATTGAGGGAATAAAATATCGATTTATTGATACGGCAGGGATCCGAGATACGGAAAATGAAATTGAAAAAATTGGAATTCAGCGAGCTATTGAGAAGGCTGGTAAATCGGCTATTATTTTGTATTTGTTTGATTCTACCGATGAATTAGAAAAGGTAAAACGAGAATTTGAGTTATTGAAATCTCAACTTATAGATGATACTATTGATGTGATTTGGGTGGCTAATAAAATTGATTTGTTAAATGATAAATCGAAATTGGATGTAATCGATTGCATTCAAATTTCTGCTTCTGAAGGAGAAAATTTAGAAGAATTGACTCATAAAATTATAGAAATAACCAATTCGAAACAATCGCAAGAACAACAAGTGGTGGTAACCAACGTGAGACACTACGAAGCACTTACCAAAGCCAATGAAGCAATAGGTCAAGTGACGGATGCCCTCGAAATGGGAATTCCTGGAGATTTGGTAGCGATTGACATTCGCCAGGCACTGCATTTCCTTGGTGAGATAACAGGTGAGATATCGACCGATGAGTTACTGGGGAATATTTTTAGTAAATTTTGTATTGGAAAGTAAGTGAGACTCAAAATCTTCGAATTGCGTAAGCGAACTTATCCCGATTGTGCGAGAGCGAATCACGACAATTTATCAATCATTTGAAAATTGTTTTTACTCAATATCTAAAGGTGGGTAATTTGTTTTTTGTAGCTTAGAACTAAATATGAAGTAATGAAACACATAGACGAATCTAAGCCGGTAATGCTAACAGGAGCAACTGGATACCTGGGAGGACAAATAGCAAAAAACCTATTGGAAAAAGGACATACAGTTCATGCTCCAATCCGAAACCCAGAAAGTAAGGAGAAAACCAAATACCTAGATGGAATTGCGGCAAAATCCCAAGGCTCAATCCTTTATTTTAAAGCAGACTTGATGAATGTGGGAAGTTATGCAAAGGCAATGGAGGGTTGTGAATTGGTGATTCATTCTGCTTCTCCTTTTAATCTTAATATTAAAAATCCTCAGAAGGAACTAATTGACCCAGCCTTAAAGGGAACAGAAAATGTAATGAATTCGGCTATTGAGACTGATTCTGTAAAAAGGGTTGTGCTTACCAGTAGTTGCGCGGCTATTTATGGAGACAGCAAAGATATAATGTCTTACCCCAACCAAACCATGACCGAAGACCTTTGGAACGAAACTTCCTCGCTCAAGAAATCTCCTTACAGTTTTTCTAAAACTTTGGCAGAAAAAAAGGCTTGGGAAATGACAAAAACTCAGAACAAATTCGATTTAGTTACAGTGAATCCTTCGTTTATTTTAGGTCCCGGAATTAACCCGAAAGGAACTTCGGAGAGTTTCAATATCATGAAACAAATGGGCGATGGTTCTTTTAAAATGGGTGCTCCCGATATGAACATTGGCTGTGTAGATGTGCGAGATGTTGCCGAGGCTCATTACCGAGCAGGATTTGTGCCAGAAGCAAACGGAAGAAATATTTGCTCTGCTGAAAATTTGAGTTTCATGAAATTAGCCGACATGCTAAGGCCTAATTATGGCGACAAATATCCCTTGCCAAAGAAGTTTTTGCCAAAATGGTTAATGATGTTAGTAGGCCCTTTAGCAGGAATTCCAAGGCAGTTTGTGCGAGATAATGTTGGGTATCCTTGGAAAGCAGATAACTCCAAAATAAAAAAAGAATTGAATATGGAGTTTCGCCCAATCAATGATTCCGTGAATGAGTTTTTTGGTCAAGTAGCGAGTTCAGGTGTTTTTGATAAGAAAAAGAAATAATAGCTTTGTTGAAAGATAAACTGAGTTTTGGTCTGGATTGAGAGTTGAGACAATTAAATTCGCAGTCCTAATATTGAATTTATGCTAAACACCAAAAGAGCTTTCATCGAAAAACTTACCCTGCAAAAGGTAGGAAGTAAATTGCGTGAAGAAATAAATGTACTCACTCACCAAGAACAGCAACTTACCGAAGAAGAAGAAAAAGCGCTGAAAGGATTGTTTTTGAGCTCGATAAGAGCCTCTCAAGAATTGCAAAAATTTGGTCACCACATTGGTTTAGAGTACAATACGGTGTATGATTTATGTTCCAAATATTTTGAGGGAAAGCAAGAGTTTGTGCCGTTTTCAAATGCAATTCTCCATCATTTATACGAAAACTCTAATCATCAACAGATAAAAACGGGAGAATTGTTTGTGGTTGAATTTCAAGATCTGGAATTCGGAGACATCATTACTACTGGGATTGGAATATTTAAAATTGAAAAGAAATTAGAATACCTCAATTTCAATCATCGTACAGACGGAGTAGATTTTATAATTGAAAAAGGTGTAAAACTCCAAAAGATTGACAAAGGTTGCCTGATTTTGAATACTGAGAAAGATAATGGGTTCAGAGTGTTTTCGGTAGACAATAATTCTTACGATGCAGCCTATTGGAAACAATCCTTTTTGGGACTTGAAGAGGTGTTGAATGATTCTTATCAAACCAAACATTACATCAACTTAATCAAGGATTTTTCTTCTAATTTGATAGAGGAAAATGATTCCTATGCTCAAAAAGATTTTCTGAATCAAACTATTCGAGTGTTTAATGACAACCTGTTTATCACCAAAGAGATCATTGAGGAAGAGCTGCTTGAACCCTTTGAAGTAAAAGAAAAATTTGATGAATACAAAGAGAACTACAAGCTCGCCAATCAGGTGGAGTTAGAAGAGAGTTTTACTATTTCGCCCGCAACACTAAAGAAAGAAAAGAAAAAGATAAAATCTGAAATCTTACTTGATACCCGAATTCAGATAAAAATTGATGTGGACGAAATAGATACCGTAAAGGATAATGTAGAAAGAGGATATGATGATGAAAAGAAAATGCACTTTTACAAGGTGTATTTCAACGAGGAGCTGTAACGAAGGATTTTACGTAGAGTAAATTATTTTAGAAAAAATAAAGCATCAGCGAAGTTCAATTTGAAAGAGTTAGTCCTATCCTTGTACCTTTTCAAAATTTCCATTTCTGAATAAAGTTTTAATCACAGCTTGGTAATCTCTGTCGGGATTAAAAACTTCCGACATGAGTTTCAATGAGCCAAAGTTGAGTGGAGTTTTTGAAGAAACAAATCCAAAACCTGTTAGGGTTCCATTCTCTAGCAATACAAATCCTTTTTCCGAGGCTTTTCGGCCCTTTGCCACAAATATTCCGGTTTCATCAGGCGAACCATACTTTTGCTCAAATTTTTCAATTCTCAAGTTGTAATCCTCGGCACTTTCCTCTCCAATACAAGCCCCATGACAATCGTGAAGTTGATACCTAAAGCAAGAGCCAACTCTATTTTGGTTATCGAGTCCGTTTATTTTTTGGCACAATTCATAAGTGTCAATTGTTTTTTTGATAAACTCCATGGCTTCCCTTCGCGAAGAGAAATCAATCACAGTATTACGATCTTTAGTCACTTTTATCGACTCCAAAAAGTGGTAGTCGTTTTCCCTGTTTATGGCTATGCCAAAAGGAAACTTGGTTTTGGTTTGTCTTCTATTGTGTTTGGGAAGGTGTGTTTTTATAGCCAAATTCTCGTACAACAAGGCCAGAGTTTCGTTTCCTGTAATTTCAAAATCAACGGAATGAATGTTCTCAATAATGGCCATCCCTTTTTTGGTTTGGTAGTTATTCAGGTGACTTTTTACCCGTTTTTTTATGTTGATACTCTTTCCGATGTAAATGATTTTACCCTCAAAATTTTTGAAATAGTATACACCTGGTTTTCCGGGTAATTTATCAACGCCAATTTTCATCGAAAAATCATTGATAATTTCTGCTTTTTTGTCCTGTTCCTTTATCAAATGAAAGATTTCGGTGGTAGCGGCAGTATCTGCCATTGCTCGGTGATGGCTTGTTAGTGTAACTCCCAATGAACGGCTCAATTTCCCCAAGCTATAGGAGGGCAAACCAGGGAAAGCCTTTCTAGACATTCTCACCGTACAGAGTTTGTCGGCCTCAAAATCATACCCCAACTCCTTAAATTCTCGTTTGATGTGGCCGTAATCAAAGTTTACATTGTGCGCGATAAAGATGCGACCTTCCAAAAAAGATAAAATCTCTTTCGCTACTTCAAAAAAACGAGGAGCCTCCGCCACCATGCTGTTGTCAATACCTGTGAGTCGGGTAATGTTGTAGGGAATAGGAATCTCGGGGTTAATTAATGTTTCATATGAATCCTTAATCGTAGTTCCATCCGTAATGATAATCGCAATTTCGGTTATTTTACTGTGAATAGGAGTTCCTCCCGTGGTTTCTATGTCTACAACTGCGTATTCCAAGTGGTGGGTTTTTGTAAAAGTAAAAAATTAGAAGTGGGTTATTTCTTTTTTCAAAAAAAAACAATTCCACATTCTGTTAAAGGGTATCTAGATTCCAATCAACTTCCTTTTTTCCTTTTTTTCTCAAATATTCATTTGTTTTACTGAACGGTTTTGATCCAAAGAAACCTCTGTGAGCAGAAAATGGAGAAGGATGAGCCGAAGAAATTATCAGGTGTTTTTTGGAGTCGATGAGGTCAGATTTTTGCTCAGCAAATTTCCCCCAAAGAATAAAAACAACCTCTTCTTTCTTGTCTGAGATTGATTGTATGATGTTGTCTGTAAAAATTTCCCAGCCTCTATTTTGGTGGCTTCCAGGCGTAGATTTACGCACAGTAAGCGTGGCGTTCAATAACAAAACTCCTTGTTGTGCCCAGGGAGTTAAATTTCCTTGAAAAGGAACTTGAATGCCTAAGTCTGAGCTCAATTCTTTAAAAATGTTTCGAAGGGAAGGTGGAAATTTCACCCCATCCGGAACTGAAAAACTAAGCCCTTGAGCCTGCCCATCACCGTGATAAGGATCTTGACCCAAAATCACCACTTTGGTATCAGAAAAAGAACACAGCTCCAAAGCGCTAAAAATATTTTTTTTGTGAGGGAAACAAATCTCTGTCTCGTATTCTGTTTCTACAAATTGGGTGAGTTTATCAAAATATTCCTTTTCAGACTCTTCTCTAAGAAAGGAATTCCAGTCCGAGGCTTTATTTAATTTCATTTATGTTTATTTTACACTAAACTCGTAATTAGAAAGAACACTACCCATCGTATCCAAACTGGTTCAGTTTGTTGTCTTTTTCTTTCCAGTCCTTATCCACTTTTACATACAAGTCCAAGAATACTTTCTTACCAATAAACTCCTCAATGTCTTTTCTCGCCTCCGTACCCACTTTGGTCAATTTATTACCTTGATGCCCAATAATGATGCCCTTTTGAGTTTCTCTGTTCACAATTATCAATGCTCTAATTTTGGTAATCTTTTTATTCGATTTTCCTTCAGTTGGTACATCTTCTTTGTATTCTTCCACTACTACTTCACATGAGTAAGGCACTTCTTTGTTGTAGGTCGTAAATATTTTTTCTCTGATGATTTCCGAGATAAAAAACCGCATGGGTTTATCCGTCAGTTCGTCCTTAGGGAAATAAGCGGGTGACTCTGGCAACAACTCTTTTATTTTCTGAATCACAAAATCAGTATTCACTTTTTCAAGAGCCGAAATCGGTAAAATTTGAGCGCCAGGCATCAGTTCTGCCCACTGAGAGACTTTTTTCTCCACAATTTCCATGTCTTTGGCAAGGTCAATTTTATTAATCAACACAAATTTTGGGACATCCATGTCTGTTATTTTCCTCAACGTTTCGGTATGGCTCATCGAGTCCTCAAAAATATCTGTCACCAACAAAATAATATCTGCATCACGAAGCGATTCACTCACAAAATTCATCATTTTTTCATGAAGTTTGTATTTGGGCTCCAACACTCCTGGAGTATCCGAATATACAATCTGAAAATCACTTCCATTTACCAATCCCCTGATTCTGTGTCGAGTAGTTTGGTGCTTAGAGGTAATGATTGACATTCTTGCTCCCACCAATCCATTCATTAAAGTAGATTTTCCAACATTAGGACTTCCTACAATATTTACAAACCCTGCTTTGTGTGCCATATTTTTTATCATTTATTTTACAAAGAAACGAAGATTTTTGGCATAATCGGATTTTTTTGGGCGTTACTCCCCAGAAAAAGGGGAGTCGGGCTTTCCGCACTCGCTTCCCCAGAAAAGGGGAGAGCTCAAACAATTGCTCCAATCCCTAACGCAATGCAAGAGCTATTCAATCATTTTATCGCTAAAAACAAACAAAAATAAACTTGAAAATAGCTACATTTGAACAATGCAATTTCAGAGAATCATAGGTCAAGAATTAGTGAAGCAAAACCTTATCCAAACGGTAAATACCGAGAGGATTAGTCACGCACAGCTGTTTCATGGCAAACTCGGATACGGTTCTTTTGCTTTGGCACTTGCCTACACACAATATATTTTTTGCACCAACAAAACGCCACAAGATTCTTGTGGGAGCTGCGCTTCTTGCCTCAAAATAAATCAACTTTCTCACCCAGATGTACACTTTTCTTTTCCTGTACAATTGGAATCTAAAAAGAAAACCTCAGATGATTTTGTGAGCGAATGGAGAGAAATGATTCAAAAATCGCCTTATTCTTCCGAGCAAGATTGGTATCACAAAAATGGGAATGAAAACAAAAAAGGACTAATAGGTGTAGATGAAAGCAAGAGAATAGCAGAAAAAATTAGTTTGAAATCCTACGAAGGTGGCTATAAAGTGAGTTTGTTTTGGTTAGCAGAAAACATGAATGCGGCTGCGGCAAATAAATTGCTTAAACTCATTGAAGAACCGCCAGAAAAAACATTGATTTTCTTGTGTGCCGAAAATATTGAAAGCATCTTGCCTACCATTCTTTCCCGAACGCAGCTAATAAAAGTAAGTCCTCTCAGTGATTCACAAATTACTCAAGGATTAGTGGAGATTTTGGGAGCCGAAAATCAAAGAGCTACTGAAATAGCCAGCTATGTAAATGGAGATTTTTCTTTGGCAATTAACGAGCTAGAAATGGGAGAAGAAAAAAGCTTTTATTTCGATTCGTTTGTCTCCTGGATGAGGCTATGCTTTAAAAAAGACGTTGCTGGAGCAGTAAAATTTGTGGCAACGGTGCACAAAATGGGTAAGGAAAAACAAAAAGCCTTTTTATTGTTTGTGTTGTCTGTTTTTCAGAAGAGTTTGATGGGGAATTTTGTGGGGATGCAAAACGTGAAAGCTACAGAAGATCAAAAGAAATTTATTCAAAATTTCATGCCCTACATTCACGAAAGAAATATTGGGCATTTACATGAAATCATGTCCGAAGCCTATTACCACATCGACAGAAATGCGAATGCAAAAATATTGTTTTTGGATTTGTCATTCGATTTGTTCAAGCTGATTAAGAAATAAATCTTTCTTTTTTTTCGGATTCTGTTTGAAGAGATTTTTCTAAGAAAAAGACCAAAATACCTCGCCTAAAATTCCATAAAAAGGAATACTTTTCTGTACATTTGATATTCATAACTTACCTAAATTCCGCTTTAGAATTTAAAAAGTTACTAATATTAATTAAGCAACTAATTTGTATCAAGTTAGTTTCATAAATAAAGAAAAATAATGGGATGTTCATCATGCTCAAATAATAAATCTGGTGTGCCTAAAGGTTGCAAGAGCAATGGTTCTTGCGGTACAGGAGGATGTGATAAAATGTCTGTTTTCGATTGGTTAGAAAACATGCAAATTCCTACGGGAGAAAAACCTTTTGATATCGTAGAGGTTAGATTCAAAAACGACAGAAAAGAATATTTTAGAAATTCAGACGGATTGAGTTTATACCAAACGGATATTGTTGCGGTTCAGGCCGCTAGTGGATTTGATGTTGGTGTGGTATCTCTCAAAGGTGAGTTGGTAAAACTGCAGCTCAGTAAGAAAAAAATTACCGAGACAAGGAGTTTACCTTCTATCTTGAGAAAAGCTACCGAGGAAGACATCAAAACATGGCACGCAGGACGAGACGAAGAAAAGCGTATCATGCCAAGGGCAAGAACAATTGCAATTGAGGAGAAATTGAAAATGAAGATCAGTGATATTGAGTTTCAAGGCGATATGAGCAAGGCGACTTTTTATTACACGGCAGATCAACGAGTAGATTTTAGAGAATTGATTAAAAAATACTCATCAGAATTTAAGGTGAGAATAGAGATGAAGCAGATAGGAATGCGACAAGAGGCAGGGAAACTCGGAGGAATAGGTTCGTGTGGAAGAGAATTGTGTTGTTCCACTTGGTTAACTGATTTTAGGTCGGTGAATACCTCTGCCGCAAGGTACCAGCAATTGTCACTTAATCCACAAAAATTGGCCGGACAGTGCGGTAAACTTAAATGTTGTCTCAATTTTGAATTAGACGCCTACATGGAATTGATGAAAACATTTCCTAAGCCAAATACCACTCTTCAAACGGAGGGAGGAAAAGCTCGCCACATGAAAACCGATGTGTTCTCTCAAACCATGTGGTTTTCCGTAGAATCCAAAGATAGAAACAATGATTTTATAGGTTTGTCTGTGGACAGAGTGAAAGAAATTATTGCAATGAACAAGGCTGGAAAGAAGCCAGTGAGTCTGAAAGAATTTGTTGATTTTGAACCGGTAGAAGAAGAGAAATATGCCGCTGTGGATGCTCAGGATAGTTTGACTCGATTTGACGATAACTTCAAGAAGAAAAAGAAAAAAAGAAAGCCCAACAACAAGAATAGAAACAAGAGAAATAAAAATACCCAGAAACCAAAATCGAATGATAAAAAATAATTCTGTTTTCTTTATTCTGTTTGGAATGGCCATTCTATTTGCCTCGTGCAAAGGAGAGGATATTTATTTTCAAAAGTTTCAGTCAGTTGAAGAGGCTTTGTGGAATGAAAAAGAGGTAAAGTCTTTTGATTTTGATATTGTGGATACCACAAAATTGTATGAGTTTTACTTCAATTTGAGAAACAACAGCGATTACGGCTACGGGAATATTTTTGTGTTTTGGACGTTACAATCACCAGACGGAAGGACAAAAACTGATACAGCTCAATTTATTTTAGCCAAGCCCAATGGGCAATGGCTTGGTAAGTCGGCCAGTGGAACTGTCATAGAAAACAGCATGTATTTCTTAAAAACAAAATTGCCCTTACGAGGCACTTATTCTTTTGAGTTTATTCAGGGGATGAGAGAAGAAAACTTGTATGGGATTAAGGATGTAGGATTAAAAATCAAGAAAAAAGATGAGCCAAAATAAAACTGCCCCTAAGAAAAACAGAAAATGGTTAAAAAGATTGGCTTGGATTCTTATTCTAGGTCCGTTTTTAGCCTTGGCTTTTGCCTTGCTAATCGTGAGGTATTTTACCGATTTACCTAGTATTGAAGAGTTGGATAATCCTAAAAGTAATTTGGCTTCTCAGGTCATTACTGCAGATGGTGAAGTCATTGGTGAATACTATTTGCAAAATAGAACCCACGTAGATTATCACCAGTTATCTAAAAATTTAGTGAATGCCTTAGTTGCAACCGAAGATGAACGCTTTTATCAGCACTCTGGAATCGATGCCGAAGCATTGGCCAGAGCAATTCGTGGAATGGGAAAAGATGGTGGTGGTAGTACTTTGTCACAACAATTGGCACTGAACCTATACGGACAAAGAGCGTCTGGTTTTGTAAATCGAGTAAAACAGAAATTGGGAGAATGGATTGTCGCTGCAAAGTTGGAAAGAAGATACACCAAAGAAGAAATAATGACGATGTATTTCAATAAGGTGGATTTTCTCAATCAAGGAGTCGGTATTCATTCTGCATCTAAAGTTTATTTCAGTAAAACGCCAAGCGAACTTAATATCCAGGAGGCGGCAATGCTTGTGGGAATGGTAAAGAACCCCAACGGTTACAACCCAAAGAGATTTCCTGAAGCAGCTCTCAAAAGAAGAGAAGTAGTGCTGAAACAAATGCTGAACAATGATATATTGAATAGAGAACAATACGATTCTATCAGAGTATTACCACTTGGATTGAACCTTACTTCCGTAGATCATAAGGAAGGAATTGCTCCTTATTTCAGAGAGAGATTGAGGGCAGACCTAAATCGAATGATGAAGGAAAAAAAGGACAATGGAGACTTTAAATACCTGAATAAAGAAACAGGCAAGCCTTACAACATAAGAAAAGACGGATTAAAAATATATACAACCATTGACTCGAGGATGCAGAAATATGCCGAATATGCGGTGATGGAACATTTGGGGAAAGAACTACAGAATGACCTCCATAAAGCGATGAAAAGAAAATACTCTTACCCTCGATATCCTTTTGTAAGAGCTATTGATGAAAAAGAGGCGGATCAAATACTTACGAGAGCCAAGAAGCAAACCATGTTGTACAAAACACTGACTGGCGCGGCTTGCGCCCAATGTGAGCGACCAGGAACAACAAAGAAAAAAGGAAAGTACATTTGTAATTACAATTCAAACCATGTAAATCCGAGCTACACCAAAGCAGAAATAGACACGATTTTTAATACACCAGTGGAAACTCAGGTGTTCGACTGGACTGCCGATGGATATGAAAAGGATACCGTAATCTCTCCTATGGACAAGATTAAATACCTCAAGAGTTTTTTAAGAGCAGGTATGATGTCAATGGATCCTAAAACTGGTTTTGTGAAAGCATGGGTTGGAGGACCTAATTTCAAATATTTCCAGTACGATATGGTCCGTACGGGTAAAAGACAAGTAGGTTCTACCTTCAAGCCAATCGTTTATGCTTCTGCTATCGATGCTGGAGTGTCATCACCTTGTGAAGAAATATTGAATATTGAGCATTGTTGCCCGATTCCCGACAACGACAATGAGCAGTGGTGTCCAAAAAACGCAGGTGAAAGTTTTAATGGGTTGCCTTACCAGGTGAAGTTTGGGTTAGCTTCTTCAATGAATAGTATTACCGCAGCTGTGATGCGCAAAATTGGGCCAAAGAAGGTAAGAGAGAATGCCATTAAAATGGGGCTAGATGGGAATCAAATAAAGGAATATCCTTCCATTGCGTTAGGAGCAGTAGACTTATCGGTATATGAGATGGTGGGTGCAATGAGTACTTTTGCTAATAATGGCGTTTACATTAAACCTATGATTATTACCAGAATTGAAGATAAAAATGGGGCTGTGATATTTGAAGCTCAGCCAGAAACAGATCAAGTATTTGATGCAAATTTATCCGCCACAATGATCAAAATGATGAAGGGTGTAGTAGACGGTGTGTACAATCCTGCCACAGAAAAGTACGGTGGAACCTCTATGAGGTTGAGGTCCTCTTGGAGAAAATATGGAAACATTAAATACCCTATTGCCGGAAAAACCGGAACAACCCAAAGTAACAGCGATGGATGGTTCATTGGTCTTACACCTGATTTAGTCTCAGGAGTGTGGGTAGGAGGTGAAGACAGAGGAGTTAGGTTTGTAAACACCAATTTGGGGCAAGGTGCTAATACAGGACTGCCAATATGGGGATATTACATGAATAAGATATACAAAGATTCAACCATTAAGATATCGACAGGTGACTTTGAATTACCCGAGAACTATCAGGATGATTACACCAATTGTTCTGAACAAGATGTGAATGAATCAGTAGATTATAATAATTTTTCAAACAGTGGATTATTTTAAAGATAAATAGTATGAACAAAACAGTAGCAAACGTAGAAAAGGCTTGTGAAGGGATACAAGATGGAATGACTCTTATGTTGGGGGGATTTGGCTTGTGTGGTATCCCGGAAAACTCAATTACTGAGTTAGTCAAAAAGAACGTAACAGGATTAACTTGTATTTCCAATAATGCTGGAGTAGATGATTTTGGATTAGGATTATTGCTTCAAAAGAAGCAAATCAAGAAAATGATTTCCTCCTACGTTGGTGAAAATGATGAATTTGAAAGACAAATGTTAAGTGGAGAGCTAGAGGTAGATTTAATTCCTCAAGGTTCTCTTGCAGAAAGATGCAGGGCAGGTGGCGCAGGAATCCCTGCTTTTTTTACACCAGCAGGGTATGGAACAGAAGTAGCTGAAGGGAAAGAAGTGAGAGAATTTGATGGTAAGCCACATATTTTGGAATCGGCATTGACGGCTGATTTTGCTATTGTAAAAGCTTGGAAAGGTGATACTGCTGGTAACCTAGTATTCAAAGGAACAGCCAGAAACTTTAATCCTATGATGGCCATGGCTGGAAAAATTACAATTGCTGAGGTAGAGGAGTTGGTTCAGCCAGGTAAGTTGGATCCAAACGAAATTCATACTCCAGGAATTTTTGTGCAGCGGATTTTCCAAGGAAAAGGGTATGAAAAAAGAATTGAACAAAGAACCGTTCGTTCCAAGTAATTTGAAGATTTGAAGATTTGAAAATTAGAGAGTGATGAGAAATGATAAAAAAAATATAATCATAGAACTTACTTTTGATTTTTCATTGGCCATAATCGATTTTTCCGAAAACTTAAATAAACTAAAAAAGTTTGAAATGGCGAGTCAAATTTTTAGATCTGGCACTTCTGTTGGCGCAAATATCAGGGAGGCGCAAAATGCAGAAAGTAAAAAAGACTTTATACATAAATTTAAAATTGCTGCTAAAGAAGCAGACGAGTTGGAGTACTGGTTGTTATTATGTGAGGAATCAGATCATTATCCATCAACTAAAGAATTACTAATTAAATTAAAGCCTATTATTAAGGTGATTTCAAAAATTATTGCATCATCCAAAGGGAATTAATTTTCAAATTATCACATAAATAAATTTTCAAATTAAATATATGTTAGATAAAAAACAAATAGCTCAAAGAATAGCTCAAGAATTACAGAATGGGTGGTATGTGAATCTAGGGATTGGTATACCAACTTTAGTTGCCAATTATATCCCCGATGGAATAGAGGTTGAGTTTCAATCTGAAAATGGGATTTTAGGAATGGGTCCATTTCCTATTGATGGTGATGAAGATGCAGATTTAATAAACGCAGGTAAGCAAACAATTACTGCATTGCCGGGAGCGGTTTATTTTGATTCGGCAACAAGTTTTGCTATGATTAGAGGTCAGCATGTTCAACTTACAGTTCTGGGTGCCATGGAGGTTTCTGAAACAGGAGATATCGCAAATTGGAAAATTCCTGGTAAAATGGTGAAAGGTATGGGAGGTGCAATGGATTTAGTTGCTTCTGCCGATAATATCATTGTAGCCATGATGCACACCAACAGAGCAGGTGAATCTAAACTGCTAAAATCGTGCTCGTTGCCACTTACTGGAGTCGGATGCGTAAAAAAGATTGTGACGAACCTTGCGGTTTTGGAAATAGTAAAAGGAGGTTTTAAATTATTGGAAAGAGCTCCAGGAGTTTCTGTAGATGAAATTAAAAACGCAACCGAAGGAGCCTTAGTTATTGAAGGTGATATTCCTGAAATGAAATTGTAGCTTTTGTTAAACTCCTATTAAGTAAGGCTTTATTAAAACAAGCCGTTTATTTCTGCATCAATATCAGTAATTATTTTCCCTAAATCTTCAGGATTTTCTTTAAAGTTGTTGTTGTCAACATCTACAATAATTACTTTTCCTTTGTTATAGCTGCTTATCCAGGATTCATAACGTTCGTTCAGTCTTTTTAGGTAGTCAATTCTTATGCTTTCTTCATACTCTCTTCCCCTTTGTGAGATTTGATTGACCAGGGTAGGGACACTTGCTCTTAAATGTATTAATAAATCTGGTGCTGAAATAAAATTCTCCATCAATGAGAATAGTGAGAAATAATTCTCGAAGTCTTTGGTTGACATCAATCCCATTTTATGCAAGTTGGGGGCGAAAATAAATGCATCTTCGTAAATAGTCCTGTCTTGAATTACCGTTCTTTCACTACTTTTTATTTCCTGAATTTGAGTAAATCTACTATTCAGGTAAAAGATTTGAAGGTTGAAAGACCAACGCTGCATATCTTCGTAAAAATCATTTAAATAGGGATTGTTTTCTACATCTTCAAAATGAGTGTCCCATTTATAGTGTTTTGCCAATAAGTCGGTAAGAGTGGTTTTCCCTGACCCAATATTTCCTGAAATTGCAACATGCATAAACTCAATTAATTTTTGTTTGTCGAAAATAACAAAAATGGTGATTACTTGGAAATAAAAAGTCTTCTATTAATCCAATTCTGGGCAATTGAGCTAAAATACCTCCACTTCATTGACTTCAATTCATTAAAGAGTATCTTTGCATTGTGAATTCATCAAAAATAAGTTTTAAAGAGATTAGAGTGCTTGCAATACCGGCAATTTTCGCTGGAATAGCTGAGCCAATAATTGGATTAGTAGACACTGCTGTTATTGGAAATTTGGGCGATAATTCTGAGGTTTCTCAGGCTGCTGTGGGACTCGGAGCTGCTTTTTATACTCTGTTGTTGTGGTGTCTGTCACAAATCCGAACTTCTATTTCTTCCATTGTTTCAAAATATGTCGGTGCAGAAAAGGTGTCGGAAATCAGGTCGCTCGTTCCCCAAACTATATTTTTTGGTGCTATGCTGGGAGTTGTGGTTGGTGGTGTGTCTTTTTTGTTCTCTCCCAATATATTTTTAGATTTTTACGGAGTGGATCCAGGTGATAAGGAATTGCTTGAAAAAGCGATACAATACTTTAACATCCGAATTATTGGGTTGCCTATTTCCATGATAGTTTATACGGTTTTTGGAGTTTTTAGAGGGTTGCAGAATACAGTTTGGATTATGCAAGCGAGTATTTTTGGTGCCATTATGAATGTCATATTGGATTATGTTTTAGTGTTTGGTGTGGGAGATTTTCAACCTAATATGGGGATAGAAGGTGTGGCTTGGGCTAGTGTTTTTGCTCAATTTGCTATGTTAGTTATCATTACTGTAATTGTAAAAAGAAAAACAGAATTTTCCCTCCTTCCTTCCTGGTCCAAACCCAATCCAGAATTCAAGACAATGCTACTGATGTCGGTCAATATGCTAATTAGAACGTTGGCACTTAATCTTGCTTTCTTTTTAGCCAACCGATATGCAACTAGTTACGGCAAAAGTTACTTGGCAGCTCACACGATTTTGATAAATCTATGGGTGTTTTCTTTCTTTTTTATCGATGGGTTTTCCAATGCTGGGAATGCAATTTCGGGTAAATTATTGGGGAAAAGAGACTTCAAAGCTCTTACAATACTTTCCAAGGATTTGGTTAAATACAATTTAATAGTAGCTGGTGTTTTAGCTCTAATTTTCGTGCTCCTATATCCATTTTTGGGAAGTATCTTTAGTAACGATTCGCAGGTTGTGTTTCATTTTTATTCAGTATTTTGGCTGATTATTGTTGCTCAGTTTGTAAGTGGAATCACGTTTACTTACGATGGTATTTTTAAAGGATTGGGGGAAACTGCCTACTTGAGGAATACCTTAATTGTAGCCACACTTTTCTTATTTGTTCCAGTTATTATTGTACTGGATTTATTGGATTTAAAGCTCTATGCTATTTGGATTTCTTTCCTGTTGTGGAACGTTTTTAGAGGTGGGTCATTAATTTATAAATTCAGAAAAAAATACCACACAACTTAGTCATTTGTTAAGTTTGTAAAACTTTAGTTACCTTTAAATGAATTATTAATCGATAAAAAACAACAAAATGAAATTAAAATTAATTGGTGCAGTCTTATTAGGGGTTATCGCATTTTCCTCTTGCTCAGTGGAAACAGAATTAACAGAAGTAACCATGGATTCTCAAACTTTTTTATTTGAAGATATCTACGAGGGAAGCAATTCGGCAACCGTAGAAATGGACGCTGAAGCAATGATTAATAGCCAGGAGGCTTTGAAGGGAAAATCGATTGAATCGGTTTATATAGCGGGTGTAACCTTGTCCAAAAACGACTCTGTAGGATTGAGTGAAATCACGAGCTCAAAACTACAAATCATGAGCGAAAGCGAAGATTTGACAATGGTTACTGTGGCTGTAAAAACAGAAGTTTCTGAAGGGGCTACTTCTTTAGAGTTGGATGTAATTGAAGACATGGACCTAAAAGAATACATGGATAATGGAAAGATATACTTAGTTCTTGATGCTAATTTCAATGTAGATAATGAAGTGGAGCAACCGGTTGAGGCGATAGTAAAGTTTGGTTTTAATACCGCTAAGTAAGTAGAATTTAATTAACTAAAAAAAAAGGGTTCGAATCATTGATTCGAACCCTTTTTTTTAGTCGTGAACTGGAGTAAAACTTTTGCTAGTTTTTTCTATGAATTCCAGGATTTCTTCGTTTCCTGTTTTCTTTTCTGAGGATGTTAGGAAATGTTCAGGTAGGAAGCTCCACTTTTCGCTCATTTTATCTTGGTAAGCTTTTATATTTCCCTCAATGTCTCTTGGGTCCAATTTGTCCATTTTCGTGAATACCATCACAAATGGAATCCCGTTTTCGCCAAGCCAAGTCATAAACTCATCGTCAGCTTTCAATACATTGTGTCTTGAATCCAAGAGTACAAAAACGCACATCAGATTTTCTCTATTTCTCAGGTAGTTTCGTGTAAAATTCATCCATTTCTCTTTCAGGGCAACGGGAGTTTTGGTGAAGCCGTATCCTGGCAAATCCACGAGGTACCATTCGTTGTTGATGATAAAATGGTTGATTAGCTGTGTTTTTCCTGGAGTAGAGGAGGTTTTTGCTAGTTTTTTGTTGTTACAAATCGAATTGATCAAGCTAGATTTTCCCACATTGGATCTTCCGATGAATGCATATTCAGGAAGCAAGGGTTTAGGACACATGTCTACCCTGGTGTTGCTTATTACAAATTCTGCTGATTTTACTTTCATTGTTTTATACGATTTGAGGCAAAGATACAAGAAAAAATTGCGTTCCCACACTATACCACCATCTTCCATATTGGCTGTTGTAAGTCAGTAAAAGCGGTTTAATCAACATTTCATTGTTGATATAATTGAAAGCTCTCCCACCGGACTTATTAACAAAATAAATCCCTAAAAGCCTTTAAAATCAATAGTTTTTGTTTTGAAAGAAACAAAATTTGTTTACATTCGTTCTAAAGTTATTCACATCGTGGTAGAATGTGGAGAATTGTGGGATATTATAAATATCTTTGCTAATTAACAATAACTATGTCTTATCTAGGAGAATACATATGTAAACTGGATGCCAAAGGGCGACTCACTGTTCCGTCAGGTCTAAAAAAACAATTAGACAATGAAGGGAAAGAAGGGTTTGTCTTGAACCGTGGGTTCGAAGGTTGTCTAGGTTTGTATCCTCATAAAGACTGGCAAGTTGTTGCGGATAAACTCAATGATTTGAATTTATTCATCACTAAAAATCGAGCCTTTGTTCGAAAATTTCAAAACGGAGCTACCCAGCTTGATATGGATGGAAACGGAAGAATTAATATTCCGAAAGACCTGCTTCAGTATGCTGGGATTACCAAAGAGGTTGTTCTCTTTGCATATGCCGACCGAATTGAAATGTGGGACAAAGCCAAGTATGATGAATTGATGAACGAAGAAATGGGAGATTTTGCAACACTCGCTGAAGAAGTTATGAGTGATGGCAAAGATGATGAAAAACAATAGTGGTTATCATATCCCAGTTCTTTTAAATAGTTCGGTCGAAGGATTGAACATTGTACCAGATGGTGTCTATGTAGATGTAACTTTTGGCGGAGGCGGACATTCGAGAAAAATACTCGAGAGCCTTGGAGAAAACGGAAAATTATTTGCGTTTGACCAAGATGCCGAAGCCCATGAGAATGCTTTTGAAGATTCTCGTTTCAAATTAATAGATCAGAATTTTGCCTTTATCCAAAACTACTTGGCTTTCCATGGGATAGAAAAAGTGGATGGAATTTTGGCGGATTTGGGTGTTTCTTCCCATCAATTTGATTCAGGCGAAAGAGGTTTTTCTATTCGCTATGAAGGAGAGTTGGATATGCGAATGAATCAAAGTCAGGAGCTAACTGCGCAGCAGTTGGTAAATGACTATGAAGAGGATAGGCTTGAGTTTATATTCAAAGCTTATGCCGATATACGAAACGCAAAATTGGTTGCTCGAAAAATTGTTGAAGCTCGAAGTGAGAAAGAAATTTTGACAACAACAGATTTAATCAATGTGGTGAAGCTATTAACAACTTTCAAAAAAGAAAACCAATTCTTAGCTCAAATATTTCAGGCAATAAGAATTGAGGTAAATCAAGAATTGGAGGTTTTGAAACAGTTTTTGTTGGCTGCTCAGGATTTGTTGAATCCCAAGGGTAGATTGGTGGTTATTTCTTACCACTCGCTCGAAGATAGGTTGGTCAAAAATTTCATCAAGAAGGGGAAGTTTGAAGGGGAAGTTGAGAAAGATTTTTTTGGAAACCCGCAGGTACAATTAAAAGATGTGACACGGAAGGTTGTAGTGCCCAATGAGGAGGAGATAGATATGAATTCGCGGGCACGAAGTGCAAAAATGAGAATTGCTGAAAAGCTTTAAAATAATAAAATAGAGGGCTAAGAAATGGCTGAAAAGGAAATTAACATATTGAAACCAATCACAGATTTACTCTCGGGTAATTTCTTTGGGAAGGAGTTTGTTCAAAAAAACATGGGTTTCGTGGTGTATTTTACCTTTTTGATAATGCTTTACATTGCCTATGGATATTACGCTGACAAGCAAATGAAGATTGCTTCGGAGCTGGAAAATATGGAAGAACTGAATTCTAAATTACACTCTTCTATAAAAGAATTAAACCAGATAAGTCTTCAGTCAAATATTTTGAAAATGACCGAAGAAAAAGGAATTAAGGAATTAAAACAGGCGCCAATCATAATAGAATTGGAAGAAGAGAATTAATGAAGGAAAAAAGAAACATATCGGTAAGAATTTACTTAGTGTATTTTGCTATGCTCTTTTTTTTCTGTGTGGTAACATGGAAGATTTTCTCTATACAAATGACTGTGAATACGGATAATAATCCTTATGTCTCAAGTATTTCAAAAGTTGAAATCAATGCTTCTCGAGGAAATATTTTTGCAGATGACAAAGAAAAGAGTGCCTTGGCAATTTCGGTTCCTATTTATGAAATTAGAATGGACTTGGTTGCGGTGAAAGAAGCTCTATTTGCTGAGCATGTAGATTCTTTATCTTTTCAATTGGCTCAAATTTTTAAGGATAAGACACAAGGGGAATATCGCAAAGAGTTGATCGATGCAAAGCGAAATAAAAGGCGGTATCATCTGTTGCAGAAAAATGTTTCCTATCACGAAATGGAAAGGGCATTGCGAGCGCCTATTTTAAGAGAAGGAAGGTTCCGAGGAGGAAGAATTTTGTTGAAACAGAACAAAAGAGAAAAACCATTTGGAATGTTGGCGGCCAGAACTGTGGGGTACATCAATGCACAAGGAAACGGGGTAGGCCTAGAAGATGCTTATCAAACAAAATTGAAAGGAGAGCAAGGGTTGCAGTTTATGAAAAGTGTAGGCGGAGGGAATAAAATACCGCTTACAGATGATTATTTGGTAAAGCCAGAAAATGGGAAAGACATTTACACTACCATTGACGTTAACCTCCAGGATGTGGCAGAAAAAGCATTGTTGGAACAGCTGGTTTCTCAGAATGCTCAGCACGGATGTGCGGTTCTCATGGAGGTAAAAACAGGGCATGTAAAAGCGATTGCCAACATATCTAAAGACAGAAAAGGGAATTATCGTGAGATTTATAACCACGCAATTGGAACTTCTTCTGAGCCAGGCTCAACTTTTAAATTAGCTTCTTTAATGGTAGCTATGGAGGATGGAAAGGTGGGTATTGATGATTTAGTAGATACCCGGGATGGAACAATTAAGTACTACGACAGAGTAATGCGAGATGCACACAAGGGCGGGGACGGTATCATTCCCATTTGGAAGGCTTTTGCAATTTCGAGTAATGTAGCTATTTCTCAAGTTATTAATGAGAATTACAAAAAAACTCAGTCAAGTTTTTTACAAGGCATTAGCAAGTTAGGGCTGGGGAAACAGACAGGTGTAGAAATTTTAGGTGAAGGAAAGCCTTATGTTAAAACAACAGCTGATTCTACTTGGTCAGGTATTTCAATTCCATGGATGAGTATTGGGTATGAAACGCGATTTACTCCTTTACAAATTTTAACTTTTTACAATGCTGTTGCCAATAATGGTGTGATGGTTAAACCACAGTTTGTGAAAGAAATAAGAGAGGGAGGTCGAATTATTAAGAAAAGTGAACCAGTGATCTTGAACCAGAGTATTTGTTCAGAAAGAACGATTAAAGATGCTAAGTTTTTGCTTGAAAAAGTAGTGTCTGAAGGAACTGCAAGAAACCTTAAGAATTTGGATTTTAAAATTGCAGGAAAAACCGGGACAACTCAAGTGGGGTATGGGAAATCTGATTCTGAAACTCGATCTAGAGTAAGACATCAGGCTTCGTTTTGTGGATATTTCCCTGCTGACAACCCTAAGTATTCGTGCATTGTAGTGGTTGCCGCACCAACAAAAAGCATTTATGGAAATGTAGTTTCGGGAACGGTTTTTAAAGAAATTGCTGAGAAAGTTTACGCTACAGACATCGAAATGGCAAGGTCCAAAGAGAAATTGGTGAAATTGAATATGCCTGCTTCTAAAAATGGGAATTTGGATGATTTAAAATGTGTTTTCAAGAATCTTTCTGTTCCTGTTGCTTATCAAAATGGCGATTCCAAATGGATTGCAACAACAGCGCAAAAGGACAAAGTGGAACTCAAGAAGAAATCGATAGAGGGTGTTCCTAATACAATTGGAATGGGGATGAAGGACGCTCTATTTTTATTAGAAAACAATGGTTTTGCGGTAAGAGTAAATGGAAAAGGAGTAGTGAAATCACAAACCACCTTGGCAGGAAATAAAAAAGTGATAATACTGAATTTAGGATAGTTAAGAATAGTTAATAAAATCCTCTAGGACAACGAGAGGTGATTAAAAAGAATGAAATTATTAAAGGACATACTGTACAAAGTGAGACTTATTGGAGTTATTGGATCAACCAATTCTTCTGTGTCTTCTGTTGCCTTTGATTCGCGTGAAGTAGAACGAAATGGATTGTTTGTTGCCATAAAGGGAACAGCATCGGATGGTCATGAATTTATTGATAGTGCCATAGAAAAGGGAGTAAAAGCAATTGTTTGTGAGGAGCTTCCAGAGAATATTGTTTCGGGTGTAACCTACATACAAGTAGAAAACTCCCACCAAGCCTTAGGGATTATAGCTTCTAATTTTTATGATAATCCATCTGCCAAATTGAAATTAGTGGGTGTGACAGGAACTAATGGAAAAACAACGACTACTTCTCTACTTTTTGATTTATTCCAGAAGCTTGGGTATAAGGTTGGGCTAATTTCTACAGTGGTTTATCGCATAGGTGAAAAAGAAATTAAGTCAACTCACACTACCCCAAACGCGATAAGATTGAATGAGCTGTTTGCCCAAATGGTGGAGGAAGAAGTGGAGTTTTGTTTCATGGAGGTGAGTTCACATGCTATTCATCAAGGAAGAATACAAGGGATAGATTTTACCGGAGGCGTGTTTACTAACATTACCCATGATCACTTGGATTATCACAATACATTCAAGGAATACATTGGTGTTAAAAAATCATTTTTTGATGGTTTATCCAAAGATTCTTTTGCAATAACGAATGCTGATGACAAGAACGGAATGGTTATGATGCAAAATACAAAAGCAAATGTAATAACCGTAGCCAGAAAAACTGACGCGGATTTCCGTGTAAAGGTTATTGAGAATCAATTCAGTGGATTGCAGCTTTCTATTAACGGAACAGAGGTTTGGGTAAAGTTGATAGGTGATTTTAATGCTTACAATTTAGTTTCAGTTTATGCAACTGCCAAACAATTGCACGAGGATGAGCTAGAGATTTTAACTCAAATGAGTTTGCTCAATAATGTGGAGGGAAGGTTTGAGTATATTAAAACCGAAGGAAACGTCATTGGAATTGTGGATTATGCCCATACTCCAGATGCGCTTAAAAATGTGCTTCAAACTATTTCGAATATAAGAACGGGAAACGAAAATGTGATTACTGTAGTGGGGTGTGGGGGAGATAGAGATAAGACAAAAAGACCACTCATGGCAAATATTGCTTGTAAACTCAGTGATAAAGTTATTCTTACTTCTGACAATCCAAGAACAGAAAACCCAAACACCATTTTGGAAGATATGCAAGCTGGTGTAGAGGCGTTAGATTACAAAAAGACCATCACAATCGCTGATAGAAAGGAGGCTATAAAAACTGCTTCTGCTTTGGCTGATGAGAACGACATCATTTTGGTGGCTGGAAAAGGACATGAAAATTACCAAGAAATTAATGGAGAAAGATTCCCATTTGACGATTTAGAAATATTATCCGAAACTCTCAAAACTCTCGATAAATAATGATCTATCACTTATTCACATATTTACAAGAAATGGACTTTCCCGGAGCAGGATTGTTCAGTTTTATCTCTTTCAGAGCTGCTTTGGCTATTCTTACTTCTTTGTTGGTTTCTCTGGTTTTTGGAAAAACATTAATACAAAAATTAAGAACCTTACAGGTAGGAGAATCTGTGAGAGACTTGGGTCTTGAAGGGCAAAAAGAAAAAGAAGGAACCCCTACAATGGGAGGATTAATTATTATCGCAGCTATCCTCATTCCAACTCTTTTGTTCGCAGATTTAAGCAACAACTACATCCAAATCATGCTAGTCACAACTATAGGATTGGGACTTATTGGGTTTCTGGATGATTACATCAAAGTGTTCAAGAAAAATAAGGCAGGACTTGCGGGTAAATTCAAAATTGTAGGGCAGATAGGTGTCGGGATCATAGTTGTGGTTATGTTGTACTTTAATGACAATGTTACCATAAAGGAGAAAGTAGAAAATACCGTATTGTCAGGATTTGTAGAGAAGATTGGTTCTGATTTAGTGGCGGTTACTCCTGCTAAAGATTCCAATGCAACTTATTCGTGGGTAGAACATCATTCAACCAAAACAACTTTGCCGTTTGTAAAGAATAACGAGTTTAACTACCAATGGTTTTTGGGTTGGATGGATAACGATGGACGAGCTAAATGGGCTTGGCTCATATTTATTCCTGCTGTAATTGTAATTGTAACAGCAGTTTCAAATGGAGCAAATATGACCGATGGAATTGACGGTTTAGCGACTGGTACTTCAGCCATAGTAGGTGTAACCTTAGCAATTTTTGCTTACGTATCAGGAAACATTATTTTTTCCGATTACCTCAATGTGATGTTTATTCCAAATTCAGGAGAACTGGTGATTTTTATCAGTGCTTTTGTAGGGGCTTGTATAGGGTTTTTATGGTACAATGCTTATCCCGCTCAGGTATTTATGGGCGATACAGGAAGTCTAACAATTGGAGGGATTATAGCCGTTTTTGCAATTGCCATAAGAAAGGAACTGTTGATACCAATCCTTTGTGGAATCTTCTTGGCCGAGAACCTTTCGGTGATGATTCAAGTGGCTTATTTTAAATATACTAAGAAGAAATACGGAGAAGGAAGAAGAGTGTTTTTGATGGCTCCTTTGCACCATCACTACCAGAAAAAAGGGATGCATGAATCAAAAATTGTTTCAAGGTTTTGGATCATAGGGATTTTCCTTGCCATACTTACCATAGTAACACTGAAATTGAGATAGACTTTTAGAGAAAAGAGAATAGATGAAAACAAACAAACACATAGCAATACTTGGCGCTGGCGAGAGCGGTGTAGGAGCTGCTATCCTTGCTCAAAAGCAAGGATTTAGTGTTTTTGTTTCTGATTTTGGAAAAATTAAAGAAAAGTATAAGGCTGAGCTTGAGCATTATCAAATCGAGTGGGAAGAGGAGATACACAGTAAGAAAAGAATATTATTGGCAGATGAAATAATTAAAAGCCCAGGTATTCCCGAATCGGTTCAGATAGTAAAAGATGCATTGGCCGAAGGAATTTCAGTGATTTCAGAAATAGAATTTGCAGGAAGGTTTTCCAAGGCAAAATTAATTGGGATTACGGGTTCAAATGGAAAGACTACAACAACATTATTGACTCATCACATTTTAAAAAAAGCAGGATTGAATGTGGGAATTGCAGGTAATGTAGGTGATAGTTTTGCTAGACAAGTGGCAACGGAAAATTATGATTTTTATGTGTTGGAGCTGAGCAGTTTTCAGCTGGATGGATTAGTAGATTTTAAATTAGATGTATCTGTGCTGCTGAATATAACTCCGGATCACCTTGACCGATATGACTATAAGTTTGAGAACTACGTGAATTCAAAATTTAGAATCACCAACAACCAAACTCAAGAAGACTTTTTCATTTTTTGCAAGGATGACGAAGCAATATTAAAGGCATTAAGTAACAAGAAAATTAAAGCCAAACAGCTTCCTTTTTCGATCAAAGAAAAAATGGATGAAGGAGCTTATTTAAACGATAAAGAAGAAATAGTATTTAACCAAATAAATCAACAACAACCCCAAACTATGTCAATACACGATTTAGCACTTAACGGAAAACACAACATTTACAATTCAATGGCAGCAGGAATTGCGACCAAAGTATTGGACTTGAGAAAAGAAATTGTAAGAGAAAGCCTTTCTGACTTTCAAAATGTAGAGCACAGACTCGAGCACATTTGTTACGTAAATGGAATAGAATTTATCAATGATTCCAAGGCGACTAATGTAAATGCCGTGTGGTATGCTTTAGAAAGTATAAATAAGCCTATTGTGTGGATAGCTGGAGGTGTAGATAAAGGAAATGAGTACGAAGAATTAATACCATTAGTGAGAGAAAAAGTAAAGGCATTGGTTTGTTTAGGGGTGGACAACTCACGGCTGGTAGAGGCATTTGGAAATGTGGTGGATGTGTACGAGACTAGTTCTGCAAAGGATGCAGTTAAATTGAGTTATAAGCTGGGAGCAAAAGGTGATTTAGTATTGCTTTCGCCAGCCTGTGCAAGTTTCGATTTATTTGATAATTATGAGGAGCGAGGATTAGAATTTAGAAAGGCAGTAAGGGAATTGTAAAACTCCTAATGCCTTTCAGTTAATAGTTAGAATAAAACAAACAAAACCTGGCAATTTGATACCAGCAATATGAATACAATATTTCAGAAATATTTAACGGGAGACCGAGTGATTTGGGTGATAACAATTTTGTTATCCCTCTTTTCTGTGCTTATTGTGTACAGTTCTACTTCTCAATTGTCTTACAGGTTTAGGGATGGAAATACTGAGGCATTTGTGCTCAAACATGGAATAATCATCCTTTTTGGTTTATTATTGATGTACTATTTACATAAAGTAAAAATCAATTACTTTTCGCGATTATCGCAATTTGGTATTTTATTGTCAATTATATTTTTGTGTTTAGCTCTCGTTGTTTCCACCGGAGACAGGGCAGCGGCACGATGGTTGTTAGGTTTTCAGCCCTCAGATTTGGCTAAAATTTCACTCTTGGTTTATTTAGCTAGAGTGTTGTCTTTGAACAAGGAAGAGCTCAAGAGTTTTAAGGTTTTTTTGATAAAAATTGTAACTCCTATTGCCATAATTTGCGCACTCATTTTACCCGCAGATTTATCCACTTCAGTCATGCTCTTTATGGATTGTTTTGTGTTGGTTTTTATTTCAACAGTTAGTCTCAAGCATGTGTTTGGAATGGTAGGATTAGCAATTGGTGGATTTATTCTTATTTTACTTGTTGGAACAGTCAACCCCAAGCTGTTGCCAAGGGCTGCTACATGGAACTCCAGAATATCGGCTTATTTTAGTGGAGATGAGGCTGAAAATTCCGCGGATAAAAATTACCAAACAGACATTGCAAAAGCGGGAATTGCTCGAGGTGGATTGAGAGGGACAGGACCTAGTAAAAGCAGTGTAAAGAATATTCTTCCATCGGCCTGGGCAGATTTCATTTTTGCCATATTTATTGAAGAATACGGATCCATATTGGGAGGAGTGTTTTTGATTTTGTTGTATCTCATCATCCTTTATCGAGTGATAGTGATTGCCAAAAATTCAATGAGCGATTTTGGATCATATCTCGCTTTTGGATTAGGGTTTAGCATTGTGTTTCAGGCCTTATTAAATATGGGGGTAAGTGTTAATGTTTTTCCAGTAACGGGTCAACCTTTGCCGCTAGTAAGTATGGGGGGAACATCTATCCTTTTTACCTGCGTAGCATTCGGATTGATTTTAGGAGTGAGCAGAGAAGGGCAAGGGGATTTTAAGAATAAAAACAATGGAGATTATGCAAGCTAAGAGAGTGATTATATCAGGAGGTGGAACTGGGGGACATATTTATCCTGCCATAGCAATAGCTAACGCCATAAAGGAAAAGCAGCCGCAAACAGAAATACTATTCGTAGGGGCAAATGGAAAGATGGAAATGGAAAAAGTTCCAAAGGCAGGCTACGAAATTATTGGGTTGGATATAGCTGGTTTGCAAAGGAAGCTGACAATTAAGAATTTGTCTTTTCCTTTTAAATTGATGAAGAGCTTGATGAAGGCAAAAAGTATTGTGAAAGAGTTTAAACCGGATATAGCTATTGGTGTTGGCGGTTATGCAAGTGGTCCTTTGTTGAGGCAGGCTGGAAAGCTAGGAGTCCCAACATTAATTCAGGAACAAAACTCTTATCCAGGAATTACGAATAAGCTCCTGGCAAGAAAGGCAAAAAAGATTTGTGTAGCTTATGACAACATGGATCGTTTTTTTGAAGAGTCAAAGATTGTGTTTACAGGAAATCCCGTAAGAAAAGAAATTTTAGATATAGCAGGGAAGAAAACAAAGGGATTTGCACATTTTGGATTAGAGGAAGGTAAAAAAACCTTACTTGTGATTGGAGGAAGTTTGGGTGCAAGAACTGTAAATGAGAGTATAAAAAATGCCGCGAAGCAATTGGAAGAAAACAACATCCAAGTGCTTTGGCAAACAGGAAAATACTACTTCGAAGACATGAAATCTTTTGTGGAAGATAACAAGTTGACAAACATTAAGGTACACGATTTTGTTTACGAGATGGACCTCGCCTATGCTAGTGCAGATTTGGTAGTGAGCAGAGCAGGAGCTCTGTCAATTTCGGAATTATGTTTGGTAGGTAAACCAACTATATTGGTTCCTTCGCCCAATGTAAGCGAAGACCATCAAACTAAAAATGCAATGGCATTAGTAAATCACAAAGCTGCAGAATTAGTGACTGATATTGACGCTACCAATGAACTTGGGAATAAAGTAGTTGAGCTGATCACAGACAATGATAGGTTAGTTAAATTGAGTGTTAATATAATAGGGTTTGGAAGACCGAACGCTGCTGACTCCATTGCGAATGAAGTGTTTAAATTGATAAATAACAACGATAAGAATTAATGAACCTGAACCAAATACATAGAGTGTTTTTCATTGGAATTGGTGGAATTGGAATGAGTGCTTTGGCACGCTATTTCAACTCCAAGGCAATTCCTGTGTTTGGTTATGACCTTACTTCAACCGTTCTAACTCAAGCTATGGAGTCAGATGGGATTTCAATCAGTTACAAAGATGATTTGAGTGAAATAGATCAATCGGTGTTGTCGGATAAGAATAGTACGCTGGTTGTTTATACTCCTGCTATCCCTATTTCTAATGCAATATGGAAATACTTTAGTAAAGAGAATTATGTGCTCAAAAAGCGAGCTGAAGTTTTGGGGATGATTACTGAGCAATACAAAACAATTGCTGTTGCGGGAACTCACGGAAAAACAACGACCTCTTCCATGATTGCCGCTGTTATGGATGCCTCAGGAGTAAAATGCAATGCGTTTTTAGGAGGGATTTCTTCCAATTTTAATTCAAATTTGGTCCTTAACTCTGATTCCGAGTGGGTTGTAGTGGAGGCAGATGAGTTCGATAGGTCTTTCTTAACCTTGTTGCCAAATATTGCGGTAATAACTTCAACAGATGCAGATCATCTGGATATTTATGGGGATTCAGATTCTATCAATAAGTCATTTCAGGAGTTTGTGAATAAGATAACCCCCGGTGGGAAGTTGTTTTTGGAAAACTCGTTAGAATTGAATTTTGGGAATTCCGAAACCTATTCTTTGCAACATTCAACCTCGGCTTATTACGGTAAGAATATTCTTGTAAAAAATGGAAACTTCGAATTCGATGCTGTGACTCCAAATGGAGTGATAGAAGAAATTAAATTAGGAATAAGTGGACTGCATAACATAGAAAATGCTTTGGCGACTATTGCCGTATGTCAAGAAGTTGGAATAGATAATTTTACTATAAAGAGAGGGCTAGAAGAATACAAGGGAGTAAAAAGAAGATTTGAGTACATTCTAAAACGAGAGGATTTGGTTTTTGTTGATGATTATGCTCATCATCCTACAGAAATAAAAGCCTTGGTGAGGTCTGTAAGAGAGCTGTACCCGGGTAAGAAGATAACAGGAGTTTTTCAGCCTCATTTATTTTCTAGAACAAAAGATTTTGGAGATGATTTTGCCAAGGAACTCAGTAAATTGGATGAAGTAATTGTGCTAGATATCTACCCAGCAAGGGAAGAGCCTATGGCAGGAATTGATGCTGAGTTTTTACTGGAAAAGATAAAAGGAATTGCGAAAAGAAAAGAAACGAAAGAAACTTTAGTTGCAAGTTTGAATAGCCAAGATGTGGAAGTTTTACTTACCATTGGCGCAGGTGATATCAGTACGATTGTAGAACCTATTAAACATAAATTCGATAAGAAATGAAGAAGGTGTTTAACATAGTAATTTGGGCGTTGTTTGCAATTGGCGTATTGGCTTTGTTGAGTTTTACAAAACAAAAAAAGTCAAACACGATATGTAAAGAAGTGATTGTGAAAGTGGATGTGTTGAGTGGAAATCATTTTGTGACACCTAAGAGGGTGGAGGAGATATTAGTAAATCTTGGATTCAAGAAAGGTGTAGATAAGTTTAGCCAAATTGACACAGAAAAATTAGAAAGAAAATTGTTGAGCTTGTCGAGTGTTGAGTCTGTAGAAGTATACAAAAGTTTGAAGGGTGTGCTACAAATAGAAATTGAGCAAAGGAAGCCAATTGCTCGAGTATTTAATAGAAATGGCTACTCTTTATACATTGATGATAAAGGAAAAACTATGCAGACTTCGGAGCATTATACCGCAAGGGTAATGGGAGTGAATGGATTTTTGAAATTAAAGGCCGGAGAGGACTACAATAAAATAGTAATTAGTGACTCACTAAAGCAACAAACGTTGCTAGATGAGGTGTATGAAATGGCAAACGCAATTCACGAAGATGAGTTTTTAAATGCGCTCATCGAACAGATTTATATTGAAAAAAATGAAGAAATAATTTTGATACCAAAAGTGGGCAATCAAGAGATAATGTTTGGAAAGGCAAACGATATTCAAACCAAATTTGAAAAACTCAAGCTGTTTTACACTAATGGGATCAACCCTAATAATTTAAACTTATACAAAACCATAAACTTAAAGTTCGATAACCAAATAGTTTGCAAAAAAAATAAATAATATGGAATCATCAGAAATCGTAGTAGGATTAGACATCGGTACCACCAAGATTGCGTGTATCGTTGGAAGAAAAAATGAACACGGAAAGATTGAAGTAATCGGTGTGGGTAAATCAGAATCTCTTGGAGTTACAAGAGGTGTTGTAGCCAATATCGAGAAGACTGTGCAATCTATTAAGGCAGCCGTAGAACAAGCTGAATTAAAATCTGGAGTTGAAATCAAAGTGGTGAATGTGGGGATTGCAGGGCAGCACATCAAGAGTTTGCAGCACAGAGGAATGATTACAAGAAATAGTCATGAAGATGAAATTTCACAAGCTGATATTGACTCTCTGGTAGATGACATGTACAAGTTGGTGATGATGCCAGGTGAAGAGATTATTCACGTTCTTCCACAAGATTATATCGTGGATAGAGAACAAGGAATACTGGATCCAATAGGGATGGCAGGAGTGCAGCTTGAAGCCAATTTTCATATCATTACTGGGCAAATTGCAGCCGGAAAGAATATCTACAGATGTGTAGAAAAAGCAGGGCTAGAAGTTGCAGATATTATCCTAGAACCATTAGCATCATCGGAGGCAGTATTGAGTTTAGAAGAAAAAGAAGCTGGGGTAGCTTTGGTGGATATTGGTGGTGGTACAACTGATATTGCTATTTTTCATGAAGGAATTATCAGGCATACGGCCGTGATACCTTTTGGTGGAAATGTAATTACTGAGGACATCAAGGAAGGTACTACAATCATGAAGAGACAAGCTGAGGTATTGAAACAAAAGTACGGAACAGCTCTTGCTAATAAGAGTCAAGAAAATGAGATTGTTTGCATTCCTGGATTAAGAGGAAGAGAGCCAAAAGAAATTTCGGTACAGAACCTATCGAATATCATTCAGGCAAGAATGGAGGAAATTATCGAACACATCCATTTTGAAATTAAGAATTCTGGTTTTGAGAAAAAACTAATCGGTGGTGTGGTTATTACCGGTGGTGGATCTCAGCTTAAGTATTTACCGCAGTTATTTGAGTACGTAACAGGAATGAATAGCCGAGTAGGTTATCCGAACGAGCACGTAGGCAAAGGAATTCAGGAAGATATAACTAGTCCATTATTCGCTACAGGTATTGGACTTGTAATGAAAGGCTATGAAAACCAAAGAGCAATTCAAAGACCTGAGACTGTTCAAAGAGATACTTCTTTCATGAAAAAAGCCAACTTTTTTGAAAAGATAAAAAACTTTTTTGACGAAGATATTAAGTAACAACAAGATTATAACAACAACAAAAACCAAACAATATGGAATTTAACATCCCAAACAACAACAAAGCCAATATCATCAAAGTGATAGGTGTTGGAGGTGGAGGTAGTAATGCCGTAAACCACATGTACGAACTTGGAATAAAGGACGTAGATTTTATCGTGTGTAATACCGATATTCAAGCTCTTGACATTAGTGCTGTACCGACAAAAATTCAATTAGGGGAAACTTTAACTGGAGGTAGAGGTGCAGGGTCCTTGCCAGAGGTTGGAAAAAATGCTGCGATTGAAAGCGTAGATGAAATAAAAAACTATTTATCTGACAACACTAACATGGTGTTCATAACTGCCGGAATGGGTGGAGGAACAGGAACAGGTGCAGGACCAGTAGTTGCCAAAGTAGCCAAGGATATGGGTATTTTGACAGTTGGAATTGTAACGGTACCATTTAGTTTTGAAGGAAAGAAGAGAAAAGAACAGGCCGAGGCAGGAATCAAAGAAATGAGAGATGCTGTGGATACGCTTTTGATTATCAATAATGAGAAATTGAGAGATATGTTCGGGAATTTAACTATCCGTAATGCCTATGCTCAGGCCGACCAAGTATTGGCTTCTGCGGCCAAAGGTATTGCTGAGGTGATTTCTAAAACGGGATTCATCAATGTAGATTTGAATGATGTAAACACTGTAATGAAGGATAGTGGCGTTGCAATTATGGGAACAGCGACTGCCGAAGGTGAAAATAGAGCGATTATTGCCGCTGAAAAAGCCTTGTCTTCTCCATTATTGAATGATAACGACATTACAGGGGCTAAACAAGTATTATTGAACATTACGTTTGGCGAAGAAGAATTAACAATGGATGAAATGAGTGAAATCACTGACTTTATTGTTGATGCTGCAGGTGGCTCTGCTGAAATGATTATGGGTCAAGGATATGATGAAACGCTTGGTACAGGAGTTTGTGTAACTGTTATAGCTACGGGTTTTCATACAAATGCTAATGTAGATACAGGAGTTACACCTGAAGAGCCAAAGAAAACATATTTGGACTTAGGTGCTGATGAATCAACTATGATAGCGAAACCAATTACTTCTCCAACGCAGTCTTTTTCGGCTCAGGAAATTGAAAAAGAGGAAGAAGAATCTGCTCAAGATATGCCTTATTTGAAAAACGAAATAAAGGAAGAGCCAAAAGTAGAACTTAATGAAGAAGTAGAAAAAGAGGAAGTTAACATGGAAAGAATCATGTTGGAGGAGCAAGCTTCTTTAAACTTTGAATTGAACACGCCTAAGGCCGAGGAGAAACGTGAAGAGATTTCTGCTCCTCAAAACACTCAATCTGAGCCAAAAAAAGAAGAAAGAATCATTCACTACTTGGAAGATGATTTGGAAGATGAAATCGACTCTACCCCTTCAGCCGTATCGAATGAAGCTAAGGAGGTAAAAGAGGAGGTTCGAGAAGAAATTAGCAGAGAACAACTTCAAGAATTATCGGCTGAGAGAGAAGAAAGAATTAAGGAATTGAGTCTTAAATTAAGAACACCTTTTGGATTGTCGGAGCTTGAAAGTGAGCCTGCTTACATTCGAAGAAAAATTAAATTACAAGATACTCCTCATTCTTCAGAGAGTAATGTGTCACGATTTACTTTGTCCGAAGATGAAGGTAAGGGGAATTCAATTAAGGGAAACAACTCTTTTTTACATGATAATGTCGACTAATTTATAAATATTAAAATATGAGTTTAACAGAACAAATAAATACCGATATCAAAGAGGCTATGAAAGCCCGAGATAAAGAAAAGTTAGCCGCCTTGCGTGCTGTAAAATCTGCTTTGATGCTGGAGGCTACCAAAGACAGTAGCGGAGAGATTAGCGAAGAAACTGAAATGAAAATTCTTCAGAAACTCCACAAACAAAGAAAAGATGCAGCAGCGCTTTATGAAGAGCAAGATAGACCTGATTTATTAGCTGACGAAGTGTTTCAAGCAAATATCATTGAGGCTTATTTACCCGCTCAAATGAGCGAAGATGAAATTGGTGAGGTAGTGAAAGAAATCATTGCTAAAACTGGAGCCTCTTCTGCCGCAGATATGGGTAAGGTAATGGGAGCCGCTATGGGACAGCTTGCTGGTAAAGCAGATGGTAAACTTATATCTAAATTGGTGAAAGAATACCTGAGTAATTAAAGGAAAACAGTTGTTGTAATAAATAAAATGCCCTTTCGTTTGTTGTTCGAAAGGGCATTTTTTGTGTCATTATTTGGCTGTCACTCATTTTTCGAAGTACACCTTTAGTTTGGCTTCATTGGTTTTGAAATCTATGCTGGTTATTTTTAT
The DNA here is from genome assembly GCA_965660305.1 of Flavobacteriales bacterium. Classification (GTDB taxonomy): domain Bacteria; phylum Bacteroidota; class Bacteroidia; order Flavobacteriales_D; family CAJJDF01; genus CAJJDF01. Next base: position 176,596 of record CBFHZD010000001.1, on the reverse strand, counting down.
AGACTCAACATTCAAGCCTGTTTTGGAAGAGATATCCTCTTTTAATGCGGGATAATTATCCGGATTCAAATTAGTAAGATTGGTATAAGTCAATTCAAAATTGGCAGTTTTTTTACTTGCCGATTTTTGTTGAAGGAGCCTCTCACCGATAGCCGTAATGGAAATAAAAGCAAGATTGATAAAACCAATTTCATACAAACTCATTTTTTTGGAAAATGCATTAATCATCGAAACCCCAATAAAAACAAACAAATATGCCATTTCTTTCAGGGAGATAGTATCTGTTCTGAATCGTATAACTCCTAAAAGTGCAAATAAGCCAATGGCAACCCCTGTATTAAACTTAAAAGCCTTTAGGGCAAAACACAAAAAGAAAATAACGCTACTTACAACCATGTAGGCAAAAATAAATTCTCTTTTTTTATTGTTAAAAGGATAATAGATAAACCGAGCTAAGATGATTGTGCTCAAAAAATTAAGTCCGAAGAGAACCAGTAATTTATAAAAATCGTTATCAAAGATTTCAATCCCAAATACTTCGGGTGAGCTTAAAAACAAGGTGTTCATATTGGTTGTAATTTGTTTGGTTCTTTAGATGATTATGAGCTTCATATCACTTTGAGAGAAACTGCTAAAAAATTAGCTTAGCTTGCCTCTCAATTGCCTCATGAATTCGGATGCATATACGAAATCTCCTATTTCTTTATTGTCTGTGGTTATTATGGAGTGCTTGTCGCCAGTCCACCAATTTTCTCCTTTGTGGATATACATGATATTCTCTCCAATCTCCATCACAGAATTCATGTCATGGGTAATCACCACGGTAGTCATGTTGTATTCTTTGGTCAGGTCATGAATTAAGTTATCAATCACTATAGAGGTTTTAGGGTCTAGTCCCGAGTTGGGTTCATCACAAAACAGGTATTTCGGGTTCAGTGCGATTGCTCTGGCTATTGCAACTCTTTTTTGCATTCCACCACTAATTTCAGAAGGGAATAAATGATTTTTGTTTTCTAGTTGAACTCTTTTTAAACAAAAATTTACGCGTTCGATCATTTCTTCTTTTGTCATGTCAGAAAACATAATTAAAGGAAACATCACATTTTGCTCTACGCTATAAGAATCAAACAAGGCGCTACCTTGAAACAACATGCCAATTTGAGATCTTATTTGTTTTCTTTCGGCCACATTCATAGCCGAGAAATTTTCACCACCATAAATTACTTCTCCTTTGTCCACCTCATAAAGTCCAACAATACACTTTGTAAGTACAGATTTTCCAGAACCACTTTGTCCAATAATTAAGTTCGTTTTACCAGGTTCAAATTCAAAAGAAATTCCTTTTAATATATCTGTTCCATTGAATCCTTTTTGTATGTCTTTTACAATTATACTCATAGGGTTACAGTAATAAGAAATAAGTGATTATTAGATTAATTAGTAGAATCACCATGCTGCTGGCAACAACCGATTTAGTCCCCGATTTCCCTACTTCTAGAGCTCCGCCACTTGGATTTACATAATACCCAAAATAGGAAGGAATAGTAGCAATAAAAAAGGCGAAAAATAAAGTTTTAATAAGGGAGTAAGTAATACTAAAGGGATCAAAATAGTATTGAAGTCCCATGATGTATTTTTCTAAGGTGATAATTCCTGCTTGGGTTCCAATTAATCCTCCGCCAATTAATCCCAATCCCATACTAATCAAAACAATGAATGGAAATATAAAAAGCGAGGCTAGGATTTTTGGTAATACCAGATGATTAATGGAATTTACTCCCATGACCTCAAGTGCATCAATTTGCTCTGTGAGTCTCATCGTTCCAATTTCAGAGGCGATATTTGAGCCAACTTTTCCTGCCAGGATGAGACAAATCATAGTGGATGAAAACTCAAGAATCATAGATTGTCGGGTCGCAAAACCTACAGTGTAAGCAGGGATTAATACAGAATCAATGTTAGAAGCAGTTTGGATAACCATTACAGCACCCATGAATAAAGATAGTAGGGCAACAATGCTCAAAGAACTAATGCCAATGGAGTGAACTTCATGGATAAAGTTTTTTCCTAGCACTTTCCACTTCTCGGGTTTTTTGAAAGCAGCCGCAATCATCAAAATAAATCTCCCTATGTGCTCAAATAAATTCAAATTCCGTACTTTTAAGCTACTAAAATAAGGGTTATTTTAGTTTCTATCAAAATAGCCTCCTGCTTTTTAACGCTAACTTATAATTACAAATAGTTTATAAGTAGAATAAAACTTGATACCAATGAAACGAAAACACCTTTTACTCCTTTCTTTTTTTATGTTAGCCTTTATGGTGCTATCATCTTGCGCTACCAAAAAGAAAAAGAAGAAATGCGACACTTGCCCTACTTGGGGAGTTGTGAGTTCTGATTAGTTGTTACAAAAGTCGAATTCTTACCTGGAAAACAACTAAATAATTGGGTGTATTCCAAAGACAATTCACAATTCCTAATTAAAAGATTCTTAATTGTATTAGTTTTGTAAAAATTAATTAAGCTTTGTCAAAATCCAATTTTATAGATTACGTAAAAATTTGTTGCCGTTCGGGAAAGGGTGGAGCAGGAAGTTCACATTTTTATCGCGATAAGATAACTGCAAAAGGTGGGCCAGATGGAGGTGACGGTGGACGAGGTGGACATGTAATTTTGAGAGGGAATAGTCAGTTGTGGACTTTGCTACATCTCAAGTTTCAGCGGCATATTATTGCTGGTCATGGAGATGTGGGTAGAGGACAACACCAAACTGGAGCAGAAGGTGAGGATAAAATTGTGGAGGTACCTTTAGGAACTTTAGTAAAAGATGGTGAAACGGAAAAAGTATTGTTCGAAATAACGGAGGATGGTCAAGAGGTGATTCTTACGAAAGGTGGAAAGGGAGGAAGAGGAAACGACCATTTTAAATCTTCTACGAATCAAGCTCCAAGATACTCTCAACCTGGTGAACCTGGTAAAGAGGAATGGAAAATACTTGAGCTAAAAGTATTGGCAGATGTAGGGCTTGTAGGTTTTCCAAATGCAGGAAAATCAACATTGCTTTCCGTTGTTTCTGCAGCTAAACCCGAAATTGCTGATTATCCGTTTACCACTTTAGTTCCTAACTTAGGAATTGTGAAATACCGAGGTTACAAGTCGTTTGTAATGGCTGATATTCCAGGAATTATTGAAGGTGCAAATGAAGGAAAGGGTTTGGGTCATAGATTTCTTCGTCACATTGAGCGTAATGCATTACTTCTTTTTATGGTTCCGGCCGATAGCGATGATATCCAAAAGGAATTTAATATTTTGATCAATGAAGTTGGGACTTACAACCCAGAATTATTGGATAAAGATAGAGTTCTTGCCATAACCAAAAGTGATATGTTGGATGATGAATTAAAAGAAGAAATCTCAAAAGAATTACCCCAGGGAATAGAAACCGTATTCATTTCATCTGTGGCTCAACAAGGTATTGCAGAGCTTAAGGATTTATTGTGGAAATATATTAGTGTAGAAGAGAATTAAGACATTAAATAAAAGAATTTAGACTTTTAGTAAAGCGAATAAAAAATTATACAACTAAAATTCTAGATTCTATAATTCAAATATTCTAAAAATAAACCAATGAAAAAAGCCTACTACCTCTCTACTTGCGATACTTGTAAACGAATTCTCAAGGAATTAAACCTTTCTGCAGATTGGAATTTACAAGACATAAAAAAGGATGGAGTAACTCTGGAACAGCTGGAAAAAATGCGAAGTATGACAGATAGTTACGAGAGTTTATTAAATAAGCGTGCAAGAAAGCTATCAGAATATAAAGGGCAAGAATTGAGCGAAGAAAAGCTTAAATCTATGATTTTGGAGGAATATACTTTCTTGAAAAGACCTGTGTTTATTTTTGAAAATGAGCTGTTTGTGGGAAATAGCAAGAAAGTAATTGAGTCTTTGAAAACGAAACTTAATGCCTAAGAATTTACTTGCTCACCTAGCCTTATTAGCTGTTAATGTCATTTACGGAAGTAGCCATTTCATCGCCAAAGAAGTGATGCCAGCTTATTTAAAACCCAACACATTCATTCTACTCCGAATTTTTGGGGCTGCTATTATCTTTTGGATCTTGAGGTTTTTTATTCGCGAAAGGGTGGATAAAAAGGACTTTAGCAGAATTGCCTTAGTTGGATTTTTTGGAGTGGCTTTGAATCAACTGTTGTTTTTTCAAGGGTTAAGCATTACCTCACCTATTGACTCGGCTATTATTATGGTGACTTCCCCCGTTATTGTAACCTTGTTGTCTCTTTTTATACTAAAAACAACACTCACAACGAATAAGGTTCTGGGCATATCTTTGGGACTCATTGGGGCTGTAGTTTTAATTTATTTAGGCGGAAATGCCAATTCTGGCTCATCCTTCAAAGGAAATTTATTTATCATGGCAAATGCCACCAGTTACTCGCTTTATTTGGTTTTGGTAAAGCCGCTTTTGGCAAAATATAAACCGCTCACTGTTATCACTTACATGTTTACTTTTGCGTTTTTTGTAGTACTTCCTTTTGGAATATCCGATGTGCAGGATTTTAGTTTTAGCTTACCACCAATTGTGTTGGGTTCTATTGCTTTCATCATTTTATTTACTACATTTTGTACTTACTTATTCAACATTTTTGCTGTAAAGCAATTGTCTCCAACCATTGCAAGTAGCTACATTTATTTACAACCAGTATTCGCCATGTTGATTGGGTTTGGAATCAGTTTATATAACTCTGAAAGTAATTACGCAGCTGCAATTACTTGGGAGAAATTAGTTTGCACTTTACTTATTTTTGTAGGAGTATATTTGACAAGTAAGGGGAAGAAGTTAGCTTAATTTCAACTGTCAGTTCGAGTGTTTTGCTCCCTTTTTTCAAGGGAATAAAATGTATCGAGAATTTAGCGCGAGTTCTCGATACCATTTTTATTTCCGCAAAAGCTCCAATAAAAAACACTCGAACTGACAGGAATAGAATTTCCTAAATAAAAAGTACCTTTGTCTTAATAAAATAAACCACCATGATTCAATCAATGACAGGTTACGGAAAAGCTACCGGAACTTACAACGACAAAAAAATTAATGTAGAAATTAAATCCTTGAACAGTAAGTTTTTTGATTTAAACATGAGGATGCCTGGTTTTTACAGAGAGAATGAATTGACCTTAAACAAAAAATTATCCAAGTTAATTAGCCGAGGAAAAGTGGATTTTGGAATTTATGTAGAGTTACCTCCAAAAAGTAATTCTGCAAAAATTAATCACGAAGTGGTAACAACCTATTTCAATGATTTAAAAGCACTTTCGGGTTCGCTGGGAGTAGATAATGATGCTAAATTGATGGAATTGGCAATGAAAATGCCAGAGGTGTATAGCCAAGAAAAAGAAGAGCTAGACCCAGAAGAATGGAAAGCAGTAGAAAAATTGATTGAAGAAGCTGTGTCAAACTTTAAGGAGTTTAGGAGTAGAGAAGGAGAGGCCTTACACAAAGAATTTACCAAAAACATTAACCGGATAGGCGAGTTACTGAAGGAAGTGGAAAAATATGAAGGTGAGCGCATAGAAACAGTAAAAGCCCGATTGAAATCTAATTTGGAGGAAAAACTGGATAGTCCCCAATTTGACCAAAACAGGTTTGAGCAAGAGTTGATTTATTTTATCGAAAAATATGATGTGACCGAAGAAAAAGTAAGACTATCTGGGCATTTGGAGTATTTTATCGACATTATGAACAATCCAGAATCACAAGGAAAAAAACTAGGATTTGTGGCTCAAGAAATAGGAAGAGAAGTAAATACGTTGGGTTCAAAAGCCAACCACCAAGAGATTCAAAAAATTGTGGTGGAAATGAAAGATCAGTTGGAGAAAATTAAAGAGCAGATTTTGAATACTTTATAGGGTGCTCAAATACGCATCCGCAGCCTCCAAATGTCCATTTCGTTTTTCAGGCGATTGGTTATCAAAATTCCTGACCAACATCCCTAACCTTGGGTTTTTTACAAAAAAGTCTCTGTGAATGTGCATGAACCTCCAGAACAGTCCATCCCAAGTAGTTTGCCAGTCTCCTCCTTTTTTGTAGTTACTCATTTTTATGAGGTAGTTACTTCCGCTGATGTAGGGTTTAGTTGCAAAGAAACCACCATCGGCAAATTGGCTCATTCCATAAACATTGGGCACCATTACCCAATCGTACGAATCAATAAATAACTCCATAAACCATTGGTACACTTCGTCTGGGTCGAATTCGCAAAGGAGCATAAAGTTTCCTATCACCATCAATCGCTCAATGTGGTGACAATATCCTGTTTTCAGGATTTTTTTAATCGTATCATCTACAGGAACAATTCCTGTGGTTCCGTCATAAAAAGAAGCAGGAATTTTTCGAGTAAATCCCCAGTAATTTTTGATTCGAGATTCGCGGCCTTTAGCTTGGTACATTCCTCTAATAAACTCTCGCCAACCCATAATTTGCCTCACAAAACCTTCTAGTGAGTTGAGAGGCACATTGTTTTTTCTGGCAAACTCTATGGCTCTGTCTATGATTTGTTGAGGTGGTATAAGCCCAACGTTTAGCATAGGAGTGAGCATGCTGTGATTCAAGAATATTTCTTCTTTTACAATGGCGTCTTCGTAGTCTCCAAATTCGTGAAATCGAGTTTCTAAAAATTGGTTGAGCCAAGTTTCTGTTTGCTCAAATGTTACTGGGTAATAAGTTTCGGAGGTTAATTCTCCAAAATTATCATTGAAATTAGCTTCGACATATGCTTTGGCCTTTTGATGAAACTCATTGGCTTCAGGGAAATGAATTGCCGGTGCAGTTTTTTTTGCTGGGTATTTTTTCCTGTTTTGATCGTCATAAGTCAGTTTTCCTCCTTCCGGTTTGCCTTCGTCATCCATCAAAATGTTCAATCTCGCTCGCTCACTCTTATAAAAACTAGTTTGAAAAAACTTCTTTTTTGTGGGTTTGAAAAAACTGCCTAAGTCGTCTTTAGAATTGATAAACAACAAACTTTTTAGTTCTCCTTTCTCCATTTTTGCCTCCTGCAACCCCTCATTCAATCTTTTTTCTAAATAATAATCCGTTGGGTCTCTATAAATGACCTTCTCAATTCCTTTTTTACTCATTTCAGGAATCAATTTTCTTACGTCAGATATTTCTTGATTTGCTTCCACATAAGTTACCGCAAATCCATTTTCGTTCAAGTAGTTTTCATAAAACTTCATAGTAGCTCTGTGAAAAGCAATTTTTTGTTTGTGAAATTTATACTGACTAAAAAATAGATGTTCTTCCACTAAAAATAGAGGAATGCTCCTATCTAGTTCCGAGATATCTGGATGAAGTTGGTGGGGGAAGATAAGGGTTGCTTGGTTCATAGTTAATTGTATTTTCTTATTTGTTCTCGATACTTTTTTTATCTCACTCCCGTCCGATAACAAACACTTGAACTGAAAGTAAATTTGTCAGTTCGAGTGTTTTTGTGAAGTGATAACGAAACAAAAATGTATTGAGAACGACATTTATTTATTTTTATTCCTCCTGCATTTTTCACTGCAATATTTTACCTCATCCCATACTTTCTCCCATTTCTTTCGCCAGGTAAAAGGACGCTCACACACTAGGCAGATTTTTGTTGGAAGGTGCTGTTTTTTCATTGGTATCTGGTTGCTAGTTGCAGTTTTCAAGTTGCAGGTTTATGCTCGTGTTATCCCATCCCCACCCCTTCCCTAAGGGAAGGGAGTTAAGTTAGTTTGGGATTATTCATAGAATTTGGAGTTTTCTTCCCCTAGGGAAGAGTTAGAGATGGGAATTCAGGAACTTCCTCCAACCTCACATAAGGGAACGAAGCAATTTTCTTTAAACTATAATACGAATTAAGCCCTGATATTCCTGCGATTTCTGCTTGGTCCAAATCTATGTAGCCTTTTTCATTAATGGAATTTTCTGGAAGGATTAAATGTTCAACCTCGCCAATTACCAGAATAGTTCCGTTTCTTTCTATAGGGATACTTTCGCAGTATTTCATTCCAATTTTTAGGTTGCTTTCTTTCACAAAAGGAGCTTTGAAATCATGGAGGTATTCATCTGTCAATCCGCATTTGTCAAATTCTGAAGTATTTTTGTCAAACTTTGCTGAGGTGTAGTGGGCATTTTTAATGAAACTCTCGTTCACTGCATTGATAGTGTATCTTCCATTGGAAAGAATATTTTCATACGTGTTTCTTGGAACTTCTCCAGTTGGACGAACAATAAATCCTAGAAGGGCAGGATTACTCCCAAGGTGAACAATAGAACTGAAAATCGCGACATTGGCCACATTGTTTTCCGAGACTGTCCCTATCAAATTAGCAGGTTTAATTCCTGTAATTGAATTGATGATGTTAAGTCTTTTTCGTTTGTCGAGTTGCTGAATCTCTTCTTTTGTTAAATGCATTTTGTTGTTTTTTTAAATTTTATTCTTTTGTCAGTTCGAGAGAAATAATCGACTGAAAAGGAGATTATTTAGTGTCGAGAACTTTTTAATCATCGTTTTGTTCTCGATGCAATCTTATTCCGTTATCATTTCATAAAATCACTCGAACTGACACTAGTTTGTTTATGTCCTCTCTATCCTGAGCCTTCGTTACTCTCCCTCCGGTAGAACTAAGGCTTCATATAGTCTTTTCATTGCTCTTTTTTATTTCCCTGTCAAACAACGCACCCCTTGTGTTCCCCTACTTCGACCATGCTCAGCACAGCGTCTCAACAGGGTACTCTGAGTTAGATTTCCAACTTCCATTCACTTCCTCACTTTGCCAGTCGCTTTATCTCTCGTATGTAATTTAATAATTCTTCTTCTGTTCTTTCTTACTTCTGGTTTTTTTCGGTGTCCCCAAATTTTTTCTCTGGCAACTTTGGCAGTAGATTTCAAGTCCACAATAGGAAAAGGGTAATCTTCACCTAATGTTACCCCACAATCAATCAAATCAATCATTGTTGCTTTCCAAGGTTCGTGGATAAATTTGGTTGGGAATTCACGTAGCTCAGGCACCCATTTTTTGATAAAAACTCCTTCAGGATCATTGTCTTGCGATTGTTTTATAGGGTTGTACATTCTCACCGTATTAATTCCGGTTGTTCCAGCTTGCATCTGAAATTGGGGGTAGTGGATTCCAGGTTCGTAGTCCAAGAACTGTTTGGCCAAATGATACACACCATTTCGCCAATCATTATCTAAATTAAAGCAAAGGAATGAAACGAGCATTGCTCTCATTCTAAAGTTTATCCAACCCGTTTCGGTTACTGCTCGCATGCAAGCATCAACCAGAGGGTAACCTGTTTTACCTTTTTTCCAAGCTTCCAAAAAGTCTGAATTATTTTCGTGTTTAAGCGATTCGTAACCAGGATTCAAACAGTGGGTTTCGTATTCACATTCCACCTCAAATTTCTGTATAAAATGGCAATGCCATTTTAATCGGGTTAACATCCCTTGAAAAGCGCGCTTATTTTTCGGATAATTTTCATGAGTTACCACAAACTGAGAAGCTTGCTTTACAGAGAGATTTCCCCAAGATATATAAGGAGAAATTCGTCCACATGAAAGACGACTTTCTGTCGGTTTTGAAATATGTCGGTTGTAGTTTTTTCCTCTTTCCTTAGTAAAGGATTGAAGGTATTTCCAGCCGTTTTTTTCTCCTGCAGGTTGAAATGATTTGGGGTAATCGGTTAGTTTTTTTTTAAACCTTTCAGGGAGTACAAACGGATTCTCGACCTCCATTTTTTCTTTGTTAGAATAGCTGTTTTTTAAGGCTTCGATATTCATGGTTTGATACCAAATCTTATCCCAATTGTCTCTGTCTTTTATTCCTCTCAGTACATTGTCCCTTTGGAATTCGGTCCAGTTGACTCCATTGGATTCTAATATTTTTTTTACGGCTTTATCGCGTTTCCAAGTTGCTTTTATTCCGCTTTCACGGTAGCTAAACACATTCTGAACCGAGTAGTTTTCGGTAAAATAGTCAAAAATTTCTTCAGCTTTTCCATAGCATTCGATTACTTTCTGGTTAGTGTTTACAAGCGTTTCATTCATCACTTTTATCGAGTTATGGCAAAACTGCAAATGCCTATCCGAAGTGTCGGGATAATCAATAAGACTAGGTTCGTATAAAAAAAGAATAAGGTAAGGTAAACCGCTCTTCTCAGCTTGCTGAAATGGAACATGGTCTTGGGTGCGTAAATCCCTTTTCAACCAAACAATATTTACCTCTTTTTTGCTCAAAGTTTAAGACTCTTTTTTACTTTTTTCCAATACCCAAAGAATGATCTAAAATCTCCTTGAACTTCAGGAGCTATCCAATCTCTAGAATCTTCTATTCCTTTGAAGTGAGTGTTCGTTGGATGTTCTTTGAAATAAATTTGTGGTGTCGAACTCTCAGAGATAAACTCATTAAATTCACCTACAAATACTTGGCAGTTTTCGATGTTTTTGGTTAAATCCAATACAAAATCTATTGCTTTTTGTGACGAAGGATAATTCTCAAAAAACGAAGGTTCAAGAATTAAAACTCGGTTCATATTCTCCGTTTTTCTCCAAATTGGATCCAAGTTGTAGAAAGTATAGATAGCCGTAGGTAAAGCTTTGTCAAGCTCCAGATGTTTTGAGTCTGGCAGAGGAGTGGTGAGCTCCAAATTTTCTGTCTGTGCTAATACTTGTGGGCGTGCCATTTCTCCCAAAGTCTCGTAAGGCAAATCTAAAAAAGTGCCTCTGTCCGAAGTCTTACAATACTTATTTATGTTCTCTTGATTGGCAATGTATTGTTTGTTGCTATTGGTGCCGGCTACCCATTGCCAACTCAATCCATTACTCGCCCAATCTGCATCTAGCAAATGATAATACATCCATTGAGCTGGTAATTTCCAATGATTTTTTCCAAAATTACAGGAAATTGCAGCAGTGTACATTCTCAAATGATTATGCATGTAACCTGTTTCGTATAATTCTTCAATTCCTTCGTCAATGGCAGAGATTCCTGTTTCAGCATTTACCAAAATCGAGGAAATTTCTCGAGTCAACATTCCTTTTTGATCGTTTCGAATGTCATTATCTATTCCGCCTTCTTTGTGAATCCAACTTTGTTGCCAGAAATCTCTCCAAGCTAATTCTTGAAGCATTTTTTCGATTTGATAGGGTTTGTAGCCCAAACTCATTACGTGGTCAAATACTTGTTTGGTAGAAATAACTCCCCTTGAAATATAGGGCGAAAGCCTTGTGACTGCTCCATCCAAGAAATTACGAGATTTGCAATAAGTAACAGGTTCTACAGCTTCAATTCTTTTTAAAATAGAGGCGTAATCAGTTGGAAACATAGGTCATCTTTTTGAAATTTTATTATGAGTAATGGTTCGTTGGCGAGTACATTTAAATCGGTCAATTTCGGGATTCCGCTTCTTTAAATGTTTTTGGCTTACTCCGCTATTTACTCGTTTTCTCCAGAGATTAAAACTTTTGCGTTTCAATGAATTTCTCATGATTTTAATCACCTCGCTTTCCGGTGTTCCAAACTGAAATTCAATCGCTTCAAAAGGAGTTCTATCCTCCCAAGCCATTTCAATAATCCGATTTATGTCTCTTTCTGATAGTTCTGGTTTCATAGTTTTGTTAGCTTGTCAGTTGTTCGTTCTGTTCTCGGTACAATTTTAAGTCGTTTTCACACCTCATAATCACTCGAACTGACCCTCGATAGTTGAAGTCAGTTCCAGTGAAATAATCGACTGGATAGGAGGTTATTTAGTATCGAGAACTTTTTCTATTCTCTAAGAATCAAACTTCCCATACTTCTTTTCCAAAGCAACAGTTCTATACTCAAATATTTCGTTCAATTTTTTCTTAATAAAGAGGCTGTTTGCAATGGCCCCCAAAAATCCTAATGGTGGAATGTAAGTCACAATGTCCTTCATTAAAACGCCACCTTCGGTTGGTTCAATAAAGTGCTGATGGTGCCACATTTTGTATGGGCCAACTCGCTGTTCATCAATAAAAAACTCCATGTCTTTTACTTGTGTAATTTCCGTCATCCAAGGAGTTTTGATGCCCAAAAGGGGCTTTACCACATAGGTGATGATCATTCCTGGATACATTTTTTGGTCGCTGTCTGTGGAAGTGATATCAAATCCCATGTATTCGGGAGTTATTTCCTTTAAGTTTTTAGGTGAAGAAATAAAATCCCAAACCTCTTCCATTGTTGCAGGAACTTTTTGCTCTTGTATGAATTGGTAAAATGCCATTTCTTAGTTTTTTAACGCTTCAATTTTCTTCAAAATCTCTTCGGCTTCGGCTGTTTTTGCATCACTTTTTTTTCTGTCAGATTTTGACAAGACAAAAGCTTCTTTCATCAGTTTTGCGTATTCATCCTGAAGTTTTTCCGCTTCACTTTTCTTTTTAAATAGTCCGAACATGGTTTATAATTTTTTATAATTATTAATTTGAATGTCAGAAGCCTGAAGCATATTCATTAGGCTATAAAGCCCAAAAAAAGTTCTGTTTACATAAATAAAATGCTTGGACCCTCGATTTGCATCCATTTTTCGTAGTTCCGTATTTTTAGTGTATTGTTCTCCGAGTTCTGCTATTCGAGTAAAAAACGCTTCGTCACTAAAGTCAAATGTTTCTGATTGAAAGGGCAAAGCAAAAGCCGTGAGCAATTCGTGAAACATTTCTGTGAAGAATTCTACTTCCTCCTTGTTGTCTGTCTTTTTCAAGATTTCTAATTCATACATTTTGGCAACAAACTTGGTTTCGTCTGCTAGAGTTTCTTTTTGAGTCATTTCAAAATATGGGATGTAGAAATCTTCTGGAATTATTTTCATACAACCAAAGTCTAGCGCAATTAATTCATCATTATCCGAAACTAAAAAGTTTCCTGGATGTGGATCTGCGTGTACTTTCTTAAGGATGTGCATTTGATACATATAAAAGTCCCAAAGCGCTTGTCCTATTTTTTTTCCACTTTCTGGAGTTGCGGTATATTCTGACAAATGCACGCCAGTCATCCAATCCATGGTAATGATTCTTTCCGAAGAAAATTCGTCATAATACTTGGGAAACAAAAGGTTTGGAATGTTTTTGCACGCCTCCGAAATCTCTTTGCTCTGTGAAAGTTCCAATAAATAATTGGTTTCCTCCATCAATTTATCTTCTACTTCTTTAAAGTATTTGTCTGAGTCTTTGGCTGATATATTTAATAATCGCAAAGCCACGGGTTTTACCAATTTAAGATCGGAACTGATACTTTCTGAAACTCCAGGATATTGAATTTTTACTGCCAACTCTTGCCTGTCTTTTTTGGCTCTGTGCACCTGACCAATGCTTGCTGCATTGGTAGATTGTGTGTTGAATTCATCAAAAACTTCATTAGGAGTTTTTCCAAAATAATTCCTGAATGTTTTGTTTACCAAAGGTGGAGACAAAGGTGGAACGGAAAACTGTGAAAGCGAAAATTTCTCGACATAGGCCGCTGGCATAATGGATTTCTCCATACTTAACATTTGAGCAACTTTCAAGGCACTTCCTTTCAGTTGTTTTAGACTGTTGTATATGTCTTCAGCATTATCTTTATTCAATTGCTCTCTGGCATCATCTTCGGTCTTTACGAGTTTACTTCCGTAATATTTCAGGTAGTTTACCCCAACTTTTGCTCCTGTACCTACTAGTTTTCCTGCTCGCTTAACTTTCGAAATAGGAATGTTGTCAATCGTTTCCATAATTGGTTTATTTTCTGAGTTCTTTCAACAAAAATTTACCTAAATCAAGTACACTTTCTAGTGGTTTGATGTCTTGCAATTGGAATCCAGTATTGACCAATTTTTCAATCAGCACATCTGTTTTTTCAAAAGCAGGAGACGTATCTCTTTCCCAATATGCAATGATAAAAGCAAATTGTCCCCAGTAGGCTTCAGCAATGCTTTTGTCTTTGAATGAATTCAATCTATCTTCTGGAATTGTTACCGTTTCAATGTCAATTGAGTGGATGTATTCTTTGAAATGTTTACCCAGTCTTTTGGTGATTCCCAATCCTTTCAGTTTATCTGTTTTGATGGCTTGAAGCACGTAACTTCTGTTTCTTGTCAATATCTCGAAAAACGTAAAATAGAAACTCAGTAATTTGTTTTGAGCATCAAAAGTTTTGTACTCTTCGTTTTTGTCAAGAAGTGTTAATGTTTGGGTGAAAAATTCACAAAAGATTTCTTTTTCTAGTTCTTCAAAATTTGGGAAATGTGCATAAAATTCTCCTTCGCTCATTTCATTCTCTTTGGCAAAAGAAAAGACGTTGTGCGGTTTTTTTCCGTGCTCTAGCACATAATGCATAAAGCTTGTGATAATTGCTTCTCTGTGGTTTATAGCTGTTTCTTCCATAATTTTAATTGATTAAAAATTTTCATCCTTTCACGGAGGACATTCCGCCATCAGCATGAATGACTTGTCCCGTAATCCAAGCGGATTTATCTGACAATAAGAACGCACCTAATTGGGCAATATTTTCCGGATTCCCAATGGTTTTTAGCGGATGTCTTTGCGCGTTTGCTTCTTTCTTTTCGTCACTGCTCAATAGTTTGCTAGCCAATGGGGTATCTGTTAAAGATGGAGCAATTGCATTGACTCTAATTTTGGGTGCAAATTCTGCAGCTAATGAACGGGTTAATCCTTCAATTGCTCCTTTAGAAGCTGCAACTTGTGCATGGAAATTGAATCCATTTTGTACCGCTACAGTTGAGAAAAATAAGATAGATGATTGTTCCGCTTTTTTCAATTTTGGCAATATTTGCTGAATCACTTTGATAGCTCCATTTACTTGAAGTTCAAAATCTTCGGCAAATTGTGCAGGCTTTATTCGCTTGAAAGGCATTAGGTTAATGCTTCCTGGGCAGTAGGCAATTCCGTGAATTTCTTCGGGTAAATCATCCAAATCCAGCTCGTCTTGTGTTACATCTAAGTGTGTGTAAGTTACCGTGGGAATACTGCTTTCCGTTTCGTTGGTATGGTAAGTGGCGTGAACGTTTCCGTCTAGGGCAAGTTGCTCGGTTAATGCTTTTCCAATCCCCGAAGAACCTCCTATTACTAAATAATTTTTCATTTTGTTTAACTTTTATATAGTAAAATTAAACAAAAAGAAGTTGAAAAGTGAGAAAAACTCAATGAATTTAATTAGAACTTTATTTGGTTCAAACAAAAAAATGGATTGCTCAATCAAGAGCAATCCATCTCTGAACTTTAACTCAGTTGAGTTTCTTAAAATTTCAAATTAAGCCCCATCAAAAAGTTGGTAGGTGCTTGAGGATAGAATCCCATATCTTGCTGAAATTCGCCTCCAGAAAAATATCGGTAGCTCCAAGCATTTGCAGAATACAGTACATTGGTAAGGTTGTAAATCGATCCAAATACAGTCAATTTATCAATTCCTGTTGTGAACTTGATGTCATAGTTTACTCTTAAATCATGCACAAAATAAGCGTCCAACATTCGATCTTCGCTTCCGGTATTGTCTACAAATTGCCTCCCCACGTATTTACTAATTAAGGCAATACTTAAATTGTCGATTCTATTCGCTGTTTTAGTTCCACTGAATTGCTTGAAAGGAGAAAATTCGAAAATACTACTGGCGATGAGGTTAGGTGAAAATGCCAAATCGGTATTTCTGTGCTCAACTTCAACCTTTCCCCCAGCGTCCCAGTTATCTACAAACTCTGTCCAGCTGTTTATTTTATTTTGACTCAAAGTAACGTTTCCGCTCCATTTCAGGCCTTTTGTGAGTTGAACACCTCCTTCAATTTCAATTCCCATTCTGTAAGATTCGTCAATATTTGTTCTTACTGAAGCGCCCACATCGTTAATCTCTCCCGTGGCAACTAATTGATTGCTATAGAGCATGTAATATCCGTTTACACTCAAGGCATATTTGCTTTTTGAGGTTTTAAAACCTAACTCTACATCATATAAAGTTTCGTGAGTGGGACGAGAAGTAGGAGAAGATTCTGTAAAATCGTCTCGGTTTGGTTCTTTGTTGGCAACGGCAAATAATCCATAGATTTTGGTACTTGAATTCATCGCATAAGAAGCTCCTACCTTTGGATTGAAAAACACAAAACTTGCATCCTGCTGTACGTTTCTTAATTGGTTGTCAAATCCTAAAAAGTTATAATCAATTCTTCTTACCTGTAAGTCCAAAAAAGTATTCAGTTTTTTAGAAACTTGGAAGTTAGTTTTTGAATATAAATTCCCATCCGTTTTGGTGGCGTTATTGTCATAGTATCTATCTCTAATGTCAAGGTTATTGGAGGTTCTTGCCCAAATTACTTCACCAAAATGGTCTCCGTCATAAATGTTGTATCCACCGCCTAATATTGTTTGGAGCTTGTTGTTTGGGCTGTATTTCAGGGTAAAAACACCTCCGTAAAAATCATTGTCCAGCCATCTTCTTCTAATTAGATCAGTAGTTGTGAGAGTATCAGTAGCCGTGAATACTGTGTTAATTCCATACGTTTCCATGTCATCTTCCTCTCTAAATTGTTCAAAAAAGCCTTCTCCTCTGGTGTAGTGAAGTGCAGTATTCAAGAATAGTTTATCTGATATTTTTCTGTCAAAAAATAATTGATAATGAGTCTGTTGGTAGTTGTCTACTTCGTTTTCGTACGTGTAGGGATTAAATGTTCTGTTCGTTTTTAAGGAGTCTCTGGGAATTCCTGCCCAAGCTTGGTAGGTAATTTCTTTTCCTGAAAACGTAATAAACTTTAAGCTGTTTTTTCCAGAAGCATATTGCCCTGAAAAATAATAAGATTGTAAATCTGCGGATGCTCTATCCACAAATCCATCAGATTGAATGTTGGATAATCTTCCTTCAAATGAGAACTTTTCGTTAATAACTCCTGTTCCAAATTTCACGGTATTTCTTATTGTTCCGAAAGAACCAATTGAATTGTTTACTTCTCCATAAGGAGTTTCGCTACGGAAATCTGTGTATAGGTTAACAGAAGCACCAAAAGCCGCTACTCCGTTAGTTGAAGTTCCTGCACCTCTCTGTATATCAACACTTTCTAGCGATGAAGCAAAATCGGGCATGTTCACGAAAAATACCCCATGAGATTCTGCATCATTCACTGGGATTCCATTAATTGTTACGTTAATTCTCGATTGGTCCGTTCCTCTTATTCTCATGTAAGTATATCCCACGCCAGCTCCAGCATCAGAAGTTACAACCATAGAAGGCGATTGTTGTAATAAATAGGGAATATCTTGTCCTAGGTTGTTTTTTCTTATTTCTTCCTTCTTGATTGTGGTGTAAGTTGTAGGGGTATTTTCTTCTAATTTTGTTCCGCTCACAGTAACTTCGTTAATCATTAAGTCATTTCTTTCCAGCGCAACAGAGGCTGGCATGTCCTTATCAGAAATTACCACACCGTAACGATAGTTTTTAAATCCCATGTAGGTATAGTTAAGGAAATAGGTACCTGGTTTTAGGTTGGTAAATTCAAAATATCCTTCTCCATTGGTGGTTGCCACATACTTGGAGTTTTCAATTTGGATGTTTGCCCAAGGCAAAGGTTCGTTTGCTCTATTAGTTACCGTTCCCGAGATTTTGAATTGAGAAAAAGTAATTACCGAAAATAAAAGTGAAGTGAAAATAAGTGTAAAAGTTCTCATTGGCTTTATTAATTAATTAAAATAAATTCCAAGAGGTGCACCTAATCTTTCGGGCAGACGTTGCCTTTAAAAATCCCTTCTATGAATTACCACAGCAGGTTCGATGGGTATAATCTCAGCCCGAATTGTTTTGGGCACCCCTTAGTTGGGACAAATGTAAAGGAATTTTTTATTCAAATACTAGTTCTCGATACAATTTTTGTTTCGCTAACGTTCCATAAAATTCACTTGAACTGACAGAGTTTGAATTTAGAAATTCAGAGAGTTGTTGTCAGTTCGAGTGGTTTTCTTTGAATAAAACATTAAAGAAAATTAATTAAGGAAGTACTAGTCGTCTGTTTTGAAATTCTGTTTTCTAATTAGATACTAATCTTTTGTGAAGTATGACCGTTTGAAATTCACATTAATAAAAATCATCAAGTTTGTTATTTTTTTTGGCCTCGTTCTAAGGAGTAATTTTGTCGTAGTATTTTTCGTGAATGAAGGAAGAAGTTCCGGAGCTTGCGGAGGAAATCACTGACTGAATCGAAAAATACAAGTCAAAATTGCGGATTAGAATTAAGCCTAGATTTTTTTGTTTCGTTTTTTCATCAATGGAAAAAATGAAAAAATAGAGTTTTATAATGGAAGATTTAAGGTTAAACCTCAGTTTTATTTAGCTTAAAATTCTATATCTTTGAGTTAGTCTTAAAAAGAAAATAAAACATCAACAAACTATGTACGGAAATTTAAAAAACCACCTTCGACAAGAATTAGAAGAAATTAAAAAGGCTGGACTTTACAAATCAGAAAGAGTGATAGAAACTCCTCAATCTGCCGAAGTTGAAGTGAGTACGGGAGATAATGTGCTTAACTTTTGTGCAAATAATTATTTGGGTTTGTCTTCTCATCCTGAGGTGATTAAGGCAGCGAAAGATACGTTAGATTCTCATGGTTTTGGTATGTCTTCTGTTCGGTTTATCTGTGGAACTCAAGACATTCACAAAGAATTAGAAAAGAGAATTGCGGATTTTTATGGAACGGAAGATACCATTTTGTATGCGGCTGCTTTTGATGCAAACGGAGGAGTGTTTGAACCTCTTTTTGGAAAAGAAGATGCGATCATATCCGATGCATTGAATCACGCTTCAATCATTGATGGAGTAAGATTGTGCAAAGCTGCCAGATACAGATATGCGCATAGTGACATGGCAGATTTGGAAGAGCAATTAATCAAAGCTCAAGAACAAAGACACAGAATTATTGTGACAGATGGCGTTTTTTCTATGGATGGAGATTTGGCAAAGATGGATGAAATTTGTGCTTTGGCGGAAAAATATGATGCCTTGGTAATGACTGATGAATGTCATTCGGCAGGATTTATTGGAAAAACGGGTAGGGGAGTGCCAGAACATTTTGGTGTGATGGACAAAGTGGATATTGTAACAGGAACTTTGGGAAAAGCCTTAGGCGGAGCAATGGGTGGTTACACCACAGGAAAAAAAGAAATTATTGATATGCTGAGGCAGCGATCTCGTCCTTATTTATTTTCAAATTCTTTGGCGCCAAGTATTGTTGGAGCTTCAAACAAAGTATTTGATATTTTATCTAATACTACCGAGTTTAGGGATAAGCTGGAGGAAAATAAAGATTATTTCAAATCTAAAATACAGGCGGCAGGATTTGATATAAAAGAAGGTGATTCACCTATCGTTCCCATCATGCTTTATGATGCAAAGCTTTCACAAGATTTTAGTAATGAATTGCTTAAAGAAGGAATTTATGTGATTGGGTTTTATTATCCAGTAGTTCCAAAAGGAGAAGCAAGGATTAGAGTTCAATTATCAGCTGGGCATGAAAAGGCTCATTTAGATAGAGCGATAGCAGCTTTCATTAAAGTGGGAAAGAAGTTGGGTGTAATCTAAAAGTTATCCTAGAATACAAATAAAAAACCCTCCTAAATTATTCATTTAGGAGGGTTTTTTTGTTAAGTGATTCGAAAAATATGAACTTAAGCCAAATTCAATTTCTTATCTAAATCAGTAATGTATTTCCTGAAATGCTTGTCAGTATCTTGTAGATTATTCACTGTTTTACACGCATGAAGAACCGTGGCATGATCTTTACCTCCGCACTGCATTCCTATACTGGCTAATGATGATTTGGTTAATTTTTTAGAAAAATACATAGAGATTTGTCGCGCTTGAACAATTTCTCTTTTCCTTGTCTTTGACTTCATCAATTCTACAGGCATGTTAAAGTAATCAGAAACTACTTTCTGGATGTAGTCTATAGAAACTTCTCTTGCTGTGTTTTTCACAAATTTATCAATCATTTGCTTAGCAAGATCGAGCGTTACCGCCTTTTTGTTCAGCGAAGATTGGGCAATTAAAGAAATTAATGCACCTTCTAATTCTCTTACATTCGTTGTGATGCTGTATGCTAGATATTCTATCACATCGTCTGGAAGTTCAATTCCATCTTGGTACATTTTTTTCTTTAAAATGGCAATTCTTGTCTCTAAATCTGGAGATTGCAAATCGGCTGATAACCCCCATTTGAATCTGGATAGAAGTCTTTGTTCTACACCTTGCATATCTACAGGAGCTTTATCCGAGGTCAGAATTATTTGCTTTCCTGTTTGGTGAAGGTGATTAAAAATATGGAAGAAAACATCTTGTGTTTTTTCTTTTCCTGCCAAGAATTGGATGTCATCAATGATTAGTACATCTATCATTTGATAAAAATGAATAAAGTCATTCGTTTCATTATTTTTTACTGCATCAATAAATTGATGAGTAAACCTTTCGGATGAAACGTAGAGCACTATTTTTTCTGGATTGTTGTTTTTTATTTCAATTCCAATAGAATGTGCTAAGTGTGTTTTTCCAAGACCAACTCCTCCATAAAGTAACAAGGGATTAAATGAGGTTCCTCCCGGTTTGCTCGCTACTGCATATCCTGCAGACCGAGCTAAACGATTACATTCTCCTTCGATGAAGTTTTCGAAGGTGTATGACGAATTAAGATTGGCATCTACATTTATTTTTTTGAGTCCAGGAATAACAAAAGGATTTCTTATTGTGCTCTTATTTACGTTAAGAGGAACATTAATCGATTTGTTTTTTAATGAGCTATTTGTTTTGGCAGGAAAATTCACCGTGTATGGTTTCGAATTTTTCTGATTTTTATCCATCACAATGCTGTACTCTAATCTACCTTCAGGACCAATAACTCTTTTGATTGTTTTTTTTAATAAAGAAATGTAATGCTCTTCCAACCATTCGTAGAAAAAGTGAGTAGGAACTTGTATTGTTAAAACATCACTCTTTAATTTTACTGGAACTATCGGTTCAAACCAGGTTTTATATCCTTGTAGACTAATGTTGTCTTTAATAACACTCAGACAACTTTCCCAAACAGTTACATGGTTTTTTTTCATAGTAAGTATTCCTCTAAAAATTATTGTTATTTCTCTAAAAATTATCTCGACTTGGAAAAAATAATAGTTCGAAATAGATTCAAATTTAATTTTTTCTGCAGGTACAAAAAGGACCCTTCTAAGACTGAACAAATATTGACAAAAAAAAGTTTAAAACAAAATGGTTTAGCTATTGCATAGGAACTTTTTTTTTAGGGTGTATCAATTATTTTATTTCAATAAACCCTTTCTCAAGATGTTTCGAATTTAGTCTTTTTTTTGTCAACTTGCTAATAAAAAAATCAACTTTTCCTAAATTTATTCCTGCCCAACCAACTTGATTAATTAGCACCTCTTTTTGTTCTTTATTCTTGATTTTCAGGGCTTTTTCAAGGAAGGTGTGGGTGTGACCTCCAAGGATCAAATCAATGCCTGATGTTGACTTAGCCAATTCAATGTCACTTATCTTATTATTGTCGTATTTATGTCCTAAATGGGATAGGCAAATGACTAGGTCACAGTGTAACTCATGACGTAATTTTGTAGTAATTTTATTGGCGGTAATTATTGGGTCATTATAAATAGTTTTTCCAAATAGTTTTTTGTCAACTAATCCATCCAATTCTATCCCAATTCCAAATACCCCAATTTTTATTCCTGATTGATTAAAAACTTTAAACGGTAGTGTATGGTTTTTCAAAATTGTATCGGAAAAATCATAGTTGCTGCAAATGAAAGGAAAGCGCGCGTGCTTTTTAACGGCTAAAAATCCATCCATGCCGTTATCAAAATCATGATTTCCCATTGTGGCGGCATCATACCCCATTTTACTCATTAGTTTTAATTCCAATTCTCCTCCATACAAATTGAAATAGGGTGTTCCTTGAAAAATATCTCCACAATCGAATAGTAAGGTATTGGGGTTTTCTTTTCTATGTTGTTGAATGAGATTAAATCTATTTTGGACTCCACCTTTTCCAGGATACCTTTTGTGATTATTGGGGAAGGGATCTATGTGGCTATGAACATCATTTGTATGTAGTATGCTTATTTTAATGACCTCACCTGATTTTACCATTTCATTCACCAAAGAATTGGTAAGTGGAGCAATACCTGCTGCGAATAAAGATTTTTGTAAAAATTTTCGTCTAGTCAACATATTGTATTCTTTTGTCGAGATCCGCTGATACTTTTAGTCCGTTCTGTTCTAGGTTATCTATTTGTTGGAGAATCGCATCTCTCAATTTTAGGTCTAATTTTTCATAGTTTAAAGGCTCCAAAAAGAAACTCATGTTGTCGCCACCGTTGGCCAAATAATCTGTAGTAATTACCTTGTAAGGTCTTCCTCTCAACCTAATTGAGTCAACCAATACTTCGATTGGTGTATTGCCCATTAATTCTACTCTCACATTTCCCGAAATTGGAACCCCTTGCTTCCGGTTTCCGTCTTTCACTGTTTTTGCTCCAATGTACTCGAACAATTCTACCGTTTTTTTTATCGAAAGAGTAACGACTACCAATTCATTTTCAAAGGGCATTATCTCAAATATTTTGCCTGTTGTAATTGCTCCGGCCGGCATAAATGTTCTAAATCCTCCATTGTTCAAAATCACAAAATCAGCAGTGTCGGACATGAGGCTGTCGTATCTTTGGTTCCCAATGCTCAAGCTTAAGTCTGCAATAAAATTCCCTAATTTCCCTTCTGGACTACCTGTGGTTAGTTCTTCTTCGGAATATCCTATTATTCCATTCATTGTTTTTGATAAGCTATCCTTATAGGGAGTTATTATTGTTGTCAGCTCGGTATTTTCGGACTGAGTTTCTACAATAGGTTGGTTAGTACTTTCTGTGCTGGTTACCACGTAGGTCTGGCATCCGAACAGAAAAATAAAGGCAAAACCAAAAAAGTAAGTCGTTCTTTTCATTAGTAGGCCATTAATTCAGTCAGTGTGTCTTGTAATTCTTCTAAAGGGAAAAAATTCTGTTCCAATTCGGCAGCAAATGGCACTGGAGTATCTAAACTTCCCAATCTTTTGACTGGTGCATCTAAACTTTCAAAACAATTTTCATTGATTAAAGTTGCAATCTCAGCTCCAACACCTCCGGTGGTATTCGCCTCATGCAACACAATAACTCGATTTGTTTTCTTCACCGATTTGTAAATTGTTTCGGTGTCAAGAGGGCTCAATGTCCTTAAGTCAATGATTTCTATGGACACATCTGGATTGTTTTTTTGTAAATCTTTTGCCCAGTGAACTCCTAAGCCGTAAGTTACGACAGC
Organism: Flavobacteriales bacterium; assembly: GCA_965660305.1. Lineage (GTDB taxonomy): Bacteria > Bacteroidota > Bacteroidia > Flavobacteriales_D > CAJJDF01 > CAJJDF01. Next base: position 153,213 of record CBFHZD010000001.1, on the reverse strand, counting down.
AATATCATTTCCTTGTTTTACTACATTTGCTTTTCCAATTTCTAGTGTAAAGTAGTCTTCTTCCACTTCTTCTGAAATGGAACGGTACAATCCTTTATGTTCAAAAAACAATACTGGATTTGGATCTTCAAAGGATGCGATTAACAATCCTTTGGCTTCTCTTGGCGAAGATGGGTAAACAATCTTAAGTCCTGGTGTATGAAAAAACCATCCTTCGGTACTTTGAGAATGAAATGGGCCTGCAGCCACTCCTGCACCGGTTGGCATTCTCACGACAACATCCGCATTTTGACCCCAGCGGTAGTGAATTTTAGCCAAATTATTTACAATTTGATTGAACCCAACGGTTACAAAATCGGAGAATTGCATTTCCATCATGGCTTTGAATCCATTGATGGAAAGTCCCAAAGCGGCTCCAACAATTGCCGATTCACACAAGGGAGTATTCCGAACTCTGTCTTCTCCAAACTCTTCAAGAAATCCTTCGGTTACCTTAAATACTCCGCCATAATCTGCGATATCTTGTCCCATCAAAACAAGATTTTTATGTTTTCTCATGGCCAGTCTCAGCCCATCTGAAACAGCATCTATCAACCTCATTTCTTTTTTAGGTCCAGCTGGTAAGGTTTCGGAAAAACTATGAGGCGCAAACATATCAGCAAGCTCCAATGAAGTATCAGGAATGATTTTTTCAGTTTCGGTAGCTTTTTTAAAACCTTCAGCTACTTCATTTGTGATTTCTTTTTTCCATTTTTCTATTGTTTCTGCATCAATGAGGTTGTTAGCTAACAAATAGGATTCGTAGTTAGCTACGGGATCCTTTTCTTCCCATTTTTCTATCAATCCCTCTGGGTAATACTTTGTACCAGAAGCTTCCTCGTGTCCTCTTCTTCTGAATGTCATGCACTCAACCAGAACAGGTCTTGGATTATTGCTGATGTCTTTTTTTAGCTTAGATATTCCTTCATAAACTTCAATGATATTGTTTCCGTCTAGCTGAACGGCTTCCATTCCGTATCCAATCCCTTTGTCTATAAACTGCTTGCAAGCAAACTGCTGATTGGAGGGAGTGGAAAGTCCCCATTGGTTGTTTTCGATGACGAAAATGACTGGTAATTTCCATACAGCTGCTACATTGAGGGCTTCATGAAAATCTCCTTCGCTGGCTCCTCCATCACCTGAAAATACCAATGTTACTTTGTTGTTTTTCTTTATCAGATTGCCTAAGGCTATTCCGTCTGCAATTCCCAATTGAGGTCCCAAGTGTGAAATCATTCCCACCAAGTTGTGAGCACTTGATCCAAAATGAAAAGACCGATCCCTTCCTTTTGTAAATCCACCGTTTTTTCCTTGAAATTGTAAAAATAATTGTTCAAATTCAATCTCTCTAGACGTAAATACACCCAAATTTCTGTGCATGGGTAAAATAAATTCGTCCGATTCCATCGCTTTTGTACACCCCACAGAAATGGCTTCCTGCCCAATTCCCGAAAACCATTTGGAGATTTTGCCCTGACGCAGGTAAATCAACATTTTCTCCTCAATCATGCGAGGGGTAATGAGCGATTTATAGAGCTCCAATTGAGTCTCTTTTGATAAATTATTCTTAAATTCCATAAAGTGTTTAATAATTATCAAAGTTAAAAGGCTTTGTGAAAAAAGGCGATTAATTCACAGAAAATATTGTTTCGCTTTTCCTATACATTTACTTTTATTCAAAAGGCTTATTGCACATGACTGAATTAGAACAATTTTATGAATCCCAATCCGAACCCAATAGAAGTTGCTTTTTGTTTTTGAAACAATTTATTCTTGAACAGAACCATTTATTGGAAGAGAAATGGAAATGGAAACTCCCTTTTTTTTACTACAACAAAAAACCATTTTGCTATCTTTGGGTGAACAAAAAAAAGAACTTACCCTATGTTTGTTTTGTAAGAAGTCTCCATATCAATCGACCAGAATTAGAGTTGGAGAGCAGAAGGCAGATGAAAGCAATTACCATTGACCCAAATAAGGACATTAATATCGCTTTGTTAGGTAGCATTATAAAGGAATCTTTAATTAAATTTGACTAGTTTATTACTCAATTAATCCATCTCAGTATTGAAAAAATCAGTTCATAAAATACCTTTCAAAGAAATTAAACTCCTCTCGGGAACCGCTATGGATTATTTGTACAGCACAAATAAGTTCACGGAGTTCATAGATCTTGAACCTTCTGTTGAAAATTTCGAGAAATCACTAAAAAAAAGGAAAGAAGTAAATCGAGAGGTTCTTGTAAATGAACTAGAAAAACAAAATGCAAACTCGAGTAAAAAGAGCCAAGCAAATATTCAGTTGTTGAGAGAAAAGAATACTTATACAATTACAACAGGCCACCAAATTTGTTTGTTCACTGGGCCACTTTATTCCTTGTATAAAATCATTTCCACAATAAACCTTGCACAAGAATTAGCAAAAAAACATCCTAACTATAACATTGTTCCTGTTTTTTGGATGGCAACCGAAGATCATGACTTTGAAGAAATAAATCACCTCTATTTACACGAGAAAAAGGTGACTTGGAACTCGTCTCAAAAAGGACCGGTTGGTAGATTTTCAACTGCCGATATGGGGTCGTTTCTGGATGAGTTGAGGTTGCTAAATCAGAGTGATTTAACCAAGAATCTCTGTAAAATTTATGAAAGTGCAGCTAATTTAGCAGAGGCCCACCGTGCTGTTGTAGATTCCTTGTTTGGAGATTATGGACTAGTTATTATTGATGCAGATTCAATTGGATTGAAAAAAGAAATGATCCCAATATTTGCTCAAGAATTGACCAAAAGACAATCAGAGGTAAAAGTAAATGAGACCAGTGAAAAGTTAATAAGTCAAGGTTATAAAAAACAAGTCACACCCCGTGAAATCAATTTATTTTACCAAGAGAATGGTCTGAGAGAAAGAATTGTTTTTGAGGAAGGAACATACAAAGTGTTAAACACAGAGCTTTCATTTACCGAAAATGAAATACTTGAAATTCTCAAGGAATCCCCCGAGAAATTTAGTCCTAATGTGGTGATGAGGCCAATATATCAAGAGAAAATTTTACCGAATTTGGGTTATGTTGGAGGGCCAGGCGAACTGGCTTATTGGTTGCAATTAAAAAATGCTTTTGAGCTCTATCAAGTAAACTTTCCATTATTGGTTTTAAGAAACTCAGCGGTGTTGATTCCTGCTCATATTTCAAAAAAAATATCAGAAACCCCTTTTTCACTTTCTCAGTACTTCCTGAAACAAGATGAGTTAAACTCTCTATACTTAGAGAGAAATACCGATATTAATTTCGAACAAGAGATTACTGAAATTGAAAAGTTATTTTCATTGGCTAAAGACAAAGCTTCTCAAATTGATTTTACTCTTGAAAAAAGCGTAATTGCCGAACTCAAAAGAGCCCAAAACTCGATACGGAAAATTGAAAAAAAGACATTAAAAGCGGAGAAAAAGAACCATGCTGTAGCTTTGGGTCGCATTCAAAAAATTAAAGAAACTTTTTTTCCTGATGGAACTTTTCAAGAAAGAAAGACCAATATCATTTCTTACTATGAAGAAGATTTAATCAAAAAAATTGTTCACAATTTGATAAGCTTAGAAGATAACCTTACCTTGATTGAACTAAACTAACTTACTTGATTTTTGCGTACCAATAAACTCATACTGAAATACATTGAGCTCTCAGACTTGAAAGAGAAGTTGTTGCTTTCGATAGCTTCCTATTCGGAAGAAGAATTGAATTACAGACCCGATAAAAATGAATGGTGCATTGCACAAGTGTTGGAACATTTGATTGATTCTGAAACCGGGATTAACAAGTACATTAATTATCGACTAAAAAACATAGCCGAACAGCCAAAAGTAGGTTTGAAAAATTTTTTGAAAAGCAAATTCCTAGATAAGAAATTGCAATCAAATCAAAAATTCAAGGTGCCTTCAGTTTTGTCCCAACCTGAAAGAGGATCCAATTATACTGAGCTGAAAGAGAAATGGGATAGTTCACGGATGTTTCTGATAAAAACGGTAGAAACGTTTCCAAAAGAGCAATTGAATAAAGGAGTGTTTTTACATCCCAAGGCAGGACTTTTGAGTATGAATCAAACATTGTCATTTTTGATTAACCATCTAAAACATCACATTCCCCAAGTCAACAGACTAAAAGAGGTTCTGGATAATAAAGCTGAAAGGTGAACGTTTTATCCTGTCTTTCAAAGAAATTGAAAGAACCTAATTGATACTTCAGACTATTTAGTACTTTTGATTTCGATGAAGAAAATCTTGTTCATACTTGGATTTGTGTTGCCTCTGTTGAGCCTTGCTCAAAATGCTGCCACAATAAAAGGAACGCTAATCAACGAAATTGGCTATGCTGTGTCAGATGCCAATATTTCTTTTGTTGGTTCGGCTGGAGGAACTACAACAGACTCGCTGGGAAATTTTAAACTCTTGGTGCCTTCTGGATCTATAAAAATTAGAATTTCTCATTCCTCTTACCAACAAAAAAACGTCAAGTACTTCCTAAGACCTGGAGAAACAAAAATCATTTATCCTATATTCAAGTTTAGAGTATTACCTGAATACACGGTTGTTACAAAAAGCACAGATGAAACTATGCTTACCTTAATTAAGGTAGATGACCAATTATTTCCTACTGCCAGTGGAAATTTTGAAGCGCGACTTTCGAGCGAGATCGGTGTTGCCATGAATAATGAATTGAGCTCTGGTTATAACGTTCGTGGTGGAAACTTTGAAGAGAACCTTATTTACGTGAATGACATTGAGATATATCGTCCATTCCTGGCCAGTAGTGGTCAACAAGAAGGGTTGAGTTTTATTAATTCCAGTATGGTGGATGACATTCAGTTTTCGGCTGGTGGTTTTCAATCCCGATATGGTGACAAGCTTTCTTCTGTGTTGGATGTAACTTACAAAAAGCCCTCGGAATTTGGAGGGTCAGCCTATTTGAGTTTGTTGGGAGCGAATGTTCATTTAGAGGGTATTTCAAAAAACCAACTTTGGACTCATAATACAGGAGGCCGCTTTAGAAGTAACAGATATCTATTGGGAGCATTAGATACCCAAGGAGAATATCAACCACTGTTTGGAGATTTACAAACCTACATAACTTATACTCCTTCCGAAAATTGGGAACATTCATTTTTAGGAAACTATGCCCTAAATCGATACAAAGTTGTGCCAGAAAATAGAGAGACAAGTTTTGGTTCTATCAATCAAGCTTTGCGTTTTACTGTGTTCTTTGATGGAAGTGAGATAACCCAGTTTCAAACGTTTACTGGCGCTTTTGCGAGTAAATACAAGCCAAATGACTCAACAGAATTGAAATTTATTGCCTCAGCTTTCAATACCTACCAGGAGGAATTATACGATGTTGAAGGACAATATTTTCTTGATGAATTAGAAAGAGATCCCGGGCAAGATAACTTTGGGGAAGTGGCCTTTAATTTAGGGGTTGGAGGCTTCTTGCGTCATGCCAGAAATACTTTGGATGCAACTGTCACTACTTTGTCACATAAAGGAAGTCGAAGGTACAGAAAAAACCATTTGCAATGGGGAGTTAAAGCTCAGTATGACGTTATAAATGATCAGTTAAAAGAATGGAACTTTACAGACTCTGCCGGATTTATTACACCTCGACCTTCAGATTCGATAGGATATACGGATTCTAGCGCCCAACCCTACCAATATCTAGACTTTGAAAATTCTGTACGATCAAAAAACAGAGTAGAAACCGGTCGGTTTTCTGGCTATGTTCAAAATACTTGGACAAGAACTAAAAAATCTCAAAAAAGATTTAAGTATTACAAAAACCTCTCAGATTCGTCAGTTAGCCAAGATTCAATTCTTACCGGTTACAAACAGCTCATATTTACGGCAGGAATAAGGGCCAACTATTGGACTTTCAATCAGGAGTTTGTAGTGAGTCCCAGAACCTCTTTTAAGTTTCGTCCTCTTTTATATTTTCAGGACGACTCAGGAAGTATAAAAAGAAGAGATGTGTCATTAAGAGCTGCAATTGGAGTGTATCAACAGCCGCCCTTTTACAGAGAATACAGGAGGATGGATGGAACATTAAATGACAATATCCAAGCCCAAAGATCTCTCCATTTTGTGTTGGGAGGCGATTATATTTTCAATGCCTGGGAAAAGGATTTTAAACTTACCTCTGAAGTGTATTACAAATTAATGGATAGAGTGATACCCTATGATGTTGACAACGTAAGAATTCGGTATTATGCTGAAAATAATGCTAGGGCTTATTCTACGGGAATAGATTTAAAGCTAAATGGGAAATTTATTCAAGACCTGGAGTCTTGGGCAACTCTATCAATTATGTCAACTAAAATTGATATTGCAGACGATATACATTACACCTACCTCAATGCTTCAGGGGATACAATTATTCCGGGATTCACGAATGATGATACGAAAGTAGATTCAGTGGCGTTTTATCCCGGCTTCATACCTCGGCCAACAGATCAACGCATGTCCTTTGGATTGTCGTTTCAGGATAAAATGCCTTCTAGCTGGAATACGCAAAAAATAAAATGGGATAAATTCAAAATGAATCTAAACTTCGTTTACAACACAGGTTTTCCTTATTTAAAAAAAACTCAACTAGTTGATCCGTTTTATGAAGATGCCTCAAATATTCCCAGAACGCCAAGGTATTTAAGAGTGGATATTGGATTTGTAAAGGATTTCGTTTCAAAAGAGCATCCAGCAAGAGAGGGAAGTGCTTTGTCTAACTTCGAACAAGTTTCCGTGAGTTTAGAAATATTTAATCTTCTTGGTGTGGACAACACTGTTTCTTACAATTTTGTTCAGGCCACCAACGGGAGACAATACGCTATACCCAATCGTCTTACCTCAAGAATCATAAATTTAAAATTAATAGCTAAGTTTTAACAAGCAGTGAAATTTGTAATTGGTTGTAAAGGCTGAATAAACTACTTATTAATTTTTAAAAAAGAAAATTATTGTTATTTTCGTCAGTATTACTCAAAAAAAAGAAAAATTCATTTTATGAAGAAAATTAATATTCTGCTTGTACTGCTTTTGATGCTTTCATTTACTACAAACGCTCAAAAAAAAGAGGGCGAGTACTTTAGTAAAAATACAAAATCGGCAGAGAAATCGTTCAATGAATCCAAGTACTTTGATGCCATCATGTTGTTTGATAAGGCCTATCCAAAAGCGAAAGGAACAAAAGAAAAGGGATTTATTACTTATCACATTGCTGTGGCCAGTCAATACATTGGGGATAATAAAAAAGCGAAAGAAAATTACGAAAGAGCACTACGTTTTAAATACGAAAGATACGAGCCAGACTTGTATGTGAGGCTAGCTCAAATGCAAATGCAGGACGCTGATTACAAACAAGCAAAAAGAAATTTTGAAATGGCCTTGAAAAAGGATCCAAATGATGAAATGGCTAAAAAAGGTGTCAAAGCAATTGAAAATGTAAACGACATTTTAGCCAACCCTACAAAGCACAAGGTAAAAGCGGTAAAGGAATTGAACTCCGAAAATTACGATTGGTCTATTGCTCAATTTGATAAGAGAGGAGAAGAGTATATTTTTTCTTCGACAAGAAAGGCTTCGGTAGGTAGTATCAATGATATTGTTGCCAATGAAGAATACTCGGACTTATGGGTGACAAGAGCAGATAGGAATGGTAATTTTGGCGAGCCAAAATCGGTTGGTAATAATATTAATACTGAAGATCATGAAGCTTCTGCTGTTATGTATAACGGAAGTAACAGCATCATGTTTACACGATGTAAAAAAGAAAAGAATAAGGTAAGTGGTTGTCAAATATACACCGCAGACAAAAGAGGTAAAAACTGGAGTGATCCTGTTCGTATTCCATTGACAGATTCTCTTGGGTTTTCAAACGGTCACCCCGCTACCGACAGAAAAGGAACTTTTGTTGTTTTTTCTTCTGATATGCCTGGAGGAAGAGGAGGAAAAGACTTATGGATTTCAGAATACAACAAGAGAGAAAAACAATGGGGAACTCCAAAAAATTTGGGGACTGCCATTAACACTGCTGGAGATGAAAAATTTCCAACTATGGGTCCAGATGGCACTCTGTATTTCTCATCAAATGGGTTGCCAGGTATTGGAGGCTTAGATATTTTCAAGGCGAAAAAAATAGGTACCTCTAACAAATGGACACAACCAGAAAATATGGGAGTTCCTATCAACTCATCAAAGGATGATCACGGAATCGTTTTTAAGAGAAACAATCAAAATTCAGGTTACTTTTCTTCAAGTAGATTAGGTAAAAATGAAATGGATCAAAAATCAGATATTTTCAAATTTGATTTACCAGAATGTGCCTTAACTATAAAGGGAAGAGTAAGAGATCAGGAAACAAAAGAACCACTGGCTGGAGCTTCAGTTATGCTTACTGGCTCTGATGGTTCCACTGCTACAATCAAAACCGATTCTGAAGGAAACTTTGAGTTTGGAAAAAGAGGAACAGGGAGATACGTGAATAAAGATGTGAATTACACGCTCGAATATTCTCACAAAAACGAAAAGAAATTTTGGTTAACAAGAAAGTCGAAAAGAACAACCGTAGGAGATTATTGTAACGAAACGTTTTACGAGGATGTTGAACTCGTATGTGCTATTGGATGTAAGCCAATCATAATGCCAGAAGTACAGTATCCTCTAGGAAAGGCAACCTTACTGGTTAACGAAACCGTGAACTCTGAAGATTCATTGTTGTTTTTGTACAACATAATGCTCGATAACCCAACTATAAAAGTTCAGCTGGAGTCGCATACAGACTGTAGAGATTCTGACAAAAGAAACTTGGAGTTATCACAAAGAAGAGCGCAAACTTGTGTTGACTTCCTCATATCGAAGGGAATTGACAGAAGTAGATTAGTGGCAAAAGGTTTTGGAGAATCTCAGCCGAGAGTAATAACAGAAGCTGGTGCTGATAAAACGCTTGAATGTGATATGATCATGGCTTTGAAATCATCAAACACGGCCCTGTTTAATAAGTATCATCAGCTCAACAGAAGAACTTCATTCTCTGTGATTGAAGAGGAAACAGAGGAAAAATAAAGACATAAATTGAAATGCAAAGCACCCTAAGAAATTGGGGTGCTTTTTTTTTAACCAAGCGTAAGAAAAGGATTCAACGAATTATCCTTACTTTTGCTGAAGCAAATAAAACATAATAGGACCGTTCATGGCAGACGTAAAATACAACCAAAGAGGAGTGTCAGCATCAAAAGAAGATGTGCATGCTGCAATAAAAAATATAGATAAAGGAGTGTTTCCAAATGCTTTCTGCAAAGTTGTACCAGATCACTTGGGCAATGATGACGAGTATTGCATTGTGATGCATGCTGATGGAGCTGGAACCAAATCATCATTGGCTTACATGTATTGGAAAGAAACTGGAGATGTTTCGGTTTGGAAAGGAATTGCTCAAGATGCTCTTATAATGAACCTTGATGATTTGCTATGTATTGGTGCCACTGATAACATTTTGTTGTCTTCAACAATCGGTAGAAATAAAAACTTAATTACTGGAGAAGTCCTTTCGGCTATAATAAATGGAACAGAAGAGTTACTAACCGACCTAAGAAAATGGGGAGTAAACATTTATTCTACTGGTGGAGAAACAGCTGACGTTGGTGATTTGGTTCGAACGATTATTGTTGATTCTACGGTGACTTGCCGAATGAAAAGATCTGATGTTATCGAAAATAACATACAGCCGGGTAATGTAATTGTTGGGCTTTCTTCATTTGGGCAAGCAACATACGAGACCGAGTATAACGGTGGAATGGGAAGTAATGGATTGACTTCTGCTCGTCATGATGTATTTGACAAATACCTCGCTGACAAATACCCTGAAAGTTTTGATCCTGATGTGCCTAAAGACTTAGTTTATGTTGGAAGTAAACAACTAACAGATACAGTAGATGGGAGTTCAATAGATGCAGGTAAATTGGTGCTTTCGCCAACTCGAACTTACGCACCGATTATTAAAAAAATTCTTGACAATCATAGAAATCAAATCAATGGAATGATTCATTGTAGTGGTGGTGCCCAAACAAAAGTATTGCATTTTTGTGATAACGTGCATGTAGTGAAGGACAACTTATTTGAATTACCTCCTCTTTTTAAATTAATACAACAAGAGTCTGGTACAAGCTGGGAAGAAATGTACAAGGTTTTCAATATGGGGCACAGAATGGAACTTTATGTTCCTCAAGAAGTTGCTCAATCAATTATTGATATTTCGACATCTTTTGGTGTTGAGGCGCAAATTGTGGGAAGAGTGGAAGAATTAAATTCAAAAGAAAACTCAAAACAATTGACTATTAAGTCAGAGTTTGGGGAGTTTGTTTATAGTTAATTTCCATCCCTAACCCTTCCCAAAGCGAAGGGAACAAAGGATTTTCAGGAAACACTTCGACCCCGCTCAGGGTGACAGATGAAAAAAGAAGATAATTAAAGTTAGTCTGAGATTTTTGACTTAAAATAAACTAAAGTAGAAGACTAATACGAGAATATTCCTTCCCTTTTTGGGAAAGCTAGGAAGGGATAAAACGAGAATAAAAAAATAAAAAAATGGCTAACATAATAGCAAAGTTGGAGCTCATTAAGGAGCGATGGGAAGAGGTAGGAAAGAAAATTGTGGATCCAGAGATAATCTCTGACATGAAACAATATGTGAAACTGACAAAAGAATATAAAGATTTGGAAGATGTGGTTAAAGCATTGGACAAGTTGAAAAGCTTGAATTCAAACATCGAAACAAACAAGGAGATTATAAAAACTGAGACTGATCCTGATTTTGTGGAAATGGCAAAAGAAGAACTCTCAGAAAATGAAAAAGAACTGGAGTTATTGAATGAGGAAATAAAACTTTTGCTCATACCAAAAGATCCTGAAGATGGTAAAAACGTAGTGGTAGAAATACGCGCTGGAGCTGGTGGGGACGAAGCCAGTATTTTTGCTGGAGATTTGTACAGAATGTACACAAAATATGCCTCAAGTAAAGGTTGGCAAACTGAGATTGTTGATACTGCTGATGGAACCAATGGTGGTTTTAAAGAAGTAATTTTTGAAATAAATGGAGCCGATGTGTATGGAGAAATGAAATACGAATCTGGGGTTCATCGAGTACAGCGAGTGCCGCAAACTGAAACTCAGGGAAGGGTTCATACCTCTGCCGCTGCGGTAATTGTATTGCCCGAGGCCGAAGAATTTGATGTAGAAGTAAAAAAAGCAGATTTGAGAGTAGATTCATATTGCTCGTCAGGACCTGGAGGACAATCGGTAAATACTACCTACTCTGCAATTAGATTGACTCACATCCCAACAGGAATTGTGGCTCAGTGTCAGGATCAAAAATCAAAACTAAAGAACTACGACAAAGCCTTGTCTGTGTTGAGGTCAAGAATTTATGAGGTAGAGCTACAAAAGAAATTAGAAAATGATGCCGCGAACAGAAAATCCTTAGTTTCATCTAGCGACCGTTCTGCGAAAATAAGAACCTATAATTACCCACAAGGAAGAGTTACGGACCACCGAATAAACTTGACTCTCTACAATCTATCAAATATTATTGATGGAGATATTGCCGAAATTTCAGAAGCATTGAAAATGGCTGACAATGCGGAAAGAATGAAAGAAGGGGCTGAGGCTTAATTAGTCTTCAGACCTTGTCAAATATTTAAGGACTTTTACCAAAGACTAGCAACTACCAAACTATGAACTACCAAGAATTAGTAACGCAAATCAAGCAAAAAAAATCCTTCTTGTGTGTTGGATTAGATACAGATTTGGCAAAAATTCCTACTCATTTATTAGAAACGGAAGATCCAATTTTTGAATTCAACAAGCAAATCATTGACGCTACCAAAGAATTTTGTGTGGCCTACAAGCCTAATATTGCTTTTTACGAAATGTTAGGAGAAAAAGGTTGGGCAAGTCTCCAAAAAACGATTGATTACATACCAAATACTCATTTTACCATTGCAGATGCAAAAAGAGGAGACATTGGAAATACCAGTTTGTATTATGCTAATACATTTTTTGATACGTATAAGTTTGATTCGGTAACGGTGGCACCCTACATGGGAAGTGATTCGGTTCAGCCTTATTTGCAACAAAAGAATAAATGGGCAATTGTATTGGCTTTAACTTCTAACAAAGGAGCAGACGATTTTGAATTGCAAAAGCTAGAAAGTGGAGAATACGTGTTTGAAAACGTACTTTCTACCTCCAAAGAATGGGGAACCGAGGAAAACATGATGTATGTAGTAGGAGCCACTCGCCCAGAAATGTTGGCAGATATAAGAAAAATTATTCCTAATCATTTTTTATTAGTTCCAGGAGTGGGAGCTCAAGGAGGCAGTTTGTCTCAAGTAGTAAAATACGGAATGACAAAAGATTGTGGATTGCTTGTAAACTCTTCGAGAGGAATAATATACGCAGGAAATGAAGTAGATTTTGCAGAAAAAGCAGGAGAGAAAGCTAAAGAAATTCAACAAGAAATGGCCAGTTTGATGGCATAAAAATAGATAGAGCTATGAATATCATTTTATTTGATGGGATGTACCACAAAAACTTACTTCCCCTTACCTATACGCGTCCAGTTTGTGAGTTGAGAATTGGGATTTTGACCATAAAAGAAAAATGGCAAGAGTACATTGAAAATCCGATTCAAATAAAGACTCAGGACTATTTGGCAAAGAAATTTGGTTCACCTACTCAAGAAAATTCTATAGGAATCAATGGGTCAATTCTGCCTTCAGATGATTTGATGAGTAGCCTACTAGAACTGAAAAACAAACAAATCCTTACCTCAAAGGGAAAAGTGATTGCGATAAATCCACTCCCTCTAAATTCAGAAAATTTGGATGAAGAATTGTCTGAATATAAAGTTGTGGAAACCAAAGCTGAGTTTTTGCAAATAGAAAATGTATGGGATTTATTCAAACTAAATGATGCGGCCATTAGAGCAGATCTCGAACTGATTAAATCAGAAAAAACATTCATTGAGCCATCGGAGACCAACCAAGTTTTGGGTGATGAAATTTACATAGAAGAAGGTGCGAAAGTTGAATGTGCAATTCTTAATACAACTACTGGCCCCATATACATCGCAAAAGGAGCAGAGGTAATGGAAGGTAGCATACTGAGAGGTCCTATTGCTGTTTGTGAAAATGGAGTGGTGAAAATGGGTGCTAAAATTTACGGTGCCACCACAATTGGTCCATTTTCTAAGGTAGGCGGAGAGGTAAATAACTGCATGATTCAGGGGTATTCCAACAAAGGTCATGACGGTTTTTTGGGGAATGCCGTACTTGGTGAATGGTGTAATTTGGGAGCAGACACAAACAATTCTAACCTCAAAAACAATTATCAATCCGTGGATATCTACAATTATCCTGAAGGAAAATACGTAGATACAGAACTTCAATTTTGCGGATTAATTATGGGAGATCATTCTAAATCTGCGATAAATACAATGTTCAATACAGGAACGGTGGTGGGTGTAAGTGCCAATATTTATGGTGCTGATTTTCCATCTAAATTCATTCCGTCCTATTCTTGGGGTGGAAGAAAACCATTGGAGTACAAATTTGAAAAAGCGATGGATACGGCAAAAAGAGTGATGGAAAGAAGGAACATTTCTTTGACGGAGGATGATTTAGAAATCCTTGAGACGGTTTATGACCTCAGTCAAAAATTCAGAAGAAAGTAATTTGAAGTTATAAGGTTTCTTTAGTTTTATCACAAAAAGAAAAATCAATAAAAAAAAACCTCTGGAAATTAATTTCCAGAGGTTTTTTTATGAAAGCTGATTCTCTATTTTTAGAGTTTATGAGTAGCTTAAATCTCAGCTAAAATTCCGTTCAAGGTAGCACTTGGCCTCATTGCTTTTCCTGTGATTTCATCGTTTGGATAATAGTAACCCTTTGTGTCCACAGCTGCTCCTTGCACGTTGTTCAATTCGTTTACAATTGCAGTTTCATTTGCTGTTAATTTCTCTGCTATGGTTGTAAATTCTGCTTTTAATTCGGCATTGTCGTTTTGATTTGCCAATTCTTGAGCCCAATACATGGCTAGGTAAAAGTGAGAGCCTCGATTATCCAATTCGTTTACTTTTCTAGAAGGCGATTTCCTATTTGCCAATAATTTTGAAGTGGCATTGTCTAAAGTGTCACCCAGAATAATTGCTTTGGCATTATCGGCATACTCACCCAGGTGATTTAAAGAAACTGCAAACGCCAAGAACTCTCCCAAAGAGTCCCATCTCAGGTGGTTTTCTTCATTGAATTGTTGCACATGCTTTGGAGCAGAACCTCCGGCACCAGTTTCAAAAAGACCTCCACCGTTCATCAAAGGAACAATAGATAACATTTTCGCAGAAGTACCTACTTCTAAGATTGGAAATAAATCAGTGAGGTAATCTCTCAATACGTTTCCAGTGACAGAGATCGTATCTTCTCCTTTTACAATTCTTTTTAATGAAAAGTTTGTGGCCTCAACCGGAGACATGATTTGAATATCTAATCCGTTCGTATTGTGATCTTTTAAATACAGATTTACCTTTTTGATTAATTGAGTGTCGTGTGCTCTGTTGCTATCCAACCAAAAAATGGCAGGAACGCCAGTTGCAGTAGCTCTTTTCACAGCTAGTTTCACCCAGTCTTGTATTGGTGCATCTTTCACTTGGCACATTCTGAAAATATCTCCTTCTTCAACCGTAAATTCAAACACGGTTTCTCCAGCTTGATTTACCACAGTAACAATTCCATTTGCTGACATTTCGAATGTTTTGTCGTGTGAGCCGTATTCCTGTGCTTTTTGTGCCATTAATCCTACATTAGATACAGAACCCATAGTCACAGGGTCTAAGGCACCATTTTCTCTACAGAAATTAATTGTTGTCTGATACACGCCAGCATACGATCTGTCCGGAATTAAAGCTTTGGTATCCTGCGAGTTTCCTTCAGCATTCCACATTTGTCCCGAAGTCCTTATCATGGCAGGCATCGAAGCATCAATAATTACATCACTTGGTACGTGTAAGTTGGTAATTCCTTTGTCAGAATTCACCATGGCTAACGAAGGACCGTTTTCGAAAGCCGATTTCAAATCGACTTCGATTTCTGCTCTTTTTTCTGCCGAAACTTCATCGAGGTTACTCAATAAATTTCCGTACCCGTTATTTACATTTACTCCAATCTCATCAAAAGTGGTTTGATGTTTATCGAAAACTGGTTTTAAAAATGTCCGAACTACATGACCAAAAATAATGGGGTCCGAAACTTTCATCATAGTGGCTTTCAGGTGAACTGAAAATAACACCCCTGAATCTTTAGCGTCTTTTATTTCTTTTTCTATGAATGAGACCAGAGACTTTTTACTCAACAATGCGGCATCTACAACTTCATCCTTTTGAATTGGGAAGGCGGTTTTTAAAACTGTTTTTTCTCCCGAGGTAGAGGTGAAATTAATGGTTAAAGCATCTTCTTGAGAAAATGTCATGGATTTTTCACTTCCGTAAAAATCTCCCTCAGTCATACTGGCTACATGAGTTTTTGATTCTTTGCTCCAAGCTCCCATTGAGTGGGGATTATTTCTCGCGTATTCTTTGACGGCTTTTGGAGCTCTTCGGTCCGAGTTTCCTTCTCTTAAAACTGGGTTTACCGCACTTCCTTTTACTTTGTTATAAAGGGCTAAAGTCTTTTTGTCTTCTTCATTTTTGATTTCTTCAGGGAAATCAGGTATATCGAACCCCGCATGTTGCAATTCTTTGATAGCAGCTTTCAGTTGAGGTACCGAAGCACTGATATTGGGCAGTTTAATGATGTTTGCTTCAGGTTGTTTTACTAATTTTCCCAGAGTTGCTAAAGCATCTTCTACTTTTTGGTTGTCATTCAATCTGTCTGGAAATAGAGCTAGAATTCTTGCTGCCAAGGAAATGTCCTTAGTTTCCATTTGTATGTTAGAGTTTTTTACGAATGCCTGAGCAATTGGTAAGAATGAATGAGTTGCCAATGCAGGCGCTTCATCTGTTTTGGTGTAAATGATGGTTGCTTTTTTTGCCATTTGTGAATCGAGATCTTTGTTTATTATTCTGTTGTGATATAAATGTAAATTTAAGAATTATTTAAGTTTTTTATGACTTGATTAAAAATTCTTTATGTGATAATTATCACGTTTGATTCAAAAAAAAAGCGATTCATGTGAATCGCTTATAAAAATTAGTTTTTTTTAAGAGTTCATTTTACAGCATTAAACCGAATAAGAAGATTAAAACATAAATAGATAGCATAATGATTGTAAAAATTCCTACAAATTTATAATGACTTTTTAAGTTCTTAAAAGCTTCCTCTATCTCTTGACTTCCTCCCGAAAATGTTGCTCTTCTCATTTTAGTAGCAAAGTTAAACAAGTAATAAATTGGAAAAAAATACAGAACTCCAACTACGAGGTATAACACTGCAACTAAAGTTGTAGGGAAAGGAAATCCTCCACCGTAGGCTTGTGAAGCGGCAAGGGATGAATTTACGGCACTTCCGAAAATTATCATTCCTAGGGCTCCCAATAAAATAAAACCAAGAAAAATAAAACCAATTATGGAGAGAAATTGACACCATTTGGCTGTTTCCTTCAAATAGGAAATAGAAGCCTGTGTGAGTGAATGGTTACTGTCGTTGTGTGTGTCGTCAAGAATTGTTTCGTTCATGTTAGATAGTTTTTTAGTGAGGTTGAAGTTAATAAAAAATGTTATTTCATCCTCTCTGTCTTCTCTGAAATTGTTTTGCATAAAAAAACCACCGACTTTTTGGTCGGTGGTTGAAAGCTTAGCTTAGAATTTGTAGTTCCTTTAAAAGGAAGTACATTATATTTCTTTTTTACTCAATTCTCAAAACAATAAAAATTATCCTAAGTAGCTTTGCAATAGTTTACTTCGTGATTTTTGTTTTAGTTTTCTTAGTCCTTTTTCTTTCAGTTGTCTCACCCTTTCTCTTGTTAGGTCAAATTTATCTCCGATTTCCTCAAGTGTTAGGGGATAAGATTGTCCAATACCAAAATACAATTTGATGATGTCTGCTTCTCGCGGTGCAAGTGTTTCTAAAATTCTACCTATTTCATCATTCAAAGAACCTTCAAGTAAATCATCTTCATGAGCAATTTCACTGTCTTTTGAGGCGAATACCTCGTACATATCATTTTCGCTGTCTGCTCCAAGTGGTGCATCCATAGAAACATGTCTTCCCGAAATATGTTGGGCTTTCTTTACTTCTTTTTCACTTACCTCTAAATTTTCGGCTACTTCACTTACTGAAGGTGTTCTTTCAAATTCTTGTTCAAGAGAAGAAAAGGTTTTGTTTATTTTATTAATGGTACCAATTTTATTCAATGGTAACCTTACAATTCTTGCATGTTCCGCAATAGCCTGAAGAATGGATTGGCGAATCCACCACACTGCGTATGAGATGAACTTAAATCCTCTTTTCTCATCAAAACGCTGAGCTGCCTTTATGAGTCCTAGGTTTCCTTCATTTATCAAATCAGATAAAGAAAGTCCTTGATTTTGATATTGCTTGGATACAGAAATTACAAACCTTAGATTTGCTTTAGTCAATCTCTGTAAAGCATTTTGATCGCCTTCTCTTATTCTTGCAGCTAGCTCCACTTCTTCCTCAGCTGTAATCAAATCATACTTGCTAATCTCTAATAAATACTTATCCAGAGATTGTGTTTCTCTGTTGGTAATTTGTTTGGTAATTTTTAGCTGTCTCATGGTCGTAGGTTTTAATTGTTCGGTATCGGATTCGCTGCCTTTAAATATTGAACGAGTGAGTTTCTTTTTTGTTACGCGTTTTATTCATGATTAACATGTTTTAACACTTCCAGTTAGTTATCGGTTCCTAAATCGATTTAAAGGTTTTGTTTATCTTTTGCGATATAAAGTTAGACAAAAGAAAAATAAACACCAAACAAAATGTTTAATAAAAGATTAAAATATTTAAACAAAAAATAAAAAGCACATAAAAAACCCCGATGAGTCGCTTCAACGGGGTTCAGTTTATTTATTACGTTTTTGTTGGCTTAACCTTCTTTCTTTTCAGTTTTTTCAGGTCTTGGTAACAAAATTTTTCTTGATAATTTATGTTTTCTTTTCTTTGGATCAAATCCTGTTACTTTAAAGGTGACCATGTCACCAACGGAAACAACATCTTCTACTTTTTCAGTTTTGTTCCAATCCAATTCAGAAATATGGATTAATCCATCTTGTCCAGGAACAACCTCTACGAAGCATCCAAATTCTTTGATAGATTTCACTGCACCTGTATATGTCTCACCAACCTCAATTTGTGGAGGGTTAACAATTAGGTCAATTTTTTCAAGAGCTAATGCCATTCCAGCACCGTCATTTGTCAATACAGAAACTGTAGCAGTTTCTCCATCTGGATTTTCATCGATACTGATTTCTGAGTTTGTTTCAGCTTGTAGTTCTTGAATTACCTTTCCACCTGAACCTATTACTGCTCCAATTTTGTCTGCAGGAATAATCAAGCTCTTAATTCTTGGCGTATGCTCTTTGTAATCTTCATTAGGCTTAGAAATTGTTTTCATCATTTCTCCTAAAATATGAGCTCTTCCGTTTCGAGCTTGGTCAAGTGCTTCCGTCAATACTTCGTAAGAAAGTCCTTTTACTTTAATGTCCATTTGGCAAGCCGTAATTCCATTTTCAGTTCCAGTAACTTTAAAGTCCATATCTCCAAGGTGATCTTCATCTCCTAGGATGTCAGACAATACAGCATATTTCCCGTTTTCATCCATGATAAGTCCCATTGCGATTCCAGATACTGGATTCGTAATTTTAATACCACCATCCATCAAGGCAAGTGAACCCGCACACACTGACGCCATAGAAGAAGAACCATTAGATTCTAAAATTTCAGACACCAATCTAATTGTATATGGGTTTACGTTTGGATCTGTTGGGATTACCTGCTTCAATGCTCTCTGAGCTAAGTTTCCGTGTCCTACTTCTCTTCTCGAAGTTCCTCTAAGAGGTCTTGCTTCTCCCGTAGAGAATGGAGGGAAGTTGTAGTGAAGGGTAAAGTTTTGAGTTTTTTCTTCAACAGCTCCGTCAAATTTTTGCTCATCTTTTTTACCACCCAAAGTAAGTGTAGTAAGCGATTGAGTTTCACCTCTTGTAAACACAGCCGATCCGTGACAAGATGGTAAGTAATTTACTTCACTCCAAATTGGTCTGATTTCAGTCGTCTGTCTTCCGTCTAATCTTTTCTTTTCATTCAAGATTACATTTCTTACAGCTGCTTTTTGTGCTTTTTTGAAGTAGATTCCAATAAAAGGCTTTTCAGCTTCTAATTCTTCTTCGCTTAATGAATCAATGTATTCTTGTTTCACTTCTCCGAATAATTTTCCTCTCAATTCTTTGTCAGCATGACCTTCTCTTGCGATAGCTTCACATTTGTCGTTTACAAATGCTTTGATTTTTGCTTCAACCTCAGCGTCATGAGTCTCATGAGAGTATTCTCTTTTTGTTTCTTTACCTAATTCTTTAGTGAACTCGGCCATAATTGCACACTGCTCTTTGATTACATCATGAGCAGTTTTAATTGCGTCAATCATTTCAGCTTCAGAAATTTCTTTCATTTCACCTTCTACCATCATAATGCTGTCTTTTGTTCCAGCAATTACCATGTCTATGTCAGCAATAGCGTTTTGTTCGTATGTCGGATTGATTACGAACTCACCATTTACCCTAGAAATTCTTACTTCAGAAACTGGAGTTTCGAAAGGAATATCTGAACAAGCAAGTGCCGCGGATGCAGCCAAGCAAGCTACAGAATCTGCCATGTTTTCGTCAGCAGATAATAATTGAATCATCACTTGAGTATCAGCGTGATAATCTTCTGGGAAAAGAGGACGAAGTGCTCTATCCACCAATCTCATTGTCAATATTTCGTATTCAGAAGGTCTTGCTTCTCTCTTGAAAAATCCACCTGGGAATTTTCCAGCAGCAGCATATTTTTCTCTATAATCAATTGTCAATGGCATAAAATCAACACCATCTTTTGCTTCTTTTGCAGAGACAGCTGTTGCTAATAATACCGTGTTTCCAATTCTTACTTCAACAGCTCCGTCAGATTGCTTTGCTAGTTTTCCAGTTTGAATTGTAATTTCTCTACCATCAGGTAGATTCATCTTTTTTGTAATAATGTTCATTGTTACGTTTTTTTATTTTTTTCCGTTTCGTACAAATAAGAAGAGTTGAAAAAAAATATCTCTTCTTACATTTTGACCCCTGTGGTCAATTCTTTTTTCTAAACTATAAATGGGTGTATAACAAATAAGGCAACCGTTAAGGGTTGCCTTATTTAAAAAGTTTATTCGGTTGTTGTGGTTGGATTGATAATCATTCTTATTTGAATGTATCTCTAATTCCAACTTTCGCAATCAACTCTCTGTAAGCTACAATATCTTTGTTTCTGATGTATCTTAAGTGCTTCTTTCTTTTTCCTACCATGATTACCAATGACCTTTGTGTATTGTAATCTTTACGGTTCGTTTTAAGATACTCTGTTAAGTTTTTGATTTTTTCAGTAAAAAGAGCAACCTGTGCAGCTGAAGAACCTGTGTTTTTCTCAGAACCTCCGTATGTTTTAAACGCTTCTTTTTTAATTTCTTTATCTAAATTCATAGTGTAATGTTGTTACCTTTTCTATTTTAAGAGTGCAAATATAAATATAACTTCTCAGTTTTCACAAGTATTTGTTCATAAACTTTCAATTCATACTTAATTTATAACTACAAGAACAATAATTCTTATTTTTTTGACCAAAAACCTAGCTTTGGTAAGATAATACTAAGTAATATTTCCTACATTTAATCCTCCGTAGCGGAGTAATTATAGGCCAAACATGAAGGAGACCGATTTCATAGAAAAAAATAAGGAAAAGTGGCAGGAGTTCGAGAAATTGTCTCAAAATAAATCAAAAGATCCGGACAAGTTAAGCGAACTCTTTGTTGAAATTACAGAGGATTTGTCCTACGCCAAAACTTTTTATCCAAAAAGGTCGGTGAGAGTTTACCTTAATTATTTAGCTCAAAAAGTTTTTCTTTCTTTCTCAAAGACTAAGAATTCATTTTCTTCCACGTTCTTGCAGTTTTGGAAACATAAGTTGCCTTTGGAAATATACCGAAGTAGAAAGGCTTTTCTTACTGCTTTTCTTTTCTTTTTTATTGCAGTGTTGATTGGGGCTGTTTCATCTTACATTGATCCCGAGTTTTCGCGCATTATTTTGGGTGATTATTATGTGGACATGACCATTGATAACATCAACAAGGGAGACCCCATGGCTGTTTATAAACAGATGAATGAAGGGGATATGTTTTTACAAATTACCATCAACAACATCCGCGTTGCTTTCCTAGTCTTTATTATGGGGATATTTTTCTCAGTAGGTTCTGCGTTTTTATTGGTGAGTAATGGATTTATGCTTGGTGATTTTCAGTATTTCTTTTACATAAAAGGGTTGTTGCTAACTTCGTTTTTGGTGATTTGGATTCATGGAACACTCGAAATCTCTGCTATTGTCATTGCCGGTGCTGCGGGAATCGTTATGGGGAATGGACTCTTATTCCCCAAAACCCTTACTCGAACTCAGTCTCTTCAAATTCATGCAAAACGTGGAATTAATATTCTATTGGGAACTATCCCTTTATTTATAGTGGCAGGTTTTTTGGAAGGATATGTGACACGCCACACCGAAATGCCCGATTTAGCAAAATGGCTAATTATTCTATTTTCACTCGCTTTTATTCTGGGGTATTTCGTGTTTTATCCTTTTTATTTAGGACGTAAATTTGCCAATCAAAGCCGAATTGAAGAAAAGCCTGTACACATAGAATCCAGGAAACTGAAAAAATATGCCATCCGAAACTTGACTCAGGTGTTTTACGATACATTCCGTTTTTATAAATTGTTTTTTCCAAGCATTGCTAAAGTTGTTTTTCTCATTATTGCTCCACTTTCTTTGGTGTATTTAGGTTGGATTTTTTATTCTTCTCCTTACTCAGATTATTACCTCGAAACGAGTGAAATCTTCGAGTTGGTATTTGGGCTTTCTATTCATTTTTCTTGGCTTTCGTTTGCGGTAATAGGCCTGTTGCTTTCCTTAAATATTGCTACTGTCATTCATTGTTTAACTTACATTGGAAACCCAAAAAATAAGAGTTATTGGTCGCTTTGGCTGAAAGAAATTTGGCCTTATATACTGAAATCAATTCCATTGGTAGCGGGCTTACTCGGGTTTTTGTACTTTGTTCCTAGTAGTTTTTTCTGGGTAATTATTTTTTGTTCACCCTTTCTAGTCCTGTTGTTTTATCCTAGTATTTCGGGTGAAATGAGTTTCTTACAAGGGATTTCTACTGGATTGAAATACGGAAGAAAAGATTGGGGGCAAACTCTTGGTTCGTTCCTTTTGATCTGTGGATTGACTTACATTTTTTCTTGGGTATATTACAATCCATTTCTTCCGGGGGTTGATATCAAAACGTTGGTAATTGATAAAATTATCGACTGGCATACCATTACTGTATTTGAGGATTTTTTGGCTATCAAGAATTTCATTTCTGCTTTTCTTATCTTGGTTTTGGTTCAGGTTTTATTGCCTCTTATTGTGGCAGCAATTAGTTTTCAGTACATGAGTATTCACGACAGGCAGAATGCACTTGGGTTAAAATCTAGGTTAAAAGATTTTGGAAAGGGAAATAAACATTTTGAATCAAATAAATGAAAGTGAACCTATTACATATCATTTTGTTTTTAGTGTATTGTGTTGGTCAGAACCCAGTTTACGGACAAGCTGAGTTTGATATAGATGAGTATTTGGAGGAAATAAATTACAACAACAATTACGAAAAAAGCGAGGCTCACAAACGATATTTAAATGATTCAATTTCTATAGTTCCATTTGATAAGCAAAAGTGGGAGCGCATTAGGATGAATATTGTCAATGAGATTTCGGGAGTTGAGTATGAAGGGCAGGATGGAAGCTCTCTTTCTCAAGAAGATAACCCATACCGTAAATCTCAAAGAGCTTTTAGAAGATATTGGAGGGAAAAGAATTCGAAAGAGATAAAAAGACTTCCTAAAGAAAAGGAAAACTACCAGCGAAGCTCAAACGATTCGGGAGACGTTTTCAATCCAGGTCACATTTCACCATTTTGGTCTAATGTTATATTGGTGTTGGTTGTTTTGGCGTTGACAGCTTTAGTATTTTTCTTGTTTTTTAATAAAATAAAAGAAACAAAAGGAAATAGAAAGATTATTCGAGACTTAGACTCAATATTACCAACAGAGATTCCAAAAACTGAGCTTGAGCTTTTGTTGGAAGAAGCGCTTCAACATGAGGATTATCGCGAAGCCATTAGAGTCTATTTTATATATGTAATTCGTGGGTTAGTCAACAAGAATTATATTTCTTGGGAGAAGGAAAAAACAAATTTTTCATTTTTATCAGAAATGAGAGGTAATCCTCACTTTGAATCCTTCGAGAAATGTGTTTCTGTCTATGAAATAGTATGGTACGGGGAAAGACAATTGAATAAAATGGAGTTCCAGCAAGTTGAACCCAGATTTAAAAATTTAGTCAAAAAACTGGATGAGTAACAAAGTCAAAATATCGATACTGGCTGCTGTTGTGCTGTTGCTCATGGTGGGTTTTTACTTTCTATTTCCTTCCGATTCTAAGTCGGCTGAACTGAGCGAAAGTGAGAAAGCTTTGTATCAGAAATACTTGAATAGCGATGGACTCCATATTTTGGAAGAATTGCTAAAAGAGTACCCGCTTATTGATACGCTACAATTTGTACATGATGAGTTGGATACGTCACTTTCAACCTCATTCAACGAAAAGCCAGCCACTTATTTGCTTATAGATAGTGATATAAATTTATCTCCAAAGTCCATTGACACTTTGCTGCGTTTTGTCAGTAATGGGAATTCTGCGTTGGTTTCTGTTCGTGATTTCAATTCTGTTTTTTCCAATTATTTTGCTTACTCCAGTATGACAGCAGAGCATTATAATGACGAAATAAGCGTTGATTTTACTCATCCAGAACTGTCGTTGTATTTGCCTTATGTTTATGCGCAATATGACAATGATTTTAAGGATTACCGATCTTGGAACTATTTTAATCTAGAAAATTTTACTGGTGAAATCAATGAAATAGCTGTGTTGGGCACAGAAACATATTTAGATGGTCCCGTTTTTTTGAAACTAAATTATGGACAAGGGACTTTGTACTTGCACTCGTTGCCAGAGCTATTGTACAATGCATCATTGTTTAATGAAGACGGATTGGAATATGCGCAACGGGTTTTTTCTCACCTACCTCAAGGGAAATATTACTGGCACAATCACACGAATAGATGGGATGAGTTTACTGAAGAAAACACTACGAATTCCGATGAAATCATAAAAGAAAGTCCCATTCAGTATATTCTAAACGATAGAAATTTACGCCATGCTTATCTCATTTTGGTTTTGGGATTAATCGTCTATGTTTTATTCAAGGTAAAGCGAAGGCAAGAAATTATCCCGACTATTGAACCCAATACAAATAGCTCGCTAGAGTTTGTCGAGAATGTGAGCCTACTGTACCTGAGGCAAGAAAAACATTATAAATTTATAAAGCACTATCGACAGAGTTTTTTAAACTTTGTGAAGGATAAATATTACCTTTCCTCGGCCACATTTACACCAGAATTTATTGAACTGATTGCACTAAAATCGGACATCAAAAAAGAGAAAGTGGAAGAGATTTTTAAGGAGTTTAAAAGAGCAAAAAAGTCCTATAGTTTTTCATCCCAAGAACTCATAGAACTGCACAAAAAGATAGAATATTTTTATAAACACTGTAAATAACAAGCACATGGAAGAAGAAATGAATAAAGAACCAGAACAAGTTTCGGAAACGGAGGTAAAGCCGGAGGCAGAGAAACCTTTGGAAAACCAGAATGAGAATGAATCCCAGGTTATTCCTGAATCGACTGAGCAGAATCTTCAGTTTGAATCTTCGCTTGAGTTGTCTTTTGTAAAACAAAAAGTGGAGGAGGCCAGGGCTCAAGCCAGCGGTTTTATTATAGGTCAGCAAGATGTTATTGATTTATTGCTTATTGGAATCTTTACGAATGGTCATATTTTGTTGGAAGGAGTTCCTGGAATTGCTAAAACTTTATCTGCCAAAGTGCTTTCGAGGTGTTTGGATACTGATTTTTCTAGAATCCAATTTACCCCTGATTTGATGCCATCCGATATCATTGGGACTTCTGTTTTTAATATGAAATCTTCGGAGTTTACTTTTCATAAAGGGCCAATTTTTTCAAATATAATATTGATTGATGAGGTAAATCGTTCTCCGGCAAAAACACAATCTGCTTTGTTTGAGGTAATGGAAGAAAGACAAATAACCTTTGAAGGAGTGCAGTATGAAATGGAGTATCCTTTTTTGATAATTGCAACACAAAACCCAGTGGAGCAAGAAGGAACGTACAGTTTGCCCGAGGCACAATTGGATCGGTTTTTATTTAAAATAAATCTGGAATATCCTACTTTGGCAGAAGAACAACAAATTCTTGCTCGTTACAAGAATACTTCTCTTTCGCCCGATTTAGCTACTATCCAAAAGGTGTTTACCAAAACAGATTTGCAAAAAATTCAAGAGTTGGTAAATGAAGTGAAAATAGAAGAACAATTACTGTCCTACATAGCTCAAATTACGCACAATACCCGAAATCATGCTAAACTTTATTTAGGAGCTTCGCCTAGAGCATCATTGGCAATGGCAAAAGCCTCCAAGGCGTTGGCTGCTATACGAGGAAGAGATTTCATAACTCCAGACGATATTCAAACGATTGCGCCACAAGTTCTAAATCACAGAATTATTTTGACCCCAGAGGCAGAAATGGAGGGAATGAACCCTACCTCAGTCATCAATGAAATTATACATAAAATTGAAGTGCCTCGTTAATTATTTGGTGAATGAAATCCTTGTTTTTAAAAAATAGAATCTTTCTTTTCCTGCTCCTGCTAGCCGTTGGTTTTGCCTTGAGCTTTGGGTGGAATGTGCTATTTCCTATTTTCAAGGTTTTGCTCTATGTTTTGTTTGCTCTTGTTTTGGTAGATATTCTTATCCTTTTTATCCGAAAACAAGAAGTCTCTGTAACGCGAAAATTGAACGAAACCTTGAGTTTGGGAGATGAAAACAACATAGAGCTCACTGTCTCTTCTAGTTATACTGTACCGCTAGATATTGAGGTGATAGACGAATTGCCTTATCAACTTCAGAGGAGAGATAGTTCTTTTAAGTTTTCTTTGAATCCTGAAGGAAATAGGACTTTGTTGTACACCATCAAACCCACAGAAAGAGGGTTGTATAGTTTTGGAAATGTTAATGTATTCGTTTCTTCAGTATTGGGATTGTTAGAACGAAGATTTACAATAGAAATTCCTCTAGAAATAGGAGTGTATCCTTCGGTGTTGCAAATGCGCAAACATGAGTTTCAGGTTTTTACTAAATCTTCTCAAAACCAAGGAGTAAAAAAAATGAGAAGGCTGGGAAATACCAATGAATTTGAACAAATTAAGGATTACGTGCAAGGAGACAATTATCGACATATCAATTGGAAGGCAACTAGTCGTAGAAATAAGTTGATGGTGAATCAATACCAAGATGAGAAATCGCAGCAAGTGTATTGTGTGATAGATAAAAGTAGGTCGATGAAAATGCCTTTTGAAGGGCTGACCCTATTGGATCATGCGATAAATTCCACTTTGGTCATGAGTAATATCGCTTTGAAAAAAGGGGATAAAGCTGGGTTGATCACTTTTTCTGACAAAATTGGTGCACAAGTAAAAGCATCGAGAAGCGCTACGCATTTGAAAAAAATGATGGAGGTGCTATACAACCAAAAAACTGCTTTTTTGGAGGCTAACTACGAGTTACTTTATCAGAGCATAAAAAGAACTGTAAGGGGAAGAAGTTTACTCATTATGTATTTAAACTTCGAGAGCTTTTATTCACTAACGAGAGCTTTGCCGATTTTAAGGAGACTCAATAAGAGCTACCTCATTGTGGTTGTCTTTTTTGAAAATACAGAGATTTCTAAGGCTTCTGAAATGAAAAGTGAAACAGTTTCTGATATTTATCTACAAACTTTTGCCCGAAAATTTAATAACGATAAAAAAAGAATGGTTCAGGAACTTCGAAAATTTGGAATCCAATCTATTTTGACCAAACCAGAAGAATTATCCGTAAATACAATTAATAAATATCTTGAGTTAAAATCAAGAGGAATGATATAATAAATGGAAGAAAAAAAGTTTAGCCACATAGATGTTTACAAGCTTATTTTTGAGTCCTCCACAGAGGGGATTTTAGTTTGTAATAAACAAGGTGAAATAAAAATGGTAAATGAATCAATCACAAGGATATTTGGCTACGAAAAAGAGGAACTTTTGGAACAGAAAATTGAGGTTTTACTTCCAAATGAGTACAAAAAAAGTCACGTTGGTAATCGTGAAGGCTATGCGAAAAAACCTGAGCGAAAACAAATGGGAGCAGGAAGAGATTTGTATGGGTTGAAAAAAAACGGGGATAAATTTCCGATTGAGATTAGCTTGAATCACATGACCATTGAGGATGAATTTTTTGTAATGGCTCTTTTGACTGACATCACCACAAGAAAATCTCAAGAGGTTGCTATTCAAGACTTGAATACAGAGTTGGAAGTAAAAGTAATGGAGAGAACAAGGAAATTAAATGAAAACCAAGTTTTATTTAGTCTCATTTCAAAAAATTTTCCCAATGGTATTATTTGTGTGTTGGACAGGGATCTTAAATTTACTTTTGCTGAAGGTGAGGAGCTCACCAAAAGTGGGGTGAAGAGTAAATATTTATTGAATAAAAACTATTTAGATTCTTTCAATAGCGACAATAAGGAAGAGGTAAAAGAAAAAATAAAAAAAGCTTTTGAGGGTGAGGTTGTGAGTTTTGAAATCAAAAAAAGAAGAAGTGTTTACCAAGCTCATGTTGTTCCGCTTGTCTATGAAAAAGAAACAGCTGTTTCACATATTTTGATCGTAGAGAATAACGTAACTAAAGTAAAAAATATAGAAGAAAAAATGAAGCAATCGCTTCTTAAGGAAAAGGAATTGAGTGAGATGAAGTCACAGTTTGTTTCCATGGCATCTCATGAGTTCAGAACTCCATTGAGTACAATTTTGTCTTCCATTTCGTTGATAGAAAAGTATGACGAACTTGGAAATGAGGAAAAGAAAAAAGCACATTTTGAAAAAATAAAGAAGAACATCAGGAACTTGACCAACATGCTGAACGATACGCTTACCATTAGCAGAATTGAAGAAAACATGATAGCGGTAAACCCAGAAATGACCAATATTCATGACTTATTAGCTGAGGTGATAGCTGAAACAGATGGACTGAAAGGTGAAAATAGAGAAATAATTGTCAACTTTGCCGGTGAGGAAAATTTGGAATTAGATCAAAAAATACTGAGAGTAGTGTTGTCAAATATACTGTCCAATGCCTTGAAATACTCAGAAAAAGACGTGGTCATGGATGTTGCAGGTACCAAACAATACTTAGAGATAAATGTGACTGACAAAGGGATTGGTATTCCTGAATTGGCCCAGTCTAAACTGTTTGATAGGTTTTATAGAGCAGAGAACGCAGAAAATATTCAAGGTACAGGTTTAGGTTTGAATATTGTAAAAAGTTATATTTCTTTGTTGAAAGGAGAACTTTCTTTAAAAAGCATTGAAAACGTAGGGACAACAATTTTCATAAAAATACCAATAAAATAAAAGAGAATGAACATACTAATTATTGAAGATAACAAGGATGTTTTGGAAAACACAACAGAACTTCTGGAACTAGCTGGATATAAAGTAAACGGAGCTGCAAATGGAAAAGAAGGTGTAAGGGTGGCAAAGGAAATACTTCCTGATTTAATTATCTGTGATATAATGATGCCCGAAATGGATGGATACGATGTGCTGTATTATTTAAGCATTGATCCAAAAACCTCTACAATTCCATTTATTTTTCTCACCGCAAAATCTGATGCGCAGGACTTTAGAAAAGGAATGGAATTAGGAGCAGATGATTACCTCACAAAGCCTTTTGAGGAAATGGATCTGATAAAATCTGTGGAAAGAAGGCTGAGTAAAAGTAGTAAATTAAAAAAGGCGATGAACAACCTTTCCAGCCCAGAGGAAGATGGAGAGTTTGACATGGAAAATGTGGATGAAAACCACGAACTATTCAAGAACAAAAAAAATAAGGTGTTCAGGGCGAAAAACTTTATTTACCTGCAATATGGTTCTCCGGTTTATTTGTACTACATCAAAAAAGGACAGGTGAAAACTTTTAAGACCAACGAGGATGGTAAAGAATTGATAACTGGTCTGTACAAAGAGAATGAGTTTTTTGGTTATCATTCGTTGTTGAAAGACGATGAATATTCAGATTCAGCCATTGCCGTATTGGAAACTCAAGTAGAATTAATTCCTCGAGAAGAATTTTACAGCCTTATAAAAAACAAAAGAGAAGTAGCGAATGAATTCATCAAGATATTATCCAAAGAGGTAATTGAGAAAGAGGAAGAACTATTGAATTTGGCTTATAATTCAGTAAAAAAGAGAGTGGCAGATGGATTGATTAAGTACTTTGATAAATACAGTCAGGATTATACAAAGGGGCTACAAATACCAAGAGAAGACTTGGCTAATATTGCTGGAACATCTACTGAATCAGTGATTAGAACCTTGAGCGAATTCAAAAAAGATGGATTGATTTCAGCTGAAGGAAAAACAATTTACATTAAAGAAGAACAAGAATTAAGAAAGTATAAATACTAATCCAATGATTCTGTTTCAAATTGTTTGTCGGCACTACAACAACCGCCAAGTGTGGCCTCTTGTTGTGCATTCTTTTTGATTTTTGGACTGATGTAAGGAATCCCCAGGTTCATTCCTCTCATTACGAGCAACATCCCCATAGCCAAAAGCAAGTAAGGCACCACTTTTTGAAGGTTTATTTTTTGATTAATTGCGCTTTTGAAATACATAAATAGGAGCATGGCAGGAATAGTTCCAACTCCAAATGCTGCCATGAATAGTGAGCTGCCGGCAATCGATTCGGAAGTAATGGAAGCTGCCAATGCAAAATAGATAAGTCCGCAGGGTAAAAAACCATTTAGAACTCCAATGGCAAGCAAGTTTTTTCTTTCTTTGCCTAGTAATTGACCAAACCGCTTTTTTATGGGGTCAAATAACTTGGTTACAAATTTGTTGGCTTGGTTTGCGGCTTTGTGGTAAGAAAATAAAGTTCCAATAACGATAACAATTAGGATTATACCTACTACGATGGAAACAATTTGCTGAATCTCCATCATTCTCACAGATTCTCCAATTAGGCCAAAAAACAATCCAAAAAGGGAATAGGTGAGTACCCTCCCGAAGTTATAAGTGATAATTTGAAAAAACTTGAGAAAAGGATTTTTACTTGTAGGAATCATCAGCGCAATAGGTCCGCACATCCCAATACAATGGATAGAACCTAGAAATCCAATTAAAAAACCTTCGGCAAAATTCATAACCACATTTCTTTGTTGATTAGGTGTAAATCACCATGCTGAATAAACTGGATTGTAATTTTATAAAATCCGCTAGCTATCTCACTTTTGTTGATGGATTGAATGTTGTTTTGATCCAATTTCATTGGGAATGAGCGATCCAGTTTTGCGTTATCTGGTCGGTAAAATGAAATGTCTCCTTTCTCAATTTCTCGTTCGAAACTTGTTGGGAATTGTATTTCGATTACATTCTCTTTTGAATCAATGCGAATGTCTTTTGCTAAATACAAGCCCTTTTCTTGTGCATCAATGTTTTTTTGGTATTGGATTTCTTGGTTGTAATAATCTTCAGAAACCAAATCATTTGTTCGTCCAAATGAGTAAATCACCATGTACAAGATGAAACTAATAAATAATGTCAAAAATAGTGCAATTCTCCATCCCCAATTCATAAGTGTGTTGTTTTAGTTGAACGCAGGCCCAATAAAGGTTACGTTTGTTTTGTCAATTAATTTCCCTTCGGAATACACTCCGATTTTAAAGTAAGTTTTTAAACCTTCTATGTTGTCGCCATCCATAATGAGTAAAAAAGAAGATTTGTACATATCTTGTCGAGGAAGTGTTCGTGAATCTGAGATGATTTTTATTTCACCGTTTCCTTCTAGCAGTTTGAACTCTAGAGGAAGATCCTTGTTCGTTTTATTAATGATATTCATGGAATAAATATTTCCATATTTGCCTCCTTCCATTTCATGGAACAATTGGCTTCCCGAAGTTCTTTTTACGGTAAGTTGAAAATCAGAACGAGAAGCGATAAGGGTAGTTAATAGCCCCAGTAACAAAACCAACACAACCGAATAGGCTTTTGCTTTTTTGCTAAACTGGAAGGCAATTCCTGTTTTTATACTTTCGTCAGACGCATACCGAATTAAACCTTTTGGTTTGTCTATGCTTTCCATGATGTGGTCACATTCGTCAATACAAGCTGTGCAATTCACACACTCGAGTTGAGTCCCATTTCTTATGTCTATTCCTGTAGGGCATACATTTACACATTGGTTGCAATCTATACAATCACCTTTGCCTTCTGCCTCTCTGTCTTCATTTTTTCGAAACTTCGACCTGTTTTCTCCTCGCACATAGTCATACGTAATTACCATCGAGTTTTGATCAAGAAGAACACTTTGAAGTCGTCCATAGGGACAAATAGTGGTACATACTTGTTCTCTCATGAAGGCAAATACACCATAAAACAAGAAGCTAAACACCAAGATTGCGAAAAGTCCTCCTAGGTGATTAAGAGGATTATCAGTTATGATTTTAAACACTTCTTTGTATCCAATGATATACGAAAGAAAGATGTTGGCAACGAAGAATGCGATAAGAAAGAAAATGACATGCTTGGATACTTTTTTTATGATTTTTTCTCTATTCCAAGGCTGTCTTTCTAGTCTTTTTTGATGTGTCCAATCTCCTTCAATCCAATATTCTATTCTTCGAAATACAAATTCCATAAAGATAGTTTGAGGACAGACCCAACCGCAGAAAAGCCGACCAAAAACGAGGGTGAACAAGACAACGAAGACTAAGCCAGTGAGCATCGCAATTGCGAATATGTAAAAGTCTTGTGGCCAAAATATTTTACCAAATATGATAAACTTCCTTTCTAAAAGGTTGAACATCAAAAGTGGTTCGCCATCTAAAGTAATAAAAGGGGCCGAAAACAGAAACAACAAAAGTGAATAACTAACAACTTGCCTTTTGTTGAACCATTTTCCGAATGGTTTTTTTGCAAAAACCCAGATTCGTTTCCCCTTTTCATCCACTGTCGAGATTTTATCTCTAAAGTTTTCTGTTGGCTTCGTCTGACCCATTTTATCTTAGTTTGTTTACTTTTAATTCTGAGCTATCTCAACCATTTCTTCAGTTGAGTTGGCAGTGGAATCCGAAGGTGCATTGTCGCTTTTTCCTTCCTCAAAAATCTCTCCTTGTGGAGCTTTTCCTATCCCTACAGCAGTTCCCGCTATGCTTTTGATGAAAGAAGCAACTTGTTGCATTTCTATTGGGTTCAATTCGTCTTTCCAGGCTTGCATTCCTTTTTCGGCTTTTCCGTACTTCACAATTTTAAAAACAGAAGCAATATCGCCTCCGTGCAACCAATATTTATCCGTTAGGTTTGGTCCAATTACTCCTTCTCCTTGTTTACCGTGACAAGCGACACATTTTTTTTCAAAAATCCCTTTTCCTTTAGAAATATCACCAGCATCTGTCAACAGCACTACATTGGTTTCGTCCACATTTAATTTTTGAGAAGCCAAGTACTCGGCTACTTCTTTTTCGCCTTCGGCCATGGCAAGTTCATATTCCTCTTGCTGAAGCGGTGTTGCTTCGATAACGTGATAATTAATGATATAAACAAAAGCAAACACGATAGAAACATAAAAACTGTAGAGCCACCAAGGAGGTAAGTTATTATCCAGCTCCATAATGCCATCATACTCATGCTCCATGAGTATTTCATGTTCTTTATCTAAGGGAACTGCATCAGTTAAGATCTTTGTTATTTTACTCGGTTCTGCCAGTGCCGAAGCTTCTTTTACACTAACTTTTTTAGGTTTTACAGAACGCAATATTTGAAAGAATAAATTTCGGATGTAGAACACAACGCCCAAAAGAATCACATTGATAATCACCATCATCCATACCCACGATAGAGGAATGTCGCTATTTTCGGCAGCAACTACTGAGGCGTTTTGAGAAAATGAAACGAACGGTAAACCTAGCATAAGTGCAATTACAGCAGCTCCGCTTGGCGTTCCTTTTTTTCTTTTTTTGTTTTCTTGTTCGTATACCTTTTTCTTGTAAAATTCACTTTTCATCAAGTCTTTCACCGAATTGGTAAGAAAAAATATTCCTACTAATAACAGACCAGCAAGGATAGCCAAGATATAAAAGACCGTTTCATTGGATAATCCTCCAGACTGATTGGTGCTCGTTGCAGCAGCAAAACTAGATAGAGAGAACAAACTTGTAAGTGCTAATAATCCCAGTCCTTTAGTATAGTTTTTCATTTTTTTCATGGTTTAATGATTTATAAAACTCACCTAGTCAAAAGGTGTGTTTTCTAATTTTGTAATTTCCGATTTTCTGAGGCTCACAACTTTCCAAACTACCACTGCAAAAAAGACAGTAAACAGAATGAGAGAGAAGATGGGATATATTTCAATCCCTTCTATCGTTGCCATGTGGTTTTTGATGTATTTTAACATTAGTTTCTTTCTTTTACTTTAATGTCTGTTCCTAATCGTTGTAGGTATGCAATAATTGCAACTACTTCTTTTTTACTCAAATTATTTACTGCAGCTTCTTTCTTTTCTCCTTCCAATTTAAATAAGTCCGTGATGATGTTGTTTGCAATTCCTTTTGCTTGCTCCATTGCCATTCCTTCCGCTTTTTCTTCCAGTTCATCTTCGTAAGGAACTCCAATACTTCTCAATGCGCCAATTTTTCTTTTCAGTAAACTCATGTCTAGGTCTTCTTCAATCAAGAAATCGTAGGCTGGCATAATCGATTTCTCTTCCAGTTGTGTTGGGTTCAAGAAGTGTGTGTAATGCCAAGAGTCACCTCTTTTTCCTCCTTCTCTGTGCAAATCTGGTCCAGTTCGTTTACTTCCCCATAAATGTGGATGGTCATACACAAACTCACCGGCTTTGGAATATTCTCCGTATCGCTTGGTTTCGAATCGCAAAGGTCTTACCATTTGTGAGTGACAGTTATTACATCCTTCTCTTATGTAAATGTCTCTTCCTTCCAGCTCCAATGGAGTGTAGGGTTTAACTGCAGCAATTGTAGGTACATTGGATTCGATAATCATGGTAGGAATAATCTCCACAACTCCACCAATTAAGATGACAATCAAACTAAAGATTAACATTCTCACAGGTTTTCTTTCTATTACTCTGTGCCAACCTTCATTGTTTTCTGCATGAGCGGGAGCCAATGCTGGTGCTTCGGTTTCTTCATTTTTGATAAGACTACCAATTTTAGAAGTTTTGTATAAGTTATATATTCCAATGATTGCTCCTGTCAAGTAAATCAGTCCTCCAAAAGAACGTAACATGTACATAGGTCTTAATTGAGCTACTGTATCAATGAATTCATACTCTAAGTTTCCATCTGGTTTAAAATCTTGCCACATTAATCCTTGAACAAATCCTGCCCAGTACATGGGGATAGTCCAAAATAGGATACCCAAGGTGGCCAGCCAAAAGTGTGTGTTGGCTAATTTGATAGAGAATAACTTTGTGTTGAATATTCTTGGGAAAATGAAATAGAACATACCAAAAGTCATCATTCCGTTCCAGCCCAATCCACCCACGTGAACGTGAGCAACAGTCCAATCTGTAAAGTGAGAAATCATGTTTACGTTCTTCAATGAGAGCATAGGTCCTTCAAAAGTGGACATTCCGTATGCTGTAATTGCCACTACCATGAATTTAAGAACAGGGTTTTCTCTTACTTTGTCCCATGCTCCTCGCAAGGTTAATAGTCCATTTAGCATTCCTCCCCAAGATGGCATAATTAACATAATAGAGAATACAACTCCTAGAGATTGAGCCCAATCTGGCAAAGAAGAATACAACAAGTGGTGAGGACCAGCCCAAATGTAAAGGAAAATCAAGGTCCAGAAGTGGATGATAGATAACCTGTAAGAATATACCGGTCTGTTGGCCGCTTTGGGAACATAATAGTACATTAAACCTAGGAATGGGGTAGTTAAGAAAAAGGCTACGGCATTGTGACCATACCACCATTGAACTAGGGCATCTTGAACCCCTGCATACCACGAGTAACTTTTAGTAAAACTAATTGGGATTTCTATGGAATTGAAAATGTGAAGAACGGCTACCGTAACAAACGTTGCGATGTAAAACCAAATGGCCACGTATAAATGTTGCACTCTTCTTTCTAAGATGGTCGCGAACATGTTCCAGCCAAAAATTACCCAAACTATAGCAATGAGTATGTCAATCCACCATTCCAACTCGGCATATTCTTTACTTGAGTTCATACCTAAAGGAAGTGTAATGGCTGCACACACAATTATAAACTGCCAACCCCAAAAGTGGATATTACTGAGCAAGTCACTTGCCATTCTAGCCTTGAGTAGTCGCTGTAAAGAATAATAGATTCCGGCAAACATAGCGTTACCAACAAATGCAAAAATAATAGCATTGGTATGAAGCGGTCTCATACGACCAAAATTCACCCATTTTGCAACATTTAGCGAAGGGAAGGCTAATTCAAGAGCTATCCAGAGCCCAACAGTCATCCCCACAACTCCAAATAGAAGAGTAGCGTAGCTAAACTTTCTTACAATTCCATTGTCATAACTAAATTTTTCCATAGTTTATTTTTTTGTTTCTTTTGGTTTTGAATCTTCAAACAACATCCTAACCGAAGGTGTGTAATCGTCTTCGTATTGCCCAGATCGCACAGACCAAATGAATAGAGCTAAAAAGACTATTGCCAGAGATATGCTGATACCGATTAATACAAAGAGTATATTCATACCACAAAGTAAAGCGTATGGGCAGTGTGCTGAAATGAGTTAGGGACCAAAAAAGTATGATATAAATCAGTGTTTTTTAGAACCGCTGTTTTTTCTGTTATTTGAATGAATTATTCCTCGTGAGCATCCCAGCGTAGCGGAATTGTATGAGAAAAACAGAAAGTGCTACCACAGAAATGGAGCTAATTGGCATTAAAATAGCCGCAATGAGCGGTGTCAGATTTCCAGTAATGGCAAATCCCAATCCAATTGAATTATAGAGAATAGAAAACCCAAAACATACTTTGAGTACCTGAATTGTTTTTTTTGAAAAAGCCAAGAATCTTGGAAGTTTGGTTAGTTTTTCTGCCGTGAGAATTCCATCACTAGCGGGTGAAAAGTTATAAATATTTTCGGATAAAACGACTCCTACGTTACTCTGTTTAAGTGCACCAGCATCATTCAATCCATCGCCCATCATCATCACTTTTTTTCCTTCAGTTTGCAGGTTTTGAATGTAATTGAGTTTGTCAATAGGTTTTTGATTAAATAAAATGGTACTGTTAGGCGGTAACATTTTCTCTAAATTTTCTCTTTCCAGTTCGTTATCTCCTGATAAAATATGAATGCGATAGTGTTCTTTCAATGAATCCATCATTTCAGGAACTCCATTTCGGTACAAGTTTTTGAACAAGAAATAACCTAAAACTTTTTGGTTTATTTGAACATAAACCCGAGTTTCTCCTTGGGTGTTTTCTTCTTTTTCCACAAAGAGGTAAGAACCGAGTTTAATGACAGTTTCGTCTTCAAAAACACCTTCAATTCCTTTGCCTACAAATTCTTCAAAGCTAGTCAGTGTTTTTTGAGAAGTAGAAAGCGAAAGAAAATCGCGGATGTTTCTACTTAAAATATGAGTAGAATTATTGGTGAGCTCCGCTAATTGATTCTTTTGTTTGTCAGACAAAGGTTCTCCAATGAATTCAATTTCGGAGGTATTGGCATAGGTGATAGTTCCTGTTTTGTCAAATACTACATCGGTCAGTTGAGACATGTCCTCAATGGTGAAAATATTGCGGAGGTAGAAACCAGTTTTTCCAAAAAACCGCAAGGCACTTCCAAAAGTAAAAGGAACAGCTAGGGCCAAAGCACAAGGGCAAGCCACAATCAAGATTGAAACCACAACATTCACCGTTTTGGTGGGTTCAATGTTCAGCCAAATTATCGCTGCAATGAGCGAAATACCAATCACCGCCCAAGTAAAATATTTACTTAACCGAGTATTCAGTTTGGAATATCCACTTTCTTCTTGTTCAAAAGCCGATTGATTCCACAAGTGAGTCAAGTAACTTTGGTTTACTTTTTCTAATACCAATACTTGTAAGTTGGTTCCCAATTGCTTTCCTCCCGCATAGAGTTTTTCTCCTTTTTTAATCGATTGTGCCATCGATTCACCTGTCACAAAACTGTAATCAATATTGGCTTTTCCGTCAAGCAAGGTACAATCTACAGGGATGATATCTCCATTTCTTATCACCAGAATATCGTCTTTCTCAATCTCATGAATTTTGATTATTTCCTCTCTTTCTTTGTTTAGGCGAGAAACAGCAATAGGAAAATATGAGGTGTAATCTCTCTCAAAAGAAAGGGCATTGTAGGTTTTGTTCTGGAACCATTTTCCTATCAATAGGAAGAATATGAAAGCCGCAAAAGAATCCATGTAACTTGCGTTACCTTCAATTAAAATGTCATATAAACTTTTGCAATACAGGGTGATTATCCCAATAGATACCGGAACATCAATATTTATATGTCCAGTTCGCAACGATTTATATCCAGATTTTATGTAATCCCAGGCTGGCATAAATAAAATGGGAAGGGATAATCCTACGATAACCAATTGCATGAAAAAACTGATGTTCTCTGAAATATCATTACCAATTCCTAAATATTCGGGAAAACTCAACAGCATGATATTGCCAAAACAAAACCCGGTGACCCCTAGCTTCACAAAAAAGGAATTATCTAGTTTTTTCTTGGAGCGTTTTTCTTTCTTTTCAAAAGTAGGTGCGTACCCAATTTTATCCAACAAGTGAGTAAGACCCAACAAAGATATTCTGTTTGGATCAAAAGAAATATAAGCTTCTTTTTTAGTAAAATGAACTTCAGATTTTAAGATTCCTTCGTTCAGTAAGTTAAGATTCTCTAGCAACCACACACAAGAACTACAATGAATTTGAGGCAGAAACAAAGTTATTTTGCACTGCGTACCACTTTTAAAATCATAAAACTCTTCGGCAATTTCTGAGTTTTCAAGAAATTGATATTTGTTTCCTGCTTCAGTCGGTCGAGTTCCCGGTTTTTGTTCAATATCGTAGTATTGACTCATCCCGCTCTCGTTCAATATTTCAAACACCATTTTGCAGCCATTGCAACAAAATACTTTGTCGTCATGGTTGATTTCAACATGGCAATCATCGCCACAGTGGTAGCAAGGTGTTAGGTCTTTCATGGAATGATCAACTTTGATTGAATATTAGTTGCAAAATTAGCTGAATCCAGACTTTTCAAAAGGACGAATCAATGAAATAAGTATGAGTTATATCATATAGTTGAATATAAAAGAAACCTAATCCTCCAAAAACCACTCGGAATAGCTGTTCGCTGTTTCGTTCATTTTGGCATAAACCAAAGTAACATCTTTGGGTAGTTTGGCCGATACAACTTCTACTATTTCTTGAAGTAAATTTTCACAGGTAGGGTGGTAGTTTACGTAAATAGTTTTGTCATTGTGAGCTTCAATTCCTTTGAATCGCGAATCTGATTTTAATATCAGAGCGTGGTCTAGCTTAGCTACCACCTCTTGGTTTACAATATTTTTTAAATCAGTAAAGTCAATCACCATCCCAACGTCTGGCTTGGTTTCATCGGTGATAACTGAGCCCAAAACAGTAACGGTCAGCTTGTAAGAATGTCCATGAATGTTTCTGCACTTGCTGTCGTGCATATCAAGGGCGTGAGCCGTTTCAAATGAAAACTCTTTGGAAACTCTAATTTTTTTCATTGTTTGCTTGTTTGGTACAAAAGTAAGTTTATTTCGTCATTCAATGCATTCCAAAACCGTAAAATCCGATTTACTCAAAAGAAAGTGAGTTTAGAATCGTTTCTAATTCCATCATGTAAGGCCGTTTGGCAAATTTAGGGCAAAATACATGTCCCTCTATCGTTACAATCCTTCCTCGCGCTTCATCTACGAGCGAGATATTGATGAATGGACCTCCTCTAAAATCCTTTACCATGCTGTACAATCCTCGAATTTCATAAGCATAAACCCCCTTGAACAAAATTTCTTTTTCAAAACTTGGTACGAGAGAATCGGGTGCTGTAATCATGTAGGAGTCGTCCGTCACACCTCTGAAATATTTTTTCACCACCGAGTCTCTTTTTGCTAACAAAGCTTTTTTTGTCAGTTGGCTTTTGTCGGTGTAAGGATAGTGGTAAACCATAACAAATTGCTGAACATCTCCTGGTGATTTTTGTTTTTCTGAAACCAATCTCAGGTGCTGAAGAGCGGCAAAGTTTTCATTGTTTATGCTCAAGTCCATACCGCTGGGAACGGTGAGTGATAATTGATGTTTTTTCTTTAATTCTTGTTTAGCAAAGTAGTTTTGGTCAGCTTTTAGGTCTAAGCTCAGTCTTTTGATTTCCAATTGGGTAAAATGATTTTTTATGTCTTCGGAATTCGCCATAAACACATCGTATAAATCTTGCTGATTTCGTCCGATGATACGAACCAAGGACTGACTCGATGCCCAAACATCTTTAGCGTAATCAATGGCTGGTTTTATACTTATGTTTGGGTTGATTATAAACTGAATGATGTACCGCTGTTTTTTCGGACTCATATCAAACCCTTTTTTGGTGGAATGTTGCAAATCAAACAAGTATTCTTCATTTGGGTAATAAGGAATCATAGGAGCCACTTCGCCTCGTATTATTTCTCCCAGTCTTCCTTCCCACAATTGTTCGTCCAATACAATTTCTATAATACCTTGAGTACCTACTGAGTGAGGTTTGTAAGCTGCCGTTTCGGACTCCTCATTGCTACAATTAATGACTAGGAAGAGGGCGCAAAGTGCTAAAATAGAATGTTTCATTGGTTTAGATTTTTTTATTATTCCACAAGAATAGTTCCTTTTTTAAGAAGGGTAGGTGCCTAGTTATTAATCGGTTGGTAAAGTAGTTAATCGTACCGAATGATTTTTATTTCTTTTCCCTCAATCAATGATTCAGCAGTTAAATTATGATTGTGTTGTTTCAAATCCTTTAAGCTCAATCCAGGAAATTGATTCATAATAGAAACCAGTGAGTCGCCATTTTTTACTTTGTACAAAACGAAACTATGAGGTGAAAGTTCTACCACTGCAGGTGGTATTTTTGTTAAGGTGTCAATGTTTTCTGTCCTTGTTTTTTCTTTCGCTGGAGCTTTTTTTACAGACTCTGCTTTGGGTTCAGGAATTTTTTTCTTGGTCACTTTCGGCAGAGGTTTTAGAACAACCAATGATTGCCCAATTCGCAGGTTGTCACTTCGGAGGTTATTCCATTTTTTGAGTTCTGAAACTGAACATCCGTTTGCTGCAGCAATTTTACCTAAATAGTCTCCTTTTCGCACGCGATATTTCGCCATTTTACCGCTTTCTCTTTGCACTTCATTCGATTCGTAAGCCAAGTGTAGCTCTCGGCTTGTTTCACAAATGGAGGTTCTGTTTACTATAAATTCTCCCACTTTTTCTTTGGGTAAATAAATGCAGAGCTCCCCGGAGTTTTCAGGCACAACTCCATGGTAATAAGTTGGGTTTAAAAACTTTAAAAAATCTTCTGGAATATCCAATGCTCTCGCGGTCACAGTCAAATCAAGCCGGTGTGCCACATGAACCGTATCTATTTGGGAGTGAGTAGCCAATGGTTCTACTGCCGTAATTCCATAGTCGCTGGCATAATTCATCATGTAATTTACCGCCACAAAGGCAGGAACGTAACCTCTAGTTTCTTTGGGTAGGTAAGAATAAATTTCCCAATAAGTTCTTTTCCCGCCACTTTTGCGTATGGCTTTATTTACATTACCTCCACCCGCATTGTAGGCCGCCAAGGCTAACTCCCAGTTTCCGTAAATACCGAAAAGCTTTTTCAAATGTTTACAAGCAGCTTCCGTGGATTTGTAAGGATCTTTTCTCAAATCGAGGTAAGAATTTGCCTCTAATCCATATTGTTTTCCTGTGTTGTACATGAATTGCCAAAGTCCAGCCGCACCCGCCCAAGATTCCGCAGTAGGTTTTAGTGCAGATTCTACAATAGGCAAGTATTTGAGCTCAAGCGGTAATTTGTGTTTCAGCAAAAGCTCTTCAAAAATGGGGAAGTACATTTCCTTTCTGGCAAGAAAAATAGCTACCGACCTTTTTCTTTTTTCATACATTCGGATGTATTCTTCTGTAACGGAGTTGAGTTGAAAAGCAAAAGGTGTTTTTTCGTCCAAAAGCAATAATTTCTGCTTTAATTCTTCCGTGTTTGTTGTTTTTGGCGATTGGTTGGTCAAGTTTCTGAACTCATCGGTGGTTAATGCTGTATCTAAATTTTGATAAAAATAGAGCATGCTATCCAGCGCAGCCACAACAGGGTTGTCTTTTTCTAACTGATATTTGTTTACCAATAAGGAGTCGATAAAAGTTGTGTCTTGGGCGAAGCC
This sequence comes from Flavobacteriales bacterium, assembly GCA_965660305.1. Lineage (GTDB taxonomy): Bacteria > Bacteroidota > Bacteroidia > Flavobacteriales_D > CAJJDF01 > CAJJDF01. The sequence goes on along the minus strand of CBFHZD010000001.1, from coordinate 111,168 downwards.
AAAAATAGATAAGCCCAAACAGAGTGAACCAAGTATAAATGATTTCATAGTTTATCGGGTTATTACAGGTGATTCTATCGTGTTGCTTAGGTTCAAGTCTCGGTCTGCCAATCTGATTTTATACTTTATTGTATCAGATTGTGAAGACAAAGGATTAAAATAAGAAGGCTCAAGGACTACTTTTATGACCCCTTTCAGCGCTTTGTTGTTTCCGTTTGGAGTAAGATAGGGAACTCTGTAAAGAAAAGTTATGTCGTTTCCAGCTAAATCTTTTCCGCGCTTCCATCCCAGGTTGTCGTCTTTCTCGTAGTACTCGATAAAAAGATTGTGATGAAAAGTTTTACTTGAAGAAAATTCTCCTGTTGTATCGCCTCTCGTCAGACCAACGTCTCCGTCACCATCTGTAAAGGAAATAGCTATTTCGCCCGAATCGCTCATGGCAACAAATGAATCAAATTTTATGATGGGCTCTAAAGGAAAAGTTTCTGGCTTGAGGCAAGAACTTACAATTCCAATTAAAAGTATGGCGAATAAACTTATCTTTGCTGTCATGGGAATCAATTTGTGACCTTAAAATTAATGAAAATACTTGACCCAAACATAGAAACTCTTTTTAATATCCAGTCGCAAGCAGATTTTGAACGAAAATCTCTAGAGGTTTTTCAATTTCAATATCAGCATAACAAAGTTTACCAGCGTTTTGTGGATTTGCTTGGGGTTGACCCCACTTCGGTTCAAGCAATTGAATCTATTCCTTTTCTGCCAATTTCTTTTTTCAAAACTCATACCTTAAATGTAAAAGAGAATCACGAAGTGGTATTTATGAGTAGTGGAACAACAGGGCAAGTCCGAAGTCAACATTTTGTTGCAGATAAAGCCATTTATGAGCGCTCTTTCTCCAAAGGTTTTCAAGAGCTCTATGGAGACATCAATTCCTTTGCTGTACTGGCTCTTTTGCCTTCTTACTTGGAGCAAGGAAATTCTTCTTTGGTGTACATGGCTCAATCTTTCGTTGAAAGAACAAAGGAGAAGGGCAGTGATTTCTTTCTTCATGACTTCGAACGATTACACCACTCCATACAAAAGCTAGAGACCGAAGGTCAGCACTACATCGTTTTGGGTGTGAGCTACGCATTACTTGATTTTCTTGAGGAGTATCCCCAAAAAATGTCATGTGGCTTTATCATGGAAACTGGTGGAATGAAGGGAAGGAGAAAAGAGTTAACAAAAGCAGAGCTACACAAAATATTGAGCGCCAAGTCTGGCGGTGGTTCTATTCATTCCGAATACGGAATGACCGAGTTGCTGTCGCAAGCCTACTCCAAAGGTCAAGGGATTTATACGGCTCCAAATTGGATGAAGGTTTTAACCAGATCTACCACCGATCCGCTGAGTTTGGTGCAAAACCAACGAGGATTGTTAAATATAATTGACTTGGCTAATGTGAACTCTTGTTCTTTCATTGCTACGGATGACTTGGGTCGGGTTCATGATAATGGTAGCTTCGAAGTGCTTGGAAGATTTGATACTTCGGAAATAAGAGGATGTAATTTAATGGTAGAATAAAAATGAAAAAAAGGGTTGGTGACACTTCCTTTTTGTAATAAATTTGCGACACTCTTTGTTTGGCAAGATTATTGAACGCTAAATTTTAATATTAAAATAAACACAATGAAAAAAATAATTGTTGCACTCCTTGCTCTAGCCATGTTGGCTTCCTGCTCTTCCAAAGTGCCTTTTACAACTAAAGCACTGAATACCTATAAATTGACCAATGATGACGTAAAACAGCTACAGTTTTATGTGAAGGGAGATTTAGTTTTGACCAATGGAAGAAGTGACAACTCAACTAAAACTGAAGGTGGAGAGCTTGTGATTAAAGATGAACAAAATTGGAATAAGGTCATTATTGCTTCTGGTACGAGAGGTATTGTAGAAAAAGTAGAAGGGGATATATTGGTTGTAAGTTTTGAAGAAGGTAAGAACCTACGATTTAAGGCAAGTCCTACAGATGGAAAATACAGAATGAAATCTGAAAAATTTGATTCTAGGAAGAGAATGGGTGTTGTAACTTACGGAGGAGAGGAGTTTTTTATTAATGCCAGAGGGTTACAGTCGTTTTTAATGTTTAAACTAAAGAACAGCACCAAGAGGCAGTCTAATGCCAGGTCAGTGAAGGGGAGAAAACTTTAGTAGAATTTAAAAGCAGAAATTGAGGTTTGGTCAGAAGTTAACTTCTGGCCATTTTTTTGTGCTATTGTTGTAATTTTATACAGATTATTTGTTAATTCGGACTATGCAAAAAAAATCACTAATTTGGTACGTTGGAGCTCCTTTTAGGTTCTTGTACAAAATTTACTTTTTGTTGGTTTTTTTTCTGCTCGCATTTTTGCTCTATCCAGCCTTTTATGTTTTGTTGCGTTCCAAGAAAAATGTTCACAGAGCATTTCGTTTGAAACGAATTTGGGCCAAAATTCTTTTAATATTGGCTGGCATCCGACTGAAAGTAGAGGGTGAACAAAATTTACTGAGTGAACCTTGTGTTATCTGCGCAAATCACGCTTCTTATTTGGATATTGTGGTGATGTTTGTTTTAATCCCCAATACATTTTTATTTTTGGGAAAAGCCGAGTTGCTAAAATGGCCTGTCGTTCGTATTTTTTTTAGAAATATGGATATTCCTGTAGATAGGAGCAACGGATTTAAGGCAAGAGAATCGATTGAATTAACTAAGCAGGCTGTGAAAGACGGGTTTTCAATTGCTATTTTCCCAGAAGGCTTAATTCCGGATGAGGACATTCCCAAAATGAAACCATTTAAAAGAGGAGCGTTTTTGTTGGCTGTCTCCCAGCAAGTGCCCATACTACCAGTTTCATTTGCAACAAACTGGAAATTATTCTCCACCGAATCAGATCCTTTTGGCGCTGGATGTCCTGGTGTTTCTAAAGTGATTGTCCAACCCTCTATCTCTACAATAAATTATACAGAGAAAGATATCCCTGAATTGATAAAGTCCACTTACGAGGCGATCGAAAAAGGGATAGTTTATTCAAACAAAACTGACAAAATATAAAAAGGATTCGCCTAAGTTTTTTACCTTTACCTAAACCTTTTCTACATGGAAATTACAAACGAAATAATAGACAAGTTATCAAAGTTGGCCAAGTTGCAATTCAAGGACGAAGACAAGGAGGGTATTAAGAATGATTTAACGAAAATCATAGCCTTCGTAGATAAGATTGATGAACTGGATACAGATGGTGTAGAGCCTCTCATTCACATGAGCAAAGAGATAAACGTATTGCGTGAAGATGAAGTGAGAGAAACAATAACTCAGGCTCAGGCATTAAATAATGCACCGAGTAAAGATTCAGATTATTTTAAAATTTCAACGGTTTTAAACAAAAAATAAGTTGTTAATATTTTCTTATTTAGAATTAATACAAATAAAGCAGAATAGCAAAAAAAAACCAATAGATTAGTTTCGATTAAATCCCCACAATGTTACATTTGCTACATTATTAGATATTTCAGAAATTCTTCACATGAATACATTTTTATCCAAAAAATTGAAAAACAAAGAATTACCTTCATACTTCACCCTACTTTTCTTTGTGCTGATTTCTATCAGTGCCTCTAGTCAGCTTGACGGAAAAGCCTTATTCAAACAAAATTGTGCATCGTGTCACCATCCTGCAAAAAATCTTACCGGTCCGGCTCTACAAGGAGCGAAGGCAAAATGGGAAGCTGCAGGCGATGACATTTATGCGTGGGTAAAAAATCCGCAAGCTCAATATGATGCAGGTGTGAAATCGGCTTTAGCTATTAACTATATGGTAGGTGGTATGCCAGGTCAGGCGGTTAACAATGAAGAGATTGATGCTATTTTTAAGTATGTAGATGAATGGACAGCTCCAGTTTCAGTGGCAGGTCCAACAGATGTTGCAGCAGGACCTGTAACAGAATCCAATAATACTTGGTTGATGTGGCTAATTATTGGTGGTATTCTTTCTATGCTAGTTGTGGCCTTGTGGGGTGTTCGTAAGCAATTGTATTATGCGGTAAGAGAAAGAAACCAGGGAGAGGAAATTGATGAAGATGAAGAATCAGTAGCGAAAGAAGTAAAAGGATGGATGGGTAAAAACTTGAAGCTAGTCAGTGTGCTAGGTTTTGTTCTTACTTGTACGTTAGTTTACTACGGAGCAGAGGAGTTGTACAAAGTAGGATTGGTGCCAGAAAATTACAATCCAGAACAACCAATAGAATTCAATCACTCCATTCATGCAGGAACGAATGAAATAGATTGTCAGTATTGCCATAATTCAGCTTCTAAAAGTAAGTCAGCAGGAATTCCAACAGTGAATGTTTGTATGAACTGTCACAAAGGGATTCAAGAGGGGACAGATGAAAAAGGAACAAGAGAAATAGCTAAAATTCACGCAGCTGCAGGGTATGACGTTGACAAAAGAGCATATACAGGTAAAACAGAACCAGTGAAATGGGTGAAGGTGCACAACATGCCTGATCACGTTTACTTCAATCATGCCCAGCACGTAACTGTGGGTAAAATTGAATGTGAAAACTGTCACGGAGATGTGAAAACGTACAAAACAGGAAAAGTTTCGGGGACGGAGACAATTAACAACCTGAAGTTAGAAGGGAAGAAGATTGTAAAGTTGACTAAGCCATTGTTGACAATGGGTTGGTGTATCGAGTGTCACAATACTGCTGAGGTTTCAACAGCGGATAATAAATATTACGATGATATTCACGAAAGATTGAAGTCTGACAAAGAATTATACAAAAGTGTAATGGAAGATGGAAAAGTGAAAGTGAAAGAATTAGGTGGATGGGAATGTTCAAAGTGCCATTATTAAAAAACAAACTAGTTTAATTGATTTATGAGTAAAGTCAAAACATATTGGAAAGGGATAGAAGAAAAAGAGCAATCAGCTTCTTTTATCGAACAAAGTAAAAGTGAATTCCCTCAGGAGCTTCCTGTTCAGGAGTTTTTAGCTGATAAAAATCTAGCTGAAAGTTCTACAAACAGAAGAGATTTCTTGAAGTTTATGGGGTTTAGTGTAGCGGCAGCTACACTTGCAGCTTGTGAATCACCAGTTGTAAAATCTATACCTTATGTAAACAAGCCAGAAGATATTACTCCAGGTGTTGCAAACTGGTATTCTTCAACCTATTGGGATGGTAATGATTACGCAAGTATCTTGGTTAAAACAAGAGAAGGGCGTCCAATCTTTATTAAAGGAAACAAGAGTTTTGGAATTAACAAAGGTGCTACTACACCGAGAATAATTGGTTCTGTACTTTCTTTATACAATGGAGCAAGACTTCAAATGCCAATGGCTGCTGGTAAAAAAGCAACTTGGAGTAGTGTAGATAAATCAATTAAAAAACAATTAGCTGAGATATCAGCCAAAGGAGGTAAGGTAAGAATTATGACTAATTCTACTTTAAGTCCTTCAACAGATGCTATTTTGAATGAATTTGTATCTTCTTTAGAAGGTGCAGATGCGAAGGTTGTAACCTATGATCCTATTTCATATTCTGGAATCACAAAAGCAAATGAAGCGAGTTTCGGAAGCGCAGTAGTTCCTACTTATCATTTCGATAAAGCAAAAGTAATTGTAAGTATATCTGCAGATTTCTTAACGAACTGGTTGCTTGCAACGGATTATATGCCAGACTACCTGTCAAACAGAAATCCTGACAACAACTGGATGTCAAGGCACTTTCAGTTTGAGTCTGTGATGTCCACTACTGGATCTAATTCAGACGTAAGAATTCCTATCAAACCATCGGAAGAAGGATTGGTAGCTGCAGCACTTTACAAGCACATAACAGGAAACTCTGTGGCGGGTGTAAGTGTTTCTCAAGAACTATTAGACAAGACAAAAATTGCTGCCCAAGAACTAAAAGCTAACAAAGGAGAAGCCTTGGTTGTGGGAGGTAGTAATTGTTCAGGAACACAAACGGTAATTAATGCCATCAACGATGCATTAGCGAGTTACGGTTCTACGATTGATATGGCTAATCCTACTAACATGGCAAAAGGAAACGATGCCGAAGTAGAAGGATTGGTAAAAGAGGTAGAAGCCGGAAAGATTGACGCTTTATTCGTGTACGGAGTAAACCCAGTTTATTCATTGCCAAATGGAGCCAAGTTTGCTGAAGGAATTAAGAAATTGGATTTATCCGTTTCTTTTTCTCAGTTTGCAGATGAAACGGCAACAAACTGTAAATTCGTTTGTCCAGACAACCACTACTTAGAATCATGGAATGATTTCGCTCCAACAGCTTCGCATTATGCTGTAGCTCAGCCAGCAATCAGACCTTTATACGATACAGCTCAAGCTCAAGAATCTTTCTTAGTTTTTGCTGGTAAAGCATCTAGAGCAGGAAAAGAATCGAGAGTAATGTACGATTACATTAAGTCAAGATTTACAGGAGATTGGAACATGCTAGTTCACAACGGATCTATTGATATGGATGCTGTACCAATGGCAACAACTGCATTTGCAGGTGATTTGTCTGTTGCAGGTCAGCACATAGCCAAAAGAGCCAAATCTACCGGTGATTTTGAAGTAATCATGTACCAAAAAAATGGAATAGGTGATGGACAACAAGCCGCCAACCCTTGGTTACAAGAGTTACCAGATCCAATTACTAAGGTGACATGGGATAATTACATGACAATGTCTAGAGCAGATGCTGAGAAATTGGGATGTAACATATTGTTAGGAGAAAAAAGCCCTGCAACTGTCGTTAAGATTGAGGTGAATGGAGTTTCTTTGGAATTGCCAGTATTTGTATTGCCTGGTCAAAAATCTGGAACAGTAGGTATAGCTCTTGGATATGGAAGAGGAGAGAACCAAGAGAATATTGGAGATTCTGCTTACCAAACTCAAGAGTACGGTACTCACATCATTAAAGATGGTAAAAAACAGTTGATTGGTGCAAATGCATTTAGATTGACTCAGTTCGTAGAAGGAGAATTAATGTTCTCGGGGGCTGCAAAACTTACAAAGTTAGATCAAGAATATCCTTTAGCTTGTACACAAACTCACCATACATTTATGGGAAGAACCTCTATCGTAAGAGAAACTTCTTTTGGAGTTTACAAAGCAGGAGATAAAAATGATTTTAACCCTGCTCATCAATTATCTACACACGAAAAAGGAAGAACTGTTAAGAAAGATATTTCTGAATTTGATTTGTGGGATTCTCACCCAGTTGAGAATGTAGGACACAGATGGGGAATGTCAATAGATTTGAGTTCATGTATTGGATGTGGATCTTGTATCGTAGCGTGTCATACAGAAAACAACGTACCGGTTGTAGGAAAAGACGAAATACGCAGAGGTAGGGACATGCACTGGTTGAGATTGGATAGGTATTTTTCTTCGGCAGAAGATGAAGTGAGAGCAGAAGCACTTGCTAATAACACCAAAGAATATGATTACGCTAAATTAGAAATTCCAGAAGAAAATCCTTCTGTGGTTCATATTCCAATGATGTGTCAACATTGTAATCACGCACCTTGTGAAACTGTTTGTCCAGTAGCGGCAACTACACACAGTAATGAAGGATTAAACCAAATGACTTACAACAGGTGTATTGGTACTAGATATTGTGCAAATAACTGTCCTTACAAAGTAAGAAGATTTAACTGGTTTAATTACCCAACAAACTCAAGATTCCAACATTTCAATCCATCGCAGTTTGATATGGGAAGAATGGTGTTGAATCCTGACGTGACAGTTAGGTCAAGAGGAGTAATGGAGAAGTGTAGTATGTGTGTGCAACAAATTCAATCTGGAAAATTAGAAGCGAAGAAAGAGGGAAGAACTATTACAGATGGAGAAATCCAAACTGCTTGTTCATCATCTTGTCCAACGGATGCTATTACATTTGGAGATTTGAATGATAAAAAATCTCACGAAAATAAGGGGTCTGTTGTAAGACAGAAATCTGAAGGGACGAGAGCTTACCACATTTTAGAAGAGATAGGTACGCAGCCAAACATTTACTACCAAGTAAAAGTTAGAAACACAAACGAAGCTTAATAAATAGTCAGCAAGGAATTAAAAAATCTTACGAATGCATAAAGAATCAGCAATAAGGGAACCGTTAATTTTAGGAGACAAAACCTTCAAACAAATCACCGATGATGTTTGTCGTCCTATTGAAAACCAAGCACCACGAGGATGGTACATTCTTATTACCATCGCTACAGTAATAGCTCTTTACGGGGTTGGCTGTATCTTATACCTAATAGGAGAAGGAATAGGAACTTGGGGATTGAACAATGCCGTAGATTGGGCTTGGGATATCACCAACTTTGTATGGTGGGTAGGAATTGGACACGCAGGAACTTTGATTTCAGCCGTACTTCTTCTCTTCCGTCAAAAATGGAGGATGGCGGTAAACCGATCAGCTGAGGCCATGACTATTTTTGCCGTTATTATGGCAGCTATCTTTCCAGGTATTCACATGGGAAGAATCTGGGTTTCGTATTGGGTACTTCCGTTGCCAAACCAGTTTGGTTCACTATGGGTAAACTTTAACTCACCGCTTCTTTGGGATGTATTTGCAATTTCAACTTATTTCTCTGTATCATTAGTGTTCTGGTACATTGGATTAATACCTGATTTTGCAACGATCAGAGATAGAATGACTAAGCCATTGACTAAAAAGATTTATGGTATCTTAAGTTTTGGATGGTCAGGAAGAGCGAAACATTGGAACAGATTTGAAATCGTTTCTTTGGTTTTAGCTGGTATTGCTACTCCTCTGGTATTTTCGGTACACTCGATTGTATCTTTTGATTTTGCTACCTCGGTAATTCCAGGATGGCATACCACTATTTTCCCTCCCTATTTTGTCGCAGGAGCTGTATTCTCGGGATTTGCAATGGTACAAACCTTAATGCTTATCGTTAGAAAAGTAATGCACCTAGAAGCTTACATTCACACAAAGCACATTGAATACATGAACATCGTAATTATGGTTACAGGTTCTATTGTTGGGGTTGCTTACCTTACTGAGCTTTTCATGGCTTGGTATTCAGGAGTAGAATATGAATCATACGCATTCTTGAATAGAGCTACAGGACCAATGGCTTGGGCGTACTGGGTGATGATGACGTGTAACGTTATTTCTCCACAATTGATGTGGGTGAAGAAATGGAGAAGAAGTTTAACCTTTACTTTTATCTTGTCTATTGTCGTAAATATCGGGATGTGGTTTGAAAGATTCGTAATTATTGTAACATCGCTATACAGAGGACACATGCCTGCGTCATGGGCATATTTTTATCCAACTTGGGTAGATGTAGGTGTTTTTGTTGGAACAATAGGAATCTTTGCAGTGTTGTACTTATTGTACGCAAGGTATTTCCCAGTTTTAGCGATTAGTGAGGTGAAAACTATTTTGAAATCTTCGGGTGAAAACTACAAAGAAGGATTTGGTGCTGGTGAAGGTTATTATGAAGCTGATGGTTCTCACGGACACGCTCATCATGAAGAGGTTGTAGAAAACACAAAACATGAAGAGCCGGTTGTTGAATTGTCAGAAGAAGAAATCGCTAAAAACCAGACTACACTTTTGGAGAGAATTGGAACTGCCGATGCCTCAGAGGCGGATGATTTGAAACAAATCAGCGGGGTAGGACCAGTACTTGAAAAAACCTTGAATTCAATTGGAATTTACAAGTTTGAACAAGTTAGTAAAATGACTAGTGAAGAATACAATTTATTGGATTCCTTAACGAAGTCTTTCCCAGGAAGAGCAGAAAGAGACAATTGGGCTGCTCAAGCAACAGAATTAATGACTAAATAAATAAGAAACATGGCAGATAAAATTATATATGCAATGTACGATGACGATGATAAATTGTTAGATGGAGCAAGAATGCTTGTTTCAAAAGGAATTCACGTCAACGAAGTATTTTCTCCGATGCCAATTCACGGATTGGACGATGTAATTGGTGTACGTCACACAAGATTAGGAATAGCCTCTTTCTTATACGGCCTTACTGGTTTGATGTTGGCAACTTTAGGAATGAAATATTTTATGATTGATGACTGGATGATGAACATTGGTGGAAAGCCAAGTTTTTCTTACTTAGAAAATTTGCCGGCATTTATTCCAATTACATTTGAGTTTACTGTATTATGTGCAGCCCACGGTATGGCAATTACTTACTTATTGAGAAATAAAACTTTGCCAGGTATGCCTGCTTCAAATCCAGATCCACGAACAACTGATGATATGTTTGTTATGGAAATAAGAACTGCCGAAAACACAAAGTATAGCGCTGAAGATTTACAATCAATGGTAAAATCAACTGCTATTGTAGAATTGGATGAAAAAACGGTATAAATAAACTGTCTTATAGATTTTAAAAATATGATGACTATCAAAACTTTACATAAAATTACTGCAGGACTTGCCATTGCTACAATGTTGTTTTCCTGTGTAAAAGATGAAAATTCTGCGGGATACGAATACATGCCAGATATGTACCGTTCTCCAGCACAAGAAACTTATGTGGATTACGGAGAAGTAAGAACTTGGAAATCGAATGACTCAATCAAGAATACACAATCTGCTAAATTGCCACCATTAGGAACTATACCTTTTAAAGGAACAGAGGTAAGTGCAGCTTATGAGTTACCTTACAAAAGATTGCCTTCAGGAGCTATGGTTACTACTCATGGATTGTCTGGATTGGAGTTTAGTGATGCAGATTACGAAGCGTCAGTGGCAGATGTAAATCCTCTACCGCTTACAAAATGTAATTCTGAAAAGGGAAAGGAATTATATGACAGGTTTTGCGACCATTGTCATGGGGAAAAAGGAGCAGGTGATGGAAAAGTGTCAAACCATGATGCAATTAATCCTCCAGCCAATGCTTTTGAAAGACCAGATGGTCAAATGTTTTACTCTATCACATACGGAAAAGGGGTAATGGGTGCTCATGCATCGCAATTGAACCAAAAAGAAAGATGGCAAGTAATCAATTACATTAATTCGATGAAAGGGGCAGAAGTAATGGAAGGACCTTGTGGAGAAGGAACAACAACTATGCCTTCAAACCCTATTGATACTTTGGTATCTATCGCTCAGACAGTAGAACATAATTAACCATAAATTGTAGAAAATTAGAACTATGAATTTTCAATTTACAAGTAAAATTAAAAGAAACTTATTTATCCTAATCGCTGCTGGACTGGCAATGTTTGTTGTAGGTTTTCTTACAGAAAAAAATCATTTATATACAGAAATTCATTCTACTCATGAAGGTGAGGAAGGATTGCTTGTGGAATACTACAAGGAACTTCCTTTTACCAAAGAACAATTTTTGGAAGATGTGACTACTAAAGCAACAGAGGCAGGTATTTCTGTTGAGTTCTCGGATTTGATTGAACTTCATAAAAATGATCATCATAATTCAGGTCACCATGATGATTTTGAGTTCAAAATGCTTTTAACTCCTCATTCTCTTGAGACTGAAGGAGCTCACGGTCACGATGAAGGTCATGCAGATTCTCATGGAGAGAATCACGATGCTGACAATGGTCATGACTCTCACGATTCTCATGCTGGTGTTCCTCATACACCAATGGTGACATTAGAGCATATTGTTCATGAGGTTGGTTCATTTGCTGACACAGGTCATGCTAGAACTTGGTCAAACTTATTGGTTAATGCTTTCTTTTTCTTCGGAATTGGACTTGGGGCTTTATTTTTCATCGCTTTACAGTATGCTACAGAATCAGGTTGGGGTGTTGTTTACAAAAGAATTTTAGAGGCAATAATTGGATGGTTACCGATAGGAGCAATCTTTTTACTTATTGTGTTTGTTGGCGCATCCATGCATTGGAATCATATCTATCACTGGATGGATCCTGAGGTTCATAATCCTGATAGTCCTCATTTTGATATCATTATTGCTAACAAAAAGCCTTTCTTATCCCAGTGGTTCTTCTGGCTGATGAATGCAGTGTATTTTGCTGTATTCCTTTTATTCGCTAGAGGATTTAGAAAAAGATCTTTGCAAGAAGACCTTGAAGGTGGAACAAAGATTCACATGAAGAATTTTGCCAAAGGAGCCTTATTCTTGGTGTTGTTTGGATATTTATCTTCGGCAATGTCTTGGCAATGGGTTATGTCTATTGATACACACTGGTTTAGTACTTTGTACGGATGGTATGTGTTCTCTGGAATTTGGTTATCCGCCACTATATTTATCCTACTCTTGACTTTCTGGTTGAAAGGATTGGGTTACCTAGACTTTATTAATGAATCGCACATTCATGATATGGGGAAATGGATGTTCGCAATTAGTTTCTTGTGGACGTACTTGTTCTTCTCTCAGTTTATGTTGATTTGGTACGCAAATATCCCGGAGGAGGTGACTTACTACTTAGACAGATTCGGAGATTACAAATGGATTCTTTGGACTACAGTTGCGGTTAACTTCGTAATTCCAATCATTTTGTTAATGTCTCGAGAAGCGAAGCGTAGTAAAAACACCATCATCATTATTGGTAGTATTTTGTTCGTATTCCACTGGGTAGATGTATTCATCTTGGTTATGCCAGGATCAGTGTTTGATCACTGGGCAATTGGATTCCTTGAAGTGGGAATGTTCCTTGCATTCTTGGGGATGTTTATATTTACTGTATTGAGAACTTTATCGAAGGCTCCAATGCTTGTAAAAAACCATCCATATTTGGATGAAAACTTGCATCACCATACATAATAGAATAATTTTATAACAGAGATAGATTAAAGAAGATTAAATAAAAATAGCAAATGAAATTTTTAATAGTTTTAGTAATAGTATTAGTCATCGTTGCCTTAGCACAATTGATGAAAGTGTACGAACTCTCATCAAAATTGAGAAATAAAGATGAGGCAGATGTAACTCCGGGAGAAACAAAGTTCAATGCGGGAATGTTGTTGGTGTTTTACGTGACTTTGATGATTTCTTCAACATGGATGTTCTTTCATTATGGTCCAAGACCAGGATTGGGTGTATCGGCATCAGAGCACGGAAATGACATTGATTTCTTGTACGATGCGAACTGGATTATTTTGTTGATAGTATTCTATCTGACTCAAACTTTATTGTTTGTGTTTGCTATCAAATATCAAAAGAAAAAAGGAAGAAAGGCAGTGTTTTTTGCTCACTCCACCAAATTGGAGTTGGTTTGGACAGTAATTCCAGCTGTAACTCTAGCAGGTATTATAATTGGAGGTTTGTTAGTTTGGAACAAAATTACAACTCCAAAAGAAAATTCTACGGTCATAGAAATTTATGCTCAGCAGTTTGGTTGGAATGCCAGATATGCGGGAGAAGATAATACGTTAGGTAATTCTGATTTTAAAGTGATTGAAACAAACAATCCATTAGGTGTCGTAACATCAGCGTTGATTGATAAGAAAGAAGAAGCTTGGAAAGAGGAGATTAATAAAATTAACAAAGAAATAGAAGAGAATGGAGATTTGACTCCTGACGATAAGTTGGCTGAAATGAAAGAAAAAGTAGAGCGACTGGAAAGACAATTGATTCGACTTGAGCCACTGAGAAGAGCGCAAACTCCAGAAACTGATAAAGCAGCAAACGATGATGTGATTGTTAAGGAATTATATTTGGTAAAAGGAAAGGATTATGAATTTAAATTCAGATCAAGAGATGTGATTCATTCTGCCTTGTTTCCTCACTTTAGAGCTCAAATGAACTGTGTACCGGGTATGGAGACAAGATTTTCTTTCAAGCCTACTATCAGTACATCCGAAATGAGAAAGATGCCTGACGTAATAGAGCAGTACGAAAAAACAAACGAACAAAGAGTGTTGGATGGCAAAGAAGAAGTTGAATTTAACTATGTATTGTTATGTAATAAAATATGTGGTTCTTCTCACTACAACATGCAAATGAATATCATTGTTGTGGATACGCAAGAAGAGTTTGATGTTTGGTATGCTGAACAAAAAAAATCAAAATCTTTTCCGGTTCTAGTTGGATTGGAAGAGCCTAAGTCAGAAGAAAATAAAACAGAAGAAGTAATTGTGGAAACAGTAGTTGATTCAACTGCAGTAGCTATAGTTCAATAATTAGAAGATTTATACTTTAATAGATTTATAAAAAAGAAATGGGAGCACACACACACGAAGAAGGTCACCACCACCACGAAAGTTTTATTACTAAATATCTTTTTAGTCAAGATCACAAAATGATTTCGAAGCAATTCCTTATTACTGCAATGGTAATGGGAGTAGTAGCTGTAATCTTATCTGTACTATTCAGAATGCAAATTGCTTGGCCAAATGAACAATTTGAATCCATGAAATTTTTTCTTGGAGATAGTTATTTGAGCGAGGATGGATTATTAAAACCAGACAGGTATTTGGCTATAGTAACCATTCATGGAACTATCATGATATTTTTTGTACTGACAGGTGGATTAAGTGGAACGTTTAGTAACTTATTGATTCCACTGCAGATTGGAGCGAGAGATATGGCTTCAGGTTTATTGAACATGTTGTCATTTTGGTTATTTGCATTATCGAGTGTAATCATGTTGTATTCTTTGATGGTTGAGTCAGGACCTGCCGCTTCAGGTTGGACAGTTTATCCTCCTTTGAGTATTTTAGAAAAAGCAATACCTGGTTCAGGAACAGGAATGACTTTGTGGTTACTTTCTATGACTTTGTTCATTGCATCGTCTCTTTTGGGAGCTCTTAACTACATCGTAACGATTCTTAACCTAAGAACAATTGGTATGAAAATGACAAGATTGCCATTAACTATTTGGGCTTTCTTTGTAACTGCTATTTTGGGAGTTTTATCTTTCCCAGTTTTGGTTTCAGCGGTATTGTTATTATTGATGGATAAATCATTCGGTACAAGTTTCTACTTGTCAGATATTTTTATTGGAGGAGAGGCGCTCGATGCTTCTGGAGGTTCACCAATCTTATATCAGCACTTATTCTGGTTCTTGGGTCACCCAGAAGTTTACATTGTACTGTTACCAGCACTAGGAATTACTTCGGAGATTGTATCTACCAACGCTCGTAAGCCAATTTTTGGTTACAGAGCAATGATTGGTTCTATTTTGGCCATTGGATTCTTATCGTTTATTGTTTGGGGACACCATATGTTTATTACAGGTATGAACCCATTCATTGGAGGTATATTTGTTTTCACAACTCTGTTGATTGCAATTCCTTCGGCAGTAAAGGCATTTAACTACATTACTACTTTATGGAAAGGTAATATCCATTATACGCCAGCAATGTTATTCTCTATTGGACTTGTTTCAACTTTTATTACAGGAGGATTAACAGGAATTATTTTGGCAGATGCTACACTAGATATTCCAGTTCACGATACTTATTTCGTGGTAGCTCACTTTCACATTGTAATGGGATTGTCTGCTATATTTGGAATGTTTGCGGGTGTTTACCACTGGTTCCCAAAAATGTACGGAAGATTGATGAATAAGAAATTAGGTTATGCTCACTTTTGGATGACTTTGGTTTCTGGATATGGAGTATTCTTTCCAATGCACTTCGTGGGATTGGCCGGAGCACCAAGAAGATATTATTCCAACACTGAATTTGCATTCTTAGATCACATTCAAGATTTGAATGAGGTGATTACTATTTTTGCTATTATTGGAGGAATTGCTCAATTGATTTTCTTCTACAACTTTTTCCACAGCATGTATCATGGAAGGGTAACTACCCAGAACCCATGGAAATCAAATACATTAGAATGGACTACACCGGTAAAGCCTATTCATGGTAACTGGCCTGGAGCATTGCCAATTGTACACAGATGGCCTTACGATTACAGTAACCCAGATCACGAAGAAGATTTTGTACCGCAAGATGTTCCTTTGAAGGAAGGTGAGCAAAGTCACTAACTAGAATCTATTAGAACAAGTAAAGCCAATTATCATTTGATAGTTGGCTTTTTCTTTTGTGATAATTTAGAGGTTGTTTTTATCTGTTTTCTTGAAGCAGGAATTAACTTAATCCTTTTTGATTAAATTGCGATGTTGTTTTGCAGGTAAACAAAAAAAAGCCAATGAACTGATTTCATTGGCTTATTGTTTGATTCGATTTTGGATTTACTAGCTTTTATATTTCAAAACCTCTGACCTTCCTTTTTTGAATATTTTGTTTCCAGCGGCTTTTCCTTTTCGTAATTGTTTTTGTTCTTCTTCTGGAAGTGCGGCAATCTCTTTGCATTTGTCTGAACAGCAAGTATTCATTTTTTCGGAACAAGATGAACACTGAATAAAGAGTAAGTGGCAACCTTGATTTAAGCAATTTACGTGAACATCACAAGGCTCTCCGCACTGATGGCAATGTGAAATTACATCGTCTGAAATTCGTTCAGCTCTTCTCTCGTCAAACACAAAGTTCTTGCCCATAAATTTATTTTCAAGACCTTTTTCATTCACTTGCCTAAAGTAGTTTATGATCCCACCTTCCATTTGAAATACTTTCTTGAATCCTTTATGCTTATAATACGCAGAAGCTTTTTCGCAGCGAATTCCACCAGTGCAATACATCACAAGGTTTTTGTCCTCTTTGTGGTCTTTCAGTTGTTCTTCTATGAGATCAAGTGAATCTCGAAATGTATCTACATCTGGAGTTACAGCATTTTTAAAATGTCCGATTTCACTTTCGTAATGATTTCTCATATCCACCAATACCGTATTTGGATCTTCTATCAATTCATTAAATTGTTCTGCTTTTACATGTGTTCCAATATCGGTAACATCAAAGGTGTCGTCATTCAGTCCATCTGCTACAATTTTGTCGCGTACTTTCACCTTTAGTTTCAGAAAAGACTTGTCGTAATGTTCTATGGCAATATTGAGTCTTACGTTTTCTAAAAAAGAAATTTCGTCCAATTTAGTTTTAAACTCATTGAAATTTTCTGCGGGAACTGATAATTGAGCGTTTATTCCTTCCTCTGCCACATAGATTCTTCCTAATACTTCTTGTTTGTCCCAAAGTAGAAATAGATAATTTCTAAAAATTTCAGGGTTTTGTATTTTGTGATACTTGTAGAAAGAGATGGTAAGTCGGTCTTTGCCGGCTTGTTCAATAAGAGCTTCTCTTTCTTTTGAGCTTAATGTATTGTACAGTTGCATGCTATACGAGTTTTTAAGGGTTAAAAGAAAATTGAGCTACAAAGTTATGAAATTATATCAATCGTTCGATTTGTGAGCTGTCATTTCGTTTATGACTTATGTCAGTTTACTTCTTTTTATGAGATATTGAAGCAAAATAGGGTAAACACCTTCCTCTATGTTGGTAGGAACATAATCGATTTGGTATTGCCCGCATTTTAGTTTTAGGTTGGCTTGGTAATCAGAAATCTTGGCTTGGTATTCTTCCTTTATTTGAACAGGATTAAGTTTTACTTCTTCGCCTGTTTCCATGTCAACAAACACGGTTGGTCTATTTTCGTAATTAAACTCTTGTTCTTTCGATTTGTCTAGGACATGAAACAAAACAACTTCATGTTTTTTGTGTCTTAAATGCTGGAGTGCAGAAAACGCTTCTTCTGTATTCATTAAATCATTATCGAGCATATCGCTAAAGATAAATACGAGTGATCTTTTATGAATTTTTTCGGCAAAGTGATGTATGGCATTTACGATTTGAGTGGGTTCACCCTCTAATTGATGTTCTTTATTGAGCATTTTTTCAAGCTCTGTGTAAATATACCGTTGATGAGCTTGGTTGGTTTTAGCTGGAGTTTCTAATTTGAATTCATTGGAAAACGAAGAAAGACCAACTGCATCCCTTTGTTTTTTTAATAATTCGATGAGGCTGGCTATGGCCATTGCCGAAAACTCTAATTTGTTGAGTCTTGACTCGTCTTTTGGGAAATGCATGGAGGAAGAAACATCTACCATGAACTGACACCTCAGGTTAGTTTCCTCTTCGTAGCGTTTCACAAATAATTTGTCTGTTCGGGCAAATAGTTTCCAGTCTATATGTTTGGTAGATTCACCTTTGTTGTAAAGCCTGTGTTCAGCAAATTCTACTGAAAAACCATGGAATGGCGATTTGTGTAAGCCTGTTATAAAACCTTCTACAACTTGCTTTGCCAAGAGTTCGAGGTTTCCAAATTGTGCTATTGAATCTTTTGTGAGTTTCATTGTACCGCTAACTTAATGAAAATCTTTTACAAAGACAGTGATAGGGTGAAATATACTGTTCTGGGCGGTGCCGGAATAATTCCAGGACCTGGGTAGCCAACAGCTCTTTTGTTGAAATACGTTTGATTCATAAGATTTTGGATATTGACTTGTCCTTTTAAAGCTTTATAGGTGTACGAAGCCGAAATATCCGAAACCCAATAGCTAGGTATTAACCCTGTAATGGCATTGGAAGAAAACTCGGAGTTGGTAGCGTCTGTATATTGTTCACTTGTGAAATTGAATTGGTAAGAGGCTGAAAATCGATTCTTTCTGACTGTAATACCTGTTCTTACAATGAGATTGGGTATTAGCTCTACTTTTTTATTTTGATAGGCAGCTTCTTCCGAATTGATGTATTTTCCGTTTACAGCGCTTGTATTTAGGAATCCCAAAATAGCTGTTTTGGGTTTGGTTATTTTGAGTAATTTCAGGAAATTTAGCTGAAACAAAGCCTCCAGACCGATGTTTCGTGATGCTGAAATGTTGCTTCTAAATCGGTAGGTATTGAATAAAAGTGGGTCGGTTTTTAAGCTAAACCCGATGCGATTGTTGTATTTTAAATAAAATAGGCTGACATCGTAACCAAAGATTTCTTTCCACATTCCTCTTATACCAATGTCTGCATTGTATCCTGTTTCGTCTTTCAAGTTTGGGTCAACTCTAAAATTTGAATTGGTGATTCTTAAATCATTGAAATTAATTGCTCTATAGTTTTGAGAAAAGTTGGCGAAAATCTGAAGATGAGAGGAGAATTCATAACTCAATCCTGCAGAAAAAAGAACAAACTGCCGGTCATTTCGCTTTTTCTCTGATATGGTTTCGTCTGTGAGTATGTTTCCGACCAAATCAGTATTCAGGATTCTGTAATATCCATCCGCTTTGGTTGATATGTGTTCAGCTCGAACACCCGCAATTAAACTGATTTTTTTTGTTAGGTATAGCACATTTTCTAAAAATAAGGCTGAATTTGTGCTTGGGAACAAATAATCAGAGCCTTCCAACAAGGAAGGATTTTTGTATAAAAAACTTGGGCCAGATCCTGAGTTAGCTAAACCTTGTTTTTTTTCGGTATTTCCACGAAAATACCTAAAACCTGCAACCAAAATATTGGTGTTTTGATTGAAATTATATCGCTTCACAACTTTTGTTTCATTTCCTATGTTCAAATAGTTGTCAAGCAGCATTTCTCTCTCCAAGAGTGGATCAGTTCGAGTAATATTTCCTAAAAAGCCTAATGCCTTTCGATTAGCTAGAAGTCCAAAAAACTTAGACGAAAATTCTAAATTTGCATTTTGGATGTATTCCACGGTCAAGCTGGGTAAGTTCCAAGACACGCTAAACCAGTTTCTGTCTCTGATAGACTGACTTGGGTCATCTAAGAACATAGCATCTGTAAGTCCGCCAGGTTGCTGAGCTAGGTAGTAATAGTGAGAAAATTCTGCGGTAAAACTTAACTTTTTATTGAGTTTGTACTTTGCGTTGAAGTAAAAGTTTTTTGAGTTAAATTCTGAATTTGTTTTCCATCCATCGCCTTTTTTATAAATGAAATTAGTGTAGAATGAAAATTTTCTTTTTTTAGCCTGAATGGCAGTATAACTATTAAAAAAACTGTTGCTCCCAATCGTTTTACTTGTTTCTAGGGCAAGACTATCTTTTGAGAATTGACAGGACTTTAATCTATAATTTACCATACCACCAAACTGTGAACCATATTGCAATGCTCCAGCTCCACGCACACTTTCTATTACTTCTATGCTTTGTGCTGGCGGAACATAATACGCATCGGGATAGCCCAGTGCATCTGCGCTTATGTCATATCCGTTTTGTCTGATATTTAAGTTGCTGGAGCGCTCTGCACTCAACCCTCTCACTCCAATCTCAGTTCCAATGCCACTTTCGCTCGTTTCAATGTAATTCAGTCCAGCAATTTTTCCATATATCTGCCTGGTATTATTGGTTGCTAAGTTTACCTCTTCTTTGTCTAACTGTATCCGTTCGGATTTCTTTGCGTGGTAAACGAACATTTTTTCGTTTTTTCTCAACTGAATTTTATCTAATTCATAAAGCCTGAGAGAATCAATGATTTCGAACTCGCTCAAGTTGATAGTTGAGGGAAACAACAGAATACTAGTGTTTGATTCTTGCCCCAAATAAATGGTTTTTTCGAAATGGTTTGGGGCTGTGATTGTGAAATAATTGCAGGTATCAGTTTCGATGCAAAATTTGCCAAGACTAGAACTTTTAATTCTTTGATTTGAGCAGATACTCACTATCTGAAGCTTTTTGATAAGCTGATTGTCTTTTTGGGATCTAACCTCCAGGCATCTTACCTGAGATTGTCCAATCACGAAAACAAATAGAGCAGGAATTAACAGTACGATGTATCTAGTAGTTTTCAAGAAAATGGATTGGTGTTAATGAGTTTTTAATCGACATCAAATTTAGGTCTTTTTTTACATAAGGTTGACTTCCTTTTCCGTTGATAGACACATAACTTTCTACAGTTACTTTTGGATCAATATTTTTCGAAATTCGATATTCTTCTCCAAGGAAATGAGCGTATTGTATGATGAAATCGGGTTGGGTACTCATCATTTTTTCTTGCTGTGGAGTTAAGAAATCCGAATTATCTACTACAATACTTCTGTCATCCCCGTAGGGGAAAACCTTAAAAGAGGCATACCCAGCTTTTTCCATGAGCATAACACGCCATGAGAATCGGTAACCTTGCTCGGTCCAGTACAAGTTTTGGTCATAAAGGAGATAGCGAAATGGAAATACGAGTTGAAAGACAAAAAAGAGCAAGAAAACACGCGTTAAGTTTTTGGATGTTTTTATTGCTGTTTCCTCCTTTTTTGTATAAAACTTATCTCCCAAGAGGGATAATGTCTTCTGATGGAATTCTGGACTAAAGAAGATGAGTGTGCTCACAATCATGACAAAAGGAAACATTCCAATTGGAAAAAGTAGAGCGGTGAGCAAGTGAAATACAACGACCAATATATAGGCGTAGGGACGGTATTTTTTGCTCCAAAGCAAAAAAGGAACAGATAGATCAAAAAGAGCACCTCCGATACTAAATAGATAAGCAGTGATTTGTTCATCCATTAATTCCCCAATAACTGGAAGGTTTGTATGAGGTGCCAGCCAAATGGATAAAGGTTGCGCTTCTATCAGCCAATCATAGTTTAATTTAGCTAATCCAGCAAAAAAATATACGATACTCAATTGAATTTTAATGACCAAAACAGTCCATTTGGGAATGGAGGCTCTTCTTCCTGCAAAACCAAATTTAGCATCCAATGAAAAGTTACTGTTGGCAGGAAGAGCAACCATCATAAGCGCCATTAGACTGACGAAATAATAGTGATTCAGGTAATTCGTTAAATCTATTAACTCAAAATAAGTAAAAATAAGAAAAAACAAACTGGCACATAGGCGGTAGAATAAACCCAGTGTAATCCCGATAGATGATAAAATCATAATCCCGAATAACGAATAGGTTAGGATAGGAGATCCGATCTCCACCCAGCTGAATCCAAAATATTTAAAATGGAAGACTGGTTCTAGATATAATTCTTCTATCCAACCATTTAGAGCAAATCTCACAGAGCTTATCAAGGTGAGTACGCCAAAAAGAATCCGATACAGCACGAGTGAAGTATAGGAAGTGGGTTCGAATAATATGTGATTTATTTTTTTAAACACGCGCTAGTCCCCATCGTTGTCTTGGTAAGTAATAAGAACGGAAAGAGCCGAGGATAAATCAACTTTGAGAAGCACCACCATTTTCTGCATTTCGTTATACACTTCCTGAACCACGGTTTTATTAACTGTTACAGCCATGTCAATTGGGTTAGTTAGCCCATCTATTTTTTCAAGGATAGCATTGAACTGATTGTTTATTTTGGTAGAAAGTAATTGAGAACCGTGTTTTGCATCTAGGTGATTGAGGTAATCATCAAATCCAATTCCATTGCCTCCATTGAAATAGGATTGTAACCCAGCTATGGACTCTCTCAACAATAATCGAGATTTTTTTCCGAAAAAACTCTCCGATTTTTCTGGCTGTGGAGTCCCCAAACTTCTAATCCCTAGTGGTATTCCAACCTTTCCATCTCGTATGAACTTTTCAAAATCTAGGTTGAGTGCGTTTATCATGTTGCTTACAGAGCTGCCTTGACTAGTTCCGTCAGCATTTTTGAAGCTATTGGAGTAGTTCCCGTTCCATTTGTTGGCCACTGTGGATAAACTAGAGGTAAGTTGTGTGACTATATCTTGTAGGTATTGTTTGTGTTTGTTGGAATGGGTGCCGTTATAATAGCTCAAAGTTTCCGATTCAGAACTACCTCTGTTAAGAAGAAAGTCTATGGCAGGAAGTCCAATTGCTGAAATGTTAGAAGCAGATCCTAATACATAGTTCCCCGATGTTATATTTTGGTTTATTCGGTTTGTATCCACAGGGAATAAATTAAAAGTAGCCTTCAGTGCATAATTTTCAGCAGGGCCAAATTCAAAATAACTCACCGCTTGCCAAGACTTATAGGTTTTATTATACGCTTCTTTAAGCTTGTTTAGATTTTGGCTTGTAGTAGCTATCTTGAAACTATCCAGTTTTGATTGCAATACTTCAAGGTTTGTGGATAACCTCTCGTACCTCGGTTGAATAACTGCATCGGCATAGTTGGTGAGCATTGCTTTTTTGTTAAATTCTTCTACTAAATCGTCTTCTTTATCTTTGTTGCAAGCAATAGCAATAAGGCAGAGTGTAGAAAGTAATATCCAGGTCTTTTTCATAAGGTTTAAAAGATTTGAAAAAAGGCTAAATGAATTCTCATCACTTAGCCTTTTTTGGTAAAATACTTATAAGGCTGTTTTTACAGCATCTAAATCGTAGGTTGAACTCAATAAATCGATGGCAGCATTTATATCTGCAATTGTTACATTCAAGAGGCTAGGAATAGTTGTAGGGCCTGCTGTGGTTTCAAAATAACCCTTCACTGTGTTTAAGTCGGTTGTTGAAATGACTTTATCTGAGTTGTAGGCAAGAGAAAAAATGAAAGCATAAGCCTCAGAAAGAGCGTGGTTTCTTATTGCATCATCAGAGAAATTCGCTTTACCCGAATTCAAGTAGTGAATAGCAGTTGTTACCAATAACAATTCATATTCTTTTCTTACATCGCTAGCGGCAGCATCTCTCAGGTCATAATCTTTGTTAGAAATTCCGAACCTTCCTTTGATGAATTGATTCATTACTTTTGCAATGGTTCCAAGTCCTACAGCATCTCCTTTCAAGGCGTATTTTGCGTGATAGCGAGAATTTGTGGTATTGGTAGCAGAAAAGTCGGTTGGCGCTCCAAAGTAGCCAAATGCCTCATCCCAATGATGTTCCATGTCGGTTCCTTTTCCTGGTGTTACCGTTGTGTTGTCCACTGAGTTACCAATTTTACTAGGTCTGGTGTATACTTCTGCAATGTTGTAGTAAAAAATAGCCCCCATCAATCCTTTTTCGATTAATTGAGTGTATTCTACTCCGTTTTCATCTAGAAAATATGCTTTAGTTCCACTCGTGGCAACACCTACATTTCCTGGAGACCACACATTTCCTGCATTACTCGAGATGTCTCCTTGCCTTTTCATTAAATACTCGAAGTATTGAGTGTTAAATGCTCCAGCATTGGAATAGGTTTTGTTTTTTAATTGTTTCCCCGATGAATTTAAACTCCCATCAGAAAATGGACTGCCTGTATTGGAATACATTTTTCTTAAAAGGGATGAATCTACTTGTAGGCCTGTATTGGCTTTTTTTAGTTCCACAGTCATTTCTGCAAGCATATCTAGTCTTGCTGTTTGTCCAGAATAATCTACATTAGAAAAATTATAAGTAGTTGGAAGTGTTACTCCCGAAGGAGACGTTTGAGGGGTTTCTTCGGGATCATCTTTTTTACATGATGCCAAAAGAATAGAAGTGGCGGTAAGTGCTATGATTACTTGTTTCATAAGTTGTTTTAGTTTGGTTAATGGTAAAGTTTTACAATTAATTGATGAGCAAATTTAATCTTTATTTAGAATAAATAAAAATAACAAAGTGTGTTTTTTTCTGATTTTTATCATAAAATTTTTGTTGCAATTCATAAATAAAAATCATAAAAAAAGGGAAGCCATCGGCTTCCCTTTTAATATTTATGTCTGTTGATTTTTAAACCAAAGCACTCAATTTTTCGGCTAATTGTGCTTTTGGCACAGCTCCTACCGACTTATCTACAACTTCTCCGTTTTTGAAAAACAAGATCGTTGGAATGTTTCTTACTCCGTATTTTGCAGCTATATCTTGGTTTGAATCTACATCTACTTTTCCTACATGTGCTGTTTCAGCATACTCGTTAGATAATTCATCTACCAGTGGTCCTACCATTCTGCATGGTCCACACCAAGCTGCCCAAAAGTCAACCATAACTGGTTTTCCTGAATTGATTGTTTCTTCAAAGTTTGCTGCTGTTAATTCTAATGCCATTTTATTTTATTTATTTGGTTTTTAATTTTCATCTTGGTATTTCAAAAAGAATACCAATTCTATTTATCTGTCATCTTGACACAAATATAAGTCGGAATGGGCAATGTTTACTTACAAAATTTAAAATTCTCATTTGATACTACTGAAACTCCTTATAAATAAAGCCTTTTGTTAAAAATAGTTGTGGTAATCTATTCCATAAATAGGTAGGCAATAACTTTCGTTGTATTTATTTTGGACTAATTATTCGCAACCCTAATTCAACTTATAACTTACGCCCTCCATTTCTCCGAAGTTGGCTAAGAGTTCATTCGTGACTTTTAGTTTTATTTTTCTCGAGAATAAGTTCACCGTTGTTTTTTCTTCGTCTGTTACAATCACCTTGAGTTTACAATTTCCTTTTTCTTCATTTTCGTCACCCTCTAATATTTCAGTAAGGTGATCTATAAATTGGGTAGTCAAAGTTCTCATTGGGATGGTTAGTGTCATCGACTTGCTCAGTTTGTCACGTATTTCCGATAGTAATTCAATAGAGCTAATGACGAAAATAGGTTCCATGTCTCCCCATCTTTTTTTGTCTATTCGTCCTCTGATGTGCACGAAGTTACCGTTCACAAGGTAGTTTCTGAATTTGAGGTAATCATCTTTAAATAAAAATTGTCTGAAAGATCCATCGTAATCTTCTATTTCAAAAATTCCAAAGGGATTGCCGTTTCTTGCAACTTTGTGCTCCACATTATTAATGATGCATCCCAAGGAAATTTCTTTTCCCACATTGGCAGCCATTTGATTCAGAGTTTCTACTTTGCTTCCACAAAAGTTATCCAGTTCAAACTTATAATCGTCTAGTGGATGTCCTGAAATAAAAATACCTACCAATTCTTTTTCTCTGTTGAGGGCTTCAATATTCCCCCATTCCTCGCAGGGTGCGATGGTAGGTTCGGGAATGTTCACCTCTCCATCTCCGCTGTCAAATAAGCTACCTTGATTTGAGTTCTTTCCTTGGGCAATGGCGTTTCCGTATTTTATTGCGGTTTCAATCGTTGTTTTTCCTTGTTCATCTGGAGTTACATATTGTGCTCTGTGAACTCCCTCAAAAGAATCAAAACCTCCTGCGATAGCGAGGCTTTCAAGTGTTCGTTTGTTAGCTGCTCGTAAATCAATTTTAGAGGTTAAATCAAAAATAGATGTAAACTTTCCTTGTTCTTTTCGTGTTTCAATAATAGATTCAACCGCTCCTTCTCCAACCCCCTTTATTGCGCCCATCCCAAAACGAATAGCGCCTTCCTCATTTACTGCAAACTTAAAGTAGGATTCGTTCACATCTGGGCCTAAAACTTCTATTCCCATTCGTTTACATTCTTCCATAAAGAAGGTGACTGACTTAATGTCGTTCATGTTGTTGGATAAAACGGAAGCCATGTATTCGGCAGGGTAGTGAGCCTTTAGGTAAGCTGTTTGGAAAGCGACCCAAGCATAACAAGTTGAGTGAGATTTGTTAAAAGCATAGGCTGCAAAGGCTTCCCAATCTTTCCAGATTTTGTTTAGTTTCTCCTCGTCATGACCGTTAGATATTCCACCTTCTATAAATTTAGGTTTCAGTTTTTCTAGCAGGGCAAAAATCTTTTTCCCCATTGCTTTTCTCAATACATCTGCTTCACCTTTCGTAAAGTTCGCCAACTTTTGAGAAAGCAGCATCACTTGCTCTTGGTAAACAGTAATACCGTATGTTTCTGCCAAATATTCTTCGCTGGCATCGATGTCGTAAATGATCTCTTCTTCTCCGTTTTTTCTTTTTACAAAACTCGGAATATATTCCAGTGGTCCAGGACGATACAAGGCGTTCATTGCAATTAAATCGTCAAAAACTGTTGGTTTCAGATCTTTCAAATACTTCTGCATTCCTGCTGATTCATACTGGAATACTCCCACAGTTTCGCCTCGTTGAAACAACTCGTAAGTTTTTTCATCTTCTAAGTCAAACTCCTCTGGGTCGAGGTCTATGTTGTGAATGGCCTTAACAATTTTAACTGTATCCTTGATTAAAGTTAAGGTTTTCAGTCCTAGAAAATCCATTTTCAATAATCCAGCATCCTCCACCACCGAGTTGTCAAACTGTGTGACATACATGTCTGAATCTTTGGCAGTTGCAACCGGTACATAATTGGTGATATCCCCTGGTGTAATAATAACTCCACAAGCATGAGTTCCCGTATTTCTTACCGAACCTTCAAGAACTATAGCTTGATTAATAACCTCCGCTTCGGGTGTGTTTCCTTGGGCAATGGCTTTTAGTTCCATGGCCATATCCATGTCTTCTTTTCTTCCTAGTTTCTTGGCTAGTGCTTTTTCTTCCATGCCAAAAATCTTATTCAGCTTGGTATTTGGAATTAGATTCGCCAATCTTCCTGCTTCATTCAATGGCAAATCCAGTGCTCTTGCAGTGTCTCTTATCGATGACTTGGCTGCCATGGTTCCGTAGGTGATAATCTGCGCTACTTGCTGAGAACCGTATTTATCAATTACCCAATCAATCACACGTCCTCTTCCTTCGTCATCAAAATCGATATCAATATCCGGCATAGATACCCTGTCTGGATTCAAAAAACGCTCAAAAAGAAGGTTGTATTTGAGTGGGTCAATGTTGGTTATTTTTAGACAATAAGCTACAACTGAACCTGCCGCAGATCCTCTTCCTGGCCCCACAGAAACTCCCATGTCTCTTGCCGCTTGGATGAAATCTTGTACAATCAAGAAATAGCCTGGATAACCTGTTTTGGCAATAATTTCTAGCTCAAAGTCTATACGTTCTTGCTGCTCCTCGGTTAGAGTCTCACCGTAGCGCTTGTGAGCACCCACGTAGGTCAAATGTTTTAGGTAGTTGTTTTCGCCTCGGTTTCCTCCATCTTCTTCGTCTTTCGGATCCTTAAATTCTTCAGGGAAATCAAATTTGGGTAGCAGGACATCTCTTTCGAGTACAAAGGATTCAACTTTCTCTACAATTTCTTGAGTATTGGAAATGGCCTCCGGCAAATCTTGAAAGAGCTGAACCATTTGGTCTTGCGATTTGAAATAAAATTCGCTGTTTGGCATTCCGAATCGAAATCCACGTCCTCTTCCAATGGGAGTAGATTTTTTTTCACCATCACGTATACACAATAATACATCGTGAGCTTCAGATTGCTCCTGATTGATGTAAAACGTATTGTTGGCTGCTACCAACTTTATTTCGTGCTTTTTTGCAAGGTTTATTAGTACTTTGTTAGCATATTCTCCTTCTTCCTCCCCGTGTCTAACCAGCTCAATATAGAAGTCATCGCCAAATTGTTCTTTCCACCAGATGAGAGATTCCTCGGCTTGTTTTTCCCCTACATTCAGAATTAAATTTGCTAATTCACCATAAACTCCTCCCGACAAAACAATTAAGTCTTCTTTGTATTGTGCAATTAGTTTTTTGTCAATTCGGGGAACATAATAGAATCCATCTATGTTTGAGATGGAACTCAATTTGGCTAAATTGTGGTATCCATTCTTGTTTTTTGCCAATATCACCACCAGCGCTCCATTGTCTTTGTGTGATTTGTCGGTATGGTCATTACACACAAAAAACTCACAACCTACAATGGCTTTTAGTTCTGTTTCTTGGTTTTCGGGGTTTTCTTCTTTTCTTTTTGCAATTTCCTTGTTGTGGTTATTTACGGCTCTTACAAAGCGAAATGCCCCCATCATGTTCCCTGTATCGGTAAGCGCTAATCCGTTCATTTTGTTTGATACAGCAGCCTTTACCAGTGAGTTGATGTCGGAGGTGGACTGCAGTATGCTATACTGCGAGTGATTGTGTAAGTGAGAGAAGTTCAGTTCAGAAATTTCGGACTGAGTTAGTTTAATTGTTGATTTATCATCGGATTTAGATTCCCTTTCAACTTCTAACTCATCCTCTTCACCGTAGGGTTTTATGTTCAGTCCTATTAAGGCTATAGGCGAAGGGTTTTGTTCTCTGAATTTTTCAAAGTATCCTTTTTCTTGCTCTAACTCTGACAGTGATAATACTTTTTTTCTGATTAATTCCAGAAAACATCTTGCCGTAGCTTCTACATCTGCTGAGGCATTGTGGGCTTCAGCAAACTCTTCTTGGAAGAGGAATTGATGAAGCTCTTGTAGTTTGGGTAATTTGAATTTTCCTCCTCTTCCGCCAGGAATTTGGCAAAGACTTGCTGTGGTTTCAGAACAAGAATCGAGCTTATTCATTTCCATCATTGAGGTAGCAATTCCAGCTCTATGAAATTCTGCTCCCACGATATTCAAATCAAAGTTTACGTTGTGTCCAATTACGAACTTAACTTTCCCAAGAGCTTTGTTGAATTCGTTCAGTACGAAACTTAGATCCTGTCCTGTTTTTAATGCTCTTTCGGTACTAATTCCGTGAATTTTAGAGGCGTTGAACGGAATGTCAAATCCTTCTGGTTTTATGATAAAGTTCTTAACCTCAACCAATTCTCCCATGTCGTTGTGTACTTGCCAAGCAAGTTGAATACACCTTGGCCAGTTGTCGCTGTCCGTGATTGGGGCATTCCAGTTTTTTGGTAAACCGGTGGTTTCGGTATCGAAAATTAAATACATAAGTTGGGTAAGAATTTAGCCTTAAATGTACTGATTTTTCAAAGAGATTTTATGGTTATTTGTTAGGATTTTTTAACAAGAAAATCTATTGAATTTTAGGAATCACAAATTGAATAGCTTCAGGAATTAAAGAAATATGGGCAGAATCAAATGAGAGTATTTCTCCGTCTGCTTGCATTAATAGGGTGGAGGTTTTGTCGCAAGTGATTGAAATTTCAGAACATTTGAATGTGTCAACTTTTGGGTGTTCATGTAGTTTTTGGTTAAACATTTTGCGAATGTTCCAGAGGAAACCGAGGGTTGAAATATCTTTGACTGCGGTAACATCAAATAGCCCGTCATTAGGGAAAGAGTTGTGAGTGAGTTGCATGCCGTTGCCACAAAATCGGCAAAGGCCAATTGCCAACACGTACAATGTGGCTGAATCAGATTTCTCCTTGGATTCATAGTTCACTTTCTTTTTTTTGTACGTTGCCAAGCTCCAAAGAGAGGCTATAAAATAGGAGAGTTTGCCAAGCTTTCGGAAAGTGTTAATTTGATTCACTACGTGTCCATCAAATCCCACTCCAGCTAAATTATTAAAATAATACACCTGGTTGTTCATTCTTATTTTTCCTAGGTCTTGATAAACAGTTTCTTCTTTGTTTAAGATAGAAATGCACTTGGTTATTTGTTTAGGAATTGAATAGTTTTTTATCCAGTCGTTTCCGGTGCCAATGGGAATAGCACCCACTTTTATCTCGGCACTTAGCTCAGGTGCGTATTTCATAATTCCATTTACCACATGGTGCAGAGTTCCGTCACCACCTACACTTATGAATTTACGATAACCTTGTTTTATCGCTTCTTTCACCAGCTCTTCTTCATTACCTGAAAAAGTAGTGATTGAAATGGTGTATTTGCTCTTTAGTTTGGCAAATGAATCCCGCAGGAATTGTTCGTTTTTTTGAAAATACTTATTTCCAGAAACAGGATTAATGATTATGAACCACGAATTATTTTTCAATGTTATAGTTTGAATACTCGAGAGATTGAAAACCCAAAACGAAATTGTCCTTCAGTGAAATCAGAAAAAGTGGTGGGAATATATTGCGCTTCCCCAAACCCTCTTGAGTTAGAGAAGTTCAATTGAAAAATATGTCCACCTGTATCAAACTCAAATCCTAATGCAATAGGATTAAAGGTGTTGAGAGCTTGTTGAACTCCATCATTAAAAAAGACATAGTGATATTCTCCAATGATTCCTACCAGTTTGGAAAGTTGAATTCTACCTCCTGCGCCAATGGCAAATGTTCCATTTTGATCATTAAACCCAACGTAGTTTCTATGCACATAAGTAGGCATGATTTGAAGCGAAAGCCTTTCAGAGAATTTTCTTCCAATTAATAACTGATAAGATGCTGAGGTTCTGCTCACAAAATCGGGAAAAGAAGTAGGTGAAGAATTATTTGGACTAGCAGACATAGAGGTTACATTTAGTTTGGCTAACCCAACAAGAGAAATGGGCATTTCGTTGCTTTGTGCTAGTACCTTGTATTTGGCATATCCTTCGTAGAGCTGTAAATAGGGTCCAGCTCCTTTGTAACGAGTAATTCCAACATTAAGGTTGTTGGTTATTCCGTACTCTAGTCCCACTGCAATATCCGATGAATTATCTATTCCAAACAGTGTTTTTATTCCGCCATTGTCACCAGCTATGTCTCCAAATCTATGACCAATTCTGAAATCGGCAGTTTTTTTCTCCATCATTTCTACGGAGTGAGAATTGATGATTCGGGTAGAGTTGAAGGTGTTGTAAGTGTAGGTTATTTCTTCTCGATTTTCTTGTGAGAAACTTGAAAGAGAAATGAATAAAAGTGGATATAATAGATTTTTCATAGTTACTAATTGTTCCCTCCTTGAGGTTGAGGTTATGAGAGGTGACTAATCATAAGCAGTTCACTTACCTTATCTCCCAAAAAAGGAGGAAATTAATATTAAAAGACAGTTAAAAATTCGTTCTTATTATTGAAATATATTCTAGTTTAAATTTTTCCATTTTCTGCCATTTCATTGATGTAAGCCATCAGATCTTCCAATTGTTGGTCGCTAAGTCTTTGTTTGGTATAGTTTGGCATATATGGTTTATATCCATTTTTTGAGTATGTTCCTTTTCTGGTAATGTCATACACGGAAAATACTTTGTGGGTATTCGCCCAATATTTCAGGTGTTTGTGAGTTAGTTTGTCATCATGGAGCTTGTAATTGGTTACACCTCCCTCTTTGTGGCAGGTGAGGCAACTTAACTCAAAAATTTGTTTTCCGGTTTCCGGATTTCCTTTTATTCCAAAACTCCGATTGTCAATTTCTTGAGGTTTCATGAAGGTAGCAGGAGAGTAATCTAAGTATTTAGATTTAATTAATTTGATTGCCTCTTTTTGCTTTTTCGTATTTCCACTGCTTATTGCTTCAGCTATGTGTTGCTTTTCATTTTCCAAAAGATTTAAGTCTTTTATTCTGTAACTTCTATCATTGAGAAAAAGAATGACAGCTTCTAGCTCATTTTTATTTAGTAATCTACCTTGTGAACATACTACAGCACAGAGTTGTATGGCATTTTTCAATGTGTCTCTGGCTGGTTCTACCAACTCACCATATTTTTTAGAGTAATCTCCATTGTACCAGTGGTTCTTATTTATTGTTCCGTACAAGGTAGTGGCAGGCAGAAATTTAATCTTGTTTTTCACCACGTAATCTAGGCGGTTTTCTGGATGACTTTTGGTTAAATCAGGATCTTCCCTCTGAATGTTGTGACAATCCGTACACACAAAATGTTTTGATTGTTTTTTGTCTTTATTTTTTGAGTTTGGATTTAAAAAACCTGTCGTAACAAGATTTTTTCCTTGGTTTATTAATTGAGTATTGAGGTTTCCTATGTTGATATAGTCTTCTGGCATTTCATCATGAAGTTGCCACAATACATCAAGCACTTTATCAGACTCTTCAATTACAATAGGTTTTTTCCATAAAAAAGAAGATGAGATGTAAGCCAATACAGCAAATAGAAATAGGCTAAGACTTATTTTAAGTTTCAGTCGCATATTAATTATTTAATTTACCCTCGTTTATCCAAATCGTTATCGTGTCAATTTCATTTTGCATTAATTTGGGTTGAGATTTTGGCATTGGGCTATATCCAGAATTGTGATTTATGGCGCCAAGCAACACGGAGGAAGGAACTGATTCTGCTCCTGAATGGGTCGTAAATGACTTCCCGTCTGCTCCGCCACCGTGGCAATAACTTCCATTACAATGGGTATTGAAAATGGGCAGAACATTCTGCTGGAATGACACAGTTGAGGTAGAGGTAGGAGAAGGGTTTTTTGACTCGGTATTTTCCTCTGTTTCTTTTTTACAAGAATAAAAAGTTACTGCGATCAACAATCCTAAGATGAAAAAAACGGCTTGATTTATCACGCTAGTCGTTTAGTTTTCCTCCATTTATCCATGCCTCAATTTTTGCAATTTTTGTTGCAGAAAGTTGCGCGCCTCCTTGTGGCATATTTTTAAAACCAGGGCTATGTTTTATGCTTCCCAAGGTTTGAGAATCTGGTACGGCACTAGCTCCAGCATGAGTTTCGTATATTTTGCCATCTGCACCATTGCTCGCGCCATGGCACGAACCTCCTGTTCCACAACTTTGTTGAAATATGGGTTGTACATCTGCAGCGAATTTTACAGACTCAATTACAGGCGTTTCCTCTTCTGGATCATCTGCTTTTTCTTTTTTACAAGAAAAAATAACAAAACAGAGAAGGCAAGCGGTTGTGAGTAGAGTTTTCATCGATATTTAAATTGAATTAGGATGCAAGTTAATGATTTTTTAAAACTTTATTTTACTTAAATCTATTCTGAATATGTCTGTGCTGCCGTAGCTTCCTTTGTAATTAGATGATACGAATGCAGTTTTTAGATCTCGTGTTACCGAGATAGTTTTTTCAGCTCCTACTGTATTGATTGGATATCCTAAATTTTTGGCTTTGCTCCATATACCGTTTATTTTTTTAGAATAAAAAATGTCATAGGAACCCATTCCGTCATGTCCAGTTGAGGTAAAAAACAAAATGTCACCATCTGGATGGATGAATACTGAATTTTCGTCCCCTTCACTATTAACGGAATCACCAAGATTTATAGGTTTTGTCCATTTGTTTCCAATTTTTCGAGCGGTGTAAATGTCCGCTTGTCCAATTCCACCAGGTCTGTCACTTACAAAATAGATGAAGTTTTCATCTTCTGTAACCGAGGCAGAACTTTCAAAGTAAGAAGAGTTTACATTTCGTCCTTTGTCAATGCTCGATGCGTTTCCAAATGTCCCGTCTTCTCTTTTTTGCGAGACAAAAATATCGCCACCGTTTTCACTTTTGTAGACATAAATGGAGTTTCCGTTTGGCGAAATACTCAATACAGCATCATGTGTTGGCGTATTTATACTGCCTGGAATGGGTTCTGAACGGGTCCATTCTTCAATTGAATCGTTCCAAAACGAAATGTATATGTCTTCGTAATACAGGTTGTCCGCAATTTCATCAACTTGTCCTCCTTTCGTGTCTGCTCGTCTGGAGGTAAAAACTAAGGTTTTGCCATCAGCAGAAATTGAGCCTGCATATTCGGGGTTGAAGGTATTTATTTTTCTTCCCATATTTTCGGTTCTCGCATTTACAGGATTTTCTATTCTTGTTTTTGCATTGTCGCATTGTTTAATGCGATTTGCAACCTCATAGTCTTCGTTTGTTGATTTAGAAGACTTACTTTGAAACTTTTGGTAAGATTCTTTAGCTAATTCTAATTCTCCTAGTCGGTGATAGGATTCTGCTAATATGAAGTGTACTTCGTTGTTAGTTTTTGGGTCGAGATTGATTGCTCTGAGTGCATATTTTTTTCCCAATCGGGGTTTGTCCAAATTCAAGTGGCATTCTGCCACTCTATAATTTGCAGTAGCGTTTGAGCTATCATAGGACAGAACCGTTCGAAACACGTTTAGAGCTTTTCTGTAATTGTTTTCATAAACAAGTGTTTTGCCTTCATTCAGTAATTTTTTAATTTTTAGTTTTTCGAAAAAACTAGTTTGTTGTTGGCCGAAACTAGAGCTTAAACTTGCGCAGGCAAGGAAGATGATAAGGAATAGAGAAAAGTGTTTTTTTAACATAAGTGCGATTACATTGATTAATTGGTTTGAGTTAAATTGATTTCTTTTTTGTTTGCAAAGCGAGAGGTATTGAGGTCCACTAATTTGTGCATGGCTATGGTAGAAGCCACAATAGCCAAAAAAGGAGCGAATAAAACCCCAAAGTTATCCAAAATCAATTTTAACCATGTCAACTCTGTTTGAACCAACGAAGGTACCTTGTAGAATAAGGAATAAACTCCACCAATTGCAAACGCAAGGCCAGCATGCTTTTTCATGAATGTCCAGCTTTCTTTGATTGAGAAACGCAACCTTTCGTTGATGTAATCTACGTAAGCAAAACCATAAAAATAAAAGCCAATAAGAACAGCTACGGTTTCGTAAATGAACCCATCAATACCAAGAATCCAGCTCAAGGGCTTCCAAATCAAAAATATAATTCCAAACTCTGCCAGAAGCATTCGGATGGCAATCCCAATTCCTCTTTTTACATCTTTGATAAGTTGAGGTAGATTAAATTTATATTGATTTCCAGTCAGAACTTCTTCCGTTTTTTCTGAAATATAAGCCAGAAGAGGGGATAAGAAAATAATGACCATATATTTTACAGCATCTACAAAAAGAAACTTCAACAAAGCAAAAAACTGAACCTTTATGAGTAGCCACATCCTCCCAATAAATCCAAGTGAGTAATCCCTTGATTCGATAGATGATTCGGCTGCCCGGCTCAGAATTTCAAATTGATATCCGAAATAAAGGAGAATTCCGAAGAGTATAACGGGTATAGCTAAGTACTTCAAAAACCCATTCGTCAGAATAAACGAAATAGCCTTTTTGTAGCTGTTTAAGCCGAGTAACATTTCTTTTGTGAACTTCATTGAATAGGTTGAATCCAGATAACAGGTTAAAAATAAGTAAAAACTACAGAGAATAAAAGGAAATGAGCTTTGATGGTGAGATGAATCAAAAGAATTAACAAATTAAAAGCAGAGATGGAAGGGCAATTGAACAGATTTGTCTAATTTTGTAAAAAATTAAAACACACCATGGATTTATCCTTATTGACGGCAGTCACACCAATTGATGGAAGATACAGAAGCAAAACAGAAGAGTTGGGCGCCTATTTTTCGGAGTTTGCACTGATCAAATACCGAGTAAAAGTAGAAATAGAGTATTTCATTTCTCTCTGTCAAATTCCTCTTCCTTTATTGGAAAATATTAATACTGAAGATATATTCTTGGCTCTAAGAAAAGTGTATGAAGAGTTTACATTGGAAGATGCTGCAAGGATTAAGGAGATTGAAGCTGTTACCAATCATGATGTAAAAGCTGTTGAGTATTTTATCAAGGAAAAAGTAGAAACGATTGATTTAGGAAATACAAAAGAATTTATCCATTTTGGATTGACCTCACAAGACATTAATAATACTGCAATTCCCATGATGTTGAAAGATGCAGTTGAAGAGGTATATATCCCATCCTTAACAGAGATAGTGGAGCACTTGAAAAGTATGGCAAGTTTGTGGGGCGAAATTCCTATGCTGGCTAAAACTCATGGTCAGGCTGCTTCTCCAACTATCCTAGGAAAAGAAATTTATGTGTTTGTAGAAAGGCTTCAGGCTCAATTGAAACAACTGAAACAAATTGATTATTCAGCTAAATTTGGAGGTGCAACCGGAAATTTTAACGCTCATCATATTGCATATCCAGAAATTAATTGGATGAAATTTGCAGATACTTTTGTAGAGAAGACTTTAGGGTTAAAAAGATCTCAATACACTACACAGGTGGAACATTACGATAATCTAGCAGCTTTGTTTGATTGTTTGAAAAGAATCAACACCATTTTAATTGATTTTAGTAGAGATATTTGGCAATACATTGCTATGGACTACTTTAAACAAAAGATTGTAGCCAATGAAGTAGGGTCATCGGCAATGCCTCATAAGGTAAATCCAATTGATTTTGAAAATGCCGAAGGAAACTTTGGGATAGCAAATGCTTTGTATGAGCACCTTTCAATCAAATTGCCTATTTCAAGATTACAAAGAGATTTGACAGATTCTACTGTGTTAAGAAATGTGGGAGTGCCTATTGCTCATTCACTTATTTCATTTAAATCCTTGAAAAAAGGAATGGGTAAACTATTGCTGAACTCGGTAGCCTTAAAAGCTGATTTGGAGAATAACTGGGCAGTTGTGGCTGAAGCAATTCAAACTGTACTGAGAAGAGAATCATACCCAAACCCTTATGAAAAACTGAAAGAGTTAACCAGAAATAACGATAAAATGACTCAAGAATCAATTCAAGAGTTTATTCAGAATTTGGATGTTTCAGAGGATATTAGAGAAGAGTTGATGTTAATTTCTCCGCATACTTACACGGGAATTGATATGATGATATTCTAAAAATATTTCTAAATTCGTTTTCTAAATTATAATACATTACACAACAAAATAGCCTCGAACTACCATGATGATCAAAGCAGTAAAATCAAAAATTCACAGAGTCGAAATTACTCAGGCAGAATTAAATTACATTGGAAGTATTACTATCGATGAAGATTTAATGGATGCGTCCAATATTATTGAAGGAGAAAGAGTACAAATCGTAAACTTGAACAACGCGGCAAGGTTAGAAACCTACGTAATTAAAGGGGAGAGAGGATCTGGTGTTATTTGCCTGAACGGACCTTCAGCGAGGTTAGTAGCTGTAGGTGACCAAATAATTATCATTGGTTACGGCTATATGGATTTTGAAGAAGCAAAAAGCTACAAGCCTTCAATGGTATTTCCTGGGGAAGGAAATAAACTAGTTTAGAGGTTAAACAAAAAACCGACTCTTAGATATATCCTAGAGTCTGCACCAAATGTGCCGATGTAGGGGTTGTTAGGATCTCCAATTAAATCATACAAAGCTAAAATCTGAAAACCGTTTGAGGCATACCCGCCTCCAACTAATCCTATTGGTATCCACACTCTTTGTGCAGAGGGAATGGTATTGAAGTTATCTGTATTCAGCATTTCGAATTCGGCATGAGCTACGAACCTATCAAAAAAACGATAGCGTGTAAAAACACTCCCTCCATAAATGCTGGAAGTGAACGTGGGCGAAAATCTTCGATCACTGAAATAATTGTATTTGAGTCCTAAACCTACTGAATAATCACTCGTAATTCTGTACCCCAAAATGGGCGAGACTTCTACGTTTGTTAATGTGCCAAAGTTTGCCCAAAAATTACCGCCCGTGTACAATCGTTCTCTTAAGGGCAGCCCAGTTAATTCCTCTTTTTCTTCGTCACTATAATCGGGATCATACTGAGAGAAAGAAGAAAGTGAGACACATAGAGAAACAAGTATAAGCGAGTACAATCTGAAAGGCATAAATCTCAAGGTTTTAATTGTTACAAAACAAAAATACAATAATCTTTGTGGTAATCAGGCGTTTGCTTTTTCCACTCCCCAATTGTTTTGGTTTTAATTTTTTCATTACTCAAGGTTATATTGGCTGCGATACACAGTTTCATGGAGTTGTCGCAATGCGTCAAAATATCCTCGATTAAGTGATTGTTTCGGAAGGGAGTTTCCATAAACACTTGAGTGTGATTCTTTCTTGAAAGTCTTTCAAGATTTTTCAAGGACTTTATTCTCTCCCCTCGGTCTTTGGGTAAATATCCATTAAAAGTAAAGTGCTGTCCGTTTTTTCCCGATGCAATCAAGGCCAAAAGAATGGAAGAGGGACCAACAAAAGGTTTTACTTGTATGTTGAGTTCATGAGCGATTTCTACCACATCTGCTCCCGGATCGGCAATTCCGGGACAGCCCGCTTCGCTCATTACTCCAATTTTTTTGTCTTTGTTGCTGTGAACAAACTGACTCAATTCTTTTCTTGAAGTACGTTTGTCAATCACAAAGAATTCTTTATCATCAATGGGGTAGGTAGGGTTTATTTTTCGTAAATACCTGCGAGTTGTTTTTATATTTTCTACTATAAAAACTTCAATCTCATCCATGGTAGATTGAATTCCAATAGGAATTGTCATTTCCATGTTGTATTCGCCCATGGTGATTGGGAGTAAGTATAAAATTCCTTTGCTCATATTGTTTAATTGATAATTAAAAATGGATAATTGATAATTTTCCCGCAATACATGTTTTAAGAAGTTAGTTTGTTTAAAATAGTATCACAAGCCAAATCCAACATTTGGTAAACGTTTTCAAATCCTTCATCTCCTCCATAATAAGGGTCTGGAACTGGCTGGTTGGAATTAGGCTCAATCTCATTCAAGATTAGTTTCACCTTTTGTTCGTCCTCCTTATCCTTGGCTAATTTAATTATGTTGTTGTAATTCTCGGTATCCATTGCATAAATCACATCAAAATTCTCAAAATCAGATACATCAAATTGCCTAGCTTTTTGTTTAGTCAAATCTATCCCATATTTATTGGCAACCTCAATCGACCGTTCATCTGGTAAATTACCCACATGATAGGCTGCCGTGCCCGCAGAATCAATTTTCCAATTCAATCCTTTTTCGTAGGCTTTTTGTGTCATGATTCCCTCTGCCAAAGGCGAACGACAAATATTTCCTAAGCAAACCATTAGTATTTTCATTGTTTTTCTAGTAATTAGTGAAGAGTAAAAAGTGAGTAGTTTTTTTATTGAGTTATCGTCATTAATGTTATCCTGAACTTGAATTAGGATTTCAAAAGACTATATTGCATTACAGTCAATAAAGATAATTAAAGAAAAACATAAGACATAATTCTCTTGTTAGTCACCTCCCTATCCCTACTCAAGGAGGGAATAAACAAAAAAATCCTTCTTGAGAGTTCAAGAAGGATTTTAGTCTTATTTTTTTGTTCTGTTATCTTTTATCTCAAAAGATTAGTTTTTAGCCAAATAATCAGCCACTCCATCAAAAGAAGCTTTCATTCCTTCTTTTCCTTCGCTCCAGTTTGCTGGGCATACTTCTCCGTTTTCTTCAGTAAATTGTAAAGCATCTACCATACGGATAGCTTCATCTACATTTCTTCCCAATGGCAAGTCGTTGATTAATGAATGACGAACAACTCCTGCTTTATCAATCAAGAACAAACCTCTGTAAGCAATCATAGGCCCAGTAGAAACTAATGCTCCGTTTTCGTCATAATCGTATTCTCCAACCAATACACCAAAAGCATCAGAAATTGTTTTGTTTGTATCAGCAACGATTGGGTATTTGATTCCTTTGATACCGCCATGTCCTTTTTCTACTTGTGCCCATCCCCAGTGCGATTCTTCTGTATCAGTTGAGCAAGCAACTACTTTTACTCCTCTTTTTTCAAATTCAGCAATTTTATCCTGAAAAGCATGAAGCTCTGAGGGACAAACAAATGTGAAATCTTTTGGGTAAAAGAAAAAGATAACCTCGTTTTTTCCAATGAATTGCTCCAAAGAATAGTCTTGTGCTATATCGTTTCCGTTGATTAATGCTGGAGCGCTAAATAAAGGCGCCTTTTTTCCTACTAATGTCATACTATTTTATATTTTTTTGAATGTTATTTTTAATGATTCAAAATTACAAAATATATCCTAAATATGTCAATAGATTAAGGTGATAATTATTAGTAAAGTGGATTATAAGAAAATCATAAACAACCTAAAAATACAAATTTTAAAAAAAATGATGAGCCATTCTGGACTTGATCCAGAATCTGTTAATTATAGGCGCTAAAAACAATGAACAGATTCCGTGTCGTGGCAGGGGATGACTAAATTGTTTTTTTTGGATTAAAGAATAATTATATAGTCTCCATTCTAATTTTTCGCCCTTTTTTCGTTACATTTTTTGATGGTGAAACAACTAGCATCAACCAAGAAAATTACTAATAAACAAAGGACAATTCTAATACTTCTGTTGCTTTCCTTATCTTTATTACGTGGTATTGACCATAAAAGTGTACTTCGAGTAATCAAATTTTAATTATGGATTTCAATAAAATAGTAGAAAAAGCAAAAACATCTTCCTTCGGGATGTGGAAACTAAATTTTGGTTTGCACCGATTTATTCCTTTTAATAAACCACATGGAATTAAAATATCAAAAATTACTGATGATTCTTTTTCAACGGTAATTCCTAAACGAAAAGTGAATCACAATCATATTAAAGGAATCCATGCATGTGGTATGGCAACTTGTGCAGAATTTTGCACAGGATTGGTATTGTTGTACAAGTTAGGAATGAAAGATTACAGATTAATCATGGAATCGCTCGAAATAAAATTCCATTACCAAGCCAAAAGTGAGGTGACTGCTCACTATGAGTTTTTGGACTCAGAAGTAAAGGAAATCAAGTCAGTTTTGAAAAAAGAAGGAGTAACCTACAAAAAGTGCGAAGTAAAACTCCATGATGCCGAAAACAATCATGTAGCTACTTGCTTTACAAATTGGCAAATTAAAGATTGGAAGAAGGTGAGGACGAAGGTTTAGTTGACAAAGATTAATATTTCTCTTTTGTTAATGTTTCCTTTCTCATCTGTCACTTCAATAACTAACTTATTAGTCCCGTTTTTTATATTTTCATTTTCAGAAAGAGAGATATTCCAAATTCCTTTTTTTCTTTTGTATTCAGTGAGCATCCATTCTCCGTTCAAAGTGGCTGAATAGCTTTTAATTCCAGATAAATCATCACTAATTTTAAGTTTTATGGTAGCACTTGGTTTTAGTCCATTTAAATCTTGTTTATCTAAAACCTTTACAACAGGTTTTGTCGTATCTATCGAAATAGCAAACTTTCCAAATTGCTTTACGCGTGTAGTTACCGTTCCTAACTGAAACTCACCACCACGGTCAGTCATTTTCCCTTTTTCATCAATAGAAACTATTAATAATTTATCATGAAGAGCTGAGTCAATTGACCTGGTTGGTGTTATAATTACTTTGTAAGTCTGCTGGATTCCTGCCAACCTTGTTCCAAAACTGTGAATGTCCGAAAGGTATTTAGAACTTTTCTGAACAGAATATTTCACACATAAATCTTCGTACAAAGTGTTTGGAGTCATCATGGCAATAAATCCATCTTGCTCCATTAAATTGGAAGCATTGTAAGAAAAATAATGGTCGCAATCAGTTTTGTTTGCTATGGCTTTTGCATAGCCTGTCGAATCTCCTTTTATGGAATAGCTCAATTTTGAGGTGTTTCCAGCAAAATCTCTGGCCACATAAGTGAATTTGTAGGTTGAGTCATTCTCAATGTTGGTAAAACCGTTATTTCTTTGGGTATAAATTTTGAGCTTATTGTTCCCGTTCAGAAATGATTTGTGAAACGAATTGTTATACTTTTTATGTCTTGGGTAATCTACATGGTGATTTACGTATCGGCTGGTTGAAAAATCCAATTCATCCATTTTATGCCCAAAAAGATGATCGCCATTTACGGATAAATCCAAAGAATACAGCCCACAGATGTTACGCGCATTCAATCTGTCGGTAGAGTGGAGAGCGCAACCAATATTGCCGAAAGCTTTTACAGTTTTACTGAGGTAATATTTTCCGTTTTTATTTTTTTCTACTGGAATTATTATGGCTTTTTGCTGCCCTTCTACCAGAGAAGAATCATCCAATGGATAAATTTTTAAATTGTTAATCATAGGTTTTTTACTGTCGGTAATTTTATATCCAAACAGCAAAGGGTTCATTGGATGTTCAGATTTCGTCTCGCGTATTTCAAAATGCAAATGTGGTGCGTAAGACCCTCCTGAATTACCACTTAACCCGATCATTTGGCCTTGTTGCACAATCAGTTTAGTAGAGTCTAAATACATATTAAATGTCTCTTTTTGGATAGAATATTGATGCTCTCGCACATAATTCCTTATGGTTTTATTGAATTTAGATAAGTGAGCATAGACACTTGTATAGCCATTTGGATGAGTGACATACAAGGCTTTTCCATAACCATAATGGGAATAAGAAATTCGTGAAACATATCCATCGCCTATAGCGTAAATCTTTTTGCCTTCCACGCCTTGTGTTTTAAAATCAATCCCGGTGTGAAAATGATTGGAGCGAACCTCACCAAAGTTTCCAGCTACATACAAAGAAATATCCAAGGGTGAACCAAAATGAGTAGAATCAGGTAGTGATTGAGACAGCGTGTATTTTGTTGAAAATAAAACGATTAGACATATTAAATATAGGGGAGAGCGATGTAAGTATTTCATAGAACAAAAATAAATATTTGCGATTGTATGAGTGAGAAAAGAGAAAAAGTTATCCACGTTCAGTGGCGAATAATTGTAAAAATTAAATTAGCTGAATTAAATTAGTATTAGTAAATTCGTAGAATATCTACATCAATCGTGGACATGAGTATCGAAGACCAGAAAATAGAGCAAATATCACTAAAAATTAATGAGCTAATAGCCCTCAAAAATCAGTATAAATCTGAATCTGAGCGTTTGCTAGAAGAAAATAAATCATTGAGAAAGGATATTGAATTGAAGGAAAATCGATATTCAGAACTTGTGAAAGAGGTAGAAAAAGTGAAAACAACTGAAAGATTTGACTCGCCAGTGAAAACAGAACTGGATGAGGCAAAAATCAATGGAATGATTAAAGAGATTGAGGAATGCATGGCGTTGCTCAGGAGTTAATATAATGTTTTGAATGAGTAAGAAGAACGTTAAAATAAAAATTGGAGACAGAGTTTACCCGCTAACCGTATCGGAAAGTGAAGAGGCAGGCGTGGAGTTGTCGGCAACAAAAATTGCTGAAAATATAGCCAAACTCAAGAGCCAATATAAAATAACGGATTCTCAGGATTTGTTGGCAATGACTTGTCTGGAATTTGCGAACAAGATTCAATTAGCTCAGGCTAAACCAGAGCCGGTGGAAGTAAAAGATAATTCACCCAAATTGGATGAATTACTTTTTAAACTGAATCAAGAACTCTCTTAAATTTTTCCTAGTACAATCTTTCATTTGTTTATTGTTGAATTAATAAACCAAAAAAGAAATGGAACCAATTAGTATCGTGATTGGAGTCGTAGTAGGACTCATAATCGGTGGAGGAGCAGTTTTTATGTTCTCCAAAGGCCTTTTGAAAAAAGAAAGGGAAAGTATGCTTACCGAAATTAAAGGAAAGCAAGAATCAATTAAGCAGGAAAAAATCTTGCAAGCAAAAGAAAAGTTTTTGGCGCTGAAAGAGAAGCATGAAAATGCTGTGAACGAAAAAAACAGAAAAATTCAGTCGGCCGAAGACAGAATTAAAAGCAAGGAGAAACAAATTTCTCAAAAGCTGGAAGAAACATCCAAAAAAGAAAAATCATTGGATAGGTTGAAAAAAGACCTAGAAACTCAATTGGAGGTAGTGAATACCAAAAGAGAAGATTTATCCAAAAAACAAGAAAAGCAAGTAGCCGAATTAGAAAAACTATCGGGTTACAGCAAAGATGATGCAAAAGCTCAATTGGTGGAAGCACTTAAAGATGAAGCCAAAACAGATGCGATGGCTTACATTAAAAATATTGCAGACGAAGCGAAATTATCAGCAAACCAAGAGGCAAAGAAAATTGTTATTCAATCTA
Organism: Flavobacteriales bacterium; assembly: GCA_965660305.1. Classification (GTDB taxonomy): domain Bacteria; phylum Bacteroidota; class Bacteroidia; order Flavobacteriales_D; family CAJJDF01; genus CAJJDF01. The sequence continues at coordinate 67,041 of CBFHZD010000001.1, read as the reverse complement.
TTCAGCGTGTAGCAACAGAAAAAGCTGTAGAAAATTCAGTTTCCATATTTAATATTCCTTCTGACGAAGTGAAAGGACGAATTATCGGGCGAGAAGGAAGAAACATTAGAGCGCTGGAGGCTGCAACTGGAGTTGAAATAATAGTAGATGATACGCCAGAGGCAATTATTCTCTCTTGTTTTGATCCTATCCGAAGAGAGATTGCACGATTATCTTTACATCAATTAGTGTCTGATGGAAGGATTCACCCAGCTAGAATTGAGGAGGTAGTAAAGAAAACAAGAAAAGCCTTGGATGAAGAAATTGTTGAGACAGGTAAAAAGACTTGTATCGATTTAGGAATTCATGGGTTACACCCAGAGCTGATTAAATTAGTAGGAAGAATGAAATACCGTTCTTCGTATGGACAAAACTTGCTGCAACACTCAAGAGAAGTGGCCAACTTGTGTGCAACCATGGCTAGCGAGTTAGGACTGAATCCAAAAACAGCGAAGAGAGCAGGATTACTTCACGATATAGGAAAAGTACCAGAAGACGAACCAGAATTGCCACACGCAATATTGGGGGCTAAATGGGCTGAAAAGTATGGAGAAAAACCAGATGTTGTAAACGCAATTGGAGCTCACCACGATGAAATGGAAATGACTACTTTGTATTCTCCAATCATTCAGGTGTGTGATGCGATTTCGGGAGCGAGACCAGGAGCAAGAAGAGAAGTGGTAGAGTCTTACATTCAAAGAATAAAGGATCTTGAAACTACAGCTTTAAGTTATGACGGTGTAAGTAAAGCATTTGCTATACAAGCAGGAAGAGAGCTAAGAGTGATGGTGGAAAGCGGAAAAGTATCCGATAAAAGAGCTGACGAATTAGCCTTTGAAATTTCTCAGAAAATACAAACCGATATGACTTATCCAGGACAAGTAAGAGTAACTGTAATTCGTGAGAAAAGAGCGATTGGAATAGCGAAGTAGTTCGGAGTTTGAACCACGAAGATAGAAGACAGAAGTTTAAAACCTCAATATCGAAAAATCGGTATTGAGGTTTTTTTATGGAATTAATAGTCAAAGATATCTCCTCCTTTTTTTAGCATCAAACTTTTAAATATTCAGCTCAGAACTTAAAGTTAGGGGAAGATTTGAAAGGGAGTTTTAAGGTAACAATTGAGGAATTAAAACTTGTTATCAGAATTAAAGTAACAGCCAGATTGTTTTGATTCAATAAGGAGAATTTGTTCTATTCCTCCGATCTCAACACAGTGATATGGCCAGTTTGTATTGTTGTAACTCGTTGTTTGGTTTCAATGATTGCCCTCCAAGAATAGACACCAGTGGGAACAAAGATTCCCTCGTGTTTTCCATCCCAAGTTTCAGTTTCATCCGTGGAGGAAAATATTATTTCTCCCCATCGGTTAAATATTTGTAATTTATAACTCGTTAAATTTTCTAGGCCTACGAGTCCCCATTCATCATTTTTTCCGTCCTCGCCAGGAGTAAAACTATTTGGGGCAAAAAACAAGTCGCTTTTTATTTGTATCGAATAACTTATCGTGTCATTGCACCCATTAGCATTGTATGCAATTAGATTTACTTCATAAGTTCCTTCTTCTAGAAATGAGTGAGTAGGATCCGAAATGAGTGAGGAATCGCCATCCCCAAAAAGCCACTTGTAATTCGTTGCGTTAGAGGATAAATTCGTGAATGATATTACATCCCTTGGGTTACCAAAACTGGGAGACATGCTAAATTCTGCTTGGGCATAAGAAAACACCGAAACGTAGTTTGTGAAGGTGGTATCGTTTGTACACCCTAAATTGGAAGTTACAGATAATGAAACAGAATAATTTCCTGGTGCAGAATAGAGGTGAGTTGGGTTTTGGTTAGAAGAACTAGTTCCGTCTCCAAAATCCCAGTTCCACGTCACGATTGAATCTGATGAGGTGGTTGATAAATCATTAAAATTAGTAATTAAAGGTTCGCAGCCCGCGGTGTCAGACGATGCAAAAAAAGAAGTAACTACTTGGTCAGTAATTATAATTGTATCTCTGTCTGAGCAACCATTTGACGAAACTTCAACCCAATAGGTTCCTGGATTTAAAGCCTTGATAGTTTGGGAGGTATCTCCTGTATTCCACAAATAATTTGAGCCTGTATTCTGGGCATCCAATACAATGCTGTCACCCTGACATTTGGTTGTGTCGTTTCCAAGCCCCTTTTCAAAAGTCACCGAGGCAAGTGTTATGTATCGAGTACTGTTATTGGGAATATGCAAATCAGAAATTCCTGAAATAGAAATGGTATTTCCATTCAATGAAAATGAGATGCCGTTGGTTGAATTGTAAGAAGTTGCATTAGTGAAGTTGCCATCGTCATCTACCAACAAGGCCAGACAGCTGGTGTCAAAATCCACACCAATAGCACATGGGCTAATTGTAATGTCGATATTGAAATTTTGCGAAAAATTCGACTTGGTTACTTTCCATTCTCTTTCTATTCTGGAATTAAAAAATGGAGTAGAAGGTAGTTCATTGGCCGTAGCTAAGGTATTGCACAAAAGACCTCCGTTATCCCCAACTACGACATACGAAGTATCTGAGTTAAAAACACCTGTGTTTGCAATATTTGTCGGTTGTAGTGAGTTTAAATATAATCTTGTAACATCGTAAAAACTATGAGATTGTTTCTGCAATAGTGCTTGGCTGTCATCCCTTCCAATTCCGATTACACTGTTGTGATAAGTCGGATTAATCGAAGCATCCCAAATAACCGTGCCATCAGTAGCTATATAATCACCTTGTGTTCCTCCGCCCGTATTATCCAGAGTGATTCCATATTTTACAGCTAGGTAGCTATGAACTTTACTCATCTCAATGAGGGTCAAATCTCTATTGTAGAATATAAATTCATTTAAATACCCATTGAAAGGAGAATTGGCATTTCCTGGCATTAACCCAAAATGTAACCCAATTTGCCCTGATGATTGTGATGCAGAACTTGCCGTTACAATACTCGAGTTTTCAAAAAGATTCATTGTTGTGGCTCCACTTCTGTTTCCCTTGTATGAGATAATGGTTGGCAAATGATTTTCCACCCAGTTTCTGGTAGCATTTACATTTACGCCTAATCCTCTTCCTAATGCAAACCTGCCGTTGGCTCCCAAGTTTCGGAACTGAATGGCATCGCCCGAGGTTTCATTGTACAGCATCATGTGATTATTTCCCCGAATAAATACCGGGAAATAATAGACCCCAAAAAAAGTCCCTTGACTTGTGCTGTTTCTGTTGTCCAAAAGATTCAGGGAAGTGGTATTTTGTAGTGCTTTTATTGCCGCACTCGAATTGGCATTAAATTCTATAGTAGTATTGTAATTTGAGGTGTTGTTTAATGGAGTGTTTGTCGCAGATGGATACGGGGCTGAATTATCAAAAACAGAAATTGCTCCTGCTCCAGTAGGATAAGAGGTAGTCCATTGTGTTACATTTCCTAGCGCTAATGCATCGGGTTTGAACCAGGCTGTTAAATTCACAGTTCCTACATTCCCAGGGTTTTGTGAATAAAGGCTTACTCCAATAAGTGTGAAGAGAAACAGTATTTTTAATTTCATGACATTCGTATAGCTTTCAAAACAAATATACTACATAAAGTCCGAATTCTATAAATGCCATCCAGCTGCCCTGTTTTCTTCTAAAACAAATTGGAAGTGTGAACAATTATTTTGGAGTTTTCCAATACAGGTACAAAGCAAAAATTAACAAGATAATATTCGGTATCCAAACAGCAAGAAAGGTGTTTAAACCGGCATTGGTAGCATATACAGTAGAGAATCGATTGAATACAAAATATAATGCTACAGATCCAATTCCCAATAAAATAGTCATTCCAACTCTACTTCTTGCTGGAGAAATACTAATACAAACACCCAATAGCGCCAAAATGAACAATGAGAGTGGATTGGAAGTTCTTGAGTAAATTTCTATTTCTACGTAGGGCACAATGGCTGAGCCTTTTAGTTTTTCCTTTTCTCTGTATTCGAGTAATTCCCCATAATACATGGTAGAAATTACTTCGTTTCTTTGCCCTAAGTCCTTCAATCCGAAAGATAAAGTTGTGTCAATGCTTCTTGATTCAATCACGCTATCTCCATGGGGTAACAGAAATCGTTCTGTTACATTTTTTAGCTGAAAATCATTGGATATACTATCTCCATAAGCGTAATTTGCACTTAGTGTAGAGGATAATTTCCAAACGTTATTTTCGTTTTTAGTGTAATTGTCAACCCACAGTTCAGACACAAATTTCTTTTCTTTAAAATTGTATGATTTATAAGAAACGATAGTTCCTGGAACTACTTCAAAGTGGACTCCTGCCAAAATGGACGAATAGTTTGTGTGAGCATTTTCGAATTCCAGTCGTTTTTGGTTTGCCTTGGGTAGTAACACAAAGTTGACAAAGAAAGAGAAACAAACGATGATTCCTACCGCAATAAAAAAGGGACGAAGTAACCTCAAAAAACTAATTCCTGAACTCAAAATAGCCGTGATTTCGCTTCTTTGATTCAACTTGAGGGTAACCATCACAATGGTAATCAGCATAAACAAGGGAAAGAACATATTGCCAATGTAAATGATGAAACCTCCGTAATACTGAACAATAAGTTCGGGAACACTTAAGTTTGATTTTAAGAAATCATCTATTTTTTCTGAAATATCAAAAACCACAATGATACACAATACAGCGAGTATGGAGAAAACAAATGTTTTCAGTACTTTCTTTATGATGTATTTGTCGAGAGTTTTGAGCATGAATTATAATCTGGTCGCCATTTTTCTTACCATTTCAGTTTTCCAAGTGTGAAAATCACCAGCGATGATGTGCTTGCGAGCTTCCTTCACTAACCAAATATAAAAGGATAAATTGTGTATGCTGGCAATTTGTGCGCCCAATATTTCTTTAGATGTAATTAAGTGTCTGAGGTAAGCTTTGCTGTAAAAAGTATCAACATAAGAACTACCATTGGGGTCGATAGGCGAAAAATCATTTTGCCATTTTTTATTTTTGATGTTGATAAAGCCTTCGCTTGTAAATAGCATCCCGTTTCTAGCGTTTCTTGTTGGCATAACACAGTCGAACATATCTATTCCCAAAGCAATAGTTTCTAGAATGTTTATGGGTGTTCCCACTCCCATCAAGTACCGCGGTTTATCTTCTGGAAGGATGCGTGTCACAATGTCTGTATGTTTGTACATATCTTCAGCAGGTTCACCTACAGATAAACCTCCAATGGCATTTCCCTCTCGGTCCATGCTTGCTATGAATTCAGCTGATTTTTCTCTCAAGTCATCGTAAACACTTCCCTGAACAATTGGGAACAACGTTTGGCTGTATCCGTACTTTGGATCTGTTTCATCAAATCGAGTACAACATCTTTTTAACCATCGATGCGTCATCTCCATGGAACGTTTTGCATACTTGTAGTCGCAAGGGTATGGAGTACATTCATCAAACGCCATAATAATATCTGCTCCAATAGTTCTTTGAATATCTATGGCATATTCTGGCGTAAAAAAGTGCTTCGAACCATCAATGTGAGATTTAAACTCAACTCCTTTTTCAATAATTTTTCTTCGCCCTGAGAGCGAATAAACTTGGTAGCCTCCTGAGTCAGTCAAAATGGGTTTGTCCCACCCGTTAAACTTATGAAGTCCGCCAGCTTGTTCCAATGTGTCAAGTCCTGGTCGCAAATACAAATGGTAAGTGTTTCCGAGGATTATTTGCGCCTGAATATCTTCGTCCAATTCTCTTTGGTGAACACCCTTTACGGTTCCGGCTGTCCCCACGGGCATAAAAATAGGGGTTTCAATCTCTCCATGATCGGTTTTTATAACACCAGCTCGCGCTCTCGTGTCCTTGTCTGTTTTTAGTAGGGTGAAATCCATGAAATATATTAGAGTTAAATTTGATGTCGTTGTCGCAAAACTAATACTTTTGATTCGTTTGGATTCAATTTGTTAGGAAATAATAAAAACAAGCGGAATGCAATCATTCAAATTTTGTTCAACTTTTTGTTTTGGTTTTTACTAATTTTATTGCAAACGAAATTATCTGACTGACTTGATTGGAGAACATTTTTCAGAAAAAGCAAAAGCTGACTTTGCCCTTATTCAGAGAGCCTTGAACAAAAAGGATCACTCTGCCTACTCGGAACTAATGGTGCGGTATAAGGATACCGTATATTATATGATTCTTAAAATGGTAAAAGATAAGGACGATGCTGAAGACCTGACTCTTGAGGCTTTTGGAAAAGCGTTCATGAATCTGGAGCAATACTCGCCAAACTATGCTTTTAGCACTTGGCTTTTTAGGATTGCGACCAATAATTGCATCGATTTTTTGAGAAAAAGAAAAATGAAAACCACCTCAATAGATCACAATTATGACGAAGAGGACGTGCCTAGAATATTTCTGCACTCCAAGGGAAGAAACCCTGAGGAAGAGGCTATACGAAATGAAAAGTTTAAATTGATGAGAGAAATTGTGGATGAATTAAAGCCCGAGTACAAAGTTTTAATCGAACTAAGGTATTTTAAAGGTTTGTCTTACATAGAAATTTCTAAAGAATTAAACTTAACTTTGGGAACGGTAAAAGTTCAGCTTTTTAGAGCTCGCAAAACCATAGAAGAGATTATTAAACCCAAAATGGATTATATTTAATTGGATTTTCAACAAATACTACACTATTTTCCTGAGCTATCAGAGCTTCAGATTGAGCAGCTACAGCAACTAAAACCGCTTTATGAAGAGTGGAACGCCCAGATAAACGTTATCAGTCGGAAAGACATGGATAATTTTTACGAAAGGCATGTTCTTCATTCCCTCGCCATTTCCAAGGTGGTCAGCTTTAAACAAAATACTCACTTACTCGATGTTGGAACCGGAGGTGGGTTTCCAGGTATTCCCTTGGCAATTTTATTTCCTAAATGTAAATTTCATTTGGTAGATTCTATTGGAAAGAAAATTAAGGTTGTGAAAGGGGTAGCGAATGCCCTGGGCCTAAAGAATGTTAAAGCCTCTCACGAAAATGCAAAAAACATTACCGAGAAGTACGATTTTGTAATAAGTAGGGCAGTTACTCGTCTTCATCCTTTTATTGGTTGGATAAAGACGAATGTAAATAAGAACAGTTACAACGATCTGCCTAATGGTATCCTTTACTTAAAAGGAGGAGATTTAGAAGAAGAGTTAGGGGAGATATCTAAAAAATATAAGTCCTATTCTTTATCTTCATATTTCGAGGAAGAATTCTTTGAAACTAAAAAAGTAATACACGTAAAGCTGTAAATCAAACCAGAAACTATGGATGATTTTCCGGAACATAACGAAGAGTTTAAAGCACTTATTAAATCCATTGAATTAAAAATCAATAGGAAGGATTCTTTTTACCTAGATGTTGAGGAAATAACTAAAGTATCAAGCTTTTATTTGGAGAAAGGAATGGTAAGTAAAGCCATGGCAATTCTTAAAATAGGGCATGGTCTTCATCCGATTTCCGTGGACATTAAATTACACATAGCTCAAGTTTACACTGCCCAAGGTGACTATGTAAACGCCCTAGATTTTGCTGATCAAACTCAAGAACTAGAACCCAATAATGAAGAGGTGATTGTGCTGAAAGCGGAGATTCATAGCTATTTAGGAGAGCATCAAAAAGCAATAGATTTTTATCTCGATTTTTTAGAAAAAGGAACGCCAGAAGCAGTTGATTTAGTTTACAACGACATTGCTTGGGAGTATGAGTCATTAATGGATTATGAGAACGCTCTGAAATATTTAAAGTTAGCATTGGATAAAAATCCCGAAGAAGATACCTTGCTCTTTGAAATAGCCTATTTCTATGAGGAACTGAATAAACAAGAGGAATGCATTGAGTTCTACAATCTTTTTTTAGATAAGAACCCTTATTCCTATAATGGGTGGTATAATTTGGGAATTGTTTACAATGACATCAAGAAATTTAAAAAAGCAGTTTTTGCTTTTGATTACGCCACAATTATCAAAGAAGATTTTGTGTCGGCCTACTTCAATAAAGGAAATGCTCACTTTAACCTGAAAGAATATGGAGATGCCTTAGAATGCTATTACAAAACATTTGAATTTGAGGAGAATCAGCCCATTACTTTCTGTTACATTGGTGAATGTTATGAGAAGTTATTGAACTTTAAAGAAGCCGAAAAAAGTTATGAAATAGCCCTTTCGCTCAACGATGATCTGCAAGAGGCTTTAATTGGAATGGCTATCGTACATGACAAACAAGGGAGAACTTTAGAGTCTTTGCCTTACATTGAAAAAGCAATAAGGCTTTTTCCTAAAAACTCATCCTGTTGGTACATTGCAGGAGAAATTTACAACAAGCTGGAGCGTTACGATGAAGCTTATTTGGCCTATGCCAAAGCAGATGAATTTGACACCGATGACAACAGTCAAATTCAGTTAGATTTCTCTAATTTTATTGCTGAAAATCTATCCTTACAAGAAGCTGTTGATTACCTACAAGACAGGGAAAGTATGGCTTGCCAATATCGTCTTGTGGCCTATTTTATTATGCTGAATGAACACAAAAAAGCCATGCGTCAATTTGAGCAGTGCTTAGCAGTGGATTACGAAGGTCACAAAGCTTTGTTTGAGTACTATGAGGAATTAAATCAATTGCCAGAGTTTATCAATTTGCTGAACAACTTCAACTAGTTTTGTTTTTTTACTGCAATCAAAAGTAAGCCAAAGAAAGTAATTAGAGCATTTACGATAATCAACGAACCTCCTAATTCAAAACCAATTTGAGATAAGCTTGAATTGATGAAATAAGTGAGAATTGGCGGAGCCAAACAGGCGATAATAATTAAGTTTCTTCTTAGCTGAAAACGAGTTAAAATCCCGAAGAAAAATAAGCCGATAAGCGGACCATAAGTAAAACCCGCTAACCAGATGAGTTGCCAAATCGCACTTTCATCCAGTGTTTTGTTGAGTATTACAACCACAATGAACAATACCACCGACATGACTAAGTGAATCAGTTGCCTTCTTTTTTTTGGTGTTTTTTCTTTCTGAGTATCCAAAAAATCAACACAAACAGAGGTGGTTAGTGAGGTAAGTGCAGAATCGGCTGAGGAATATGCTGCAGCAATTAACCCGAGTAAAAATAAGATTCCTATCCCAATTCCAATGTTGCTTTTCAGGGCAATTTGAGGAAACAGTAAGTCGGTTTTCTCGGGAATCAAAATTCCTTCTTGCCCTGCATACATATAGAGCAAAGCTCCCAAAACCAAAAAGATAAGATTAATAAAAACCAACACGACACTGAATGAAACCATGTTCGTTTGTGCAGATTTTAGATTCTTGCAGCTGAGATTTTTTTGCATCATATCTTGGTCCAGTCCTGTCATTCCAATGGCGATGAACATGCCGCCAAAAAACATTTTTACAAAGTGGTATTTTCCGTTCCAATCATCAAAAAAGAAAATTTGGGAAAACTCACTGCTCTTAACAGTTTCTATTAATCCTCCTGTCTTGGATAAATCGAGCTCAGTAGCTAAAAACCAAAAAGTGAAGCCCAGCGAAAGAAGCATGAACAACGTTTGGAGCGTATCTGTCCAGATGATCGTTTTTATACCGCCTTTGAACGTGTACACCCAAATAAGCGCAATGGAAATGAACACTGTCACTTCAAAAGGAACATGGAAATCATCAAAAACAAAAGCTTGTAGCACATTTGCAACAAGCAACAAACGTATGGAAGCGCCAGTAATTCTTGAAATTAGGAAGTAAACGGCTCCAATCTTGTGGGCTTCAGCTCCAAATCTTTCGCGCAGATAAGTGTAAATAGAGGTGACGTTCATCTTGTAATAGAGAGGCATAAGCACAAATGAGATGACAAGGTATCCCGCCAAATATCCAAATACCATTTGCATGTAACCAAATTGTTTGCTTGCATCGCCCACCCACCCAGGAATGGAAATAAAGGTGATTCCAGATAGCGATGCGCCAATCATCCCAAAAGCAACCAGGAACCATGGCGACTGCTTGTTTCCTAAATAAAAAGAATCGTTGTTTGCTCCACGACTGGTTAGAAATGAAATACCTACTAGAACTAAAAAGTAGGCGATTAATACGCCAAAAATGAATGTTGAAGACATGTAGCTTTGTTACTGAATTGGATTAATTTTTAAATATAGAGATATTGAATTACTTTTAAGGCAAAGACTGAAAAATTACCCAGAATGAGCTCTGTGAAATTATATTATTTTATTCTACTTGTTACACTTTTTATATTCTCTTGTAATAAAACTAAAAAGATGAAATCTCCCAGTATTCCTCTTTGGGAAATTAAAAATACAGAAGGAGAATCTTCCTATTTGTTGGGTACAACAGAGTATTTGCCGAAAGATTCAGCTCGTATATTGTTCAACGAATTAGTAATTTCTTCCTTTGATTCTGCTGAGGTGCTTCTCACTCAAGTTGATGTCGCTAATTCTGATTTTGGTGAAACCAAATTGTTTCTTGAAATTCCGGAACAGCGTATAATGAAGGAATATCTCAGTAAAGAAGAGTTTCAGCAACTACTAAAGCTTCAACAGGACTGGAAATATGGCACTCAAAATTCAGTGCCTTCAGCAGATAGTACTCGGCTAAAACTCTTGTTTTACCTCCACGATATGATTTACCTGAACAACCAGTCTAGTTTTTATTTCGATAAATTTTGGGTGGAAAGAGCTATGCCTCTGAATAAGAAAATTTCGGGATTAGAGCCTTATCAGGCTTATTACGAGAGTTTTTCTGTTCTTACCAAACAGCAAGAAGTTGACTTCTTGAACTCAATTTCTTCCTTAGATTTATTTGTTGATTCTTTGCGGAAAACCAGTCAAAAATTGTACATGAAAGGAGAGTTTGAAGCCATGCACGCTCTCTATCTATCATTTTTTCCTTACTTGCAATCCCATTATGAAGCCCTCGTGAGTTCCAAGCACAAGTTGTGGGCTAAAGTAATCGCGGAGTCCTCCGATTCTTCTTCAACTTTTGTAGCTTTAGATGTTTTTCATCTGGTGGGGAAAGATAATTTAATCGATGAATTGTCATCGTTGGGGTATGAAATAAATCGGATTCAATAATTAAGATTTGTTGAATGAAGGTTTCTAGGGAAAAACATATTTCCTAGGTTCAATTTAAAATAACTTGATACTTTATGACACTTTTGAAGAGTCGTATTGTCTCTTTCCCGAAGTTTCTTTTTGCCTGGTAATTCTCAGGTAGTATTCAGCTATGATTGAACTAAATACGGCAACTTTCTATTTTACTCCAGGGTAAAAGTTTTAGAGAGTTCATTACTGCAAGTTAGATTGAACTTTAGCTAAGAGCAAAATAGATTGCGAAAAACAAAAGAAGAATTGCGAGAGCAACTTTCATGATTTTACTTAATAAAAGTGCTTGTTTGGCCGAAATAGGAGTGGAATCTATGGTAGAAATATCCTTTTTGCTGATATATCCGAGCTCAATTAGTTTTTCTCTTCCCTCTTGAGTCTGAGATTCTTCAACTTGTATTTTTATTCCTCCAACCTCAAGCGGTACACCAGTAACTTGGGCGGTTACCGAATCTTTCAAGAATGCTGAGATTCCTAACTCGGCTAATTGAATTTTTATTACCTCTGCTTGTGAGGAATCATTAGTGATGTGAATAGTTCTAAAAGCCATGTTTATCGTTTATCATTTCATATAGTCACTTTTATTCTCAAAACCTAATATTGTCTATTAGTCGAACTCCTTCAATAGTTCCAGCAAAAGACACAAAAACACCCCGATTCTCCTCCCAGTTAGAAATTTCTTTCAAGGTTTCAGCATCTCTAATTTCCAGGTATTCCACTTCCAATATCCCTTCAATCATGCCTTTTGCTTTTTGTTTAATTTCGGGGATGGTAAGAAACGAACAGAAATCCTTAATGTAATTCAAGCTCAAATAAATTACGCCAGCGGCCTTTCTTCCTGATTCAGATAGTAATTCGTTTCTGGAACTCCTTGCAAGTCCATTTTTTTCGCGAATGGTTGGGCAGCCCACTATTTGTGTATTTATATTGATGAGCTTTGTCAGTTTTTCAACAATTTTGAATTGCTGGTAATCTTTTAGGCCAAAATAGGCTTTGTCGGCATTTACTAAGTTGAGTAATATGCTTACTACATTTGCCATACCCTGAAAATGTCCAGGCCTGAACTCTCCTTCCAATTCATTTTCTATTCCGTCAAAATCAAATTCTTTTAAGTTGATTGCTGAGCCATAGATTTCTTCCACTGATTCAGGAACAAAAAGATAGTCGCAAAAGGATTGAATTAAAGCTGAATCGGCTTCTAATGTTCTGGGGTACTTATCCAAATCGCTTTGTTCATTGAATTGAGTTGGATTTATGAAAATACTACAAACAACCACATCGCATTCCTTTTGGGCTCGTTCAATCAGGGAAAGATGTCCTGCATGTAAGGCTCCCATTGTGGGTACGAATCCAATGGTTTTTCCTAGCGATTTTTTTTGTTGGATAAGTGATTTTAAGGCTTCACTTTTTTGTATCAATTCCATGTGTGTGAGTGGTATATAATGAGCTAAACTAACTGAAAATATTGATAATTACGACATTTTTTTGTACTTTTGTGAAGTTTAACCTTAAACATTCCTTAAATCATACTTTACATTTATGAGTAGTAAAAAAAGAATTTTATACATCTCCCAAGAAGTATCACCCTTTTTGAAGACTTCTGAGATATCCAAAAACGTGAAAACGTTAGCCCAAAAAACACAAGAAAGCGGAAAAGAGATTAGAGTTTTTATGCCTAGATATGGCTTAGTAAACGAAAGAAGAAATCAACTGCATGAGGTGATTAGATTGTCTGGAATGAATATGATTATTAACGATGTAGATCATCCGCTGATTATTAAGGTAGCTTCTATTCCTTCTGCAAAAATGCAAGTTTATTTTATTGATAACGAGGAATATTTTAAAAGAAAGGCTATAGTGAAGGATGAAAAAGGAAAGTTGTTCGAAGATAATGTACAGCGTTCAGTTTTCTTTATTCGAGGAACGCTTGAGACAGTGAAAAAACTAGGTTGGATTCCAGATGTAATTCACTGCCATGGATGGATGACGTCTTTGTTGCCGCTTTATCTCAAAACATATTTTAAAGATGATCCGCATTACGCTAACACAAAGGTGGTGAGCTCTTTATATGAAGATTCTTTTGAAGGTGAGTTGAACGATAATATTGAAGATATATTGAAATTTGATGGAGTAGATGATAGTTTTATGGGTCACATTAAAAGTGGTTCAGACTACCTAAATCTTACAAAAACAGCCATTGATCATTCAGATGGAATTGTGTTATTTTCTGATAACATTGATTCGAAAATTATCGATTACGTGAACAATGCCGAGGCAGACTCGTTAAAGTTTGTTAATTCAGATCAGCATCACGAAGATTGTTCTAATTTTTATGACGAAATACTCGAAAAAGAACCTAAATTAGCTGAATAAATTTAATGCAAACACAAGAATGAATCTCATTTTTTCAACCAATATCCTAAGGAAAGCGTCATTGCTTTCCTTAGTTGTTTTAACCCTAATCAATTGCAAAAAGGAGGATAATTTTATCGGTTCTGAGTTGCAAAAAGAAGACTTAGGTGTAAATCAGCTCACCAATTTTAATATCATTACCTACACTACAAAGGCGGACTCTTTAAGAGCTGACGAATTATCCACAGCAACTCTGGGTAGCATGAATGACCCAGATGTGGGTAAAACAGAATCGAGTTTTTATACTCAACTCAGATTACCAGTAGATAATGTTGATTTTGCGGGAAATGGAAGTTTATCGGATATTGTATTGGATTCGGTAGTTTTGACTTTAGAATACTCCGATTATTATGGTTCTCTTGATGCCCAATCTTTCGAGGTGCTAGAGCTAACGGAAGACATGTATATTGATTCTGCTTACTACAACGGAAAAAGCTTTACTTCTAACCCAACCAATTTAGTTGTTCCTGGTTCTCGGAGTCAAGTTCCCAATCCAAATGCAGCTTCACTCAGCGGAACTGATTCTGTTCGTGCCCAACTCCGATTGAAACTGGATAACTCATTCGGCCAAAAAATTATTGACGAAAGCGGAAATAACACATTGAGTGACAATGATAACTTTTTGCAGTTTTTGAAGGGAATAGAAGTTAAAGTAAATAATCCAGGTCAAGCAACTAATCAAGGCGCAATCTTACTGTTGGATTTAATTTCTCTCAATTCTGCTGTTACGCTTCATTACAGAGATACAGCTGAAAAGGACACCTTGTCGTTTGATTTACTCATGAATACCAACTGTGCAAGAGTTAATAAAAATGTACACGATTATTCGGGGACTTTGGTTGCAAATCAATTGGCAGATAGTACACTAGGTTCGGATAAAGTATATGTGCAGGGACTGGAAGGATTGAAAACGGAAGTCAATCTTACTGACGTGATGAGACTGAAGGACTCTAACATTATTATCAATAAAGCTGTGCTCAAAATTCCCGTGGATAATACCGCAGGAAATGATTTTGACCCCATTGAACAGATTTTAATTATAAGAAACGAGAATGATTTAAAATATTTGTTGCTGGATCAAACAATGTTTTCGGGGCAAGCTGGACTAGACAATGTGGGAGGCCAATGGAACGAGGATGATAATCAGTATGAATTCACAATTACTCGTTATTTAAATAATTTATTAAACGGGAATTTCCCCAACAATAGATTAACTTTAGAAACAATATCGGCCATGGTTACACCTAACAGAACAGTTTTTTATGGACATAACTCTGTGGTAAAAAAGCCAATGCTCACTATTACTTATACCAAATACTAAATACATAAAATATGTGTGGAATTGTAGGTTACGTAGGCGAAAAACAAGCTTACGATATTCTTATAAAAGGATTAAAAAGACTCGAATACAGAGGATATGACAGTGCAGGAATTGCTATATCCGGAGAAAGTAAAAACCTTAACTTTTACAAAAGAAAAGGAAAAGTAGCCAAACTAGAAGAATTTATTGGTGAACAAAGTACGGAAGGAACTATAGGGATAGGTCACACTAGGTGGGCCACTCACGGACCTGCTAACGATGTAAATGCGCATCCACATGCCTCTGGAGACGGAAACTTAGTGTTAATTCACAATGGAATTATTGAGAATTATGCCGTTCTCAAGAAAGAATTGAAAACAAGAGGCCATGTGTTTCATAGTGACACAGACACAGAGGTGCTTATTCATTTGATTGAAGAAGTAAGAAAAAAAGAGAATTTATCTCTTTTTGAGGCAGTTAGAGTCTCTTTAACGAAAGTTGTGGGAGCTTATGCCATTGTGGTGATGGATAAAAATAATTCAGACGAATTAGTACTTGCAAAAAAAAGTAGCCCATTGGTAATAGGAATTGGAGACAATGATTTTTATGTGGGTTCAGATGCTACTCCAATTATTGAATACACGAAGAATGTGGTGTATCTGGAAGATGAAGAAATTGCAACAATTAGCATAAAAAATGGGTTGAAAATTAAAAAATTGAACAACCAAGATATTTCACCTGCCATTCAGGAGTTATCCATGCAGTTAGATGTGTTGGAGAAAGGTGGGTATCCTCATTTTATGCTGAAAGAAATTTTTGAGCAGCCCAAAACAATCTTGGATTGCATGAGAGGAAGAATTAATGCTCAAAAAGGTTTTGTTTCCCTAGGTGGAATTGTGGAGTACGAAAATAAAATATTGAATGCCGACCGAATTATTATTATCGCTTGCGGAACCTCCTGGCATGCAGGATTGGTGGGTGAATATTTGATAGAGGATTTGGCAAGAATTCCTGTTGAGGTGGAATATGCTTCGGAGTTTAGATACAGAAATCCAATTATTGGAGAGAATGATGTGGTGTTGGCGATTTCACAATCGGGAGAAACAGCAGATACCTTGGCAGCCATCAAGTTAGCAAAATCAAAAGGAGCTACCATCTTGGGAATCTGTAATGTTGTAGGTTCTACTATTTCTAGAGAATCACATGCGGGTTCTTATACGCATGCCGGTCCAGAAATTGGAGTAGCATCAACAAAAGCTTTTACTGCTCAGGTCACTGTTCTTTCTTTGCTGGCAATGCAATTAGCTCAAAAGAAAGGAACGATAGAAAAATCAAAACTCAACAGATTGCTGTTTGAATTGGAATCTATCCCCGAAAAAGTGGCTGAAGTCCTTAAGTCAGATACACTATGTGAGGAGATTTCAAAGACTTACAAAGATGTATCTAATGCCCTTTATCTGGGTAGAGGTTATAGTTTCCCAGTTGCTTTGGAAGGAGCGCTTAAACTGAAAGAGATTTCATACATTCATGCAGAGGGTTATCCAGCTGCTGAAATGAAACACGGACCAATTGCTTTGATTGATGAAGAAATGCCGGTTTTTGTTGTAGCTACAAAAGGACCTTCTTACGAAAAGGTTGTGAGTAATATTCAGGAGGTAAAAGCTCGTAAAGGAAAGATTATTGCAGTTGTAACGCAAGGAGATGAAGATGTAAAAGCAGTCGCAGACCATGTTATTGAAATTCCTCATACAGAAGAACAATTCATTCCAATTTTGGCTACTATTCCTTTCCAGTTATTGTCTTACCACATTGCTCTTATGAGAGGTTGTAATGTAGACCAACCGAGAAACCTAGCTAAATCAGTAACAGTAGAATAATATGGAAAGTGTTTTTAGTGATCATGGAATTGAAATTGTTGTGGGACTTATAATTTCTGTTTTGGTTGTTCTTTTCAGTAGGGTAATATATTTTGGATTGATAAAAAAAAATAGAAAAGATTCTAACTAGTTGTTTGGATATACTCACAAAGATTTGTCTATGGTGATAGCATTTAATAAAACGAAAACATGGAAATGAACACAGATATATTATTGGCCATTGTAATTGTACTTTTTGTGGTGCTTGGAGGCGTTTATTTTTATTTTTCGGGTAAACTTAAAGAATTAAAAACGCAAAAATTAGATTCGCCAAGAGTTGTTGCAAAACCCAGAATTGAACAAGGAGATGACAAACAAAAACATTTGTTTCCATTAAAACTCCAGGCTTACGAGAGAATAGTACTGTTTATGGAGCGCATAGAACCAAGTAGCTTGGTTATGCGAACCAAAACAAGTGAAATGACTTCGGCTCAGTTACACGGTGCTTTATTGCATAACATTCGTGAAGAGTATGAGCACAACGTGGCTCAGCAGATTTACATCAGCGAAAACGCTTGGAATTTAGTAAAACAGGCCAAAGAAGAAACAATCAGAATTATCAATATGGCGGCTAACTCGATGGAAGAAAAAGCGACAGCCAATGAGCTTACCAGAGATATATTTGAAAAAATGATGGTTTTGCCCCAGTCTCCTTCACAAATCGCATTGGATTATGTGAAACAAGAAATAAAAGAAATCATATAAAACGAACAGCCCTTTTGCAAGAACACGAATTTACCCTAACAGACGAATACATCCATTTGATTCAATTGCTGAAAGCTCTTTCTCTCGTTGGAAGTGGAGGTGAAGCAAAAGAAGTAGTAAGAGAAGAATTGGTGTATTGCAACGGTGATATTGAAACACGTATGCGCTACAAAGTTCGAAAAGGAGATGAAATTGAATTTGAAGGGAATTTGATTCGAGTGGTTTAGAACGTTATCCTTTTTTTCTTTGAATAAAGAGATATTCAATGATAAAACTTCCTACAAGAATGGCTGTGTAAATTGCAGTTCCATATAAGTTGTAAGGCTTTCCATTCAGAAAAAAAGCTCCATACATAATCTTGATAAAGTGATACAGCCCAAAGAGTACAAAGAATAAAATAGGGTAATCCCTCAGTTTGAAAAATAGTACACCAATAAGCGAGTGGGAGAGAAGCCCTGCATAACTTGCGAGCAAAAACAAGCCTGCCAACGGCCAATGTTGAATCTTGAAAATAACCCCCAACACAAGCAGCCCAGTCCAAAGATAAAACAGCCGGAAATTAAATCCTTTCTTTGGTTTTTTTACAAAATAATTGTCTAAAATGTCGTTGTCCATAAACCTTAAAGGTACTTTATTCCGAAGAGTGTAGTCAGTAAAAAATAGTTAACGTTTTAATCTTAATGTGTTTTCCTTGGTTTCCAAAGGCACAGTGTTCTTCTAGCTAGGTTCACCTAAAAACAGAAATATTTCCTTTATATGTTTTATCACCGATTGAGAGTGTGTAAAAATAAACGCCCTCTGAAACTCTACTGTTTTGGGTGTTTCCATCCCAATGCACTGCCCTGTTTTCTGATACGAAAACTACCTCTCCCCACCTGTTGTAGATGGTCAGTTTATAGGATTCGAACCCAAGGTATATAACCTTAAAATAATCATTGATATTATCACCATTGGGTGAAAATACATTGGGAATAAATAACTCTTCGCAGCTTCTAAGTGTGTAAAAATACCTTTGAGTACAATTACCCGAGGTAATATCTACATGATAGTTTCCAGGCTCTATAGCGCTGTACGTTGAATTTCTTGAATTATCTTGCCAACGGTAGGTTCCCGAGGGAATGAACGCATCAAAGGTAATCACTTCGTCTTTACAGATTAATTCATTTTTTGAAGAGTCAATAGGTGAAGGAAAGCTATATTGCTCAATCACAATGGTATCCGTCAACGAAACTCCAAAGCAAGTATTGGTGGCTGTGAGAGAGTATGTGCCGGGTTCGGTAATTGTAATTTTTGAGGTTGTTTCACCTGTTGACCAATTGAACTGATTGAATATTGAGTTTGTTTTGTTTTGTAAAATAAACTGAGAACCTGGACAAACGAGCGTATCGTTTCCCAAGGATAGTGATGCGGTAAAGTTTTCACACAAAGTGGTTTTGGAGTAGTCTAAGTTTTCTTCAGCAAAAGTATTGTCCAACAGTAAAAGTGAGGGCAAATTAGTAGAAGTAACAGATAACGGATTTTGTGAAACAAATTCCACATACATAGAATCGGATAGGGTGGTATCACACCCCAATTTATAATTACTATCTAGAACACCAAAGTAGGGTTTGTAACTGAATGATGAATCTACAACTCCCGTTACTATTGGTGTGTTATCAGAATGAAAAGCTACGCCTGATCCCGTTAATTTTAAATTTGAGTTGGAAAGGTGTAGCGTGTTTTTCTTGATGCGATTTAAATCTTTGTCAAACTCTATAATGGTGGGTAGGTTGCGGCTAAATCCTGCATTTAAAATGGAGATAAATGAACTGTCTGTTTTTTTAACAATATTTCTGTGAATGCTATTTAAGTTAATTGTTTTTTTATGAGTAGTGGCAAGGTTCCCTTGTTTATCGATTTTATAAAAGCTCACGCTCAGTGACGAACCGCTGTTTGTTCCAGTAAAAATGTAACAATCATTCAGTTCAATTGGAGAAGAAAAATAATAGGCTCCTAGGTCTGTGATTGAGGTCGCCCACTGAACATTTCCTGATAAGTCTAGCTTGATGAACTTAAATCCGTTTCTTAATAGCAATCCTTGGTCAGAAGTGAGTAAGGCACCTCCCCAAATACCACCAATTGAATAGGATTTGACCCATTGTAAAGTTCCAGTTAAATCTATTTTATAAACGAAACTAATTGGACTCCCACCACCAATTTGACTGGCATTTCCATAAATGTATAAATCTCCCGAAGCGTTTTGCATGAGCGAATAAGAAAACATGGAATAGTTGGCTAATCTGAAGGATTGGCTCCAAGCAATACTCCCATTAGAATCAATTAATGTGACTCTAGAAGCTCTGTGTGTGGTATGATTTTCAGTAGTTACAAAAGCAAATCTACCTCCGTTAAGCGTGGAGAATCCGGATTTTAGGGAAGATCTATTGGGCATCGAAAAAGAATACTTTTTATTCCAAATAGTATTTCCACAATCATCATATTTGCCAAGGATTAAGCTGTCAGGTTGCCATAAAACAACCTTGTCATTACTTGAATAAATGAAGATATCTCGGTTGTTTTTAGTTGCTTCAATTCTTTTAACAGATGTGCCTTGAGAAAAACAGATCTGTTGAAAGGGAAGTAAAATCAGCAGAAAAAAGTATGTTTTTAACTTTTTAATCATTTATGAGCTCAATGTTTAAGTATTAAAGTTAATGTAAATTGAGAAAAAATACTATTCGGTTGTCGTAAAATGGGATAGAATTGAATGAGGATACAAAAAACAAAACCCTTAAAATCAATGATTTTAAGGGTTTTTTTTGCGGAGAGACAGGGACTCGAACCCTGGCGACCAGTTAAGGTCGACAGATTAGCAATCTGCTGCATTACCACTCTGCCACCTCTCCGTTAAGGTTTGCAAATATATAAAAGTTTCGTTGACACAAAAAATAAAAGTGATTAAAAAAACGAAGCATTTTCTTTTGCCATTTTTCTTAGTAAGCTACTTGGTCGGTATCGGTCCTCTCCATAGGTTTGATACAGATTTTCTAGAATAGAAAGGGGCTTATTTGCGCCAATCTCATCGCACCATGCCAATAGCCCTTTTGGGTAATTAGTTCCGAACCTCATAGCTAGATCAATGTCTTCTGCACTGGCAACCTGCCAAAAAACAGCATCTACCGCTTCGTTGATGAGCATAGCTATGATTCTATCAAAAATTGATTGTTGTAGTTCTCTGTCAGAGCTGGCTATTTCTTTTTCAGCTTCTGGACTGTAGTCATAAAATCCTTTTCCGGTTTTTCGTCCTAATAATCCTGCCTCTGCAAATCTTTTTTGGGTAAAAGAGGGTTTGTATCGTGGATCAAAATAAAAGGAAGTAAACACGGTTTCTGTCACGGTGTAGTTCACATCGTTTCCAATGTAATCCATTAATTCAAAAGGCCCCATTCTAAAACCGCCAATTTCTTTCATGGCTGTATCTATGGTTGCAAAATCTGCGATTCCTTCTTCATAGATACGCAAAGCTTCTCCGTAAAATGGACGAGCTACACGGTTCACAATAAAACCTGGCGTGTCCTTCACTAGAGCGGTAACTTTTTTCCAGCTATCTATCGTTGTTTTGGCTTTTTTGGTTACTCCTGCATCTGTGGTGATACTCGGAATAATCTCTACCAACTTCATCAATGGAGCAGGATTAAAAAAGTGTATTCCAATCACTCTTTCGGGGTGTTGGCATGCCGAAGAAATAGAGGCTATGGATAAGGAAGAGGTGTTGGAAGCTAGGATACATTCTTCAGATACGATTTTTTCTAACTGACTAAATACCGATTGCTTGATTTCTAAATTTTCGATGATGGCTTCAATAATTAGATCCGAGTTTTCTAGAAGTTCGAGAGAATCTACAAAGGTGATTCTACCCAAAATATCATCTGCTTCATTTTGAGTAAACTTTTCTTTCTCGACTAATCTTGCAAAAATTTTGGTTAAGCCAGTTCCTGCTTTTTCAATGGCGGTTGCGTTGGTATCAAACACCATCACTTCTTCACCTGCTGTGGCTGCCACCTGTGCAATACCAGATCCCATTGATCCAGCTCCTATTATTCCTATATTCATGTTCTTTGTCTTTATTTATTTGTTTCTCTTTTCTGTAATTATGAAATAATTCTTTCAACCTACATACACACCAACTGATACAATTTGAGAATGCCGGCTCGAGTGATTTTAAGGAGTGAGAACGAATTAAAACTGTGTCGAGAACTTATTTTCCTTTAAACTCTGGTTTTCTTTTTTCCAGAAATGCAGCGATTCCCTCTTGATTGTCGTAGGTGTTGGCTGCTTCTATTTGCAATTCTTTTTCTACACTTAGCTGAGTGGTTAGGTCATTAGTCAGGGCGGCATTCAAAGCCCGTTTTGTAAGTCCAATTCCTTTTGTAGGTCTCTTCGCCAGGTGTTTTGCAAATTCCAAGCACGTTGTCATGAGCTCATCATGTTCCACTACTTCGTATATCATTCCAATTTCTTTGGCTTTTTCGGCAGAAAATTTATCAGCCAAAAACATATGTGCAGCAGCTCGTTGCATTCCAATAAGTCGAGGTAAAAAGAAGGTTCCTCCGCTATCAGGAATTAATCCAATACTACTGAATGATTGGATGAAACTTGCCTTGTTACTAGCAAATGTGATGTCACAAGCTAAGGCTATATTGGCTCCAGCTCCGGCAGCTACCCCATTTATTGCTCCTAATATTGGCTTTTCTATATTTCTTAACTTTTGCACAATAGGATTGTAAGTAGTCTCAACTATTTCTCCAATGGATGGACCCCCTTCTTCTGTAGCTTCTTTTAAGTCCTGTCCAGCACAAAATCCTTTTCCTTCAGCCGTTAATATAATAGCTCTAATTGAATCCTCTTTTTCAAATTCATCCAATGCGGCTTGAACCTCTTTGGCCATCGGGATATGAAAACTATTATAAACCTCTGGTCGGTTCAGTGTAATGATTCCAACTCCTTCGGTCGTTTCTTTTTTGATAAATTCCATAGTTTATTTTCTTTCGTTAAAATTAAAGAAAGTTGAAGTGAATTGAAGAGATAGTTGACTTTTTTTTGGACTTTTTTGTCAGTAAATAGATCGATATGGATTGAGTAGAAAACAGTCTTTGGTTTTTAACTGAATTCGTTCATTAGTCCATTTTGTCGAAGATAATCGTCACAGCGTTCTTGCAACTCTGGGAAAAAGAGAAGGAAATCCTTTTCTAATTCTGATTCAAGTTCCTGCAAATCTTGGAGCGCATATTGAATAGTATTGGAGAATTTTGCTCTTCGTCTTATATTCTCCAACGCTTTGTTTATTCCCCAGTAAGATCTGTAATTCGTGAGCCAATCTTGTTCTCTCATGGCCGGAAGAAAATCGATTACATTTTGTGGGAAATATTGTTTCAATTCCCAAAAATCATCATAAACCGAAGCGGCAAATTGTTCTAAAGTAATGGAAGAATAGAGGTTCCAATTCTTCGCAAGAAAATAGTCGTAGTAAACATCCAGTAGAACGGAAGCATATTTTCCCTGCCTCGGGTGAAGCAGCTTTTTGCTTCTTTCTACAATAGGATGAGTATCTGTGTATTCATCAATAATTCTATGGAGTGAAATTCCTTGCTGTATGGTTGCGGGAAAATCATCCAATTCTTTTCCTTTCATGAAATCGCCCAAGAAATTGCCAATTCTTATAGTTTTATTAGAGCCAGACAAGAATTGATGAGCGAGGTAGTTCATTTGTATTGTGATAGATGGATTAAAAGTACAACGAATATGATGAATTTAATTTGAAGACAAAAAAAAAGGAGAGCAATTGCTCTCCTTTTTATCCTTTTAAGGTCTGTATTATTGAACTACAATTCTATGGTGTTCTTGCTGGTTTTTACTCATAACTTGAATCGAGTACATTCCTTTTGCAAATCCACTCAAATCAAATTGATGGCTTTGGTTTCCATTCAGATAGACTTCATTGTTCATGATTACTCTACCTTGAATGTCTAGTATAACTATGCTGTAGGTACTTGCATTCCCTTCATTTACTAAATTTATAATTCCTTGTGTAGGATTTGGAAAAACTTTAAAGGTCTTTGTTGATTCATTTTCAGCTATATCCTGAAAAACGCTGTCTCTCACAGAAAAGTTATCGATGTGGAACCTAGCGTAATTATTAGAAATAGAGGATGCTCCATAAAAACCAAATTTCACAACTCCAGTTTTGTTTCTTAATATTCGTACAAAGGAATTTGTTCCTGCAGAAACCGAAGAGGAGCTTGTCCATGTTTCAAGAGCATTGGTTAAACTCCAAGTAGCTCCATCATCATAAGATACTACAAAAACGACTGAATCATCATTTCCTAAAATTCCTAAACTGTTGTTGGTTGCGTCTGTTAAGGCATAGTCAAATTCGATAAAGTGTACTTTATTTGGATCGTTTCCTAAATCAATAGAAGGAGAAACAAGCCATTCGTCCGAAGTGGAACCGAATAATTGTATTTGAGCACCTTGGTTGGCTCCGCTATTTCCAAAGGCTCTCTCTCTCCAATTGGATACAGTGGCTGAAGAAAAAGTGGTACCTATGTTTCCTAATCTACCTTGTTTTTCTTCCCAGCATTGTGGGAGGTAACTGCTGAAGTTTTCGAAAAATGGAGTTGCAAACGAAGGAGGACAGCCTGTAACTCCACAAATTGGTCCTTCCCACAGACTAGTGTCTCCGTTACTACAAACCGATTTTACCCAAAAACAGTAGTCTGTTACAGCGCTTAGTCCACTTATTGTAGTAAAATTGCTTGATGTAGTAGAGTTTCCAATTTCAGTTCCTATTCCAGGAATATATCCTGCGCCTCCGTATGAAATTAGGTAGTTTACTTGACTAGGGTCTGTAGTCCATCCTAAATCTAAACTGGTTGCATTTATTCCACTATTTAAAATAGAGGCAGCAGCAGGTTTCTCACAACTTGGAATCAATTCCCAACAGAATTCATCGAGATACAGTCTGTTATTTGTTCCGCCCGGAATCCAAAACCACACAATGTGGCTGTCTGTGCCAGCGTAGGAGGCAAAGTCAACTTTGTAATTGGTATATGCGGTTGATAATTGTAAGGTGTCTAAAGAGGTAAACGAACCGGGATTTCCAGGGTTTGATGATGTACCTATCACAAGCTGACTCACTGCAGAAGTGGAAGTGGATTTTGCCCAAAAATTAGCTCGATGTGTACCAGAGGATAAATTTGAAATTTCCGGACTTCCAAGCATAAATACGGAGGTGAGGTCAGTTCGGTTAGAAGCTATAATGTGACCACTTCCAACGTGAGCACTACTTGACGAAAAATTGGTTGATATTCCTGCGCCCAATGTTGAACTGTTTGTATAGGATGACCAACAAACTGGCAGGTTGGTTGAATCTACAACAGCTTCAAAATCCTCACAAAAATCGGATTGCGAAACGCATAACGTATTAAATTTGAGCGGACCAACCAATCGGCTCGTATCTCCTGCGCCACAAATACTTCTCAAATACACATCATAAAGACTGCTAGAGTTTAATCCATTAATGGTGCCAGTTCCGGAAGTAGAAATAGAAGTTGTTGTTCCCGAGCTTGGTGAAAATCCTACAGGGCCGTGTTCGAGTATCCAGGAAATATCATTGGGGCCATTTGTCCATCCAAATGTAGAGGAGGTATTGGAACTTGAGTTGTGAACAAATACAGAAGGCTCAGGGCAGGTTGGCACCTGATCCACTTTAAAATCATCAATATGAACCTCGTTTCTTATGTTGTTTATTGTTGATTCTGTGTAAAAAGCAAAGCGCACCACTCCAGTGTAACCAGCGGCTGTTAGGTTAAAGGAAAAGTATTCTCCCATAAAATTAGGTAAATCTGTGGAGTCCCATTGCCTCAGAATATTGGCGTTTGACCAAGTTGTTCCGTAGTCTGTAGAGATTAAAAATACGACTTTGTCGTCTGGCTCTATGCCTCCGCCAATTGGCGCACTTGATAGGTTGTCATCTGTCACCGCAATTTTGAACTCTACTTGGTAATCTGTACTAGAGCTTGCACCAAGATCAATTAATGGAGAAACTAACCAGTCGTTTATATTCGTGTATCCGAGGACACACCTTGCTGCTCCGTAGCCTAACCCTGATGCATTGGCAAAATCATCAGAAGTCCAAGATGTAAAGCCTTCATCAATCTTTGTGCTTGGAGATAATAAAGCCTTTCCTTCAAGCCAACAAGCCGGAGGAGCAGTATTACTCATAGTTGAAAAATCATTGAAATAGGGCACAGTAACAGGTGTGCAGGGTGTGCAAAAATTGAATGGCCCAACCACTAAACTAGTATCTGACGAACAGATACTCTTTACATACACATCATAACAAGTTGAAGCGGAAAGTCCTCCAAAACCTAAGGTGTCGCTTCCACTATTGATGATTGTTCCTGTTCCTGGAGTAAATCCAACTCCACCATATTCCACAATCCAAGAAACATCAAAAGGTCCGGCTGTCCATGTTAATTGAGCCGAGTCATCTCTTACTAGTATACTGGATATGAGGGAAGCAGGCGGGCAAGCCACCAAGCTATATTCGTCTGCTCCAATGTCTACAGCAGAAGAGCCAGCAAATGGTCTTGTATCACCATCAATATCTGTGGTAATACCAATGGCATTGTCTCCTGCATTGTCTGCCAATGTTCCCACCAAGTGAAGGTCGGTAGAAGAAGTGAATCCTGGATCACCAAACAAGCTATTCGCACTCCTTCCTGTGGCTGTTTGAAATGCAGTGAGGTTGGGATAGTTCGTGGAGTGAAACTTAAACGGGGTTGAGCCGGTTGAATAATAGATGTTGTGATCCAAAGAATCTATGTAGCCTGGCACACTGTAATTGTTGAATTTAAACGCATAGTTCGCTTGGCCATTATAAAATATGTTATTCACAATGTTCGTTTTTCCATAAGTGCTGGATCCTACTCCGGACATTTCCAAGGCATATGAATAAGTTCCAGTATGGTTCACTTTTACCGTGTTATGATAAATATTTTGGTAGATACAGTTTTCAATTTTTATACCGTATTGCCCTCCATTGCTAGCCAATGGCATTGAAATCATATTGTTTTCTATAGAGGTGTAATGGGAAGGAGCCCCAAATAAGTAATTGACTCTAATTCCATAAACATAACCAGAGGTAGAGTTGATTATGAGGTTGTTTTTTAAAATATGTACGGCAGAGTCAGCTCTTCTGATATAAATACCATAAAAAATACCTGATCTTGCAGAATCATCTTCACAGTAATTGTTTTCAACTAAAACATCTGCGCAATAATAAAAGTTTAAAAATCCACTAGTTTGCTTTTCTATCCTATTGTTTGAGACTTCAAAATGAGCCATTCTCCCGGTAGAACCTCCGTAGATATGAACTCCATAAGAGCCTCCTAAAAATTCATTGTTCTTTACGATCAGATTGTTTATTGTTTTTGACGTTCCTGAACCTTTGTTGATTAGAGCTAAATCTACACTGCTTCCTGCATTCACAACCCCAATAAATTTATTGTTTTTTAATTCTATGAAAGTACTGGTCCCCTCAAAATCAATGAGTGTACCAAAGCTCGAAGAGCTGGATGACACAACCAAGCTGTCTATGATAAAGTGGCTCGCACTATTAAATCGAATTACATAATTATTGCTTGATGTAGCTGTATTGAATTCAATTTTTGCAATCGCGGTGTTAGTTGGGTCTGCTCTGAAAGTTATGGTGTTACTAGAAGAAGCGCCAACAATTGATCCAAAACTCACCTGCTCGGAGTAGGTTCCTTGTTTTACCATAAAGAGGACTGGCCCCGAAACACCGTTGAGGGTTAAGGAGTCTTCGGCCGAATTGAAAGAGGCGAAATTCGTTCCTCCAGTAGGCAACGTAGAGTTAATGGTATAAGTTCCTGATAATGGGGCGGAAAAAACCAACGTGGTTGTGACTATAAATATTAGTGTACTAAATATTGACCTCATGTAAGCGTTTTTTATTAAAATTAAATTTAGTTTAAAAGTACTTTTTTTCTTTTACTTCTCCTTGCTGCTTTGTTAAAACTATTACAGATTCAAAATTTAATCACTAATAGATATTTTTTTAACGCTTTTTGTGTCAAGTATAGAGCATATTTAAAATTTTGTACGATTTTATTTTTTATTGAAATAACAATTCTCTTATATTTGCACACCAAAAAAAATGGCGAGGTAGCTCAGTTGGTTAGAGCACCGGATTCATAACCCGGAGGTCAGGAGTTCAAATCTCCTTCTCGCTACAAAAAAAAAGACTCTTGTGAATTTCCACAAGAGTCTTTTTTTGTTTTTACGTAAAATATTTTTTTGAGAATTTTCCTCTCAATAGTCTGTGTTTAGAGAAACACTATCTAGTGATTACCCATGGATCATTTTATAAATGTCTTTGTAACCCGTGTTGTATTTCCTGAGGTAATTTTCGTTTTCGCCATAAAAATAGGGTTTCCCTATTTCAATAATAGCTTTGGCTTCTTCAACTTTGCTCTTGTCGTTTAAATAGTCAGCGTATTCGATTAAAGCAAGTCTTAGAAAAACTTGTTCCATTTCCGTCATTTCATCAAATGGTTTTATTGGTTTCATTGGCCCACCAAATATTTCTTCAATTTTTTTATTTTTTTTGGCCAATTCTTTTTCAGTCATTTCCACTTCATCTGGCATTTCAGCTCTTGTTGCTGCCAATCTCTCTATTTCTGGTAAAATAATCTTTAGCATTTTTTTACCTTCTGTGGTATTCTTTATTTTTAGCTCCAATACCGCTTTCAGTAGGTATGCCCCTTTATCGTCTGGATCCATTTTGTGAATTCTATCCACTAATCCGAGTGATTTTTTAGCTGATTTATAAACTTTAGCCTTTCTATCTTCAAGCATGTAATTTTCTACTTCTTCGGCAACCAGTTTTTTTAACTCCTCAAAATGAGTAATGTAATCTTCGTAATATTGACCGGCTTTGTCCTTTTTTCGGTATTTTCCCGCGTAGCTAAGGGCGTCTTTAAAGGCTTTTTTAAACTCCTCCGAAGCTTCATTTGATTCAGAAATTCGTAAACAAGCCATAGAAGCGTAAATATAAATCTCGGGATTGTTCTTGAATTTTGAATTCGATGAGAATTTAATCGCATCGTGGGCACAGTCCTGGTATTTTTCTTCCCCATACATGTCTCTTAGCTTTTCAACGATTTTATCGTCTTTCTGAGCTAATGAATTTCCTAGAGTGAGTATTGATATTCCTAAAAATAATAAGGTCTTTTTCATCTTGTTGTTTTTAATAGTAATTTTGCAACTGAGAATCCAATTTTAATGCCAAAAAAGGACTTCTTCAATTTAAGGTTCAATAATAACAAATTTATAACAAATGAAGTGGTTATCCGATAGAATTTCTTTTCACCGTCACGATGAATATACGACTATTCTTATATCTACCAAAGTTGAGAAATGGAAAGAAAGTGTCTTGTTTGTTTGGATGATATTGTGGAGTATTATTGGGTTTTTGATGTTAGGAATCCTTCTTAATAAGGAATATTTGGAGCAAATTAAGGGTGATACGCCAAAAAATCAGCTCCAGTTGTTTTTAATTTTGTTCCTAGTTTTCTGGGGTTACTATCTATTCAAAATAATTAAAGTATTTGTATGGCGAAAAAGTGGAGTTGAATATTTGAAGTTAGACTCCAATTCTCTTTTGATTAAAAGAGGGTTTGGAAAATTTGGCAAGGCTAAAAGTTTTAAGCTTGCAAACATGGGTCGAGTTGAGATTTTGGAACGTCCATCGAGGTCCTATTCCTGGGTTATGCAGAGTGCTTTTTGGGACATAGGAAATGAAAGTATAGAATTTGACTATCATGGGAAGAAAATTATATTTGGAGTTCAATTGTCGGAGAAGGAATCCAAGCAACTAAAGCAATTTTTAAGAACCGAAATTATAGCTTATGAAAAGAGTCGAAATCAATAACGCAAGCGAGTTTCTGAACTAGCTGATGTTTTATAGACTTGACCTTACTTAGTTATCTTGCCCTGAAAAGAATAGAAAAAAATAAAAGTCTCTCTGTTAATCTGTTGTTAACTACTTTGCAGGCCAATATTTTTTTTATTAGGTTTGAAACGATTTTAGACATTTTATATAAACAAAAAAAACACCAATACAAATGAAAAATTTAACATTAACTTTTGGGTTATTCCTTTTAGCTGCCCTTTCAATGAATTTTGTTGCAACTACCAACACAACAGAAGCTGTTCTAGCAGGAGCAGAGATTTCAATTGATAAAGATGTGCACGATTACGGAACCATAGCAAAAGGATCTGATGGAAGTTGTTACTTTACAATCACCAACAATGGAGACACTCCACTCACAATAACAAGAGCAAAAGGAAGTTGTGGTTGTACAGTTCCAGACTGGCCAAGAGAACCAATTGCTCCAGGACAATCTGCTAAAATGAAAGTGACTTACGACACAAACAGACCAGGTCCGATAAACAAAACTGTGACGATTACGTCAAATGCTACTAACTCTCCTACAAAAGTGGTAAGAATCAAAGGTACTGTGACTTCGTCACCAGCCAACTAATATAGTTTCATATTTAAATTGATATTAAAATGAAAAAAATAGCCTTATACTTTGGATTAGCGATAGCTTCTTTGACTTTTTCCTCTCAATCTTTTGGGCAGGGAACAGAATTTGTTCAGGGAGCGAAATTGTCTTTAGACAAGGAAGTGCATAACTATGGTAAGATTAAAAAAGGAGCTGACGGAAGTTGTTATTTTACTATCACAAACAAAGGAACTGAACCACTTACGATTACCAATGCTAAAGGAAGCTGTGGGTGCACGGTGCCAAGTTGGCCAAAGGAACCAATTGTTCCGGGAGAGTCAGCAAAAATGAAAGTAACTTACGCAACCAATAGAGTTGGCCCAATTAATAAATCGGTTACCATTTCATCTAATTCTGTAGATGGGAAAGTAAAGATTGTAAAAATTAAAGGAGAAGTTTTGAAACCAGCGCCTGAAGATGGAGCTCCGGTTATAAAACAGAACAGTCCAATGATGAAAAATTAACGTTGATTTAATTCAATTACAAAAGTCTCGGTAAACCTACCGAGACTTTTTTTTGCTCCAGTTTTCGGTTTACTCATCAACCCAGGGCAAAGTTATGAGCTGAAAATCCCTTTGCTTGCCATTTTTTTCGGGTCATTAAGGTTTATGATTTTACGACCATTAGACACAAAAAAAAGCTCCAAACGAAATTTTGTTTGGAGCTTGAGATGTGTTGAATGAGTGTTTTTTTTATACTTCAGTTAAGTTGAATGTGTACGATTCCATAATCAAGTTGCACAATAATTTTTTGCAAGCTGTGTCCACTTTTTCGTTCGCTTCAGTTTCTGTATTGGCCTCTACCATCAAAGTAATGTGTTTTCCTATACGTACGTTTGAAATTTCATTTAATCCTAAGTTTCCCATACTCTGAGTTACTGCTTTACCTTGTGGATCTAGGATTGCCTCAAGTGGCATAATATCTATTTCTGCTTTAAAGTTCATTTGTGTTGTTTTGATTTATATAGTATTACGTGTTGAGTAATGGTAACTCAATGACAAAAGTATATACAATAGGATAATAAATGGAATAGATGCCAAAATATTTGTAAACATCCCAAAGAAAATTGTTAAAACTAATGAGCCCAGTACAAGGATTACTCTGTAAATATTATCTCCCTCAAGTTTCAGGTTCTTTAGTTTTAAGGAGAACATGCGGAGGTTACTCGTCATGAGTAGAGACATGATAATAACCAAGACCAAAATGCCATAAAACATAACTTCTGATTGATTGGACTTAACCAAGTACCATATTCCTATCCAAAATAAGGCATTTGCCGGAGTAGCGAGGCCTTTAAAATAAGTTGTTTGTTCTGTGTCAATGTTAAACTTTGCTAATCTCAGAGCTGAAAATACAGGTATGATAATAAAAATGTATTTTAAAACATCATGCTCGGCAAAGAACTCGTTCAATGTGGCATAAACCAAAAAACCGGGAGCAACCCCAAAAGTGACCATATCGGCTAAAGAATCGAGCTGTGCTCCAATTTCGGACTGAACTTTCAATAGTCTTGCAGCGAATCCATCAAGGAAATCGAAAATAGCGGCAGCTATCATTAAAGCTATTCCTAATTCGAGCTTACTGTATGATCGATTTATTAGTCCTCTCAAACCTTCATCAATTGGAAATGTGAACTGTATGAAAAACAAAATTGCAAAAACTCCACACGCCAAATTAAGAGTGGTAATGAGATTGGGGATGTGTTTTTTGATGTTCATAAAACAAAGATAGGGTTTGATTTAGTAATTATGAATTATGAATTAGGAATAATTATTCATTAAAATTTATTCATTGTCCCTTATCCTTTATCAATTATCCTTTTACCATTGTCAATTGAAAAGATAAATCCGATATTTGTGCAACAACACATTTTTTATGTCAAAAAAAGCAATACTTGTAATCTTAGACGGCTGGGGGCACGGAGAGAAAGATGATTCCAACGCCATTCACTTGGCAAATACTCCTTTTGTGGATAGTTTATATTCCAAATACCCGAACACCGAACTCATCACTTATGGAGAGCAAGTTGGCTTGCCCGAAGGTCAAATGGGGAATTCAGAGGTAGGTCACCTTAATATTGGTGCTGGTAGAATTGTTTACCAAGATTTTGCCCGAATTAATAAAGCTGTAAGTGAAGACACAATTAAAAATGAAAAGACGCTTCAAGAGGCTTTTAACTATGCCAGAACAAATAATAAAAAGGTGCACTTTATGGGATTGGTTTCTCCGGGAGGAATTCATTCTCATGAAAATCACTTGTATAAGTTGTGTGAAATGGCCAATGAATCAGGAGTAGAACAATCATTTGTTCATGCTTTTACAGATGGAAGAGATTGTGACCCTCAGAATGGAAAAGATTCTATTAGTAAGTTAGAAGAAAGAATAAAACAATCTTCTACTCAGCTTGTTTCTGTAATTGGTAGGTATTACGCTATGGATAGGGACCATAGATGGGAAAGGGTAAAGTTAGCTTACGACATGCTGGTTAGAGGAGTGGGAAAGGAAGTGACAGATTTTGGTTCAGAGATCCAGAAAAGTTATCAGGAAGGTATTACAGATGAGTTTCTAAAGCCTATGATAAAGGTGGGTGCTGACGGTAAACCATTGGCGGTTATTGAGGAGGATGATGTGGTGATTTGTTTTAACTTTAGAACAGACAGGTGCAGACAAATAACCGAGGTGTTAACTCAAAAGGACTTTTTGGATTATGAAATGAAAAAAATGAGTTTGTATTATGTTACTATGACTCAATACGACAAGCAATTTCAAAACGTAAAGGTTGTTTATACCAAAGATAACCTTAAAATGACACTGGGAGAAGTTGTCTCAAAAGCTGGACTCAAACAGATTCGATTAGCTGAAACCGAGAAGTATCCCCACGTTACGTTTTTCTTTTCGGGAGGACGAGAAGAGGAGTTTGAGGGTGAATCTAGAATTTTGGTAAATTCCCCGAAGGTGGCTACTTACGATTTACAACCTGAAATGAGCGCACCTGTGGTAACAGATAAAATAGTGGTAGAAATTGAGAAACAATCTGCGGATTTTATATGTCTCAATTATGCCAATACAGATATGGTGGGGCACACAGGAGTTCAGTCTGCTATCATAAAGGCAGTAGAAACTGCAGACAATTGTTTAAGCAAGGTTGTAAAGGCTGGATTAAAGAATGGGTACAGTTTTGTCATTATCGCAGATCATGGAAATGCCGAATTGAATAGGAATGAAGATGGCAGTCCCAATACGGCACATACCGTTAATCCTGTTCCTTGTTTTGTTATTGATGAGAGGGTAACGGAAATAAAACCAGGAAAATTAGGGGATATTGCCCCAACCTTGCTACATTTAATGAATATTAATCAGCCGAGCGAAATGACAGGTGAGAGCTTGGTGGTGAAATAAATAGTATGAGAATAGCGATATACGGCAGAGAGTTTTCAGATGATTTTATACCATATTTTCAACTATTGATTGATGAACTGGATAGAAACGAGGTAGACTATTTTATTTATTCCAAATTTCATAAAAATGTGATTGGGAAAGGAATAACCTTTGGTCAAGAAGTAAAAGAATATACCAGGAAATCTTACCCCAAGTTAAAACTAGACTTTCTTTTTAGTATCGGTGGAGACGGAACTATTTTAGACACGCTAACAAGCATTAAAAAAGGAATTCCTGTAGTGGGAGTAAACTCTGGTAGATTAGGTTTTTTGTCCAATACAGCAAAAACTGAGATAAAAAAAGTATTAAAAAAACTTTTTAAAAATGAGTACCGGATTGAAGAAAGAGCAATGCTTAATTTAGAAACTAAATCTAAATTATTTGGGAAATATAACTTTGCATTAAATGAGTTGACCGTACATAAAAAGGATTCTTCTAGTATGATAACCATCCATGTATTCGTCAATGGTGTGTTTTTAAACTCCTATTGGGCAGATGGTGTAATTATAGCTACTCCTACAGGTTCAACGGCCTATTCACTAAGTTGTGGAGGTCCTATTTTGATGCCTAATTCTAATAATTTTGTCATAACTCCCGTTGCTCCTCACAACCTA
Source organism: Flavobacteriales bacterium (assembly GCA_965660305.1). Classification (GTDB taxonomy): domain Bacteria; phylum Bacteroidota; class Bacteroidia; order Flavobacteriales_D; family CAJJDF01; genus CAJJDF01. Next base: position 32,839 of record CBFHZD010000001.1, on the reverse strand, counting down.
AACATTAGGCCTATGGTAGTACCAGATGATAGTGTTATTGAATTAAAAGTGGAGGGAAGAGAACAAAAGTTTTTGGCTACATTAGACTCCAGAAGTGAGGAGATCTCTACAGAGAATCACTTGGTTGTGACAAAATCTGATTTAAAAATTAACTTAGTTCAATTTCCTAATCAAGATTTCTTCAAAACAATTAGGAATAAACTGATGTGGGGAATGGACAAAAGAAATTAATTTTTAATTGACCTTATTTTTTCGTCTGTTTTTCGTCTATTTTTTTTGGGAAGATTGATTGTTAATCTAATTTCTTGACTCCAGAAAAAGGAGTTAAAGGGCTAATTGTTTTCCGGTTTTATTCCTCAATGGATCGTGAAAACTCAATTAGCCCAGAGTTACAAAATTAATGTTCGTGACAGTGAACTTCATAGTTTACTCCATCTACGTCAATCCCATCTCTCTCTAGAGTTTCAAGGTCAGAGTCGCATTTCTCACCTAATTCAATCTCTGCTCCATCTTTGTCGTAATGGCATTCATGACATTCCTTTTTGTTACAAGAGATGGAAAATAGCGAAAGGGCTGCTATAATAATTGCTGCGTTAGTTACTTTTTTCATTTGTTTTGGTTTTTTGATTTATGTTTAAATTTAAGGTGATATAAAAATTTCTTCCTGGATTCTGGATGTTTAGTGGTTTTAGTTCTGATAAATGATTGATATATTCCGTGTTGAATAGGTTCCTGGCACCAATTTTTAGATTTCCTTTTAGGTTTTTTCTCTTTATTTTCCAGTTTGCTCCAATGTCCATTATATTGTAGGCTTGGGTTGGAATTTCATTTTCAATAACTCGCAATTGTTCCCCAAAATAAGTGTTTTGAATAGCCAAAGATTGAGGGATTAACCAGGAGGTGGCGTCTAAATCATACGTGATTAGTGTCATTAGTTTTGGTTGAGGTACTTCCGAAACTGGATTGCTGTTTTCATCCTCAGCAAACAAGTAGGTGAAATTAGATTCGAGATGGAGGTTATGTAAAAAGTGGGGATGATAATGTAATGAAAGCTCTCCACCATAGAAATAAGTTAAGTTGTTTTGTGCGTAGTTTACGACAGGATACCCTTGATAAATTGAGTCTGTAAATGCAACAAAGACATAGTTTTGGATGATAGAAACATAGGGGTTAACAATAAAGCTGACATGTTCATCCGTATATTCGTAAGAAATATCGAGCTGATTTGCGTACTCAGGTTTTAAAGAGAGAGAACCTATTTCGAATCGCCTGGAAGAATGATGAACTCCGTTTGCTAAACTCTCGATTGGGTGTGGTGGTCGGTATCCCGAAGATATATTGGCTCTTAAGGCATGCCTTTTTTTGGTATAGCTTATACCGGCAGAGTAATTTATGCTTTGGTAATTCAGAGTTAGGTCATCTCTTTCATTGGCTTGTTTGTCCATCCTGAATTCGTTTACATCTGCTCTTATCCCCAATTGTGTCTGTAAATTTTTGGTCCATTTTGAATGAATCATTGAGAATACTCCGTGATTAGTGGCGGATAAATCTCGAAGTAATATTTCTTCGGCACGAGATGAATTGGTGTTTGTTTGGAAGTTTCCTTGCGCACCTAAAATCAATGAATGTTTTTCTATGTGTTTTATGGTCCAAAGTCCGTTGTATGAAAGCGTGTTTAGTTTCATTTCTATTCCCGGAATGGTTACTTTTTCTTCAAACTCTTTTAGGTCGTTGCTAATATAGCCCAAGGTGAGTTTTAGTTCACTTTTGTCAAAAAAGAACTTATTCTCACTGCTTATATAGTGAGTTGAGTTTACCTGTAGTGGCAACGTTTTTTTTCGTGAAGATGATTCTTTGTAAAGGTCCTCAAATTTTGGAATTGAGTCGTGGGTGTGTCCAGGAATCCCCAATTCATTGGAGATAAAGGTGTACCGAATATTTCCTACCCAGTTGTTTTTGTTCATACCCAGTGCTGCTTTTATTGCCTGCCCTTTGAATCTTGAGTTGAATACATATTTCCCATTTGCTGCCTGATAATCGGCATGAGAAGTTTGATTTCCGAATAAATTGAACCGTATGTTTTTCTTGGCCACTTTAAAAGAGAATCCATTGGTCAATCCCATGGAATTGGTTTCAAACTGAGACGAAACCCCAGCTTCAATTTGGTTGGATGCTGCGTATTCTTCTTCTTTCAGGTATATCACTCCTCCCAGAGCATCTGATCCATAAAGTAGGGAAGAAGCTCCTTTTATTACTTCTACCTTTTCAATACCAAGTGCATCCACGCCAATACCGTGATCGCTACCCCATTGCTGGTTTTCTATTTTTAGTCCGTTAAGGTAGGTGCTTACTCGCATTCCGCTCATTCCTCTTATTACTGGCTTACTAATTCCGTTCCCTGTTGAATTGCTGTAAACACCCGAAATATTTCCGAGAGCCTGACCCAGTGTGGTTGTTGAAATAGTAGTTAATTCATCTAAAGTCTTTGACTCTATATTCGTGATGGAATAATTTTCAAGTACTCCGGTAGTGTTTGAGATTTCCATTTCTTGGAGTTCTATATGCGATGGAGTGAGCTCGATTACCAGGTTGGATATCTCTTCCTTTTTCACTGAAATTGTTCTGGATGAATAGCCCACCGCAGATATTTTGAGGTTAACTAAATTTGGCAAAGAAATTTGAATTGAAAACTCACCATTTGCGCCACAAGAGGCTCCTGTATGTAGATCAACTACCCAAATAGTTGCAAAAGGAATTGGGGCTTTACTTCTTCTTTCAACAACGGTTCCCGAGTATTCCTGAGAAAAGGAAACTTGAGTGAGGAATAAAACAGAAAGGATAATTATTTTCTTCATATATTTGCAACTGTGATGCAAATATAAAGATTAATCGTAATAAATGTAACAATGTTGCATTTATTTTATTTGATAACAAGATGGATTCAATACTAAAAAGAAAAAAAATGAGTGAAACGCCTTTTAGGCTTTCTGTTTTGGATATCATTCAATCCTCAGATTCTGCTGTCTCTGTTCTGGATATTGAGAAAAATCTTGGAAATCACAATCGGGTAACTTTGTACCGAACGATAAAAACCTTTTTAAAACAGGGTATTATACATGCAATTTCAATTTCAGGAGATGAATTAAGGTACGCAATGTGCGAGGATAATTGCGGAAAGGATAATCACGTTCACAATCATTTGCATTTGCAGTGCAAGGTGTGTGAATCTGTTTATTGTGTTGATTTACCAGTTACCTCTTTTATCAACCAAAGCAATCACCAAATAGATTCGTTTGAGGTGCATGCCAAAGGAACCTGCGATAACTGTTTGGTTTAGGAAATTGATTTATTTTTCATCGTTATACTTCGATGGGCATTTTGCCTGATGTTCTGTTGCGAAAAAAGCATTTTTTTCTCCATCAGCAGTCCCAGTAATAACCACCTGATCTGATCTATCGAAATGTTCCTGAACGGTTTCGTTCAAATAAACTTTACATTCTTTCCCATTTTGATCTATCATATTAAAAATAACCAAATTGGCTTGTGGAGTTTCCACAGGGATATCTTTATTTAGTGTACCAATCACCTTAAATATTTTCCCCTCTTGTGCAAAGGCCTCCGAGAAATTCCCGTATCTGCTGGCTTGTGAGGAATAACTGAATATAATTCCAATCGTTACGGCAACAACAATAATAAGAGCTATTTCTACTTTTCTCATTTGAATTCTTTTTTTACAAAATTAATCTATTTTGTCTTTTGTTTCTTTTTCTATTTTCGAAATTTTCTTCTCAAGTCGAATCATATAAAATATGATGCCAATGAATATCACGGTAACAACGGCTACCACTACATTAATCTTACCCGATTCATGAAAAGTTTGTTCAACTGCATTGCCTTTTGCTATGCTAGCGTTGTAAAAGAAAGCGATAAAGGCTAGGATTAAAAATGTTATTTTTTTATTCATTGTCCAGTGTGTTTTCAATGTTTGATATTCTTTTCTTCAGTGATAGCATCCAAACCCCAAGGAGCATCCAGCCTAGTACTGCTGGGTAAAACACCATTCTCAGGGTGCTGTCCAAGTCGTACTTCCCGAAAGCTGGGTTTCCACCGTTTCCAGGGTGAAGCGAATCGGTAATTCGGGGTAAAATCATGATGAAAACGATCATAAGTACGAAAGCAAAAATGTTGTAAACTGCGCTGACTTTTGCTTTTTGGTTTTCTTCTTGAAGGGAGTTTCTTAAAATGCGATAAGCCAAATAAATGAGTGTGGTTATTGCTGCTCCATTGAGTTTAACATCATTCACCCACCATCCAGATGTAGTAAATAAATCGGTGTGTTCGCTCCAAGTGAATTTGGCCCATATGGACCCCGTAACCAGTCCCAAAACTGCAAATAGCAAACCGATATTTACCGCTTCGCGAGCTATTCTGTCGTACCGGAGATCAAAGGTGTTGAGGTATTTGATGGAGTACCAAAAAGAAATACTCAGAATGAGCATCATTGTAAACCACATCGGTACATGGAACATAAGATTTCTTATTGTTTCATTCAACTGAAGTCTGTTTGGAATATTAAAGGGTGCAGCGCTACTCAAAACCTTAGATTGGCAGTATTCGTTTGTGTCTGATATTTCAACGATGGAGTAAGCTTTGAGCAATTCTGGCGAGAAGCTAGAGAATCTTGGTGTATGAATTCGGACATGTAAAACCTTAGAAGCTAAAGAATCAGGGATTTCGAAATTGGCAGTAATTTGATTTTCGTTTAGCACGGATAGATTAGAACCACACACTAGAGTTTTACGATCGTATTCTATCGATATCTCAACTGGTTCCTCCTTCGCAAAGTGCGTGTTGTAACCCGTAAATGTCACTTTGTTTTTACCAATCTCTAAGGAGTTGGGCGAAGCAGATTTTAAGGTTGGGGAAAGAGGTACTAAAAACGAGAAGCCAATGGTGTAGATCAACAGTACTACCGCAAGTGCTTTCCACCAATGTTTTTTAATTGAATTCATTCCAAATAATATATTCTTTATTCTCTCCAAAGGTAAGGAAATAATAAAAAGGAAAGTATGATTATTAGCAGGTTAATCAGGGATAAAAAAACAATAAATTGTCCGCCCATTTCGGCCGTTCCTCCATTAATAGCCAAGTTCGAGAATTGGATAGAAAGGAGTAGAGAGGGAATGAGTATTGGGAAAGCCAATATAGAAAGAATGCCAATGTTGTTATTTGTTTTGGAGGCTATTGCACTCACCATGGTAAGTGTTGAGGAGATACTCATGCTACCTAATAAAACAGCCAGAAAAAATAGACCGTAATTGATATTCGTTAAACCATCAGATTGAATGAAAATGGTGTAAATAAGAAAACTAAGAATCACCAAAATCAAGGATAAAGCCATGTTGTAAACGATTTTACCTACGATGAGAACACGGGGGTTAATTAGAGTGTAAAGAAAAAGTTGCTTATCTGAATTTTCATTTAAAAATGATTTTGAAATGGCATTGGTGAGTGAAAACAAAATAATAATCCAAAAAAGGGCATTCCAGATGGTTGTTTCGGAGATGGAGGTAAAAGATAAAGAACAAACAAAAATAGTTGATACAATGTAGAGAACAATGGAACTCAAGAAATGTTTTTGTTTCATTTCCAGACTTATCTCGTGTTTCATTAAGTGAACTAACTGTTTGGCAAACATGAATGATTTTATTTGATGTAAAGTTAGTCAGAAAAACTCACGAAACCAATCCAAAGAAATGTTAGGTTGGAGGAGTTTTGAGAGAGGAAAAGAAAAGAGCTCAATACGGCTTCAGAGTTCATAAATGATTTGAACAGCAGAAATGAAGCAATCTTTGAGAGACTTGGGCGAAAGAGCTCTTTTTTATTTTGAGGTTTTGCTTGGTCCAATTTTAGACCTAAACTTTTTTCAGTTCAATAGTAGTTTATTTCAAGTTACAATCCTATTTGTTTTGCGTTAACTCCATTTGTTTCGCGCTGTTACAGGGTTTCAAGGGTTTTGATAATATTCTAATGGAGGCAATTTAAGTCGTTGTTTTTGAGTAACTTTAAGTACGAAACAATACGAACACTTTTAATTTTCATATTCCTTATTAGGTTTTTTTTACAAAACCTTTACTTTAGAATATAATTCAATCTAAATGCAACAAAACATAAAAACTCTATTCGTTTTATTGGTGGTTTTAATGGGGCACTTTCAGCTTTCCTTTTCTATGGAAAAGAGATTGTTCGTGAATACCCAATCTGAAGTTTATCTAACCAGAACAATAGATATAGAGTCACTAACGCATGGTCTTGTTACCGACACCATGTTTTATTCGCTGCCGCAAAGAGACAAAGAAGATATTCCCGAAATTCGACTCTTAATTTCTGATTCTGTGGTGTATGCCATAGAAAAATGTCGTTTGAATGTTTGGAAATGGAACGGACAGAAATGGATTAATCAATACAAGAACAATAATAGAGGTTTGTGCATTTCTGATTTTTATTTGTACCAAAATGAATTAATAGGTTTTACTTCGGATGGTTTTTGGTTTTCGCAGTCAGCGATTTACGTATTTGTTGAAAGTACCGGTGGGTGGGAATTAAGAAACATAAAAAACGAGGTTCCGCCTTTTGTTTCTTCAGCCAATTTTTCGTTGGGTACGGACACCATAATCTCATTTGTTTCCGCAATAAGAAAGAATGGTGAGGTTACAAAGTCATCAAACGCTCAGAATTTTGGACTTGATTTAAAAACAAATACCTGGTTTAGAACAAAGGGAGAGTATGATTTAAAGTATTTCAATCAATTTTATACAGGTTTTAGTTTCGATATGGAATATACATTCCATGCCTTTAACTCAGATTATCATTTGATTTTCGATAAAAAATCAAAAAAAATACATTACCTACCGCTCGAGGATCACTTCAAAAATGTACATTTTTATTACAATGATTGCAGTCACGGAACCGTCATGTACAAGGATAAAGTTATGGAATGGTCTGATGAGGTTCCATCTGATGCAAGTTATGCGGGGCTTTTGACTTTTGAGAAGTTAAGTGAAAATGAACAAATAGAAAATTCAAGTGGTTCTGAAGTTTTTTGGGTGATTGTTTCAATTCTGTTATTGGTTCTGGGACTTTTTCTTGGGTATAAAGCAAGGTATATTTTAAGGATGTTTTCTTCTTCCAAAAAACCAAGCACCTTGTTGAGAGATTTAATGGAGAACTCTGGACAAAATTTCACAAGCGATGAAATTGACAGCTTATTGAGAATTGACGATGATTTGAATCCAGATTCACGAAGAGTAAAAAGATCGAGAGCAATAGCTGAAATAAATTCAGAATATATGCAACTGGAGCAAAAGGAGCTTGTTTTGAGAAAAAAAGACGCAAAGGACAAGCGATACGTTATTTACTACATCGAAAAATAAATTATCGCTGCTGAAGGGAATGTTTGATGGAGTAAAATGAAATTGCTCCGAAGCCAAGTGTAAGCATAATGAAAAGTGGCAGAAATCCATAGTCTTCCCATTGAAAGCACAAATAAATGCCCATGGCGAAATAAGCCATCAAAATTCCTTCCAATAGAGTTACCCAGTTTATTTTTATTTTGCTATACTGTTTCCCATTCCAGTTTCCAGATTTATGGGTGAGTGAGAATTTAGGAGTTCTTACAAAAGGAGTTTTTTTTCCAGCATACCCTTCCATTACTGCGAGTGAATTGTGTAGTGAAAGCCCCATCGAAAAACTCAAAAATAAGGGGAAGTAGTAGAAAAAATGAATCAAGGCAATTCCTTTGTGGGTATAACTTTTGGCAAAAGAAGTGAAATACATCAGTCCTATAACCGCAAAACTGAACAGTGAGACTGTTGCAAGTTTAAAAAAGGGTTGAAGCTCCGGATGTGATTGTTTGAGAATAAACAATGGTAAACTGAGTAGGGCAATGCTGAAAATTGCAAGGAACAAAAAACTATTCATTAAATGAAAAACAGCATTTATTTTGGTCCAAAACGAATAGTTTTTGTGCTTCATTACTTTTCCTAAGTTCTTTACCGTGCACTCTGCAGCTCCTTTTGTCCATCGGAATTGTTGTGCTTTAAGAGCATTCATTTCTGCTGGAAGTTCTGCGGGTGCTCCAATTTCTTCTTTAAACAAAAATGTCCATCCTTTTAGTTGAGCGCGGTAACTTAAATCAAGGTCTTCCGTAAGCGTATCGGCTTGCCATCCGCCCCCGTCAATTATTGCTTGTTTTCGCCATACTCCGGCAGTTCCGTTGAAATTGATAAAGTGTCCTGCAAAATTTCTTCCGCCCTGTTCCACACTGAAATGCGCATCTAAGGCAAATGCCTGAAGTTTAGTTAATAGCGAATATTCTTTGTTGATGTGTTCCCACTTGGTTTGTACCACCCCTAATTTATTGTCCTTGAAATAGGGGACAGTTTCTATAAGAAAATTGGGAGATGGGACAAAATCGGCATCAAAAATAGCAATGAATTCGCCTTTGCACTGTTTCATTCCATAATCCAAAGCTCCTGCTTTAAATCCAATTCTTTCGGGTCGGATTACTTGTGTAATGTCTATTCCTTTTTGTTGCCATTCGGCCACTTTTGTTGCTATAATTTTTACAGTTTCATCTGTAGAATCATCCAATACTTGAATCTGTAGTTTGTCAACAGGATAATTAAATGCTGCCACGGCATCGATTAATCTTTCAATGACATACAGTTCATTATAAACGGGCAATTGAACTGTGACAAAAGGGAAATAAGGTTTTTCTGTAAAATCCGAAAAGCTGTCGGCCACCTTTTTTCTGCTTTTGAGGTAAGATACAACGAGGCCTAACTGAACAAGGCTATAACAAAGAATAAAAAGGGAAAACAGACTGTAGAGAATTATTAGAACAACACCCATGACTATTTGTATTTGAAAATTGTGGTGATTATTTTATATCCCGCCATCCCGCTTCCTTTTATGGTTCCCGAGATTTTTGACTGACCAATTCTTTTTCGGTAACTCATAGCTACTTGTTGGATGTTAAATTTGTGTTTTAGCGCTTTTACTTGCATCTCAACAGTCCAGCCGTAGGTTTGATCTACCATTTCAATTTCCATTAGTTTGTTGAATTTTATAGCTCTAAATGGTCCCAAATCGCGGTATTGGTAGCCATACATGATCTTCATTAAGTTGCAAGCAAGCCAGTTTCCAAATATTTGCGGAATGGTCATTGAGCCTTTTTCTCTTTGCTCCTTTACCCGATTCCCGATAACCATATCCGCTCCTTTCCAAATTTTGTTCAGTAATAGATTCATTTCTTGTGGAAAATCCGAGTAGTCGGCATCTAAGAATACAATGACATCAGGAGTTTCTTTTTTTTGAGTAACATACTCAATTCCTTTTAGGCAAGCGTTTCCGTATCCCTGCAAAGGTTGTTTTAGAACGGTAGCTCCCGCATTTTTTGCGTTTATACTTGTTTCATCGCTAGAATTATTGTCCACAACAATAATGTCTCTAACCAATTCTTTAGGAATGTCATGAATGACAGAACCAATGGAGTTTTGCTCATTAAAAGCCGGAATTATTACATCAACATGCATAGAATAGTAAACGAGGTTTTATAAATATCTTACAAAAGTGCATAAAAAAAACGGTAACCTTCAGGATTACCGTTTTGTATAAATGAGTTGTTGGGAATTATAACCCTGCGAATCCAGCAGTTTCAAAATATTGGATGAATTCTCTGTCTTTCTTGGCTTTTGCTTTCAATGAATTGTCTTTAGCAATTGCCGAAGTTAAGTTTGACAGTACATCTGCTTCATTCCCTTTTCTTGCAGCAACGATTGCTTTTAAATAAAGTCCTTTTGCACTGTTGGCATCGGAAGAATTATTCAGAGTAGCGAGAGCAGCAGCGTAGTCTTTGTTCAATACTTGAGCCAAAGCCTTGTTAAATGTGCTTTCGTTCGCCATGTTCGAAATAGCATCGCTGTATTCTCCTTTTTTGATGTTAATTAATCCAGTATTGTAGGAAGCAATTTCTCCGGTGGCAGAGGCATTGTTAAACAATTCCATAGCTTCTGTAATTTCTCCAGCTTGTCTTTTCACAACACCCATGTTGTTGCTAGTGATAGCGTTTTTCTCAGCATCAAAAGCTTTGGTGAACATTTCGTTTGCTTCTGTTGTGTTTCCTTTATTGTACAAAATAGTTCCTGCGTTTGTAAACCCTCTCCAATCGCTTGCATCCTTTTTTATTACTTCTCTGTAAATAGCCAATTTAGTGTCGTCATCGTTTATCAGTGTGTTTGCAGTGAAAAGCATTTCTTCTACGCTCAAGGATTGAGGATTATTCGCTACTGCCGCCTTCAATTCTTCGTCTGTCAATCCATTTTCAGTGTAGTTAACTATCATCTGAGATCTTCTTAGTTGTGGAAAAATATCTTTATCCAAAAACTTGTAGGTAGTAGAAAGAGCTTTGATTTCTTGTTCTCTTTTTGCCAAATCGTTTTCCATTTCGGCAACAGAAATAATGATGTTCTTGTCTTCGTGATTACTTTCAGAAATCAATTTTTTTAATCCATCCCAATCTTCTCCCTTAGGCGATTTTATGAGTTGAGACTCTTCAATATTTAATTTTAATTTTTTGTTCGCAGACATAAAAAATGAAGAAGCACTTTCTGCTCTATCAGCCGCCAAGTTCGAGTTTTTTTCTGTTTCACCTTCTGGAGAAGCGTATGAAACAATCTCAACGTTATTTACAATTAACTTCACATTTTCGTTTGCAGCTGCAATAAAATCGGTCATTGCTTTAATGTCAGCATCCTTTTTTTCGTTGCTTTTCACAAACGATTTTCCTTTGTCATAGTTGATGACTGCTTTAGTAGTTTTTTCAAAAGACCTCACTAAATTGTCTTCCCCCATGGCAACCTTGTCATCATTTTGTAACCACAATGGAGTTACAATGGTTGCGTCAGCTATGGCTGCGGTTCTGTCGTTCAGTTTTTCTTTTCCTCCTTTTGTTGCAACATATTTAACAACCAATTTGGCATTTTCAAATGATGGGTTGTAGTCTCTTGTGCTAGCATATGAAAAACTATGTCCTCCTTTTGCTACGGTTTCACCGTTTCCAGCAGCTTTTTCACCTTTAAATGATTTTGGTTCGAATTCTAATTCTTCGCCAGCTTCGTTTACAAGTGTAGGAGTAAGGGTAACAAAGGCTTTGTTGTTCAATCCTTTTTCGATAAACTTTCCATCGATTTTTACAGTCATTTTGTCTCCATGCATCTCAATGGGATTAGGGTTTACTTCGTATTCCAAATCCTTCAAGACACTACAGTTAGAAAAAAATGTAGCAGCGATAATTGTAGCAACTGCTACGAATAGGTTTTTTGTTTTCATTGTATGAGTTGGTTAATGTTTATTAATCTGAAACAAATTTACTAATAGTTTGGCAGTCTATTTAGTCTTGTCTCACTTATTTTTATGTTAAAAAATGATTTCCTTGGTTTTCAATTCATCATAATTCAAGATTGTGTTTTTTATCAGTTCATAGTCTTTCGGATTTTCAACAAAATCCAAAGAAGATATGTCTAGAATAAGTACACGTTCGTTTTTCTTGTTTTTTAAATATTGAATGTATGAGTCGTGAATATTTTTAAGGTAGTTAGCTGTTAAGTCTTGCTCTATGGTTCTTCCTCTTTTTTTTATGTTTTTGAGCAGTCTTTCTGAGTTAACTGAAAGGTACACTAAAAGGTCTGGTTGGGTTATTTTTTCAAATAAAACAGAGTAGTAATTATCAAATAAATCTTTTTCAATTTTAGATAAATTATTGCTTGAAAATACGAGGCTCTTTTCAATGAAGTAATCTGCAATAGTTGGTTTAGAATTTGACGTAGGAGTTTTTAATTGATGGAACCTGTCAATTAAAAACTGAAGTTCAACACCGAGCGGATTTACTTTTTGATCTTCCAAAAAATCAGAAAGGAATGGGTTTTCTTCAAATTCTTCTAAAATAAGATTAGAATCAAATTCATTTGATATTTTTTTACTCAATGTAGTTTTCCCTGAACCAATATTCCCTTCTATGACTGTGAAGTTTTTTAACATACCCTTATTTCTTGTGAACTTTTACCGATAAATTATCCTGATTCGACAAAAGTAATTCTTTCAAGGTTTTTTTGAGTGTTGGATGAATAAAATTTGGGAATATTTCTGCTAACGGAACGAGGATAAAATTCCGTTTGTGCATCAGTGGATGCGGAATAGTTAGTTTTGTTGTAGCGATATGGGTTGTTCCATAAGTCAATAGGTCGATATCAATAGGTCTGTTCGTGTAGGTAACCCCATCAGATTTGTTTTTTCTTCCTAATGATTTTTCAATGTGTTGAGAAAACGCCAAAATTGATTCGGCCTCTTCTTCAGTCTCAAATGCTACAATCTGATTTAGAAAGGGTGGTGCTTTCGATTCAAAACCCCATGCTTCTGAAGTGTAAATCGAAGATAAATGGGTGGGTTCTCCATACCTTGAACTCAGCAAATCAATAGATCTAGTAAAGCAATCTTCTGTAGATGATTCGTTTCCACCCAGCGAAAAAATGAGTTGTTGCCTAGTTCCATTCATATAATTAAAGTACCTTTCATGTAATTAAGTTTAAAATTAACAAATCGAAACTTACTTTTACATTAGAAAACAAATTAAATCAATATGAAACAATTTTTTAAGTATTTTTTGGCCTCTGGATTAGCCTATATCATTTTTGGTCTCCTTTTATTTTTTCTGGTGATTGGAATTAGTTCTGTCATTTTTGAGGGGCCCGAACCAGTTTCGGTTAAACGGAATTCTGTTTTACACCTAAAATTTGATAAACCTATTAGCGAAACGAGTTATTTTCAGTTGGAACCTACCGCATTTCAGGCTGTGAATGTCATGGGACTAAATGATATTGTGCGTTCTATTGACTATGCTGCCGAAGACGATAAGATTCAAGGTATTTATATGGAGCCTTCCTTTCTCTCAGTAGGATTGGGAGCTATTGAAGAGATTCATGATGCTTTGGAGCGATTTAAAGAAAGCGATAAATTTATAGTAGCCTATTCAGAAGCTTATTCTCAAGGTGGCTATTATTTGGCTTCTGTTGCTGATGAAATTTATGTTTATCCTACTGGTGCTCTACAATGGACTGGATTATCAAGTGAAAAAATATTTTTCAAACAAATGCTTGATAAAGTGGGTGTTGAAATGCAAATCATAAGAGGAAGTAATAATAAATTTAAGAGTGCTGTAGAACCTTACTTTTTAGAAAAAATGAGTGCTGCAAATAGAGAACAAACAGAAAAATATTTGTTTTCTTTTTGGGATCATTGGGTGTCAGAAATCAGTAAAGCTAGAGGTGTATCTGTCTTAGATTTAAATTCTTATGCAGATAACATGACTATCTCCAGTCCTGCAAAAGCTGTGGAGTATAAGCTTGCAACCGCGACTAAGTATCAAGACGAGGTGCAGGATATATTAAAAGAAAAACTTAGCTTGGCGGAAAACAAAAAAGTGGAAACAATTGGTTTGTCTGATTATATGGAGTATTCTAGAACAAAACTTTTGGTGAAAAACAGCGGAATTAAAAACATTGCCATCGTTTATGCCAATGGAGAAATTGTAAGTGGAAGAGGAACGGAAGAAGTAATTGGATCAGAAACAACTGTTAAGCACTTGAGGAAGGCCAGAGAAAATGATTCTATCAAGGCGGTTGTTCTCAGGGTGAATTCTCCTGGAGGAAGTGCTTTGGCTTCCGATGTAATTTGGAGAGAAATTGAGTTGATTAAAAAGTCAGGAAAGAAGGTAGTCGTCTCAATGGGTGATTTGGCTGCATCTGGAGGGTATTATATTTCGTGCAATGCGGATAGAATTTTTGCCCAAGAAAATACTATCACAGGTTCAATTGGTGTATTTGGAGTAGTGCCGAATGCACAAGAATTGATGAATGATAAAATTGGAATAACATTCGATAGAGCCAAAACTAACGACCATGCCGACTTAATGTCTTTCACAAAACCTTTGACTGACGAGGAATATTCTGTGATTCAGAAAGAGGTGGATAGGATTTATGATGATTTTATTTCGCGCGTTGCAGAGGGAAGAGGGATTTCAAAAGCGATGGTGGATAGCATTGGGCAAGGAAGAGTTTGGTCAGGGAAAGATGCTTTGTCGATTAATTTGGTGGATGAGATTGGAGGAATTGATGATGCTGTTGCATACGCTGCCCAATTGGCTAACATTTCAAACCCTAAAGTGATAGATATTCCAAAGAAGAAGACAGATGCTGCGGAGGAAATATTAAAAGCACTATCTCAAGAGAAGAATGAAAATGAAGTTTCTGTTCTCTCGAAGCCAGGTTCATTTAGCGCAGAAATTATTGAACAATTAAAACAGTTGAATGCGATTAATATTCAGTCGCAAGATAAAATTCAAGCAAGATTGCCTTATTTGATTCAAATAAAATAAACCGGGAACTAGATTGTAAAAAGGCTCTTTGAATTGTCAAAGAGCCTTTTTTTTATTTTCTTTTTTTGACTCGTTGAAGGTCGTATTCTCTTGAAAGAGGTGCGCTTCCTTCCAGGAAATCACAAAAATGATTGGAAAGCCACGGAGCAATGAGAACTCCTTTTGTTCCTAATCCATTGAATAATGCCAAGCTCGGAAAATCAGGATGAATACCAATTAATGGTCTTCTGTCGCGCACTGTTGGACGTACCCCTGCTTGGTGATCTACGATTTCAAATTCACAATCCAATAAACTTTCAATTTTTTCGAGTAATTCGCTTTTTCCTTTTTCGCTTGTATCGTGAGTTAGGTCTTTCCAATTATAGGTTGCTCCCACACGAAATAGTTCATTGCCAAGAGGCAAACAAAAAAAACCTTTGTTAAGGATTTTGTCTACTTCGAGTCCAGGGACTTTGATGGTGAATAGCTCACCTTTTGTTGGAACCAAAGGTAAATAGTTGAAGTAAGGATTGTTTTCCATTAAAGTTCCCTCGCAAAAAATGATTTTATCTGCTGTAATTCCATTGTAGTTTACTTTTTTATCTGAAAAAACTAAATTGTTGAATTCGAAATTCTCATTGAGAAGAAATTGGTTGCTGTTCAAGAATCTTCTGTATTGAGTAATTAAAGAAACAGTATTTACCCACCCTGTCTTGGTAATTTCACCAAATCCAATTTCATTTTTTATTGGCAAATCCTCGACTTGAGCTTGAGACTCAGAGATTAAATATTGCGAAAAACCCTCTTCTTCTGTTTTGGAGAAGAAATCATTCTGTTGTTCAAGGGTTTTAAAAAACCGAAGTATATTGATCGGAAAATCAAGTTTTGTATTTAAGTGTTTTTCCATTTTATTGTAAAATGGAGCTAAATAAGGGGAGTATTTATCTACGTTCCATCCTTTGGTAACTCTTTTAAAAACAATAGGGTTATACATGCCAGCAGCAACCAGCGAAGAGTTTTTTGATAGATTATCATCAACGACTAAAGAGTTTTTGCCTCTTTGTAACAATTGAAAATGAAGGATAGTTCCTGCTAAACCTTGACCCACTATAATATAATCGTAATGTGATTTGATGTTAGGTGATTTTATGATTAATTTTGTAAGATTATTCAAAGGTAATCAACTAAAGAATCAAATAACAAATTAGTTTAAAAATGTCAGAAAATATAGAAAAAGTAAAATGCCTAATTATAGGTTCAGGACCAGCAGGATATACAGCAGCAATTTATGCAGCTAGAGCAAATATGAGTCCAGTTTTGTATGAAGGAATGCAGCCTGGCGGACAATTAACTACGACAAACGAAGTGGAGAATTTCCCAGGTTATCCTGAGGGAGTTACTGGGCCAGAAATGATGGTTCAGTTGAGAGCTCAAGCAGAAAGATTTGATACGGATGTGAGAAGCGGATGGATTACTAAAGTTGATTTTACCGGAGACATACACAAAATATGGGTAGGTGATAATGAAAAAGAAATTCACGCTGATACAGTAATTATTTCTACAGGAGCATCTGCAAAGTATTTGGGATTGCCATCCGAACAAAAATACCTAGAACTAGGAGGAGGTGTTTCGGCTTGTGCAGTATGTGATGGATTCTTTTATAAAGGACAAGAAACTATTATTGTAGGGGCTGGAGATTCTGCTTGTGAAGAAGCACATTACCTGTCTAAACTATGCACAAAAGTTACCATGTTAGTAAGAAGAGATGAGTTTAGAGCTTCTAAAATAATGGCAGAAAGAGTAAAGAAAACAGAGAATATTGAGATTTTGTTCAACACTGAAACAGAAGAAGTATTAGGAGATGGAATGGGAGTTACCGGGGCAAGAGTTAAAAACAATGTAACTGGTGAAGTAAAAGAAATTCCGGCAACTGGATTTTTTGTAGCAATTGGTCACAAACCAAATACGGATATATTCAAAGGTCAGATTAACTTGGATGAAACTGGATATATTAAATATGAAAAACCAGGTACATCTTTAACAAATATTCCAGGAGTATTTGTATCGGGTGATGCGGCTGACAAAACTTACCGACAAGCAATTACAGCTGCAGGTACAGGATGCCAAGCAGCACTGGATGCAGAGAGATATTTGGCAGCTAAGGAAGGGTAATAGCATTGAGATTTTAGTCCTTAGTCATTAGTTCAAGGGCTAATGATTGAGGACTTTTTAGTAACTACTAAGTACTTTTAAAATGAGCAACACTTTCGGAAACATTATAAAACTTACCACCTTTGGTGAATCTCATGGAGTTTCCATTGGAGGGATTTTAGATGGCATTCCGGCAGGGTTTGTATTGGATTTGGATAAAATTCAACTTGAACTGGACCGCAGAAAACCAGGGCAATCAAACATAACGACTCAGCGTAAAGAAAGCGATACAGTTCAGTTTTTATCAGGAATTTTTGAAGGTAAAACTTTAGGAACACCCATTGGGTTTACAATCAAAAATGAAGATAATAAATCCAAGGATTACAGTCATTTAAAAGAGAACTTTAGGCCTTCTCATGCAGACTTTACCTTTCAGCAAAAATATGGAGTGAGAGACCATCGAGGTGGAGGAAGAGCCAGTGCCCGAGAAACGGCTTGCAGGGTCGTGGCTGGTGCAATTGCCAAACAATTTTTAGAGAAGGAAGGTATCCAAATTACAGCTTTTGTTTCTTCAGTTGGCGAAGTGGAGCTAGAAAAAAAATGGGGAGACTGTGATTTTTTAGAAATTGAAAAAAACCTTGTGAGATGCCCAGACAGTGCTGCAGCCAAAGAAATGGAATCACATATTTTGGAGGTTAAAAAACAGGGAGATTCCATTGGAGGAGTGATTACGGGAGTTGTTCAAAATTTACCTGTGGGGCTTGGAGAACCAGTTTTTGATAAATTGCATGCGCAGTTAGGAAAAGCAATGTTAGGCATAAATGCAGTAAAAGGCTTTGAGTATGGTTCGGGATTTGATTCAGCAAAAATGAAAGGGTCTGAACACAACGATGTTTTCGACAATGATAACGGAATTATTACCACCCAGACAAACCATTCAGGTGGAATACAAGGGGGAATTTCTAACGGAATGCCCGTAAACTTCAGAGTCGCTTTTAAACCCGTTGCCACAATAATGCAAAAACAAAACTCAGTAAATGAAAAGGGTGAAAAGGTAGCGTTGGATTTCAAGGGAAGACATGACCCATGTGTCGTTCCAAGAGCTGTGCCCATTGTGGAAGCCATGACTGCTCTCACGATATTTGATTTTCTTCAGTTACAAAAATTAGCCAGGTTATGAAGATTGGATTTGATGCCAAGCGATTCTTCTTGAATCACACTGGATTGGGAAATTATAGCCGAGATTTGGTTAAAGGTATTTTGGAACAAAAAGAAGATCACGAGTATTACTTGTTTACCACCGAAGGAGAAATTGATTTAAAATCAAGATTTCTGAAAGAATATGGCAATGCTGAAATTGTTAAGCCTTCTGGGTTATACAAAAAGGTTAAGGGGTTTTGGCGTACTGTGAGATTGGAAAAGGAATTGAACAAAAAAGGTGTTGAGGTGTTTCATGGGTTGAGTCACGAAATCCCTAAGAAAAATAAATTAAGTAAAGTGAAATACGTGGTGACCATCCACGATTTGATTTTTTTGCGTTACCCGGAAAATTATGGGAGAGTGGATCGCAAAATTTACAAAAAAAAGGTCGAATATGCCTGTGAACACTCAGATGTAATTATTGCCATTAGCGAACAAACCAAAAGAGATTTAATTGAGTTTTTGAAAGTGCCTGAAGAAAAAATTCGTGTCATTTATCAATCTTGTTCCCCTTCTTTTGCTCATCAATCCGATTACAGATACAAGGAGTTGGTGCGAAAAAAATACAATTTGCCCGAAAACTATATTTTGTATGTTGGGACGATAGAGAAACGGAAAAACTTGGTCTCTCTAGTAGAAGCGATAGGTAAATCGAGTACGCAACTTCCGCTCGTTGTAGTTGGGAAGCAAACTGATTACACAAAAGAGGTCATAGCAAAAATAAATGAATACAATTTAGGGAGTCAAGTGGCATTGCTTCAAAACATAAGTTTTCTTGATTTACCTTCCATTTATCAATCTGCAAATTTATTTGTGTATCCTTCCTTTTTCGAAGGGTTTGGAATCCCAGTTCTAGAAGCTTTGTATAGTCAAATTCCAGTGATAGCAGCAACGGGAAGTTGCCTAGAAGAGGCAGGAGGACCCCATTCTATTTATGTGGATCCTACGGATACAGAACAATTGGCCATAGAGATTGATAGAGTAATAGAAGATGCCAATTTACAGCTGGTGATGAAGCAAAAAGGGCTCGAGTACGCCCAAAGATTTTCCTTGAACAAACAAGCCAAAGAAGTTTTGGAGGTTTATAAGGGGTTGGTTTAGATTTTGAGTTCAGAAAATCATGGACTTAAGTACAAGGAATAAAATAGGTAAACCTGCTAAATTTTAAACTCCATTTTTGTACTTTTATATTCCAAGAAAAAAACAATTAAATGTACCAAAACACCCTTCAATTTGCGAAGCAAAAAGACGAGAATGACGAGTTAAACTCATTTAGAAATCGTTTTCATCATCCAATAATTAATGGAAAACCAGTTGTATATTTCACTGGAAATTCCCTTGGCTTGCAACCCAAATCTGCAAAGGATTACATCAATACCGAATTAGAAGATTGGGCACAATGGGGAGTGGAAGGGCATTTTCACGGAAGAAATCCTTGGTTTAGCTACCACGAGTTATTGACAGAGAAAATGGCAAAAGTGGTAGGTTGTAAACCTATGGAAACTGTGGTAATGGGAAGTTTGAGTACAAATGTTCATTTACTGATGGTTTCATTTTACCGCCCAGAAGGAAAAAGAACTAAAATCATTTGTGAAGCAAAAGCTTTTCCAAGTGATCAGTATATTTTGGAAACTCACGTAAAACATCACGGATTAAATCCTGATACAGAAATTATTGAAATTTCCCCGAGAGAAGGAGAGGAGTTGATTAATGAAGCCGATATTTTAGCCGCCATAAAAGAAACGGGAGACGAATTGGCTTTGGTGATGATTGGCGGAGTAAATTACTACACTGGACAATTATTCGATATGAAAACCATCGCAGCTGCAGGTCATGCAGTGGGAGCAAAAGTAGGTTTTGATTTGGCGCATGCTGCAGGAAATATCAATTTACAATTACACGATTGGAATGTAGATTTTGCAGCTTGGTGTACCTACAAATATTTGAATTCTGGTCCTGGAGGAGTTTCGGGAATTTTTATTCACGAGCGCCATGCGACCAACAAAGAATTAATCCGTTTTGGAGGTTGGTGGGGACAAGATAAAGACACACGTTTCTTGATGGAGAAAGGATTTGACCCAATCCCAACAGCCGAAGGTTGGCAACACAGTAACGCCCCAGTAATGTTGATGGCTCCATTAAATGCCAGTTTGGATTTATTTGAAGAAGCTGGAATGGAAGCTATAGGAAAAAAGAGAGATGACATGACTGCTTACTTGGAGTTTATAATCAACGACATAAAATCTGAAAAAGTAGATTTTGAATTGATTACCCCTAAAGACAAAACAAAACGAGGAGCACAACTTTCGATAGCTGCAAAAGGGCAAGGCAAGAAATTATTTGATACCTTAACGGAAAAAAATGTAATAGCCGATTGGCGAGAACCAAATGTAATAAGAATTGCACCAGCTCCTTTGTATAATAATTACGAAGATTGCTGGAAATTTGGGCAGATATTGAGAGAGTCGATACAGTAGAAAAGTTAGAAGTTGGAAGCACGAAGCTGGAAGTTTTAGAGATAGAGTAGTTTGGTTTATTCTGTCATTCTGAACTTGATTCAGAATCTAATAGAGCATACTTTGCTAAGAACCCCTCTCCTAAAAATTCGGGAAGGAAAAAAGAGACGTTTTTTTTGAAAAGAAAGAATATATGGAAGTATTAAAATATTATAAATCTGAAACTCAAAAAAAACGAGATAGAGTGGCCTCGTTAATTACTTTGACGTTTTCGGGTTTAATAATTTATAGTTCTGTACAAAAAGAGATTAAATGGATAGTTTTGTTTTTTTCAATTATATTTTTGATTGGTGTTTTTCAGTTTGTTCATTCATTCATAAATAAGCCTTCATTGACTATAGATGAAAAAGGAATTTTATCAAAAGCAAATAACGCTAAATATATTGAGTGGAAATACATTCAAGGTTTTATGATTAACAATACTAATAATCGGTTTGTTTTTTTAGCTGTTGAATTAAATGATGATAAACGAGCTTTAAAAAATAAAAATTCAATTAGTAAATTATTGATGAAATCTAACATTAAGAGATTGGGCAGTCCAGTTGTATTTCCGAGTTTACTTTTTCAAAAACCATTGGCAGAAGTCATTGAAGAAATAAAAACATTTAAATTAGAATTAGAATCTGAAGCCTGAGTGTTTTGAACTCGTTCAAAATTTATCGAAGGCTGACTTTGAAAAGAATAAAAAAATGGCAAAAGAAAAAAAAGCAATAATAGTAGGAGCAGGGTTAGCTGGTTCATTATGGGCAGTTTACTTAGCAAAAGAAGGATACAAAGTGACGATTTACGAAAGAAGACCAGACATTCGTCAGGCAGAGATATCTGCTGGTAAATCCATAAACCTAGCACTTTCGGTAAGAGGATGGACAGCCTTGAAAGGAGCAGGAATAGAAAATGAGGTGAATGAAATTGCAATCCCAATGCCCGGAAGAATCATGCACAGTTTGGATGGGGAATTAACTTTTCAGCCCTATGGAAAGGACGGAGAAGCAATTTATTCGGTTTCGAGAGGACATTTGAATGCGATAATGATGCAACTTGCCGAAGATCATGGTGCTGAAATCCATTACAATACCAAATGTGTAGATGCAGATACCAAAGCTGGAATCGTACATTTGGAATCATACACTAATGGAGAAAAATTCGAAGACAGTGCTGATGTGGTATTTGCGGCAGATGGAGCTTTCTCAGCAGTGCGTTACAATGCGTTCCAGAAACAGAATAGGTTTGATTACATGCAAGACTTTATTGAAGATGGCTACAAAGAATTGCTCTTGCCACCAGATGAAAATGGTGATTATCGAATTGATAAAAATGCGCTGCATATTTGGCCGAGAGGAAGGTTTATGTTAATTGCTTTGCCCAATGAGGATGGAAGTTTTACATGTACCTTATTTATGCCATTTGAAGGAGAAAATTCTTTCGAGTCGATTAAAACAGATGACGATGTTAAGGAATTTTTCAAAACTACGTTCCCCGATTTTTATGACATGATGCCTAATTTGGTAGAAAACTGGCACGAACATCCACTTTCTTCATTATCTATTATTCGTTGTTCGCCTTGGACGAACGGAAAAATGGCTTTGATTGGAGATGCTGCTCACGCCACAGTTCCATTTTATGGTCAAGGAATGAATGCCTCTTTTGAAGATTGTTACGTCATGTATAACCTCATGAAAAAACACAACGAAAATTGGGAAGAAGTATTTAAGGAATACAATTCAAGAAAGCCAGATGGTGATGCCTTACAAGATTTATCGGTGCATAATTATCATGTGATGCGTGATTATGTGGCGGATCCTAAGTTTTTACTACAGAAAAAAATAGAAGCGAAATTTTCGGCAGCTCATCCAGATAAATGGATGCCGTTGTACAGTCAAGTTTCTTTCAGCAATATCAAATATTCTGAAGCTTGGGAAACTGGAATGAAACAAGATGCCTTGATGAAAAAAGTAATGGACAAACCTAACATCGAAGAGATTTGGGACAGCAAAGAAATTGAGGAGGAGATACTGAGTTTGATTTAAAGTGAGGTTCCTACTATCTATTCTATTGTGGAAGAAGACTGTGTTTTTAGTTTTGGTTCATGGTGCTCGACCTTTTTTCTTTTTTAAGATAAATTAGAAATAAAATAGTGCTTGGGCTTGTGCTAGA
This sequence comes from Flavobacteriales bacterium, assembly GCA_965660305.1. Lineage (GTDB taxonomy): Bacteria > Bacteroidota > Bacteroidia > Flavobacteriales_D > CAJJDF01 > CAJJDF01. Next base: position 10,348 of record CBFHZD010000001.1, on the reverse strand, counting down.
AACCCTTGAACTACCATAGATTCAACTATTGAATCTGCCAAACCTTTGCTAAAATATTGTAAAGCAACAAACGTATAGGGCTTGGGTTTTGTGGAGATATTTTATTTCGTTAATTTTCTAAAAAAGAAAAGAAGTCTTGAACTTTTGTTTCTTTTGGTTCAAGCCAAAAGAAAGTAAAGAATAATCTTAAGTTAAAAACAAAAATGTGCAACAACACTAAGCTAACCAAAAAAGCATCAGAAATCGAAAAACGATTCGAAGCGGAAATGGCACTTAAAGGACAGTTGCAACTTAGCGAACAACTCAACGGTTTCACATTTCCAAAAACTCCCATAATTACCAATTCCCAGCCAAATTCAATCCAGTTTTACAATTGGGGATTGATTCCGAGCTTTGCCGATAGTGACGAAATAAGAACCTATACCCTAAATGCTAGGATAGAAACAATTCTAGAGAAACCCTCGTATGTTGAATCAGCGAAAAAAAGATGTTTGATAATTGCAAATGGTTTCTATGAGTGGCATTGGCATGATACCAAAGGACGAAACAAAGAAAAATACTTGATTACAATTCCTGACGAGGAACTATTTGCCTTTGCAGGAATTTATTCTTCTTGGACGAATCCAGTTACATCAGAAGTAATTGATTCTTATAGTATTGTAACTACAGAAGCGAACGAGTTAATGGCAGAAGTTCATAATATAAAAAAGCGAATGCCAGTAATTTTATCTCCTAATAACGAACAAGATTGGCTCGAGGGAGCAGATTTTAAAGAATTTAAAAAAGTGGATTTGGATTTAATTGCCATTTCTCAAGAACCACAAAGAAGTTTGTTTTAGGAATAGAATTATTCTTTTTCCATATCAATATGTTCGATTCCACAATCTAGATAAACATCACTTGTTCGTGCAAAACCATGAGATTCATAGAACTTTTGTAAATACAACATGGCAGATATTTTTGTTCCTGAATTAGGGAAGTTGTCCTCGATAAAGCGGTTCATTTGAATGATCATTTCATGTCCTAATCCTGTTCCTCTGAATTCTTTGTCCAACACAACTCGACCGAAGGATGCTTGAGGATACTTAGCTCCTGGCACCAATATTCTGGCTGTAGAAATGATGATTTCTTCTTCTGTTTTACCTATTAAATGGTAAGCTTTTTTGTCGTAACCATCCAAATCATTGTAGGGGGCGTTTTGTTCCACAGCAAATACTTCCATCCTCAGGGAAACCAGATCGTGAAACTCGTCTAATGATAAATCTGTGTAGTGTTTAATTTCAAAATTTACAGTCATTTTTTTATTTCTTTTTTCTTGCAATCAGGTTGTCTGGTTCAGTTTGTTTTGAAGAAGTTAAAGTTTTACCAATTCTCGTTCTTTGGTGAAAAGAAGGTATTTTTCTATACCAGGGTAGTTCATATCCGAAAGTAATTGCCCGTAATTTTCTAGTTGTTTGGCATAAGATTTCCTTTTTTCTCCAGTTTTATAATCGAGTACGATAGTTTTGTCTTTCATCATTATAACCTTGTCTGGCCTATATAGGTTTCCATCTTTTGATATTATTTCTCTTTCATTTGCTACTTTATTGTCCGGCAAAAACCAATCTTGTACTCCTTTTATTTCCAGTATTTCTTTAATTTCTGACTTGTAGAACTCTATTTCATTATTTGAAATCATTCCTTGTTCAACAAAATCTTCAACAGATTGTTCAATATCTTTTTTACTATTTACACGAGCCAAAATATTATGAATTAAATTACCATAAGCAATTTTTCCGCTGGTGCTCTTCTCACCCCATAATTCTTGATACTGTTTGCTAATATTTATTTTTGCTCTCCAATTGGTAGAAGTCATTGAGGTTATTTCTTCAATTTGTTCCCCTTCATCTTCAGTTTGCATTTTTTTCTTCCTTTCTCCCACAATCAGTTTGTTGTCTTTGAAATCCTGGTGCGTTTCACAAACCTGAAATATGAATGAATTAATAATGTTATCCATAAATTCACCCCTTCCTTTTTGAACTTTTCTATCGCATATAACATACAACCGTTGTTCGGCTCTCGTAAGTGTCACATACAACATATTGAATTTATCGAGTTTTATATTCTCATAATCTTCCTGATATAAATGCTTGTATGCTGTGGCCTCTACCTCTTTTTTTAGTTTGATAATTCCAAAAGGCAGCTCAGGGTATTTCCCCTGAAAATCTACCCAAACGTTGGCTCTATTTGTTCCAACATAAAAATTCCAATTGGTAAATGCCGAAATTACAACAGGAAACTGAAGTCCTTTTGATTTGTGAACGGTCATGATAGTGATTGCATCTGCGTCAGGAGTATCGAGCGAAAGTTTATCAGATTTAGAAAGAAAATAGTCGTTAAAACTTTTCAAATCATTTACTCGGGAAGAGTAGGAGTGAATCAGGTTTAAGAACTCAATTAAAAAGGCATTCGGTTTTTCATTTTTTGGAATAAATTCCCTGCTCAATGTCTCTGCCATATCGTAAAGTGACATTTCGTAAAGCCTTTCTATATTAAAACTAGGATTGATATCCTTAAGAAGTTCATTCAATAATAGATGTGTAACCTTATTATTTTTTGATTGGTATTTTAATAAAGTAGGACTGTAAGTGTCGTTTTCAAAAAAGTATTTGATTACCTCTACTTTTGCTTTGTTATCTTGGTTGTTTTGAATATACCTCAGAAAATTTGAAACCAGTTTTACATCAGGATCTTCGGCAATCAAAAGACTTTCGCTGGTTAATACTTCATATCCGTTTTCGATTAAATAATTAGAAACTTTGGTTCCCGCTTTGTTTTTTCCAACCAATATCGAAATATCTTTCAGCTTAAACCCATCAGCCTTGCATTCCTCAATTTTAGATTTTATTTCCTCCAGGTTCAGCTCCTCTTGTTCTTCTTTTTCTGCTTCTATAAAGGATATTTCCACCATACCCTCATTTTTTTTATTGGGTAGCTGTGCATGAGAGTCATATATTTTCTGACTGCTTTCAGGTAAGAACTTTTTCAAACCCTCAAAAAACCAATTATTAAACTCAATCACTTGTTCATGAGAACGGTAATTGGTTTTTAGATTTTCCGGTCTGTGGTTGTTTATGAGAGCCAATTCTCTTTCTTCTAATAACTCATCATCTTTTTTGTCGATGATGTTTGGTAGGGAGACAAATTGCTCTACTTTCCCACCTCTAAATCTGTATATTGCTTGCTTGGCATCTCCCACAAGTAAAGTCTTTTGACCCACAGAAAGTGAATTGTCAATTAGCGGAATGAGGTTGTGCCACTGCATTACACTCGTATCCTGAAACTCATCAATCATGATGTTTTTGTATCGTTCACCTATTTTTTCGTAAATGTAAGGCGCAATTTGATTTTTTATTTCTGTACTAATGAGTTTGTTGAAATCAGAAATCATTAATAAATTTCCTTCCTCCTTTATAGATTGGATAGATTCCGCTATCTCCTTAATAAGAAATACATTGTAGCTGTTCTCGGCCAAAAGCCTGAATAGAAAAAAGTCACCCGCAACAGAGGTTATCCGCCCATGAATTTCCTTTAGTTCTTCTTGAATTCCTTCAATATTTGCTTTTGCCGTTCCACTTGCTTTTCCAACCAGCCACTTGTCCTCTTCCAAGGCATCTGTTAACCTCTTTGGAAATGGTTTAATTAGGTTAGAAAACTCTCCTTCGCTTATTTTCTTATAAAAGTTAAATATTGTTTGTCCAGAAAAATCAGTGGATTCAATACCATTTTTCTTCAGTAAATCAAGAAAGGATTGTGCTGCTGCAGTTACCTCCGATTCCAATTCTTTTTTTCGACCTAGAACAAATTTTTTGGCCTTTAGCAGTTCAGTATTTTCCATTTTTTTCAAAGACTCCAAGAAATAGTCGTTGTCTTCTTTCAATAGTTCTTTGGCAAAATTGAACAGGTCATCCTCTATTTTCCAATTCTTTTCATCCTCAATTTTACTGTTCAAGTATTCCAATAATACACTAGAAAGTTGTGCGTCTTGTCCAGCTTTAGAAATGAGTAAATCAATAGATTCTTTTAAAATTCCGTCAGAATCCATTTCAATTTCAAAATCTGCGCTCAGATTTAAGTCTTTTGCAAAAGCTCTTATGATGCGATGGGTGAACTTGTCAATTGTCAGAATTTTTAGATCACTGTAATTGTGCAACACCGATTGCAATATTCTTTTTGCCTTGGCCTTAATTACCTCCTTTTTCATCCCAAATTCCTTGGCATAATCCAGTAATAAGCCAGAGTCTATTTCCTCTGATAGTTCTTTTAAATTATCCAACACTCTTTCCTTCATCTCCGCTGCTGCCTTGTTTGTAAAGGTAATGGCTAGTATGTTTCTGTATCGAGTAGTATCTTCCGATTCGATTACAATCCTCAAAAACTCACGCACTAGGGTGTAAGTTTTTCCCGAACCTGCCGAGGATTTATAAACGATAAAGTTTTTTAAGTTTTCCAATTGATTTTCCTTGAATAAATAGAAGAATCAATTTACAAAAACAAGATTAAAATGAAGAGCTCATCTGGTTTTATTTTGCAAATAGTTTCGAAATCAATTAAATAGTTTGCATTTTTATTTAATCTAAAAAACACTTTGAGTATGTTGTTAATTATTCTTGTTCTTGTTTATGTTGGCATTCTTTTCAAAAGATTAGCTGAAAGACACAAAAAAAATCCGACTGCTTTTGCTGTTTTAGGAATTGTGGTATTCTTGATAGGGTTGTTCTCCCTCTCTTTTTTACTTGGATTAATCCTGGCATTCACAGGATTTGATTTGGAAAACCTGAACCTTTTTGTTCTAGAAATAATTGGTTACCTTCTTGGTGGAGTCACAGTTTGGTTGGTCTATTTTTACCTTAATAAGAAGTGGACCAAAAATAAAAGTGAGGTGGATTATGAGGTAATTGATAATTCTTGGATAGATGAATCAGAATCAAATTAAATGCATTTGAAATATTCAAAGGGTTCTAGGCAATCGTTACATTTGTATAGCGCTTTACAAGCCGTAGATCCGAATTGACTGCTTAGTTCGGTATTGTCAGAATTGCATTTCACACAAGGAACAACTTTGGGCCCACTCTGAAAAAGAAACCCTTTGTCTTCAGTTCCATCAATAGGTGGCGCAATTCCGTACACTCTTAGTTTTTCTTTAGCCTCTTCCGTTAACCAATTAGTTGTCCAAGCAGGAGAATATTGCATCACAAGGTTTACTTTATCTACTCCGTTTATTTTCAGAAAGTCTTTAATATCCTGTTTGAATCTTTCTGTTGCTGGGCAACCGCTATAGGTAGGAGTAATAAAAACTGTGACTTCATCTCCATCGATGGTTACTTTACGAACCACCCCTAATTCAACAATCGTAATAGCGGGTACTTCAGGATCGGGAATGGTATCCAAAATTGCCCAAATTTCGTCTTTGGTTAGTTTTATGTTAGAGGTGTTGTTCATGTTATTCAAAATCTATTACTTCTATGTAGTCTGGATCTGTTCCAGGATTTAAAGGGTAACCAGGAATTTGTTTTCCAATTAAAGTTGTGTCAATTCCTACGTAATCATCTAAATTGTGGCTGGTACTTTTCAGAGCATAATAGGTAGAATCTGAAATGATATAATGGGTGCCGTATTGGTGGTAGCTAAAAAATTGTATTTGTATTTCACCGTTCAACTTATGTAAAGGTTTATGAAATACATCTTCTTGATACTCCGGAACTATTGCTTTTCTATCCTTTTTACAAGATACTCCGATCCAAAATAACAGAGAGATTAACACAATTTTTCGTTTCATAGATTCAAGCTGTGGTTTTTCTAATCTCCTTTTTCATGCCTTGATTTTAACTTGTAGCTGGGTTTTACCAATTGGCATCCGGATATGCACGTTGCAAATACTGCATATCTCCCAAGAGATGACCAAGAAATTCCGAGTGTAATCCTGTTAGACTACCTTTTTGCATGTAACAATCTTCTGGCTTAGTAAGAGTCGCTCTGTAAAGAACTTCTTCCACCGTTTTCGTCCATTTGTCAAAAATCACTTTGTAGTCTGGGGCAATTCCTGCTTTGGTAAGTGAGTCAATGGTTTCGTTTGTGGCAAACATATCTCCGGTGTATTCCCACATTTGATTCATGGACTGCTGGATTTTCTCTTTACTCTCTTCAGTTCCATCACCTAATCTCACAACCCACTCACCAGAATGTCTTACATGATACTGAACTTCCTTGAGGGATTTAGCTGCCAAGCCTGCTAAAAATTCGTTGTTACTTTTGCATAATTCTTGATAAAAGTGCAGTTGAAAAGCATCAAAAAGAAATCCTCGGGCTATGGTATCTCCGAAATGACCATTCGGTCTTTCAACGATCAAAGCATTATAAAATTCTCTTTCATTTCTTTTAAAGGCATAATCATCCTCTGTTTTTCCATTGTTTTCTAATTCAGCAATGTGAGAAAATATAGCCCTAGTTTGTCCAAAATTATCGAGCGAAATGTTAGTTAGGGCCACGTCTTCCTCCAGAGTTGGTCCGTTAGAACACCATTCAGCTAACCTTTGTCCATAGATAAGAGTATTGTCGCCAAGTCGATAAAGGAATTGAATTACTTTTTCGTTTTCAGTCATTATATAAGAGTTTAAAAAATCAGAGTCGTTTCGTTTCCCTGATTTTATTCGAATTTTATCGAAGTGAATTTTTGTGTTAAATATGCTTTGCGCCTTCAGGCATCTTATAATAGGTAGCCTGTCTGTATGCTTTGTCATCCATAGGATCAAAAAACGACCCAATTTCTTCTGGAGAGGAAGCAACAATATTTTCCATTTTCACTACCCAGATACTAATGCCCTCTTTTCTTCTTACATACATATCACGTGCATTTTGAAGAGCCATTTCTTTACCCATTGCTTGTATGTTTCCAACATGTTTATGTGCCAATCCTGGCTTCGCCTGCACAAATACTTCCCATACTTGCCCTTGGTTATCTTCACTCATTGTCTTCGTTTTTTATAGTAGTTATACTAACTCGAGAATCAAATCTATTCTCTTTGTTTTATTTATTTTAAGAATTCTTATTGTTTTTCTGCTAACAGTTAAATTATCCATTCTTCTCAGCATAGGCATTAGCCGCTTTTCTTACCCAACTTCCGTTTTCATGTGCGTTTATGTGATGTTGTAATCTTTGCTTGTTGCATGGTCCATTTCCGTTCACAACATCCCAAAACTCATCCCAATTCATTTTACCGAAATCATAATGACCTCTTTCTTCGTTCCATTTCAAATCTGGATCAGGAATGGTAAGCCCAATTACTTCTGCTTGCCCTACAGTTTTATCGATGAATTGTTGACGCAAATCATCATTCGTTTCTCTTTTTATTTTCCATTTCATGGCATTACCCGACCTTGGAGAATCTCCGTCATGTGGACCAAACATCATAATAGAAGGCCACCAAAATCGGTTTAGAGCATCTTGAGCCATTTCTTTCTGCTCAGGAGTTCCCTGTGCCATTTGTGCCATAATTTCGTAACCTTGTCTCTGGTGGAAACTTTCTTCTTTACAAATTTTCACCATGGCTCTAGAGTATGGTCCGTAAGATGTTCTCTGTAATGAAACTTGATTAACTATAGCAGCACCATCTACTAGCCAGCCGACAGCACCCATGTCCGCCCAAGAAAGGGTTGGGTAGTTAAAAATACTCGAATATTTCGCTTTTCCACTTTGTAATTCATGGATAAATTCATCTCTAGTTTTTCCCAGAGTTTCCGCTGAGGAATACAAATACTGACCATGACCTGCTTCATCTTGTACCTTCGCCAAAAGAATTACTTTTGCTCTCAGTGATGGAGCTCGAAGAATCCAATTCCCTTCTGGCTGCATACCAATTACCTCTGAATGTGCATGTTGAGACATTTGTCTCTGCAGATGCTTTCGGTAATCGTCCGGCATCCAATCTTTCGGTTCAATTTTCAAATCATTCTCTATTTTATAATCGAATAATTCTTGTCCGGTCATTGTTGCTTCTTCTGTCATACTCATAAAAATTAGTTTTTTAGTGAATTTATTTTTTTTAAAACTATGTAAATCATATAGTTAAAACTATTGTTGAATTAAATAAAATCAATGATTAGATTTGCATTCAATAATTTACTTTACATTTCAAAACCAAAGATACAAATTGATACATTAAAAGTAAAGTCAAATTTGTAATAATAGAATAAGATAAACACCAATTAAACCAGATAAGAATGAATAATTTTTTTCCACTAAAAGTGGCCGAGATAAAAAGAACCACAAGCGAATCAGTTTCCATTAAATTTGCTGTGCCCGAAGACTTAGTTAGTACATTTTCTTTCAAAGAAGGTCAGTACATAACCTTAAAGAAAGAAATAAAGGGTGAATCTGTGCAACGTGCTTATTCAATTTGGAAAGCTCCTTATGAAAATGAATTGGCTGTTTTGGTGAAAAAAGTGGAGAATGGAGTTTTTTCGACCTATGCCAACGATCATTTAGCCGAGGGCGATACGATTGAAGTGATGGCGCCACAGGGTCAGTTTGTTCCCGAACTTAATTCAGCTAACAAGAATCACTATACTTTATTTGCAGCAGGTAGTGGAATTACTCCTATTTTTTCTATTCTTAAAGCTATCTTGAAAACGGAGGAGAATTCAACGGTAGATTTATTTTATGTCAATAAAACAAAGGAAAGTACAATTTTTCAGCAGGAAATTGATGCTCTGTCTTCAGAAAACTTAACTGTGTATAATACATACACCAGAGAAAAATCCGAGGGAGCTTTGTTTGAGGGTCGAATGACCAAAGAAAGTTTAGAATTAATAAAACAAAAGGGTGTTCTGAACCTTGACTCAGCTCAGTTCTTTTCATGTGGTCCTGAAGCTATGATTCTAGATATCAAAGATTTTTTAGGTTCTCACGGGGTTGAAGAATCAAAAATTAAATTTGAACTATTTACTACCTCAGGTTCAGATAATATGGAAGAGATTGAAACTGATATCACAGAATCCAATATCACAATTACCATTGATGACGATGATTTTGAATATGTATATAAAATTGAAGGATCTGAGTCAATTCTCGATGAAGGAATTGAACAAGGATTAGATCTTCCTTATTCATGTAAGGGTGGGGTTTGTTGTACTTGTAGAGCAAAGGTTATGGAAGGTTCTGCCAAAATGAAAATAAACTATGCGCTTACCGAACAAGAGGTTGAGGATGGTTACGTCCTGACTTGTCAAACAATACCAACATCTTCTGTATTAAAAGTTAGTTTTGATGATTAAACCTTTAAGAATAGTTGTAACAGGGGCAAGTTCCGGAATTGGTTTTCAAACTTCCCTGCATTTGGCTTCTCAGGGACATACTGTTTATGCTTTAGCGAGAAGAAAAGACAAGTTAGAGGAATTAATTGCTCAAAACCTTGGAGATGGAGAAATTATAATTGTTCCAATAGATTTGGAAGATTTTTCATTCAATCAATTAGATGATGTGTTTGGAAGGATTACAGTAATTGATAGGTTAGTGAACAATGCAGGAAAACTTCTTAATAAATCTTTTCTGTCTATTTCCGAAGATGAAATCAATTCGGTGTTTAAGTTGAATTATACATCTGTCATCAGGTTAATCCAGTATTTCCACCCTAAGCTCACGAAATCAGACTTACCTCATATATTGAACATTGGAAGTGTAGGAGGTGTTACGGGCAGTGTTAAGTTTCCAGGTCTATCTGTTTATAGTTCTAGTAAAGGAGCATTGTCCATTTTAAGTGAATGTTTGGCAGAGGATTTTCGAGAGGACGGAATTCGAGTAAACTGTCTGGCTCTTGGAAGTGTTAATACAGATATGCTATCAAAGGCATTTCCAGAATTTACCTCACCTACGAGCACGAAAGATATTTCTGAATACATCACTCATTTTATTTTGGAAGGTCATAGAGTTGTAAACGGCTCTACACAGGTTGTTTCGGTGAGTAATCCATGATTTAAGATGTTGGTTTAAAGGGATTAGTAAAAAAGATTAAAATTACTTTGATATTATTTAGGATAATGGGGATAAAAAGTTTTAGATTTGCATCCGCTTAAAAAGAAATGGTGGAATAGTTCTAAACAACGATAAGTTGAAACATCAGAAAAAAGATTAAAAAAGTTAGTATAAACTTTGGAGGTTAAATAAAAGGTGTTAGATTTGCATCCGCTTTCGACAAGAGGGCAGAAAGTTCTAAACATGCTAAGGTTAGTATCTAAGAAAAAAAGATTAAAAAAGTTTGCAAAAACTTTGGAGGTTAAATAAAAGGTATTACATTTGCATCCGCTTTCGATA